>NZ_JAQFVF010000059.1 GCF_027789125.1 Paenibacillus aestuarii | reverse complement strand
AATTGGGTGAAATCGGATTGCAGCGCGTGCCAGCGCTTCGAGCCCCTCTGCAATTGGGCAAAACCGGACTACGCGTTGCGCTGGGTGCCGAAGTGTACGCGGGGCTGCGTGTGGCAGGCCGCCCACTCGGCCGCCACCGAGGCTGTGTGCATTATCCTGCCATATTTGCAGGATAAGCAAGGAGGCTGCTCCCCGTTTAGCTGCAGCTTATTTATCTGATGTTTTGTGAAGCTGATGGCTGGTTGGAACTTGGTCTTATGGCAAATAAGGCAAGAACAGCTGCGATCACACACGTCCCTGACAAACAATAAAACATTAGTTCCGGTGATTTTTTAACTAGAATGGAGGCAAGAGGCGGTCCGGCGGCAACACCAATAAATCGCATGGAGCTATAAATGGAAGTGATGCTGCCGCGCTCCTCTTTTTTAATGCCTTCTGTGATCATGGCATCCAAACACGGCAAAGCAACGCCAATGCCAATGCCGCAAAAGCTGATCCATATGATGAGAACAAGCAAGGAATGAGATAAACCGCAACATACAAGCGAACCTGTAACGATCGCCATGCCGCCGAATGTCATCCACTTCATTAAGCGTTTGTTTTGTCCAATGATTTTACCGGTAATAAAAGAAGCTAAACAGAGCGCAGCCAATGGGATGGCCAGTACGCAGCCTTTGACAATTCCATGGATACTGTATTGATCTTCCAGCATATCTGACAAGTAAAATAAAGTGCCGAAAATGACAAACATAGATATGCCTCCAATAGCAAAAATCCCGTATAACCATCGACCACTCCTCTGAAAAATAGCTTTTACATGGTTTAGAAAGGTTCTAAACGGAATCATTTCTTCTTCTTTCTTAGATGGTGATTTAACTAGAAAAGCAACCAGTAAGGTAGAAATGAGACAAAATACAGGGATGGAAAGAAAAGGGAGGAACCAGCACACTAGCGCTAAAGCGGAGCCTAATATGGGGCTCAGCACTTTCCCGAACGTGTTCGCTGTTTCTACAATGCCAAGACTACTGCTAACCTCGCTTTCTTCCTTGAACATGTCCCCGACAAGCGGAAGGACGATCGGAAAAGCGCCGGCCGCTCCGACGCCTTGAAGCAGTCGGCCCAGCATGATTACAACATAGGATTGGTCAATCATCCAGGCTGCTATACCAGAGATTAACCCGCCTATACCGGTGATGATCAGACTGGGGATAATCACTTTTTTTCGCCCAATGCGATCTGACAAGTACCCTGCAAGGGGGATTAGGACAATTGCGATTGCCGAATAAATCGTAATTAACAAACTAACTTGAAAAGAACTGACGGCTAATTTGCTGCGAATGGCCGGGAGCACGGGGATTAACATGGAATTGCCGAGTGTCATAATAAGAGGTATAGACGCAATCGATAGTAAGTCCCACTTTTTCCCTTGCTCCATGAATCGGGCACCTAACCTTCTTCTTTAATAGAAATCCATCCTTGACCACAAAGTGTAGTATCCCCATAGGAATTAGATCTATTACTTTTTTACAGTATGAACTGTGAAAGGCGGCGGTCATTTAGGTTCTTGGATGCAGCTTCACAGGAAGTTCTTGGGCCGGCTGCTTGTTGATTTTGTAAATCGGTATAAAACTGTTGTCAAAAACAATACAGTTATGTTATGGTTGAACAACAAAAAGATCAGAATTCCGGATACGGAATGAAGAATAGGAGAAAACCATACGATGACGAACAAAAACAACCCGAATGCGGTCCGATTAGCGCTGCTGCTCGGTTTATTTTCGACGCTCGGACCTTTTACCATCGATATGTATTTACCTGCTTTCCCGCAGATTGTTCAGCAATTCGGGACGACAGCTTCCCTCGTTCAGCTTAGTTTAACCGCCTGTTTATTAGGGCTTGGCGTCGGCCAAATCGTCATGGGGTCACTCAGCGACGTCCATGGCAGACGTAAGCCGCTGCTCATTTCCATGGCGATCTATGTGATCGCCTCCCTCGCTTGTGCGATCTCGCCAAGTATTTGGACGCTGATCATCGCGCGGCTCGTGCAGGGGTTTGTCGCCTCGGCCGGTATCGTTATTTCCCGCGCAATTGCCCGCGATATGTTTAGCGGTCACGAGCTGACCAAGTTTTTCTCGCTGCTTTTGCTCGTCGGTAACTTGGGGCCGCTGGTGGCGCCGGTGACAGGAAGCGGCGTGCTGGCGATCTCCAGCTGGATCGGCGTCTTTATTGCTTTGTCGGTGATCGGGGCTTACTTGTTCGCCATGACCAAATGGCGGCTCCAAGAGACGCTGCCCGTCGAGCGCCGCAGCCCGAGCGATTTTGGTCAGCAATTGCGGAACTACGGCTCCTTGCTGCGTGACCGCTCTTTTACGGGCTATATGCTCGCGCAGGGCATCATGATCGCCGGTGTATTCGCCTATGTTTCCGGCACGCCGTTCATTTATCAGCACATTTACGGGGTGTCCCCGACGGTGTTTGCACTATTGTTTGGGTCGAACGGCATTACGTTGATCATCGGCTCGCAGCTGGTCGGCCGGATGGCTCATCGCGTATCGGAGAAGACATTCCTAGTGCTCGGTCTCTGGCTTGCCGCGGCAGCCAGTGTCGCCGTCTTGTTAGTGTCCATCTTCCATGGGCCACTGTATGCGCTTGTGATCCCGCTCGTATTCTTCGTCGCATCCATCGGGATTACCTCCACAGCAGCTTTCCCGCTGGCGATGGAGAGCCAAGGGCATATGGCCGGCAGCGCTGCTGCACTGATGGGCGTCATTCCTTTCTTGCTCGGGGCGGTCGTTTCGCCGCTGGTCGGCATTGCCGGGGAAGACACAGCGGTTCCGCTCGGTGTCATTATCCTCACCACGAGCGCAATTGCGATGCTGTCTTATTTCCTCCTCGTGAAAAAAGGCGAGAAAGCGGCAGCCAGAAGCAAACAGCAACAGCAAGATGCAGTCATAACACAATAATTTTTCAATATAAACGGAGCTCGCAGGTTTGCGGGCTCCGTTTCTTGCTATATGATAGATTAGAGGTGAATCTATGGATTTTATTCGAGGTGCCGAGTTATGCAAGCGATTTCATAACGAATGTGTAGAACCAGTCCTTGCTGATCATTTCCCGCAAGTCAGCTATGCATCAGCGCTGATCGGTCCAGGGAGCGAGGTGCTCGGTTATGATACCGAGATGTCCACGGATCACGATTGGGGCCCCCGCGTCGTACTGTTCCTTGCGGGGGAAGATTTGCACCTGGCAAGCGATGTCCAAGAAGCGTTGCAAGCCGATCTGCCAGCTCAATTTTACGGATATCCGGTAGACGTGAGGCAGACGGTGATTACGTCCATCGCCCAGTTTGTTCAATCTAAGCTGGCCATTGATATCGATCAAGGTATGGAGCTGCTGGACTGGCTCACGTTCCCTTCGCAAACGTTGGCTGAGCTTACGGGCGGGGAAGTTTTTCGCGATGATACGGGGCAACTTACAACGATCCGTCAGCAGCTGCACTATTTTCCGCATGACATATGGTTATATATGCTGGCATCCACGTGGAATCGGATCGGACAAGAAGAGCATTTGCTGCTGCGGGCCGGGTATGTAAGGGATGAGCTGGGATCGTCCATCATCGGAGCTAGAATTGTTCATGATATCATGAACCTATGTTTTCACATGGAGCGTCAATACGCACCGTACCCAAAATGGTTTGGAACGGCGTTCAAGCAGTTAAGCTGCGCGGACGCGCTGCTTCCGCTGCTGCTGCATGTGCAATCGTCCGGAACATGGAGAGAGCGCGAAGACGCCTTATGCCAAGCTTATGAATGTATAGCTCGCTTGCATAATCGATTAGAAATTACAGAAGCTATGACAGAACAGGTGTCATTATTTTTTGATCGTCCTTTCAAGGTAATCCAGGGTGGTACGTTTGCCCAAGCGATTGCTGGTCAAATTAGCGACCCAATCATCCGCAAATTAGCCCAGATACGTTTAATTGGCGGAATTGATCAGATATCCGATAATACCGATTTCAAATTAATGAGCCAATGGCGCCAAGGCACAGCGTTCGAAAATAGAAACGTCATTCGCGCGTTTTATAACCGGATTCTCGAATAGAAGTAAGCATCCCGCTGCGTTAGGGGGTGCTTTTTTTTATGCATAGGAATAAAAATATCGTTTAAAACGAAAATAATTTATTGATAAACGATAAATTGTGTGCTAAATTAATAATCGAAAACAACGAAGTGAGGTGCTTTTATGAAACAAGGAACAACACTCTTTTTAAAGGTCGCCATCGTTCTCATAGGTATCCCGGTGCTGGCACTGTGCATCTTTTTGCTACCCAAGATCGGCAGTTTTGCTGCAGAGTTGTACCCGGACCACGCTTACGTCCAACTTCTCGTTGACATCGATTTGTATGCAACGGCGATTCCTTTTTTCTGGGCGCTGTACCAAGCCTTTAAGCTGCTAAGCTACATTGACAAGAATAAAGCTTTCTCGGAATTGTCGGTGCAGGCTTTGAAAGTAATTAAATATTGTGCGATTATTTTCAGCGGCTTGTATGTGATTGGCCTTCCTCTCTTGTATCTCATTGCGGAGAAGGACGATGCCCCAGGAATCATCGTCATCGCATTGATTCTGATTTTTGCCGCCATGGTGATCGCGGTTTTTGCGGCTGTGCTCCAAAGGCTGCTGCAAGAGGCTATCGATATTAAATCAGAAAACGATTTGACGGTCTGAGGTGGAGCTTATGGCGATAATTATCAATGTTGATGTGATGTTGGCGAAGCGGAAAATGAGCGTAACGGAGCTTTCGGAGAGGGTAGGCATTACGATGGCGAACCTGTCCGTCTTGAAAAATGGAAAGGCTAAAGCGATTCGCTTTTCAACCTTGGAGGCGATTTGCAAAGCATTAGATTGTCAGCCGGGAGACATTCTGGAATACCGAATGGAAGAGGAGGAATGACATGGACATCAGTCATTTGATCACCCACCATAGAACAAATCCTTATGAATTGGAGCAAATGTTTCGCAAAGACCCCGAAGCTTTCAAGAAATCGTTCCCCAGTGTGTGGGAGCAAAACCAAGATTCTCTGCTTCTTGCCGCCTGGCACGAAAGATTGCACTTCAAGGAAGCAGGAGGGAAAGCGACAGCTCCTTTCTGGCAAAGAAATTTCATGTCCATGGGCATTCTGGCCCTAATGGCAGGACTGGCGAGCAGAATCCTGTTCCACTATGTAGAGCAGCAAACGATAGCGCCGATTAACCTGATTTTCGGCATCCTGCCCTTTATTGCTGCCTATTTTATATATAATAATCCGCCTCGCAAAAGTGTGATTTACGTCCTGGCGTCGATATTCCTAATTTCCGGCGTATATCTGAATCTGCTGCCGCTGAAGCCTAGTGATAGTACGATCCTCGCATATATGCATCTGCCCATTCTGTTATGGGTCGTAGTGGGGGTTGCTTTTACAGGCAATGAGTATGGTCGAGGGAACACAAGATTAGCTTATCTGAAGTTTAATGGGGAATTTGGCATCCTGTACGCCAGCATGGCCATAAGCGGGATGCTGCTCTTCGGCTTAACGAATCAGTTATTCCAAGTGGCCGGGATGGAGATCAGTGAGTTTTATTTTAAAAACGTCGTCTTATTCGGGGCTGCCGCTCTCACTGTCGTGGCAACATACCTGGTATCGCGGAACCTTCGATTGTCCAGACATATCGCGCCCTATATCGCGAAAATTTTCAGTCCGCTTGTGCTGGTCACCTTGGTGGTCTATCTAATAACCGTCATTGGCGTTGGGAAAAATCCGTTTCTGGACCGCAATTTCCTTATGATTTTTAACGGTATATTGCTTTGTGTATTGGCTGTGACCATCTTTTCGATTACGGAAAACGGGACCGAAGCGAACAGGGGGATTTCGGATTATATCAATTTTGCCCTGATTATTCTTGCACTTATCATTGACAGTGTGGCCTTATCAGCCATCGTGTTCAGGCTTTCTTCTTATGGGATTACGCCGAATAGAATGGCTGTCTTGGGCATCAATATCCTGATCTGGGCGAATTTGATTTGGATTTTGTTTCCATATCTGCAGTTTCTGCGAGGGAAAGCCGGATCTTTCATCGTGCAAAATGCGGTTACCAAGTATTTGCCGCTCTACGGCGTATGGGCCGCGATCGTCACATTTGTTTTTCCGATTATTTTTAGATAAAAAGATTGGCGAAAGGCGGCCGGCCTGTGTGTGAACTGCACCCCATTTGTTAGACACGACTAACAATGGAGGTGCAGTTTTTTTGCCTAATTTCAGTTTAGATGAGAAATTGAAGGCCATTTTTAAGTATCAGAATGGTACGGAAGGAATTAAAAGCGTTGCAAAATCATTAGGGATAAACCATGAAGTTTTACGTATGTGGGTTAGGCAATACGAATATCACGGGGTAAAAGCTTTTGAAAAGAGCTATACAGCTTACAGCATGTCATTTAAACTAGACGTACTCAACTATATGAACGAGCATGGGACGTCTCCAAATGAAGCTGCTGTCATTTTTAATATTTCCTCCCCTGGGATCATTAGAAAATGGCGCAATCAATTTAATGAAGATGGAAAGGACGCCCTGAAATCAAAGAAAAAGGGGCGCCCACTTATGACAAATAAGAAAGAGAACAATTCGAAAAAACTAGAACCTGCGGAGGGTTCAGTTGAAGCTCTGAAAGCAGAAATAGAACGTTTGCGTATGGAAAATACCTATCTAAAAAAGTTGAATGCCTTAGTTCAAAACAAGGAAAAATCACCAAACAAGACAAAGCACAAGTAGTCTATGAATTAAGGCTTGAATTCCCGGTGGTTGCATTGCTAGCGTTTGCTGACATCCCTCGTAGTACCTTTTACTACTGGGTAAAGCAGTTGAATAAGCCCGATCTAGACAAAGATCTAAAACTCCTTATTCGATCCATTTACATCGAACATCAAGGACGTTATGGCTATCGTCGTATCCGTGATGAACTATATAATCGGGGACATCGGGTTAATCATAAAAAAGTGCAGCGTATCATGAAAGAATTAGGCTTGAAATCAGTGGTGCGTATGAAGAAATATCGTTCCCATAAAGGAACAGTAGGTAAAATTGCACCTAACGTACTCAATCGTAATTTTCACGCGGAAAAACCAAATGAGAAATGGGTTACCGATATTACGGAATTTAAGCTATTTGGAGAAAAGCTGTACTTATCACCTGTTTTGGACTTGTTTAACGGTGAAATTATCACTTACACAGTAGGGCCCCGCCCTACTTATTCCTTAGTCTCTGAGATGCTAGATAAGGCCTTTAAACGCTTATCCGAAGAGGATGAACTCCTCCTACATTCGGATCAAGGCTGGCACTACCAGATGAAGCCGTATCAACATGCTTTGAAGAAACAAGGAATTACCCAAAGCATGTCACGCAAAGGAAATTGTTACGATAACGCGGTGATGGAGAACTTCTTTGGCATTATGAA
>NZ_JAQFVF010000058.1 GCF_027789125.1 Paenibacillus aestuarii | reverse complement strand
AACACCACCTACATGGGCAGCTTTCAGCAACTGGTGAGTGCCCTGAGGGCCGACATAGCCAGCGGTATGTGGATCAAATCTTGAATCCGTGAAAAACGAATTAACGCCGTAATAGTGGATGCGGGTTTCCAGCGATTGCTGGTGCCCGCATTTTTTTTCATGCTCTATAATAGTGACTTGAAGAAAAAAACGACCGCTGCTTGTTAATGGATTTCATTAAGCGGCGTATTAACATACGTAACCGGCTTGCTTGGATGAAATAGAAGCATAGGAAGGAGGAAAGCGAATGGAGAGCGTCCGAGTAAACAAGGACATATTCAGGGAGCGAACGGACAAGCTCCGTGCTGCCGGAGAGGTTCTGTCAACCGAACAATTTTCCCGGATCTATGAACAGTACTTTAACCGCGTGTACAAGTATATTTATTACCGGATTCAGAATCAGTATGAGGCGGAGGATGTTTGCAGCCAAGTGTTTGAACGGGTGATTGTCAATTATGGCAGCTTCTCCGAGGAAAAAGCCGTATTCGAGGTGTGGTTGTTCGCCATAGTACGGAATGCCGTCACCGATTACTTTCGCGCCCGGAAAAAGAGATTTCATTTTTCCTTGGATTCGATTACCGAGTTGATCTGGCCGAAGCCTTCTCCCGAGGAGCTAGCCATCCAGGTTGACGACCATCAGGCGCTGTTTCAAGCGTTTGCCAAGTTGCGCGACAAGGAACGCAACATCATCGCTATGAAGTTTGCCGCCGGTCTCAAAAACTCGGAGATTGCGGCACTCATGGGAGTAAGTGAATCCCAGATCGGTGTCATTGTCTACAGGAGCTTGAAGAAGCTGCATAAATTTTTGGGGACAGGGGGGTTGATGGATGAATAATAAACAAGACCTCAAACCATTTGAGGATGTGATCGATTTGCTTGAAAATACAAAGCTTGATAATCCATTGGCGAAAGAGCGGATTCACAGGCGTCTGGTACATAAGATCGAGACGCAAACCATTTCACAGAAAAATACGATGAGGGACGGGATAACAACGATGAATAGAACATGGAAAACGGCTACTGTGGCTGTACTTGGTGTAGTGCTGATTGGCGGAGTGCTGTCTACAACCTCCTACGCCCAAGGTATGATGCAATCGATCTTGGCGAAGTTTCATGTAGGCAATATGGACATCGTTCAAGTCGATAAGGAGCTTCCGGCGTCTGCCAAAAATGCCTCCGCCCAGAAGGAAGGGTCCGAAACCGATAGAGTGGAGCTGCCGACGCGGCCGACGATGACCGTGGACGAAGCCCGTACCGCCGTGGGAATGAATTTTCCGGCTCCATCCTGGATGGCTGACTTCAAGTATGTCAACACCGTCATTCACGGTAAGACGATGGTAGAGGTGCAATACGCGCAAGGCGAAAAATCCGTGAATTTCTTGATTTCGCAAGGCGGCAAGAACGGAATTGAAACGACTGGCGAAGTGAAAACTGAAATGATCGATGGGACCAAGCTGTATTTTGCAAATGGAATTGTTATCTGGGAGGACAAGGGATTTACGGTGGAGATGTATGCGATGGATGATTTCGATGCGGATACGCTGAAGAAAATCGTCAAGAGCTTCGGCGTTGGCAAGCCGTTGACGCAAGAGCAAATTAATAAGTCGCATTCCAATGTAGACAACTTGATTCAAACGCAGCGAGCGGCTCCGGCACCTGCGGCTCGTCAATAAAATTGGACTCAAGTCGTACAACATTTGTTATCTTCCAACCGTTTATGCGTGATTACGTTGATAAGTATGTTGCCAGGTTTACAATTTAGCCGGGAGGCACAAAAAAACATCATTCAAAAAATGAATGATGTTTTTTGTTTTTAATAAATGCCCGTTTCACTCTACTTAATTTTGACTGTTTTCAACTGCGGTCTAATGGTTGGCCGTACGCCGGAATTTTTTCGTATGGAAGCTAGTCAAGATCCGTTGTTGAGAGGGTTTCCTCTTTGGATAGAAAGCTGTTATCTTCTATTCAGTCTTCTAAATTTCGATACTCTCTTGGCGTTATATCCGTTACTTGTTTAAAAATTCTGCTGAAATAGGAAGGGTCCGGTTAGCCTACACGTTGAGAGATTTCTTTGATAGAGAGATTCTTTTCTTTTGCAAGCAAATATTTGGCGTGATTAATGGTGTGATTGATGCGTACGGCTGTCAAATATTTGGATGGTGGTCCCCCCGTGTGTTTGATGAAAATTTTGCTTATTTAAGAAGGATGAAAATTAAAGTGTTTGGAGATCGACTCCAGTTTTCTTTCAAATAAAATTGAATCATCTTGACGATTTCTTCTGGGGGGCGCGTATTATTCTCGGAATAAGGGAGTGACTTGGGTAGATTTTTTTTGCATTCAATCGACATCTTGATCTTGGGAATGGATGGAAGAAGAAGCTTTATACGGCTTAGGCTCGCATGAAGAAGGCGTAATGAATTTGCGGGGAACGCATCAATACTTGTATCAACAAAATATGAAGGCGGTTGTTCCCGTCCTTGTATCTACGCGTGGATATAGCATATGGATATGGCATATTAATGGACAGCTATTCCATGATGACGTTTAGGGACGATGCTTATGGTTCCTATTTAAGGACAGAAGTTGAAGATGAATTGGATTATTATTTCATTCATGGTCCGGAGATGGACGAGATTGTGCATGGGATCCGCCAATTAACTGGAAAAGCACCAATGCTGCCCAAGTGGTCGTTCGGTTATGTGCAGTCCAAAGAACGATATACGTCACAAGAAGAATTGATAGCCGTTGTTCGTGAGTATCGTGAACGAGGACTGCCGCTTGATTGCATTGTACTAGATTGGAAGTCCTGGAAAGGTGAACTCTGGGGTCAGAAAAGCTCGATTCTGAACGCTTTCCGGATCCGAAAGACATGATGGAGGAGCTTCACCTGATGAATGCCCGTTTGATGGTTTTCATCTGGCCAATTATGAATCCACAGAGCGATAACAATAAGGAAATGGATGAAAGTGGATGCTTGCTGGGGAATCGAGCGACTTATGACGCTTTCCAGGAAAAAGGTAGACAATTGTACTGGAAGCAGGCTAACGAAGGTCTCTTTGCACATGGTATCAATGCTTGGTGGTGTGATTGCACGGAGCCTTTCGGAGCCGATTGGAGTGGAGCTGTTAAGCTTGAGTCAGAACAACTGATGCTGATTAATACAGAAGAAGCGAAGCTTTATCTCGATCCGGAGTATATTAATGCATATTCTTTACTTCATTCCAAAGGAATTTATGAAGGGCAACGCCAAACCACCGAGAGCAAACGCGTCGTAAATCTGACTCGTTCAGCTTATGCAGGGCAGCATCGCTATAACACGGTTACATGGTCTGGGGACATTGCGGCGAATTGGGAGACACTGCGGAAGCAAATTCCAGCTGGATTAAATTTCTGTGCATCGGGATCGCCATATTGGACAGTGGATATCGGAGCTTTCTTTGTCCAGAACAAACCTGACCTGTGGTTTTGGAGTGGGGATTACAACGCAGGCACCCAGGATATGGGGTACTGAGAATTTTATGCTCGCTGTGTGTAAAAAATGGAAGTCACCCATTAAAATAGGTATGATATTGTAAATAATACTATAACTATATAGAAGACCTTGAAATGACAGTGACATTCAAACCGATGAATGATTAGTAAAGAGCTTAAGAAGTAAATCTGAGCGTGAAATTAGAAAGGAGTGAAAATAATGGATAAACCATCTGGCGAATTTAAAATATCTGATGAGATTCTTCCAGTTCTTATCATCGGAGGAAGCCTGGTAGGTCTTTCTCTTTCTTTACTTCTAGCTAGGCAAGGGATTTTTTCAACGGTGATTGAGCGCCATCCGGATACTGCGATTCATCCGCGCGTGGCAGGTCTAACAGCTCGGACCTTAGAAATTTTTCATTCTTTGGGGATTGAGGAAGATTTAAGAAATGCAGAACCGCACTTCCCGAAAGATAGTAAGGTTTTTCAAGCGGAGAGTCTTGTGGGGAAAGTGTTTAATCATACCATCGAGGATATGAGCGCTTTCTTTTCTGAGGAAAGTCCTGCAAGAGGCAGTTTTATTGCGCAAGATATACTCGAACCTATACTACGAAAACATGCTGAGCAGAATGGAGTTGATCTCAGATACAATACGGAGATGATCTCATTCGCACAACAACAAGATAGAGTATCAGTTATTATCCGAAATCGTTCCGACAACACTTTACGGCAAATCCGAGCTGCTTTCATGATAGCCGCTGATGGCAGTAAGAGCGGGGTTAGAAAACAACTGGGTATTAGCCAGCATGGTGCAGGAACCATTATGCATAATCTAAGTATGGTTTTCGAATCTGACATTATGGGGTTATTTACCAAGCGAAATGCCGTGATGGGATTTATTCGAAATGAAACCGTGATGGGAGCTTTAGTACCTTATCCTGGTTCTTCTGCGCGACCGGATCTTTATCGATTGGATATATGGTACGATCCTTCCAAGGAGTCAGTTGTGGATTATCCTGAATCAAGGTGTATCTCTTTGATTCGTGCTGCAATCGGAATATCCGACATTCCATTGAAATTAAAAACAGTACTTTCATGGGAAATGGCCGCTCGTGTATCTGATCGCCTTCAGCAAGGAAGGGTATTCCTTGTCGGTGATGCCGCCCGAGTTCAGCCTCCGGCTGGCGCCCTTGGAGGTAATACGGGGATTGCCGAGGCACAAAATCTAGCTTGGAAATTAGCAGCAGTTCTTCATGATGATGCTAATATTGATCTGCTCCAAACTTATGAAGTGGAGCGATTGCCAATTGCCGACTTGACTGTAGAGCAAGTTACAGCTCTATCGAGACAACGCATTATAGAGGATGTTGATCAAATTACAGTAAATACACTAATGATTAACATGGGCTTTCGTTACTTAAAAGGTGCGTTTTTAAGAGAAAATGACCAAGATACTGTACAAATAAAATACCCTGCTCAATGGGAAGGACTACCAGGTACCCGCGCACCACATGTCGCTTTAGAACAAAATGGGAAACAACTTTCAACACTCGACTTGTTCGGTACGAATTTTGTGTTCTTGGTTGGATTTAACGGGAGAGATTGGATTCAATCAGCTAATGAAGTTGCGAAGAAACTTCACATTTCATTATTAATTTATCACATTGGAACAGAATTCACTGATATAGATGGACGGTTTTGTAGCTCTTATGGCATTAATACAAATGGAGCTGTTCTTGTAAGGCCTGATGGAATTGTGGGTTGGAGAAATTTCGAAATGGCGGATGATCCAATGCAAACTTTATATAATGCACTTTCGACTATACTTTTTCGAGCTATCCGGTGAGCTGCTCGGAACCTGTTAGCCGTTGTTGACCGCATTTTTTTGCTTCCCGACTAGCTTATGAGAATTGCATACCATGAAGCAGTACATTCAGGTCAACTTTTGGATTATTTAAGATCAGCCGGATTAAAGCGGCCAAAGGTTTGGGAATGAAGTTAAAGAGAGATTGAGTAAACGGGCACGATATTTCAACATGGAACAAGGCAACTGGTCAGCACGATCAGCTGCCTTTATCATTGAGGTATAGGGCAGCATTCCTATTATGAGGAAATACGAGGTTTGAGAAAGCCTTACGGTTTTGCAATTAACATTATTATGCAGCATGCCTGTAGATGTTTTCATAGAATGTATGGTTGGCTTTTTTTGTTTATTATGGTGATCCCACGAGAACACATGTGGTACACGTGTATTGGAAGCCCTGGTCCGAATGGAGCACGGCCTCTGAGACGTCTCTTTTTCTTGTCCACTGCGCTAGGGTATCCAACACAAGCTGAAGATCGTTACGTTCAGACATTTGCCAAGCGACAATCTCGTTGTTGAAAAGATCTTGAATAACAGATAGATAATGGAAATTCGTTCCATCAGAAATATAGGTAATATCTGTGACCATTTTTTGCTGTGGTGCTGTGGCATGGAATTGTCGATTTAAACGATTTGGATACACAACAGAAGGCGTGTAGTTGGACTGTTTCCGTTTCCTCCGTATGACAGATTGGATCGATAATTCTTTCATGATTCGGCATACTTTCTTGTGATTTACTCTGTAGCCGGCCTCCCACAAGGCGGTCGTCATACGAGGGTAGCCGTAGTAGGGATGTACAAAATGGATGGCCATCATGTGTTCCTTGATCTCATGATCCTTTTCTTGACTTGCCTTTCGCTGAGGCTGTGTGGCTCTCCATTTGTAATAACTAGCCCGTGGTATTCCCGCAATAGCTAACAGAACTGTAATGCCGTGCTGGTGGCGCAGATCCTCCATGATTTCATAATTCATTCGTTGGGTTAGTGCTTCTCCTTTACTAGATTTGGATACCGCTTTTTTAAGTAATCCACCTGCGCCTTCAGGTAATCTCGTTCATCCTCAATGCTTTTGAAGGACGTACGTGGCCGCCCTTTCATTGGATTTGGCTCACTTTTACGCACATCGAACGACTCTCCGTTTTGCCATTTCTTCACCCACACCTTTAGTTGAGAACAGTTGCGAATCCCTTCTCGCTGAGCTACCACCTTGTAACTAGCAGAACCGTCTACATACGCTTTAACCGCCTTTAATTTGAATTCTTCTGTGTACGTTTGAAATGTTTGTCCTTTTTTAGCCATAAAAAATCCCCTCCAAGTGGACTCGAGCCTCCATGATAACACGAAGGTTTTTTTGAGTGTCTACTTGAAGGGGATAATACCAATTGCATAAAGCTAGTTTGGGTTTTAACTTATGATTCTCGCAGTACCTAGAGCTAAATGATGCCATAGGATCTCTTCCACAATGTCACCTTTATTCTCTTCACACTCAACAATTATAATAATTTCTGAATTTTTACCGCGCAAAAGGCGTTGTTGTTTCTTTATGACTTTGTAATAAAACAAATCAATTAAAAACCCTAATATAAAACCTGTACCAGTGCCAATAAGTCCCCAATAAATCGGACCCCACGCAAGTTTAAACCCAACACTTGCTCCTATAACTGCAAATGCAGTACCTAACATCGCCCCTGTGCTAATAAGCGAAATCCCATCTGCGTTGTGAATATTATCAAACATTCTACGCTGGGTTTTTCGATTTGTTAAAGGGACTGCGAAGATATTCTCTTTATTGATGCCGTTTTTCTCTAAAGAACTAATAGCCAACTCTAAATTTGTTGAATGTTCAAAAGTGGAGAAAATTTGGATCACATTATTCACCTAATATTCTTCCCTTTCTAACCTTAAACTTCGGACTTTGGTACTTTTTTATGAGATGTGTTTTTTGTTCAGAATTGAACAATTTATTATTCTCAACGGTGTTCAGATACGAATCGAAAACAGCAAATCCCCACATGGAGGGCATATACAAAAGCCATTGTTTATCCAAAACTTCTGTTGCTTGTGTTATCTCCCCCATGAATAGGTGATGAACGGCAACAAGCGTCTTTGAAAAATATAAAAAAAGTATCGTCCATACAAGTGAGAAGAAAGCCGTTAAGAGTCTGTGTATATGCAGTTGCCCAAGTCCTGGCATAAATAAAGACCAAAGGACGGACATAATAGGTTTACGTTTGTCTAGATAATTGATTTCAAGTGCTCCAATACTAAAGGAATTATAAGGCGCATCTTCTCGTTCAGCGAGCAAATAAACTTTATTCATATCGACGCATGTTCGATAACTGTCCCAAATGCCAAATAAATAAACGGGAATATACATGAGCATCCATCTAACGTCTATTACTTCTTTAGCAAGATCTATATTCCCGCAAAACGAATGGACCATGGCTAAATTGATTTTTGCATTGTAATTGACAATCACTTCCCAAATGAACAACACTAATCCCCGTAAATACTTACTCAACAAAAGATGACCAAAACCCGGAAAAGCTGCCGACCACCATGCGATTACGTAAGGGTTTCGCAAATGAAATTGCGTTGTTCCGGCAATGCTGACATGGGCTTTGTAGCGGCGAAATTTATTTTCAACATTTTCAAAGTTATTCACTACGATGGCTTCCCTTTTTTTTATTAAATTCTGTATTTCCATTATTGCCTATTTAGGGTCATACATACTTAGTCGATATTGTTTCGATCAAGGAATAATCGGGGTGTTACTGGGGAAATATTCTTGAATAATGGGGGATTGGAAAATTAGATAAATTCAAAGGTATAACGAAAAAGTATATTATTCGAAGAGTAACATGACGGGAAACCATTTAACTGACGCTTATGAGGAAGTACAAAAAGCAAGGGATAAGCTGCATCAGCTCACTGTTCATCAATGGAAACATGAAACTGTGTTTACATGGGAATGGTGGCTGCTCGTTGGGTTATCCATATTTCCACTGATTATATGGTGGAGAATCGTCGATAAAAAAAGAGCATATGAAATAGCCTTTTATGGGTGCATGATAAACATCATGGCAGTTATTCTTGATGATTTAGGAACTAATCTTTCATGGTGGGGATACCCAATGAAATTAATTCCAATAATTCCTCCACTATTGACTGCTGATTCTATATTAGTGCCAATCATCTTAATGGTCGTGTATCAATTATTTTCATCAAATTGGAAAACCTTTATTAGCGCCAACATCTTAACTGGGGCTGTCATAGCATTCGTAGCTGAACCAATTTTTGTATGGATCGGTTATTATCATTTAAATACATGGAAATTCATTTATTCCTTTTTATTTTATATCACAGCAAGTTCATTAGCGCGTTTAATTATTCTTAGAATCAGTAAATGAAAGCTTTACTCTACACTTTTACATGGTGAAGCAGTGGCTTTTGGTGTCACCTAGTCAAAAAAAAAAATCAAATATAAACGGTGTACGATATTTGAATATTATCAACAGGAGAGACATCATTTTTTGATGGTTCTCCTGATTAACAAGCTGGCTCTATCTCGTTAATAACGCGGCTCACACTAAAAAATCGAGCGTCTCTGCCGTACCGAAATATTCATAGTAAATGAGCGTTGCTCTATTGGCAGGCTTCTTGAATTTCTGGACTCCACGGAAGGTAATTTTCAAGAAATGCCGGGTGCTGTCCAAACTGTACTCCCGGCAATTCGCTGAAGATGAATTGAAGGTATTTATACGGACTAAGACCATTTGCCTTAGCACTTTCGATGATGCTGTAAACGGCGGCACTAGATGAGAGTTCTGTAATTTCATATTTAAACACGTTGGAACCTTTCTTTTATTGGCTATATCATTACATCCTCTGGTGCCAGAATGAATGAGCTGCTGCAGATCAGTTATGATAAAGACTGCTGTGTGGTGACAGTTGATAAGAGCGTTAGTCCACCTAGAAAGAACTACATCTTCCGTTTGATCCCAAAAGGAAGGGAAATAACCTGAGAACTATTATATGCCGGAAGAAGTCTTTAAGTTTATGAACGAAATTTTGAAGATGCTTAAAGAGTCCTATAAATCCGATACAATACCTGAAGTTCAGTATGATGTAGAAAGCAGAAAACATTTGATGTCACAGAAAAGATATATTTTTCAATACCAATCCAGACATATCAACGTATTTTCAATTAATGCGATTATTCGCTTTCTTCTACATGGTATGGTTATTCAGTCTGCAGAAGGCGGTCAAGTTATCTTAAAGGCTCATCTTCTAAGGCATGCATTTGCCACTCATGCAGTTCAAACCGAGAAGATTCCGGTTGATATTGTGAAGACGTTGCTTCACCAAAAGGATATCGAAGTAACTTCTTACTATTCAGCTCCAACTGCACAACAAGTCTCGGAATCTATAAACTCACTTCATGAAAACTGGATCTCATATATCGACATTCAAAAAGGCATTCTTAGAGGGCCTGATGAGCTTAAGGAATTGTATGAAGATTATCGTGAGAAGGTAGGTACTTTGTCTAAAGTTGTTGGAGGCATATGTACGATTGACTCTATTTGCCCAACAAAAATGGCTTGTGTTGGTTGCGGTGCGAAGGTGCCTAGACCAGAGTTTAAAGATGAAATAGAATCTTTTTATAATTGGGCCGATGAAAGCGAAAAGCGGTTTGAAAAACTTAGTTTGCCTATTGAAGCAAAAAAGATGAAGATTGTAAAAAATCGAGCTAAAATCGAGTTGAAGGAAATTCAATTGATAGAAAAAACACAAAAGGATGAGTTGCATGTTTCAAAAATCCGTTTCTCCTCAAACAAATGAACGGGAATGGCTTCAATCATTGTACGATGATAAGAAAAAACGTTCATTTGAACTTGGCGTTAAGGCGATTGATTTACTTGTCAAAGAGGGTTCCTCTGTTTCGTATCGCACTGTCTCGGATAAATCGAAAATAATCGACTCTGAAGGAATCGGCATCCATCCAAACACTATTCGTAAGAATAAAGAACTGCACGCATACTTTTCAAAACACATCTCAGCTAAGTTCTATAAGCCGCGTAAGAGCTCTCGAGTTCCCATTGCAGGTGATCTGGATTCGTTTAAGCAAATAAAGCAGGAAAGAGACATAACTCGCGTCAAACAACGGTATATGCAACTAACTAAGAACGAATTAGTTGACCTATTGATTCATATGGAACAATACATTGCAAAACAGAATCAGCACTGGTTGAAAAATCAATTCGAGAGTTTTAAGAGCGAATAGCACTGGGATGCGCATAATAATTACGGCTAATGTTCAAAGAAAATAAAGCAACCTAGAGATGGGATTGAGCTAACGGGCAGATTTCTTCAACAGTATAGCTGTTAAAATGTATAATTAAGGAAAAGTGCAATCATAAGGGGGCAGAATTAATACTAAAAATAATGTTTCCGAATTTTATAAAGATGCTGGTTACAAATTTTCTTCTTACTTCAATAAAGAATATAGACCGTTATCATTTCAAAATAATAAAAGGAAGATACTAATGTTTAAAATAAATTACCACTCTATTTGGGCACTTTTAAATAATAAAGATTCAATTATTTTTTGTGCAACGGCAAAGAACGAGATGGGTTTAAGCCAAACAACTAATAAGATCAAAGTTGTACCTAATGCCAATTCTGAACAACTGGCTTATATAATTTTAGATACGTTTTCTTTGTGTGAGAAGGAACCATTGATCAACGAAAATAATAATGCAAAGATTGAAGAATGTTTAGGATATAGTAGTTGGAGCAAATTTATTAATAATCATAAGCTCGTACAGATTTCAAACATTTTGGATTCGAAGATGTACAAGTTTAGCCCAATGAAGAAGACCAAGGGAGGATATATTCGATCTAATGAAGATCCAACTTTCAGAATAAGTTTATTAGAATGCAATGATGAGGAAATACTTGGTAAGACATTAATTAAAGCCTTTAGCTATTGCACTTGAATAATTGTGAATTCCACCTTTAAACGGTTTCCCAGGGAAATAGGTATACAGAGTATTTGGAGATTCAAGTAACTGGACACGTTAGTTTAAAACAACATTTGTAGGAGGGTTTATCCCTGTGAGTCTTAGACCAAGTAGCCAGATACTTATCGGAGAACTCGGAACAGATTTTATTGATGCAAAATTAAAGGAACTTTCATATGACCACTCATCTAATATAGTTCATTTAAAGTATGGTGACATAAATAACAATGCAAATGATAAGTCAATTACGTTCAGGGGTTGTTTTTCTGTAAGTATCAACAAGTGGCTAGAAGGTGTAGAAGGGGTGATCCCTCAAAAATCAGACGAAATGGATTTCTTTTTTCAAGAGATATTGATTGAAGATGTTGTAATCAATGCCATTCAATTGTATAAATGTTCGATGTTAATACCTATGATGGATTGCCGTATCACGTGTATCAGTATCGAATTGAACTAACGGAGAACGATAGTTTAATCACGAATAACGGCAGCCGGCAGACGATCAGCTGCCGTTGTCTGTTGAAGTAACTGGCAGTTGACGTTAATGCGAGTGGGGAGAATTTTATTCTTGACTCTAAAGCAATATCATAACTAACAACATTAGTGGAATACGAAAAGCGCGGCAGTCGACCAAAAGTGAACTGCACCCCATTTGTTAGACACGACTAACAATGGAGGTGCAGTTTTTTTGCCTAATTTCAGTTTAGATGAGAAATTGAAGGCCATTTTTAAGTATCAGAATGGTACGGAAGGAATTAAAAGCGTTGCAAAATCATTAGGGATAAACCATGAAGTTTTACGTATGTGGGTTAGGCAATACGAATATCACGGGGTAAAAGCTTTTGAAAAGAGCTATACAGCTTACAGCATGTCATTTAAACTAGACGTACTCAACTATATGAACGAGCATGGGACGTCTCCAAATGAAGCTGCTGTCATTTTTAATATTTCCTCCCCTGGGATCATTAGAAAATGGCGCAATCAATTTAATGAAGATGGAAAGGACGCCCTGAAATCAAAGAAAAAGGGGCGCCCACTTATGACAAATAAGAAAGAGAACAATTCGAAAAAACTAGAACCTGCGGAGGGTTCAGTTGAAGCTCTGAAAGCAGAAATAGAACGTTTGCGTATGGAAAATACCTATCTAAAAAAGTTGAATGCCTTAGTTCAAAACAAGGAAAAATCACCAAACAAGACAAAGCACAAGTAGTCTATGAATTAAGGCTTGAATTCCCGGTGGTTGCATTGCTAGCGTTTGCTGACATCCCTCGTAGTACCTTTTACTACTGGGTAAAGCAGTTGAATAAGCCCGATCTAGACAAAGATCTAAAACTCCTTATTCGATCCATTTACATCGAACATCAAGGACGTTATGGCTATCGTCGTATCCGTGATGAACTATATAATCGGGGACATCGGGTTAATCATAAAAAAGTGCAGCGTATCATGAAAGAATTAGGCTTGAAATCAGTGGTGCGTATGAAGAAATATCGTTCCCATAAAGGAACAGTAGGTAAAATTGCACCTAACGTACTCAATCGTAATTTTCACGCGGAAAAACCAAATGAGAAATGGGTTACCGATATTACGGAATTTAAGCTATTTGGAGAAAAGCTGTACTTATCACCTGTTTTGGACTTGTTTAACGGTGAAATTATCACTTACACAGTAGGGCCCCGCCCTACTTATTCCTTAGTCTCTGAGATGCTAGATAAGGCCTTTAAACGCTTATCCGAAGAGGATGAACTCCTCCTACATTCGGATCAAGGCTGGCACTACCAGATGAAGCCGTATCAACATGCTTTGAAGAAACAAGGAATTACCCAAAGCATGTCACGCAAAGGAAATTGTTACGATAACGCGGTGATGGAGAACTTCTTTGGCATTATGAA
>NZ_JAQFVF010000057.1 GCF_027789125.1 Paenibacillus aestuarii | reverse complement strand
ATCCCCTGCTTCACCAAGAATACCTGCAAGTGAAATCGCGTTAATCCCTTTAACAGCAAGCATTGATTTAGCAAAAGGAATGCGGTCTAAAACAGTAATAATCTCTGCCTCTACTATTTTAAGCTGCTCGCACGCAAGATCGTATTCGGCCAGAAGCTGCTTTAAATGAAGCTTGTACGCATATGTAGCTTGTTTAGAACCAACAGAATGACTAGCAAGAGCAATTAGTGCTAGAGCCTTTCTTTCGCCAGGCTGACGTTTCATTAGGGACTTCCATCCATATACCACATCTTGAGGCTCTAATTTCTTCATTTCTTCAGGTGTTGAAAAAAGTCGTAATGTGGCCAATGAGCCTTTGCACATAAGGTCTTTAAAGACTTGCCGCAACTCGGGAAACACAACGTCAACCCAACGATGGATTTGGTTTTTAGCACTAACGAGTCTCGTCACGACAGAGTCCCTGTTTGAGAGAAAGACTCGAAGTTCTTCAAAGGCTTCAGGAGTGTTGCGAGTGAATGAGTAGTAGCCGTTCTTAACCATGTCAGCGATGACCAGAGCATCCTTTTTGTCGCTCTTTGATGGCGTATTGTCGCGGTTTTCTTTATTCTTTTTTACAAGATGAGGATTAACGAGAACAACTTCATATTCACGCTCGGAGAGCCATTTAGAGACGTTTAGCCAGTAATGACCGGTAGGTTCCATGCCAACAATAGCCGAACTAAGGCTATGAGCTGCTTGCAGTGAATGAATCCATCGAAGAAGATTTTGAAATCCTTCTTCATCATTCGTAAAGGATATTGGATTACCGACCACGATTCCACGAAAATTAACTGCACGTGCGACATGTGCTTGTTGAGCGATGTCGATCCCGACAACGAGATGCTGAGCGGTAATTTTTTCAATGAGTTGATTTTGTTTGTTCTGAGCTTTAAACTTCATAGTAGAGCGTCCTCCTGGATGATGGGATTTTAAGGGCTATGACCCGTTGCGTACTCCCATCGTACCGAGGCGCTTGTTTTTTTGCAAAGCTTAAGATTAACGCTCTACAGGAATGCTAGCGTTCCCAGTTAGTTTAAACATCAAGCTTCCAAGTCAGGTAGTTTACTAGTCTACCGATTACATCATATAATTTTCAGTTGGATTCGACAGGAAGAGAGTCTTCATTCAGCGACTGTATTTTTTCTTTCGGCAAACGTCTCACAAAAAGTGTGAATAGAACCAAAGATACTGCAACGGCCACGGCACTTACAATGAATAATACTCGGTAGTTAGTGTGCTGAGAGACCCAACCCAGCAAGATAGCACCCAGCCCGATGCCAAGGTCGTTAGCGGTCGAAATTGTAGCATTGGCAACACCTTTACGATCCGGACGGGCAAGAAGTATCGTCGCCGATTGAAAAGCCGGCTGCGCGGAGCCAAAGCCAATTCCATATAGAACAGCCGAAATTAGCACCCCTATCAAACCGGTCGAGAGACTCAGGACAATCAAGGAGGAAATCGTGATGACAAGAGATGGTACAATAATAGCCATCTCGCCGTACCGATCGGACAGTTTTCCCGAAATGGGACGACTGAACGCGAGCGTTGCGGCAAAAGTCAGGAAAAATACGCCAGAATTTACTTGGATCGTGCCTGCGAAGAGCGGAACAAAAGTTGTAATACCGCCATAAGCGATAAACAGAAAAAAGACAGACATCGCAAGCGGCAGGACCGATTTTTCGTACAATTCGATTTGTCTTGCTCCCGGTTGCGGTTGGAAAGGCGCTTTTGAACCAAACGTCAGGATTAGCGCTGCCGCAGAGAGGACTACGGCAAATAAAAACAAAGTGCTGTAAGACTGGTGCTGTGTAATCGAAATACCAAACAGCGGGCCGACAGCCATAGCAAGGGTCATGGACGTGCTAAACCACCCCATTCCCTCACCGCGGCGAGCAGAGGGAATTACATCTGTAATCGACGTGATCATCGCGGTCGTGGAAAGAGCCCAGCTCAACCCATGTAAGATCCTAAGCCCAATCAGAACGAGGATTCCCCCTACCCAACCATACAAATACATCGCCAAGGTGAACAGAAGAATCCCCCAAACGATAAACGGATGCCTACCGAAGCGATCCAGGAGCCCGCCGACGAGTGGCCGGAAAAGAACGGCAGACAGCGCAAACGCCCCCATTGCCAGACCCACCTGAAATTCACTGGCACCCATCTGTTTGATGTATGGCGGCAACGTCGGATAAAGCATGTAAAAAGCGACAAATAGGAACAGGTTTCCTATCGTCATGAGAATAAATGGCTTCGTCCATAAGCGTTCTAAAGTGGTCATTATTGATGACCTACGATCCGATGAGGTACGTACGATTCTTCAAGCGATGCCATTTCGTCAGATGTTAACTTAACCGAAAGTGCAGCTTTCACATCCTCAAGATGCGATGTTTTTGTCGCACCGACGATGGGGGCGGTTACCGGTTCCTTCTGCAGCAGCCAGGCAAGTGCGATTTGGGCACGGGGAACACCGTATTTCTCTGCGATAACCGCAACCTTATCGATGATTAATCGATCGGTATCCGCAGTCGCATCGTACTTCAGTTTCACAATTTGATCGGTTTCCGAACGATTTGTTTTTTCTTGCGGATCTTTTGTCAATCTTCCTCCTGCTAGTGGGCTGTAGGGAATCACACCGATTTTTTCAGCCTTACAGAGCGGTAGCATCTCTCTCTCTTCTTCACGGTAGATGAGGTTGTAATGATTCTGCATCGACACAAACCGGGTCCACCCATTTTTCTCGGCTGTGTGAAGGGCCTTCAAGAACTGCCATGCGTACATGGCGGATGCACCTATGTATCGTGCCTTCCCTGCCTTCACTACATCATGCATGGCTTCCATTGTCTCTTCTATAGGCGTATGGTAATCCCATCGGTGAATTTGGTATAGATCCACATAATCTGTTCCCAGACGCTTTAGGCTTTTATCAATCTCACTCATGATTGCCTTTCTAGATAGCCCGGCACCGTTTGGACCATCATGCATGCGTCCATTAACCTTTGTAGCAAGTACAATTTCATCACGGTTTGAGTATTCCTTTAAAGCTTTTCCAGTAAACTCTTCACTTGTTCCGGCTGAATAGACATTCGCCGTATCAAAAAAATTGACACCAATCTCCAAAGCTTGTTTAATGATTAGACGACTGCTCTCTTCATCAAGAACCCATTGATGTCCACCCTGCACGGCTACACCAAAGCCCATACAACCAAGACAAATCCGCGATACATCCAAACCAGTATTTCCGAGCTTCACATATTCCATTTGTCACCAACCTCATTTCTGATAATATGAACCAAGTTTAGTCATTGGAGTCATCTCCAAGTCAGTTCTAACGTGTTAACATGTAGGCCAAGTTCACATCGGCAGCAGCGTTTCTCCTCGATCAGTTGCAGGCAGGATAGAAAGTGAGTGCAGAAATTTTATTACGCTTTTTCGTAGTCAAGTCCAAATCAATTGTAACAATTGAAAATTCAATACATTTCTTGCTCCAATGATAGGTGCTTTGATTGCCTGATTGGACATCACCCAGGCAACTTCGATCATCCGATCATTTTTGTGCACCTATCAGTTCTCCTTCAGTTGACATTTTTATATAAATGAACGTGTGTCTATAATTATAATGAGTTACATAAAGTCCGCAATTGTTAAATGAGCGTGATCTGTTAAGTAATGAACAAATGCTTGATAATTGTTAATTATTTATGAAAGCTTGGTGATCCAAATTGGCTAAAGTAGTATCTTTCTGACAGGGCGAATGTGAGTCGCGGGACTATCTATCTTCATTATTTAGATAAATTTGATCTGTTAGATAAACTCATGGAAGAACATATAGACGTATTACGGGTTACATGCAGAGCGGCATCTGAATTGGCATATACTGAATCGAATCTAATTTGGACCGAATACTTTGAACGTCATTATTCATTCGTTTCTATGATGTTAGCAAGTAAAGGCGCTCCTTATTTTCGCGGTCGGTTTCTTGATTTTCTGATCGAAGAATTTAAGAATGAGGTCGATGTAAGCAAAGGAAAAAATGAGGGCTTAAATGAAGATCTTCTCGTTAGTTTTGTTGCATCTGCTTATGTTGGAGTAGTGGAATGGTGGTTTACGAATGAAAAGCCTGTCCCCCATCATGTCTTGGCAGAACAATTGGGGGCATTGCTAGAGAGAAATGCGTAAACGGTATCTTACATTCAAGCACGATCTTGGTGCTTGAGCTTTTTTTTTAGTTAATAAATTTTTTAGGAAGCATATATAACATCTGTCACCATGGTGCTCAGAACTGTAGAAGATCGTTCCTTCATCATTCCATACTGATCCCTGGGCTTTTCCATGCCTAAATGAATATACACTTGAACTAGGGAAAGGGATATCTTCTTGTACTGAACCTTCCACTTCCAGCCTTCATCATAGAGATGATCATAAAACATATTAAACACCACGCTAAACTGTCCGATAGCGTGGAGAAGGCAGTCGATCGCATTGTGAACTGCACCCCATTTGTTAGACACGACTAACAATGGAGGTGCAGTTTTTTTGCCTAATTTCAGTTTAGATGAGAAATTGAAGGCCATTCTTAAGTATCAGAATGGTACGGAAGGAATTAAAAGCGTTGCAAAATCATTAGGGATAAACCATGAAGTTTTACGTATGTGGGTTAGGCAATACGAATATCACGGGGTAAAAGCTTTTGAAAAGAGCTATACAGCTTACAGCATGTCATTTAAACTAGACGTACTCAACTATATGAACGAGCATGGGACGTCTCCAAATGAAGCTGCTGTCATTTTTAATATTTCCTCCCCTGGGATCATTAGAAAATGGCGCAATCAATTTAATGAAGATGGAAAGGACGCCCTGAAATCAAAGAAAAAGGGGCGCCCACTTATGACAAATAAGAAAGAGAACAATTCGAAAAAACTAGAACCTGCGGAGGGTTCAGTTGAAGCTCTGAAAGCAGAAATAGAACGTTTGCGTATGGAAAATACCTATCTAAAAAAGTTGAATGCCTTAGTTCAAAACAAGGAAAAATCACCAAACAAGACAAAGCACAAGTAGTCTATGAATTAAGGCTTGAATTCCCGGTGGTTGCATTGCTAGCGTTTGCTGACATCCCTCGTAGTACCTTTTACTACTGGGTAAAGCAGTTGAATAAGCCCGATCTAGACAAAGATCTAAAACTCCTTATTCGATCCATTTACATCGAACATCAAGGACGTTATGGCTATCGTCGTATCCGTGATGAACTATATAATCGGGGACATCGGGTTAATCATAAAAAAGTGCAGCGTATCATGAAAGAATTAGGCTTGAAATCAGTGGTGCGTATGAAGAAATATCGTTCCCATAAAGGAACAGTAGGTAAAATTGCACCTAACGTACTCAATCGTAATTTTCACGCGGAAAAACCAAATGAGAAATGGGTTACCGATATTACGGAATTTAAGCTATTTGGAGAAAAGCTGTACTTATCACCTGTTTTGGACTTGTTTAACGGTGAAATTATCACTTACACAGTAGGGCCCCGCCCTACTTATTCCTTAGTCTCTGAGATGCTAGATAAGGCCTTTAAACGCTTATCCGAAGAGGATGAACTCCTCCTACATTCGGATCAAGGCTGGCACTACCAGATGAAGCCGTATCAACATGCTTTGAAGAAACAAGGAATTACCCAAAGCATGTCACGCAAAGGAAATTGTTACGATAACGCGGTGATGGAGAACTTCTTTGGCATTATGAA
>NZ_JAQFVF010000056.1 GCF_027789125.1 Paenibacillus aestuarii | reverse complement strand
CCGTCCCTCGGTTTTAAGGGTTTATCTCACGTATACTCAGTCATTCGCAGGATTTCTCACGTTGGAATGCAGTGGTCCGTAGGAAATAGAGCTTTTTTACCCGTAAACTTTGTGTTGTGGGCATGCCGAAATAGAAGAAACGAACGCTTTGGAACATTTCCCCAATTATACTCTGCTGCACGTATCCT
Source organism: Paenibacillus aestuarii (assembly GCF_027789125.1). Classification (GTDB taxonomy): domain Bacteria; phylum Bacillota; class Bacilli; order Paenibacillales; family NBRC-103111; genus Paenibacillus_E; species Paenibacillus_E aestuarii. The sequence continues at coordinate 5,091 of NZ_JAQFVF010000056.1, read as the reverse complement.
CCACAATAACCCTGGAAGTTTACCATCCCACGGCTCTACGGGTCCCTGCCCTAACATTCCTTCGTTACACTTATCCAAGGTGTGGAGACCGATAGCGTTTAGCGGATGGGGCAAAGCCCTTATCGGATACGAACTCGGTCCTCCGTGCTTTCTTTTTCTGAAATCCTGCGAATGACTCAATTCACGTTTTAATAAATCTTACGCAGCTTGAGTGTAATTATGGATCGTTTTTTCAGGAGTGAACGACTCATCACGCTGAACCATACCGACTAGAACCCGCGCCAACTTCCCAAGCAGTTTAAACACCGACTGCTGTTTACTCATATGCTTTATTTGGACATTTTCTTCATGCAACTGTCGGAAAACAGCATTGATCCCCACCAATGTAAGAGTAGCCAGATACAAATATTTCCGCAGTTTGGCATCTCCTCTTTTCGAGATTACGATTTCCCCTTTTCGTTTTCCCGACATGCTTTCAGCGAGGTTTAACCCAGCCCTTCGTAGTAATTGTCGTCCATGGGCATACTGTTTTAGATCACCTGCACCTGACAGAATGGCTGCAATATAGATTGGCCCCAGCCCTTTAAGAGATCTTAGCTGGCTTGCTATAGGAATCTCATCGAGTACGGTTGCAATGTCTTTTTCAATTTGTTCTAATATATCGACGATGCGCTCGTACTCGTCTATTAAGCGTTGGAGATCCTGCTTTGCATCCTCGAGTGCCGTTGTATCCCCCACACTCTTGCTAGCGTGAGAGATGAGTTCGGCAGCTTTCTGAATACCAGTTGAACCACCAGCTCGCTTCATATGGTTTCTCCAACGTGTAATTACATCCGCTGTCGATTGATCTTTAAGTTCTAGCGGGGAAGGAAATTCTTTGAGGGTCGCTATTGATCGTGGACAGGTCCAATGTTTAAATACCGTCGTATATTCAGGGAAACGCATATCAAGCCAGCGGATAATTCGATTCTGCAGCCGAACGCTATTCGTGACCCAAAATTCGCGATCGCTCATAATGGTACGTATTCTTTGGAAATTGGTTGCCTGGCGTGTGTAATCATAGTAGTAGCCGCGACTAACAACGTCTGCAATGACAAGTGCATCCTTCGGATCACTCTTAGAAGGGCTGTTATCGCGATTTTCCTTGTTTCGCTTCGTAGTTGCGGGATTTACTAGGACAACATTTATACCTTTGTCATCAAGCCAATTGGCTAAGTTATACCAATAGTGGCCTGTGGGCTCCATTCCGATTATAAGACTCTTTAATCGGTGTTTCTGTTGTAATCCGTCGATCCACCGTTGTAATTTCTCGAAGCCTTCAATGGTGTTTTTGAAAGAAAGATGCCTACTAGAAAGTACGATCCCACGAAAGTTCGTAGCTTGGGCTACGTGGACTTCCTTCGCCATATCAATTCCTACAACAAGATGGGAAGTGGTAATTCGTTCTATCCGTTGATTTTGTCCGTCTGATTGCTTAAACTTCATAATAAGAGCGCCTCCTTGATGGTGTTGGGTTTTGAACCCGTGGACAAACCCATCATACCGAGGCGCTCCTTTTTTGACAAAGCCCAATTCTTAGGCTATACAGGAATGTTTAGCGTAATGATCTTGCCGAACGGCCCAAAGCTTAAATACGGTGTTATAAATGTCCCCGTCTTCGAAGATTCGGTTCCGTTTCATGTAGCTTCGCTTTTTAAAATCTGAATATCTTTGGCTATTACCCATCCATTAAAACCATACGAAGAGTAAATTACATAGTATTTATACTGCTCTTTAATTAACTTTTCCCTTAGTTCACTTATAGTTTTATAATACGCTGGCCAACAATACGGCTTATGTTTTTCAAGGATTTCAATATTCCCCTCAATAAATTGATCTATTTCATGATTATCAATATCTAAAAGAATACTTCCATGTAAATGATCTTCAAATAAATGTGCCATAACTTCAGTAAATCTAATCTTAACTTCAATTTCTCTATATTCTGTATTTATAACAATATAATGATCTTTCAAATTGACTTCATAGGAAACCACTTCATTATCATGTACTGAAATCATAATAAATCTTCTCCTTTTAGTCTTGCGGGGAATTCTTATAACGTCTTTTTCGCGAACTTCGTAGTTCGGCAAAATGATTGAACTATCCTGCCCTTAGGTTAGGGCTGCTGCCGCGGCGGCAAACTATTCCTGGATTGATTAACTAACGTTTCCAGTTAGTTCAATCGTATATCTTGTTAAGTTGGGAATAATATTGATTTTCATCGAATGTCATAATAGGTATATCATCAACTTAAAATCATCTTCGCGTGATTCTCCATGCTGTTCTCCTACTTTCCAATAAAATTTAATCCATAATATTCTAGAAGAATATACCCATTCCCTTTAAGATAACTGCCGGTTAGCTTAATAAAAATGTTTAAATGAAAAAGATACAACCTCTCTTTTCGTTGAGATTGTGCCTTTTTTTCTGTCCAATTACTCGGACAGACATCATTAATATCGAACTAAGGTCCACCGTTAATTTAGCTGCCAATCAGAGACAAATACCAAATGCCTAAATGTTATGATGCTAACATATTCATTACATTTTATAACTTTCTGATTTCGATCTCATGGCATAGTACAGAAATTTCCGTCTCAGTTCCTTCCATACTTAATAATTGCAAATGTTCAATTTTGCTTTTTCCAGATAAATTTTTCTCATGTATACTCGTGACACGAACGTCACAAACAAAATAAGGAAGAAAAGTATCATCATCCGAATCAAATGAAGTATCCATTTTAAACGATACAATATTTTTACAAAGTACTTCGCCGCAATATTTTGCACTGCCATTGGAATCAATAAATTCAAAAGTAATATCATTTTTCGAATTAACAAAATTCATAATATCTATACTGACGTTAGAGAATATAATACTCAATGTCCCATCTCCTTAAGAATCTAGACATCTTAAGTTCCTATATTGCCGAAACTAGAAAAAGGTTTCAAGAAGAACATTGCCAGCTATTATGTAAACGGCTGCCGCTGTGATTTATTCAGCTATCGTGTCCCGTTAGTTTAATCTAAAATACTTCAACAAGTGTAAATGCAACCGCCCTAAATCAGCTCCATACAAATGTTACTCATTACCTTCAGGTATTAAGTAAAGAGTTCCGTCCTCTTGATAATATACTAGTCCTGATGTATTAAATTTAATGTTTCTTATAGCAGACTCTAAGTCAATTTCACCTAAGTTAAATCCTAGAAAATCTATTTTCGTATCCATTTCAATTTTAAATTTATCAGGATAAATATTAGAATTCATTGCTCTCCAGGTAACATGCAAGTCTCCATTTTTATAATTTAAAAATTGATGCTCAAAAGCATATAGGCAACATAACCTCTCCCCAGGTAACATAGTATTATTACTTAATCTAGAGCCTTCTTCAATAATTATTTTTGAAGTTAAAATTTCTTTAATGCAAGTAATTCCCCACTCAAATCTTTCAAGATAAAGTCTTGGTTTTGTGCTAATTCCATCGAAATAGGTGGTGCCACAATCTATGTTTATGTACCATTCTATAACTCCATCGTTATTCATAACACCTGATAATGTCGCATCTAAAACTTCAATTTCTTTTGAATTTATTATGTTCATTGTGTCATTCCTTTTCCTGATTTTAGCCTACTTTTATTAAGTACCCTATTCATATTCTATGATACTCTAATTTGGATGTAAGGACTCCATTAAACTGCCCGTTAGCTGAACAGCCTGTCGGATCGCGCCGGCAGGCTGTTTAATCAAAGTAACGTTTTTCGTTAGCGTAGTGATAAAGCCAGCTTTATTCGTAGATAGCATCTGTGGTCGAGCCGTCTTCGTATAAATTGTTCACATGAATCCATTTATCTTTTGTGTACCACATTGCAATTCTTTCAACCTTGTCTTCGTTAGACCAATAAATGAAAATCTGAGCTTTAATGTCTCCTTGTTCAAGACCCTTAACGTCAATTTTGTTTAAATCATCGTATTTATAACTTTGGATAGGCGATATATCATATCTCCAAACCGCTTGTTGGGAATCATCATTCGTTCGTTCTACGCTCGGTTCGCCTAAAAGACCTTTTACATAATTTCTGTCCACTCCGTTAGATATGCGGTATTGGACCAGCCAAATCAGTTTTGTTACTTCGTCAACGTTGGTTTGCTCATTCATAATCGAAATCACTTTGTCTTTGTCTGCATACCTTATTCCAAGACCCAAGCTTTCTGCTACAAAACGTACAGGTACGTAAGCATGACCGTTATAGTTCAATACCGTATATTCACTGCCGATCTCTTTGTTTTGTCCATTCACTTCGAATTTCGCAGGAAACAAATACGCTTGAATTGTGTCTGCGGCATATACAGCAGTTGTAGCTGTTAAACAAACTCCGCAAATTAGACCTAAAACAAACTTTTTCAAAATTCATCACTTCCTTTGTTTAAACTATACTTATAGACGGAGTGAACGGATAGAAAGTTTTACCATTTATTTATTTTTCTTCAATCCTATTGCCGCATTATCCTGCCCGTTACTTTCATGAATCAGGGAGCAGCACCTTGGTGGTCTGCTCCCTTCTCTGGGTTCAACTATCGTGTCCCGTTAGTTGAATTGTAATAAGGTAATTTCCTCACTTAGAGTAACCTTTGGATCCGAAATCTGGTACCTTTAACGATTTCCTCAACGATTTCCTCTGGCCGCTTGCGGTCGGCGTCCAGCAGGAATGGCTCATTAGTCAGTGACGCCATCAACTTATTCCGAAGGAAGAGCGAACGTTGGATATACTGTGCATCTCCTCGCTGACTGAGTCGAGCGGCGAGGGTTTCCGGTTCCGCATGCAGCACAACATAATAGAGTGTCGCGTCGAGATCCGACAGTTGGTCATAGAACCCTTGCAGCTCGTCTTCAACTACGAAATCGATAACAACATTTAGCCCATGCCTAAGCAAATTTCGAGTCACTGCAGTGATATTAAGCCAAGCTAGTTTCAGTCGTTCCTCCCAAGGCGGTTCGTTCTCCCCTCGGTATACATGAAGTAGAAGATCGCCCTCAATCAACGCGCATT
>NZ_JAQFVF010000055.1 GCF_027789125.1 Paenibacillus aestuarii | reverse complement strand
GACGAGATTGTTAATCTCTTTTAAAGTTTAGAGTCGATTGCTCGACTTGCTTCTCACTCGTTGTTCAGTTTTCAAAGAACAATTACTTTCTTTTTTCCAACCCGCTCTCGCGGCCGGAGTTACAATGTACCACAGCTTCGTCATCATTTGCAAGCACTTTTTTTCTTGACATTTTCTGTCGTTTTACAGCTGAGTTCACATCTTATCATATCGTGTTGTTCAATTGCAAGCCCCTATTTCTTAGCGACTTTTGCGTTGCTCTCGAACCAACGAGAGATAATGTACCACGTTATGAAATGAAATACAACCCCTTTTAAAATGTTCTACAATTCCAATTGTTTCGATTGTTTCTACATTATTTCCGAAGCTGGCAAAAAGGATGCATGCATGTGCATCCTTTTCTTAACACTTGCTAATATTCGCTTGTAATAACCGGAGTCCCGACAGTTAAACGCCACATACCTGACGTCGAATCTTGATGAAGAGCCATTTGTACATTCACCGTCTGTCCGCCACTATTTACGTATGCATGAAACTTGTCTGATGCCAAAGATAAGCTGATTGTATGATCATCGTGATAACGTTCGACAATTTCTCCGTTTAATGCATGCCCTACGTTCTCCAAATACGTCGCTGCGTCATCAAGCCCGACCAGCGCTTGCTGCGGTACATATCCCTGCACCATGACATTCCACTCGCCGCCAATACCTAACTTGGAAAATTGCCCGCCGGCTTGTTCCTGCCACTTCAATAAGTCCGTCAATTGAACTTCTTGGGAAGCATCCAAGCGCAGTACCATATAACAAGCAGATTGCGCCTCAGGGCTAGCAACGGTTAGGGCAGCAGTGGCATCGGGCATGATCTCTGTTTTCACACTATAAACTGAATGATTACCTTCTTGATTTAAATCTTGGCCCAGCGGCAATCCAAAAGCATGTGATAATTGTTGGCCCACTTGCAGTATCCGATCCTCTGATCCGTTGCAAGTACTATAATAGCCGACATATTTATATGTAAAATGTTTCTCATAGGACATATACGGTTGAATGACACTTATGATCTGCTGCGCATCCTGTTCGCCTTTCGCATCGGCGCCATGCACCCAGCCAAAGATTACACTCGTTATAGAAACCCATAGCATCGATAAAAGCCAGAACTTATGCATCCCGCCAGCACCTCTTCACTAGAATCTGCAACTCTAGTAAACAGGATACCCAAATCTAGCAAAATCCAAACCAATTCTTTTAGGATAGTTTAACGTAGAATTCATACTGACTTAACAAAAGGAACCTATACTTAATAATCGACCCCCCTTTAAAAGATATGTATTCTTAGACTCACAGTCAGGAGCTGTGGGTCTCTTTCTTTTATTGTAATTCTCTACATAAACTAGCTATCATACAGATATAATTAGGTATTATGTTGAGGGAGTGCTGCCCATTGTCGATAGTTAAAATGTTTAACCTAGGCTTACGCTTTCTATTGGAACTCTGCCTATTAGCCGCATTTGGCTATTGGGGATTCCGAGGTTTTCACAGTATCTATGTAAAAATGATCATCGGTATAGGCACCCCGCTCCTGGCCGCTATTCTTTGGGGATTCTTCGTAGCTCCTAAAGCCTCAATCCGATTAGCAGAACCCATTCGTTTTATCATCGAACTCTTGTTATTTGCCGCTGCTTTTGCCGCGCTTTTTACGACGGGAAGACAATCTTTGGCGTACCTGTTCATCATCATTTATGCTGTAAACAGGCTATTTCTCTTTATTTGGCGTCAGTAGCGAGCGGCAAACACACAATTTCCCATAATGTTATGACAGGATGTCCATAATCTTTCGGTACAGTAAGGGTGTAAGGACGTAATCGCCTTAAACTTACATACCGGAAGGAGTTTTTTGAATTGAAAACACTATGGAAACGCCGTTTAACACAAACTAGCTTACTAGCGGCTCTTGCCACGATTTCACTTGGAGGCGTCAGCGCAACAGCCGCTGACACAGCTCAGGCAACCATAACCGCTGCCGCAGCGACAACATCCCCAACGGTTAAGCCTACCACTATGTTGTTCATGAACCAAGGAAGCTCCAGCATGCTGTTGCAGCCGGCTTTTCAGCGGAATTACTTGAAGCTTTTGGCCGTCACCTATGCGCCTGATACCATCGATGCCTGGAAGGCAGCACTCGACGAAAGGAAACAGGTTGAAAGCGAAATGCCGAAGCCTGAGGCGGGGAAACGGGTGATGATATTGAATAAGTCGGATGCTATGGGCACTGTAACGACGGCGATCCCTGCATCTGATGATAAGGCTGCTATCCCTGTGCAGCTGGTTCCATCCACTGATGGTTTGAACCCGGATCAACTGTCATCCGTTTCCATTGGTGAAGGAAAGCAACTTACAATTACGAAATCCCAAGATGGCGTGGTTGTAAAGAAGTTCACGCAAGCCCTCCCTGTTGAAGGTAAATGGTTAGATACTATGCAAGCGGATGCCTCCGAAGCCTTCAAACGCCAGCAAAAACTGGCTGAAGCCGTGGACGCCGATGATGCAGCAACGATTCGCAGCCTGCTCCCCGAACTTTTGAAGGACTATCAGCAAGAAACCGAGAATCTGCGCGATATGGTCAAAAAAATAAAAGAAGCTCAAGCTGCTGAACCGACTATACAAGCCCAACCGACGGAATAATAAACCATACACAGGCGGAACCATGCCCATATGGCGGGTGGTTCCGCCTTTTCCCTATCGTGGATATATAGGAGGAGCATTTTATGTACCGGATTTTTTTAGTGGAAGATGAGGACCATTTAAACGGTGTGTTAGCCGCATATTTGGAAAAAGAGGGGTGGCAAGTGCGTTCGTTCCTCGATGGCGCTGCGGCCCAGGCCGCCATTGCGGAGCGGCCGGACTTGTGGGTCCTCGACATCATGCTCCCAGGCGTAGACGGCTTTCAGCTGATGCGGGAGATCAAGGCGGACCAGCCTGCGCAGCCCGTCATCTTCATCTCCGCGCGCGACGCCGACATTGACCGGATCATCGGGCTGGAGCTCGGCAGCGATGATTATGTGGCCAAGCCGTTCCTGCCGCGCGAGCTCGTCATTCGGGCGCGCCGGCTGCTGGAGCGCGTCTACGGCGGGCGGCATGGAGCTGGTGGCGCGCCGGCTTCGGCTGCGGAACAGCGTCCCAAGCTAACCGCAGCGCCGTATTGGATCGATGAGCAAGCACGCATCGTGACGGATGGATCCGGGCAGAAGCTGGATCTGACGAGTAAGGAATTCGAGCTGCTCGTCTTTCTCGTTCAGCACCAAGGGCAAGTGCTTGAGCGCGAGCAAATGCTGACCGCGATCTGGGGCGTCGACTATTTCGGCACGGACCGCGTCGTCGACGACCTTATGCGGAGACTTCGCCGCAAGCTGCCTGAGCTGCGTGTAGAAACCGTATACGGCTTTGGATACAGGATGGTGAAATCATGAAAATCAGAATCGGATACTGGCCGCTTGCCGTTAAGCTGTGGGGCGCTTTCGCCGCACTCACGCTGTTTATTTTTGCGCTGCTCGCCGTTCTCCTGCCTTGGACACTGAAAGGCTTCTTCACCGAGCAGCTATATGATATTTTGCTGGACACGCAAAGCGGACTGCGCGTTGGCGTCAGCGCTGCAGCTTCACCGGCAACGCCGCTGAATCAGCTGACGGTGCCGGTTGATACGGCCGCCTCGTCCACGCTGACTATCACATCCGTACCAGGCACCGCGCTTCCGGCGCCAGAGCCGCTGCTTGAGTCCGGCAAGCGAGTGCTATTTATTTCCAAAAGCGATGCCACAACCATGCCGGCTAAACCATTTTCGCTTTCTACAAGTGCGGCACCGATAGAAGGGCCGGCTATTCAGCATTTTATGATCAGCGGCACGGAACAAGCGCCAAGCATCGTCCCCGCCGGATCCGTCAGCGAACCCTTTGTTAAAGCGATGGAAAAAGATGCTTTTACACAGAGCGTTCCCATAGATAAATATACGTACAGCCTCGATAATAAGAGCATTTTTTATGTGATTCGCAAAGAAGTGGTTCAAGGCCAGCCCAACTTTATCGTCTCGTATGCTTGGGGCAATTATCGCAATGATTTGGTGCTGACCATGTTCATTCGCTTGATGCTGCTGATGGTCGGTCTCATCGTATTCAGCTGGCTGCCCTGTTTGGTCCTCGCCCGCTACTTTACGAGGCCACTGGTCCAAATGGAGCAGCACGTCGGGCGGCTCGCCGAACGCGACTGGCACGAACCGCTGGAAACAGGCCGCAAAGATGAGATCGGCCGCTTGGCCAAAGCGATCGAAACGATGCGGCAGCGGCTCGTTCGGCAGGATCGCGCGCAGCAATTTTTTTTGCAGCATACGTCGCATGAACTGAAAACGCCGGTGATGGTCATCCGCAGCTACGCGCAATCGATCCTGGACGGCGTCTTTCCAAAGGGCAGCCTGCAGGCCAGTGTCGGCGTGATTATGAAAGAGGGCGAACGGCTGGAGAAGCGGATTCGCGACCTGCTGCTGCTCAACAAGCTGAATTATTTAACATCCAGGGAAAAACCTTTTCAAACTTTTCAGTGGGATGACCTCATCCGAGATGCTGTCGAACGGTTAAAGTACCGCCGTCCGGAAATTGACTGGGATATCATGCTGGAGCCGAATCTCTCCATGACCGGCGATCCGGAACAATGGATGGTGGCCCTCGAGAATCTGTTCGATAACCAGCTTCGTTATGCGCGAACATGTATTCGCATTACTGTCACACTGAGCGGCGAGGAAGGCTCACGACCAGTTATCAAAATCAGCAACGATGGTCCGCCGCTGGATGACGCCATGGCCGCAAGTTTATTCGAGCCATTCCGCTCCGGTGGAGATGGCCAGTTCGGGCTCGGACTTGCGATCGTCAAACAAATTGCCGAGCATCACGGCATGACGGCCCGGGCCGAGAACGAGAACGCGAGTGCGGACGGGCGCCAAGGCGTCGCTTTTTACCTGGAGCCCGCTTCCGCGATGAAGACGATGCGCCTAGAAGCGGCAAGCGCATAGCAAAGAGGCTGAACAGCAACATCGTTGCGGTTCAGCCTTTGTTAATGGAGCCTCTTTCGCGGCTTGTATTTCTGCCCAACTTTAAAGATAATCGGCGTTCCAATCATCGTCGGCAAGAACCAATAGATCAGAACAGGAAGCTCATTCATCACAGGAATGCGGTGTACATTGACGACGAGCGTAGCAGTGACGATCCCAATATATGAACCTAGCATGCCGCCAATGTGGGAGCCCAACCAATTGGTCCATTTCCTTTTGACAGCCACATATCCCCATAAAGCAAGCCCGTACGAAAATAGAGCAATATAAAAAAGATAGTGGCTCTCCTGCCAATGGATAACCGACATGATCAGCGCTGTCACAAACACGAACACGTACGACCCGTGATAGATTTCACCGGAAACGGAATGTCGGCCCTTCTTCTTTTTGGATGAAAAAGCAAAGATACCGCTAATTAAACAAATCACACCTGTACATATATGAACGACTAAAAACAATGAGAACAAGTGATCACCGCCTCTTCAATAAATGGAGCCCGATCCTTATTTTAACAATAATTCACATGCTATCAACCACTTTATGTAAAAAAATAAAAAGCTCCCATCCCCTGAGGGGTTGGGAGCTCTATCAAACAGATTAAGCTTTGACTTGCGCTTTGATGGCTTCCAATGGCTTATGGTTGCCATATTTCGGATACTCGCGCGTCGTTGGCGCAGCCCATTGAACAGCGTTGCTGATCACGCGGCGGATTTGCTCGTTATAGTATGTGCGGTACGTTTCGTGTCCTGGACGGAAGTAGAAGATTTTGCCTTGGCCGCGTGTAAACGTGCAGCCGCTGCGGAATACTTCGCCGCCTTCGAACCAGCTGACCATGATCAGCTCATCCGGCTGTGGAATGTCAAAGTGCTCGCCGTACATCTCTTCCGCTTCCAGCTCGATGTACTCACCGATGCCTTCAACGATCGGATGGCCTGGGGAAACAACCCAAATGCGCTCTTTCTCGTCAGCTTCGCGCCATTTCAAGTCACAGGATGTGCCCATCAGCTTCTTGAACACTTTGGAGAAGTGGCCGGAGTGAAGCACGATCAGACCCATGCCATGTAGTACGCGCTGCTGCACACGGTTGACGATTTCATCCTGCACTTCATCATGGGCTTTATGTCCCCACCAGATTAGAACGTCAGTATTATTCAAAACCTCTTCAGTCAAACCATGCTCAGCATCGTCCAAAGTTGCGTATGTGACCTCAACATTGCCGGCCAAACCTTCGCCGATGGCGGTATGAATACCTTGCGGATATGCGCTGCGAACGATTTCGCTTTCTTTTTCATGACGGAACTCATTCCATACGGTTACTTTAAGCTTACGGCTCATTGGATTTACCTCCATAAATAGCATTTAATCTATAATCCGAGTATATCGGCTCCCTACGTCCGTTGAAATGCGAGATCCTGCCCACTTCCTATTCAAATGTGTCCTTCCCCTAAAAAGAGTGATATACTCGTAATTGAAAATGCTTACTCACCGGGTTATCCCGTTTATTCAAAAATGTCCTAAGCGACAGCGAGGTAGCGCTATGATGGAGACTATCTATAGCTCATCGACCGAAATCTATAATGAAGAAATTACTTATCAGAACCCGCTGCTGTTTCTCAAAATATTTGAGCTCATCAACGAGTCAGCCGTGCATGGAATCCCTGACCCGTGGTATTGGCACTGCCATAAGCAGGTCGAGTTCCTGATCGTCACCGAAGGCACACTTGGCATTCAGACCAAGGATGCTTATACGTTGTTGGAAGCAGGGGATGTCATGGTTCTTGGCTCATCCCAGCCGCATCGCACACACAAGTACTCCGCTGCCCCATTGCGGCAAATCGTCTTTCAAGTCGATTTGATGCAGCATTTTGACTTGAGCGCCATGCCTTATTTGCACTGCTTCTCTGAGCTCACCCATCCGCTCGAATCGTTCAATGCACTGTTTCGCCAAAATGCAGAAGTCAAGCGGGCCGCCTATGACCTCATCCTGGGGATCTATGAAGAATCCCAATCGCAGAAGCTCGGATATGAACTCGCCATCAGTGCCGGGATCAAAAATTTGCTCCTGCTATTGCTGCGCAACGACAACCGCGATCTTACGGCGCTAACTGAGGATACCGGGCTGTCCCGCCTGCGCCCAGCGCTGGATTATGTCGATCGTCATCTCAGCGACAAAATTGCCGTCGAGGATGTGTGCAGCAAGCTCGGGCTTAGCTATCATTACTTTATTAAGTATTTTAAAAAAGTGATGGGACTCTCTTTTGTCGATTATGTCAACTATAAGCGCATCAAAAAAGCTGAGCGTCTCCTGTTAACCCGAGACCTCAGCATTATGGAAGTGAGCTTTGAAGTGGGCATTCTGAACATGGCGCAGTTCTACAAATTGTTCAAGCGCCATAATCAATGCTCTCCCAAAGAATTTAAACAGCGCATGCGGAGTCAGACGAGCTTAACTCCGGCACTTGCGCAGTGAGCCGCCAAGGTCAAGGAAGGAACCCTTGCCGGCTCACCCCAACCTGCTCCTGCGGAAAATGCCGCAGGAGCTGTTGGTATACGCGCTCGTACGCTCCCCGACTGTACCAGTCGTCCAGCCCGAGCGCTTCATAAATCGCACGGACGCCGATGCGCTCCGTGCGCTTGCCCTTGCTGCCATCGCCCATGAAATAGTCGTCGATGCAGACCCGTTCCACGATGCCGGCCAGCTGCTCGGCGAATTGCTCCGAGCAAGGCAGCACAGGCGCAATCGTGGCCTGTACAGGGATTCCGCGAGCTGTTAACTCGCGGAGTGCTTTCAACCGCGCCTGGATCGGCGGCGCAGCTGGTGTGAAGGCCCGGCGGACGTCCTCGCGGTCCGTCTCGACGGTCACGCTGACCCGCACGCGCGGGCCCAGCTGCTCCAGCAAATCCGCATCCCGCGTGACAAGCGGGCTGCGGGTTTGCACAAAGAGGAAGTCCGGCGGCTGCTGCGCCATGACTTCCAGAAGCGACCGAGTGAGCCGCTGTGCGTACTCGGCAGGCTGGTAAGGGTCCGTGCTCGATGACATGAAGATCGACACGGGCCCTTTGCGCTTTGCTCTAGCGAGCTCGCTGGCCAGCAGCTCGGCGGCGTTGCTTTTCACATCCACCCAGCTCCCCCACTCGCCGCCATGAAACAAAGCAACCGGCATCTGCCGCACATAACAGTATGAGCAAGCAAACGCACACCCGGTATAAGGATTCAGCGTATGGCTGTAGCCTTCCAGAAAACCGGTCGCCCGATTCAGCAGCTGCTTCGACGTTTTGACTGTGATGGCGGGGTTTTTGTTCATTCCTATTCCTCCAAGCTTCGATGAACTCGTCGTGAAACAAATATCGGTATCGGCACGAAACGTAATGGGATGTGGCGATAAGGAGGAGCTGCCATGGACATCTACCTGAAAATTTTTATCTTAGTCTGGCTTATTTTTATTTATGGTATCGTGGCCTATCGTATGTTCATTCGCAAAGGCGGCAAGATGTATACGAAAGAAAATACCGGTCTCATTATAATCGCTTTTACGATGCTCATAAATAATCAATTGCACTTATACTTGAGACTAAGTTTTGTTCTAATAGGCGCTGCTCTTATGATCTCTTTATTGATGCTGCGACGCAAAGCTTAACGATTTCTCCAGCAGCAAAAGGCTTTCTTTATTCGGCAGTCCGCCCCGATAGCCTGTCAGCGCCCCATTCTTCCCGAGGACCCGATGGCAGGGGACGACGATAAGCACGGGATTGGCGCCGATTGCAGTTCCCACAGCCCGGACCGCAAGGCTTTGCTCTAAGCTGGCAGCGACCTCGGAGTAATTCCTGGTATGCCCATGGGGAATCTGCAGAAGCGCCTCCCAGACTCTTCGCTGAAACGGGGTTCCCCGCAAATCCAACGGTACCGTAAAGGCACCTCTTTCCCCGCGCAAAAACTGTGCAACTTGCTCCATATATGGTTGAAGCGGCTCTGTTTGGCTGACCCATTCTAGCTTTGGCGCATGTATGCGCGCCCACTTCACTAAGTCCGTCCAAGCTTCATCTTCGGTATACCTCGATGGCGGCTGAATCAGAAACTGCAAAAAACAAAGCCCCTGGTCCGTAGCCGCTATTAATAAATGCCAGTTATCAGCTTGCATAATCGTCCAGTACAGACGGCCTGATGCTTGATTGGACATTCGTCTTCTCTCCTCCATTATGGTAAATTTAGGCGGTACGAATGACGAAATTCGGAAGGCGTCAAGCCTGTTTTCTTTAGAAACAGTGTGGCAAAATGCGCAGCGTTCGCAATACCAACCTGTGCGCCGACCGCGTTGATCGCCAAGTCTGATTCGATAAGCAGCCTCTTGGCGGCGACCACTCTGACCTCCTGCAAGTAAGCTAGCGGCGTGATGCCCGTAACCCGCTTGAAAGTCCGCTGTAAATGGTAGGTGCTTGCAAAAAATTGTTCCGCTAGTACCGCTAACGTCAGCGGCTCCGCATAGTTCTCCTCCAGGTGCCGGGCGATATGCTGCGCCCATTCTTCCTCAGGGAGCCATACACCGTCGGGTCTGCACCTTTTGCATGGGCGGAAATTGGCGGATAAGGCTTCCTGCTTGGTCGTAAAAATAAGGACATGCTCTTGATTGGGCAGCCTTGATTTGCAGGATGGCCGGCAAAAGATGCCTGTCGTCTTCACTGCGTACCAAAACTTGCCGTCATACGTTTTATCGTTCGCAACGATCGCTTGCCAATACTCGCCGTTCATCATCCACCTTCTTTCATTCGTCCTGCTTCTTGCTCTCAGTATACCCAATCGAGTTCACGCTTGTAAGTGACGGCGAATGAGAAAGCAAGATTACAAAAGCCGCATTTTGCGATAATGGTTGAGTAAGGATGAGTGAAATGTATTGATTAAAAATAAGGAGACCTGCTGATGCATTTCAACTGGGACGACCATGCCAATTGCTTAATTTTACAGCTTCCCGAGCTTTTTCGTTATGAACATAATCTGGATTATTTGTCCCGTTCAACGAACGAGTGCTTATTCCATGTGGATAACTTAGATATCTATAAGCTTCAGCGCATTGTGGATAAACACGTGCTAATCGCTGTTAACAGTGCGGACAATGCGACTATGCGCATCCGCATCATGAACGTGGAGAATGCCGGGCAGCAGCTGGAACTGCTGAAGGCAATTGCCGAATATGTGTGGGAATGGTTTGATCTTGGCCGTGATCTGGGGCCGTTCTACACGCTGGCGGAACGGGATCCGCTGCTCGGGCCAGTAGCCCAACGATTTTACGGCTTGCGCTTGATGGGCATACCGGATTTATTCGAAGCGTTGAGCTGGGGGATTATCGGTCAGCAGATCAATTTGGCTTTCGCTTATACGTTAAAAAGGCGGCTCGTCGAAGCCTTCGGTACGTCATTGGTGTGGGAGGGGCGCACCTACTGGGCTTTTCCGTCGCCCGAGACCATTGCCGGGCTCACGCCGGACGCGCTGACTGTCTTGCAATTCACCGGCAAGAAGGCGGAGTATTTAATCGGCGTCGCCGCTTTGATGGCTGAGGGCAAGCTTACGAAAGAGCGCTTATTGGCACTTGGCTCGATTCAAGCTATGGAGAAAGAGCTTGTACGCATTCGGGGGATCGGCCCGTGGACTGCGAACTATGTGCTGATGCGCTGCTTGCGAGACCCGGCGGCTTTTCCACTGGCCGATGTCGGGCTGCATAATGCGCTCAAACATGTGATGGGCTTGGATGACAAGCCCTCGCTCGAAACCATTACACGGCTTGCTGCAAATTGGGCGGGCTGGGAGGCATATGCCACATTCTACTTGTGGAGGGTGTTGTATTAAAAAAAGGTTATCCCCAGGAGTTATGTTGGGGATAACCTTTTTCACATTTTATTGTGCAGTGGTTGGAGCTGCAGCTTGTTTGTTGGCATTTCCTTTATCCTCAACGAACTTTTTGAGGGAATCTGTCATGCTGTCCTTCAGCTTCGTAATCAGTTGATCTTCAGTCATGTCTTTTGCCTCAGCGATCTCCGCCAGTGATTTGCCCGATTTGAGCTCTGAAGCCAAATCTTCTTTGGTCATGCCGAGGATGGTTGCAAGTTCTTCCTGCTTACCCCATTGTCCGAACATCGAAACGCCTTGATGCTTGGCACCGTGGCCAAAGGAACCGCCTTTCATACCTCCGGCTTGCGGTTTCGCTTCGACCATCTTCTTCAAGCGGTCTGCCATACCGGACTTCATTTTGTCAGCCTGCTCTTGCGTCAGCTTGCCTGCAGCGACCGCATCGTCAAGCTTCTTCGTCTCAGCATCAGTCAGCTTCTGAATCAACGCGTCTTCCGTCAAGTTCGCTTTCTCTTGAGCAATTGCTGCCAAGCTTTTGCCTGCCTTGAGCTCATCCTTTAGCACGGTTTGATCAATGCCAAGTACCGCAGCAAAATCGGTGCCCTCTTTACCGAAGAACATGCCCCCTTTGAGGCCGCCTCTAGGACCGCCTTTCATACTGCCAGCTTGCGGTTTCGCTTCGACCATCTTCTTCAAGCGGTCTGCCATACCGGACTTTGCTTTATCAGCTTGCGCTTGCGTCAGCTTACCTGCGGCTACCGCATCGTCGAGCTTCTTCGTTTCAGCATCTGTCAGCTTCTGGATCAACGCGTCTTCTGTCAAATTCGCTTTCTCTTGAGCGATCTCTGCCAAGCTTTTGCCTGACTTAAGCTCATCCTTTAGCGTTGCTTGATCAATACCGAGAATGGCAGCTACATCTGTGCCTTCTTTGCCGAAAGCGATGCCGCCTTGGAAGTCGCCTCTTTTGAAGCCAAATCCTTGTTTATTTGCAAAAGATCCTTTGTGGTCTTGGTCCTTATGTACATTAGAAGTCGGTGTCGATGTTGCTGTGGTTGTGCCACTTTCATCTGCAAAAGCCTGTGTATGCTGAAGAGTCAAGCCGCCTCCGATCAGTAAGCCTGCTGCCAATGTGCATGTGAGTACCTTTTTCTGAATAGCCTTCATTACGCAATTCCACCTTTGTTTTTTATTTGTCCCTCATGTAATGAGTATAAAAAACAATTGTGAATAAACTTTGAAAGCTAGCTTAATGCCACTTAAAAAATCTATTAAAAGTTCATTTAAAAATGATTACTTTGGATTGCGAGTTCTTGTCATCAGTATAAAGCAAGCGATCGCACCCATTTCCATAGCAGCAATAATGATGCCCAGCGGCACAGCGGTCTGGCTTCCACCAATGCCGACTAGCGGAGCTACAAAGCTTCCTACGATAAAAGATAACAGGCCCAGCAAGGCTGCCGCGCTCCCTGCGGATTTGCCCTGATTTTGCAGCGCCAAGGAGGAGGTTGCCGTGGATACGAGCCCTACGCTTGAAACGATGAAAAAGAAAGCGGGCAAAATGAGATAAAGCCCCGCTCCCGCAACTGTCGCCGTCAGCAGCAGGAACCCGCCGAACATCGCTGTCACCAGCCCGCAGGCCAGAATGCTGCGCAGCTTCACTTTGCCGGCCAACCTGCCGGCTGTCTGGCTCGCTATGATGATACCGAGGCCGTTGACGGCAAAGCAGACGCTGAACATTTGTGGAGAGATGCCAAAAATATCCTGCAGCACGAACGGCGAGCCTGAAATGTAGGCAAACATCGCGCCTGAGACAAGACCTTGTGTCAGCGCATAGCCCATGAACATGCGGTCTGTGAGCAGACCGCCAAACGTCCGCAGCGTGTTGCGCAGCCCGCCTTTGAGTCGGCGTTCTGGCGGCAGCGTTTCCCTAAGGCCCAAGGCTACGACGATGAGCATAATGACGCCAATTAAGCTCAGTACGACGAAGACGCCGTGCCAGGAGGTGACCTGCAGTATTTGGCCGCCCACGATCGGCGCGAGGATCGGCGCTGCGCCATTCACCAGCATGAGAAGCGCAAAAAACTTCGTCAGCTCTACGCCTGTGTACAAGTCGCGCACGATCGCCCGTGAAATGACGATTCCGGCTGAGCCGGCCAATCCTTGAATAAAGCGCAGACCGAGGAACATCCAGATCGACGTCGAGAAGTTGCACAGGATCGAGGCGATCGCATAGATGATGAGGCCGACGAGCAGCGGGAGGCGGCGTCCGCGCACATCGCTGATGGAGCCGGCGGCCAGCTGCCCGAACGACAGGCCGAGCATACAGGCTGTGAGGCTCATTTGCGCGAGCGACGTGCTCGCGTGCAAGTCGCCTGCCAACGCGGGCAGCGCCGGCAGGTACATATCCAGCGAGAGCGGGCCGAAGGCGGCCAGCGAGCCCAGCACCATGGCGATCCACAGTCGCCGTGAGCGGCTTAAAGCAGCGCCCGCTTCTAGGGTGGCGCTGTTGTTTTTGTTCATGAATACCACAAGCTTTCTATTGTGTATTTGATCTATTCATTCAGGCTACCACCGGGTTGGGGCTTTGTCTAGACGATTGTCTAGCTGATTATATATGCGTTCGCCGGTCAGCTCTTCAGCCCGTCCGTCATAACGAAAACAGTGACAAAGAACGTCCCTATTTATCCAAGCGATGAGCCAGGGGCGTTCTTTTATTTTTTATTAGGGAGGTGATGGAAGTATGACAACACGCGGAGTCCCTCTTTTTGCGGCACGTCTGGTACCCGTTGCAAGGTCAGTTCGAACATTTACATCCGGAGTACGAGGTGTTGGACTGGCGGGGGCGGATTGCAAACGCTGAGCTCAACCGCGAAACTTCCTTGCAGGCGCTCGGTTTTCGCGTCTTTTCTTTTGCCTGTGACGATGTGGCTCAACATAACGCTGCTTCGAATGTTGTTGAATCGTGATATGCCCGGGCAAGCATGCGCGCAAAAAAAACGCCAACACCCGGGATCCCAGGCGTTGGCGCTGCAAACGTGTTATTTTACCACTTTAACGGTCAGAATCTCGCTGGAAGTAACGCCGGAAGCATTAACGAGCTCGCAGCGGTACTCATAGACGCCTATACCCCTGCCGGAAATCGCAGATACTGCGCTCTGTGCACCTGGTGTCGCTTCTTTCAAGCTCTTGCTGTCAATTAATATGCCATTTTCATATAAGCGGTACTCGGAACCGTTCGTCCCCCACCACATGTTCATCGTGATGTTGAAATTCCCATCGCCATCCCAGTTATCTGAAGCGAGCACCGGCTTAGCAGGAGCTGCCTCCTTGACTTGGACAACCAACGGGCTGCTTGTCGTCGTTCCAAATACGTTGCTCAGCTCCGCCGTATACGTATAGGTACCATTGGCTTTGCCCGTAATGTCAAATCTGGCTGTCTGCGCGCCTGGCGAAGCATCCGTGAGGGATTGCGTGCTGATCAGCACTCCGTTCTCGTAAAGCTTGAACACTGTGCCGTTGTTGCCCCACCACATGTTCATAGTCACAGTATAGCTGCCATCCTTAAGTCCCGTATCGTAGCCATTATTATCGGATAAAACAGGCTTACCCGGTACACCGCTAGAAAGCGGCTTGACGACTGTAACAGTGACTGCATTGGATTGAACGGTGACACCGTTCAATGTCACGTTTGCAGTAATTTGCGCCGCACCTTGTGCTACAGCTGTAAGGATACCTTGCTGATTCACAGTTGCAACAGCGCTGTTATTGGAACTGTACACGACAGAAGCTTGGCTAAGGTCTGCACTTGAACCGTCGCTGTAAGATCCGCTCAATTGAGTAGCGGAAGTCTCGCTAACAAGCAGTGATTGTTTGGCAGCTGTTAGCACCACTTTATTGAACACTTTGCTGGCATTAATTTTAAAAGAATAGCTGTTTTCTGACTGATTGCCTGCCACGTCAGTTACACGATATTGCACTGTATGATTGCCTACGCCTAAATCAGCCGCATGCAGCGTTTGACCACTGGTGATAACCTGGCCGTCCAGCAAAAGCTGCTGCTCAGCTACGCCTGATACCGCATCGGTACTTGCCAGCTCGAAAGCCAGATTCGCAGTATCAGCGACATCTGCAACCGGTCCGCCCGATTGGGTTAACGTAACGACTGGCGAAGTTACATCCAACTTCAATTCAAGTGACTGGGCAGCCTCTGCGTTGCCTGCTGCATCCGTCGAGAAGTATCGAACAACATTCGTTCCTTCTGTTGAAATCGTTACAGGTGCATCGTAAGTACGAACAGTGTCACTATTAATGGCATATTGCGTAACCACCGCTCCTGCCTGGTCATCCGTAGCTGTGAGGGTGACAGTCGGGTCCTGATTAAACCAACCCTGATTATTCGGCGTGCCGGAAATAGATGCAGTCGTTACAGGAGGCGTTGAATCCGCTGGAGTCGCAGCTGCGAAGTCGCTTAAACCTCTTGGTTTTAACTGGAATACGCCCTTGAAGATGGCGGCAACCCCTTTGATGTTTACGGTTTGTCCCAGCGCATATGGAAACGTGCTTTGGGAAATGCCTGTGCGAGTATCGACACGGACATGGTTGCTTACTGCGCCATGAACGGCGTCAAATTCAAAAGATCCCGTAGGAGTAGCGCTGATGATGTTCGTAATCGCCACATTGTCCAGTTCTACCAATTGACCTTGATTATCATTGGTGATCGAGTTGACCACGGTTGGCGTCGGGATAGCAGCTGTGCCCGTTTTGGCGATCTCTATCGGATCCGACAGTTCCAGCTCCGTGTTGTACAACGCCGTTGGCGCTGTCACTTTCACGGTGTCCCCTTGATGGAACCCGCTCAAGCTTTGGAACACATAAATACCGCCAGTTGCATCTTGCAAGTAAAAAGCTTGTCCGCCGAACGCTCCCGGTTCCGTAGTTACGACACCTTCTACAGTAACCAGTGAGCCTGTTGTTTGGCTGCGGGCCTCGGCAATGGAGATTTTGGCCGGAATGGGGTTTTGTTCGTCCGGCAGCGATTCCGCAGGCACGTCCCCTAATGTGACACTTTGCGTTATCAGGTTTGTGCCATTTTGTCGGAGGCGCATATTCGCTGCTGCGGTCGTGCCTTGTTTAATGCGAACCATGAGGTCCTTATAAGCGTGTCCTTTGATATCCGATGTCAGGCTAAAATTAGTACTGTACCCATAAGTGGTAGGCCATGTGCCGTCAGCATTTTGTACTTGGGCAATCTGCGCGCCGCCGCTAACCAGGTAAACACCAAGCTGATAGTTCGAAACGGTTGTGTTAGCCGGAAGATTATCGATGACAACACGAACCGGAAAATCCTGCGCATTCGGCAGTACCGCCTGATGCACGAAGCTGAAAGCTGCGCTTGCAGTAGCTGCAGGACCGCCATAGGAGCCTGGTTTGAACGTGCTGCGGTCGTACCATTTGTAGCCGGCATCCGGCGCCGCCCATGGTTCAGGCTGCGGCTCGGTAGAAGCCGCCGGATCTTCAAAAGGCAGCAGCGCCGTAGGCTCATCCAACTGCAAGCCGCTAACTTGGGAAAG
Organism: Paenibacillus aestuarii; assembly: GCF_027789125.1. GTDB lineage: Bacteria > Bacillota > Bacilli > Paenibacillales > NBRC-103111 > Paenibacillus_E > Paenibacillus_E aestuarii. Next base: position 59,033 of record NZ_JAQFVF010000055.1, on the reverse strand, counting down.
GCTGGTGTAGCTTTCTTTTTTGGCAAGCCAGTTTACCATATTAACAAGCAGTGTACCATCGTTCTGTTCTTTGAATCCGTCGTACGTTGTTTTCTTAGCTCCCGTATCTTCGCGCAGGTATTTTGGCGTCGCATCCTCAACTGCGGAGGAGTCCCCGATAAAAGCAGCTTTACCAGCTCCTGCTTTCGATACCGCAACGTAAGGGCCTTCAGCCACACCGCCGCCGTTATACACACCTTGATCCACGGCATTTGCCCAAGCCTCGTTCGTTTGCGGCAAATAAACAATGCCCTTCGCTTTATTCGGATCAATGATCGCAAGCGTTGAACCGGCATGCATCGCCACAGTGGAAACCCCGCTCGTAATGCCAAAAGCCTGCTCCGGCGCAACAACCTGATTCGTGTTAATGTCGCCTAGCGCATTGTAACGGAAGCGCACGCCGAAGTTGTTAGCCAGCCAGTCGGAGCTAGCAACGTCTTGCATAGCGACGGATGAGCTCTCTTCAGCGCTCATGCCTTTGGCCGGGTTCGTCCATGCACCGCGCCGGTAGCCGTTGAAAACCTCCGAGCCATCCCAACGGTTCTTATTGCGGTCCGCGTTATAGTGGTCGCCGACGAAGAAAATGCTGCCGCCGTTTTGCACATACTGTGCCATGGCTGCCTGCTCGCTTGTTTTGTACGGCACATTCGACTCCGCCACGACAAAAACATCATATCCGCTCAAATCGCTTAAAGTGATTGGCGTAGATTTACGGAGCTCCTTGACGTAGTAACCATTCGCCGCAAGCGCGTTGGCAAAATCAGAAAATCCACCGTCAATAACCCAGTCTGCCGCCCCCGCCGTTTGTTCGTGCGTGTTGTCGAACAACACCTTTTTGCCGGCGTTCTCATTGACGACTTTGGCCTCGATGAACGGTGCCGGGTCGGTTGGCCCTTCAGCCACGGCCGCCTGCCAGCCGCTAGTGGCGATCATTTGCAGCGGCAAAGCCACCGCTAGAGCGAGTGCGGACTTGAACATTCTCCCCTTCCACTCTGCCAACAATTTCATAATATTCCTCCTTTGTATATGAGTCTGCTAATTGACTCTACCATTCTACCAAATATATACAATCGTTTGTACGATTTATTTGTAAAGACTTGGAGTTTTGTGGGGAGTGCGTTGGGGGGAAGCCTCGTTTCGCTTCAATACGGCGAAGCGCTCCACGCAAAACAAACAAGCCCCAGGCCCACCAATGTGGTCCTGAGGCTTTTACACGCGGCATGATGCGCTTGCTTCCTACTGCTTTGTGTCCGCCGGGAAGACAAGCCCCATCTGCGCACGAGCATCCGTCATAATCTCGGATACGGCCAACGATACGGCAAAAGAATTCGTGCGCGACTCCAACTCGCCTTCGCGAATCAGACGCATGAATTCCGCAGCTTCGTACATCATCGTATGCGTCGTCTGCTCCCGTGTCACATCTTCGACTTCGCCGTTCCGGTAGCGAATCTCCACTTTGCCGGGTTCATTGATTTTGTCAATGATCATCGTCCCCGATTCACCTTGGATCTCGGCAGGCGCGTAAGAGCTCGTAATTTTCGAATGCATAATGACGGCATCCATATCTGCGTAGCCGAGCAGCAGACTTCCTTCGCCATCCACGCCGGATTCCAGCAAGATACCGCCCGCTTGTACACGTTCCGGCTTGCCAAATAAAGCAACCAACGGATAAATACAATAAATGCCCAAATCCATCAAAGAACCGTTCGAATAGATCGGATTAAACGCGTTCAGCACCGTGCCTTGCTTATAGGCATCATACCGCGATGAATACTGACAGTAGCCGGCAAAATACCGCCGAACACAGCCAATTTTATGTAAATTGTCCCTGATGGCGGCGAAATTCGGCAGCAAAGTTGTTTTGAGCGCTTCCATGAAAACAACCTTATTTTGTTTGGCGGCCTCGACCATCGCGGACAGTTCCTCGGCATTCGATGCCGCAGGCTTTTCACATAGCACATGCTTGCCGTGATTCATGCACAGAACGGCCTGCTCCGCATGCAGCGAATTCGGACTGGCAATGTAGACAGCGTCAAACTCTCCACTACCCGCAAAAGCCGATAAATCCGTATAGAAGTGAGGGATGTCGAACTTGCCGGCAAACTCCCGGGCCTTCTCCTCTGTACGGGAATATACGGCCGTCAGGGCAAATTCACCCGTCTCACGGGCAGCATGAATAAAAGCCTCTGTAATCCAATTGGTTCCGATAATACCAAAACGAATCATGACATGGTCTCTCCTTTAAGCGGTCTGTATAGCTGCTGCTTTTTATCTACTATACCATTTTTGCAGCGTTGACGCCTAAAGGATACCGACCGCCGGCTGGCAATTCCAAATTACGAACGAATAGACAATCGGCCATCATGATCGGCATGCGAATGTGCCCGACCGCTCATCTCGTCGACCCGGACGCAGCGAAAGCCTCTTGCCGCCAGCTCCGGCAAGACACTGCTCAAAGCGCGCAGCATATGCAGCGGCGCATCCTTGTCGGCACCCACGGTCTCACCGCAGTCATGAAGCAGTACGACCGATCCATCGGTGATCCTGTCCTGCAGGATCGACTTCAAACGGTTCCGTCCGACACGACTGCGCCAGTCATGCGCCAGTACCGACCATAGTACGAAGGTAAACTCCTTTTTCAACAGTACAAGGTCAAAAAGGTTGAAAATCCCCCACGGCGGGCGGTAAAACGTCGGCTGCTCACCCGTTATCGCTTCGATCTGCGCCGCCGAGCTTCGAACTTGTCTGAGCACACTCCAGGGCATCATCAGCCAGTTAGACTTGTGCTCATAGTTGTGCAAGCCGATCTGATGTCCTTCGCGGTGAATGCGCTGAATCAGTTCGGGGTACTGTGCAGCCTTAGCCCCAAGCACGAAAAAGGTCGCTTTGACCCCGTGCCGTCTCAATAGATCAAGCAATTGCGGCGTATACTCCGGGTTAGGCCCGTCATCAAAGGTGAGCGCAATCTCCCGCAATTCTCCGCCTTTGCGAAATACGCCGATCCCCAAAATACGCGTCACCACCCATGGAAGCAACGTATAGATGGCACCGATTGTCAGGAATGTAAAAGCCAAAGGTTTCATTCGCGCTGCCCTCCTCCATCAAGTCCTGTGCTAAACGCGCGCATAAGCCAGGTGCAGCTCCCCGCGCGCCCTGCTAACGGCTTCCTTCGTCTCCAAAATCGCCATTAGGGTGTGCAGCGCCCCTTCCTTCTGTCTGTTGGATTTGGCGTTCTTTTTCAGCTCGTGCAGCAGGTTCTGATCTGCGATTAGCTGCAGCAGCTGGCTTTTCAACTCTGCCGCATTCTTCGCCTCCATCGCTGCGCCCAGACCGACCAAATAAGCCGCATTGTCCTGCTCTTGACCGGGAATCGGTTTGTACAGCATCATCGGCAGTTCCAGCGCAAGCGCCTCCGACACGGTAAGCCCGCCAGGCTTGGTGACGATTAGGTCAGATAAAGCCATCAGCTCGTGAACATGGTCAACAAAGCCTGTGATCACAATCCGATGACGCGTCTTGCTGCCGCCGAACTCTTCCTCCAGCTTCTGTTTCAACTTCTCGTTGCGTCCGCATACGAAAATAAATTGCACCGGGGAGGCGAGCTCCTCCGATTGCACGACGGATTTGAACTGCTTGCCGATCAGGCCATGCCCGCCGCCCATGACGAGCACTGTCGGCAGCTGGCGGTCCAGCCCGTGCTTATCGCGCAGCTTCAGACGGTCATAGCTCTGGGCAAAAGGCAGCCGAAGCGGAATGCCCGTCACCACGATCCGATGCTCGGGGATACGGTAGCGAAGCAGCGATTTTTTGACATGCTCAGCTCCGACCAAATACCTGTCCGTGAAAGGGTGTATCCAATAGCTGTGATCTGTGTAATCGGTCAGTACGGTCACTGTGGGCACCGTCGTTAATCCGCTTTTTTTCAAATAGGACATCGCCGCGGCAGCGCCCGGAAACGTACTTACGACCTCTGTCGGTTGGTACATATGCAAAAGCTCCAGCATCCGGTCCGTGCTAAACGACTTCATGCGCTTGAACATATATGAGAATTTATTCTCATCCCGTGTTTTACGGTACAAATATCCATATACGGATGGTAGGCTTTTCACCCATTGCATATAGCAATACTTGCCTACGGTGTGCAAATAAGGATGCGTCCATTCCAAGAAATCGACGACTTTCACCTCGATATCCGGGCGGTAATATTTGGCGGCCTCAACAATCGCTTGCGCCGCTTTATTATGACCATCACCAAGCGCACCGGTTAGGATAAGTACCCGCTCTTTGCGTATCATCTCTCCAGTCCTCCTTCCAAATGTTCGCCTCTCATACCCGCAGCCAGCTCGCTGTTCCAGCGTCGGTAACGAATCCGGTTCAGGATCGCTACCACGCCTTCCGCCACGATCACGGCGCCGACGATATCGAGCAGCACATGTTGTTTCACAAACTGCGTCGAGACAATGATTAATACAGCCATCAAAGTAACAATCGCTTTATAGATACGCGGAACGTTCCCCGCAGACAAATACGCCTTCATCATCAAATAGGAAGTCAGCACATGCGTGCTTGGAAAACAATTAAATGGTTGATCCGATTGGTACACCCACGCTACGGTGCGCAGCAGCCAGTCATCCCCTTCGATTAAGGGCCGCGGCACATAAGTCTGGTAAACAGCGTATACGCTGTAGCAAATCAACAAACCAACGATGAATTGCAGCAGCGTCCAATAGTAGCTCTGCCGGTCCTTATAGGCCAGATACAAAAACCCCGCCAGCAGAAACGCATACCACGATAAATAAGGCACGACGAAAATTTTGAGAAACGGGAGCTGTCGGTCCAGATCTGTCACCAGACTGTAGTAGACGCCCTCTCCATGATTCAAGTGTATATAGATCAAGCCAATTAACGGGATCATGAGCAATGCGCAGCAGGCCCATGCATACGATCTTAACGACTGCACCTTCATTCGATTTCCTCGCTCTCCTTATCGGTATATTCATCATAAAAGAGAATCAGATCATCCTAAACGAACTTTGGTACTGTCTTTATTTAGCCAAAAGTTGGAGAGCCACCTAGACCTAAGACGGGGAATTTGTCCGATATCGAGGCAAGAGAAAAGGCCTGCACCCGTGGGTACAAGCCAATTCACAACGAAATTGCCTAAGAAATCAGTTTCGTCTTCTTTGCTTTCTCAGCAACGCGCCGTGTGTATTCGCTGAGCGGCTTTTTCAGGACTAAGGCGACGATGTAGCTGATTGCGATGAAGAGAATGAGCATAGCCGCGTCCTTGAGGACCACTGGCCAGAGCATGCCGCCTACCGCCTCGCGCATGAGACTAACCGCATAAGTAAACGGCACAAACGGGTTAAGCAACTGAAAAAATGAAGAGGACGTACTGACGGGAAATGTTCCGCCAGAGCTGGAGAACTGGAGCACGAGAAAAATAATCGCGACCCCTTTGCCAATATTGCCAAATACAGAAACGAGCGTATACGTAATGGCAACGAACACGACGCTGATCAGCATGGCGAAAATAATGAACCAAATTTTATCCACAACATACGTCTTGAGCAAATAGATATCCCCTAAAGTCACGACCAGAGCCTGGAAAAACCCCACCGTCAAAAAAATCAACATCCGCCCAAAGTAGATTTGGTAGCTCCTCAGCTTACCATCGGGGTTATCCACATCAACACGCATCAACGAAACGAGCAGCATCGCACCTACCCACAGTGACAAAGTTGTGTAAAAAGGGGACATGGCCGACCCATAGTTCGGTATTGGGAATAATTTATTCTCTTGGAGCAGGACGGGATTCGCGAGAAAATCGCTCTGCTTCTGGATGTCGCTCTGCAGCAGCCGCAATATTTCTTCGATGCTGTTCCCACCCTCAACTTTGCGGATCTGATCCGCAGCCTTGCGCACCGCTGCCTCGAATTCCGGCAGATCGCTGCGGACGAGGTTCGCCGCCATATGCACGGCATCCTCCAACTCCGGAAACTTCGTCTGGTACAGCTCCGATACTTTGCGGATTTCGTCTTCCGCCGCGGGCAGGTCCGTGCGCACGAAATTCGCCGCGTCATGCAGCTTCAGTTCCACCTTGGGCAGGTCGCTCTGAATAAAGGCAGCGGCCTCATTGAGCCCGCTCGAAAAATCGCCCATCTTCTGCTGCAGCGTTGTGGCAGCTTCATGGACGCGAGCACGGATCTGCGGCAAATCTTTCTGCAGCGCATCCAATTGATCCTGCGCGAAATGAATGCCCGACTGGGCGTCCTGCAAAATCGCCTTGATGTTGGGCAGCTGCGATTTCAGCGTCTGAAGCACGCCTGCGGATTGCGAAGCGGTCGTTTTCAGTTGATTCAACGCCTTTGTCAGGTTGGGGACAATTTCCGTATCATAGCGGGAAATGATGCCGCCCAAAGCATTGCTGGCCTCCTTGGATAACGTATCCAAGTTATCCACAAGGGTCTTTGCCGGTCGCGCGCCATTTTTCAATGCTGTTGAAATGCTGTTCATAACTTGAATTTGTTTGTTAAAGTTCGCTTTCACATCGTTCAGCTTGCTGATTTGATCGGATAGCGCGCTATTGGGTAAGTAGGTATTCAGTCTGGTTAACAGGTCTGCCATTCTATCCATAACGGCGACGCCTGTCGTTAAGCGATCCGTTAGGAAGGTGACGAGCGGCAGCGCCTTTTGCGGGTCCAAATTGGCATCCTGCAGCACCTGAGTAAGCTGCGTAACCGCATCGGCTGTCTGCTGCAGGAGGATGAGATTTTGCTTGATGACAGGTATCATCGTTTGGAAGGCGGCATCGTTATTCTGTAAAAAGCTGCTCAGCTGATCGGCGAAAGCGCCGCCGTTGTCAGCTATGGATTCTAACTTCGGCAGCGCGTCCAAAGCTGCGCTTACAATCTCGTCCGCTTTGCGGGAGGTATCGATAGCCGTATTCAGCGCGGTTTCGACTTTGTCGAAATTCTGGTCCAGCTCGGTTACGCGGTTCACCGCCTGCTGGATTTCGGGCAGCTTCTTTTGAATCGCTGTCACTTCCTGTGCGACGGCTGCAATTTTTGGCCAGCGCTCCTCAATTTTCAGCAGTGTATCCGCAGCTTGATCGATTTCGGGAATTTTCTTCTCCAGATCGACGATCTTCTGCCCCTTTTCCTTGATATCCGGCAGTTTCTGTTCAAGATCCAGCGCTTTATTCCCCATATCCGTAATCTCAGGAAGATGCTTTTCCAGCTCAAAAATTTTCGTCTCTACGTTGCGAATCGTCGGGAGCTCTTTTTCAAAGTCGATGCCGATCTCCTTTAACCTTGTCAAAATGGAGGAGCTGACGGTTTTGATGAAATTAGCGCTAATCTCCTCGGTCACGTTGGATGCGCCTTTGCTGGTGATTTTAGGGGCAACGGCGTTGATTTTTTCATTCACCGTGTAGATAATTTGCGGTTTTTCCATTGTGCCATCCACAATGCTGGTAATTTTCTTAGAGAAATCCTCCGGAATAATCAAGCTGGCGTAGTACTTCCCCTGCTCGACACCGCGGAGCGCTGTATCTTTATCCACAAACGTCCATCCGAGTTGATGGTTATTTTTTAAATTGTTAACAACTTCATCCCCGATATTAATCGGCTTGTTGTCTACTGTCGCACCTTGGTCGTTGCTGGTTACGGCGATTTTGATGCCCGACGTGTTGGCATAAGGGTCCCACATCGCCTCCAAGTTGATCCACGCGTAGACGGAAGGCAGAATCGCAAGTGCAATCATAAGAAGCAGGCCTGTGGGCACTTTCCACAAGTTCAATAGATCCGTTTTATATATACCGAAAATATGTTTCATTCCCGTCACCCATCCCCGCTCATCTGGTAGTTAATGTAACCTTGTATATAGCCTAACATACAACATTTGTCAGATCCCGTATATGAGAAAAAGGTACTCAGATGTAGATAACTCGGCATGTGGATATGTGTATAAAGTGGCCGAGGTCTTATTCACATGCGGTTTTGTGGGTATGTTGATATTGTGGATAGATCTGTGGACAAGTGGGGTGGGCAGTGATTTTGGGCATGTACGAGGAGCTTTGAAGGGGAAAAAGAGGGAGAAAGGATTCGCCGTGGCGGATGGCTCGCCGAGAGGGATGGGATGACGTGAATGTGGGTTGGGCGATGAATGGATGGTAGATGGAGGGTCGAGATGGTGATTGGAGGATGCGGCGAGTGAGTGACGGTGGGTGTGGACTGGACCGATGAATGATGGTAGATGAAGCAGCGAGATGAAGGAAATTGGAGGATGTGGAGACTGAGTGATGGTGGATGAAGAGTTGCCGAGATGAGGATGGTAAGAAGCTGTGGCAAAAAAGGGAGAAAGCATGGATGGTGGTCGAAATGAAGATGACTTATTCGAGCGAGTTACAAAAGATGGATATGTGCACGGAAAGTGTTATGAACGTGTGGACAAGTTACGGTGAAATTGACGTTGATGTGGTGAAGGAAACATGCACTAAAGCGGCTGAGGATGCGGGATGATGGGAGGTAAACGACGGTGACAAATGGCGGATGCAAAATGATGGAGGGTGAACGATGGTGACAAATGGCGGATGCAAAATGACAGAGATGAACGATGGGCCAGATAACGGATGCAGAATGATGGAGGGTGAACGATGGTGACGGATGGCGGATGCAAAATGATAGAGGATGAACGATGGTGACGGATGGCGGATGCAAAATGATAGAGGATGAACGATGGTGACAGATGGCGGATGCAAAATGATGAAGGGTAAACGATGGAGATGGATGGCGGATGGTGATTAAAAATAGCTAGAGTAGTAGAGCTTAGTGGTTAAAGGTTGATGATGAATGCGAAGAGGTGAGACCCCCTCCCCATCGCCGCTGCGCGGCTTTTTTTGCTATACTGATGAGAAAAAAGTCGAACTGCAAGGAGAAAACAATGAAACGCACACTTGTCATCAGCGATATCCACGGCGAATTGGACAAATTGGAGCGCTTGCTCCTGGATATCGACTATCAGCCTGAGCAAGACCAGCTCATTCTCTTAGGCGATTATGTCGACCGCGGGCCCGATCCTAAGCGTGTAGTGGAAAAGGTCATGCAGCTCCGCGAGCTCGGCGCCCTCGTCCTTAAAGGCAATCATGAAGATATGATGATTAAATCTTTAACGACGAACGATGAGCGAACCTGGAAGCGGTGGGTGCAAATTAACGGCGGCGACGCGACTTTGCGCAGCTACGGGTTTACAGAGGCAGACTGGGCGATTGACGAGGAGGCGCCCACTTTTCAAAAGCCTTGTTTGCACTCGGCTACGCTGGAACAGCATTTAGCTTTTCTCACGAGCCTGGATCATTACATCGAAACGGAACAATTCATCTTCGTTCATGCCGGGGTTCATCCCGCGACACCAATTGCCGAAACGGAGCCCTACACCCTCATGTGGATTCGCAGCGAGTTCCATAACGGCTACAATGGCGACAAAATCGTTGTTTTCGGACATACTACAACAGATACGCTGCATCAGGATCCGGCCAACTTCGAAGTCTACTTCGGGGACAACCGGATTATCGGGATTGACGGCGGCGCCGTGTATGGCGGCCAATTAAACTGCTTAGAGCTGCCAAGCCTGCAAGTATTCTCCGTCAAATAGGCGCTTGACACGAAACCAAATGGTTGCGTATAATTCAGTTACGAAACCTTTTGGTTTCATTTCCGTTCGCAAAAATTAACTTTTATATGGAGGCAATGATCATGTCCAATCAAACACTTCAGGCTATCCGCCAAACCGTCGTACTGAATGCTCCGATCCAAAAGGTATGGAACACCGTAGCCACTTCAGAGGGCATCGCAGCTTGGTTCATGCCTAACAATTTCAAGCCTGAGCTTGGCTATGAATTTCATTTGGAAGCCGGTCCTTTCGGCCAATCGCCTTGCAAAGTAACCGAACTCGCGCCGCCGAACCGTCTGGCCTTCGCTTGGGGCAAAGACTGGTCGCTGACATTTGAACTGGTCGAGCAGGATGGCAAAACCGAGTTCACGCTCATCCACGACGGCTGGGATATCGACAAAGTTACCGAATTCGGGCAATCTCACGCCGAAGTCCGCGAAAGAATGGCCGGCGGTTGGGTTGGCATCGTGAAGAAGCTGCAGACCATCATCGAGGCTTAAGATGGCTGCTTCCTCGCAAAAGCATGACGTCTTTCAGGCCATCGCCGACCCGACTCGCCGTCAGGTGCTGCGACTGCTTGGCGAGGAAGAGATGGCAGTGACGACGATCAGCGGGCACTTCACGATGAGCCGCACCGCCGTCTCCAAGCACCTGCGCATTCTCGCCGATGCCGGGCTCGTCAAAGAAAGGAAAGTCGGCCGGGAGACCCGATATCGGCTCGATGCCGAGCCGTTAATGGAACTCAAACGCTGGCTCGCCTACTATGAGCGGTATTGGGAAAACAAGCTAAGCATACTCAAACGTTTGGTCGAATCCGAGGAGGGGGACCCCTTCTTTACGAAGCTGGAGCTGGCTGATTCGGATCCTCCAACATAACCAAAAGGCTGTCCACCCGGACAGCCTTTCATTGCGTTATATGGACTTGGCCGAATCATTCAACGCTTCCGAAGATGCCGCCACTTTTTGCGTCGCTTGGCCGATCTCTTCAATGACATACACCAGTTCTTTAATTTCCTGCTCTACTTGCCCTACTTCTGCAATATTCATGTTCATAGAATCCATAATTTCAGTGAAGGCTTCTCGTGTTACTTGAGACTCGGCAAGACCGTTCTTCACCAATTGTTGAACAGAGAGAATGGCGCTGGCGACTTCAGAAGAATATTTGCTCGTCTGGTCGACCAGTTTCTGAATTTGTTCCACGGATTGTTTCGTTTGATCCGACAGCTTCCTGACCTCGCTCGAAACGACAGCGAAGCCTCTGCCATGCTCGCCGGCACGCGCGGCTTCAATCGCGGAGTTCAAAGCCAGCAGATTCGTTTGTCCGGCAATTTCATTAACGATGTTAATCACTTCGCGAATGTGCGTTGCGGATTCGTTCAACCTGCTCACAACATCGGACATTTCGGATGTGCTCGTATCCATCGATTCGATGCTGCTCTCCAGTTTGGCAATGCGAAGTTCGCCTTCCGCGGCAATTCGCTGAGTGTCTCTTGTTTTTTCCGCGCTTCGCTGTACTTTGGTGTTCACTTCGTTGCTAGTAGCGATAAGCTCTTTGACCGAAGAGCTTGTCTCTAAAGTCAACTCAGCCAGATTCGTGCTGGTGCCGATGATCTGTTTCACGAGATTTTCTTTCTTCTGATATTCAATTTCACGCTGATACAGCGTCTCCTTCTCGTATGCATCCAACACAAGCTGTTGTTCAAAATTGAACAACTTCGTGACCACTGTGCTGATTCTCATACTCTCTTCCCGATCCTCCACACGCCTTAATACAACGCCTAGCGATGCATTCAGCAGGTTTTGGAACGCACTTAGGTACCATTTGGGATCGAGGCCGATCCGGAAGTGAATCATCGCTACTTGTGTTCGTTTCTCCAGGAACTGGGCATCAAACTGGCCGCTGAAGATCTCGATCAAATGAAGCTCAAGCGTCTTTTTCAACCGCTCGATCGTACTATGCTCCTGGATAAGCTGTTTTAACTTCTCTACTTCCAGCACGGATTTATAAAAGCTATCGACGATTTCCTCACTGTGCTCGCGAATGATCGGTTGAAAATATTTGGCGATACGAATTTCTTCATCTGTAAGCTCAATCATTTTAAGCTGCATCATAATTTCAGGGTCTTTCAAACTCATCGTTATGTTTACATGTTGTGATTTTTTCAATAAATCATGATGAGTTGGTAATTTTTTTCCGGTGAACCCGAATAATCCTAACATTTTTGAAAATGGACACTTACTCACTAGTACGTTCCCCCTGTCTGTGCGTAAAAAAGTCCCCCCCGAATAATAGAATGGATGCCCCATTGGTTTACCCTTTTCTAGGGCTATATTTCCACGACTAGTAGTTAATACCTAATTATAAGTTGATTTAGGAAATATGTGTATAGCAAACACTACCTATATTTCGACAACTTTCCTAAAATAAAAAAGTCCACTCTTTCCGCTTTCACGTAAAAGAATGAACCGTATTATTCGGGTATAGGCAGCCACTCCGCGGACCATTTGCCGATCTCTGTGAAGATGGGCGCTAACGCCCGGCCTTTGTCAGTCAGCGAGTACTCAATACGCACAGGGCTTTCCGGGTATACGACTCTGCGCACAATTCCTTCCTGCTCCAGCTCTTTCAGCCGCTCTGACAGCACTTTGCCGCTGAGATTAGGCAGTGCGTGATCAATCTGGACGAATCGCTGCGGACCCGACAGCAATTGAAAAACGATCAGCGAGGTCCAGCGTTTGCTCAGGATTTCTACCGCCTTCTCAAAGCGGGGGCACATTTGCGATTGCTGATGCGGTTGTTCCATCTTTTCATCACCTCAATATGTCTCTTTATTATACTGAACCATTCGACAAGAAACAAGGTTACCAAAAGTATGGTGCTTACTTGACGAAACCACACTCACCCTGTACACTTAGTTACATAAAGTAACTAGTTTATAAAAAGTAAACGAACGAAGGGAATGGTGATCACCTATGATTTCACCTATTTTTGTTGGACACGGCTCGCCGTTAATGGCTATTCAAGATACGCCCTGCACGGAATTCCTTCTCGATTATGGCAGCAAGCTGGCTCCGAAAGCTATCGTTATTTTTACCGCACACTGGGAAACGGAAGTGCTCACGATATCCTCGACAGACGATATCTATGAAACAATCTACGATTTCGGCGGCTTCCCAAAAGAGCTGTACCAGATCAAATATCCAGCTAAAGGCTCGACACAGCTCGCACATACATTAGCGGAGCGTTTTAAGGCCAAAGGAATTCGCGTTAATCTGGACGCGACACGGGGGCTTGATCACGGTTCTTGGGTTCCGCTCTCCCGGATGTTCCCGCAGCCTGAATGCCCCGTCATTCAGATTTCCGTACATCCATATCTTCCGCCAGCCGAGCAATATCGCATCGGTGAGGCACTCCGCGGACTGGATCAGGAAGATATCCTTATCATCGGCAGCGGTGCAACGGTTCATAACCTGCGGGCGATCAATTGGAACGCTGTCAGTCCGGATGCATGGGCCGTCGCCTTCGACGATTGGCTGATCGCAGGCATCGAGCAATCGAACTTGGAGGCGTTGTTCCACTACGACACCTTAGCCCCTAATGCGCGGATGGCCGTACCGCGCCCTGAGCATTTTGTGCCGCTCTATCTGGCGATGGGCAGCGGCGACCCGCAGCGGCAAGCCAAGGTCATTCATCGCAGCTACGAAGTCGGCTCACTGAGCTATTTGGCGCTGTCTTTCTAAGCGGCCATGTATAATGAAGAGCTTCCCCGCTTCAACCGAGAGGTCGATGGCGGGGAAGCTTTTTTTAGTGCGCTCGATTCGTTTTGTTGAAATTAGTACGTGCTGCTGCTCATAAACTAGGATAGATGCATTCCATCGGAGGTGAGCGGCATGCCTCTCATTCATTGTGAGGGCGTCAGCAAATATTACCGAATGGGCGATGAGCCGGTTCATGCGTTGGACAACGTTTCGTTTGATGTCGAACAGGGGGAATTTGTGGCCATAATGGGGCCTTCCGGCTCCGGCAAGTCCACCTTAATGAACATTATCGGCTGCCTCGATGTCGCTGATCAGGGGCAATACGATCTCGATGGCACTGCGGTTGCCCGGCTTAAGGATAATCAGCTAGCCGAAATTCGCAACCGCAAAATCGGATTTGTGTTCCAAAGCTTCAATCTGCTGCCGAGGCTATCCGCTTATGAGAACGTTGAGCTGCCCCTGACGTACCGCGGCGTCCCTAGAAAAGAGCGCGCCATCCTCGTCACCAAAGCGCTTGAATCCGTTGAGCTGCTGGACCGCAAGGCACACCGGCCGGCTGAGCTTTCGGGCGGGCAGCAGCAGCGCATCGCAATCGCCCGCGCCTTGGCCGGGGATCCGCCGATCCTGCTGGCGGACGAACCGACGGGCGCGCTGGATACTCGTACAGGCCAGGAGATCATGGAGCTTCTCAAAAGGCTGCATGCCCTGGGACGGACCATCATCGTCATTACGCACGATCCGGCCATCGCCAGCCAAGCGCAAAGAATCATTCGCATACGCGATGGGAGGATTGTCGTGTAAATCAGCTTTTAAAGGGCATCTGAGCTTAATTTGCCTGCAGCAGCGACTGCATCTCCACACAGGCCATGACGAAAGCTCCCACGCCATGCAGATCGTTCTGGCTCGTCGGGCGCGTCACGTAGTTCTCATAGTCCCCCGCCGATGTGCCGATACAAATCAGCGGCACAATCACAAGCTCCTGCTCGTCGAACTCCAGCGTGCGGATCAAGCCCTGATAGCCTTTGACTGCAGCGTCCAGGCATTCAGCGCCGACAACGCCATGCTTGATCGCCTTGGCGATGGTATAGACGAACAGGCTCGTGCACGATGTTTCGAGCCAGTTATCCGACAGGTGTCCTTTGTCCACCACCTGGTACCACAAGCCGCTCTCCGCATCCTGATAGCGGACTAAGGCTTGCACGAACTCGCGCAGCGAGGCGACTAGCGCTTCGCGCCCCGGCTCATCCGCAGGCAGCTCGTCAAGGAACTGCGCCACAGCTAGGCCGTACCAGCCGAGTGAGCGGCCCCAGAACTCCGGCGAACAACCCGTCTCCGGGTTCGCCCATGGCATGCGCCGGCTCTCGTCCCAGGCATGATAGAGAAGCCCCGTCTGCTCGTCCTTCATATGCTTACGCATGAGCTTCTCCTGATGCAGCACGGTCGCTCGCAGGCCGGACTCCCCATACGCATTGGCGTACTTCAAGGAGAAGACGCCGCCCATGTAAAGCCCGTCGAGCCACATTTGGTACGGATATTTGTCTTTATGCCAAAAGCCGCCTTCGCTTGTCAGGTTCAACGTTGTCAATAGACTCCGCAGCTTATCTGCAGCGATCCGGTACTTGCGCGCTCCCGTGCGCTGCTCCAAGCGGAACAGCAAAAGCCCGGCTTGAATCGCATCCAACTCGTCACGGGCAAAATAAAGATTCCCATATTCATCGATCAGGTTGTCGACGTATTGTTGGATATAGGCGTCATAGCGCTCGTCCTGATCGGCTTTCCACAGCATCTCCATGCCGCACAGGAATACGCCTTGATGATAATGCCAGCGCCCAGCCGGCGGCAGCTCCATAGGCGTGTACGTGCTCATTACAGAATCGCAGGCAGCTCTGGCCCACTGGATTGGCGATTGTTCTAAGCGGTTGTTCATCTTGATATTCCCCTCTCTAATGTTCCTGCCCGTCCCTCGATCAATGGGCGAATGACAGCTTGTGCTAGCATGACGGCAACCAGCATCCATGGCAGCCACACGTTATCGATCTCCCCGGCTGTCAGCATAAACAGCAGCACGCCGGCCGCACGGCCGATATTAATGACGGATTCGCGAATGACGATCGATTCGATTCGAAAGTTTTCGCCTAATGGCATACTGCCGATCATCTGATAATAATGCGCCGTATACGTGTTCGCTTGTAGCGGTTTCAACAGGGAGGTGACGCACATAAAAATGATGACCCCCGTCAAGGAGACGCCCCACAGCAAAATGACTGTCGCCGCCAAGCTGCCCCAGGCTGACCAGGATAAATACGTGCCAGTGGCAGCTGAATTGCCGCGAACGGACAAGATATAACTCGATAAAATCGACAAGCTGAGAAAAAAAGCATTCAAATAGCCGACCCATGACTCATGGGGCAGCACATGGTAAATAAGAATCGACGGCACGTACACCATGATGCCCTGCGGCAATCCAATGATGAACCATCCCACTAGGGATCTGGTGAAGTCAGGACGCCTTTTCAAGATAAGACTCGTATATTTAAGGTAATATGCCGTATGATGCGTCGGTCTTTTGCGAATCTGTAAACTAAGAACCGAGCCAAGAACGAACATGAGGAACGATAGGCCAAAAATGAGCATGTAGCCGCGCAGCCCGGAAAAACTGGCAATGATCAGCCCGGCCAAGGCCGGTCCCGATAAGTTGGCCACATGGGTCACCATCGCGTTGATGCCCAAATACCGGTGCCGGTTATCGTTATCGGTCACATCCGAGATCATAGTGAAGTTGCCCAGCCAATAGAAGGCTGTAGATATGCCTTTAAGCAGTGCAAACCCGACATAATAGTCAATCATTCGTTCCTGGGCGATCAGGATTAGCAAATAAAATAATGCCGTTAAATAAATGCCGGAACGGTACGCGTACAACCGGTCTTTCACTTTGGCAACTTTACCCATATAAATCGTCGCAATTGGCGCTGATGCCAGCATAATCAGCTGAAAAGCGCCATTGATCCACAGATCATTGGTCAGCCGCCACAAATACAGGCTAATAAACACGCCTGCCAGCGAATTGCCGAATTGATAGATGCCGTGATTCCACAGCGTGCTTGCGGCTTCGCGCGACAATCGTTTTTCAAGCGGCAGTGGGTCTCTTGCGAACCGTTCCATCATGCTAATCGGCTGCCTTGTACACGTGCTTGATGGCGGCAGCGGCCAAATCCGGTGCTTGCAGCCCTGCCAAGCTGTAGCACACCGAGCGGATTAACAGCGCCTGCGTCCCCGCGTTCATGTCGCCTTCGATCTCGCCGCGGCCGATTCTAACCGCCTGCGGCATGTTCGGATAGTACTCGCCGCGCTTGATCTGCGCGACATTCGGCGCTTTCGGCGAATGCGCCAGCTCCCGCGAAAAGCCGCCGTCCGCGCGCAGCAGCCGCTTCATATTGCGCGTGGTCACCGCAATGATCTCATGCAGCTCTGCAAGAGGAATAAACAGCTGCATATAAGAGAGCAGATGAATCGGATTGCGGATGTAGCACATATCCTCCGCCTCCTCATGGCGCAGCGTGTACAGGATGCTCTTGTAAATCTCCGCTTCGCGCGGCAGGGGGACTTCGAAGTGGTCGTAGAAGATGTGCAGCTTGAACGTTCCTGAGATGCGCACATAATACGACCCTTCCCCCCATAGCCCCGTCAGCGGATCCTGCCGATCGGCAAAGAAATCAAATGCGGTCTGCGCGAACGCGGCCCGCTTCTCCGCCGGCTCCACTTGCCGCACGTACACGCTGGAGGTGGACAGGCGGTCGCAGCCGCGCCAACTGTTGCAGAGCTCGACCAGGTCCAGCCACCGCCTGTAATCTTCCGGCGAACTCATGTACGCCGGAGCCTGCTGCGCTGCATACGGCAGCGCATATAGCGGCTGCCCGCCGAGCTTACGCAGTGCATTCGTACTGTAGCCGATGGCGCGGGCGACCATCACTTCATCCTCGCGCATCAAGGGGTTGTCGTCATAGAAATAGCCTGATGCCGGGTCCTGCTTCTGCTGGAAGAAAGCGATCATGCGCTGTTTCATCGCTTCCGGCATGGCGGCCAGCAGGCCGCAGCGCTCCAGTATATTCAGCGCCTGCGCTGTTGACTCAATGTCCGGCCGCGCAGGCATGGACCGCGAGCTGGGCGCATAATAGAAGCCTCCGCTCTCCGCGTCATATTGCCCGCCCAGCCAGGCGAAGAAGCCCTCGAACATGCCGTCCATCTCCGCTAGAATCCGCTGCATATCAGCCATGTCTTGATTATTGTCAGTGTGAATGCCCATCTGCCGGTTCCTCTCCTATCCTTTGATCGAGCCGAGCATGGCACCTTTAGCAAAGTGCTTCTGCAGGAACGGATACACCAGCAGAATCGGCAGTGTCGCCACGACGATAACGGCCATCTTGATCGATTGCGCCGGCGGCGGCGTCACACTGTCCAGATCCGAGCTGTAATCCATGCCGCTGGAAAGCACGACAATTTGCCGCAGCAGGACCTGGATCGGCCATTTGGCGCTATCGTTCAGGTAGAAAATGGCGCTCATATACGTGTTCCAGTAGGTCACCGCATAGAACAGGGAGATTGTTGCGATAGCCGGCATGGATAACGGCAGCACAATGCGGAACAAAATGCCGAAATCGCTGCAGCCGTCGATTCTTGCGGACTCCTCCAAACCGTCTGGGATATTCTGAAAGAAGTTTTTCAGAATGATCAGGTTAAACGCACTGATCGCGGAAGGCAGAATCAACGATGCATAGCTGTCGATCAATCCAAGCTCTTTGACGACGAGGAACGTTGGAATCAAGCCGCCGTGGAATAGCATCGTGAACACGACCAAGAACATGATAACGCTGCGCCCGTCGACATCCCGGCGGGACAGTCCGTAAGCCATCAAAGCCGTGATGAACATACTGAATGCGGTGCCGACTACCGTAATGCCGATCGAGACCGCCATCGCTTTGAAGATCGTATTCGTAGAGAAAATAAACTGGTACGCCGCAAGGCTCCATTCCGTCGGAATCAGCACGAACTTTTTGGCCGCCATCTCCGCACTGGAAGTAAATGAGCCGGCAACGACGTGTACGAAAGGTATGACGGTAATGAGGCCGATGATCGTTAATAACAAATAGTTGACAATGGCAAAAATTCTGCCTTTTACCGTTCTATCATCTATCATGGTTGAGTCCTCCTTAGTAGACGCCCTCTTCGCCCATCTTCTTGGAAATCCGGTTCACCATCATAACCAGGATCAGTCCGATAAACGATTTGAAGAATCCGATTGCGGTACTGTAGCTGAATTGGCCTTGCTTTAAGCCTGCCGTATATACGTAAGTATCGATGATCTCGGCCACGTTCCGGTTCATGGAATTGAGCAGCAGGTACACATGTTCGAAACCGAGGTCGAGAACCGCACCAATTTTCAAAATTAACAAAACGATGATAACGGAGCGAATCGCAGGCAATGTAATATGCCACATTTGTCTGAATCGCCCTGCGCCATCCATGCGAGCTGCTTCATACAGCTGCGGGTCGATTGAGGCGATAGCCGCCAAATAAATGATGGTTCCCCAGCCTGCTTCCCGCCATATGACTTGAAGGATATATACCGGTCTGAACCATTCGGGCGCCAGCAGGAAGTTCACTTTCTCCAAGCCGAAGTACTCCAGCAAGTCGTTGACAACCCCGCCATCCATCGTCAGCATAACGAAGGTGATGGAAACGATAATGACCCAAGACATGAAGTGAGGCAAATACACAATCGTCTGAAACGTTTTCTTGAACAGGTCGCCTTTGACTTCATTCAGCATAAGCGCCAAAATAATCGGAATCGGGAAATAGAACAACAGGTTCATCACAAACAAAATCAAGGTGTTACCTAAAATTTGTAAAAAGTCAGGTTCAGTGAACAGTCGTTGAAAATGTTCAAAGCCTACCCACTCACTGCCGCTGATGCCTTTAAACGGTTTATAATCCTGAAATGAAATGACAAGGCCATACATGGGAATGTACTTAAAAACAAGAAAATACAAGACTCCCGGCAGCAGCATGACATAGATCCACTTGTTTTTCCATAGACGTTTGCTTAACTCGCTGCTTCGTGTCGTCGTCACCGCTCTTTGTCTTACATTCACTTCCTCCATACACTTCTTCCTTTCCGGGAGAACATTTTTTAAGAAGAAAGAGCTGCCGCCTGCACGACAGCCCTTCTGTTTGCTTTACTTCTTATAAACGGCGTTGTACTCGTCAATAATTTTGGAACCGCCACGGCTCTTCCAGTCTTCAACCGCTTTGTCGAATCCGGCTTTATCCAGATTGCCGTAGATGTACTTGTACGTAGCGTCTGTGATGAGCGCTTGCAGCTGTACGCCTTTCTCCATGTTTGTTTTGGAGTCCAGCGCTGCCGTCGGATCCTGTACGGCGTACTTCAGGTTCTCGATTTTCAGCTGATCGGCTTTGCCTGCTGCTGGGATCGAAGGGATGCCGAGGTAGCGCCCCGTCGTGTCCTCATCACCGATAGCGGCGTCTGCGAACGGCTTCACTTCACGCGTCCATTTATCCTCGTCCAGCTTCTTCGCTTTGTTATCCGTTACGGAATAATGCACGTCTTTGATGCCCCAGAACATCATATTCGCTACTTCAGGCGACATCTCTTTATCGAAGAAGGCCAAAATCTTCTTCAGATCAGCTTCCGTTTTAATCGCGGATTTTGGGAACAGCACGACGTTGTTGTAGCCGCCCAGCGCCCAGGAAGAGAATTTCCCGCTAGGTCCAGCTACCATGCTGTGCACATCCACAACAGCCGATGGCACGTTCTTGATCAAATCTTTGTTCAACGACGCCACATCCGTCATCGCACCGATGTACATCCCTGCCGTGCCGCTCGTGAACAGCTTGATTTGGTCCGTTTTGCTTGTCGCTGCGAAGTCTTTATTGATTAAGCCTTCATCGCGCAGCTTTTTGAAGTAATCCATGGAAGCTACATATTCAGGGAACATGAATTCAGGCTGCAGCTTGCCGTCTTTTTCACCCCAGTTGTTCGGTACGCCCAACCAATTATCAACGGTCTTGAACGCGCCGTAGATCAGGTCGTTACGGTCAGCCAAACCGATCGTATCCTTTTTGCCGTTGCCGTCGGGATCCTTCTCGGCGAAAGCTTTCGCCATCTCGTAGAGCTCCTGAGTGTTTGTAGGCGCTTTCAGGCCCAGCTTATCCGCCCAGTCTTTGCGGTAGATCAGGCCTTGACGGGCAATGTCGACACCGCGATACAGCGAGTACAACTTGCCGTCGACCTTGGTATTGTCGTTCGTTGTGGATTTCAACTTGCTCAGGTTCGGGAAATCTTTCAAATAAGGGCCAATTTCCCAGAATTGGCCATCGCGGATGGCGGATTTCATCTGAATGAATGTCGCCTGGTTCTTCAGATATGTAACCTGCGGCAGCGCGCCTGTCGCCAGCGTTGTATTCAACTTCTCTTCGTACGTATCTGCCGGGAAAAATTGGAACGTCAGCTTCGTGTTGGTCATTTTCTCCAATTCCTTCACGATGACATCCGGCGGGGATTGTGCGGTATTCAGCGGAGACATGATCGTAATCGGTGTCGGCTTGCTATCCGCTTCCGTTGCTTTTGGTGCTGCACTAGCTGCCGTACTGGCTGCAGGTGCTGTCGATGCTGATTTATCTCCTCCGCAAGCTGCCAGCAAAACACTCGAAACGAGCATAACGCTCAGTGGAATCGAGACTAACTTTCTCTTCATATACGTAGACCTCCACAAAATTGTGATGTGCTGCTCCCCTTACGTTACATGCCCGTACCCGGGTGCCGATACAATCATTTGCTCATTTCGCCCAGGCGCAGCAAAGGATGTGAGAAGATGATTATCCGAATGTGAAATGAGCATGACGGCTGAGCCCATGAAGACAAAAAAACCGCAAGCGCCTGAAGCGCCTGCGGCTGTTTTACTTTTTCCCGTATGCATCGTTGTATTCCTGAATGATCTGGCTGCCCCCGTTGCGTTTCCAGCGTTCGATCTCCTGCTGGAATCCGGCCTTGTCCAGCTTGCCGAGCATGTAATTATAGGTAGCGTCCGACATAATTTTGTACAATTCGACACCGCGTTCATCATAAGTCTTGGATTCCAAGCTAATCGTCGGATCATTGACGACATATTTCTCATTATCCGCACTAAGCTTGTCGGCAAGCTGGGATAACGATTCACTCTCCGCCACCTGCATCACATTTGGATTGTTCAAATCTGCAATCATCAGCACGTAGAGCGCGTTCACTTCATTCGCACGAATTTGTGTCGTATCCTCCGATAAGAGGACCTTGTCATCCTTGGTCGTGTAATGCCTGCCCTCCAACCCGTATTTCATCAGGTTGGCTACATCTTTATCCATAGACCGGTCAAAAAAGCTAAGCACCTGCTTCAGCTCGTCCTCGGTACGAATCGCTTTCTTCGAGAACAAGTACAGCGCGCTGTAGTTCGGGATTGACCATACTTTGAACCCGTTCGGTCCCTCAATATGATTGATCAGCGTCAATTTCGCCTTCGGATCGACCAAACGTGTCTCGTCTGATAGACGCTGCACATCCTGCATGCTGCCAATATAGACGCCAGCAATGCCGCGAATGAGCTTGTCGCGCTGCACATCTTTGCTCGTGACTGCGAAATCATTATTAATCAGCTTCTCGTCATACAGCTTCTTCATAAAATCCATCGCATCCATATAAGCCGCTGTCTCGAACTCCGGAACCAGCTTCCCCCCGCTAATCCCCCAATTGTTGGGGGTGCCGAAGTAGGAAGCGACCGTTTTGAAGGCGCCGAAGACGAGGTCGTTCCGGTCGGTCAACCCGATCGTATCCGCTTTGCTGTCCTGATCCGGATCGTTGTTCGTGAACGCTTTCAACACGTTGTACAGTTCATCAATCGTCCTTGGTTTCGCCAGCTTCAGGTTGTCCAGCCAATCCTCACGGATGATAATGCCTTGGCGCGACGAAGGGCGCTCTGTATACAGGCCGTATATTTTGCCGTCAACAGACGTTTGATTGAGAATATTTTTATTCAATTGCTTTAAGTTCGGAAATTGCTCCAAGTAGGGGCCGATATCCCAAAACGCGTCCGAACGGATGGAGTTCTTGAGCAGCAAATAGTCCGTGTATTTGACATAAGTCGCTTTTTTAAGTGAGTTGGTTGTGAGCGCTGTGTTCATCTTGTCCGTATAAATGCCATCAGGCACCCAGTTCAATTCCAACTTCGTTTGCGTCCGGTCTTCAATGGCTTTCACCAGCTCGGGAGTAGGCGGATGCGGAAAATGCAGAGGCGCCATAATCGAAATGACAGGCCGGTTGTCACCCGCTTGATCCTGCTTGGACGTCATGCTATGACTGCAGGCGGTCAGCCAGCTAACCAGGCTCAGCAGCGTGATGATCAGACAGCTTCTTTTCCAACGACTCCGTTTAACAACATTGCCCATTCTGTGTGTCCCCCTTGCCGCAGCAGTGATTTCTATTCATAATCTAAGATAATGATTATCGCGATTACAGATGATTATTGCCCCAGGAGCAACGGTTTACTACAATGTTAAAACGAGTACTTGCATAATCACTACCTCAGGATGGGTGTTGGATATCGTGCGTTCTTTAAGCTTTCTAAGCAAAATGACAATCTTTGGGTTCTTGCTCAGCACGCTGCCCGTAATTTTCATCGGCGCTTTTGCCTTCGTGACTTCTTCCAACGAAATCCAGAAAAATGTAAATGAAGGTAAAATGCAGTTGATTATGCAAATCAACTCCAATGTAGAGCAGAAATTAACAACTGTCAACCATACGCTTAATCAGGTCATCAACTCTACCGTGCTCAAGAAGGCTTTAGACAAACCTTTAACTGTAAACGATTTCATGGTTTATGACGACTTGCGCAGCGAGATTCGCTACATGCAATCTTTTGATACTAAGCTTGAGGATGTCATCCTGATCAATGCTCGGGAGAACTGGATGATCAAGAACTCAGGTTTATATCAATTCGACAACTATCCGTACTACGATAAATTGCTTACGCTTATGGACCCTCAAGATACGAGCGCCTGGCTGATGAGCCCTTCAGCCTGGTTCTACACCGAGGAGAACGCGCGCAGCGTCCCTTGTGAATATACAATCAGCCTGATGAAAAAGCTGCCGACGACCGGTCCAGAGAAGTACGGCATGGCGCTCGCCAACATCCCTGCCTGCAGCTTGCAGGATTTTATTAAAAGCGATACCGACCAGTTGGATGACATTCTGATTATCGACGAAGCGAATCGGATTATTATGCATCCGGATCCCACCATGGTCGGCAAGTCGATTACAGAAGCCGGATTGACGGACGTGGGGCAGCAGCTCGTCAAGCAGCAGGGACAATTCTCCACCGAAATTCTAAGCAAGCCTTACTCGGTGTCTTATCTGCGTTCCAATCTGAACGGCTGGACGTATTTATCCGTCTCCTCGATTGGCAGCATGACCCAGGAATCGAGCAAGATCAAAACCTACACCATCTACATCTGCGCACTCATGCTGCTGATCTCTATGCTGCTGGCCTGGCTCGGCTCACGTAAAATGTATTCGCCCATCCAGCTGCTCATGAATCAAATCGGCGGCCTCGTGACCGTCAATCGGAAGCGCAAAGCGGACGAGTTTCAGCTCATCGGCGAGCAGGTGTACCATCTGTTCGAATCCAAATCCCAGCTGGAAAAGGAAGTCCGCCAGCATATCGGACAGGTGCGCACTTTCTTCCTAATCAAAGCGTTCCAAGGCCATGTGAAATCAAGCGAGCTGCACGACAAACTATTTCAGTTCGGGTACGGTGTGCAGGTCAGTGACTGGAGAACGATGTCAGTCATTACCTTGCAGATCGACTCCTTCGATAATACCCGCTACGAGAGGCGAGATGCGGAGCTGCTGCTCTTCGCCATCCATAACATTATCGAAGAGCTCATTCCGTCGGAGCAGCGGCTGGCGCCCATCATCATCGACCAAACGGTGGTGACGCTGATCGGCAGCCCAAACAGCCATGTGGCTGAGTTCCGCAACCACGTGTATGCGCTGACGGAGCAGATGCAGCAGCACGTGATCAGCTATCTCAGCCTGCATGTCAGTATTGGAATGAGTCTCCCCTTCCAAGCGTTTACAAGCATGCCTACCGCCTATCGCGAGGGACTGGAAGCGCTCAAGCACCGGATTAAGCTCGGCGAGGGCATCATCATTCAGTACGAGAACATCAACTCCGGCAAGCATTACTTGAATTTGAACTATCCGAAGCCGATTGAGAACGAGCTTATGGATGCCATCAAGCTGGCGGAAAAAGAGAAATCGCGCGAGCTGCTCAAGCAGCTGCTGCAAACGGTGTTCGCTGCGCCGCTTACGCCGCAGGAATACCAGATGCCGCTGACCCGCCTGCTGAACAACCTGCTTATCGTCATGCAGGAATCCGGGATTAGCCTCAATCAGATCCATCCTGCGAAGGGCTCCATCTTCGAGGAACTGCTGGATCTGCAAATCGCCGCCGAGATCGAGGATTGGTTCTGGACGCAAGTGGTGTATCCGTTAATTCGGATTTTCCGGGACCGCCAGGATGCCCAGTACCATAACATCTCTGAGAAAATCATCGATCTGGTGCAGCGCTTTTACGATACCGATCTGACGCTCGAGGATTGTGCCTCCAAGCTGCATTATAACGCTAATTATTTAAGCAGTATTTTTCGCAAAGAAACGAACTGCTCGTTCAGCGAATATTTGACGACTTACCGTTTCAATATGGCTAAAAAATGGCTCTCCGAGACCGATATGCCAATCAAGGACATCTCTTCTAAACTGCAGTATAACAACTCACAGAACTTTATCCGTTCTTTCCGTAAGCAAGAAGGCATTACTCCAGGGCAATACCGGGAAAAATCAAAAGAGGGCTATGTGGACGCCTGTCCATAAGCCCTCTTTCTTTTTAACCTGCCACTTACTCGTTCCGCTTTCCAAATTCCTGTTGAATAATCCGGACATTCTCCGCATGGCACTCCTGCGTAAACGATGACGGAAAAGCATGCTCCTGCTCGAGCGCCGCAACAGCCGCCTCATTCGGCTCCGTTACAGCCTGAATGAGCCGCTGCAGATGGTCGTCCGCCAGATCCAGGCGCCGGCGCATTTCCTCCAGGTCCGTTGTCACTCGGCCATGCCCCGGAACAAGCGCCTTTATCGCATATTGCTCAAAAATGTGCTTCGCCGTGAGCAAGGTCTGTTGATACGCTTTGGCGCTGTCATAAATAAACGGCAGCTCGAAGTCTGACAAGTAATCGCCGGCGATCAGAATGCCTAGTGGTTCAACAATCGTAAACAAGCCATCCGCTGTATGACCGGGAGTTTGAAAGAACGTTAAGGTCGTCCCGCCTTTTTTTAGCTGCTGCCCGTTATCACTCATGATGATGTCCAGCTCTGGGAACTCGATCGAATAACTGCGCTCCACATAATGCTTCGCATCAAAATCGCGAATCAACTCCAGCTTATAAGCCTTCTTCGGATGCTCGCTAAGCCCCTTGCTCCCGATGACTCTGGCGTCGGGAAACGCCCGATACCCGATAATATGATCAAAATCGCCGTGCGTAAACAGCAGGTAAAGTTCGCGTGCGCCTTTTATCTGATCCACGTAGCTGCGAATCTGTTCAACTTCGGAAGGCAGCCAATTCGGGTCCACGACGAGCACCAGATCCGTGGTTTGGATGACAGTTGCTGTGGTTTGATAAAGAACACTTTGAAAAACAGTCATATGTTCATTTTGAAATTGAATCACGGAATATTTCCCCTTCTTTTTTCTCCTTCATCTGCAAGCTTATCGCTATCATCGTACCATTTCGGGGCAATAAAGAAAAAGTTGATGTTACTCGATACATTTTGTATCATAATAATGAGAGTAAACTGATTCAAAAGGCGGCGTGTCATGAAATCTTCATTCATCCATATAGCCCGTATTCGATCGTTGGTGCTGCTGCTTGCTTTGTGCTTCCTTGATGCTATGTTTACCGACATGGGCCTCCGCCTTCAGTTCATTGAAGAGCTGAATCCTGTGATCCGGCATATTTATGACTGGAATGTGGCAGGATTTTATTTGATCAAGCTGTTCCTCCCGCTACTCTTCATGCTTCTTTATCCGCGTATTCAAGCTCGTCCCTGGGTGAGCCCTGCCTTAACCATCACTGTCGTCACTTATGCCGCAGTCAATATTTATCACCTTGTATGGTTGGCGTATAGCTTGAAGTATTGGATGAACAGCATCACTTAAACGATTAGCACGATCCAGACAGTCCCCATGAGAGGGGCTACTTCGAGTTTAGCCTGTGGTACTTCAGGCAGCAATGTGATAACATTGTCACACGTTTTAACGTACGGAGCCGTGAGGCTCTTTTTTTAATGTGGCGGTTGCGGCGGGGCAACACTAACTAGCTAACTTCTAACTAGCTAACTTCTAACTAGCTAACTAGCTAACTACCTAAATACCTAAATACGTACCGCCCTGCTTAAAGACTATCTACTGGCTTACCGGCCTACCGGCTATCTACCGATCTACACCTTTCCATCTACCGACCAGTCGTCCGATTTCTTGCCGCTACTTAAAGTCGCGCCATGTAAAATCAATTGTCAGCAGGCCGACTGAGGGAGCCTGCGCACGCCAAGGTGCCGCTCCGGCGGCTGATGGCTGCCGAAAACAGACCATGTTGCTGAAGTAGCCGAACGCCCGGCATACAGAAGGTCTCACGGCATGGATGCCGCATTTGTCCTTTTCCATATCATAAAATATGCATGTGCCATAATGGCGCTGTTGGTTTTCCAGCTCTGCACGCAACTTGATGGGCATGGCTTTGATTTTCTTTTTTATCGTTTTCAATTCTTGATCCGTGACGGGGACAGGGCCGCAGCATAATCCTTTGCATCCTTGACAGGGCAGTTCGCTCATGGGAACCTCCGATTTAAACATTGACTTTATCGTTAACCTGTGGTATTATTTAATATTATTCGTTCGATAATTATATTAACATAAAATACCAAGCGCTACAATATAACAAAAGGGGATCTCTAAAGCTGCTGACTTAGAGGTCCCCTTTATTTTATGAGTGATGGGCGGGCGGCGCTCGCTTCAAGAAGCTGCAGTCCGATTCTGCCGACCTTCAGCTGGACCTCCACCCACCACATGCGCTCCAATCCGATTTTGCCCAATTGCTGCGGCAAAACAACTAAGCTATCCACCATTTCTGCTCTCTAAGTAGGCAAAGCCGGACTGCAGCATAAATCCACCCGCCCAACGCCTAAATAAGTGGGCAAAGTCGGACTACTGCAATTTGCTGAGGCAGTTAGATAAGTACGCATACTCACAGTAGGATGGCTCAACCGTGCTCTAGACACTACATCTCGGCTTCTCCAACTTGTTGCGTGTCCCACACGGCCGCTTCAAGAAGCTGCAGTCCGATTCTACCGACCTACAGTTGGACCCGGCGGTCCGACTGATTCGGGGCTACCACACCTCACCGCACCTCACCGCACGTCGCCACTAAGGCTGCAACAAAAATCGGTACCCGATCCCCGGCTCCGTTTCGATAAACTTCGGGCGCGTCGGGTCCTCCTCCAGCTTTTTGCGCAGATGGCCGATGTAGATGCGCAAATAGTGGCTGTCCGACTCGTGGTGGTGGCCGCCCCACACTTGCTGCAGCAGCTGCCGCTGCGTAACCACCTTGCCTGCATTCGAGGCAAGCACTTTCAAAAGATCATACTCGGTCGGCGTCAGCTTGACCCGGTTGCCATCCAGCTCGACCAGCCGCTGCGCGAGGTCGATGACCAGATGATCGAAGCGCAGGATCGGCTCGTCGACCGTCTTCGCCACATGGCGCAGCGCTACGCGAATCCTGGCAACCAGTTCGCCCATCCCGAACGGTTTGGTCACGTAATCGTCGGCTCCGCCATCCAGCGCGGCTATTTTATCTTCCTCGCGGTCTTTCGCCGTCAGCACGATAATCGGGATCTGCGACCATTCCCGTACACGCGTCAGCACATCCATGCCGGACATGCTTGGCAGGCCGAGATCCAGCACGATCAAGTCCGGATGTACGATGCTCGCTTGATACACACCGTCTTCTCCTGTTGCCGCCTCGTGAATTTCAAAGCTATGTGCTTGCAGCGTCACTTTCAGCAGCTTCCGGATTTGCGGCTCATCATCGATAATTAAGATACGCGCTCCATTCGTCATGTCAGGCATTATTCCTTTCCGGTATCCATTCCTGTAATTCCTGCTCGTCGCCTCTTGGCAGCACAATTCGGACGACCGTGCCCCGCTCCAGATTCGGCTCTGCGCTAATCGTCCCGCCATGCGCTTCAATGATGCCTTTGCAGATGGCGAGCCCCAAACCGGTTCCGGTCACATGGCGGGTTGCTGGCGAGCGGTAAAATTTATCAAAAATGCGCTCACGATCCGCTGCAGCAATCCCTGCGCCGGTATCAGCCACCATCAGCATGATGTGCCGGTCATCCTGAGCCGGCGCTGCGGAGACGACGATTTCACTGTAATCAGGTGAATACTTGATCGCATTGCTGATCACATTCACCATCACTTGCTCCAGCAGCACCTCATCGCCGTATAAATAAGGTACGGTGTCCGGCAGCTGGACTGTAATCTTCCGATGCTGCTGGAAATCCTTCACCTGCGCCAGCACGACACCGATGATGTCTGCGGGGTCGCACCACGTTTTGCGCAGCGTCAGCATGCCGCTCTCCAGCTTCACCATGCCGAGCAGGTTCGTCACGAGCCGGTTCATGCGCAGCGCGCCGTCGCGGATCGTGGCAAGCAGGTCGAGCCGGTCCTCCTTGGAGAACATGGCGTCGCCTTCGATTAAGCCTGTGGCCGAGCCGATAATCGTCGCCAGCGGCGTGCGCAATTCGTGGGACACCGAGTCTAGCAGCGCCGTGCGGATGCGCTCCGACTCCGCCGTTAGATGGGCCAGCTTCGCTTCCTCGCCCAATTTCACGCGCGCTACAGCACTTGCGGCCAGTCCGCCAATCGCTTCGAGCAAACGCACTTGGTCCGGCGCATCAGTCCCGGCAACCGGCTGCTCATAGAGATCAAGGTTAACGGCCAATACGCCGTAAACCCGCTCCTCCGTACGCAGCGGCACGTAGAGGCCGGATGATTCGCGAAGTGTGCTTGAGCCCCTCCCGGCCATCTCCCCATACATATAGACCCACTTGGCAATGCCCATCTCCGAAGGCCCATTGCCCCAATAAGCGGGGTCCGACGAGCTTGTCATCACTTTCAATTCATCTTCGGCATCCGGCATATAAATAACAGCTTGAGCGCCAACAGTCTCTGATACTTGACGGGATACATTGTCGAGCAGCGACTGCAAATCGGTGATCGCCGTCATCTGCCGGCTCAAGGCATACAGCGTAGCGGTCGTCGCCTCCCGTTGCTTGGCAACATGCAGCTGCTGCTTCAACCGCGCAGCCAGACTAGCGGTTAATATCGCAACCGCCAAATAAACGACAAACGACAGCAAGTACCGCAAATCTGCGATCGTAAAGCTTAAGAACGGCGGGATAAAATAAAAGTCGAACACCAGTACGCTCAAGCTGGCGGCAAAGATGGAAGGCCCCATCCCCCCGTATACCGCGCTAATTAGAATGGGGAATAAGTAGATTAATGCAATATTTACGTTATCAAAAAACGGCTCAAAGCTACGCAGCAACAAGGTTAAAAGAACGATGCCCAGCGTCACCCAGGTATACGGCCTCCAGGCATAAAAGCTGCCTTGCGCTAACTTCCCCAACCGTTTCCACGGACTGCTCATCATGTCACCTTACTTCATTGTTATGTTCTCTTCAATTATGCAGGATTGGGTTCAAAATCCGCAACGATAAGCACATCTCTATGCCTTGACTTGCGAATCAGCTTCTTAACGACGGAGCCTTTGAGCAGTGTCTCCCAGAACGTCTGCTTCGACTGTCCAATGACCAGCTGCGTCGCTTCCGCTTCGTCCGCTTTGACGGATAGCACATGAGCAATCTCCTTCGGCCCCCGCGCCTCATGAACGACGAACTTGCCGCCAAGCCGGACCGTCAGCCGCTCCAAAGCGTCCAGCCTTGCTTTCAGCTCTCCTGTATACTCGCCGCCTCCCCCAACATGAACATAATTAACATACCAGGCGGCCTTCAAGCGATAGGCGGTGCGGAAACCACGGCGAATCAGGCGCTCGGCATGCGGCGTGCTGTTCACGCAGACGAAAATCACTTCCTTGCGCCGCCACGGGCCGCGAAGTGAGCTTTTGCGCTCCAGCGACTCCAGCCGTTCGTCAACGTCGTCGGCGATTTCACGCAGCGCGAGCTCACGCAAAGCGATGAGATTCCCTGTTTTGAAAAAATGGGACAGCGCTTGCTCTACTTTGGCTTTGGCATAGATTTTGCCTTCACGCATCCGTTGCTGCAGCGCTTCAGGAGAAACATCGATGAGCTGCACTTCATCCGCCATCTGTAGAATATTATCCGGCACAGTCTCTCTAACGCGAATGCCGGTAATTTGTTGCACAGCATCATTCAAACTCTCCAAATGCTGAACGTTGACCGTCGTAATAACGGATATGCCGGCGTCCAGAATCTCCAGAACGTCCTCGTAACGTTTTTTATTATTGCTTCCGGGAACATTGGTGTGTGCCAGCTCATCAACCAGCACCACTTCGGGACGCTTGCGAATAATCGCCTCCGTGTCCATTTCCTCTAGCTCAATGCCCTGGTAGACAATCTTCTTGCGGGGAATAATCGGCAAGTTTCCGGTCTGCGCGATCGTTTCTTTGCGGTTATGCGTCTCGAGCAGACCGATCTGCACATCAATCCCTTTTTTCAAATGATCGTTGCCTTCGCGAAGCATCATGTACGTTTTTCCTACGCCAGGAGCGGCGCCGATATAGACCTTGAATTTGCCGCGCTTTATCTTCCCTATTTTCTCCACAACTTCCTGTTCGCTTAACCGCCGGTACTTCTGATGTTCCTTGGCGGAGACGATTTTTGCCGGCAGCACCCGCTCCCCTTCGTACTCAGCCCGGTCTGCGACCAGAAATAGATCGATATTTTTGGTTACTTTGAGCAGCGTATTGACCACCGAGCCCTGCCAAAACTCCTGCCATCGCGTATGCTTCGTATGCCCCATGACAATGCGTGTCACCTGATGGCGCGATGCGTACTGCACCAAGGTCTCCGGCATGCTTCTGCGGCTGCGGTACGGCAGCTCCTCGAACTCGCCCCCTACCTTCTCCACCAGCTTGATCATGCTGCGGCGGAACGCGGTCGCTTCTTTAGTTAGCGCGCGCTTGAAATTCCTGAACGTCACCACGAGCAGATCGCCGTTCAGCCGTTTGGCAATCTGCTGCCCTCTGCGCACGTAGATCGAGCCGTTCCAATGGTACTGCGTCGTCACCAGGATGCGCTCTGCGGTTCCCGGCGGGATGCAGAGCCCCATCTCCTCGCGGTGCTCCTTCAACGACTCATTGACATCCTCCGCCACCAAGCGCAGCGCCAGCTCGCGCAGCACCCCCAGATTGCCGCGCTTGAATACAGGAGCATCTTTGTTCACCTTAAGATGCCCTTCCGCTAGCCGGTTTAGAATCGTCTCCGGCGTCACATCGATGAGCCTCACCTCATCAGCAAGCTCCAGTGTATCGACCGGTACGGTATGTTCAACCTCGATCCCGGTCAGCTTTTGCGCCAGTTCTGTGTAGCCTTCCAGCTCATACACATTCACCGTGGTGATGACGCTGATATCGTGTGAGAGCAAATACTTGATGTCCTCTAACCGGGTCGCGAACCTGGCCTCCGGGCGATTCCGGTGTGCCAGCCCGTCAACGAGGACGACCTCCGGATTTCTCGCCATCAAAGCCTCTAGGTTCAAATCTTTGTACTCAACATCGCCTTTATACCAATGGATGCTCGATACCCGCTCCAGATCACCCAATTGCTCGACCGTCTCCGGCCGCTTCAGCGTCGATACGGCACAGATCACCACATCGATCCCCTGCTGCTTCAGAATATGGCCTTCCCGCAGCATATGGTAGGTCTTGCCCGAGCCGCTCACCGGGCCGATATATATCTTCAACGTGCCGCGGTGCAGTTTGGAGATCGAGTGCAGGATCTCTTCAGGTGTTTTGCGTTTAAAGCCGTCCATGTTGTTGCCTCCCCCTAGAAACGAATAAAGCCACAAAGCCACCCCCGACATGCGGGAGCGGCTGGATAATTAAAGCTTCACTTGCTTCAATAACTCGATATTTAGCTCAGTGACATTGACGCGCGGCTCGCCGAAAACGCCTAATTGGCGGCCTTTCGTATGAGCGTCGATCAGCTCGTTAAGCTGCTGTGCGCTGATTCCCGTCTCCTTGCTGATACGGGACACTTGCGCTTTCGCCGCTTCGGGAGACAGGTCCGGGTCGAAGCCCGAGCCGGATACCGTCAACAAATCGGCTGGAATATCCGTCATTGTGGGATTATCTTTTTTGATCTCATCGATTTTGTCAGCTATCGCTTTGACATAATCGTCGGAAGCGATGGCCATATTGGAACCGGCTGAAGCAGTAGGATCGTATTTGGCATTCGAAGCTCGGGGGTGGAAAAGTTTGGGAGACTCCACGCCCTGAGCCAATAATTCTGAGCCGACCGTTTGGCCATTCAGCTCAATCAAACTGCCATCAGCCTGTTTAGGGAATAACACCTGCGCAACTCCGGTGGTGACCAAGGGATAGATGAGCCCGCAGACCAGCATGAGCACCACGGAAACGCGAATCGCCGTCCATATATGTTTCATATCATATCTCCTAGTTACAGGGAAACTCCAAGCCTGCAAGCTCTACGAGCAAGCTTGAAGCTTCTCCTTCTTTATTTTAAACGATGTGCAGCCCCTGCAGGACCAGGTCAATCAGCTTAATCCCAATGAACGGTACGATGACACCGCCGACACCGTAGATGAGAACATTGCGCGAAAGCAGCCTATCCGCCGACATCGCGCGGTATTTGACACCTTTCATCGCGATCGGGATGAGCAGCGGAATGATAATGGCATTAAATATTAATGCCGATAAGATTGCCGACTGCGGCGAAGCCAAATGCATGATATTCAACGCCTGCAACTGCGGCATAGCCAGAATAAACATGGCAGGAATGATCGCAAAATATTTGGCAATATCGTTGGCAATCGAGAATGTCGTCAGCGCTCCGCGCGTAATCAGCAGCTGTTTGCCGATCGACACCACGGACAACAGCTTCGTCGGGTCGGAGTCGAGGTCGATCATATTCGCCGCCTCTTTGGCCGCCATCGTCCCCGAGTTCATCGCTAAGCCGACATCGGCTTGCGCAAGCGCCGGGGCATCATTCGTTCCGTCACCGGTCATCGCCACGAGCTTGCCTTCCTGCTGCTCCTTGCGAATGACCGCTATCTTGTCTTCCGGCTTGGCTTCCGCGACGAAGTCGTCGACGCCGGCTTCCAGCGCAATCGTCGCAGCTGTGAGCGGATTGTCACCCGTACACATAATCGTTTTGATCCCCATCGATCTCATCTCGGCGAAACGTTCTTTCAGTCCAGGCTTCACCGTATCTTTCAAGTAAATGACACCGAAGATTCGCTCATTGACGGATACAGCCAGCGGAGTACCTCCCGCCTTGGCGATCCGTTGGGCAGCTTCGTCCAGATCAGCAGGAATACTGCCGCCCTTAGCCATTACATGCTTTTTCACGGCATCGACAGCGCCTTTGCGCACTTGCACGCCATTGCTTAAATTCAAACCTGACATACGCGTTTCTGCTGTAAATTCAATTGACTCAGCGTCCCGGTACTCGCTTTCCGCCCAAGACTCGCCAAGCTTGCCCGCCAGCTCTACAATTGAGCGGCCTTCCGGCGTTTCATCTTTGACTGATGCTTTCAACGAGCTAAGGATCACTTCTTTTTGAGTTACGCCTTTAACAGGAATAAACTCGGCCGCCATCCGGTTACCGTACGTAATCGTTCCAGTTTTATCCAAAATAAGGGTATCGATATCACCGGCAGCTTCCACCGCTTTACCGGACATGGCCAGTACGTTATACTGGGTCACCCGGTCCATTCCCGCAATGCCAATCGCGGACAACAAGCCGCCAATGGTCGTCGGAATCAAACAAACAAGCAGCGCGATCAATGTAGCCAGGTCCAGCTGGACCCCTAGATATTGCGCCATCGGAACCATCGTAATAATCACGATCATGAAGATCAGTGTTAAAACGGCCAACAACGTTGTGAGGGCAATTTCGTTCGGTGTTTTTTGCCGTTTCGCGCCTTCGACGAGGGCAATCATGCGGTCCAGGAACGATTCACCCGGGTCTGTCATCACTTTCACGATAATATAGTCCGAGGCGACCCGAGTACCGCCGGTGACGGAAGAGAAGTCGCCGCCAGCTTCCTTAATAACCGGTGCGGATTCGCCCGTAATCGCGGACTCATCAATCGAAGCAAGACCTTCTATAATTTCCCCGTCCGTCGGGATAATTTCCCCGGTATCGACGCGGACGATGTCGCCTTTTTTCAATTGCGTTGACGATACTTGCTTCAAGGAACCGTCTTTTTGCACCAGTTTCGCCATCGTATCAGACTTCGTTCTCCGCAGCGTATCCGCCTGTGCCTTCCCGCGGCCCTCGGCCAGCGCTTCGGCAAAGTTAGCGAAAAGAACCGTGAACAGCAGGATCAAACAGACGGCGATATTATAGCCACGGCTGACCCCAGAGGCGACAAACAGATCGGGTTTGAAGGATAATAGCAACGTAATGAACGTGCCGACTTCAACAATGAACATGACCGGGTTCTTGATCATGACGACAGGATTTAGCTTTTTGAATGCATCGAGAACGGCTTGTGCAGCCAACTCTTTCGATATTGTTTTTTTACGTACGGTAGTCATAAGAATCCTCCCTCGAATGTACGCCGCGCTTAATGCGGCATGGCCAAATGCTCAGCAATCGGTCCCAGCGCCAGAGCAGGGAAGAAGGTAAGCGCCCCGATTACGAGAATGATCATTACCAATATTCCCGTAAATAGAGGGGTATTCGTCCGCAAAGTGCCCGTCGTTACCGGCACAACGCGCTTGACTGCCAATGAACCGGCGATTGCCAGCATCGCAATTATGGAGATGTAGCGGCCAAACAGCATCACTAAACCAATGCCCACATTATAGAAGTTCGTATTGGCATTCAGTCCGGCAAACGCAGAGCCGTTATTGGCTGCGCCCGATGTGAAAGCATATAACACTTCGGACAAGCCGTGCATACCGGAATTGGAGATCGATGCAATGGACTCCGGACGCAAGAGCGCAAGCGCAGTCGGAGCTAGAATGATCAACGGATGTGTGAGCAATGCGATGGAAGCGAGCTTCACTTCCTTGCCTTCAATCTTCTTGCCGAGAAATTCCGGCGTACGGCCGACCATCAAGCCGCAGATGAAAATCGAAAGGATGAGATATAGTAAACCGTTCAACAAGCCTACGCCTTTACCACCGTAAACGTTATTGAGCATCATTTCAGCAAGTGGCACAAAGCCGCCCATCGGGGTCAACGATTCATGCATGTTATCGACAGAGCCTGTCGTGGCCGCGGTCGTCACCGCTGTGAACAGCGCCGATTGCGCAACACCGAGCCTGACTTCCTTGCCCTCCATGTTGCCATGAACGCCCATGCTGTCGAGTGCCGCAACACCTTTGTATTCAGCAACGAATACGGTCGCCAGCATCACCAGGAAGATGACGCCCATTGCCGTGAAAACCGCCCAGCCTTGCTTCTTGTTTTTGATCATAAGCCCGAATGCATAAACAAGCGCAGTAGGTAGAAGCATCATGCATAAAATGTGAATCACATTCGACAAAGCGGTCGGATTCTCAAACGGAT
Organism: Paenibacillus aestuarii; assembly: GCF_027789125.1. Lineage (GTDB taxonomy): Bacteria > Bacillota > Bacilli > Paenibacillales > NBRC-103111 > Paenibacillus_E > Paenibacillus_E aestuarii. The sequence goes on along the minus strand of NZ_JAQFVF010000055.1, from coordinate 22,600 downwards.
GCGCGGCATTGGTACCAAACCAGCCCCCACCGTTCGTTCCGAGATGCTTGATCGACTCCAGCGACGCCACAAGCCCTCGCGTGATCGTCTGCGGCGCGCCTTCCAGCGTCGTAGCTGACGCCGCTCCTTGCAGCGTTTGCGGGATGCCTTGGAACACCAAGAACAAAGCAACGATAAAGCCCAGCGGCAAAAAGATACGAGTAATCGAACGCGTGACATCCACGTAAAAGTTGCCAAGATTGTCCTGACGGCCGATTAAGCCGCGAATAAAAGCAATCGCAACGGCAAACCCGGTCGCCGCCGATGTGAACATCGGGAAGGTTACGGCCAGCAGTTGAGATAAGTAGGACAGGGCATTCTCACCGCTGTACGACTGCCAGTTCGTATTCGTGATAAAAGAAGTTGCCGTATTAAACGCTTGAGCCGCCGGCATATTGCCGATGCCGTCCGGATTGAGCGGCAAATATTTTTGCGTTCTCAAGACAAGATACAAGAGAACCATCATAACGAAGTTGGAGAGGAGCATCGCTCCCAAATATTGCTTCCACCCCATCGATTCTTTCTCGCGAACACCCATGATGCGGTAAAAGCCCCGCTCGATGGGACCGAACACCCGGTCTAGGCCGGAACGTTCATAATCAAATACTTTGACAAGATAGCTGCCCATCGGCTTCACCAATAGCAGAATAATGACTACTGTCAGGGCTACCTGCACAATTCCCATACCCATGTCTGAAAATCCTCCCCATGCACCGATGCATGTCTCTTTTTAAAATTTCTCCGGTTTCACCAACACAACGCAAAGATACACGATTAGCACACCGGCAATTAAGCCAATAACCCACATGGGTGCCACCTCCTAAGCTTTTTCACAGAACTTCAAAAACCCCCAAAACACCGCAAAGGATGCGATAAAAAGGATTACCATACCAACATCGCCAAACATATGTTTGGTCACCTCCCGCAACTAATCAACTAAGAATGAAACCTGGCCATTCCTTGAATAAATCACATGATCAGCCCCGAGCCCTTTGTAGATGTGCCTGACACTGGCCCGCTCGGAGATTACATAAATCGGCTGTGCCGTCCATTTCCGGACAATCTGGAGATAACGGCAGCATAGCGGCAAACTTTTTTCGAACATAAACACTTTACCGATCGGTGTCTCCGGAACAGCCCAAGTTTCATGCTCCACCGTATCCACCATGAGGATGTGCTCGACGCCAAGTCTGCGAAGACGCTGCTCTTCCTGCTTATTATTGGTTATTACAATAAATGGCAAACACTTGTATTTCAAATACCGGAGCAATGGTTCACCCGTATTCATCGGCGCCACAACAAGAATAAATGCAGAATCTTTCATACCCTACGCCTCCACCATCACCACGCCCGCTCTGAGCTTCTTTATTGCTTATTTGCTACAAGAGAAATCTTAATACGATTTGCTGTAAAAAGGGGGTAAAGAATGCAGGATCAGGTGTAAAAAAAGCATAAAAATCTCACTCGTTAGAAAGAGATATAGGCTTGTGCATGATCGAATAAATAACTGCGGTCTCTTAGACAGTTCCACTCCGATTTCACAGGAAAAGCCGTTTCAGGCTCGCTAGTCATGCACGTCAATGCCGATTCCAGGATTTGCGCGCGGTCGATCCCCCAGACTTCTTGCTTCAGAAGCGCATACTGCAGCGCATCCTCCAAGGATAAGCCCTTAATCCGCTGAAACACGTAAGCCCAGCGGACGAAATCTCCATGCATGGCCGTGCAGGGCAGCGCGAAACCGCTAATGCCAATGTCCCCGTGATCGGAACCAAGCGTGAGCACACCGCAGCCGTCTTGATACCCGTACCCCGGGAACAGCCTTTGTTTGAGCTCCTTATCAAAGCGAAAGCATTCGATGCTGCTGATTTTGCAGCTGCCGGCATGAGCCTGATGCAACGGGCAAATCTTTTCCTCAATCATTCTTTGTACACGCTCCTTATTTGTGAAAAGCACAAAGAAGCCCTTGCGCAGAGAAATTCTCTACACGCAGGCTTCTTGTCCAGCCGCATTCGTTTAAGCGGCCGGCAGATCCTTCAGAGGTCATTCTCTCCCAATACGCTTACGAGGTTAGCTGTCGGATTCGGGCTTGAGAGCGCCCTACTCCGGCAATCGTTTGCCAGAGATTCACCCCGAGAACGCCGCCGGTAATTACCGTATTTACCCGGCTAATTCTTGTTGGTTCCCCCGTTCCCTATCGAGTAGGGACTCAGCGTTGTTGCTTTGTTTTATTTGGTTGTGAGCCAAATCATAGACCCTTTCCGTGGAGATGTAAAATGATACAGAGCCGATCTTTCGCCATTTTTGACCTGTTTCATGAATGAAAGCGTATGCAACCGTATATTTTAATTAGCATCCTGCCGAGACCATTTCTACACTCGCCCCCGGAGGTTGCTCTAAAGCGGGAAATCCGCTTTAGAGGGTCGGTGAACGCGGATCATAGGCTTCCTTGCTTAAAATAAGAAAAAAACCAGTCCTCCACTAAACGTGGGATGACTGGGTTTCCTTTTTTATCCGTAGCATGACTCATCCTAATTCATCCTGCTCATACAGCGACGCTTCCCGATCGCGGATCAGACGCCGCAGTTCAGCGGCCAAGGTACGGTCGATCGTCCCCTGTTCGTACAGATTTTGCACTTCTTCCCGCTCCGCCTGCACAGCAATCCAGTGCAATTCTTTCCTGGACTCGTCGAACGTGCGATCCTTATGCGTGGACGCCAGCTGGATCTTTTTCAAACGATCGACGACTTGGTTGTAGTAAGCCACCACGCATTCCGTCGGATCATCCTTCAAATCCGGTGTGCACAACGGTCCCATCTGATGAATAACCGCCTGACCGCACTGGATCTTAAGCCCGCGAAGCGCGGCCACATCCTGCTCGGAGAAAGAGATCTCGCTCGGAATAAGGCGGAACGAGGTCTTCAACCGAACCCACAGCTTCTTGAAGATCATTACCCAGAGATGGAACCGATTGGCGAGAATAAGATCGACTTGATCCAGCATTTTGAAATAGAAATCAGCATGCCGCTGTGTGATGGTCCCCTGCTCCAATTTGTTGCTGATAAAAGCTCGCTCAATATTTAGCGCAGCCCGGCGCAGCTCCACTTCTTCATGACGCAGACGCGGTAATGGCCTAGGCGAATTTTCCGTTGCGCTTAACTGCTGAATCATTCTGCGGTATTCAGCAATGACCGATTCCACCGCAATCTCGTTCTCCTCGTTGCTCTCCTGCTGCAAGTGCCGCACGGCTGCCTGCATCACCTGAATTTGCCACTCGCGCTCGATCTGTGCCTTCTCCGTCTCGTCGGCGGACACCCGCTTCTTCGCGATCAGCGGCAGTAGAATGCTCGCTGTCAGCAGCGACAGCAGGATCACACAGGCCGCGAGGAAGATGATGAGATCGCGCTGCGGGAATAGCTCTCCGCTCGCCAGAGATAGCGGAATGGAGAAGGCACCTGCCAGGGTCACGGCACCGCGCACCCCTGAAATTGTCGTTAAGATAAGCACCTTGAAGCTCGCTGCTTCTTTGTTGTTTTTGCCGAACCAGCGCCCGCCTCTTGTAAACAGCAGGGTCCATACAAAGCGGAGGACGAGCAGCATCACGAAAATAACGACCGCGTAGCCCAGCATCAGGTAATTGTTGAAGTCCGGATCCTTGAAGATGACTTCGGTCACTTCGGGGATTTGGAAGCCGAGAATGACAAAAACCAGCCCGTTCAAGATAAAAAGAATGACCGACCACGTGTTCGTCGATACCGACTTCAGCTTCGGCATATCGCGTTCCAGCCGTTCGCTCTCCACCGCGTGCACAATGCCGCCCGCCACAGCGGACAAGATCCCCGATACGCCGATCTCCTCTGCGATCAAGTACAGGAGGAACGGCGTCAGGATCTGCAGCAGCATGTGCATCGTCTCGTCCTCTAAGCCGACGCGCCTGAGCAGTTGGCGGATGCCGATGATGATGAACGCCAGCAGCGCCCCGACGACCAAGCCGCCCACAGCGATGATGAGGAAGCTGACCGTCGCCTTCTGCAGCGAGAACACGCCGGTCACCATCGCGGCGATGGCGAACCGGAAGGCCACCAGGCCTGAGGCGTCGTTCATTAAGGCTTCGCCTTCCAAGAGACGCATCAGGCTCTTTGGCAGGTGAATCCGGCCTGCCAAGGAGCCGACGGCGACCGCGTCCGTCGGCGACAGAATCGCCGCCAGAGCGAAGGCTGCTGCCAGTGGGATTGACGGGATCATCCAGTTGATCGTGTAGCCGACAACCAGCACCGTCGCAAAGACAAGCCCTACGGAGAGCAGTAGAATCGGCGCCCGCAATCGCCACAGCTCCTCTCGGGGCGTATGTTTACCATCGTTATACAGCAGTGGAGCGATAAATAAGATAAAAAACAGCTCCGGTTCCAGCGGTATATGAATGCCTATCGGGATCACCGCGATAATGGCTCCCAGCACAATTTGAATCAATGGGACAGGCACGAAGGGAACGAACCTGTAGATCACGTTGGATACCCCAATTAAGACCAGCAGTAACAGAACGGCAACAAAAACTTCCAACCTGACTCCCCCTCCTACACAAATAAACGAAATCATTCCGCAAACTCTGGCAAACAGCTTCTATATTACCCTATATTGCCAGAATTGAAACGAAAATAAAAGCCCATGAGCGGCATACAGGCTCAGAGGCTTTATCGTTGTTACGCTTATTGGATTACTTTACTCGACGATCAATTTCCCCGTCATATCACCATGGCCCTGACCGCAGAACAGATCACAAGCAAATTTAAACTCGCCCGTCTTGTCTGCAGTAAAAGTGACGGATTTGCCGGCTTGAATCGTCTTATCGTATCCTTCGATTTTGACCGAATGGCTGCCTTGCGCGTTTTCAAGCGTGATTTTGACTTTATCGCCTTTTTTCACACGAATTTCCTTCTGATCGAACTCAAAGTTTTTGGCTTGAAGCGTAATTTCCTTCACCACGCTGAGAGTTCCGGACGTCGCACCGCCTTCGTCTTTGCCGCATGCTGCAAATACCGAGACGATCATCACCAGCATGGCCACTAAAGCTGCGTTTTTCCATACTTTTTTCATCTTATTAGACCTCCATGATTAAAAATGTTTTATAATCCGTAATACCCTGTAAATTATGTTGAACTCATGATTACGATTGTGAAATATTTCACAATTTTGTCAAGATCATAACATTACTCTACCAACAATGTCCGGCATTCCCTTTACCAAGTGACGAAGCCCTTCGAGCCCACACCTGGGTGCATGATCATATCCATTAACGGAATCGAGTATGCAATGAGGATCAATATGACCGATAGACTAATCCAGACGCCCCAACGCTCCAAATAAGCGGGTGTCGCTTCGGCCTGTTCCATCGTCTCACCGATTGGATATTCCGTTGCGCCTTGAGGTGCTTTGAGCAGTGCAAACACATTGTATACCATGAGCAGAACGCCAATGAATAACACCGTGCCGCCTACAGCCATGCCAACATAATAAGGCATCCAACTCGCCGCATCCGCATGTCCCTCATAGGTCGTAAATGACGTTCTCCGAGGCGCGCCTAGCAATCCCGATAGATGCATGGCTCCTGACATGAAGAACATGCCCACGCACCAGATCACTGTCTGAATGATACCCAGCTTATTCATGCGCTTCGTTAGAACGCGTCCGGTTACGGCCGGGATCAACCAATACGTAATGCCAAAGAAGGTTAAGGCTACACTCGTCGCAACGGTCAAATGAAAGTGCCCTGTCACCCATAACGTATTGTGAATGACAGCGTTCATTTGGTTGCTCGCATTGATCAACCCGCCGGCGCCGGCAGGAATGAAGATCAGCATGCCCATGAATGGAGCGAAAAAGCGCACGTCCCGCCAAGGCATAACACGAACCCAGCCGAAAAGCCCTTTGGCTCCTTTGGCGCGACCGTTCAGTTCAAACGTGGCGAATAAGGAGAATGCTGTCATCAACGAAGGAACGACAACCATGAACGTCAGAACAACTTGCAGGAACTTCCAAAACGGGCTGATCCCCGGCTCCATCAACTGATGATGAAACCCTACCGGAATCGAGAACAGCAGCAACAGAATGAAGGCCAGTCTAGCCAGCGCATCGCTATAAATTTTGCCCCCGATCATTTTCGGAATGATGACATACCAGCACATATACGCAGGCATAAGCCAGAAATAAACGAGCGGATGACCAAAATACCAGAACAGTGTGCGGCTAAGCATCACATTGATCGTTTCCACCCAACCGAACGACCAGGGAATCAACTGAATCAGCACTTCGGCTGCCACACCTAGCGTCGCAATCTGCCACATCAGGAACGTAACGACCGCCATGAAGGCAAATAGTGGAGATGTCTGGCCTTGATGCATTCTTTTCCAGTATTTAAACTGATAAAAAATTCCCCAACCGCTAATCCAGCTGCCTACTACAATGAAAACCAAGCTGATATAGAAGTAAGGAGATGCCTTAAGCGGCGCGTAAAACGTATACAGTACACTGGCCTTCCCGGTCAGAATCATGACCACGCCGAGTGCAGTGCCAGCTGTCATAAGTGCAAATCCGAGCCATCCCATGCGGTTCACAATCGGTAGCAGTTTACCCCCTAACGTATGGGATACACCTGAATACAGAAACCCGATAATAAAATACGTTGTAAAAATGATAGCCATCAACACGCCGTGCGCGGTCAAGAGCTCATAGTATCCAATATTGAACGGGAGCTTCAACGTCCCGCTTCTCACCATCGATTGCAGCAGCCCGGCCACTCCGCCAATAAGCAAAGCTATAAAAGCAACAAGGATATGGGCAACAACGAGCCTGCCGTCCTTTGGATCAAATATAGCTTTACCAAACTCCTGTCTTCCTGTCAGCATGACAACTTCCACCTTCCTGAATAGCTTCCTGTCATTTTACGATAATCGTTGTCTTCATAAATTCATGCGCACCACCGCAGTATTCGTTGCATAGAATCAAATACTCGCCTGGCTTCGTAAACTTATGGCTGACATGGCTGACTTCACCAGGAACAATCATCATATTGATATTGGTGCCCGGGATTTCGAAGCCGTGAACGACATCCTGGCTGGTCACCACGAAGTCAATGGTCGCTCCGAGCGGAATCTCCATCTTATCCGGAGCATAGCCGAAGGTAAAAGCGGTCATCACAGCTTCATACGTGTTGTCCCCGGTTTGGCGCAGCCCTGGCTTGTCGAATGGCGCTGTCTCATATACTTTAGCCGGATCGAGCATATGGTGGTGTTCACTAGGCGGTTGTAAGCCCATGGCAAAAGCGGATACGCCTAGGACGCCTAAAAAAACGAATAACATGCTGATCCCAATGGTGAGCCAAATTTTTTCAAGTTTATGAATATGCATAACCTGCCCCTTTCTCCTTGCATTACGATTCGGCTACTGTCTAGAAAGAAATAATAGGAACACGGCAAACCAAGTAACAGCCAGAAATCCCCCTAGAAGCAATACCGCAGCAAAAGTTCCCTTAAGAACCGGCTGCTCATCTGTAGCAGCAGCCACAGCCTGATCTTTTTCCTTCATCTCCATAACGATGTTAATCACCTCCATCTTCGGGCTAGATCGCGTCGCCCTTATTGTAGAAGATTTCCAGCGTAAACCTCTGTGACGAAGATCACATCGCCGCGAAATCGCACATTTGGCCTATAGCCTCCGTCTGCCCTGCTGCAGAGCTTCATAATCCTGCATCGTTCTGATGCTGGAGGCAAGATTTCCCTCAGCGCCAAGTTCCGGCAGGTCGTCCAGTGAGGCGTCTCCCCAAATAATATGATCGAGCAACGCTAATATCTTGGATTCGCCTCGTTCCAATAACGGAATCATGGGCGACGTGCTTGCCCGGTCATAAATACCGTGTAGCGGAACTAACTCGCCCGCAATACGAGGGATGACCGCGTGGAGCCCTTCGCTCTTTCTCTTCCACATAAGCTTCGCTGCTTCACTGGAAAGGAAGGGCATGTCACCGCCTACAATCCATACCGACGAGTTGCCAGCTAACGATAACGCCGCATGCAGCCCTCCAAGCGCTCCACAGCCTTTAAAAAAATCCGTTATCACACGCACCGACGGATCGAGCACAGGCAGCAACGGTCTAGGCTCGTCCGTAACAACCATAAGTTCATCACATAAACTTCTCATTTGATTAATTTGCCGGACAATGAGCGGCTGCCCGTCAAACGGGAGCAGCGACTTCAACGTGCCATTCATGCGACGTTTGACTCCACCAGCCAAAATCACTCCTGTAAGCATTTACCGCCACACCTCCCTAACAAGTTTGGTATAGTTATAATTTAGTTCAGACTTTGCATTCCGTAAGTGAAAAATGTCACAGCCTCATTCGCGGTGTGATATAAATCACAGTGCGTAAGGAGAAAATTTGTTATACTTGAATAAACTGCCTGATCATGTTATTAGGATGTGGTAAGTCGATGGAGAACGTGAACGCAACAAAGCCCAATACGGGTGTGACAAATACAGGTTTCTTTTCAGCAGAAAGCTTAACGAAGCTGCAGCAGATCATGTATGAGATGAAGGTCGCTGCCGGAGCGCATCTGTTCTGGGAAGGGGATCCTGCGGATAAGCTTTACTTTATTAAAAAAGGTCGTATCAAAATTACCAAATCTTCGGATGAAGGTAGACAATTTGTTTTATACATGTACCAAGCTGGCGATATGTTTGGCCAGTTCGATCCATTCCAGCAGTCGCTGCACATCTTCAAGGCCGAAGCGATGGAGGATTCCGTCATAGGTGTCATCCAGCAGAAGGATCTGGAAGTGCTGCTTTGGCAGCATGGAGATCTAGCGGTGGAATTCATGAAGTGGATGGGGCTTGTTCATCGCATGACACAGACCAAATTCCGTGATCTCATGATGTTCGGCAAGCACGGTGCGTTATGTTCGTTAATGATCAGGCTCTCGAACTCCTACGGCATTCAGCAGGATGGACAGATTCTCGTTTCCAAGAAGCTGACCAATTCCGAGCTTGCCGACATGATCGGCGCTACCCGAGAAAGCGTCAATCGCATGCTTGGCGAGCTCAAGAAGGCTAACGCCATTCAGTTTGATGAACAGGGACGGCTTATTATTTTAAGTCTCGATTATTTGCGGGATATTTGTCATTGTGAGAATTGTCCGAAGGATATTTGCCGAATTTGACGCTCTAATTGAAGCAGCCTTAGTTGGGATGGTGGTCCGAACTAAGGCTGTTTTGTTTTTTTACGCAAAACCTAAAAAAACTTATTGTTGACTTAAACTATGGTTTAAGTCGTATCATAATTTTGTCGACAGGACAAAGTATCCGGAGGTCTCCAGATGAAGTATTTATCCATTAGCGAAGCTGCAGCCAGATTTAATCTTCCAGAATCAACGATACGTTATTATGAAAGAAAGGGCTTATTACCGTTCATCGAACGTGATGATGCCGGTCGGCGGTTATTCTCAGAGGTTCAATTGGCGCTCCTCGCAACCGTTATTTGTTTAAAGAATACACAGATGCCCATAAGTGACATTAAACAATATATGGATTGGGTAGTAGAAGGTGAAAGCACCACTGAACAACGACTTAAAATGATGTTGAATCATAAACAAGCTGTACTGGACAAGATTTCATTGATGACAGAGTCTTTAGAAGGCATTGACGTAAAAATTACACGATATACAAAACCTAACTGAGGAGTGGATGAAAATGAAACTTTCTAATAATACCATACTTATTACTGGTGGAAGCGCAGGAATTGGCTTAGCTTTTGCAGAACGCTTCGTCAAAGCGGGAAATACCGTCATTGTGACTGGACGACGTGAGCATGTGCTCCAAAGTGCAAAAGATAAGGTTCCAGGCCTCATTACGCGTGTCAGTGACCTGGATATTGAATCTGAGCGTGCAGCCTTGTTCGATTGGGTCACCGCGAATTATCCGGAAGTGAATGTGTTAGTGAACAATGCGGGGATCCAACAACGCTTTAGCGTGCTTAAAGCGGATGCAAAGAGCAATTGGGCCTATTTCAATAAAGAACTCACAACTAACATTGAAGCGCCTATTCATCTCTCGATGTTGTTCGCTCCGTTTTTTGCAACGAAAGCCGACGCGGCGATCATTAACGTAACATCCGGGTTAGCCTTTACTCCGTTTGCAATTGCTCCTATTTATTCTGCAACGAAAGCGGCTCTTCATTCCTTCACCATGAGTCTGCGGCACCAACTATCGGATACGTCTGTTGAAGTCATTGAAGTGGCTCCTCCAGCCGTCAATACAGATCTGGGCGGGACAGGCTTGCATGTGCATGGCGAGCCGTTAGATGCTTTTGCGGATGGTATTTTTGAGGGGTTGGCCGAAGGTTTGTCGGAGATTGGATACGGCACTTCTGTGGCCCGCTTACGCATGTCGCGGGATGAAATTGACCAATATGCAGCGAGTATGTATAACGCGACAAAAAATATGCTCGAGTAAGCTAAAGACAATAAAAAAAGAGGCGCCATTTTGGCGCCTCTTTTATTTATTTCATAACCCTTAACACTTCTCCAAACCCTTACTCCACCGTCACACTCTTCGCCAAGTTACGCGGCTTATCAACATCGTTGCCGCGCGCCAAGGAAGCGTAGTAGGACAGCAGTTGCAGCGGCACTACCGAAAGAGCTGGAGCCAGGACGTCCAGCGTCTTCGGAATCACGAATGTGCTGTCTACAGACTTCTGCAGCTCCAGCTCGCCTTCAACAGCGATGCCGAGCACATTCGCGCCGCGCGCCTTCACTTCTTTAATGTTGCTCACAGTTTTCTCAAGCAGCTCGTGCTGAGTTGCCAACGCAATCACAGGAACGCCTTCCTCGATCAACGCAAGAGTACCGTGCTTCAATTCACCTGCTGCGTAAGCTTCAGAGTGAATATAAGAGATCTCTTTCAACTTCAGGGAGCCTTCCAAAGCGACTGCATAGTCCAAGCCGCGGCCGATGAAGAACAAGTTGTCATGCTTCGCCATTTCCTCAGCAACGCCTTTAATGGCTTCAGCTTGCTCCAGGATCGCCTCAACCTGCTCCGGAAGAGCCTTCAACGCTGCAAGCGTTTCAGCGATTTCTGCGGCAGTTTGCGTGCCAAGTGTTTGAGCCAGGTGCAAACCGAATAGGTAGAATGCGACCAACTGTGACGTATACGCCTTTGTCGACGCAACCGCAATTTCAGGGCCTGCCAGCGTAACGATCATGTCATCCGCTTCACGTGCAACCGAGCTGCCCACAACGTTCGTAATGGCCAGCACATGCGCTCCACAGCGCTTCGCTTCACGCAGAGCAGCCAGTGTATCCGCGGTTTCACCGGACTGACTTACGACAATAACGAGCGTGTCCTTCGTAATAATCGGTGAACGGTAACGATACTCGGAAGCGACATCAATCTCAACTGGAATGCGCGCCATTTTCTCAATGATGTATTTCCCAACCATTCCCGCATGATACGCCGTACCGCAGGCAACAATATGAACACGATTGATTTCACGAATCGCTTCTGGAGTAAGGGTCGTCAGCTCGTTCAAAGTCACTTGCGTGCCATCCGCAGAGATGCGGCTGCCCATCGTATCGCGATAAGCTCTAGGCTGCTCATGAATTTCTTTCAACATAAAGTGATCAAAACCGGCTTTTTCCGCCGTAACAATATCCCAATCGACACGGAACATTTCCCTGGAAATAAAATTCCCCTCGAGAGTCATTAATTCGACACCTTCTCGGGTTAACAGCGCCATTTCTCCATCATTTAGAATAAACACATTGCGTGTATACTCCAAGATTGCCGGAATATCCGAGCCGATAAAGTTCTCGCCTTCACCGATACCAATGATCAGCGGGCTAGCTTGACGCACAGCGACCAAACGATCTGGCTCGAATTCTGTCAAAACGCCCAGCGCAAATGCGCCAGTCATGCGTTTCACAGCTTTCTGAACAGCTTTCAGGATATCTCCTTCGTACAGGTCAGCGATCAGATGAGAAATAACCTCTGTATCTGTTTCCGATACGAATACATGTCCTTTCTCGATCAATTCCTCTTTCAAAGTGATGTAGTTCTCAATAATCCCGTTGTGCACAACAGAAAACTTCATCGAGTTGTCTGTATGCGGGTGAGAGTTCACATCAGAAGGTTTGCCGTGAGTTGCCCAACGCGTATGCCCGATTCCGACGCTTCCGTTCAGAGGTGCTTCCTCCAGCTTGGATTCCAGGTTCGCAATGCGGCCTTTCGCTTTCTGAATTTGCAGTCCACTTGCCGTATAAACAGCCACACCAGCTGAATCATAACCTCGATATTCGAGTTTTTTGAGTCCTTCTAGTAGAATTTCTTGAGAATTACGCTTGCCAATATATCCAACGATTCCGCACATAGTGTAGTAACCTCCAAATTTTTATAAGCCTCTCTAGGCTGTTTGTCAAAGATCAATCTTTTTACCCATGATAAAAAAACATGCTAACCTACATTCAAAAAAAACAAAAGAACATAATCTATATAACGTGCAATAAGTTCATCATCAATAGCTAGCAATGTTGGAATCTTGTCAGCCCGGTCGCCCAAGCGTTTTTCTCTCCAACTTAACGGCACTCTAGCTCTGTACCGGAAGGTCCCCGCCGAATGTTTCGAACACCTTCACCTCGTCAACTCGCACCGCGCAGTTATCCGTCCCGCTCGCGAGTTCTGGCGCTATTATGGCTAGATCAACCTCTACCCTGCCTTTCCTTCTTGAGTAAAAAACACATTTACATCATATTCATTTTACCACAGATGCGCAACACTTTTTTCCTTGCAAGACTGCCTGTTCTTAACAATGGATTCCCCTTCTCTATCCACAGAATTACAGAAAAGGGGCGTTCCATAAGGCTTTACAGCCTATACCAGCTGCTCTTGAATAACTTTGGCAATTGTTTGAACATAAGCATCAACCTGCTCTTTGTCCGGTCCTTCGGCCATTACACGGATCAGCGACTCTGTGCCGGATGGTCGTACCAGTACGCGGCCATTATCGCCCAGCTCAGTCTCCACCTTGCGGATCGCTTCTTCAATCACCGGATTGTCCTTCAATTTGCTCTTGTCAGCTACACGAACGTTCACTAGCAGCTGCGGGAACTTGCGCATAATATGCTTCAATTCGCTCAATTTCTGACCGGATTGAACAATCGTATTCATCAATTGCAGCGCTGTGAGAATACCGTCACCTGTGGAGATGTAGTCCAGGAAAATAACGTGACCGGACTGCTCGCCACCCAGGTTATACCCGCCCTTGCGCATCTCTTCCATCACATAACGGTCGCCCACCGCCGTCTGCAAGCCTTTCAAACCCGCCTTTTCAATCCCTTTGAAAAAGCCGATGTTCGCCATCACGGTCGTCACGATCGTGCTGTGGTTCAGCTTGCCTGCGCGGTTCAGTGCATCGCCGCAAATGCTCAAAATGTAGTCGCCGTCAATCTCGGCGCCTGTCTCATCGACTGCGATCAGACGATCCGCGTCGCCGTCAAAAGCAAGACCAATGGCTGCGCCGTGCTTAACCACTTCCTCGCAAAGCTTGTCGGGGTGGGTGGAGCCGCATTGCTCATTGATGTTGCGCCCTGTTGGCTCGGCGCCAATCGCAATTACTTCCGCGCCAAGATCGCGGAACACTTTGGGTGCCAGCTCATACGCCGCGCCATTCGCGCAGTCGAGCACGACCTTGAATCCTTGGAAAGACTCGGATACGGTCGTTTTCAAAAACTCCAGATAGGCGAACTTCGCCTCCGCATCATCGGAAACCGTACCGATCTCGCCACCTTCAGGGCGCGGCAATTCATCTACAGCGGCGTCCAGCAGCTTCTCAATCTCCAGCTCTGTCTCGTCCAGCAGTTTGAAGCCGTCGCCGCCGAAGAACTTAATACCGTTATCCGCTACAGGATTATGCGAAGCGGAGATCATAACGCCTGCGTCTGCACCCAGCTTTTTAGTCAAATAAGCGACTGCCGGTGTGCTGACAACGCCAATGCGGATGACATGAACACCAATGGACAGCAAGCCTGCTACCAACGCTGCCTCAAGCATAGGACCCGAAATTCGTGTGTCCCGTCCGATTACCACTTTTGGATGCTGCGCCTGACGAGTCAGGACAAAACCGCCACAACGGCCAATTTTATAAGCTAATTCTGGTGTTAATTCGCGATTAGCGACTCCCCTTACACCATCTGTGCCAAAATATTTCCCCATATTTTCTCTTCTCCTCTATGTTCTATGTCCCGCATACCTTATGGGCTCACGGTTGGTTTCGGTGCCTGCTCGCTAATTTCTACCGTTGCTTTCACTTCTTGCGGCATCCCCAGTTTCACATATGTCGGCAGGTTCAGCGCAACTTTCAGCTCATGCTTGCCTGGAGGCAGATTGCTCACATCCAAAATCGCTTGGATATCCTCCGTCTTCAGCTGATCGATCAACGCAGGTGCACCTTCGACCGTAATATTTAATTTCCCTGTGTCAGGCAGGGTTACCTTCGTATTATAGCTCTCATTTTGCCCGATAATGGTGATCGGCACATTCTCGATCGCCTTGGTCACGGAAGGTACGATTTCCACATGCACGGTGACCTTAGACGGATCCAGTTGAGTTACTTTATTCCGAAGGGGGATATCCAGTGTATAATCCTTTGTTTCTTTAATGTCCTGCACGTTAATCTGCGGCCCTTGGTAGAACTCCAGGCGGTCCACTTCTTCTTGCGTGCCGTAAACCGTAATCTTGTCCGGCGTCTGCGTCACCGAGGAAATGGCGAAGCCTTTGGGCGGCTCGCCGCTAAGCTTCAATTGCAGAGGAATCGTCTGGAACGGGCTTGTAATCGGCACCTCGACATCCACAACAGTCGGATTCAGGTTCACCGCTACTTCCTTACCATCCTTATCAAAAGCTTGCAGCCTCACCTGTTTAGTAACGGCCGATTGCGCTTTATCGACGGATACCTCGCCGTGAACATTTTCAATCAGGCTCAGCTTGCTCGTTGGTGCCGTAATATACACCTTGTTCGGCTTCACAATCGGCTGACCCGCTTTAAGTCCAGCAGCCGGCGTGCCTTTCAAGTTGATGACGACAGGAACTTCTTTCATCTGCAGCTCTTCAATGACAACGTGGACAGTCCGCGGGGTGATCTGAACTTCTACGTCCGAAGGAAACCCTATCGGCGTAAGCGGCAGTTGATGGTCTCCCTTGCCGACCTGGGTGAGGTCAAGCTGGATCTGGTAGGAATTGCTCGCCGTCACTTTTTTCACAGAAGATTCTTTCCCGTTAATCACGACTTGTACATTGGAAGGAGACATGGACGAGATAAAGTAATGACTCTCATCATATTTGGTCGTAATGGCGACGTTATTGATCGTTTCCACACGCTCCCGGATGGGGGAGCTGCCGACCACACCTTTTTGATCTAAGTGGACGACAACCCATAAAAATATACTAATAATCAGGGCGACGACCCGTACAACATTCGTATTGCGCAGCCATTTATCCATTGTTTCGTCCCCTCCACTTCAAGAAAGGGTTCTTTTCTTTCGTCTTCGCCTTCGGCTTCAGCTCTTCAAAAAGCTTGGCAATCAGCGACTCCTCTTTAATATCCCGAACGATATGCCCGTTCATCGTAAGCGAGATCTGTCCGGTCTCCTCGGAAACGACCACACACATCGCATCCGAAACTTCACTCATGCCGATCGCGGCCCTATGGCGCGTACCCAGCTCTTTGCTGATAAAAGGATTCTCGGACAACGGCAAATAACATCCAGCCGCCATAAGCTGATTTTGCCTTACAATAACCGCACCGTCGTGCAGCGGTGTATTCGGAATAAATATATTAATTAACAGCTCTGCGCTAATTTTGCTTTCAATCGCAATGCCGGACTCTACATAATCCGTGAGGCCTGTCTCTTTTTCAAATACAAGCAAAGCCCCTATTTTCCGTTTAGCCAAATAGTTCGCCGCTCGAATCACTTCTCCGATCCGCTTGTTCACATCTTGATCCTCTTCCGAAGAGGACCTGCTGAATAGCTTGCCGCGCCCTAACTGCTCCAAAGCGCGCCTGAGCTCAGGCTGGAAAATAATCAGGATGCCTAGTACCCCGAAGGTCAATGTCTGATTCATCATCCACTGCAGGGTGCTCAGCTGGAACCAAATACTGAGTGCCCAAGTAATGACAACAACAAGAATACCCTTCATTAGCTGAATGGCTCTTGTTCCCCGGACTAATAATATCAGTTTATAAATCACATAGCTGACGATCAGAATATCAATAATATCCTTAATCGAGATGCTCGTGAGCAGGTCCATCTAATATTCTCCCCCAACGGCTTAACACATAGATTCTCTCTGTATTTAGCATCATACCATAATCCACACAAGACTTCTATTTATACGGTCTTTGAATCATGACATTTTTGCTATTTCCGATCATTTTTCCCAATAAAAAACGTCCCCATCCAGCCTCATGGGCTTGAATAAGGACGCAGCTCTTTTAACTCCCAATCATATTCACAATCTCGCCCAGTTTGTACCAAATCCAACCAATCGCTTCATCGACTTTGGTTACCTGTCCCGAGATATGCGCGGTGGAGGCCAAGTTCACGGAGCCGTCAATAACCGTCACGTTCCCCGTCACATCTCCCTCTACTTCCAGCTTGCCGCGCTGAACAACCAGGTCCCCGTTGACGGTATGGCCTTGTGGGACGATTACGGTATCGCCTTGAATAATAACTTCCTGCAAGTCATTTCCCTTCACCATCAGGTTCTTGTCATCATTCCACATGGACATGTAGCTGCCGAACATGACAGCGGCAAAGACAACCGCTACGGACACAGCCGGGTGTTTACGAATCCAATCCGTCCACGTTCTGCTCTTCTTCATTGGTGGAAGTCCGCTCATGATCTGCGCAGTTAGTGTATCAGGCACACGGACTGGAGGGAGCGACCGCACCATCGCTTCCGTTTGCTCCAATTGCTTGAATAG
The DNA here is from genome assembly GCF_027789125.1 of Paenibacillus aestuarii. Taxonomy (GTDB): domain Bacteria; phylum Bacillota; class Bacilli; order Paenibacillales; family NBRC-103111; genus Paenibacillus_E; species Paenibacillus_E aestuarii. Next base: position 5,541 of record NZ_JAQFVF010000055.1, on the reverse strand, counting down.
CGTCCGGCATGCAGGACAAGCGATCAGGTGCTCTTTCAACTCTTTTGCTTCTGACCCATGCAAATCACCATCGAGATATTCATGTATGAGCGGGAGGGCTTCCTTACAATTCATGCTGCCGCCACCCCTTTCTTGATCTATTGCTTTTGTGGTATACCATACGTTTGAATTGCGCATATGTTTCACTATGGCAACATTTTTTTAGATGGTAATATGTTCATGCTGCTCAAGCAGCTTGCGTAAGTACTCCCGACCGCGATGCACCCTGGTTTTCACCGTTGTCACCGGCATGCCCAGCACATCCCCGATCTCCTGAAGCGACATATCGTGCAAATATCGTAAGATCACAACCGATTTGTATTTCTCCGGCAGCGTTTCAATCGCCTTGCGAATTTGCTCCTGTGTCTCCGAGACGATAAGCTGCTTCTCAGGCGTATCCTCATCACTGGGCAGCATGGCATAGAAATCGTTGCCTTCGCCATCGGGCAGCTCCGCGTCCAAGGAATATGTGTTCTTCCTGCGCCGCAGCTTATCAATACATAAATTCGTGCCTATTCTAAAAATCCATGTTGAAAACTTCTGATTCTCATCATATCGATGCAAATTCGTGTAAACCCGCAAGAATGTTTCCTGCACCGCATCCTCGGCCTCCTGCTTGTTATTCAACATTCGGTAAGCCAAGTGAAAGATCTTATCCTTATAGAGCTCAACGAGCTCCTCAAAAGCATTTCGATCCCCGTTCCTGGCCAATTTCGCCAGTCTAGCTTCTACAAAATTCACTCCGATACCTCCGGCTTCTAGACGATTCAACTTTCTACCTTTTGAAAAGCAGCGGATTTGGGCTTGTATTCAGAGATAACAATACCTATAAGAATACACCCCATTCCAAACCATTGCAGCAGCGCAACTTGCTCTCCGATGATGAAATGAGCGGCTATGATAGCAACCGGCAGCTCTACAGACCCTAGCATTGCCGCTAAGGTGCTGCCAATCCGTGGAATCCCCATATTGAATGTGATTGTTGGAATGACCTGGCCTAAGATGCCCAGAAGAAGCCCCCATAACAATAAATATCCCCCATTTGCTTGTATGAATACAGTTGGAGGATGCAAGATGAACATCACCGGCAGCGAGGCTGTTAGCATGACGGCAGAATTCATAAGAGGCGGCAGCTGGCTCTTCACCTGGCCCGTAGAGAAAAGGAACACGCTGTACGTTACAGCAGAGGCAAGGCCATATAGAAGCCCTCTAGAGTTGAATTGATGCCAATCCGTGTTCAAAACATCCACTGCCATCAAAGTCCCCAGCATAATGATGACTACGGCGATACCTTCGGCTATTCGAGGTCGTCTGCGCCGCTTCACACAGTCGATGGCGATTGTGAGCCACGTAAATTGAAACAGTAAAATGATCGCCATAGAGGCATTTAGTTCAGATATCGCGATGTTGTAAAAACTTGTAGTCAATGCTAATCCAAATATACCAATTAATCCAAGTTTTATCCATGGTCCTTTGAAAGGATTTACCCACGAAGCTTTGGAAAATAAAATAAGCAGCCATACACACAGTGTCCCCATCAACATTTGTGTAGGCGTAATTTGCCCGTCATTGAATCCTTGACCATAGGCCAATTTAATAAAAGAAGAGAGTAATCCGTAACTCGATGCCCCTATAATGACAAGGAAAATCGCTACCCAACGCATCATTTCGTTCAACACTCCTATAATTCATGCAACAGTAACAATCACGGCGAAAAGTCGAGTGCCTCTTGTTCCGAGACCCCCGACTCTTCGACTTGCTTTATTTTAAATTCGCTGAATGTAGAATCAGCCCGTATTTCTAAGTCCTGCAGCAATTCCGTTGATCGTGAGCAATACTTCACGCAGCAGATCTGCATCATCTTGATTGTTATCACGCAGTTCGCGAAGCTCTGCAAGCAGCTCGACTTGCATGTAGCTTAGCGGATCTACATAAGGGTTACGCAGGCGAATGGACTCTTGGATCACCGGTACGTTATCCAGAATTTCCTGTTGGCCTGTAATCTGTAGAATGATGGAAGAAGTCAATGCGTATTCTTCCCTGATCAAGCCGAAGATACGCTCGGCGATCTCCGATTTCTTCACCATATTGCCGTATTCTTTCGCGATCAACAGATCGGCCTTCGCCAGTGCCATTTGCAGGTTATCCACCATGGAGCTGAAGAAGGACCATTCTGTGTACATTTCCTTCAACGTCTCAAGGTTCTCTTCTACGCCTTGGTAAAAGCTTTGGATGCCTGTTCCAGCCGCATACCAAGCCGGCAGCAAGTATCTGCTTTGCGTCCAGGCGAACACCCATGGAATCGCGCGCAGATCCTCGAAGCGATCGCTATTTTTACGTTTAGAAGGGCGGGAGCCGATGTTCAGTTCGCCGATCTCCGGCAGCGGCGTAGACTCCTTGAAGAACGTCAAGAAATCTTCATCTCGGAAAATCAGATCCTGATATTTCTTCTGCGCCTGCTCCGAGATGCCTCTCATGATGGTTTCCCATCTTTCTTCCTTCGGATGGCGCTGAGGCGTGCGGGACAGCTTCGAAGCGGTAATCAAGGCGAATGTCGCCTGTTCCAGGCTTCGGTAAGCAATGCCTTGCAAGGAATAGCGCGAGGAAAGCACTTCCCCTTGCTCGGTGATTTTGATGCCGCCACCAAGCGTTTCGACCGGCTGTGCCAGAATGCTGCGGTTCAGCGGCATTCCGCCGCGACCGAGCGCGCCGCCGCGGCCATGGAAGAACTTCAGCTTAACGCCGAACTTTTTCGCTGTATCCGTAATATTCTGGAGCGCCATGCGCAGCTCCCAGTTCGCGGTAATGACACCGCCATCCTTATTGCTGTCCGAGTAGCCCAGCATGATCTCGTGCAGCTGTGTCTCTGGATCCAAGCTCGACTTATATGCGGGAATCGCAAGAAGCGTGCTCATGATTTCAGGGGCAGCATGCAAATCATCAATCGTTTCAAAGAGCGGCACAGATTGCATTGTGCAAGTCACCGTGCCGTCGCTCTCCTTGCGGTAAAGCCCAGCTTCCTTCGCAAAAACCATAACCTCAAGAAGGTCGCTGGCACCTTGTGTCATACTAATCAGGTAGCTGTTGATGCAGTTGCGTCCGAACTCTTTCTGAGCGCGGCTAACCGTGCGGTATACGTCGAGGCATTCTTGCGTGCCTTCCGAATATTCCAGATAGACCGAAGTGACCGGTCTAGGATCGTTCAAGACATTTGTCAGCAAGCTAATCTTTTCACTCTCAGACAGCTTACTGTAGTCTGCAGCAATGCCCATTTTCGCCAAAATCTCCGTCATTGCTGATTCATGTTCCTTACTGTGCTGTCTAATATCCAGCGCAGCCAAATGGAAACCGAACAGCTCGACCTGGCGGATCAGCTTTTTGAAGTATTTATCTGCGACATAGTCTGCGTAATGCCCTCTTAGGCTGGCATCGATAATTTGCAGATCGGCAATGAACTCTTCCGGACTGTTGTATTTATGAGAGGCCGGTACGTTCGGGTCGCCTGTATGATGAATCTTCTCGATCATATAGGTTGTTTTGATCCGATACGGTTCTTTCTCGTTCCGCCATACGTCTTGAACGTTGCCCAGAACCTCACGATCTTTTTGAATCGAAGCCAGCAGCTCTTCGCTAACTGTGACAATATTACGGCTAAAGCTCATGTGCTCCAGCGTCTCTTTAAGAATCTCGTCATACTTCTGAAGTGCCAGTTGACGATGAAGCTGCAGCGTTTCCCAAGTCACATTCGCTCTTACTGAAGGGTTGCCGTCACGGTCCCCGCCGATCCAGGATCCGAATTTCAAGAACGATGGAACATGCCATACTTTTTCCGGATAGTATTTATTCAAACAACGCTCCAGCTCGTGGTACACCTCAGGCAGAACGTCAAATAATGTTTCGTCAAAGTAGTAAAGTCCGTTACGAACTTCATCGATGACAGTCGGTTTACGGTCACGAAGCTCATCTGTTTGCCATAGGTTCAGCACCTCACCCAGCAGCTTCTCACGGAGCTGTTCACGTTCGCGGTGGGTCAGCATCGGATTATCCAGCTTCATCATATCATCGGAAATCCGCAGGTTTACGTCCAGTACAGCACGTCGCATCGCTTCCGTAGGGTGAGCTGTCATGACAAGCTCCAACGAAATCGCTTGAAGGATCTCCTGTACCTCTTGGTGCGGAATGTGATTATTCTTCAGTTCTTGCACGATGCTTTCAATGGAGCCAGGTTGAACGAGCTCACCGGAGGAACGTTCGTAATCTCTTTTACGACGAATCCGATGGTTTTGCTCGGCAATGTTGACCAACTGAAAATAGATCGCAAAAGCGCGGATGACATGATGCCGAATTTCCGGATCTAACGCAGTGATCGTTGCCTTGAACTCCTCGTAAATCTCTGGTACGTAATGAGCTCTCAACGACTTGCTCATCTCACGTATTTTCTCAACTACGTCAAGCAGCTCGTTCCCGCCTTGATGGACCAGGACCTCGCCCAAAATATGGCCCAAGAAACGGACATCTCTCCGCAGCAAGTTATTCGTAGATTGTTTCTGTATGCTGTTTGTATTCTCTGACATACTCTCCACCTCATCTAGTCGCTATGTTACATTAAAGCTTCTCTCTAGCAAAGTATTTTCCACACAAAAACTCATTTCTGAATATTCTACCACATTCCGCTTCGGGCACATAGTGTAAAATGAAAAAAAGATTAGATTCATGACGAAAAGCTCCATGCTCTTCCTGTCAAGAACTAATCCTTTCTATATTGGAAAACAAAAAAACCACCGTTACCGGTGATTTCTTTTCGTTAAGCGGGTGATGGGAATCGAACCCACGCTACCAGCTTGGAAGGCTGGAGTTCTACCATTGAACTACACCCGCACGTTATCGGGACGACACGATTTGAACATGCGACCCCCTGCTCCCAAAGCAGGTGCTCTACCAAGCTGAGCTACGTCCCGATATATGTATGGTTTAAAAAGTGGCGTGCCCTGAGAGATTCGAACTCCCGACCTTTTGATTCGTAGTCAAACGCTCTATCCAGCTGAGCTAAGGGCACAAAACATATGGAGCGGAAGACGGGATTCGAACCCGCGACCCTCGCCTTGGCAAGGCGATGCTCTACCCCTGAGCCACTTCCGCAAATGGTGCGCGTAGAGGGACTTGAACCCCCACGGTCGCCCGCTAGATCCTAAGTCTAGTGCGTCTGCCAATTCCGCCATACGCGCGCATAAAAATAGTTAAAAGTGAGCCATGTAGGACTCGAACCTACGACACCCTGATTAAAAGTCAGGTGCTCTACCAACTGAGCTAATGGCTCAAATAAGAGACTGGGGATCAAGGATTCGAACCTTGGCATGACGGAGTCAAAGTCCGTTGCCTTACCGCTTGGCTAATCCCCAATAAAACATGCCGTCGAGAGGACTTGAACCCCCAACCTACTGATTACAAGTCAGTTGCTCTACCAGTTGAGCTACAACGGCATATGATGGTGGAGGCTGACGG
>NZ_JAQFVF010000054.1 GCF_027789125.1 Paenibacillus aestuarii | reverse complement strand
CAGCAGCTTTTGGCGGGAGGCGGGTCCACTGCATCCGCTGCATGGTGCCGTCGGGCGATGCGCTAATTGGTATTTGCCCAATTGCAGCGAGGAGGTCGGCGGCGGGGGCACCTGTAGTCCGGGAAAGCCCATTGGAGAGCCGTATTTTGCGCCCCGCAGCCAGAAATGCCGCTGCAAGTGTTCAAATCCGGACTACAGCTGCTCATAAGGGTGACGTGCGTTCTCTAATTGGGCGAATCCGGACTACAGCTGCTTCGGCGGGAGGCGGGTCCACTGCATCCGCTGTATGGTGCCGTCGGGCGATGCGCTAATTGGTATTTGCCCAATTGCAGCGAGGAGGGCGGCGGCGGAGGGACCTGTAGTCCGGGAAAGCCCAATTGGAGAGCTTTAGTTTGCGCCCCGTGGCCAGAAATGCCGCTGTAAGTGGGCAAAACCGGACTACAGCCGCGCATAAGGGTGACGTGCGTGCTGCAAGTGGGCAAATCCGAACTACAAGCAGCTTTTGGCGAGAGGCGGTCCACTGCATCCGCTGCAAGTGACCTAACCTCCCTGCAGCACGCTGCGCCAAGTGGCAGTGAGGCTATATTGCGCTCAGTACCGGTGATCAGCACAGTATTTTTCATATAAAAAAAACGCCCGCTTCCTAAGCCTTCTGACGAAAGCATTAGAAAACAGGCGTTCGGGGCGTGCTGCTCATTTACAGAACTCTTTTCGCACCGACATATCTCGCGCTCCAATAAGAGCTGTAGAGGCTCTCGACCGCAACACCGCGGGACGAGGTGGAAGAGATGAATTGGCCATTCCCCACATAGATGCCCACATGGTCAATCGTCCGGTTGGCGAAGAATACGAGGTCCCCCGTCTTCAAGTCGGAAACCGACGCTCCTTCGTCGTGCATCTCACCCGATGTGCGCGGAAGCTCGATGCCTTTGGCTTGGAAGACATAACGAACGAATCCCGAGCAATCGAATCCGTTCGGCGTCGTTCCGCCCCAAGCGTACGGGACGCCTAGATAGGCATTCGCCGATGTCACAATCTGCTCCGCCATCGGAGGCGCAGACGGGACTGGCGGGGCCGGTGGCGGCGGAGGCGGGGCGATCCATGCCGGTTTGTGGGATTTGCCGTCCGCATCGACGATTGCGATTTGGTTGGCTTCGTTCCATTCGATGGCTGAGCCAAATGTTTCCGTAATAAAACGCAATGGAACGTATGTATTCCCATCGTGGACAGTCGGACTGCTCTCTAAGCTGATCTTCTTGTTGTTGACCAGCGCTTGCGATTCGTCCGATTTCAGCAGCACCTGCTGCTGATTTTTGATCATGCTTACGACAAGATCGTCCCCTTGCTTGGCCCAACCGACTCGGTAACCGAGCTTATCCGACAGCGCTCTGAGCGGAACCAACAGAACGCCTTTATCGTCGATAAATGGCTGAACTTCGGGAAAATCTACGATTTCATCGTTGACCTGAACTTTTACCGGCAGCTTTGAAGAAGCTGCTGCAGCGTGAGCAGGCGATGAACAGATGAATGAAGCCGCTGCACCGATAAAAGCGCATGAAAAAATAAGATGTTTTGCAAACAATCTCAAAACTTTTCCTCCTTGAAGCCTCCGAGGTTAGTTGACGGGTTCGGGAAGAGGTTTTCCCTAGCACGCCCAGCAAGCTGAAGCGTTCATTCACCCCAAATAAAGAAGTCCCCCGTACGCGGGCTTGTAATGCTCCACGATTCGGCAATTTTTTCTATGTTAGACTAGCATAGATCCAGCTTTTTTGGCAACTTTTGCACACGTGGTAAGTATTTCCACTATGCTTTGGACCTGGCCAGCAAATATAGAAAATATGGCGCGCCAATGACGGACACGACAATACCTGTCGGAATATCCGATGGCTGAAGGATCATGCGCGCAGCCAAGTCCGCTGTGACCATCAGCAGCGATCCGACCAGCGCGGATGCCGGCAGCATGTACTGATGCTTCGAGCCAACGAGCTGTCTGGCCAGATGCGGTCCCACAAGACCGACGAAGCTGATGCCTCCGCCAATCGCCACGCAAGCTCCCGCTAAAGCAACGGCGCAGGCCACGAGCACGAGACGACCGCTGCCGACTCTGGTGCCTAAGCTGATCGCCAGCTGGTCACCGAGTGCCAGAACGTTAAGCGTGCGTGCTTTGTAGAAGATGAACGGCAGCAAGACGACGATCCACGGTAGCAGCGCAAACACATACGGCCAGTTCGCTCCCCAGATGCTGCCGGCGAGCCAGACTGCCACGTATTGGTAATCGAACGGATCCATCCGGATCGTCAGCACGATGATCGCTGCGTTCATTCCGGCGGCAACGGCAATGCCGCTGAGAATCATGCGCTTAGGCGAAAGTCCGCGCACGGCATAATAGGAAAGCGCATAAATCAATGCTGCCGTCGCTCCGGCCCCAACCATGGCCAGCATAGGCAGGAGGAACACGGGCACGGCTACTTTGCTCGTGTGAAAACTTACAAATCCTACCACCAGCAGCGCTGCCCCGGCGTTAATGCCGAGAATGCCGGGATCCGCCAGCGGGTTGCGCGTGATCCCCTGCAGGATACAGCCGGAGACGGCCAGTCCCGCTCCGACAAGGAGGGAAATGACGATGCGAGGCAGCCTGAATTCGAATAAAATAAGCTCTTGTTTCGGCGTCCCGCTGCCGAATAATGATTTGAACACGACGATCGGCGATAAACGAATGAACCCCGAATTCATACTAATGAGAATGACGAGCACAATGAGAACGCAGAGCAAAGACATGAAGAAAACAGAGCGATTTCTGCACTTTTTGTCGACGAGAGACACGTTAGTTCCGTTCATTACAGCTCCCTTCGATCTTTGCGTGTAAGGATGAGGAAGAACGGAACGCCGACGATCGCGGTCAGCGCGCCAACCGGGGCCTCATACGGCGGATGGACCATCCGGGCGCCAATGTCCGCCAGCACGATAAGCAGGCTGCCCAGCACGGCTGAGCTCGGGATAATCCAGCGGTAGTCCACGCCGACCAGCACCCTCGCGACATGAGGGATCATGAGGCCGATAAAGCCAATGGACCCTACCGAGGACACGGCTGCGCCGGCAAGGACAAGCACGACCAGCGTGCAGGCCAGCTTCACCAGCTTGGTCCGCTGCCCTAGGTTCGTGGCGATCTCTTCGCCAAGGCTGAGCAGCGTCACGGAACGAGACAGCAGCAGCGCCGCAATCAGCCCATGATCTTGATCTGCAGCCATTTGGTACCGGCCATCCCGCCTGCATACCAGAAGGCCAGCTCTTGGCCGACTTTGAAGTAAATAGCGATGCCTTCACTCAAGGCAATGAGCAGCGCGCCTACGGCAGCGCCGGACAGGGCAAGCCGAACAGGGCAAGCCGAACAGGCGTCAGCCCGCCTTTGGTGAGGGAACCGATGCCGTACACAAGTCCTGTGCCTATCGCCGTCCCCAAGAACAAGAAGAGGATCAGCTTGTGGAACGGCAGTCCGGGAAAAAAGACAAAACAAAGCGCCAGCACAAAGCCTGCACCGGCGTTGATGCCAAGAAGCCCCGTATCCGCTAGCGGGTTGCGCGTCATGCCTTGGAGGAGAGCGCCTGCGACCGCAAAGCAAGCCCCGATCATCGCGCCTGCAAGCGCACGGGGCAGCCGGATTTCTTGGATAATTTGATGCTGAGTCACATTCGGATCAAAATGAAAGATCGCCCGCCTCACAGTGCTGATGCTGATATCTGCTGCTCCCAGCGAGATGGAGACGCATAGACTAAGCGCGAGAAGGTGCCGCCGACGAGAATGAGGCTGGCTGCGAGTGGCCGTGTCCGCATGTTTGCAGCCAGCTGAGCAGCCTCCTGCGAATCGGGCGATGGTTGCGACATACTGGATACCTACCTTATCTCATATAAATAAATGATAATGATAATTATTATCATATTACAAGAATAGAAGGTTGTATGCAATGAAAAAGCATCCGGCCATGACCGGATGCTCCTGCTATAGATACGCTCTGCACACGCTTATTGCGCCATCATCTTGCTGACCTCATCGCCAGCCAGCATGACGATTCCCGTGCCATGAGTATCATTCTTCACCCACAGCAGATCGTGCTTATAGTACTGCTCGGTGAATGAGAAGTTCGAGCCCCGGCACACGCCATGCACATTGCCCAAATGATCGACGCTGGCGCGCATCAAGCCCTGCCAGCCCTTGCTGGCGGCGTCCATGTACGGCTCCGGCTCGAGCCAACCGTTGCGCACGCCCTTGGCAAACGCATACGTGAACATCGCCGTGCACGAGGTTTCCTCGTACGATTCGGCATCCGTCAGCACCTGATGCCATAGGCCGCTGTGGCTCTGCAGCGAGAGGTAGCCTGCACACAGCTCGCTGAAGAAGGCCAGCAGCGCTTCACGGTCCGGGTGCGCCGCCGGAAGCGCCTCAAGCACATCGGACAGCGAGAACAGCACCCAGCCGTTGCCGCGTCCCCATGGCACATACGTCGGTGTGTCGTATTTGAAGTCATACACGTGCGACATGATTTTCAGCTCAGGCATGTATAAGTACTTTTTAAAAAGAAGGAATTGTTTCGCCGCATCGTCGATATACGCCTGCTCCCCCGTCAGCTTGTAATAGCCGGCGAGAAACGGCGTGCTCATATATAAATCGTCCGCCCACATGGTATCGTCGCCACGGTAGAACGCCCCGTCTTCTCTGCGGATTTGCCCGTTATGAATATAATCAGCAATGATATCAATTAACGGCAGAAGACTGGCGTCCTGCGTATCCCAATAAAGCTCGAGCATCGCAGCGCCGAAGGAACCGCAGTCGTCCAACGAGTCAAGCTCGACAAGCTGCTGGTTCAGCGCTTGGTAGCCATGCTGGTCGCGGTCAAACAGCGAATACTCATACATACGCGCGCACGCCCCAATATGCTTAGCCGCATATTGCTTAATGTCTGTTCGGCGAAGCAGCCTGGAGGCGCGCAATAAGCCGTTCAGCGTCACGCCCAGGTGGTAGTTCCATCTGCCAAACAGTCTGTTCTCGAGATACGGCCTTACCCAGTATCCGGGGCTATCAAGCTGCCAATATACGCCGCTGCCGCCGTTATCGAACAGCTTGTTCACATCCGTGAGATCCGCCGGACTCATCGCTTGCGCCGCTTTGAACGGCCCCAGGTAGAGCCAGCTCTCCTCCGTGCCGCCTACCGGATGAGGCATAGAGAAAGCCTCCGCCCGCCCATTGATCTCCGCTTCCAGCACAAACCCCCAATCCTCGCGCCCAGCATGCGATTCCACGATAATATCGCAGCAGCGGCCTCCCGCCGCTCGCCACTCGATATGGACATCGCCCGGCTCGTCCTGACGATGCACCAGCGTCTGGTTGACCCATACCTGAATCGGCCCGCTCGTGCGGCCTCGCAGCACCGCCGTGCCGGCCTCACGGACCTGCAGCTTCGTCCAGCCGTACGCTTTCATGCCGTTGAAGCTGCCGCTGTCGCCGCCGTCCCGGCCCCAAATACGCGTGCAAACCCCACGGCTCTGTTCGCGCTCGTCCCAGAACCGCTCCGGGTACCAGCGGATGCCGCTGCTTTCCTCCGAGCCGTGATGCTCCGGCTCATGCACTTCCGGGAACAGCGCCTCATCGGTCAGCGCTGAATAGATCCATCCGCCCTGACCGACACGCTCAGCGAACGGGGCCATAAAATGCAGCGGCACCCATTTGCTGCTCGCCGAACCGAATACACAGCCGAACCCGGTCGGGGTCTTCTGAAGTTGGATTAAAAAGGCGTTCCACCCTTTGTTCAGCGGAATGGACAGACTGGTTCTAGCACCGCTGTGCCGCTCCTCGTGAATGGCTGAACGATAGATCAGCTTGCCGTTCACATACAAGAATGTCGGCGACTTCACGCTGATCGTCGTCTGCACACCTTCCTCCGCGTCGCTCCACAGCATCGCATAAAGGTATCCGTTTTGACCCAGCTTGGCGTGCGGATGTTTCGCGGACAGATCCAGATCATAACGTCCATCCTTCAGCTGCCTGAAGCCGTTCTCACTATACGCTCGAAGCTGAAACGGATAAGCCGGATTATCGGCAATATACCGGTTCGCGATCGTTTCGATCACTTCATCTATACGGGAAGGATGCTTATAGGCAATACTTTCTTCATTTTGAAAATAACCAGTCATGTTGCAGCACCTCTGTAGTCATCAGATTAAGACTCAGCCCAAGGCATGCGGGCCGATTTCACCGTTTCTCCCGTGCGGATCGCTTGCTCGATCAGCATGCCGAGATAATGGTCCTGCGACGCCTCGGCAAGACTGTAAAATCCAGGACCGCCGAACGTATATTCGGCCATCTTTTGCAAACAACTGGCGATCGCAATCTCATCGTCGTACAGCCTTGCGGGAGCGAACGGATTCTCGTAGAGCCAGCGGTCCCCGCAAAGGATGCCTTTGAAAAAATAGCCCTCGGCATTTTCCAACTCGCCTTTGTTCATCCGCTTGAGCTCCAGCTGCAGCTCCGTGCAGGACTGATCTTGAATCAGGACGCGGGAATCAAAAATTTCACCGCGCTCACCGCGCACGGACACATGATTGGAACGGGTCCAGGATCGATGCTGATTATTCGTGAAATCGTAAATGCCCAGCCGGTCGCCAAAATCGAGCCAAGCCAAATCCCGCTGCGACGGAATCATGCGGTCTGCTGTCGGCGGTCCGCTGCGGGTAGGGCCGTTCACCCACTGGGACTCAAAGCGCATCCCGCGGATCGTCACAGGCTCGAACATAACGCCGAGCATTTTGCGAATTAGGCTGACGCCATGGTATAAATGCGAGATCGAGACTGTCGTCTCCGTGATTTGCCCTAGCTGTCCGGAGGCAATCAGAGCTAACCGCGCCTGCTGAATCGGATGCAAAAAATACTGCTCCGCCACCTGGACGCGGGCTCCTTTGAGCGTGAGGCGCTCGTGCAGCAGCTCCAAGCCTTGCAGATCAGGAGCGGGAGGCGTCTCTGATAAAGCCGGGATCCCCAGCTCCGCCAATTGCAGTAAGTAGTCCATGCAAGCTGCCCAACCGACGGAAACGACGATGAAATCCGGCTTTTCATGAGCCAGCAGCTGTTCTAGCGTGCGATAGGTACTGACGCCCCACTGCGCTTCCATCGTCTTGCCCTTCTCTTCGTCCCGCACAACCATACCGCTGATTTGAAAGCGGTCCGGCATTTCCCTGGCAATACGCAAAAAGTACTGGGCGCGAAACCCCGCCCCGCCGATAATGCTGAATTGAACCGGTCTCATTTTGCATCCTCCTCGCTATTGTCGCGACTCGCTCTTGTATCGACTCGCTATTTCGCCGCTTGATAGCCCCCACCAGGTGTAATGTCACTAAACCCAAAATTTTGCTTCATTTGTTTACTCGTTCGGATAAACCATTACTTTCAAGCTGCCGCTCTTGTTGTGGATAGCCCGCTCCAATGCCTCTTGCGTTTGCGCCAGCGGATAGCGGTCCGTAATGAGCGACATCGTGTCGATCGTGCCGGAGGCCAGGAACTCGATGCCCATCGGATACGTATTCGCATAGCGGAAGACGCCGTAGATGTCGACTTCATTATCCGCGATAAACGGCACGTTGAGCGGAATCTCATCCTGCGCCGGCAGGCCGACGATGACCAGCTTGCCGCCGCGACGCAGCGAATGAAGCGCGGTTTGCAGCGCCTTCGGGTTGCCGGCGGTTTCCCAGGCTGTATCTACACCGACACCGCCTGTGAGCTGCTGGATCCGCTCGATGGCATCCTCTTCGCGCACGTTAATGACATGCGTCGCCCCCATGCGTCGTGCCGCTTCCAAGCGCACCTGCTCCAGGTCGGTGACGATAATGCGGCTGGCGCCGAACGATTTGGCGGCCGCTACCGCCATGAGGCCGACAGGGCCCATGCCCATGATCGCAACCGTCGTTCCCGGCTGCACGCGGCACCGCTTGGCGGCATGGATGCCTACGGAGAACGGCTCGTTCAGGGCGGCTTCCTCGTAGGTCAGATGATCCGGAATCGGGAATACCATATCCTCGCGGATCGTCATGTACTGCACAAAAGCGCCGTCCACCGGAGGTGTCGCCAGGAATTGCACGTCCGGGCACAGATTGTAGCGCCCTTCTTTGCAAGCGGAGCAGCGCCCGCAGGTGACGCCGGGTTCAATGGCGACCCGGTCGCCGACGTTGAACCGAGAGACCGCAGCGCCGACAGCCGCAATCATCCCTGCACATTCATGCCCGAGAATGATGGGCTTCTCGACAACGAAGCGGCCAATGCGCCCATTTTCATAATAATGCACATCAGACCCGCAGATGCCGACGGCCATGACCTTGATCAACACTTCGTTTTCGCCGACTTGTGGGACCGGCCTTTCTTCCATCACGATCGTGCCAGGCTTCGGCATGACTGCTGCTTTCATTGTTTTCGGCAATTGCTCGTTCATCCTCGTTCTCCCCAATCCCTTATTTAATAAGCTCAGTCGGATTCATGCCGGTTAGTTTCTTAAAAAGTGTGCTAAAATAAGGCACATTCTTGTAGCCGACACGTTCCGCCACTTCATAAACCAGCATATTTCTTTCCATTAATAGCTCTCTGGCCTTCTCGATCCGAACGCGCGTTAAATAATTGTTGAACGTCTCGCCCGTCATATTTTTAAAAATAATCGACAGGTGATTGCGTGAAATGTACACTTTATCCGCGAGATCCGCCAGCGTCATTTCGTCCGCATAATGTTCGTGAATGTATTGGGTCATAAAGTCGACAGCTTGTCTATGCTTGCTGTTTCCTCTCCACTGTCTGCTGCTGCAGATGGAAGAGATTTTGTCTTTTAACCAACTCGCCAAATCCTTCGGCCGGGTCAGACCGATCATTTCCTTGGCAATAAGCTCGCTCGGGAACATCTCATCCAGCACCATACCGACCTCATACAGACAGTAGGCAAAAATTCCCCATAGCTCGCCAGCCAGCATCTGCACATAATCGGGCGTGATGCCTGTTTGCTGCTCAAGCTGTCCGACGAATTCATCGACCAGCTGCTGGGCCTGTGTCTCTTGGGACGATTTGATTGCGCCCGCCAATTCAAAATAAAATTTGGTCGGACGCATCACAATCGCTCCGGAATCGCTCTGCATCGCTTCCCCGTAAGCGTATAAATCATAGGAGCACGCAATGCGCTTGTCTCGCAGATCGATCGCCCGAAAAGCTTCCTCCGTCGAATCCGGAATTTCAGTCCACTGCGCTTTAATGCCGCCAATTCCAATGCGAATAACCAGCTTTAGATAATTTTTAATACAGTCGATCAATTGAACGCCAAGTCTTTCCAAATGCTGGACCAACTGCTCCTTATTGCTGCCAGCCTCCGAATGAACAATAAGAACGGACCTTGTGCTGTGTAGCTCCGTATATTCAAACGAGCTGAAAAATTCCTGTGCGACCTCGCAGACGATATTGCTGATGGCGAATCGGAACAGGTTCCAATCCGATAACGTCAGCTCGCTGGCACGAATGTCCCGGACCAGATCGATGCCGATCACAACATGCTCTGTCTCCGTCCAGAAGCGGTAGGGCTGCGGCAGGCTTTCCCCGCTGCGGTACGAGCTTTCCAGCGTCCCGGCTGCCGCCGATTTGACCCATTCTTTCTCGATAAAAGGCTCGTACATCCTTAACTTTTGTTCAAGCTCATCCTGCTTGATCCGCTTCTCTTCCTCCCCGGCAAGCTCTTGAATCACTTTGCCAAGTATCGCTTTTAAGGTAGGAATACTGATTGGTTTAGACAAATAATCGCTGACATTGTACCTGAGCGCCTGGCGGGCATGCTCAAAATCCGAGTAACCGCTCAAAATAATGATCTTGCCGTTAAAGTCTTCTTTCCTCAGCTGCTCAATCATATCCAAACCGTTCATAACAGGCATGTAGATGTCGGTAATCACAATGTCCGGCTGTGCACTCCGCACCAGCTCCAGGCCATCTTCGCCATTCAACGCTTCGCCGGCCCATTCCGCATCCAGCGCATCCCACGGAATCGCGCGCTTCATGCCTTGAAGCACCTGCCGTTCATCATCCACAATGGCAATCTTCCACACTAGCTTTACCTCCCTAGCTACACATACACAATATAACAATCAGGCCCGGAGCATGAGCTGTTCCGGGCTGCTTATTTGATTTTGAAAGTGCTTACGCTTTAATTTTATACTACCCCTGATAGAAAGGTAATAAAAGATGAAAGATGCACAATTTGTTATAAAATACTCCGAACTATTCCAAATTCTCCTGGCTCGGCGGGTCAATCAAGCGGGGCAGTTCAATGACGACCTGTGTGCCGCCTTGTTGACGCTCCTGAATAATGACACCATACGACTCACCGAAATATCCGGCGATCCGCTCTCGCACATTGCGAATGCCATAACCACCGGTATGGCGCTTGCGCTTGCGGTCCACTGCCTGCTGCAGCCCAATGCCGTCATCCGCAATGGTGATTTCGATTCGCTCATGAACCTCTTTGAATGTAATCGCGATATGTCCATGATTCCGTGTATTGAAGCCGTGGACGACGGAATTTTCAACGAATGGCTGCAGCGTTAGCTTAGGAATGAACAAATGCTTGATTTCCGCCGGAACATTGATCGTATACTCCAGCCCTTCTCCCCAGCGCATCTGCTGGATTTCGAGATAGCATTCCAAATGCATGAGTTCCTCGCTGATCGGAATAAACGCCGCCCCGTTCGATAGACCAATCCGGAACATGCGGCCCATCAGCTCCAGAATCCGGCTGATCTCGTCTTGCCCCGCCTCAATCGCCATCCAATTCAGCTGATCCAGCGTATTGTACAAGAAGTGCGGATTGATGTTGGCCTGCAGCGCTTCAATTTCCGCTTTGCGCTGCTGTTCATACCGCCGCTGCAGCGATTCATACAGCGCTTCGATGCGCTCGTTCTGCTTCCGGTAGCCGGCGAACAAATAGCCGAACTCGTTTTCATAATCCTTCGGCAGTTCGACATTATTGCCGCCAACCGAGTAAACGCCCATCGCGCCTACCAGCTTCTTAATCGGCTTCGTGAACTGTTTGCTGAGCAGATGGGTCAGCAGAAGCGTCAACAGAACAGCCGCAACGCCGATGATGCCGATTACCTCGGCCAGTTTAAAGCTCCCTGCTGTAATCTCTTTCCACGGGGTAATCTCGACCAGCGTCCAGTTGGAATCCATCAGCTTCGAATAAACCAGGAGCGAATTCCCGACCCCTGTATCGCCCTGTGTATGAACAAAGTCCGACTGCCCGTTCTTGGCGTTGATCCATTTGGATAATTCCGTGTGATCCGGGATCTGGCCTATTTTCAAAAACTGCCGTCCCTGGGAGTCAATCATCATGCGGTTCGTTTCTGACGAGCGGCCGGCCAGCAACTGGCGGATTTGTTCCGCCTTCACATGGATGACAAGAACGCCTAGAAATTTATCATCGTACACGATTTTTCGCGCAAAGCTTAGCACCGGGACATCGCCCTGAAAGCTCGGGATGGTATGCTCGCTCGACCAGGTAAAATCATTATTCTTCAGCGATGCGGACCAGGCTTGCTTATCGGCATCGGCCAAATTCCTGAACTGAATGTAGCTCTTGGGCTCCCCTTCCAGCGGCCGGTCCATGTACAAGTCAATGCCTTGAATCAGCGGAATGGAGTAGGTTAAATTCGCCAGTGCCTTTTGCACGCTGATCGATTTGCGGTACCGATCAAATTCATCCTGCGTATTCACCAGAAAGGTGATCAGTTCATTATCGCGGGAAGTGGATAGGGAGATTTGCTCAATCGTGACCAGCCTCGTCATAATTTCGTTGTTAAGCTCGTCCAGCAGCCGCTGCTGATAATGAAATGTCGTTTGCGCCAGCTCTTTGGAGGAGATGCTGTAGCTCGCCCAAACGCTGCACGCCAGCACGATGATGATCAGTCCCGCGAAGCTGCGGAAGAATAGGTGGTCGATTCTAAACTTTTTAAAAGGATTGGTCATGATGTACGCGCTCCCATACTGCCAATTAATCGAAAGAAACGGTAAAACAGCGAGTTTAGAAGACATCCGCGGCTTTACCGTTCTATGACAAATGATTTGCATTTGTTTACATATTATCTTAGCCCTTAATTCCTGTTGTGGCAATTCCTTCAACGAAGTACTTTTGCAGGAACATGAACACCAGCGTGGCCGGTACGATCGAGACGAGCGACATCGCCAGCAATTGTCCCCACTCTTGACCGGACGAAGAGTCATTGATCATCCGGAGCGCGAGACCGACGGTGTACTTGTCCACCGAGTTGATATACAGCAGGTGACCCAGGAAGTCATCCCAGTTCCATAAGAAGCAGAAAATCATCACCGTTACGATAGCCGGCTTCGTTAGCGGCATCACGATCCGCCAATAAATGCCGAACCAGGAGCATCCGTCCATTTTCGCCGATTCATCGAGCTCCCGCGGAATGCCCCGCACGAATTGGATTAACAAGAAAACGAAGAACGTACCGCCTGCGCCGCTAGCCACCAGGTGAGGCACGATGAACGGCAGATACGTATTCACCCAACCCAATTGATGGAACATCGCATACTGGGGAATAATCAGAACTTGTCCCGGCAGCATCAGGGTCAGCATCAGCAGGGAAAACCAAAAGTTTTTCAACGGGAAATCCAAACGACCGAAACCGAACGCCACAAGTGTACTGGAAAGCAGCGTGACGGCCAGCAGCACAATCTCTAAGCCAAACGTATTGAGATAAAAATCAGTAAAGGAATGCCCCGGTACCGAATGCCAACCGTTCACAAAGTTACTCCACTGCGGCTTGGACGGGAATAAGCCCGGCGAGCTTAATTCAGCATTAGACTTCAGCGATGCGCCGATCCACCAAATGACCGGATAAATCATGACAAGGCTGAATATGATCATAAACAAGTGACGGCCTG
This sequence comes from Paenibacillus aestuarii, assembly GCF_027789125.1. Classification (GTDB taxonomy): domain Bacteria; phylum Bacillota; class Bacilli; order Paenibacillales; family NBRC-103111; genus Paenibacillus_E; species Paenibacillus_E aestuarii. Next base: position 10,403 of record NZ_JAQFVF010000054.1, on the reverse strand, counting down.
CTTGATTCCATTTGATTGTCATTTGCGCTTTTTCCCTCCTGACTCCGTTTCATAGAATACCCAATATTTAGATGTTCCCGCAATGATAACCGCGACAATTACAATGATCACCAACATAATCCAAGCCAGCGCAGAGGAATATCCGAGCTGATAACGGCTGAAGGCGCGCTCGTACAAATACAACGCATACACATAAGTCGAGTTCATCGGTCCGCCATTGGTGATGACGTAGGCTGATGTAAACATTTGAAAAGCGTTGATCACACCCATGATCAGGTTGAAATATAGCGTCGGGGACAGCATGGGCAGCGTAATTTTGAAAAATTGAACAAACTTGTTGGCGCCGTCTACGGATGAAGCCTCGTATAGATCGTTAGGAATCTGCTTCAGCCCGGCGAGGAAAATAACCATCGAAGATCCGAACTGCCAGACAGTTAGCAGCACAAGCGTCCAAAGCGCTGTACTTGGGTTGGTCACCCAGCCTGTCCCGCCAATTCCGAAAATCCCAAGAATTTTATTAAAAATACCGTCCACACCAAAAATGTTGCGCCACAGCAGGGAGACGGCGATACTGCCACCGATCAGCGACGGGAAGTAAATCGCCGTGCGATATGCGGAGATCCCTCTCATCGCTTTGTTGAGTACAACAGCGACAAGCAGCGCGGCAATCAGTTTCAGCGGTACAGAAGCAATGACGTACATGAACGTAACTTTAATGGACTGAATGAATTTATCATCTGCCGTAAAAATCCGCTCGTAATTGCGGGCGCCGACCCAACTGACTGGTTCCATCAACGTATAGTCCGTGAACGAATAATACAGCGATAAAATCATCGGGTACGCGGTCAGTCCGAAAAAACCGATCAGCCAAGGCAGGATAAACAAGTACCCGGCAATTGGAGCGTCCCATCGGCTTAAAAAGGACTTTCGTTTCTTGGTGCCCGCAGCGGTTGTCAGGGCAACGGAAGTAGTTTGACTCATGAACGATCACCTCTGCAGTTAGTCTAGTTCTCTATGAATTCAAGTATAAAGGCTGGGAAGCACAGACTAAATGAGAGGAATCCTCGAATTCTTTTAAAATTTAACGAAAAACGAGTTGAAAAAGTAAAACCATGCTTATCCGCTGGCGAACCCGCGGCGAGCTTGCAGGAGCAACCGAACCTCCCCCCACCGCGCAGTCGCCACCAGCAAAAAGGCCGCCTCAAGAGGCGGCCTTCGATTAATATATCTTTCTTCCCAACTGGTCGGCGATGCCACTTTTCCGGAAGAAATATGTGTTGATCATGTCGCGCCATTCCTTCGCATGCGCAGCCTGCTCAGCCAGGCGTGCCGCCACTTGCTGGTGCAGACCTTCGTGCATGCTGCCCTGCAGCTCACTCCATTTGGCTTGCAATTGCTCGGCGCGCTCTACGCCGACAAAATGCGTGTCATAGATGTGCTGAATGACCGTTTTGCCGGAATGCAAGACATGCGTGTACGGAACGTGGTGGAAGAACAGCAGCAGCTCATCCGGGCAGCTTGCCAGCGACTCGTACATCTCTACGTTAGGACCTTTGTATTGCCCGGTATAACCGGTTCCCGTCGCCATCGTCCGGTCGACCCCGATGCCGTGACAATCCGCAAAATGGTACGTCCCCCATTTCGAATATTCATACCCGTCCACATTCGGTCCGTAGTGATGGTCCGGATTCACCATCCAGCCTACGCCAAGCGGAGAAGTGTAATCTTCGTAGATGCTCCAGGAATCCATGAGCATTCCCCGAATCGTCCGGACCAGCTGTTCGTCGCCGCCGAACGTCATGCGGATCCATTCCTCCGCGATAGCTTCCGCCGTCAGCTCCGGGTTCCAGGCCAAACGGCCGTATCCGTAGAGGTTCGCCTGCGCCAGCAGGTGTCCGGTCCAGTTGGCATCGTCGCCGATATTGGAAACCGCGGCAAAACCGCTAAAGCGGTTGCCATAGAGCGATCCGTCGACGATGCGCTTAATCGGCGACCCTTCCCCTTTGGCATACGTCTCGAAATCAAGCACTTCTTTCCATTGTGGAACCAAGTAGCACAGATGGCGCTGTTGGCCCGTATATTCCTGGGTAATCTGGAATTCGATCATCTGGTTCGTTTGTTCCATCGCGCCGATCAGCGGCGACACCCCTTCACGAACCTGGAAGTCCATCGGACCATTTTTCACCTGCAGAATGACATTATCCATAAAGCGGCCATCGAGCGGTTTGAAATGGTCGTAGGCTGCGCGTGCACGATCCGTCGCACGATCGCGCCAATCCTGCTTGCAATTGTAGACGAAGCAGCGCCAGATCACGATCCCGCCGTAAGGCTTCACGGCCTCCGCCAACATATTCGAGCCGTCCGCATGATCGCGGTCGTAGGTGAACGGCCCCGGACGATTCTCCGAATCGGCTTTCACCAGGAAGCCGCCAAAATCCGGAATCGCCGCATACACTTCCGCCGCTTTCGCGCGCCACCACTCACGTACGCCTGGATCCAGCGGGTCGGCCGTAGTCAGATCGCCGATTTCCAGCGGGCTCGCATAGTTGATGCTCAGGAACATCTTCACGCCGTACGCGCGGAAAACCGCAGCGACCTTCGCCACGTCCGGCAAGTATGCTTCCGTCAGAAACCGGGTCTCGTATTTATGCACATTCACATTATTAATCGAAATCGCATTGATCCCCGAGGAGGCTAACAGCCTTGCATAATCACGGACGCGTTCCAGATCCGTTGTAATGCGATTATCTTTATAAAAAATCGACTTACCGGCATACCCGCGCTCAATGCTGCCGTCAATGTTATCCCACTGGTTGATCATGCGCAGCTGATTCACTGGATTTTGCACAACATCCAAGTTATCAACGGCTTCACCTGTACTCATCAAACGCAGCAAATGGAACGCACCGTATAGCACGCCGGGTGCCGTAGAAGCGCCAATGACGATGGAGCGGTTCTCTTTAACCGCTTTGATCGCAAAACCTTCCGGCCCTATCGCCGAACGCGTATCTTCCGCAAATGTGCGGTCAACGATAGCGTTATTGCCGAATGTGCCCAGCACGATGCTGCCCGCACTCTCACCGCTTTCCTCAACAACCGGCTCATAACCGAGCATCGATTGAAGGCCGCGGGACAATTCGGTGACAGCGGTGCGGATGACCTCTGCGTTCTCATTAACGGTAATTGCCTTCAATGCGGCATACTGCTCATAAACATTACCTGGAGCGATGCGGTGATAGCCAAGCCATGCCTGGTAGCCGTCGCCTGTATATTGTACATTCGTTTCACTCATGAGAAAAATCCTCCCCATCCATACATAGTTTCTTCTTTTTATGACTTCCATACTACCATACAAGTGTGGTAGTATGGAAGTATCAGTTAATCAAAAGGGGTGAACCTATGGACTTTACAATCCGCCCACCAATCAGTTCCACCCGCGATGCCGTCTATTACCGCTTGAAAGAACTCATTTTGAGCGTTGAAATGCTTCCCGGCGCCAGCATCTCGGAGAAAGAAATCTCACTGCAGATGGGCGTCAGCCGGACACCCGTTAGAGAAAGCTTCGTACGGCTGTCGCAGGAAGGGCTGCTCGATATTTACCCGCAGCGTGGCACGGTCGTTTCGCTGATCGATCTGGAGCTCGTCGAAGAAGCCCGGTTCATGCGCGAGCAGCTGGAGTGCGCTGTCATTCGGCTCGCCTGTGAACAATTCCCCCAGGAGCAATTAAAAGCGCTGCAGGCCAACTTGCTGCTGCAAAAAGTTTGCATCGAAGACCAGGATTATAAAAAGATGTTTGAGCTCGACGAAGCTTTCCATCGCACAATCTTTGAAGGCTGCCGCAAACTCAATACATGGGCGGTCATTCAGCAGATTAATGTGCATTTGAATCGTACCCGCATGCTGCGGCTTGCCGCCGATCATCATTGGGACGACCTCTATACTCAGCATCAGCAGATGGTAGAGGCTATTCAGGCGCATCAGGCCGACATGGCCGAAAAGCTGATGAACGAACATTTGCATTTGACCATTACAGATCAGGCGCTGCTCAAGCAGAAATTCCCTGCTTATTTCAAATAACCGGAGGCGATGACGCTTATGAAAATGGTATTTCGATGGTTCGGGGAAGGCAATGATACCGTTACCCTGGACCAAATCAAGCAAATTCCCGGCGTAGAAGGCATCGTCTGGGCGCTTCATGATGTTCCGGCAGGCGAGGAATGGCCAATGGATAAAATCATGGCGATCAAAGAACAAGCCGACCAAGCCGGCCTTCATATGAAAGTCGTAGAAAGCGTCAACATCCACGAAGACATTAAATTAGGTTTGCCAAGCCGCGATAAGTATATCGAGAATTATAAAAAGACGATCGTCAAGCTGGCCCAAGTCGGCGTCAAAGTCATTTGCTACAACTTCATGCCGGTGTTCGACTGGATGCGCACAGACCTGCACAAAGAGCTCAAAGACGGATCGACAGCACTTTTTTATGAAAAGAGCAAGATCGATGGCATGGATTTATTCGCCCAAGTGAAACGGATCAACGAGAATCCCAACTTCACGATGCCAGGCTGGGAACCTGAGCGCCTGGAGCGCTTATCCGAACTGTTCGACGCTTACCGCAATGTAACCGAGGAGCATCTATTTGCGAACGCGAAGTACTTCTTGGACGAGATCATCCCGGTTGCCGCTGAACACGATATCCGAATGGCGATTCATCCGGACGATCCGCCTTGGCCTATTTTCGGACTGCCTCGCATCATAACCGGTCAAGCCAACGTCCGCCGTTTTTTGCAGCTGCATGACAGCCCTTACAACGGTCTTACGCTATGCAGCGGGTCGCTCGGCGCAAATCCGGCCAATGATCTTGTGGCGATGGCGCACGAATTTGCTGACCGCATTCCCTTCGCTCACCTTCGCAATGTCCGTGTATACGACAATGGCGATTTCATCGAAACGTCGCACCGGACACAAGATGGCACCGTAGACATGTCAGGTATCGTACAAGCGTTGTATCAAAACAATTTCGAAGGCTTCTGCCGTCCAGACCATGGTCGACATATCTGGGGCGAACAGTGCCGGCCAGGATACGGTTTATATGACCGTGCTTTAGGCATCATGTACCTTTGGGGTCTCTGGGATGCTTACGACAAACAAATACGAACTGAAAAGGCGGTTGAAACTATATGATCCAATTAACCAACCATCCATCGCTTCAAGGCAAAGTTGTCGTTATTACAGGCGGAGCAGGCGTACTTTGCCGTGTAATGGCGCTTGAGCTTGCCCTCCAAGGCGCTCGTGTAGCGATCTTGAACCGCACCTTGGAAAAAGGGAACGAAGTCGCTGACGAAATCCGCGCTGCCGGCGGCGAAGCCATTGCCGTGGCTTGCGACGTCACCCAGGTAGAGAGCGTGCAGCAAGCCGCGGAAGCGGTTCAGCAGCAGCTCGGCTCCTGCGATATTTTGATTAACGGCGCCGGGGGCAACCATCCGAGTGCCAACACCACCAATGAAATTTTCAAACCAGAAGATTTGAACAATCCGGATGTGACAACATTCTTCGATTTAAGCGTCAGCGGCTTCCGCAATGTACTGGATCTGAACTTTGTCGGCACCCTGATACCAACGCAAATTTTCGTCAAACAGATGCTTGGCAAAGAAGACGTTACCGTCATTAACATCTCTTCGATGAGCGCTCCGTCACCGATGACCAAAGTGCCTGCCTACAGTGCAGCCAAAGCAGCTATCGAGAATTTCACCCAATGGCTGGCCGTGCATTTGGCAGAAAGCGGGATTCGCGTTAACGCAATTGCCCCGGGCTTCTTCCTCACGAAGCAGAACGAAAAGCTGCTGCTGAAAGAAGATGGCTCCTTGACAGAACGCTCTCATAAAATCATTACCCACACGCCAATGCGCCGTTTCGGCAAGCCGGAGGATCTGCTCGGTACTTTGCTGTGGCTGACAGATGCCAACATGTCCGGCTTTGTCACAGGGACCACGATCCCGGTCGACGGCGGATTCATGGCTTACGCTGGCGTATAATCCATAAATAACGGGCAACGGATTGGACTTTTCCGAACGGTGCCCGCTTTTTTTATATAACCGTAAATAACGGTTTATTTGCGAAAAATTGCACAGACACCGTCGGAAACGCCGCGGCCAGCTGCTCGGCTAACGCTTTCATGCCGGACGCTTCACTTTCGGCATGCCCCAACAAGATGAGGGCTTTCTTCTTCCCTTGGTGCATAGCATCGCGCACGTATTCCGGCGTCTCCCACTCAGGCCCCTCCCCGGCAATGACCAAGTCCAGCGCTTCGTTTCCGAACTGCGGGATTGCCACCGCGCCTCCACCACGGTAGCCTGCTAGCAACCCCACTCGCGTACAGGACATGGCTGGATCCCCGACGACCCTGACGAACGAAATCCCCATCTGCCGCTTCACATGCTCTGCAATCTCTTTTACGCTCATTGCTGGCAGTGTAAGCAAGGATACGACCCGCTGATGCTCGGTTACATACTTGTCCCAGTCTAGCGCCTGAATCAGGCCCGTCATGATACCGTCTGGCTGATAGCGGTGTATGCCGTCGTGGAGCCTAAATATCGCGATCCCAGACTGCTCAATCAGCCGCTGCTTGGCTTGGTACACTGCATCATGCTCCAGCCAGTCCGTTTGGTCCATGTGGCTGTAGAAAGTACCCTCATGTGTAATAAGGAGATTGACCCCGCTGGCAGCTGCTTGCTCAATGACTTCGTGAGTGGCCATGAACGTCGTCGCCATCGCTCTCACTTCCATCTTAGGATCACCGGCTCTGAGTACATCCACCGTGCTCTCGAGACGCGGTACCGTCTGCAGGAGCTTGTGCATGACATCCTCGATTGTGATTTTCAAGCTGTTCCTCCTCCTTCGCTATCAAAAAGAAAACCCGGAACACAATGCTCCGGGCTATTCTTGCTTTATTTTTCGTAAGATTGCGCTGCTGACTTCAGTTGATCGAATGCTTTCTCTGGTGTTGCTTTGCCAAAGCTCAACTGATCGCGAACCAGCGTCCAGTCTTTATCGATAAAGTTCGTCCAGCCTTTAACCCCTGGGTTCCATGTTTGGCCATCTTTCTCCGTAGCGTGAAGAAGCACGGAACCCACTTTATCCACATCGCTCATATTGGATTCAAGAGATGTAGCGATCTCTTTGTTAACCGGCAAACCACGGCTTGTTGTCAAAATTTTGGCAGCTTCCGGATCATTCACGAACCAATCAATGAATTTCTTAGCTTCTTCCGCTTTCTTGGAGCCTGCCGAAACCGCCAGGTACATGGAAGGCTTCAACCAACCGCCTGCATCTGTCGCGCGCGGCATAGTTACCATCGCATAAGCACCTTTTTTCAAGCTGTCCCAAGAACCGTAATTGTTGGAGAAGCCCAGACGGAACATAATTTTCCCGTTAACCATCAAGTCCATTTTCGGATCGAACTCTTTGTCCGATGCATTGACGTCTGCCGGAGGCACGATACCTGCTTTACGCAGCTCTTCAAACTTCTTCGTCCATTCCAGGAAAGTTGCCTGATCTACGTTAAATTTACCTGTTTCGGAGACAACCATGCCTTTTCCTTTGGCATATTGATATGCCGAATAAGCAAAGTAGTCGCCTGCGTAGTCTTTCGTGAAGTACTGGCCTTCTGGCAGCTTCGTTTTCGCTTCTTTCGCCAAGGCGAAGAAATCATCCCATGACCATCCGTTTTCAGGGGATTTCAATCCCAGCTTGTCCAGCGCCGCTTTGTCAAAAATCATACCATACGCCACGGAGCCGAGCGGCATTGCGTACTGCTTACCGCCGGATTGACCACCGGACAATACTTTCGCGTCGATTTTATCAACATTCACACCTGTCAGCGGTGCCAATTGGTTGCGGCCGATCCAGTCCGATACCCAACCCGGATCCAGCTGAATCAAGTCCGGCGCATTATTCGCTGCCGCTTGCGTCGACAGCTTGTCCAAGTAGCCGTCCATACCGGAATACTCAGGCTCAAATGTCACATTCGGATGTTTTTCCGTGTACAGCTTCAAAGCAGCCAGCGTCGCTTCGTGACGCACTTGTGAACCCCACCACATGATCCGCAGCTTGACCGGTTCGTTGGATGCTGCCGATGCCGCAGGTGCCGACGCCTGCGGTTCAGATCCGCTTTTTGCGCCGCTTGCACAACCTACTAAAGAGCCCGCAAGAGCTATCGTTGCTATGACTGTCAGAGAACGCTTCCATTTAATCATTTCAAAACTCCCCCTACTTCAATCATGATGTCCTTCTTAATGTAATAGTAACAATTCAACGAAAAGCTTTATATATGAAGGATGCACGAATTCCTTTAAATTTGCCCGAAGTTATTGTAATCATGCAAACCACTATGCAAAAAAAGAAGACCACCATAATCCTGGTGATCTTCTTCGTATGAAGCGGGTGATGGGAATCGAACCCACGCTACCAGCTTGGAAGGCTGGAGTTCTACCATTGAACTACACCCGCGTGTTATCGGGACGACACGATTTGAACATGCGACCCCCTGCTCCCAAAGCAGGTGCTCTACCAAGCTGAGCTACGTCCCGATGATATCCGATTTTATGAAAATGGCGTGCCCTGAGAGATTCGAACTCCCGACCTTTTGATTCGTAGTCAAACGCTCTATCCAGCTGAGCTAAGGGCACATGTGGCAGAAGCCGATAGAGCTTCATCAAAAGAATGGAGCGGAAGACGGGATTCGAACCCGCGACCCTCGCCTTGGCAAGGCGATGCTCTACCCCTGAGCCACTTCCGCGCATTACATTCATAGCCTGTCTCTCTTGATAATTTCCAAGAGGCGACAATGAATAATATATCAGCAATTTGAAGGAATTGCAAATGTTTTTTTCTGCCACACCTTCTTACGCCATCAAAAAAGCTTGCTCCTTTCGCTATTGGCAAAAGAAGACAAGCTCTACGCTTGTAACTTAGAAATGAATTATTCCGCTGGAGGAGTGAACGAGCGCTGTGCGAACTCAGCATCCAACATAAAGAAGGCATTGCTGTCTTGATCAATCCGCTTCAGTTTGTTGATGATGCTATCGAACATAGCTTCTTCTTCCACTTGTTCATCAATAAACCATTTCAAGAATTGCATCGTCGCATGTTCTCTTTCATTGAGTGCAAGGTCGGACAAATGATAAATGCGGCGAGTTACTTCCTGCTCATGCTTAAAAGCATGTTGAAAAGCATCCAAAATAGAACTGTACTCATTCTTTGGCGTATCCATGCCCGCAAATTCAACTTGTCTGCCACGGTCGTTAATGAATTTGAAAATCTTCATGGCATGGAACCGCTCTTCTTCCGCTTGCACAATAAAGAAATTCGAAAATCCATCCAGACTTTCTGCTGCGCAGTAACCGGCAATAGCCATATAGACGTGCGCGGAGTAAAATTCATAGTTCATTTGTTCATTAAGAGCTGCAGTGAGTTGATCATTCAACATCTGTGCACACATCCTTCTCGAATTCGGTTATTCTTGTTGCATTCCCCATACATACAAGATTACCAGAATTCCCCCTAGAAATACAAATGGCAACAGCAATTTCAACAATTCGACATTCATGCAGTCACGCTTTCAGCGCGGGATTCAGCAATGATTTGCTTAAGCTGAGCATATAGCTGATCGGGGGAAGCAGCGCACAGCAGTTCCTTCTTACCGAGCATGGCAATGCATTCTTTCTTGCAATGCTTGCAATTTCCAAGGCAATCCTTCTTCTTCTGTTTGATTTCCGGATGCTCCTCTTTCAAAGCCTTATATATTTGTTTCGATCCGAACTTTTCGTTTCTACAGCAGTACTTAATCGTTTTCAAAAAATCACTCTCCGCACCCAGTTTAATCTGCTACTACAGATATTAATGATAATAATTATCAATGTCAATTAAAAAAAAGCAGGCCTGGGTAATGCCTCCGCGATATCATGGGTTCAGCCACAGTGTTGATGGTAATATCAACTTATAAGTTCGTCATAATGAGGTCGTGCACGAAGACATAGAATAAAGTCCGTATATTGTACCCAAACCACTTCGAGGGAAATCAGCTCATATACAAAAAAACCTTTCGATAAAATCGAAAGGTTTCTTATGATGCGGTCGAGAGGACTCGAACCTCCACGGGGGGTTAGCCCACACGGACCTGAACCGTGCGCGTCTGCCAATTCCGCCACGACCGCGTATTACAAAGTGAGCCATGTAGGACTCGAACCTACGACACCCTGATTAAAAGTCAGGTGCTCTACCAACTGAGCTAATGGCTCTTATTCAGTTAAATGGCGGAGCCGACGGGATTCGAACCCGCGGTCTCCTGCGTGACAGGCAGGCATGTTAGGCCTCTACACCACGGCTCCACACAAGTAAATTGG
>NZ_JAQFVF010000053.1 GCF_027789125.1 Paenibacillus aestuarii | reverse complement strand
GCAAATAAGGAGACGATTCATGGTGTCAGATATATTCGCTTCCCAAAGAAGAATTATCTGGAGAATGTCATCTCTTATGTACAGGCTGAGTCTTTTCCTGTCATTCAGGTGTATAACAAACCGGATTGGGTGCTGCCAATCAAGCAAGTGTGCTTCCATTCCCGGGTGGTGTTGTCGCTTCACAACCAGGTATTCGGATCTCATCTTGAACAAAGCGAGTTAGAGGAGATTGTGCAAGCTGTCGATCACATGGTGGCCGTCAGTCAGTTTCTAGCAGACTCGATTGCGAGGCGCTGTCCCTCCGCCAAAGCGAAAATAACAGTTTTATATACAGGAGATGAGCCGAGCATCTACACACCTCATTACACGCTGCAGGGGCAGCGGATTGCGCTGGAAATGAAAAAAAAGCTGGGTATTCCGGCAGATTACTTTGTGGCTCTGTTCGTGGGAAGGCTAGTCCCCAAGAAGGGCTGCCATCTTCTCATCACAGCGATGAAGAAAGTCTTGCAGCAGCAGCCCAGGACAGCACTAGTTATTGTAGGAAGCAAGTGGTTCGGCAATTTCAGCGAGAATGGGTACGTCAAAATGCTGAGAGAACAAGCGAAGCCCATTTCGGAGCATATCTATTTTACGAGCTTTTTGCCCGTTTATGAGCTGCCGGATTATTACACAATGAGCGATGTTTTGATCTGTGCGTCTCAATGGAAGGAGCCTTTGGCTAGAGTTCAGTATGAAGCGATGACAGCCGGTATTCCGATTATCACGACAGGGAGGGGCGGGAATACGGAAATCATCAAGCATGGCCAGAACGGAATTGTCATTAGCCAGTATGAACACCCGGATGCTTTTGCCGAGAGCATGCTTTACATGATTAAAAATAGAGGCAAAAGAGAGATGATGGGCATAACGAATAGAGGGTTAATTGAAAACTGCTTTAATTTTGAGCAATATGCGCTCCGCATTGCGGAAGTCTACAAACGCTTTGACTTATCCGAAGGAGATACACATAGCAAAGTCCCCGCTTCCTGATTGGAAGGCGGGGACTTTATTCGTGGCTCCTAACTCCATGGAGTCAGGAGCAAATATTTTCTATCTTCGGCAAGAAACCTTTCAAAAAAACCTCCCATTAGGGCTATGATTCTAGTTAGCTTCTAAGAGAAGGTTTCGATTTCAAAAATCTCAGAAGATGGTGGAGTAGTACACATATTGCCTGCGCCTATCCAATACTTTTCTTAGCTTGTTCGAGTAAATTAGATACATAATCGGCTTTTTCGTCCGAATAAGACAACAGTGTAGTATATCCTTTTTTAATGGCGTCGAGCTTTCGTTCACAATATTGCTTTGCTACATTCGGGTTTTCTCGTAAGTAATTTCTTATGAGAAGATTATTTACCCATTGCTCGCCATTCCAAATGACGACAGCAAGATTATAGGCATGTTCTTGGCGTTTTCGAAAATACAATCTTCCCTTTACACCCGTTTCTCCGAACCCTTCATAACCAAGTTGTGCTAGTTCATTAGTTGCGGAATTGCTCAGCTCAAGCGTTTTCACGCCTATCAAAACATCAATAATTGGTTTTGCAAACATCCCGTGTACCGAGGTACTGCCAAAATGCTGGATGTCGATAGCATCGTCTCCGAAAGCTTTAAGAAGATTTATTTTTTCGTTTTGAAATAAGGTAATCCACTTTTCATCATAAGGCATTATACGAATAATCTCATCAATTCCCATCCCCAATTTCACTCCCTCTTTTGGTGTAGACTGTCATATAGAAATTAGGATATCATCTCAAATTGCAATTCGTTTGTCAAACGTTTTCAAATGATCAATGATATTATAACTATTCTTAATCGCTGAACTTTACGTGGATCTTCTCCAAATCCGAAATCCTACTATGTAAGTAGTTTTGTATCACGAGACTACAAAGTAGGGGAATTTCTGCATGTTTCTAAGACACAAATCTCCCTACATAAAAAATAATAGCTGCGTCGGATAAAAAGCATAGTAAAAACTCCAAGCCATTGATGACTTGGAGCTTCTAAAGAGGGATCCTATGGATTACTCCCTAGTTTGGATACCTTGATTGATTAGTGTTGTTCCCGAAATTTGCTTTTTAACGGAGTCAATATCGGCATTGGTGATCGTGAAGTCTCCGCGTTTAGCATCTGGTGCTTGCAACTGAATCCCGGTGAGGAGCTTTGTGCCATCTTTAGGATTCATTTCTTGTGCCTGCCGGCGCTTCATATTCGCGATCGCTACACCGGCCAGAATCAAAATTAATGCCCAGAAATATCCTTCTTATGATGTTAAACTGCCAAATAGTTAGCTACCCAATTTACGACGATTTCGACTTATTATAAATGTCGAAGGCGACGGCCAGGAGCAGCACCAGACCTTTAATGCCTTGTTGCCAATCGATGCCTAATCCGACAAGGGACATACCATTGTTCATGACGCCCATGACAAGGCCACCAATAATTGCGCCTATCACTGTGCCGACACCGCCACTTGCGGAAGCACCGCCAATAAAGCAAGCAGCGATAGCGTCTAGTTCGAAATTGGTGCCCGCCTTCGGCGTAGCTGCGTTCAGTCGAGCAGCGAATACAAGACCGGACATGGCCGCAAGCACGCCCATATTGACGAACACCCAGAATGTTACTCTCTTTGTTTTCACGCCTGAGAGGTTAGCCGCCTTCTCATTGCCTCCTAGCGCGTAGATATGACGTCCCATGACCATCTTGTTCATCACAAAAGAGTATATAATCACTAAAACCGAAAGTAGAATCAGGATGTTAGGTATCCCTTCGTATTGCGACAGTACAAAAGCAAAAGCAAGGATGATTATAGTGATAACTGCTAGCTTAGCCACAAATAAGCCTGCTGGTATGACCTCGAACTGATACGTAAGCTTTGATTTGCGGTTCCTAAGCTCAATTAGAATGTAAATGATAGCGAGCACTGCTCCGATCAGGATGGTAAGCAGATGACTATCTCCCAGAGGATCTGCGATAAAACCGGAGCTTATTTTTTGGAACATCTTCGGATACGGCGCAAGCGACATTCCATTTAGCACAATCATCGTCAAACCGCGAAACAGCAACATTCCTGCCAGGGTAACAATGAAAGACGGAATTCTGACATATGCGACCCAAAACCCCTGCCAGGCGCCTACCAGAGCTCCAACGAGCAGACAAAGGATTACGGAAACCGGGAAAGGCATATGATATGTCACCATCATTACGCCGGACAGCGCCCCAATGAATGCTGCCACCGAGCCGACCGACAAATCAATGTGGCCGGTAATGATAACGAGCAGCATGCCGATAGCAAGAATGAGAATGTAGCTGTTTTGCAAAATCAGGTTCGTCACGTTCAAAGGTTTAAGAAGCGTCCCGTCGGACAAAATTTGAAACAACAGCGAAATGAGCACCAGCGCAATGATCATCCCGTATTGGCGAATATTACTCTTAAACATGCTAACCATGGTTTGCATGCCTAGTCCCCCTTGTTTTCGTCATGTATTTGGCAATAGCCTCCTGCGATGCTTCCTCTCTGCTTAATTCACCGGTCATCCTCCCCTCACTCATTACATATATCCGGTCACACATGCCGAGAATTTCAGGCAGCTCCGATGAGATAAGAAGGACACCTTTCCCTTGCCCGGCCAGATCGTTGATAATCGAATAGATTTCATACTTCGCACCGACGTCGATTCCCCGCGTCGGTTCGTCTAGAATAAGAATGTCAGGCTTTGCGAAAATCCACTTACTGAGTACGACCTTCTGCTGATTGCCGCCGCTCAAATTTCCGGTCTTCTGCAAGATACTTGGCGTTTTTATATTCATTTTCTTGCGGAACGAGTCCGCTTGAATAATTTCCTGGTTTTCGATTACAACGCCCCTTTTGGAAATCGAGTTCAAATTACTGAGCGTAATGTTGTGCTTAATGTCATCGATCAGAATCAATCCATACTGTTTCCGATCCTCCGTCACATAGGCCAGTCCTTGCTTGATCGCTTTATTGATATCGGATAAATCCGCTTCCTTCCCGTTGATCGATGCCCGACCGCTAATTTTCGTACCGTACGACCTACCAAATAGACTCATCGCAAGCTCCGTTCGTCCCGAACCCATTAGGCCGGCGATACCGACCACCTCACCTTTACGGATGTAAAAGTTGATGTCGTCAATGACCTTTCTCTCCGGATGCAAAGGGTGATAGACATTCCAATGGCTAACTTCGAAAATCATATCGCTGACATTCGGCATTCGGGGCGGGTACCGGTGTGTTAAATCACGCCCTACCATGCCTTTTATAATGCGGTCCTCATCCACCTGGTCCTTCTTCATATCTAGCGTCTCGATCGTTTGCCCATCCCGCAAAATCGTGATCGAGTCAGCTACTTTCGCAATTTCATTGAGCTTATGGGATATCATGATCGACGTAATTCCATGCTTTTTAAATTCGAGTAGCAGCTGCAGTAAATTTTCACTGTCATTTTCATTTAGCGCCGCTGTCGGTTCGTCCAAAATCAGCAACTTCACCTCTTTGGATAGTGCTTTGGCAATCTCGACCAACTGCTGCTTACCGACACCAATATTCGTAATCAGCGTCTGTGGAGATTCAGCCAGGCCTACCTTATTCAGAAGCTCTTTTGTCTTCATGATCGTTTCGTTCCAATTGAGCACGCCGCGTTTGGCCTGCTCATTGCCGAGGAAGATATTTTCAGCGATTGACAGGTATGGAATCAAGGCGAGCTCTTGATGAATAATGACGATGCCGAGCTGCTCACTATGTTTGATATCTTTAAACTCACATACTTGCCCCTGAAACAAAATGTCGCCTTCATACGTTCCGTGAGGGTAAACACCGCTAAGCACCTTCATCAAGGTCGACTTTCCTGCTCCATTCTCGCCCATCAAAGCGTGGATTTCTCCCCGCTTGACCTTCAGATTAACGTTCTCCAACGCTTTTACACCCGGAAACGTCTTCGTAATCCCTTTCATCTCCAAAATGATATCGGACATTTTCATCACCGCCTATCCCAATCTAACAACTGCAGTGGCTGCCAATCCGGCCGCCACTGCATCCGTGTTCCTATGATCATCTGTTACGATTATTTGCTGATTTGATCTTTTTTGTAATAGCCGCTATCCACTAGCACTTTTTCGTAGTTCGATTTGTCGACCGAAACTGGCTCCAGCAGGAAGGCAGGAACGACCTTCACGCCGTTGTTGTACGTTTTCTCGTCGTTGACTTCAACTTTCGTGCCTTTCAACACGCTATCGGCCATCCCAACCGCTTTTTTAGCCAATTCACGGGTGTCCTTAAAGACCGTTTGCGTCTGCTCACCGGCAACGATCGATTTCACCGATGCGAGCTCAGCATCTTGACCTGTGATGACCGGCATCGGCTTTGCCGAGCCATAGCCAACGCCCTTCAGTGATGAGATGATCCCAATGCTGATACCGTCGTATGGAGAAAGAACCGCATCAACCTTATCACTCGTGTAATTTTTGCTGAGCAAGTTATCCATCCGCGCTTGAGCCGTCGCACCGTCCCAGCGAAGCGTAGCCACTTGCTCGAATGCCGTTTGCTTGCTCTTCACAACCAGCTTGCCGGAATCGATATAAGGCTTCAGTACAGACATCGCACCGTTAAAGAAAAAGCCTGCATTATTATCATCTGGGGAACCTGCAAACAACTCGATGTTAAACGGACCTTTGCCGTCTTTGAGGCCAAGTTTCTGCTCGATATACTGTGCTTGCTGCACGCCAACTTTAAAGTTGTCAAACGTCGCATAGTAGCTGACGAAATCACTTTTCCGAATCAAACGGTCATAGGAAATGACTTGGATTTTCTTGTCGTTTGCCTTCTTAAGGACATCCGTCAGCGACTCTCCATCAATAGGAGCGATAACTAAGACGTTGACGCCTTTGGTGATCATATTCTCAATCTGGGAAACTTGATTTTCGACCACATCTTCGCCATACTGCAGATCGGTTTTGTAGCCGAGCTTCTTGAATTCGTTCACCATATTTTCACCGTCATGTACCCAACGCTCCGAGGACTTCGTCGGCATCGAGATGCCAACATATTTACTTGCCGAATCGCCGGAGCTTCCACCACTTGCCGACTGCTTGTCATCCGCCTTTACTGCTCCTGGAGAAGATCCTCCTCCTGTTGCAGCACCGCCACTAGCTGCCTGCTGCCCTCCACATGCGGCGAGCGCGAACATCATGAATACAACCATAGTTAACCATCCGAATTTTTTCATTTCGACCTTCCCCCTAGATTGTTTTGTTGTTGCAAAATGAATATAGCACCCTCTGGGAATGAACGTCTTTCGAAATTGACGCACGTTTTTTTCAAAAATTAAACTTTCCTCGCAGGTTTAATATTTATAAAAAAGGTGCTCTACTTTTCAAAGATCTTACTGAAAAATTGCGCTATAATGAAAAAAGTACGCTACAGGGGGATAGGACTTGAAAAAATTAATTGTCATCTATATGATCCTGATCGCCGCTTTCATCGGTTATGTCACCTTGCATCAGCTCAACTCAAAAAATTCGAAAGATTACGGTCTGGAAAGCGGATTGCGAGGAGAAGTCGACGAGAAATACGTCATGGTGACATTTCAAGCCGGTATGGATTACTGGAAACGAGGGATAAAAGGTTTTGAAGATGCGGCCAAGGTGCTGAACGTATCTGTTGAATACCGAGGAGCGACCCAATACGACGCGAATGAGGAAAATACCGTGCTCGAGCAGGTAATCGCCAAAAAGCCCGCCGGCATTGCCGTTACTGCAATAAATCCGGAAGCGCTTACAGCCACCATTGACAAAGCCGTTCAAGCGGGTATTCCTGTTGTCTTGTTCGATTCGAATACCATGGACAGCAAGGTACGCACGTTTCTCGGTACAGACAACCGATCGGCTGGTGCAACAGCTGCCAACCAGCTCGCCAAATTGATCGAAGGGACCGGAAAAGTAGCAATTATTACCAGACCCGGACAGCTCAACCATCAAGAACGCACGGACGGATTCGTCGATACACTCAAGAGCTCTTATCCAAACATTCAAGTGGTTGCAATCGAAAACGGGAAAGGCGACCAAGCAGAATCTGAGCAAGCGACCCGCCGCATTATACAGCAAGTTCCGGATTTGAATGGCATTTTCGCTACAGAGGCTAATGGCGGTATCGGGGTCGGCAATGCGCTCCTTCAGACTGGAAAGGCAGGCAAAATCAAAGTGATAGGCTTCGATACAGACAAAGGCACGCTCGACATGGTCAAAAACGGAGTGCTGTCCGAAACTTTGGCGCAAGGCACTTGGAATATGGGGTATTGGTCACTGCAGTACTTGTTTCATCTTCATCATGGCCTTGGTGACTCCAATGGCGAATCCATCAGCACATTACCAGTTTATACAGATACGGGTATATCCGTCGTGACGAAAACAAACGTGGACAGTTATTATGCGAAATAAAAGCTTTCCCTCTGTCGGAATAAAGC
Organism: Paenibacillus aestuarii; assembly: GCF_027789125.1. Classification (GTDB taxonomy): domain Bacteria; phylum Bacillota; class Bacilli; order Paenibacillales; family NBRC-103111; genus Paenibacillus_E; species Paenibacillus_E aestuarii. Next base: position 45,057 of record NZ_JAQFVF010000053.1, on the reverse strand, counting down.
ATATGCCACTACGCTTTAAACTCATTGTCCTGTTTGTTCTCGTCAGCATCTTGCCCTCCATCCTTCTCGGTAGTTTGATCAGCATCGCTGTAAACGACACGATAGAAAAGCGGGTCAACGCCAATACGTTACAGCTTATCGACAATGTGAACAAATCGCTCGAAGCGTTCGTGAATGAAATGCAGAATACGACGTATATGATCTCGTTTAATCCCGACATTTCGGAGTTTATGGAAGGAGCCCCTGTTCCGGCCGGCTACTCCCATTCGGAGCAAATGTACAGGATGAAGAAGTTTCTGCAAGGGTTTACAACACTACATTCCGAAATTGCAGGCATTCTGGTCACGAACAGCACGGGTGACTATATCAGTAACGATATGTATCCCCGTTCATCGGTCAAGCTGACGGATGAGCTGTGGTATAAGGAAGCCGTGGCCGGTCGCGGTATTTTCCGGTTGCTGGGACACCCCCACAATCGCGGTATTTCGAATCATGTTAACTACAAAGACGAAGAAGTGGTCACCGCCGTCAGGGCTATACTCGATCCCGCCACCCAGCAGGTTCAGGGCGTCATCATGATCGATCTCAAGCTTCGGGTCATTGCTGAAACGGTCCGTGACGTTCGGCTTGGTAAATCCGGTTACTTAATGGTGACTGATGGAAACGGCGAAAGCATCTACTCACCTCCTCATCCGATTTTGGCCGAGATCCCTAAGGAATGGTTAGGCGACAGCGGTTCAAAAGTAATCACAAAAAACCTTGAGCAATTAACCAAAACTACAGGACAATCCTCCAATACGGTAAGTCATGGTCCTGTACAGATTATTTACCGGAAATCGGAATTTACCGATTGGACGACGGTCGGCGTGTTTCCAATGCAGGATACGGTCAATGACATTAGCCAAATTCGTTTCTATATTGTTTGCTTTATATTTTTCGTTTGTTTGGTCGGCCTCGGGTTGGCTTATTACTTATCATTTACGATCACCCAACCAATTCGTAAGCTTATGGCTTTGATGCAGAAAGTAGAAACCGGAAATTTATCCATACGTTATACCGGGCAACATAATGATGAAGTCGGAATACTTGGCCGTGCATTCAATATCATGCTCAGCCAAATTAACAAGCTGATCAAGGAAGTCGGGCGCAAAGAACAGCAAAAGCGCGAAGCAGAACTTCGCAATTTACATGCCCAGATAAAGCCCCATTTTCTGTACAACACACTGGATACGATCCATTGGCTAGCCCATCAACGTGGAGCAAACGAGATAACCGAGGTCGTCGATTCACTATCTACTCTGTTTCGTATTGGGCTCAGTAAAGGAAAACCGATTATTCCGTTATCACAAGAAATCGAACATGTGCGAAGCTATTTAAAAATTCAAAAGACACGCTATCAAAGCAAGCTCGAGTATGAGCTGGATATCGCCCCGGAAACTGAAGGTCTGTATATTATGAAACTGATCGTTCAGCCTTTTGTTGAGAACGCTCTCTATCATGGTATTAAAGAACGGCGTGGCCCGGGTTTAATTCGAATCTCCAGTGAAGTCCGGGATGGCAAGCTGTTGCTGTACATTAGAGACGACGGTAAGGGAATGGACAATTCCGCGTTAAGCCGCCTACGGCAAAGTCTCGAGGATGTCAAAGAAGAGATTGTCCAGCAGACGGCTAGCCCGATTCGATCTAAAGCGACTGATCCATCATCAGAGGTATCCTCTGGAGGTTACGGGCTTTTGAACGTCCAATCTCGCCTGATCCTAACATTCGGCGAAGCTTATGGGTTACTCGTGGAAAGCGAGTATGGGAAAGGCACGACGATCACGATTGTTCATCCTTATTTGAAGGATTTATATCAGGAGGTGCATCAAGATGAAGACTTGGAAGGTCATACTAGCAGATGATGAAGCCCTCATCCGCAGTGGCATTCGTAGTTCAATACCGTGGGAGCAGCTTCAGATGGATGTCGTCGGGGAAGCCGAGGACGGTGAGGAAGCACTGGAATTGGCCCTCCAGCTAAAGGCGGATCTTATGCTCGTCGACCTAAACATGCCGATCATGGATGGTCTAACGTTAATCGGGGAGCTTCGCGAAAAACTACCAGAATGCAGGGTAATCATCGTCACCGGTCACGAAGAGTTTTCCTATGCACAAAAAGCGATCCGCCTTGGTGTGGACGATTACGTACTTAAGCCGATTCGAGTCAATCAGCTCACCCATGTGCTATCGGAAGCGAAAAACCAGTTGGATCAGCAGTCCATGCAGCAGAAGCATTTTGAGCTTGCCAACCGGCAAATCGCCAAAAATTTACTGCTACTACGGGAACGCTTCTGCTTAGAGTGGATAGACGGAGAATTAAATACCGATCAAATCCGCGAACAGCTAAAGTTTTTGCAGTTGCCGAGCAATGCGCCCCGGCTGCTCGGAGTCGTCCGCTGGCCTGAAGTGAGCCGGGGACAGCAATTTCTACGTGAAAATGACCGGCAGTTATTCTTGTTCGCCATTGAAAACATCATCGGAGAATACATGATACACTCGCCCCATGTTCTGTTCCGCGACCGTGGAGGTCTTATCATCGTTCTGACTTGGGATATGATCGCTGAAGAAACGCTCGCACAGATGGAGCAATCGATATCAAAATACTTAAAAATTTCCACTAAGCTGCATTTCACGAATGTAGCCGGGGGGCTATCCGGAGTTCCCGCTGGATATCTGGAAGCAAGACAAAGCGTCTATCAGGAAATACAATTGTCCCCGCTCGTCCGCAGAGCCAAGCTGTTTGTTCAAGAGCACTATGCTGAACCAGAATTGACACTTGAAGAGGTTGCTGAGAGTCTTCAGGTATCTCCTGTCTATTTCGGTCGGGTGTTCAAACAAGAGGTTGGTGTTTCGCTAGGGCAATATTTGGCTCAAATGCGGATGAAGCGTGCTATCCAATTACTTGTATCAACGGAACTTAACATACTGGAAATAGCCGAGCGCGTAGGCTACCACTCGCAGCACTATTTCAGCACGTCGTTCCGCAAAGCTATCGGCATCTCTCCTCTTCAATACCGGCGAGGCGGACTGTCAGACGACGTGGAAGTGGAATAGTTCACCTGACTATGACATATTGAAAAGCTATCCTATTTCGCCTAAAACCTTAAAGCAACCAAGAAATACAAAAGCCTGGAAAGTATGTTTCCCAGGCTTTTCTATGTTAGAGGTGTTCCGGCACATTTGGGCATTATATAAATGTTCCTTCACTTCCTCAAAAGCAGCGAAGGAAAAGCCATTAATTTCAGCACCTCCTTAGAGTCTGCGGCCATTCGGACGTAGCGCCCATGAAGCGATATTGAGTGCAGCATATGCAAGCGGAAGGATAATATGAAACCCATAATCACCATAATCGTTAGCAAAGGAATGAGATAATGCAGCACCAGTCATTAAAAAGAAGAGTCCAGCATGAGCCCATTCTTTAAGCCGAGGAAAACCTGGCACGACGATAGCAATAACTCCAAGTAATTTCCAACTCCCGAGAATGTTCGTGACGTATAATGGGAAACCAATATTGGTCACTAACTCGACATTTCCCCCAAATCGCATCAGTTGCCCAATACCGCTTAACGTAATAGATGCTGCAAGTAATATTGTGACTGTCCAATAAGCAATCATTTTTCCTAGGTGCTGGGTTTCTACTTTCACAGTTGTTTCCGTACCGATAATGTGACTCATTTGTTTCCTCCTCATGATGGTTTCAAATGGAACTTATTCAGATCCTCTAACATTCCAAAGGGCTAGCTTAATCGGACACCATTCAGTGTCATTTTGATTATATGACACCATTTGGTGTCGTGTCAACAACCTTTTTAAGCTCTAGACGAAAACTATCAGTCGGCTATGTATGCAAACATTTCATGCACCTTACTCTTTGACTACATGTTAAAAAGCCTCGGCGCGATAATACCGAAGCTTGTTGATTATGATTCGGTTCTAGATAATGGGCGGTTCGCTTAACGAGCAAGTCCAGATTCCAATTTGACATCTCCTCCCTGTCATACATCGTGAATCATTTCGAGGGAACGTAACGCGGCTGTAACCGTTATTTCATTGGGCAGTTGTTTCATTTCATGTAGCGATATTCCAGCAGATTCTTCAAATTCGAGATTTTCTGCAGCAGCTTCTCCCCTACATTGGTTTCCCTCACCAGCTTCCGCTCCAGTTCTTTGTCAACCAGCCTTTTTACAGACAATACGTCCGTTCCGTTACATAACACATCTTCTTTTGATTTAAATCTCTGGTGGGCAACGAGTTGCATGCCAAAGGAATTATACAACAAGGTATATCCGGCGATACCCGTTGTGGATTGATAGGCTTTGGAAAAACCGCCGTCAATGACAACCATTTTCCCGCTTGCTTTAACGGGGTTCTCTCCACGAATTTCTTTAACTGGCGTGTGGCCGTTAATGATATGTCCATGATCAGGATTCATATCAAACTCCAGCAGGATTTTCCGGCAGATCTCCTCATTTTCACGCAAATGGTAATAAGGGTTCTTTCTCTCCTTATAGGTTTCTTTATCTTGGATAAAGTACCGTTCAAAGGTGGTCATTTCTCTCTTTCCAAAGAGTGAGGAACATTCCCCTGTCCATATGTACCAAACCATATCCGTAGCCAGATCATCCGTCTCTTCCGGATGCGCAAAGGCGTAACGTAAATAATATTCAAAAACATCGAGCAGCTTACGACCCGAATACGTCTTGTCTTCAATCTGCATTTCTTCCATGTTTCCTTCTTCATCCAAAGGAATACAGCCGTGAAATAACAAATTCCCGTTGTATTTTAAATAAAGGCTACCCTTTTTCATAAAAAAATTCATATGTCTGGCCAGTTTTTCGGAATGCTGAACGGAGAACAGCAACTTTTCCATTACCTGCTGTTCTTCCTCAAGCAATTTTGCAGGCTGCTGCGGATTTACGGTTGCGAAACAGGTGTTTTCCAGCGGGTAAGTTTTACCGCGGATCTTGATTTCAGTTTTGTCGTAATCGATTTGCTCAAGCAAAAGCCTTTCAGACATATTAAAGTATGGTCGTCTCTTGATAATAGGGATTTCAAGCTTAAACTGGATCATGGCAATGGCTTGATGAATTTTGGTAATCTGCAGGATTTCCTGCTCCGAACCATCATGGTCAGTCTGCAGCTTCGGTCTAAAGGCCGGATTGTCATCATAGTATTTCTCCGCCAAGTTCAACAGTGGGCGAAGATTGATTCCATATACGTCTTCGATAATGTTCAGATTGTCGTATCTGGCGCAGATCCGAATAATATTTGCAAGGCAGACCAGAGAACCCGCATAGGCGCCTATCCAAAGGACATCATGGTTCCCCCACTGAATATCTACAGAATGGTAGTTAATCAGCGTGTCCATAATTTTATCGGGGTCCGGCCCGCGGTCATAGATATCTCCGACCACATGAAGATGGTCAACCACCAGGCGCTGGGTTGTATAAGCAAGGCCGATAATGAGCTTGTCCGCCTGGCCCAAGGAAATAATTTGCCGATAAATTTCCTCATAATAAGGATCCTTATTGTTGGTCGAATCCGTCTTGTATAGAAGCTCTTCTACAATATATACAAATTGCTCCGGCAGAGCTTTACGCAATTTCGAGCGCGTATATTTGGAAGAGGCATAAGAAATGAGTTTAAGCATTTGTTCAATCGTTTGTCTGTACCATCGGTTCAAGGCTTGTTTATTGCACAGGTCTCCTTTAACCAGCTGTATTTTTTCTTCCGGATAATAAACTAACGCCGTAAAATCATTGATTTCATGATCCGTCCAAACCTCACGGAACAAGACTTTGATTTTCTCTTTAACAGTACCCGAACCGTTTCTTAGTACATGCTGAAAAGCCTGGAACTCCCCATGCAAATCACTGACAAAATGCTCAGTTCCCTTGGGAAGATTGGAGATCGCTTCAAGGTTGATGATTTCTGTTACAACTTTTTCTTCCGTATCATATTTCTGGGCCAATAAATCTAGAAACTGCGCATCCAAAACAGATGTCCCCCTTCAAGGAAATATGGTGATGTATAAGAGGTTTTTTTAATGGGGCTAGCCGCGTACCTTTAAGCTTAGTGTTAACAGTAAATGGGAAAAACATTAGGCTTTAGATTGTCCTGAAATTATTGGAGCAAGAATATCAGCTTTCCCGTTACCCCCAAAAACTTCTTGCTGTTCAACGCTTAACACCCGTTTCATAAGTTTATTGATTTCATCTATCATAGATAACTCCCGTTAACGTAAGAAGCTGCTGAGTGCAGCGGTAGTTTCAACTAAGTTGAGTATTGAGCTCAAGTGTCCGCGCATACGTTTAGCGTGTTGACAGCGGGGACTTCACATCCACGGATGGATAGTGACAAGTAAAAAAAGAAAGGATACCCTTTGCCGTTCATGGCAAAGGGTATCCTTTCTTTGTCAGATTTGATTATTTCATCGGTTGAATTTGGATTGCTCTTCAAGATGTCTTCCACCTCTTGGTAGGAGATTAATCCTACTCCGGTTGCTGCACCAGCCCCATTTTTATGTTCAGCCTTGAAAGCTCTTTCGTATTTGAATGCTTCTCACCTTTCACCCGACATCAAATAGTAGAAAATTACTAAAATATTGAATTTTTCCAACCTTTTAATTTTGCCACGGCTTCGACATAATAGTAATCTCCGTAAATGAGCGATACGTTGACATTTAAGTCATGCGGTTTGTTTCCAGTTCCCTGCAGAAGAATTGCTTCATGTTCAGGAAGATGCCAGGTTGCGTATTGACACGTCAGTGTTTCAACGATTCGCTTGGCTTCCCGCAGATATAACCCAGCCTCTGACGGCGGCACTTGCTTCGATATATCGATCATGCCGGATGCCGCGATTGCCGCAGCAGAAGAATCTCTAGGCTCCGCTTGCCGATCCTTTACCCGAAAATCCCATAGAGGCACTCCGTCCTTTTCAACATTAGCGATGAAGAAGTGAGCCACTCTCTTCGCTGCATCTAAATAGCGAGTCTGTCCTGTAAGCCGATACATAACGGAGAAGCCGTAGAGCGCCCATGCGGTTCCTCGGCTCCACGCAGAGCCAGGTGAATCCCCCTGCCCGCCTAATTCCTGAGTGAACTTTCCTGTTTCCGGATCAAAACAGCAGATATGCCGAACCGAGCCATCTTCGCGGATAAAATTCGCCATCGCCGTCTCCGCATGTGCAAGGGCAATATGCTTAAATCTCGGATCCTGCAGCTCTTCCGCAGCCCACATCAAGAGGGGAAGATTCATCATACAGTCGATTATCGACCAGCCGGTGTTGCCCTCCTGCCAAGCTCTAACACCGTTGTTCCAAGCCCTGATAAATCTGCCTGCAAGATTAAATCTGCCAGCCAGGAAATTGGCAGCTTCCAATCCGATTCTGCGCGCGTCGGCATCACCGGTCAATTTATATTTGATGACTGCCGTCGGAAGAAACTGGAAGCCCACGTCATGGTGCAAATTGGATGCTCTGATGAAGTTTTCCTCAATCTGCAAATCCCGGTTCCAGGCAGCGGTCTTATAATGTTCTTTACCGGTTATGTCGTACATGAGCCAAAGGATCCCCGGCCAAAAGCCGGATGTCCAGGCGTCGCTTTTGGTATCGTCGTAGATGCCATCCTCTTTTGCTACATGTGGGATTTTCCTGCCGATTTGGTTAATCATTTGGTCGATTTTCGCTTCAATTGCAGCCCAAAGACCGTCTAAATCCGAAAGGGAAAGTGCTTTCTCCATCATCTTTTCCGTTCCTCTCATAGTAACTTAATACTTACAGTTACAACTGTTTATCGAACCAGGCAAGGACGCTTAGGGTCAAACTTCCACCCAGGAATCAAATACTGCATGGCAACAGCGTCGTCGCGCGCTCCAAGGCCATGCTCCTTATACAGCCGATGAGCCAGCTCAACTTGCTCCATATCGAGATCTACGCCCAGCCCAGGCTTGTTCGGAACGGAGACTAGACCGTTGACAATCTTAAATGGCTCCTTAGTCAGCCGTTGGCCTTCCTGCCAAATCCAGTGCGTATCGATAGCCGTGATTTGCCCTGGCGCAGCTGCCGCTACATGTGTAAACATGGCCAGTGAAATGTCAAAATGGTTGTTGGAATGCGAGCCCCAGATAAGCCCCCAATCTCGGCACATCTGAGCGACGCGTACGGAGCCTTGCATCGTCCAGAAATGCGGATCGGCGAGCGGAATATCGACCGATTGCAACTGGATGGCGTGCCCCATTTGTCGCCAATCCGTGGCAATCATATTGGTAGCGGTACGCAGACCGGTCGCTTTCCGAAATTCGGCCATTACTTCCCGCCCGGAATAGCCGTTCTCCGCGCCGCACGGGTCTTCCGCATAGGCAAGTACCTGATGCAAATTGCGGCACAGTCGTTGAGCATCGGCAAGCAGCCATGCGCCATTGGGATCTAGCGTAATCCGTGCCTGCGGGAATCGTTCGTGCAGCGCAGTAACAGCTTCGATCTCTTCTTCTGCGCGAAGCACGCCTCCCTTCAGCTTGAAGTCGCGAAAGCCGTATCGTTCATAAGCCGCTTCGGCAAGCCGGATGATCTCATCCGTGGTGAGCGCCGCTTGGTGGCGCAGCCGGAACCAGTCGTTATCAGCATCAGGCTGGCTCGTATAGGACAAATTGGTCTTCGTTCGATCGCCGATGTAAAACAAATACCCGAGCATTTCAACTTCATCACGCTGCTGTCCTTCTCCGAGGAGAGCTGCTACCGGAACACCAAGATGCTGGCCAAGTAAATCAAGCAGTGCCGACTCGAGGGCGGTAACGGCATGGATCGTCACGCGTAAGTCGAACGTTTGCGAGCCGCGTCCGCCCGCATCCCTATCGGCAAACCGGCCTCGTATTGATTGGAGAACGTTATTGTAGTTCCCGATACTTTGGCCGATCACAAGGGGCTTGGCCTCTTCCAGCGTTTGCCGTATTCGCTCTCCGCCGGGCACTTCACCGACGCCGGTATTGCCTGCATGATCTTTCAGAATCACAATATTACGCGTGAAATAAGGAGCATGTGCGCCGCTCAGATTCAGCAGCATGCTATCACGGCCAGCCACAGGAATAACCAGCATCTCGGTAACGACCGGCGCAGCGTTAAAGAAGGTCATGAACAATCACCGTCCTCAGGATTTGATAAATACTGTTTTAAGAGAGGTGAAGAATTCGATTGCAGCCCTGCCCTGTTCGCGGGAATGTGAGCTCGATTGCTTCATGCCGCCGAACGGAGCCTGCAGCTCCACTCCCGCGCTTTCTGCGTTGATGCGGATCATTTCGGCATCCATATCGTTAATGAAGCTGAGCATGCTGCCTATATTTGTTGTAAAGATAGAGGCGCTTAGACCGAAATCGACATCGTTAGCCAACTCCAGCGCTTCTTCCAAGAAATCGACCTTCATTTAGGCCAATACCGGTCCAAAAATTTCTTCCTGCGCGATCGCCATCTTTGAAGTGACATGCTTTTAAACGGCTCATAGACGTCGCGGTGTACGATGCCCCTGCTCGTTGCTGTACATTTTTGACCGGTGGAACGGAGTCCTCCTCTGATCGTAGCATCGGCGGCAAGGTCGAGATCGGCATCGGAAGCGACGATAACCGGATTCTTCCCGCCCATTTCAAGTTGATATTTCGCACCACGCAAGAGCGGTTTTAGCCGATCCATTTACCGACTCCGTTGGAGCCGGTAAATGTGATTCCACTCACGTCCGGATGTTCTGCTAAGCCTTGGCCAATAACGGATCCAACTCCTGTAACCATATTTGCGACCCCTGCCGGTAATCCGGCTTCAGCTAAGCATTCGAAAAGCTTGGCACATGTAACGGCGGTTTCGGACGCTGGCTTTACGACTACCGTATTGCCGTAAACTAAGGCAGGGGTCATCTTCCAAATCGGTATTGCTATCGGGAAATTCCAGGGAGTGATGACGCCGACGACACCGAGCGGCACTCGAGTTGTAAACATCAGTGCACTGCTATCCGAACGGCGTTATTCAAATCTTGAAGTGAAGATTCCTGAACAGAACCGACAACCTCATGCCGGTTTGCGGGGTTTAGACTAGCTTCGGTCTTTCCGGAAACGGATGGCTGCCATGTGCCGCCGATATAATTCAAATATGTCTTCGTCTCCATTCTTTTGTCTACTGTTAAGCCTCCTCTCCTCTCACGTTGATGATGGTTTTGGAAACTTGTCAAAAGCAATTTGCAAGATGCGTTCCAGCTGCATGTAGTGTTCTTGCTCCACTGCAATCAACGGCGGGCGGACTGCGGTCCCAACCGGCTGTCCGATGATTTGCATACCTGCTTTAATCAGCGCTACTGCATAGCCCTTTCTCTGCTTACGAATATTCGCAATCGGGAGGATCACATAGGTATACAGCTCATGAAGAAGCTCATTGTTGCCACTAAGCAGTGCTTCGTAGAATAGTCTCGAGATGTGAGGTATGTAGTTGGAGATCGCGGATGAATATGAGGTAAAGCCTATGCTGTAATATGCGGGCATCGTCACCTCTGCCATCGGCATTCCGTTCAGCCATGCCAACCGCTGCCCGATTGATTGTGTCAGCTCGACATTCAGCTCCATATTCCCGAGGCCGTCTTTAAATCCGACAACTTGAGGGTATTCGATTAATTTTTGAAGCGCTTTCAAACCAAGCACACAATTATCCCGCTGATAAATAATAGCATTTAAATCGGTCGATTCGACGATATTGCTTATGTAACGAACTAGTCCCTCCTGCTCAGGTTCAATCAAATAAGGCGGCAATATGAGATACCCGTCCGCTCCAAGCTTCTCGGACAGCCTGGCAAGCTCCAAGGCATAGCTGATGTTGCCCCCTACACCGGAATACACCGGTACTTTGCCTTTCGTTACAGAAACGGCCACTTCAACCATCTGTTCATAATCAGCCAGCGAAAGTGCATGAAACTCCCCGGATCCGCAGCATACGAAAATGGAAGATAAGCCCTCCTCGACGAGGAAGCGGACGTTTTGCTCAAAAGCCTTTGCATCCAGCCGGCCTTGATCATCCATTGGTGCAACTGGAAAGCCTAGAATACCTGTCGGTACTTTTCTTTCGTTCATGATCATCCCGATACCACCTTTGATTTATAAGAATGTTAATTACAGCGAATTCATGACTTTCATTCTCACATGATGGAGATGAGCATACATGCTGGCATGCGCTGCCACCGGATCTCGCTTGGCAAGCGCGTCATAGATCGCTTGGTGCTCGCGCAGCGTCGACTCATGACTACGATCTTGTAGAGCGATTTGGCTCAGTGTCTCATCGAACATGCTTAACAGTGGATCAATGTTTCCCTCTAGAATCGGATTGTTGGCGCTGTAGGCGATTACACGATGAAACTCTTTATCTAGCGGAGCATAACCTTCCTTGTTTTCGGACATCTCATTGAGCAGTTGTTCCAACGTCCGAAGCTGCTCGCTTGTAATTTTCTCCGCTGCTATCGTAACAAGTCCAAGCTCCAGCGCCATTCTGGCTTCCATTATCGCAGGAATATCTCCGGCAGACAGCGCTAGCATAATGGAGTACGGCTTGCTGCCAATCTTCTCGGCGAAGTAGGTGCCTTCGCGCGTCTTACGGCGTATGATCCCCATCGTCTCCAGCGAACTGAGGGCTTCCCGCAGCACCGGCCTGCTGACAAATAACATCTCACACAACTCTAGTTCTGACGGTAGTTTATCTCCCGGGTTCAGCGCTCGGCTCTTCAACAGGCCGATAATTCTGTCGACAACTTGCTTTGACATCGTTTCGCGTTTGATCGATTTCATGTTTAAGTCTTTCTGAGGATTATCCATGGTGAACTCGCTTTCATATATTCTCGATTTGTCTTTTTGTTAAATTGTAAGACAAATAAACTAGCGCGTCAATAAGATTTCATAAGTGAAATAGCGGTGTAACGTGAGAACATTCGGAAATGGAGGATCACCTTGTGCGAGAGATTCATTTTCTAGAACCAAGAAAAAAAGCAATCGAAGACCTTTAAAACCTTCGATTACTTCACTTTATAGTTACCCGTCATGTAATTTACAGGTAAATGATCTATTTTTCCAGTTGATATGGGAATATCACTCTACAACATCGCTAGCACTTCACTTGTTTTGCGAATTCGAGCAAATTCCTCATGCAAGTTCACTAATGTCATCTCGTGGATTTGTTCAGGAGTATAATACGTCCCATCAGGGCTGCGGCGGCCGAACGTAGCGCAAGCATCCTCAACAAGTATAGGATTAAAGCCGAAGTTACCAGCCATACGTGTTGTCGTTTCTACACAATGATTCGTTGTCAGCCCTACGATTACCATTTCCTCACACTGTAATTGCTCAAGTACATGTTCTAAATCAGTGCCTATGAATGAACTATTAACGTTTTTTTTGAAGATGTATTCTCCCTTAATCGGCTCAATTCCCGCCTTAAATTGGCACGTTGTTTTGTTATGATAAAATAGTGATGATTGTATCCGGGATACGTGCTGGACAAACATGACAGGTCTCCCAGATACTCTCCAACCGTTAAGCAGCATTTTGATTTTTTCCTCTGCATCTTTATTATTCCGTTCCCCCCACTTTGGGTCATTGAACGCTTTTTGAACATCGATAATTAGTAAGGGCGTCTTTTGTGAAATATTGTTCATCGTTTGTAACCTCCATAAGTTAATGAATTCATTCTATCGAAAGGAGCAATTATTTTACACAAAGATGTGTATGTGTTTTAATGAAGTAACTTAGAAATATTTTTTATTTTCGATAAAATACTTTAAAAATAAAGGTGATATACCGTGGATCAAGTGGATCAAAAAATTTTAATGGTACTCCAGGAAAATGCCCGTATTTCGATGACAGAGCTAGGCCAGCGCATTGGCTTGACAGGACCAGCGACTACTGAGCGAGTCAAGAAGCTAGAGGATCGTGGAATCATTGAAGCCTACCGCGCGAAGCTATCCTCTGAAGCACTAAACAAACGAGTGACTGCTTACATTTTATTCGAAACGGAACGTTGCAAAGCATTTGCAGAGTTCTGTAAGGAGCACCCAGAAGTGATGGAGTGTCATCGACTTGCGGGACAATACAGTTACCTTGTAAAACTTGTCACCGAATCCATCAAAACAATGGAAGCTTTTATAGACAATGCAATGCCCTATGGCAAGTCGTCCACACATATTCAACTTTCCTCGCCTGTTGACTACAAAAGCTACTGCCTATTGAATCAATAAAAAAGGTCTTGTTGGGTAGCTCTTAAACACATTCTAAACAGCAAAACAGGTGCTTTCCTCTTATGAGAATTGCACCTGTTTTGCGTGATGGCAGCGATCATGATCTCCTTGCCATTACCCACATGCAGGTTGCCCCGCAAATGTGCTTTGACTTTGATTTTCACATCCGCCCAGACTGCTAACCATACAGGGGGTAAGCAAATCCCGCGTTTTCAAATCAAGACCGCCACGTTTCTTGACTCTCTTCAATTCGATTCATAACGAAGCCTCCTGCTTGTTTTCGGCTGAATGAGGCAGCCGCAAGAATGACGGCAATCGCGACGGATACTGCCGCGCCCCAACCAACAGCCCGTATTGACGCACTTCCTACAGCAATACCACCAATTCCTCCGGCTGTAGCGATGCTAAGCTGTAAGATGGAACCGTACAAACTCAGCATAATTCCGGAGGCTTCCGGAGCGATTGCGACCAAGTTAAACTGAAGGCCAGGTCCGGATGACCAAGCTGAGAAAGCCCACAGCATAAGGAAAGGAATGGCGGCGAATGTTGATTTTGCGATACTGGACAGCATCACCAGCGCTATCACTTGAACGAGCATGCTGCCCATAAGTGATCTCGGGATACCGATCCGGTCCGTCATGAATCCACCGAACTTGGATCCGACTAAGGTAGCGATCCCGAAGGCAAAGAGAGCAATGCTGACTTCCCGCTCGTTCATGGATGTACCGTTCAACAGGAAAGGGACAATATATGCATAAAGCATGGCATATCCCAACTGCCAGAAGAATGTGACACCAAAACCGTTTAGGATTTCTGGGTTTTTCAAAAGCGCTAGTTGCTTGCCTAGAGGAATAGGTGCATCACCTGCTGTAGGTGGAATCGTTCGAGCTACGGCAAAGATCGCAAGCAAGCTAAGAATACCGATGGCGACGAAGATGACCTGCCAGCCGTACGCTGCAGCCATGACGCGGCCAATGGGAACTCCGGCAATTAGGGATGCACTGAACCCCATGATCACTGTTCCGATTGCCCCTGCTTGTTCGCCGGGGGCCGCGTGTTTTGCTGCGACGGTCTTAGCTCCGATAACGAAAACACCGCCCCCTATGGCAAGCACTATTCGGGATACGATGAGAAATCCGAAACCTGGCAAGGTAATTGTCAAAATGCTGCCGATAACCACTATCGCTAGAGAATACATTAATAAATAGCGCCGGTCTATTTTTGTCGTGGCCATAACGAAAATGGGTGAACCAATTGCGTTTGCGAGAGCGAATACGGTAATAAGTTGTCCTGCAGCCGGTACTGAAATATTTGCCCAGGATGCAATTTGGTCTAGAATACCAGCAATCACATACTCCGATGTACTGACAAAGAAACTAATAAAGGCTAGCATGTAGATTTTCCAGCTATTATTCATTTAATCCCCCTCTACTCAATACCAGTAACTTCCAACTCTTCTTATAAGTTGTTTCGCGCTAGTCATCATAATTCCATTAACCCCAATCAAAATGAACATTGATTGATTAATCAACTCACGTTAATAATTCTAAACAAAATCAAAATGCTTGCAATAATCAATTCCTTATGATGTGTAGATTACTCAACAAATCATCAATAATTGGCGATTATCTAAGAAAGGTGAGTATAGAATGAGTAAAGTGGATAGAAGGGTACTCAAATTTCAAGAAGCAATAAAGAAAGCCATCTTGAACTGATGGCTGAAAAAAACTAACTTCGATGATATTACAAACCGGGACCGATAAGGCTATTCATTTTCTATCTCCTGTAATTCATCGTTTACTTTTACCAATCGATTGCTTTGCCATCTCTGTAAAAACCACTACGCGGCCCTTCCGAACCGATCATCGCCGACTGTAGGATCAACTCAGCAGCACGTTCCGGAGTTCTCGGAGCAGAGGGTCCCCCCATATCCGAGCTTACCCAACCCGGATCTACTGCATAAATTTTAATTTCTCCTCTGACTTCTGCTGCTGCCATTCGGGTCAATGCATTCATGGCAAGTTTGGAGATTTTATACGCACCCGCTCCTTCGTACGACAAGGCATTCATAGCTCCATATTCCGAGGAAACATTGATGATCCTTCCATATTTCTGCTTTTCCATGAGTGGAATAAAAGAATGCATGACATGGTAAACGCCGAAGAAATTCGTGGACATCGTTCTTTCCAAAATCGCAGGATCCATATGCAATAACTTCACATTCTCATCCAAATATACGCCTGCATTGCTAATCAATACATCCAATCGACCAACATTGTTGGTAACGGTCATGGCTGCTCGACGGATGCTTTCTGGATCTGTGACATCCATGACGACGAACAAAACATCCAATCCGGACTCAGTAAGTTTTTGCGCTGCTTCAGATCCCTTCTTTGAATCCCTGCTTGTCATAATGACCTGGAAGCCCATGGAAGCTAATTGTTTGACTAGTTCGTATCCAATTCCCCGATTCGCACCTGTGACAAGAGCTGTTTGCTTATCTTGCATTATTGGAAGCCTCCATTCGGTCATATATCAAACTTCTTGGATAAATTGCCGCGATACTTAATAACAGGAACAAGATTCCCCCTAGCATGACGTACTGTGCACTTATTCCGGATATGAATAGTCCGCATACACTTGCACCAATGGTTGTTCCCAAATTGGCAGATGTCAGAAAGAGTCCATTCGCAAATTCAAGTGCTTCTGGTGCTGCAGACACAATCCAATATTGAGCTATGTTTCCTCCAATACCGCCCAAAATCCCCCAAAACAAAATTATAAAGAACATGGGCACACTGAACTGCCCCACAATGAATAACAAAATGTAAACTACTCCCATTACAAATGGATAAGACATGACCGCTCTTAATGCATGATTAGCAAGCAGTTTCCCTGCAATCATGTTTCCAACAATATTTGCCACTCCGTATAGGAATAACATCAAACTGATTGTGTGCCAAGCATAATTCGTCACGGTCTTCAAATACTCTGCAAGATAACTGTACACCCCGAATACGGCTCCGTTCATGAAGATTACAGCGGCAATGGAAAGCCAGGTCACGGATCTTCTTAATACGGATAATTGAGTACCATATGAGAGCCTTCCCGCAACAGGCATGGAGGGCACATACAAGAGTGTCGCTACGAATGCGACTGTCGTTATGGCAGCAAAAAACAACATCGCATAAGCAATTGAACTAGCGGTAGCAATCAAACTCGAGATCGGAACGCCAAGGACCATCCCCGCAGACACGCCAACGAAAACTTTGGAGACTGCCTTTGAAGCTTCTTCCTTGCTGACGGACGCCGCTGCGACGGTAAATGCCAATGAACAATAAACAGGATGGAAAAAGGCCGGAACGACACGTGCAATCAATAACACGGAAAAGTTTGATGTAATGGCAGAGACAAGGCTGCCCACAATAAAAATGCCAAGTACGAGCAACATCACTTTCTTGCGATTCATGCCCGAAAACATTAAGGGCAAAATTGGGCCGGAGACGGCAACCGCAAGCGCAAAGAGACTTACGATCAACCCTGCGGTGGAGATGTTGACATGGTAATTGTCCGCAATTATAGGCAAGATCCCGATTACGCCCATCTCGGTATTCAAAATACCGAATACACCCAAGGTCAATATATAGACAAGCATATGGTTTCCTTTAGTTCTCATAAGCCATAGATGTTGAGAGGGTAGAATTAAACTCGAATCCGGAAATACACGCCCCTAAAGAGATCAAGATGTTGTGACCGGAACCCTGCTTACGCATCACAGGCAATACCGCTCGCATAACATTCATTGGGCCGATCAACGCCACCTGCAGCTGACGATCAGTACTTCGACCAGTCGCAACGACTTGATTTCCAGCATTCAGGGCTGCTTTCGCGATATCGACATCCATGCCACGCCCGGCACCAGTGACAAGCCAAACTCTTTGTTTAGACATTTTTCTTCCTCCTGTTAATGATTATTTTAGGCACAAAGACATAGACTAGTGTACGACCCAGCGCCAGCAACGAAAGGTAAGCATTACTATCTAACTTCGCACTCACTGTATTGATGATGAGATCGAGGGTTCTCAGCCAGTTCCTTAAAATCCCCTGGGTCGTTCGTGGGATAATAATGTTCCGGAAATCGTATTCCTTTGTTATTTATTTTAGCGGGCTTTTCCCCCATAGCAAATACTCATATCTAATAACAAGATATGCTTGTAAGGCATTTCTGAAATGTGTATTGTAAAAGTAAAGGGGGGGTTTAAATGGAAGTTAGAGTTTTGCGCTATTTTCTTACTGTTGCAAGAGAAGGAAGCATTACAGGTGCTGCTGAATTTTTGCATGTTACACAGCCAACTTTGTCTAGGCAATTAAAAGATCTTGAAGAAGAGTTAGGAAAAAAACTATTTATCCGCAGTAGTCACAGTATCATTCTCACAGATGAAGGAATGCTCTTAAGAAAGAGAGCAGAAGAAATCGTTGATATGGTCGATAAATTAGAGGCAGAATTCAGATCCATGGAAGAAACAATAAGTGGTGATGTTTATATAGGCAGTGGGGAAACAGACGCCATGAAACAGATTGCGCGAATAGTAAGAGATTTACAGTTAAGTTATCCAAATATACGGTACCATCTCTACAGCGGAAACGAAGATGATGTGACCGAACGGCTTGACAAGGGACTGCTCGACTTTGGTATTTTAATTCAACCGGCTGATTTGTCAAAGTACAATTATATCAATATCCCAGCCAAGGATGTTTGGGGCGTTGTTATGAGGAAAGACAGTCCTCTTGCTTTCAAAGAAACCATTCAGGCAACAGATTTATTGAATGTTCCGCTAATTTGTTCACGCCAGGCCATGAAGCAGACATTTTCTAAAAATGAATTTGCGGACTGGTTTGGTGAAGATTTCGATAAATTAAACGTCTTGACTACATACAATCTTGCATATAATGCTGCCATTATGGTCGAGGAAGGCATTGGTTATGCAATAACTCTTGATAAGATCGTGAATACATCGAGTGATAGTAACCTTTGCTTTAGACCGCTAGAGCCAAGACTTGAATCTGGCTTAAATATTGTTTGGAAAAAACATCAAGTCTTTTCGGCTGCTGCCGATATGTTTTTAAAAGAGTTACGGGCAAAGTTTTAAAAGCGCCCAAAATGAGTCTTAATCATCGTAATCCCCCCACATTAAAACCCACTCTTCGCCATACATGGATTACTCGCAAAATTTGCTGGGTTTTTGAGTACTCCCTAAAAGCGAGATGGTTATCACAATAATGTCGTCGCTTCAAACTTACGAGCCCTTCTAATTAATTTAGAATTTGACAAAATGTGGTATTCCAGAATTAATTAGAAAACGGAGCCCGCAAATCCGCGCGACTCCGTTATTGTTGTTTCAGAATTGAGTTAGAATTTGAAGTAAACGGCGGCGAAAATGAAGCTTTGTTGCAGAATTCGCTAGAAAAAATATTTTGGCCAATTTTCTGAATATGTAAATATTCACTCGAAGCTTTCGACCATGTAACAGCTTATTTAATCACTTTTTTATTCGTACTAGTCATGTAGTCCTTCATCTGAGGCGCATTATGCCAGCAGTTTCCGCACCTAGACATGGCATCCCTATTTGAACTATTGATAAATGTGACTACCCACTTCTTTGAATTCATTCGATTTTTCCCTTAGTCCCTGCTCAATAGCTTGCTGTTCTTCTAGCCCATGCTGTTTCGCATAATCGCGAATGTCCTGAGTAATCCTCATACTGCAAAACTTAGGCCCGCACATGGAACAAAAATGAGCCGTTTTTGCCCCTTCTGCAGGAAGGGTTTCATCATGATATTCCATCGCTCTTTCTGGATCTAACGATAAATGAAATTGATCTCTCCAGCGAAATTCAAAACGCGCTTTGGATAAAGCATGATCCCTCTCTTGCGCCCCTGGGTGACCTTTTGCCAAATCTGCCGCATGAGCAGCGATCTTATAGGCTATTACCCCTTCACGAACGTCGTTTTTGTTTGGTAAGCCGAGATGCTCTTTGGGTGTGACATAGCAGAGCATAGCGGTTCCGAACCATCCGATCATCGCTGCTCCGATCGCTGAAGTAATATGGTCATAACCTGGGGCAATGTCCGTCGTGAGCGGTCCCAACGTATAAAAAGGTGCTTCCTGACAAACCTCCATCTGACGATCTACATTTTCTTTAATCATATGCATGGGAACATGCCCCGGTCCTTCGATCATGACCTGCACGTCATGTTTCCATGCTATTTGGGTAAGTTCGCCCAGCGTGTCTAATTCGGCAAACTGCGCTTCATCGTTGGCATCCGCAATTGACCCGGGACGCAGCCCATCTCCCAGGGAAAATGCGATATCATAAGTTTTCATAATTTCGCAAATTTCCTCGAAATGGGTGTAAAGAAAATTTTCTTGGTGATGAGCAAGACACCATGCGGCCATAATCGAGCCGCCACGGGAGACAATACCTGTAACACGTTTCGCAGTCAAATGAATATAGCGTAATCGGACTCCAGCATGAATCGTAAAGTAATCGACACCCTGCTCGGCTTGTTCAATAAGTGTATCGCGATAAATTTCCCAGTTCAATTCCTCCGCTTTGCCACCCACCTTCTCTAGTGCTTGATATAAAGGAACAGTACCAATCGGAACGGGGGAATTGCGGATAATCCATTCCCGTGTCGTATGAATATTTTTACCCGTGGAAAGATCCATAATGGTATCCGCACCCCACCGCGTTGCCCATCTCATCTTTTCAACTTCTTCGTCGATAGATGAAGCTACGGCTGAATTTCCGATATTGGCATTGATTTTTACTAAGAAATTTCGGCCGATAATCATCGGTTCACTTTCAGGATGATTGATGTTGGATGGAATAATGGCTCGGCCGGTAGCCACCTCATTACGCACAAATTCTGGAGTTACGTTTTCTCTTAACGCTACGTACTCCATTTCAGGGGTTATGATCCCATTTCTTGCGTAATGCATTTGAGTTACATTCGCTCCGGCTGCAGCACGCAATGGACGGCGATTCATTCCAGGGAATAGATCTGCTTGATTGAGTAATTCCTCTTTTCTATGACCATTGTCTTCAGCTTGGACGGTTCTACCTGTATATTCTTCCACATCGTTCCGTTCCAATATCCAATTTAGCCGATTCAGCGGAAGACCCTTACAAATATCTGTTTGTACCAGTGAGTCTGTATATGGACCACTGCTATCATATACCCTCACAGGTGAATTTTTTTGTTCGTTATCGATACTACCAGTCGGGGTTAATACAATCTCACGCATCGGAACATTAATATCTGGACGTGAACCTTGAATATAAACCTTTTTGCTGCTCGGAAAAGAAGATAGGTCAGGAATTACTTGATTGCTTTTAGTTTCGCTTGCCATTTTATTGCCTCCTTGGAGTTCAATTTGTGCAAGCAGAGGCACCCGTGTACATACAAAAAAGACCGCAACGAAAAGAAGCGGTCTTTGTATACACAAAGGCTTGAACGTTTCCTCCGCTGGCATTACCCAGATCAGGTTTTACGGTCGACAGCATAATGAGCTATCCTCTCAGCCTGGTTAAACCAAGCTCCCGTGTATTCGATTGGTCAACTACATCTTATACGTATTGGTAACATAAATCAACCCCTATTTCTTTGCTCGAGACTACTAAAGAATCAGCCGCTTGTCTAGTTCACTAATGCTAATTCCGACAGGGAATCTATTATGACAAAGAAAGAAAAAGGATTAACGAAAGAACAGGCACTGCAACTAGTCTACATAATGAAAAAAGCCTCTTCTAAAGTCGGGATCCCGAAAATTGTAAAATAATAAAAAACAGCGGTGCCCTTTCTAAGAGCAATGCTGTTTTCATTTTAAATAATATGTCTTGCCTCTGTAACAACCCATGCCAGCTGCTGCTGATATTGATTCAGCAACTCATCAAGTTCCTGAGATAAACGTAATGCATCTTGAGATGCATATCCATACTGCTCACATACCTCGTACAATTCTATCCTTTTTAGCTCAATCGCTCGTTCAACTTGAATGATCCCTATCACGCAGCAACCCTCCATTTTCGTTCAGATATGCTCAGATAATTGAATACTAAGACTCCTCCATATCTTCTCATCGTGGAGAATGCCGGATTCTAAGAGTACCCTCCACCATCCGCGAAATGCCACATTGATAGCTTGCCTCTCTTCTCCTTGCGGATAAGGGCCTCCTAAACGGGTACCACATACCAGATAGGTATTTGTCATTCCAGAATTTACGAGCTCATCCTCAATCCACGCTTCGAATGCACGAGCGAACAGTTCATAATCTCTGCGCCAGTAAGCACCACGAGCCTTGGCATCAAGGTAAAATGAGCTAAATTCGGTAGTAATAAAAAACTCTTTCGGAACTTCCCTTTTAGCGTCCCTAAGCATTCAGCAATAAGTGAATCCAATATCCTCCCACATCCTACCTTTAGTGGAGTAGGTTTCTTTGAGTGCCACAAGCACCTTAGTTACGTCAAAGTCGTTCCTTTCCAAGCTTCTCTTAACACCTGAAACATAGGGTTATATAAAATATACATCCGTTTTTACCTCATTCAAAAACTTTAGATCCTGTCTTTATAAACGAGGGTCAGTCCCCTGGTAAGCCTAAGGGAGCTTTTACTCATTTTCATTCATCTATTTCTGAAAGCGAAGGAATCACATTTTGCGCACCAAGGCGGGTTACGGTGATGGAGGCGGCCAGTTGGGCAACGTCCACAGCCTCATCTATACTTTTGCCCGAAGTGATCATCGCCGCCAGCGCACCCGAGAACGTATCCCCTGCGGCCGTCGTATCGACCGCTTGGACTTTTCGTCCTTCCTTATACACGCTATCGCGTCCGTTATAATAGACGACGCCCTTCTCGCCAAGCGTAATAAGCGGATAGCGTATCCCTTTAGCCCGTAAAATCGTTAATGCAGCGAAAGCATCATCCGTAGTTTGAATATCTACACCGGTATATAGCCGGCATTCGATTTCATTAGGGGTAAAATAGTCCACGCCTTGCAAAATCGCATCTTCGATCGGAACGGCAGGGGCCGGATTGAGAAAAATAGGCACTTTCCCTTTCACCAGCTCTATAGCCGCAATTACAGACTCCATAGGAATTTCCAGCTGTAGCATAATAGCAGCGGCCGAAAGCAGCTCTTCCTTATACCCGGCAATATAATCAGGGGTAACCCTGTCGTTGGCGCCGCTATCCAAAATAATACAATTATCCCCATTACATACCGTGATAGCGGCAACCCCAGTCGTTACCTTCGGCTCAGCCGACATGTAGTCCGTACGGACCCCGAATCCAGAGAGGCTGTCCAGCAGAGAGCGGCCGAAAATATCGTCCCCTACTTTTGCCATCATCCATGTCTCCGCGCCCATTTTGGCGCTAGCTACGGCTTGATTGGCTCCTTTGCCGCCGGGGGACAGGAAGAATCCTCCCCCATGAATCGTCTCGCCGATACTCGGCATCCGATCCGTCTGCATCACCATATCCATATTGGCGCTGCCAATGACAATAATCTTCATTCTAGTTCCTCGCTTCAACCCAAGCTTAATGATCCGCAACCAGCAGGCTGACGACCTCTCCCTTATTGACATCAATCAGGCCAAAATCCGTGATCTTGAGCGCCGGGCTGACCGGCAAGGAATGGGTGCTTATCGACATAATAGGGTTATAATGATTGTAACCCAGCGACCTCATCGCATCGGTCAGACGCTGCACTTCTTCGGCAGCTTGCTCCAGCGGCGCTTCCGTCAGGATTCCGCCTACTGGAAGCTGGAGATTCGCCAAGATCTGCCCCTGGTGTACGACGGCAAAGCCCCCTTGATTCCGAATGACCAGATTGGCAGCAAGCTGCATATCCGTCGGATCATGCCCCACGACAAGCAGGTTATGATTATCATGCGAATAGGTCGTAGCAACTGCCCCACGCTGAATCGTATCGCCGCCGATCAGACCGTAGCCTCGGCCGCCGCCTTTGCCGTAACGCTCGAAGGTGGCGATCAGTCCGAAGCCGCTTTCCTGCCACTGCAGCCGTCCGTCCTTGATCTCCGCTTCCCCGATATGCTCTTCCGTAAACGTCGAGCCGTTCTTAACCATCATCACACGGCACTTATGTGTTCCGTCCGCAGCCTTGACTTGGACGTCAAAGTCCTCCGCTTCCAGTTCATTCAGCTTCACACTGCTGTAAAAATGTGAAGGGAACGTGTACGACGAGTTTGCAGCAGCATAGGACTCGCCTACGGAGTAGACGTTTCTTCCATTCTTGTATACTTGCTCAATCGACAGCTTCTCCAAATCCGACAACAGCACGAAATCTGCAATTTTGCCGGGCGCGATAGCTCCGCGATCATACATTCTCATCCGGCGTGCCGGCGTGAAGGTGGCCGCATAGATGGCTTTTTCCGGTTCCATGCCCATCTCCATCGCCTTGCGCACAATTTGATTCAAATGCCCTCGGCGCTGGAAAGAATCCGGCATGACGTCATCCGTCACGAAGCAGAAATGCTCCGCCACATCCTGACTGATTAAATACTTCATGACTTCAGCGGTCATCGACTTTTCCTGAATTTCAAGAAACATCCCAGCGGCAATCCGTGCTTCCATGCCCTCGACCGTTTGATGCGTATGATCCGAATCCACCCCGCTATAGATCACCCGTTGCAGGTCCAGATCCAGCAGCTGCGGACAATGCCCCTCGATGATCAGCTGCGGATGATGCTGGCGCATATGGTTCAAGATCTGGTTCGTTTTGCAGTCACGATCAGTGATGATATCCACATAGTTCATAATCTCGCCCAGGCAAATAATGCGCTCCGTACGCAGCAGCTCGTCCATATCCTCGATCTCGATCGTACCGCCCGTCGTTTCCATGGAGGTTGCCGGTACCGAACTTGGCAGCGCGTAGAACATGTCGGCCACGCACTCTTTGCTAGCGGCTATCATTTCCTTGACGCCCTCCAGGCCGAATACGTTCGCCATTTCGTGAGGTTCAGGAACAATGGTGGTCACACCATTCCGGATTAGTCCGTTAGAGAACGCCTGCGGAGTGACCATAGTGCTCTCAATATGCAGATGAATATCGATCAGCCCGGGAATCATATAGCGCCCTTGGCCGTCCAGCCGCTCGGCTGCATCGAAACGATCGACCCCCTTGTGGCCGATGTAGAAGAATCGGCCGTCCAGAACCGCTGCATGACCAGGGATGAATTTTTTAAAATAGCTATTAAAGATATGAATATTCTCAATAAGCAAATCGACTTTCATGATGTCGCTCCTCCTGCTTGCGCTACTCCACCAATACCAGCTTCTCGCTCGGCAGCACCAGTCGAACCGGTTGTCCGCTGGCATAAGGGAGCTCCATTTCTTTATTTACAGTAAAATCGCCGAGAGACGTCTCTACCACATACTGATAGCTTCGTCCTAGGTAAGTGCTGACCTTCACGCGGCCGCTCAATTGATTGGCTTCCCCCGCCAGCTGCTGATCCGTGCCCATCAGCACATCATCAGGGCGAATGGCCCCTGTCATGCCGTTGGACTTGACCTGACCGGGCGCGAGCTGCGTCAAGAATGTGTGATCCTTCGTCCGAAGCCGGATTACTCCGCTGCCCGAGCCTTCCTCCCGGCTTTCGAACGCGATAAAGTTGGTAAACCCGATAAAACGTGCAACAAATTCCGTCCGCGGATACTTGAATGCAACGGAAGGCTTATCCAACTGCTCGATAACCCCTTTATTCATAATGGCCACCTGGTCCGAAATGGAGAAACACTCCTCCTGATCATGGGACACATAGACCGTAGTAATGCCAAGCTCCTGCTGGATGCGCCGAATCTCCACACGCATGTTCACACGCAAATTCGCGTCCAGATTGCTGAGCGGCTCATCGAACAGCAGCAGGTCGGGTTCGATGACGAGCGCCCGCGCAATCGCCACCCGTTGGCGCTGTCCCCCGGACAGCTCTTTCGGGAAGCGCTTCTCGAAGCCGGACAGGCTGACCGTCTCCAGGATGCGGCTGACCCGCCGTTCCAGCTCGGACCCGCTCACCTTGCGTAGGCGAAGCCCGAAGGCCACATTATCGAACACATTCAAGTGAGGGAACAGCGCATAGCTCTGAAAGACGAACCCAAAGTTGCGCTTGTTCACCGGCACTCGCGTATAATCTTTGCCATTCAGCATAAAACGCCCCTGCTGCGCTTCCAAAAAGCCCGCGATCAATCGCAGCGTCGTCGTCTTGCCGCAGCCACTCGGCCCCAGCAGCGAAATGAGGCTCCCTTTGTCCACGCTTAGGTTAAAGTCTTTCAATATATATTGTTGATCGTAGGCGACCGACACGTTTTCCAATGTTAGTAATGCCATGGATGAAAGCCTCCATTATCGTTTGGTAAAATAAGACAGACCCATGAGCCGTTCGATCAAAAACATCACGACAGCTGTAAACACCATAAGTAAGACAGATATCGCAGCGATGGTCGGATCGAAATGGTTCTCCACGTAGGTTAGCATTTGAATCGGCAGCGTGCTGACACCCGGTCCTGTCATAAATACCGAAATGTCCACATTATTGAACGATTCCAGAAACGCGATCAGCACTGCTGCGATAATGCCCGACTTAATATTCGGCAGCACCACCTTGAAGAAGGTGGCCAGTCGGCCAGCCCCAAGACTTAAAGCCGCTTCCTCCACGGCAAAATCAAAGTTAGATAAGCTGGAGGCGATCACCCGGATAATAAAAGGAAGCATGATCACCGTATGCCCGAACAGAAGCGCTGAGTAAATCGGCAAATGATAGGCCGAAACTAAATATTTCAGCATGGTGAAACCGAGAACAATGCCCGGAATCAGCACCGGCGAAATAAACACCGCGTTCAGTGCCTCTTTACCCTTGAAGGAGAAGCGGCTCAGCGCGTAGGCAGCGGGCAGCCCCAGAAGCAACGCGAGCACGTTGCCCGCCAGCGACACAATAATGGAGGTGTAAAAGGTTTTGACAAACATCGTCACTTCCAAGATATTGTGGTACCACTTGAGCGAAAAACCCGTCGGCGGAAACTTCAGCACGCTGGTCGGCTCAAACGAGGCGACCGCAATGATCAACAGCGGCCCCAGCAAAAATATATAAACAAGTAGCGTAAACAGGCCAAGCCCTCGATTGTTCTCTCGCATCCGACTACCCCTTTGGATTCACTTTATTAGCGAGTTTGTTCATTAGCGCGATCACGATGAACGTAATCGCCATCATTATCGTGGCCACGACAGAGGCCAAATACCAGTCGTTCAACGTAATCGCGTTCTGATAAAGGAACGTAGAGATGACGCGCTGCTTGCCCCCGAGTAAGGCGGGC
This sequence comes from Paenibacillus aestuarii, assembly GCF_027789125.1. Taxonomy (GTDB): domain Bacteria; phylum Bacillota; class Bacilli; order Paenibacillales; family NBRC-103111; genus Paenibacillus_E; species Paenibacillus_E aestuarii. The sequence continues at coordinate 18,387 of NZ_JAQFVF010000053.1, read as the reverse complement.
GTTGTATAAGCGGTCAAGCTGCCGACGAACACCAGGATGCTCCCTATGATAAGACCCGGTACGCTTAATGGAACGATCACCCGGACGAACGCCTTCAAGCGACTTGCGCCGAGACTCTCCGCTGCCTTGAGCAGATCGGGATCGATATTTTCCATGACGCCGACCAACGTGATAATAATCAGCGGCAAAAACAGATGCACCAGGCCGATCATCATCGCCGTAGGAGTGTAGAGGATGTCCAGCGGCTCTTTCACGATGCCTAACGCAATCAGCGTATTGTTGAGCAGCCCTTTTTTGCCAAGAATGATCATCCAACTGAATGAACGCACAACAGAGCTCGTCAGTAGGGGGAAAATCGCCAAACCCAGCAGCACCGCTTTATGTCGCGGACTTCGGCGGGAAATATAATAAGATACCGGGAAGCCAATCAACACGCATAATATAGTGGTGACCAAGCTGACCCTTAAGGTGGTCCATAAAATCTTCAAGAAATAAGGGTCTCCCAAAAAGTGCCAATACCCGCCTAACGTCAGCTGTCCCTTATCGAAAAAGGTGGAGCCGACGGTAAGCAGAATGGGAATTAGCATAAACGCCGCCAGAAAGACGAAACCCGGCAGCAGCAGTAACGTGATGTACGATCTCTTCATTGCTGCATTCTCCTATTCCCTTTGGTTCGCTAGGCGTCAAGTACGCGAAGAAACATGGCCAGAAATGCATCCGTATCCACTTCGGTGCATACTTGAACATTTGGCTCGCGCTGCAGCCGATTTTGGAAATCGCAAACCGTTTGACCGTCGCAAAGCTCGCTTCTCGTTTCTACGTCGACATAATAAGATTTCATCGTCACAACGGAGCGAGTCAGTGCGACTCCGACCGCCAGCGGGTCATGAAGGGCGCAGGCCCGTACCCCGTTACGCTCGTAATAGCGGTTCAAATAATCTCGGGTGCTTTCCCGAACGTATTGCTGCATCGTCGCATCGTTAAGCTTATTGATATGCTCTTCTGTAAGCAGCGCCTTACGCGTGACATCCAGCCCTACGAGAATCAAGGACGGGAACCCGGCCTGAAAGACCAGCTTCGCCGCTTCCGGATCCACGTACATGTTGTATTCGGCGGTAGGTGTCACGTTGCCGTAGCTCATCACAACGCCGCCCATCACAATAACCTCTTTCACATCGCGTACCAGTTCCGGATATTTGATAAGTGCAGCAGCCAGATTCGTCAGCGGCGCCGTCATGATCAGCGTCACTTCTCCGGGATAACGGCGAACCTGATCGACAATATAATCAGACGCATTTCCTTCGGCTGGCTCTATATGCAGCGGCATATCGCGAAGTGCACCTCCGAGCCCGTCCTTGCCATGAACGCGATGCTCAAAATGCTCTTGGCGAAGCAGCGGCTTGCTCGCGCCTCGCACGACTGGAATATGCTCAGCTCCGGCGAACTGCAGGATTTTACAAGTATTGACCGTGGCCTGTGCCAGCGATACATTGCCGCTGACCGTGGTGATACCTAGAATGTCGAGCTCACCGCTCTTGACGGCCAGCAAAATACCCAGCGCGTCGTCCACTCCCGTGTCTACGTCCAGAATGACTTTTTTGCTCAAGGTGATGTTCCCTCCTCCCGCAATAAAAACAAGGGTACATGCCCTACTGCCATATACCCTGTTCAATTTGGTTTATTGTGCAACTTGCTTGTTAAACCGGTCGATCCACGCCTTCAAATTTTGATTGACAAACTTCATATCCAATTTGTTCAACTTATTGACGGTATCCGCTCCGTAAGTAATGCCCTCAGCATCCGCTCCTGTCAATTGAAGCTTCGTATTGACCGGAGAATCAACCTTCGCCTTCGCTACCTTCTCCTGTACTTCTTTGCTCAAGTGATAGTTGATGAAATCTTCCGCGAGCTGCTTATTCTTGCTGCCTTTCACGACGTTCACCGTGTTCATGATGGCATAGCCGCCCTCTTGCGGCGTAATGAACTTCGTCTCCGGTACCGCTGCCTTCAGATCCTTCACATACATTTCCATGATCGGTCCTGCAGCAATTTCACCTTGGGCGAACATGTTGACGAACTCGGACGTTTGGCCGTAGTACTTCACCACGCTCTTATTCAGATCTTTAAGCTTCGCAAACGCTTGATCTTCATTAAACGGCGTGCTTCCCGCGACCCGGGATGCGGCATCCAAAATCATCGGCCCTGTCGTGCCCGTAATGTTCGGCATGGTCAGCTTCTTCGCAAGTTCTGGGCTCCACAGATCGCTCCATGACTTCAGTTCCTTACCACCGGTAGCTTTCGGATTATAGGCAATTCCCAATTGCGAGATCGTATAAGCCGGACCGTAGTCTTGACCCAGCGGCGCCTTCGCCATGTCATAAATGTCATTCAGGTTCGGAATTCGGCTGCGGTCGATTTTTTCAAACAAGCCAGCATCAATGCCTTGCTGTGCGTAATAGTCGGACAAGTAAATCAGATCCACATTTGAGGTTCCTTGGCGCACCTTATTTAAACGGTCGGCGTTGTTGCCCGTATCGAGCACGATCTTCACGTTATGTTCCTTTTCGAATGGCGCGTAAATTTCCTTTTTGAAAAAGTCGTCGGAAAATCCCCATGTCGAAATTACGAGCTGGGTAGGCTCTCCCTTCGGTGCAGACGATGCCGCCCCGGCAGTAGCGCCCGCTTGCTCCTTCGGAGCACTCGTTCCGCAACCAGACAGAGCTAATCCAATAAGAGATACAGTAAGAAGACTGCGAACCATTTTTTTCACTTTCATGTTCCTCCCGAGTGTGTGATTAACGAAGGTCGATAAAGCTAAGTCCATCGATGTAGTCTTTGTCATTGACGATCCCCAGATTCCTGATTGGCCAAATCCCTTCCCAACGAGGGACGGCAAACGAAGAAACAAATAAGCGCTCCTGAAAGAAGATTCTTCTCTCAAGAGCGCTTCGCATTGTAAACAATGAAAAGGCGTCTTTCCTGTGCGACGAGCCAGTCCGGGAATCCCTTAAGATAAATCAAAAGGGAGACTCCTCCTACTCGTTCTTCAATATGATGTTGGTAATGGACCATTGGGTATTCGGGTCGTAATCCCTTAACACGGCGTCGATATTCAGCCCAAACTCCTGCTCCAGTCGTTCGCGGATCCGCCTCTTGTAAATCGAGGACATAGTGAAATCGACCTCATATTTCAACGTCGGAGCCTCACCTTCCAAAGCCGTAGAACGCGGGGACTTGCGGTGCTTGGCGTATAACGTGATGATATTGTCCTCAAGCGCCGCTCGGAGATACGTAGTGCCAAACCCGAACAATTCCTTGGAAATTTCGTTATACAAGTGACAGAGCTTCTTCTTATACTCAACGGAATCTGGGGGAAGCATGAGACCACCTTCTGAGCAAAATCGACTCTACGTCTCAAAATTATAAGTTAATAATACATAAGTTCTTAGATTTTAGCAAGCTATTGTTCGGTTTTATTGCGTAAAATAAGTCATTTCATACACTGAAAGGTTAATATACAGGTTTTTTCCGAATAAAAATCGCATTAGAGCTACATAGCTCCCCTGATCATTTTGCTCTTTTGCAACTACACATACTAAAAATACCGACGATAAAGCGCTACTCCGCGGAGTTGAACATAGATTTGTGTGGTGGAGGCTTTTTCATGCCCCAGCATGCCTTGAATAAAATCTAAAGGTGCTCCGTTATCAAGCAGCTGACATGCATAGGTATGGCGAAACAGATGGGGATACACACTTGCCTCAATTTCTCCGCGATCTGCAAGCGTTTTTAATACCCACCTGAGTGTTGGAAAGGCCATACGCTTAACCGGCTTTGTATCAGTAACAAATAAAGCCTTACATGAGTCCTCACGATTGGATAATACTTCTTCAACCATACTTTACACTCAGTAGTGAAATAAACTTCTCTTTGCTTTGAACCCTTTTTCCTTCAATAAAATCAGAGTTAGCTCGGAAATATCTAAATCTCCTAGATTCGTAATCAGCATCTTGAGCTGCAAAGCATAAACTTTCAACGTATTTGGACTAAACCCTTGAATTCTCTTGTCCGCTTCATAATGATGCCAAAGTTCACTTAAAATCATAATGAAACCTCCAATTAGGGCAATTAATTCTGGTTTGCTTCTAATAGAAGATTTTAAAACTGGTGGTTCAACTAGTGTGCCCGTTAGCTCAATCTCTCTTTAAATTCAGTCCCAAACCTTTGGCCTCTTTAATCCGGCTGATCTTAAATAATCCAAAAGTTGACCCGAATGTACTGCTTCATGGTATGCAATTCTCATAAGCATATCACCTAATGATCGAATATACCCTACGTCTTTTCTATCAATCTGGATTCTTGTTAAATCCTCTTGTGTATAGGATTTTACTGTATTCAAAAATGCATTCCGATAGGTTTCTGAGAAGTTAAGTTCCTCTTTGAGCGTTGTAAAAGTACGCGTCTCGTAAGGGGATTCATAAGCGGTTAGACTTCCTTCATTCAACAAGGCAAGGTGGTAATAGTGTTCACTATCCAGGACATGGCGAATCATCTCTTTTATGCTCATAGCTTCTGAATCCGGTCTCCAGTCCAAAAAATCATCCGGAATACTTCCCCAAATAATCATGCTTCTGCGCCGAACCTCGCTCAAATTCTGGACTATAACTTCTATTGCGTTCATAGCAGCTTCCTTTCGATTTCAATTTATTGTTATATTATATCAGAACTTACGTTCGTAATGCATCTAAAAGATATTTGAAGTATTCTGTCTGTTACTTTAATAAAACCAGGGAGCAGTTGCCTTGGCGATCTGCTCCCTGGTTATTTCACTATCGTGTCCCCTTTAGTTCAATCCCAAACCCTTTCCGCTAGTACTGGTTATTATTAGGCCCCGTTAGATCTCACGAATGTAATGTAATCGACTTGGACAGGCTCTGCTGATTCGATCCGAAGTGTCCGGTTGATCTGTCCCCGGTGATATTGCCCATGTAAGAGGACTTGCGACAGGATGTCCCGGACGGACGTTCGGAACGGAACTCCGCTCTGGTTCGCATAGTCGATCATTTCGTCCAACTCGGATTCCTCGAGCCCTTCGATATAGTCGCGATATTGCTTGGCGTTTTCTTCGAACATCATCCGGATCGACGTCAGGTCCTCAGCTTCCTCCCATAACGAATATTGCGCGCTGCCCTTACCCTGCAATCGAGACAGCCAGACTTGTTCCGCGACCGCAACGTGCCGAACTAGCTTCAGAAGGTCCTTGTTCTTCGTCTCACTCTCCTCGAGCGCGTCCAAGATGCGTCCGTCCGCCCAGTACAGGTGGTCCATCATGCACTTAATCGTCTTCATATCGGTTTCCCCCTCTTCGTCTGATTACTTGAACCTACTTGTTATCCGTTAGCGTAACATGTTTTTAACCATCTTGAAATTAGCTAACATAACACCCTTGCGTTCAACAACCTGCGACTGAATTATTCGGTATCCTTGACGTTCAAAAAATGGTTTAGCAGTTATACTTGCCTCTGTATCAATTTCAAAAAGACCTAATCCTCTTGCTTCAAATTCAAGTGTGTTCACCAAGGCAGAAGCAATTCCTTGTCCCTGAAAATCCTTATGAATGTAAAGTCTATCTAAGTGACCATAGTGTGTCATATCAGAAAAACCGACTATTTCACCTTTGATCTCCGCAACAAATGTGACATTTTGACTCAGAGAGTCTTTCCAAGTATTCAGTTTGAGCGTCTCTTCATCTTTGGGAGCCCAAGCATCGAGTTGCTCTTGCGAGTAGTCCCGTTTGTTTACCGAATGCACTGTTTCGTAGAATAAGGAGACAATCTGATTGATATCCGTATCAGTGAACTTTCTTATCTCCATTTTGAATCCCTCCTCCTTACGAGCAATACATATATTTTAGCACGTTCCTCAACTCTCCTTCCCGTTACTTTAATGAATCAGGGAGCAGCACCTTGGTGGTCTGCTCCCTGTTCTGGGTTCAACTACGTCTCCCGATAGTTCAATCTTTTGTGTTGTGTCACAGTCCCTTATTAGGGTGTACGAATTAAGTCACGCCCTGAAATCGCTGCCCGCTCGATTCGTCAAGATCGCGCTCGCGATAATACTGAAGAGATGGTCAGCCCTTGGCGCGGACGACGGCTGGTTGCTGAGCCACGCAAGCGCAGCAGCTAGCGAGAACAGGTCATCACCATCCATGTCTATACGCGCCAATCCCTCGGCCTGAGCGCGAGCGAGAAGCTTCGTGCCTGCCGTGCGCATCGTGATGCATGAAGCGTGGAGTGCGGACTCCGGATCCTCCTTGGCTGCCATCATCACGTCCACAACACCTTGATAATTGCTCGTGAATTCAACGACTTCGCGTAACCACGACACAAGTGCATCATCTGGTGAACTCGCAGTTTCGAGTATACGTGCCTTTGTCGTAAACTCGTCGAAGCTCGCGCGGAGCAAAGCTTCGAGCAGTGCCTCTCTCGTCGGAAAATGACGATAAAGCGTGCCGAGCCCGACACCAGCTCTGCGAGCGATGTCGCGCAGCGATGCATCAACGCCGTGCTCGGCTATAACGACGTTTGCGACTGCAAGTATGTGCTCATAATTTTTCTTTGCATCGGCTCTCATAAAATACTCCCTTGACAAACGGAGCATCGCTCCGTATACTCAAAAACGGAACAGTGATCCGATTATACGGAGCACTGCTCTGGTAAGTATAACTCATCTGCATGAAAGGAGAAAGTATGATGTCTAAAAATTCAATGAAAGCAATTCGTCTGCATGAATTCGGCGGTCCTGAGGTACTGCGTTACGAGGAGGCGCCGCTTCCCGAGCTGAAACCTGGTGAGGTACTTGTCCGCGTTCACGCAGTTGGCATCAATCCTCCCGACTGGTACTTGCGCGAGGGGTATAAGGATCTTCCTCCTGAGTGGCAACCGGCAGTGTCCTTTCCCTTCATTCTGGGGTCGGACATATCGGGCGTCGTCGAGGCGGTAGCCACGGATGTGCAAGGTTTCTCCATCGGCGATGAAGTATTCGGCATGGTTCGCTTTCCGAGCATGGGGGAGAGCGCTGCTTATGCCGAGTACGTCGCCGCGCCAGCGTCGGATCTTGCACTAAAACCGGCTGGTATTGATCATGTGCAAGCCTCAGGGGCTCCGATGGCAGGTCTCACCGGATGGCAGTACCTGATTGAGCTGGGACACGATGAAGCAAATCCATTTCAACCGGAGTCGCATCGCCCAGTGCCGCTGAGCGGCAAGACAGTACTCGTCAATGGTGCCGCGGGAGGCGTGGGACACTTAGCGGTGCAGCTCGCTAAATGGCAGGGTGCGCACGTCATCGCGGTGGCATCAGGCAAGCATGAGTCGTTCCTGCGCGAGCTAGGTGCCGACGAATTCATCGACTACACCAAGAACCCTCCCGAGGACATCGCCCATGATGTTGATCTCGTCCTCGATACTCTAGGCGGTCCACCAACCGGACGTTTCTTGCGTACTCTCAAGCGTGGTGGCGCTTTGTTCCCAGTGTTCATAGGTTTCACCGATGCCGAAGAAGCTGCAAAGCTGGGCATAACCGTATCGATGACCCAAGTGCGATCAAACGGCTCGCAGCTGGCGGAATTCGGGCGCTTGCTCGATGCGGGGAAGGTTCACGTCGCCATCGACAGCACGTTCCCACTTGCCGAAGCTGGGAAGGCGCATCAACGAGCAGCCGGTGGACACATCCAAGGCAAGATTGTGCTCACGGTCGTATAAGGACGACAGCTCGAATGATTGAAAAAAAGGATGAACAACAATGATTTTACTCCTAGGTTACGTTCACCTAAATCCGTCTGATGTGAATGAGTTCACTGCAGACGTTCAGGCTGTCGTTACCAGTACGAGAGTTGAAAAGGGATGCCTCTTTTATGCCTTTACTTTGGAAGATGCGCCCGCCGGACGCATACTGACTGTCCAGCGGTGGGAAGATCAAGAATCGCTGACCGCTCATGTTGAAAGACATGAGTACGCGCCGTTTTTAAAAAAGTGGGGAAACAGGATGAGAATGGACATTCAAAAATATGATATCTTAAACGAGCGCTCGTTCATGGAGTAAATTTCAATCGTTTATTACTATTGGTGCAAAGCTACTTCTCCTGCTTAACCAGTCAGCAACAATATAAATTAATAGGTAGACGGGGAAGGCGTATAATATTTCCAATCTTTAGGGTCGTAATGTCCAATCCAAGTATAAAATGGTTCTGCTACAAAACATGTAAAGGCGCTAAAGAACAATGCTTTCCATATATAGTGGATTTGAGGCTTAAATGGAATGAGAAGGATTAACAAAGCCATTCAATTAATAGAGAAACCAACGGTTATTCTCGCATTTACCAAAGAGGTTTATGCTTTCAACCCCGATTATGTTGACAAAGGTGCCGCTTCCGTTGAAACATTTACAAAGGAAATTGAAAAAGCCCATGGTTTTATACGATGGTGTCCAAATTAAAATAAAACGCAAGGACGAGTCTGATTGTAAACTCACCCTTGCGTTTTTATTGTTTATAAATTACCTAAAATCAGGAGGAGTCCTGCGCGCTACTCCCGTTAAAATAGCTGCTTCGATAACGGCTTTCCTTACTTTGGCAACGACCTGATCGTTAAAGATACTTGGGATGATATAATGTTCATTCAATTCATTCTCATAAACTACAGAAGCAATAGCTCGGGCTGCCGCAAGCTTCATCGGTTCATTAATGCGGCTGGCCCGGCAATCCAAAGCTCCTCTGAACAGACCAGGGAATACGAGTACATTATTGATTTGGTTTGGGTAATCACTTCGGCCTGTCGCGAAGACCCGCACATGCGGCAGCGCTTCCTCAGGCTCAATCTCTGGATGCGGGTTGGCCATTGCAAAAACGATGCTGTTAGCCGCCATTTTCTTTACATCCTCCCCAGTCAACAGCCCTCCTCTGGACACGCCGATAAAGACATCCGCCCCGCAGATCGCGTCTTTCAAGTCGCCTTGCTGCGTTTCCACCTGCGGTTTTTCGGCAAGCCATTTCCACATCGGATGCGCATAATCCCCGCCACGGAATATAATACCATCCCTGTCCACTGGAACAAGGCTCTTGACTCCAGCTGCAAGTAACATTTTGCAGATGGATACGCCAGCGGCTCCAATTCCATTAACGACGACACGGATCTGTTCCATTCGCTTCCCCACAACCTTCAATGCATTAATAAGCCCTGCTATGACAACAACCGCTGTACCATGCTGATCATCATGAAATATAGGAATATCCAATTCATCAACCAAACGGGATTCGATTTCGAAGCAGCGTGGAGAACTGATGTCTTCTAAATTAATGCCGCCGAAGATCGGACTGATCACTTTGATCGTACGAATGATCTCTTCTGTATCCTTCGTGTCCAGGCAGATGGGAAACGCATCCACATCTGCAAGCTGTTTAAACAGCATGGCCTTGCCCTCCATGACTGGAGCGGCGGCATGAGGACCGATATCGCCCAATCCTAATACAGCCGTTCCGTCCGAAATAACAGCAACCGTATTTCTTTTGATGGTCAAGGAGTATGCCTTATGGGGATTCTCATGGATGGAGGTGCAGACCCGTGCCACTCCAGGCGTATATACTCTGGATAGATCGTCCCGATTCTTAATCGCAAGACGGGGTTGTGTTGAAATTTTACCGCCCAAATGCGCCAGAAATGTACGATCCGAGACGTTGATCACTTTGATCCCTTTCATCTCTCTAAGTGAGCTAATGATCTGTGGTTCAAGTGAATCTGAGGCATCCACTGTCACATCGCGGACAGATGAATCTTGTCCGGAACGAATCATATCGATGGAAGTGATATCCCCCCCTGTTTTGGAGATGATGGCAGCCACTTGTCCAAAGTCAACTGTGGCATGATCCAACTCCATGCGAATAATAATACTGTTATATGACATATTAATCATTCCCTTCTCATTAAACACAATTGGCTCCAATAAGGCCTTGCCCAATGAAGCCAACCGAGTTCTTCCATGTATGGCAGTTCTATTAACAATGCTCAATCAACCTTGCTAATAGCGCTGTTCGAAATGGGATTTCATCAATCTGAACATACTCAAGCGGAGAATGCGCATGATCACCTCTCGCACCAAGCCCGTCTAACGTCGGAGTCCCTACCACAGCAGTGAAATTTCCGTCACTTACTCCACCTGTCGCCGTTTCTTCGAGTACCGTAGCAAATTCGGCGTGAGCCAAATCTCGGGCAAGCTCGTATAGTGAACCGATAGCCGCGGTTCGTTCCATTGGAGGGCGGTTCATTCGCCCCGAAACCGTCAGTTCGGCATCCGGATGTTTCGCCTGAAGCGCAGCGAATTGTGCTTCAAGCCGCTTTGCTTCACTTAATGTCGCTACTCGAACATCGATCTCCGCCTCCGCATGCTCGGCCACAACATTACTGCCGATTCCTCCTTGAACAACACCGACATTGACGGTCGTACCCAGCGAATAGTCTGTCCATCCATGAAGTCGCTGAATTTGGTATGCCAATTCCTCTATAGCGGAAACTCCCATTTGCGGATTGACACCGGAATGGGCGGATCTCCCTTTTACCGTCAGTTTATAGCGTCCGTTTCCTTTGCGGGACGTTTTGAGGGCTCCGCTTGGCTCCATAGGCGGCTCTAAAATGAAAGCGACAGAGGATAGCCTGGCGACGTCTTCGATGAGCTCTCGGGAAGTCGGGCTTCCAATTTCCTCATCGCTGTTAAACAGCATAACCACCCGCTTATCCTCCGGTAACCGTCCCATATCCTGCAAGACCTTAATGGCAAACATAGCCTGCAGCAAGCCGGCTTTCATATCATAGACGCCGGGACCGTAAGCCTTGCCGTCCTCGATGCGGAAAGGCCGTCGCTTGGCTTCGCCGAGCGGCCAGACGGTATCATAATGGCCAAGAAGCAAGATCTGCTTAGGACCGTTGCCCACATAGCATAGAAGACGATCTCCTGCTGTGGGATGTGCAATGCGTTCGACTTTTCCGCCAGTCAGGCGAGTAAAATGATGAGCATACCAGTCCGCCATCAGGTCGTTCTGCTCTTTGCTTCTGGAAGGTGAGTCCATGTTCACGCTTTCTTGAAGCAGCTTCAACAGTTCAGGCAGATAGGATTGTAATCGTTCTATAATCGTTAATGACATGATGTGACTCCAGTTAGTGGGAATGCGAATTGGAACCAAACAAACGGTCCAAACCATATACGCGTTCCAGAATGATAATAAAAACAAGACTTACTAAAATAACGACAGAAGAAATCGAAGCAACCAACGGATCCAATGACTCCTGCATGTGGCTAAAGATAGCAAGTGGGAGCGTAGTCGACGATGGGGATACCATGAATAGAGATACCGTTACATTATCGAATGATGTCAGAAAGGCAAAGATCATGCCCGACATAATGGCCGGCTTCAATAAGGGAAGCGTGATGTCCCGAAACACATGCCATGGTTTTGCCCCCATAATGTATGCAGCTCGTTCCAGCGTATAGTCAAAGGAGCTGAGACCTGTGAGCACAAGCCTCACCACATAAGGAATCGAGATCAATACATGTGCCAGCAGCAGACCAAGAAACGTGCCAGCAATCCCAATCTGGGTGAAAAATAATAAGATGGCAATCCCGATAATCAGGGCTGGGATCGTCAAAGGCGATAGCAGCAATCCGGTCATGATACCGCTGCCACGAAATTTGTACTTGTGCAAGGCAAGTCCTGCCAGAATGCCGATCAAGGTTGAAATGATCGCTGTCAGCGCAGCAAGCTCGAGGCTGAAGATGAAGGAGTCCACGAACTCAGGACGGTCTAATATTTTCGTATACCATTTCAAAGAAAAGCCGACCGGTGGAAATGAAAGATATTTCACCGAAGTGAAGGATGTCGGAATGACCACGAGCAGCGGTGAAATGACAAAGAGCACCACGATAAATGTAATAATGCCCAGTGGCGAAATTTTTCGAGTCATGAGGAGAACACCTCTTTATAACGTTTGGTTTCGACCAACCGGGTAAACAAAGTCACCAAAGCGACTGTCGAGATCAGCAAAAGAAACGAAATTGCGGCCCCCAATTGCCAATTCAGTTGCGTCATAATTTTCTCATAGGCAATAACCGGAAGCACCTTCACTGAGGTTCCCCCCATTAAGGCCGGCGTGACGAATGAGCTCATCGATAAGCTGAACACGAGCGTTGATCCGGCAAGCATACCAGGCAGTGTTAATGGCACATCCACGCTGATGAACGTACGGAGCTTGCTTGCACCAATAATATTCGCCGCTTTGTACAAAGAGCCGTCGATTTGATAGAAACTTGTCGAGAGGGCCAGGATCATATACACGATTAATGAATCTGTTAAACCAATAATAACACCAAGTTCGTTGTACATAAGCTTCAGCGGCTTATCGATCAGACCGATGTTGAGCAATGCTTGATTAATAAGCCCTTTCTCCCCCAGCATGATGACCCAACCAAAGTTTCGAATCACGACGCTAACAAGATGCGGAGCTATAATGAGAAACGTAATGATTCCACGCATTTTGCTAGAAGCCCGGGCCAAATACATGGCTACGGGGTAACCGAAGACGAAGCAAGTGATCACCGTATATAGACTTAACTTGATCGTCCTCCATAGGATCTGTACGTAGTAAGGATCCTGCACAAACAACAAGTAATTCTCAAAAGAAAACTGCTCCTCATTGTTTTGAAAACTAAGCAGCAGGATGTAGACCATCGGCAGCAAGAATACACCTAGGAGCACTGCAATTGCAGGCGCCAACAGCAAGCCAGCGGTTCGCAAATTACGGCTACGATTCCCGCTCATTGATGGTTCCTCTTTCCTGAAAAGACGAATACATCTTCTGGCTTCCACTCCACAAATACCGTCTGTCCGTATGAAAGCTGCATTTGCTGCTGTGCGCTTTGGATGCGAACCGTCAGGCTAGTGTGTCCAATGTCAACTTCATAATCGGTGTAGGCTCCCAAGAAAGAAGTCAGCTTTACAACGCCTTGTATGACGTTGGAGCCATTCGCCTCACGCGCCTCGGTATAAAGATTGATTTTCTCAGGGCGGACATAAATGGATACATGCTCTCCCTCTGCGAAAACCCTCTCCCGACGCAGGGCCGTTAAGGCAAACTCAGCATCCGTCCTTAGCGAAATGTCTTGTTCCCGCACTTGTGCCACAATGCCCGTCATTCGATTGGATTTCCCGATAAACGTATGCACGAACTCCGATGCGGGTCGATTGTAGATATCCCAAGGATTCCCAATTTGTTCCACTTTACCATGATCAAGAACGACGATACGATTGGATAAATAGAGCGCTTCCTCTTGGTCGTGCGTTACGAATATGGTCGTGACTCCAATCTCCTGCTGAAGCCGTTTCATCTCATCGCGAAGCTCTTCCCTAAGCTTGGCATCCAGATTGCTCAGCGGCTCATCCAGCAGCAATAAAGTAGGCTCCGTTACAAGTGCCCTTGCAATAGCAATGCGCTGTCTCTGTCCTCCAGACAATTGCTTGGGATAGCGATCGGCGACATGCGGCAGCTTCACAAGCTCGAGCACCTGACTCACGCGGCGGCGAATTTCATCCTTAGCTATTTTACGCAGCTTGAGACCGTACGCGACATTCTCAAATATCGTCATGTGCGGAAAAAGCGAATACGTTTGAAAAACCATGCCCAAGTCCCGCTTATTGGAAGGCACTCCATTCATACGCTTACCTTTGATGATCAATTCCCCTTGATCGGGCTCCAGAAAGCCGGCGATCATATTGAGTGTCGTCGTCTTCCCGCACCCGGAAGGGCCGAGGAAGGAGATACACTCTCCTTGCTCGATTTGCAAATTGAAATTGTCAACAACTACGTTTGAACCAAACCTCTTTTGTATATTAATCAATTCTACATCAATTTTTTTAGTCACATGCCTCACCTATTTCCCGACTTTAGGAGCAACTTCTTTGTTGAAACGGTCAAGCCACAGCGATGTGTTTTTACCAACGGTCTCAAGGTCCAAATTCACTACCTTGCTGCGATCAAAGCTCAGCTTTTCCGCAATATCTTTTGGAAGAGTAACCGGAACGGCAGGATTGTAGTAGAGTTCCTTACCGTATAAGACTTGTACTTCGTCAGACAAGAGGAAGTCAATGAACAGCTGCGCTGCATTAGGATCTTTGGCGCCTTTGACCATGGTTGCAACGTTAGGAACAAGGTTCGTGCCTTCCTTAGGTACGACGAACTCCAAATTCAGCCCTGCATCTTTTTGAACCAAGCTTCTTGCTTGTGTCCAAGTCGTATACGCTGCTGTTTTATTTTGAAGATCCTGCTGCAGTTGAGCGGAAGTTTTGGCAAAGGTAGGCAAATAGCCTGCCAAGGTTTTGAATTTATCAAAGCCCGGGTCCATGTTCTTCTCGGATCCGCCATTGGCGTATGCGAGCATGATCAGTGCGGAACGGCCAAAGTTACTGGAAATCTCCGCCATAGTAAGATTACCCTTCATTTCAGGTTTCACCAGGTCATTCCAAGACGTTGGAACCGGCAAGCCTTTGGTTTTTACAATCTCAGCATTGTAGGAAATTCCCATTGGAGTATAGTTAACTGCCACCCCGCTATTATCTTTAACCTTGAGATTGGCATCGACTTTCTTCATATTAGGGATCGTGCTATCAGATAAAGGTTCCCAAAGACCTTCTACTCGGCCTCCCTCCTGCTCGCCGCCTTCAATCACAGTGACGTCGATCTGAGGAGAAGCTTTTTGTGCTTTAACTTTGGCCACAATTTCAGTAGACACCCCGGAAACATAGGTCAGCTTCACATCCGGATATTTTTGATTAAACCTTTTGAAAATCTCATCCTTCATGAGTTGTTCGACCGTAGAACCATTACCCGCCACAACGAGCTGCTTCTCCGGTACTAATGTTGCTGCCGTTGCAGCAGGTGCTTTATCCCCGGATGCAGCGGCACCCTTGTCCGATTTATCGGAATTAGTTGCGCATCCTGAAAGCAGAGCACCCGATAATGCTGCTATTGATAAAACCGTTCCCCATTTTTTCATAAAAATCCTCCCTCGTAATTCGTTCACTATACGTGAACATCGTTTACTATATGTGAATTTTGTTAATATAGTAACATGTTTTTAGCAAATTGTGCAATTATAAAATTAAAGCTGATGAGGTCTCTCCTATCCCTTTCTCCCCTTGTACTAAAGCTAGGAAAAATTACACATTTATGATACACTAGCAACCGAATCTGCAACCCTTGGCCTCGTCCAGTAAGGAGCTTGAATGTAGAATGGACAATCACCTTTCATCCGTTAAGAACAGCAGCAGACTGTTAAAAACGTTTCTAGATTCCGATAAGGAAATGGGCGTCAGCGAATTGAGCCGACAGCTCGGACTTTCTAAAGGCGCTGTACACAAACTGCTTATGACGTTGGAGAGCGAAGGCTTTATTAAACAAAATCCTGCGAACAAGCAATACTCCTTAGGATATACACTTTTAGAATTAGGAAACAAAGTTCTACGAAATCATAACCTGACAGACTTCTCCAAGCCCTTTTTGCAAAAGCTTGCCAAGACAACCGAAGAACTTGTATGCTTGTGCGTTCGAGATGAGCGGGATGCAATCTATGTAGATAAAATTGAGGACACTCAGCATCCAATCCGGTTTAACGTCGAAGCATACCGGCGATTCCCTCTATACGCAACATCGGCGTCCAGAGCCATTCTCGCCTATCAGGAAGACGCCTTTATTGAAGACATCCTTTCTGGAGAAATACGAACCTACACGCCTTATTCCATAAAAAATCCTGAAGAAATCAAAGATCTCCTTACGTCCATACGGCAGCGCGGATATGAGGTTAGCTCGAATCGGCGCAACGTGGGGGTAACAGGCATCGCAGTGCCGATATTTGAAGCAAGCGGAGCGGTGAATGCTTCCATCAGTATTATCGGACCAACCGACCGCGTCCTACCTGTACTGGACACATTTATTCAGCAAGCTGTGGCCACTACAAGAGAAATATCTGCACAATTGGGCTACCGTGGAAAGTAAATATTTCATACTTCTTCATAAAAAGTGGCGCTCCGAGAGGTTTCGGAACGCTGCTTTTTACTTTAGGAATACAGTCAAGCTGCAGCCGGCAAGAACGAGCGGCTGCCTTCAATCCTAAGAATAATACACCTCAACTGCGTCCCCTAAGGATTATCCACTACTCAAATATCGAAAATTCACGTCTTTAGGACCACCTAAAAATGCTATTTTATTGCAGGGACAACCCTCAGCAATCAAATTGGTTTTATAATTGCATTCACTGTCGTTGCTGTTCTTACTGAACTTATTGGCGGGGCTTTAGGAGCAAGATTAACGGACGGGAATGGATAATCGTTCTGCCCTTGCAGTAGGGCCAGGCATGATATTAACGACTTTGATTGCTCCGCCAATGCTTAAATTATTTTTCAGTGATACCACGGCAAAAAGAGGCTCCCATTGATTTGGAACCTCTTTCGTTTTTTCCACGCTAAACTCCCTCTATGGAGAATCACATAGCTCCTTAATACTCTCGTTTTCTTAGATTTTGACCACAATTACTTCTTTGTAGATAACATTTTAATGGAATGAAGTTGAAGAGGAAGAAATTTATGGGTTGCAGAGGTGCAAAAAAACTCTTCACCTATACCACATGCTGTAAATAGTGGATACTGAGGTAAAGTATGGTTGCACTTTTGGATCTCCACATGGGCTCATGGCGGTCAACCCTCCCACATCTCGCAGAGTCTTCGCTCTCACATTCCTTCATTCAACCTGTCCATGAGGTGGAGGTCAGATATGCTGCCCGACAGGATCTCTTCGTCCGTATGTTAACGCCGTTCCGACTCATCCGTGCTTCTTGTCATCTTCCTTTTGCTTAGGTCATCATCACTGAAAATCGTAATTTATGCAGCTTGTGATCGCTCTTCAAATCGAGGAATATCCTGGATCATCTTTTCTTCACTGAACTCGTGTCCCTTTTTCAATACGCCAAACAGGATTCGTATGAGCTTGTTACATAAAGCGATGAGGGATTGCATCTTTTTCAATGGATTTACCGGTCGTTTCGTGTAGTACTCATGCAAGGTTCGGAATGCTGTATTTTTAGCAACCAGTGGCATCATCACTCTAAAGAGCAAGGCACGAAGGCGCTTCCTACCTCTCTTCGTTATCTTCGTCTGTCCGGTGTGCTTGCCTGAGGAATTCGTTTTTAAGTTCAATCCAGCAAGTTTCGTGATCTGTTTGGGATGACGGTATTGCCGAATGTCACCTACCTCAGCTAGAAAACCCGCGATGGTGTCTCTTCCAATCCCTTTAATGGCCAGTAATTGCTGCACATGCGGGATCTGCCCCAGCAGTTCATCCAATTTCATTTCCAATTCTTCCAGCTTGCTATTAAACCAGTCGTACTGAGTCAGCAGAAGTTTCAGCTCCATTTTAGCTAACTCTGCACCTTGTTGTATGCCCACTGAACAGCTTGCTGCCTCCTTCAGATTCCTTACTCGGCCTAAACCAAGCCCACGCTTGGCAACCTCTCTCAGATGCCGCAGCAGGGTTTCATCTGGTACATCAACAAGTTCATGGGGCAGTAGATAGAGACTTAGCATTTGGATGGCTGACTTGCACTCCCAGTCCTTAAATACCGTCAGAAACTCCGGGAAATACCGGTCTAACCAATTATGGACACGTGCTTGCACAACACAAAGATCAGTCGTCAGGTGATCGCGAATTTTCATCGCTTCTCGCAGTTCGGCATAAACGCCCTGAGGAAGGTTCGGTACGGCATATCTTCCGTCTTTGACCAGTTGCGCAATGACTTTAGCATCCTTGACGTCATTCTTCGTTGGAGAATTGTCATCTAGTTCTTTGCTTTTCTTCACGTGCAGCGGATTCACTACACCGTATTTTACATGCTTTTCTTTTAGAAAATGGGCGAAGTTCAGCCAGTAATGGCCCGTTGGTTCCATCCCAACGATAATGTCCTGGAAGCCTTGCTCTATTGAAATCTTCTGAAACCAGCTTACGAACAACTCAAAGCCTTGTCGATTGTTTTCAAACGTAATGGACTTCCCAAACTCGACTCCGCGGTTGTCTTGGGCTCTCGCTACATGTTTGAATTTTGCAATGTCGACTCCGATAATTAAGGTAGAAGATGTGATTTGATTAATTCTTTCATTTTGAGTAGAATGCATGTTGTAGTCTCCTTGGTTTGTTTTTGGATCCGGTTGCTGGCGAGCGTTCAGGACCCATTAACATTTTACCAAGGAGTC
This sequence comes from Paenibacillus aestuarii, assembly GCF_027789125.1. GTDB lineage: Bacteria > Bacillota > Bacilli > Paenibacillales > NBRC-103111 > Paenibacillus_E > Paenibacillus_E aestuarii. The sequence continues at coordinate 47 of NZ_JAQFVF010000053.1, read as the reverse complement.
TTTTTATTTCTCAAACCTCGTATTTCTTCATAATAGGAATGCTGCCC
>NZ_JAQFVF010000052.1 GCF_027789125.1 Paenibacillus aestuarii | reverse complement strand
GTACTTTGCTTACGATTTCTTGAAAAAGATGAAATAGACGGAGACAAACACCGCAACTATTCCGATGTTGACGATTAGCCGGGTCGCAAAGTGATGTCTTAAGTAAAGTATATCGACACTCACGATAACGGCGATCATCACCACAATGAACAGCACTCGAAACAGGTTCCCTGTCATTTCACTCATCCTCTCAGAGATATCTACCGTTGCTTCCTGCGTTTACGCCACCGTTACCTGAAGATAGGATGCAGTTGCATCGTTCAGGTCATCCTTTGTAACCCTCACAACCTTCTTATTAAGCCCTTAAATAGAATGAATATGATCGGTTTTATTGTACCATATATTGGAACTAACCTGCCCTTTAGTTTTAATAAAAACGTAGGAGTTGCCGCGAAGCAAACTCCTCAATTATGGTTATTATTGAACGTGGCCTAAATATGAAATTTTATTAATATATCCGTGCCGGCACCCAATCGTTTGCCGGGTTGTCACCAATTTCCTCGATCTCGTCGAGTGTCTCATTAATAAGATAAAGCGCTCCGTGACGGTGTGCCAGGTGGTCTTCAGTAATAAATGGACCTGTCGGTGTTACCTCGATCGTTTGGCCGGCGTATAATAACGCTATTTGTTTTATCGTTTCGATTGCTTCAATGTCGCCCGTGAGTCCGTCTATGGTCCACGATACGGAAATGCCACGATCATTTAACTTACCGTGTACTGTGAAACTGTTCATTCTTCACTCTCCGATATTGCGTATTATTTTCGTTCAACTATCGTGTCCGTTAGCTCAATGATCTAGTCTTGATCTATGGTACGGTTCTCCGTCTTTCTGATCTTGTCACGGACAGCAAATGAACCGATTATTCACTTTCGTTACCGCTTGTTACTGCTTCAGCAGCCTCATAACAAAACCAGTCTGCATCGATATAACCCTGCTCGCTCTCACTGTTATAACAGTATAACCCGATTCGATCTCCCCTGTAATCCCCCCATCCCAGCTGATAGACTCCTCCAAAGCTTGTAAAATGCATCCCATCGACGCTATATTCGAATCGGTTAATTCCGTCTATGTTCCAGACAGATCTTAACCAAATGGTAGAAACCCTTAATTGCGGTCCCAGCTCAATCGTACCCGAATTGTTATACTTCAGAACCCTCGTTCCCTTCCGCTGTTGAACGCCAATCGTGCAATAGGTTTGTGCAAAATGGCAAAGACCCGCTTCTTGTTCGTCAACCATGCCGCTTACATCTATTTTTGCGGTTGCAGTATTGTGAACGGTTCTAAACGCTCTTTGTGAAATGATGTTGCTTACGGTAAAAAAATTGTCCTTTTCGATGGGACGGCATGCGTACAGACGCAAATAGCTGGGCCGTACCGTTAACGACCATTTGCCGGCTTTCGGTTGATGATTCCATTCCCACTGGGGTCCAAGTACCGGTCTCTCAAAATCGTCATTTGTTGAAAGAACCGTCGTAGGATACCCGTTTATCGGCTTCCTGCCTCCCCATACCATCTCCCCAATTCCGTCGCCGTCCGTATCATTTCCGATTATCGGCCATCCGTCAACCCACGTTACGGGCAGCAAGTTAAGCGTTCTCCCTTCGTAATACCCGCCTGTTCCTTGATGAGAAATGAAATACCATTCCCCTAAGGCCGTCTGAACAAGTCCGCCTTGATTAGGCTCTCGGTCTATTTCGATGCCGTGCGTATGGATAAGCTCCTTTTCCTCATAGGGCTCATAGATATACTTCGATCTTAACATCATGACGACTCTAACGTCCTTACCTTCCTCACAGCGAACCTCACTGTGAAAAAAATAGTAATATCCATCGATTTTGTAGATCTTATTTGCTTCGCTCCCTTTGTACTGATGGATAATCGTATCACTGTCATGCAGCAGCTCTTTGCCATCTTCACTTAGTTTAAACAGATGGATATTATAGTTGTCAGCAAAGTTGGTGGCAACCAAGTACCCTTGTCCGTCATCGTCCCAAAACGAACAACAGTCGTCCCAGCCGCTAACTTCCCAAACTTGATGAAGTGGCTCCCAGGGCCCCGCTGGTTCAGCAGCCGTACTCATAAAAAGTCCTTCATCGGGGGTAAAAAAATAAACCCAGAATTTATTCTTATGGAATCGGATCGAGCCTGCCCAAACTCCTCTACCATAACGGTTCATTCGATCATAATTGTACTCCGGGCCGATAATTGTTAAATCTTTAACGACATGTCCTATTATTCTCCAACTAACAAGATCTTTGGAATGCAGCACCGCCATTCCCGGAGAGCAATGTAAAGTAGAAGAGATACAATAGTAATCCTCACCGACTCTAATGACATCCGGATCGCTATAATCTCCAGGTAAAACAGGATTGATATAGGTACCGTCCCTTTGATCTCCCCAAAAACCACGCTTCGATAACACCTCGTAGTTATCCTGCATATCATCGTTATCCTCTCGTTCGTAAGTGCAATTCCAACACCCAGTCAATTCGTGCTTATTTACATCATTTCCTTCCGGATAACTCCCTCTATGGAGAATCACATAGCTCCTTAATACTCTCGTTTTCTTAGATTTTGACCACAATTACTTCTTTGTAGATAACATTTTAATGGAATGAAGTTGAAGAGGAAGAAATTTATGGGTTGCAGAGGTGCAAAAAAACTCTTCACCTATACCACATGCTGTAAATAGTGGATACTGAGGTAAAGTATGGTTGCACTTTTGGATCTCCACATGGGCTCATGGCGGTCAACCCTCCCACATCTCGCAGAGTCTTCGCTCTCACATTCCTTCATTCAACCTGTCCATGAGGTGGAGGTCAGATATGCTGCCCGACAGGATCTCTTCGTCCGTATGTTAACGCCGTTCCGACTCATCCGTGCTTCTTGTCATCTTCCTTTTGCTTAGGTCATCATCACTGAAAATCGTAATTTATGCAGCTTGTGATCGCTCTTCAAATCGAGGAATATCCTGGATCATCTTTTCTTCACTGAACTCGTGTCCCTTTTTCAATACGCCAAACAGGATTCGTATGAGCTTGTTACATAAAGCGATGAGGGATTGCATCTTTTTCAATGGATTTACCGGTCGTTTCGTGTAGTACTCATGCAAGGTTCGGAATGCTGTATTTTTAGCAACCAGTGGCATCATCACTCTAAAGAGCAAGGCACGAAGGCGCTTCCTACCTCTCTTCGTTATCTTCGTCTGTCCGGTGTGCTTGCCTGAGGAATTCGTTTTTAAGTTCAATCCAGCAAGTTTCGTGATCTGTTTGGGATGACGGTATTGCCGAATGTCACCTACCTCAGCTAGAAAACCCGCGATGGTGTCTCTTCCAATCCCTTTAATGGCCAGTAATTGCTGCACATGCGGGATCTGCCCCAGCAGTTCATCCAATTTCATTTCCAATTCTTCCAGCTTGCTATTAAACCAGTCGTACTGAGTCAGCAGAAGTTTCAGCTCCATTTTAGCTAACTCTGCACCTTGTTGTATGCCCACTGAACAGCTTGCTGCCTCCTTCAGATTCCTTACTCGGCCTAAACCAAGCCCACGCTTGGCAACCTCTCTCAGATGCCGCAGCAGGGTTTCATCTGGTACATCAACAAGTTCATGGGGCAGTAGATAGAGACTTAGCATTTGGATGGCTGACTTGCACTCCCAGTCCTTAAATACCGTCAGAAACTCCGGGAAATACCGGTCTAACCAATTATGGACACGTGCTTGCACAACACAAAGATCAGTCGTCAGGTGATCGCGAATTTTCATCGCTTCTCGCAGTTCGGCATAAACGCCCTGAGGAAGGTTCGGTACGGCATATCTTCCGTCTTTGACCAGTTGCGCAATGACTTTAGCATCCTTGACGTCATTCTTCGTTGGAGAATTGTCATCTAGTTCTTTGCTTTTCTTCACGTGCAGCGGATTCACTACACCGTATTTTACATGCTTTTCTTTTAGAAAATGGGCGAAGTTCAGCCAGTAATGGCCCGTTGGTTCCATCCCAACGATAATGTCCTGGAAGCCTTGCTCTATTGAAATCTTCTGAAACCAGCTTACGAACAACTCAAAGCCTTGTCGATTGTTTTCAAACGTAATGGACTTCCCAAACTCGACTCCGCGGTTGTCTTGGGCTCTCGCTACATGTTTGAATTTTGCAATGTCGACTCCGATAATTAAGGTAGAAGATGTGATTTGATTAATTCTTTCATTTTGAGTAGAATGCATGTTGTAGTCTCCTTGGTTTGTTTTTGGATCCGGTTGCTGGCGAGCGTTCAGGACCCATTAACATTTTACCAAGGAGTCTTTTTATTTCTCAAACCTCGTATTTCTTCATAATAGGAATGCTGCCC
>NZ_JAQFVF010000051.1 GCF_027789125.1 Paenibacillus aestuarii | reverse complement strand
AGAGCAAGTTCGAGTTCGTCCTTTTTTCGCTTCAAGGTGCGCCTAGCAAAGCTTGCTAGTATTTCAGGATCATCTTCGCCATCTGCAATGGCACGGAGCATATCGCGAGAAGAGAGACCCATAATATCCGAGACAACAGAACCAAGTTTAATGTTAGCTCCTTCGAGTACCTTTTGAATGCGATTGTGCTGTCTGGATCTTTCTTCAATGATACTACGGCGATACCGGACTAGTTCTCGAAGTTCGCGTTGAGTCCGATTTGGAATGAAACTTGCTTTAAGTAGCCCATGGCGGAGAAGCTTGGCTATCCATTCCGAATCTTTGACGTCTGTTTTACGACCAGGTAATGCCTTCATATGTTGAGCATTAACCACTAGAAATTCAATACCTTCAGCTTCAAGCAAGTTGACGATTGGCTTCCAAAATACGCCTGTACTTTCCATTGCAACGTGAGAACAATCATGCTGTTTAATCCAGTCAATGAGTTGTAATAGATGTACCGTTTTCGTAGAAAACGTTTGAATCTCCTTTCCTTTAGACGTTAAAATACATGCTGTAATGTTATCTTTGTGAATATCCATCCCGCATGCACGTTCAATGACAACTTCCACTTAGAAACATTCCTCTCTACGGCTAATTCGGATAAGAGGCTGGTGCAACAACCAGAGTAGGATTAATCTCCCATGAGTGCTTCCCGAAAGGGAGCGACAATCTGTGATGCACCGTGATCGTTGGAGTCAGACTAACGGTTGGGCTCTAAGGCACCATAGCGCATCGACCTTCCTCTCCCAGCCATAGTAGAAGTATTGACGAATTGATTAACCCATTTTCATCATCTGTGGTGCAGCGCTTGTGCTGCATGTATGGCTAACGGGCACGTTCAATCAATAAAAACAGGATAGAAGACGGCCAGATGATCTTCTATTTTTTCTCAACTAATAGGCAAATTTGCTTACTGAATATTTTCCTGATTTTAGGGGAAAAGTGAAATTATTTTTACCATGGGAAAATAGAGCTCAAAAAAAACCATGAACCCTTCCCGGTCAACTATTTTATTACGTTTGACTCTGAAAAATCAGCTGCAACTCTTGATGAGCTTGAATATGACGGAAGTGTTTCAGGTTACTTTGAGCTGGTGTGCAAGGAGGACTGTAGTTATGGGTATGTACCATACTTACCAATCCCCGCTGATTTACAAGGCTTGGATTTGCTATCAACATGGTTCGAGCAAATATCTGAAGCAGCAATGTTACTTTCCAAAACTTCTGATTTAGTAATAATCAATGATATTGATTCTTTTAATTCGTGGATAGAGATTCAAAAGAGTGGAGAACAAGTTTTTATAAGTCATATAATATCAGAAAAGAAAATAGGGCATGGTGCACTAGTACTTAAACCATTAAGTGAATATATTAACGGTTCGTGGGTGAAACAACCTGTCGATGTAAATGTTTTTTTACAAGAGGTTATTAGTAAAACACGAACATTTATTGATGAACTCCTTTCACATAATAAGAATTTCCTAAAGGTCAGTTGGATTGAAAAAATAATGCATAATATAAATAATATAGAAATTAGACGAGATTGAACTAACAGACACGTTAATTTAATAAAGACAGCGGCAGTCTAAGACTTTATTTTCAAGTCTTGGTCTGCCCTGTTCCATTTTTATAGTCAGTCTAATACTCATTTTTCGAAGTCTGACGATATTCAATCTAATAAACATTATTAAATCACGCTTCTCGGTCTAAAACTTTATTTTTACGGTACACTAATCTCTTCCATATTCTACTTTCATAATATCCATGAAAGGAACCTTATTTAGCTCTTCATTCCGTTGGATGTGGACTTTTCCAGTACGAGGATCCATATGTACAATTTTTCCGCGGACTACATTCTCTATACCCCAAACTGTCAATTGAATATCGGAGTTCTCATGCATTGCTTCTGTTAATTGATTGCCGATCTCCTCTAAGACAAATTCATCACGTGTAGGTCGTTTTGCTACTTTTGGCTTCGCCATATAATTTCCTCCATATTCTCACTTCCTAAAGCTTTAGTTTAATCCATGATACATTTAGTTTCCACCATAAATACGCTTCTATTTTTGAATATCCTATGATGTGCTAAACTCAATATGACGCGAACATGAATCGATTATGGAGGCATCATTATGAATATTAGAACAATTCGAGCAGAAGATAACAGCAAAATAGAAGCAATTATCAGGAATGTCTTAATCGAGTTTGGAGGAAATCGTTCAGGATTAGCATGGGAAGACGAAAGTTTAGGCCATCTGTCCGATTTTTATAACCAGGAGGGCAGAGCATATTGGGTTGCGCTAGATGAAAGCGGCAAACTATTAGGCGGCTGCGGGATCGCTGAATACGGTCTCCCTGAAGACAATATTTGCGAACTGCAGAAGATGTACTTGCTAACAGAAGCTAGAGGGAAGGGAATTGCAGCGGATCTGCTAGAGGCATCACTACGATTTGCAAAGCAACATTACAAATCATGCTATCTAGAGACACTTCAAAACATGGAAGCCGCGAATCGCTTTTATATTAAACATGGCTTCCGGAAACTGGATGCACCACTTGCCGGTTCGGACCATTTTGCATGCGACGCATGGTATATACAAGAGTTTGATTTGAATCAGTAGTGCCTGCCTATTAAGTATGTTAAATTAAATTCCAACGTGGTGAACATGATTAAAGGTTTCACATTTATGAGCATTTTCGGTTATCTAAGTCTTTGAGTCATAAGGAATACTGAGCATAAAGAAGGGGCTACACCAAAAGCATTAATCGAGGATCGATCGTTATGCTAAAATATTTTGAAGTAATAATCACAAGCGGATGGTTCTGAGTAACTTGTTCTATTTGAAGGGAAACGTGGGATTATAGAATCGAAGGTAAGTGAAAGGATTCGAGTTTAATGCTCTAAATATTTAGCGGGTACCAGGCGCCGGGAAGTCCACTTTTTCTCTACTTTGGCTAAAAGGTTAAAGACTTTAAAGAGCTTCTTTTTTCATACTTTCTCATTGGAATTTAATCTAGTTTGGCTATAATAGCCAATAAAAGGAATCGAATAGATGAAAATTGGAGGGATATTTCGTGACTCGTCAAAAAATGAGAAAGATTATTCTAATTACGGCGATTGCCTCACTCGTTTCAACAATGCCATTGTCAGCTTTTGCTGCAACGAAATCAGCAACCACGCATCCATCTGCAGCTCAACATAAGGCCGTACATAGCACCGTGAACAGTGTTCAATCACAAAAGAAAAGCTTGCATGCGCAGCTAGCTAAAGTTCAAAAATCGATTGAAAACACGAAGAAATTGTTAGAGCAAGCGAAACAAGGACAGCATCAAGCGAAAATAAGCATGAAAAACAGCTTCAACGCTTGGAAGCAATCGAAAAAAATATTCAAACGAAATTAGCGAAGTTAAATTAACTATATAACCAAGCCTCCTATCAAACCACTTGCATGCATAGGTCGAATAGGGAGGCTTTATCTAATCCCAGGCGACCATAAATCAGCTACGAGGTTTTGGAATTTCTTAGGAGTTCTATAGGGTGAAAATGAATATTTTTAATGAAAAAACATAGTTATTTGATTATGGGAAGTGATTAACATGGCAGGTGGAATTGCCCACGGAACACCATTACATACACCGCCACATGGAACTTTGCTATTTATGGCAATATTTATAGTTGCGTTGGTGATTTTTATTTGATTTGTGTTTAAGAGGCCGTATAAATAATGGAGGCGTCCAATCGAATTGATGCACTCTCAACGTATGCCTTTGGACATGTAAGACTATGATTATTAAACGATACGGGGAGATAGGGATACCATTAATAGAATAGAACTACTGAGAGGATTTTATTATGAGAAGACTAAAAGTAAGAAGATGTCTTGTTTTACTTTTTACTATTATTGTCTTGATTAAGATTCCATCAGGTATTTCTCAATTTAGAACCGGGAACATACAGAAGCAAAGCTATCCGGAATACATGAACGCGCCTGCCTTTGCACAAGCCATAAACGAACCTGCGAATGAAATAACTCAATATACACCCAATTTTAACGATGAGTTACTTCAAGATAACCCCCATCGGATGAAGACAGCCCCGACTGATAAAACTATTAATAATAAGCAAGAAATTTATTACCAAAACAAAGTAGCGGTATTAACATACCATCATCTTGATCCTGTAGAATCGTTTGTTACTATTACTCCAGATAGGTTTAAATCTCATTTAGTAGCGTTGAAAAATAATGGCTTTCATGTCATATCTATTGAAGACTTCGTTGAGTTTTTGCAGAAGAAAAAAGCCGTTTCTCCAAATGCGGTAGTTATCACGTTCGATGACGGGTATGAGTCTGTGTATCAGTACGCATATCCAGTATTGAAATCAGAGGGGATGACAGCCACTTTTTTTCTCATTGTTAGCTACATTGAGGATGGAACTATTAGAACACCCCCGATTTTGAATTGGAAAGAAATAATAGAGATGCACAATGAAGGGTTCAGTTTTTACTCCCATACGTTTAATTCGCATGAAACTGTTGCTTCAATGAAGGAAGAGGTATCGTCCAAGTTAACAGCGAAAATATTTAATTCCTCAGCTAACCGGTTCGAAACTGAAAGCGAATACAAATCCAGGATTCGTAACGATTTAATCAAAGCAGATGACATCCTTAACGAAAGACTAGGCAATAAGATGAATCTACTTTGTTTGCCTCACGGAAAATATAATCAAGAAGTGATCGATATCGCAAAACAAGCGCAAATTTCTTTCGTGTTTACAGGGCTTGAGGGATTAAATACGGATAACATTAAACTTATCAAACGATTCAATGCAGGATCCCCTTACATGTCAGACAATTTGCTAATAAAAAAGCTGTCACTCGGCAAGTAATAAGAACAATAAGAAAGCAAAGATCGGGTGTCTAAGTCCTTTCAATCCTTCGTCTCATCTAAACTAAATGGTATTTCTATTTCACTAAACGCCCCTGCAAGACCGCCTGTAAATGATTCAACACTTACTATTACTGTCATATCAGTACAATCCGAAAATTAAGTAATTGACGAACTTAAATCGCTATTTCCAGAAGACTGAGTCACTAGTTGAACAGTAGAAGATGTGTCGGACCTTGTCACAACCCCAAACCGGGTCGAATTAAGCCCATACCTTAGTATACGGGAGCTATCAAAGGCTTAAGCTGCTATGGTACTATAAGATCAATAGGCAATCCGCTCGTAAAGTCAATCGGCTTGATCGGCCTTTAACTGGTGAAAGAGGTGTTATTTTGAAATCGAATGCTCACAACTCGAAGGTCATATCGAAGCTGCAGGCAGAAACTTTTGTATCATCTAAATCATCCGGGAAAGATGGATATCCCTACGGAAGAACAGGAAATGAAAAAACATTACCGCTCGCGCCTGCACATGTGATACAACTACAACGGTCGATTGGAAATCGGGCAGTCGCCCAGCTGTTCAGGGATCGCGCCTTTCTAACGGCACAGCAGGCGGTCATGCAGCGGAAAGAGAACAATGACTCCGGATTACCTGCCGAACTTAAGTCCGGCATTGAGCAGCTTTCCGGATTATCGATGGATGGAACGAAGGTCATCTTTAATTCGTCAAAACCAGCGGATCTGAATGCACTAGCTTTCGCGCAGGGCTCGGAAATTCATCTCGGCCCGGGCCAGGAAAAACATTTGCCACATGAGGCGTGGCATGTAGTGCAACAGAAGCAGGGCAGGGTTCAGCCCACTATGCAGATGAAAGGGAACACAGTCAACAACGACGCGAGCCTGGAAATCGAAGCGGACACCATGGGTGAGCGGGCATCCCGTCTCGGTGAGCAGGCAGAGACGGAACGTGCAGACGATCTTACCGTCGTTCCATCCAAATCGAATCAGCCGGTTCAGATGATCAGAGGCGATTTGCTCGCCTTTTTGAAAAACGCGTGGAGAGGTCCGGAGGGTCCCAAGGCAAATTGGTATTCTCAAATTGCCATGATATTGAGAGGGACCAAATTCGAAGGAAAGGCTCAGGAAGTGTACGACTACTACCAAGAAAACGAACATCTGGCATTGCCGGCCAAGGACGACAATGAATACACTAACGACACCAACAGCGAGGAGGAAATTAATAACAATAGCGAAGAGGAAAGTAAAAGTACAGGTAAAGGCGACGTATCAATTCCTGAAAACCGTCCGACCTCGGGTGGTATGGTCGAAGGGGATGCGGCCATCATCGCCGAAATGAACGGTTGGGGGGACGTAAGTGGAGATTGGTCGTGTGACGATCCTTCTCACACTCCGAAAGGGAAAGTATATTACAACAGAAGCTCCAACTCGTATTACGGAGCGGACAATACAGGGCACGTAGGTTGGGGATTCAAAGTGTGGAGCAAAAAGAACAAGACGACCCTATCATACAAAGGGAATGTCGTATGGGACGGTACAGTATGGAAGCACATAACTAGAGGGACGAAGTAAATTCGTCGAGTAGAATGATAGTGAAAAGGAATATTGTCTTTGTGAGTTCTCCAGTGACTATCAAGTCTATTGAAACATTTTAGAATTGAATAAGTTTAATTAAAAGAACACAACTGGCACGCTGGGCGCACATAAATAAGACTGCAATCCCTGGAGGATCTGCAGTCTTATTTTGTTAATCTTTGCGTTTTTTATAGGCGCTGTTACATGCTGACTCTACACTTAATTTGAAGTTTTTTGATATTAGCCGAGTTTATACAAAGAAGTGATGACAACTGAAGAAAAACGCACGCTAAGCTTTCGAAAGGCTCCCCCTACCAATAAACTGGTATACGAAGCAGGGAAGTCCCGCTCCTGTTCTAATTGTTTAAGAGCATATATCCCACCGGATTATTAAAGCATAGGTTTGCCGTTTCAGCGAACTTTTGCTAATATATTATTTTATCAAAATACTAATAATCTAATATATAATTTAAGTTGGGTCTCTTTCTCGTAATTTTAATTACGTAAAATTCTAGTTTGACGAATTTATAATTAGAAGGGGCAACTACCGACATTTCCCATAACTTGTTTATAGCATGGCCAGCCTTGCTTGCCTGGTTTCAGCGTTCCGCAACTAAATGGCGACAAAGCGGGTTCTGCTCGATGTCTTAGGCCGCAACTCGGGAGAGCCCCGCGCTTGCAGGGATGAGCTCTATTCCGAATTCCGTCTTACGAGGAATCGCCAAATTCTTGATAACCGCAGGAAATCGGTCTCGCCGATTTTCCTGCGGTTTTTTTATTGTGATTTACGAGTAAAGACCACGCCTGCGATGAGTAAGCCAACAGACAAAATTATAGCTGCATATAATGGCAGATGAGCGAGTGTCTGAGAAGATTCGAGAAGATATCCGCCAGTCCCTGTGCCTGCCGCCAGCCCCAAATGGACAATCGAAGTATTCAAGCTAAGGACAAAATTAGAACTTTGTGGCGCCTTCTGGATGAAATAGCTTTGCATGGCTGTTCCTCCAATGAACATCGACATGATGAGAAGGGCTAGCAAGAAAAGAGCGAGTCCTGAAATGCTCCCAACAATAAAAAGGCTAGCTAGCGCAGTAATATGAACAATTAGACTAATAGAGATCGTACGAACGGTGCCGAAATGGTCAACACTGAATCCTCCAAGCCGCGCTCCTGTGGCTCCGAGGAGACCGAGTCCCAACATAATGACACTGCTGTATTCGGCATTGAATCGCAAGATTTCTTGGATATAAGGGACCATATAAGTAAAGAAGACAGCATTCCCGGATTCTCGCAAGAAAGTAATCAGAAAACCGCCTGCGATCACCATGCTTACGATGACTTTGAATTGCCGAAAGAAGCTGACAGGGGCATCTCCCTCTAAATCCGGCAGAAAACGAGCGATCGGGTAAAGTATGAGCAACGTGAGAACGCCTAAGATGAGAAACATAGTTTGCCAGTGAAACCAATTCGCGAGCGCGATACCGATGGGAACACCTAGGATCATGGCGCTGCTGAAGCCGAGCACTATCGTGGAGATTGCGCGACCAAGCTGTTCTGGTTTTACCATTTTGGATGCGCTGCTAAAGACTGCAACCAGATAGACACCGGAAGTGATGCCTAAGAGTACTCTGGATAGCATGAGGGTGACAATGTCTGTGCTAAGAAACGCGATTAGGCTTCCGATCAAGAAGAGGATCAGCGAGCCTGTGAGTACGCGGTTGCGTTTGATCCTGGACGTGATTGAGACAATGAGAGGCGTCCCAATCGCAAACGACAATGAGTAGACGGATACAAGCTGACCGCTAACGGCAAGTGAAATATTTAGGTCTTCTGCGATTTGCGGCAAAATTCCCGAGATGATTAGCTCAGAGGTCGCCGTTAAGAAAACGCCTAACGCTAATAAATAAATCATGCGATGCATGGAGCATCATCCTTCCTTTTCGATCTGTTTGAATGTAGTATAGGAGATGAGCGAACTTTTTGTAAGAAGGCAAATGATTTGGATATAATCCAAAGAAATTGACTAACTTACAATTTGTAAGTTGAATTGAAAGGGGTGATCACATGGAACAAATTAAAGAGGAGAACAACGACGTCCCCCTTATTTGTGAAGTGCTTCAAATTCTTGGCGCGAAGTGGTCTTTTCTCGTGATTGCGGAGCTCTCTAAGGGGCCTAAGCGCTTTCAACAGTTGCATCGTGCTGTTGGTGTCGTTCGAACGCAATCGTTGACTGATGCACTTCGACATTTGGAGAATAACGGAATTGTTAACCGCGTTGTGTTTCCAACCGTTCCTGTTTCCGTCGAGTACTCCCTAACCGAGAAAGGACATGATTTTAAAACATCACTTCAGGAAATGGAAAAATGGGCCGCGAAATGGTCGCAGCCGCGTGCATAGCATATCCGCCGCCTGGCGGATTTTTTTATAATGAGTGAAATTGTTGATCTCCAACTCAATTAATCTGCCTGAAGCTATCCGCCGTTAAACCGACATGCATGAGGGCGTGCTACCTATCGACCAGTATGATTTGACAGGCCTAATGTTTTGCTTTGCCGAAATAGTGAGGTCATTACTATTTATACATAAAAAGCGTAAGAGCTGGTGAGTATGTTACACAGAATAAGAATTCTAGAAGTTGTGTGTATAATAGGAACAAATTCAAACGCATAAGCCAACTATGGTGAAAATTTACTGGGGAGAGTAAAATGGGAAAACTGCTAAAACAACATGAGTTTATATCGAGTCTTAAAACAAATATTTCAAAAACAGAGAATTCGATTATCATTGTTTCTCCTTATATTACAGTTCGTGAAGGAACAAGACGCATTGGTTACAGGAGCGTCTACCGGAATCGGATTCGAATTAGCCAAAATTTTTCGCTGCTTGGATAGGTGCAGAAAAAAACTGGAGGAGTGCGCTGACTACCTGCAAAACAGGGAGCAGACCAGTATTGAATAGCGCCCCGTCAACTAGACAGTATAAATAATAAAAATCAGTTAAGCGGCCTTGTTCCTAAATTCCATAGGACTAAGGCCGTTTGATTTTGCTTGTAATCGTTCGTTATTGTAAAAATCGATATAGTTCTCGATGTCTTCCGCATCAAATTGGATTGGTAATATTTACATGTAAATGAACCAATATAAAATTCCGATATTCTCAAAAAAAGATCTACTAGAAAAGGGGGAATTTTCGATGACTATTGTGAATACAGAGCAACAGAGAATAAAAGGATTTTCTGTTAGATCAAAATTAATCATTTCGTTCGCGATTATTTTGGTTTTGCCTTGCCTAATCCTTGGTTGGCTTTTTTATAACAAGTCTGATCAAGAGATGGGGCAGCAACTTTCAAATAGTTCGTTAAATGAAATCCAATTGCTGGATTCAATAATAACAAGCACGATTGAGCCTAAGATAAAGGATATTGAATTATTATCTCAAAGTGTTTCGGCTTCGCAAGGTAGTTCTGAGGAAGCAGCAAATATCAAAGAGTTGATTAATCGATATATGGCATTGCACCCAGATTTAATTAATACATATGTAGGTACAAAAGCGGGACTCATGATTTTAGCGCCAGAGCAAAAGCTTCCTGAAGGATTCGATCCAAGAAAAAGGCCATGGTATTCAGATGCCATGACACAGAATGGAAAAGCGATTATTACGAATCCGTATGTTGATGCTGCATCCGGGGATATTATCATTTCAATTACTGAGACTCTTAAAGACGGATCCGGAGTGTTTGGAATTGATTTGAGTTTGAAAAAGCTAGCGGAAACGTCAGGCCAAGTAAAGATAGGAAAAAATGGGTTTATTCAAATTTTAGATAACGCTAAAAATTACCTCGTTCACCCAACGGAAAAAATCGGTTCAGAAGCCAAACAGCCGTGGGTAACAGAAGTCTTCAAACAAGACGATGGATTAACCGAGTATAAGTCCGAAAGTAATTCTTCTACAAGTTTTTTATTTAGGACTAATAAATTAACCGGTTGGAAGTTAATTGGAACCATGGATACATCAGAGAAACATGATACTGCCAGGTCAATTCTTAATCAAACGCTGTTAGTTGTTGCAGTGTTCTTATTGGTCGGAGCGGTTGCTGTATATTTCATAGTTATCTCAATAACTCGCCCGTTAAAATCGTTAATCAGAATTGCAGATAAGATTAGCCAGGGGGACCTTTCTGGGACTGTAGTGGTTAGAAAAAATGACGAGATCGGCCAGCTTACCTTCAGCTTTTCTAAAATGGCTGATTCACTCCGCGGGATATTAACGGAAGTAAATGATACTGTCACTCAACTCGCCGCTTCCTCCGAGCAGCTGAGCGCCGGCGCAGATCAAACAAGCAAGGCTACCGAGCATATTGTTGAAGTCGTATCCAAAGTGGCTGCTGGATCAGAAGAACAGGTTGATAGTGCACACATAAGTAATGATTCAGTTCAAACCATGTCTAGAGATGCGGAACAAATCGCAAAAAATGCTAAAGAGGCCAGTACAATCGCTCTACAGGCTAAAAATACTGCAATATCCGGTAATGAAACGGTGCAAAGTGCTTTTCACCAAATGACAACTATAAACCGCACAATGAATGATACCGCGCTTTCTGTAAAAGGCCTGGAAGAACGCATTAATGCGGTTGGTAAGATTACCGAAATGATTAAAGGAATTTCTGGGCAAACGAATTTGCTTGCTCTTAATGCTTCCATCGAGGCGGCAAGAGCCGGTGAGCAAGGAAAAGGATTTGCTGTCGTTGCCGGGGAAGTCCGTAAACTAGCAGAGCAATCTGCGAATTTAACTCAGCAAATTGGAGAAATCGTTTCGGCGCTCCAGAATGATACAACAAGTGTCATTCAATTAATGGAAACAAGTAAAAATGAAACCGCAGTAGGCATTCAAGTCGTACATGAAGCTGGTCAAACATTTGAATTAATTCAGCAATTCATTAAAGATGTTTCGGAACAAATCCAAAAGGTTTCTACGGCTGCTCTACATATGGCTCCTTCTACTCAAAAAGTAGTACAATCAGTCGGAACAATTGTTAATGTTGCGGAGACAAATGCATCTGCAACACAAGCGGTATCAGCAGCAACAGAAGAACAACTTGCTTCAATGGAGGAAATTTCATCTTCTTCGGCATATTTATCAAAGATGGCGGAGCAGCTCCAAGAGCTGGTCAGGAGATTTAAAATCTAAGTCTTAGATCTTGCCTAAACTTGTCCCATCACCTTTTCGTTGCTCGTGATATATCGAACCTAAAATAAAAACAGCAGCCGGATTACACTGGTACCCATAGACTGGACACATTGAAAAGTGTTCAGTCTATGGGTACTTTTTTGCCCTATTGCTGCCCGATGATCTATATGAATATGTAGGGATATTCGATTATGTTTTGAAGTCAGATGAATGGCCAATTATTGATAATCATCCATTTCAATATGACGAAGATGCCTGGCCACCACCTACATGTGTGATTGATCAACTGAATGGCAGCTATTCTATTTATAACGAAGGAGAACTGTCTCCCTCGGATAAAGCAAAATGTGAAGGGCTTGAGATAGCAGCAGTATGGGGAGCTGAACATATAATTGATCGGATCATGGGTAATGATAAGTGGCACAAGAATTCTGGCATTTAACAAACGAGGAACGATAGCTTCATGACGAATAGGCAGCCGGCATCATGGGGCTGCCTGTTGAAGTAACGGGCAGCATTCCTATTATGAAGAAATACGAGGTTTGAGAAATAAAAAGACTCCTTGGTAAAATGTTAATGGGTCCTGAACGCTCGCCAGCAACCGGATCCAAAAACAAACCAAGGAGACTACAACATGCATTCTACTCAAAATGAAAGAATTAATCAAATCACATCTTCTACCTTAATTATCGGAGTCGACATTGCAAAATTCAAACATGTAGCGAGAGCCCAAGACAACCGCGGAGTCGAGTTTGGGAAGTCCATTACGTTTGAAAACAATCGACAAGGCTTTGAGTTGTTCGTAAGCTGGTTTCAGAAGATTTCAATAGAGCAAGGCTTCCAGGACATTATCGTTGGGATGGAACCAACGGGCCATTACTGGCTGAACTTCGCCCATTTTCTAAAAGAAAAGCATGTAAAATACGGTGTAGTGAATCCGCTGCACGTGAAGAAAAGCAAAGAACTAGATGACAATTCTCCAACGAAGAATGACGTCAAGGATGCTAAAGTCATTGCGCAACTGGTCAAAGACGGAAGATATGCCGTACCGAACCTTCCTCAGGGCGTTTATGCCGAACTGCGAGAAGCGATGAAAATTCGCGATCACCTGACGACTGATCTTTGTGTTGTGCAAGCACGTGTCCATAATTGGTTAGACCGGTATTTCCCGGAGTTTCTGACGGTATTTAAGGACTGGGAGTGCAAGTCAGCCATCCAAATGCTAAGTCTCTATCTACTGCCCCATGAACTTGTTGATGTACCAGATGAAACCCTGCTGCGGCATCTGAGAGAGGTTGCCAAGCGTGGGCTTGGTTTAGGCCGAGTAAGGAATCTGAAGGAGGCAGCAAGCTGTTCAGTGGGCATACAACAAGGTGCAGAGTTAGCTAAAATGGAGCTGAAACTTCTGCTGACTCAGTACGACTGGTTTAATAGCAAGCTGGAAGAATTGGAAATGAAATTGGATGAACTGCTGGGGCAGATCCCGCATGTGCAGCAATTACTGGCCATTAAAGGGATTGGAAGAGACACCATCGCGGGTTTTCTAGCTGAGGTAGGTGACATTCGGCAATACCGTCATCCCAAACAGATCACGAAACTTGCTGGATTGAACTTAAAAACGAATTCCTCAGGCAAGCACACCGGACAGACGAAGATAACGAAGAGAGGTAGGAAGCGCCTTCGTGCCTTGCTCTTTAGAGTGATGATGCCACTGGTTGCTAAAAATACAGCATTCCGAACCTTGCATGAGTACTACACGAAACGACCGGTAAATCCATTGAAAAAGATGCAATCCCTCATCGCTTTATGTAACAAGCTCATACGAATCCTGTTTGGCGTATTGAAAAAGGGACACGAGTTCAGTGAAGAAAAGATGATCCAGGATATTCCTCGATTTGAAGAGCGATCACAAGCTGCATAAATTACGATTTTCAGTGATGATGACCTAAGCAAAAGGAAGATGACAAGAAGCACGGATGAGTCGGAACGGCGTTAACATACGGACGAAGAGATCCTGTCGGGCAGCATATCTGACCTCCACCTCATGGACAGGTTGAATGAAGGAATGTGAGAGCGAAGACTCTGCGAGATGTGGGAGGGTTGACCGCCATGAGCCCATGTGGAGATCCAAAAGTGCAACCATACTTTACCTCAGTATCCACTATTTACAGCATGTGGTATAGGTGAAGAGTTTTTTTGCACCTCTGCAACCCATAAATTTCTTCCTCTTCAACTTCATTCCATTAAAATGTTATCTACAAAGAAGTAATTGTGGTCAAAATCTAAGAAAACGAGAGTATTAAGGAGCTATGTGATTCTCCATAGAGGGAGTT
>NZ_JAQFVF010000050.1 GCF_027789125.1 Paenibacillus aestuarii | reverse complement strand
AAATCAAAATTAAAAGGCATGAGCCCGGTACAATACCGTGCTCACGCCCAACAGGTTGCATAAAATATTTGTCTAACTTTAAGGGGTCACTTCAATGACGGGAAGGCTGCTGTTTGTTTATTCCTTAGCGGCTCCTGACGGGGCGGTGTTCTCCTCCTTGTTTTCCCCTCTTGATGCCGGAGCTGTAGTGCTGACTCCCGGCATGCTGGGGATGGACAAATTAGGCGGCACCGCGTCCTTATTGCTGCCCACAGGGTTGCCTTTGTTGTCAAAATAATACGTCGGGACGTCGCCTACGACCAGCGAATAGGAAATCGGAATTTCCGTTTCCACGATTTCCGTATCCGAGTCAAACGGGATAATGACCGATACTTCGGCAATGATTCGCACATACACCTCAAAGAGCACCATGTTAATTCCTGCATTTTGCGAGCGTGTGTTGAGATCCACCTTGACGTTGCCCACCGGCAGCAGCTTGATGGGAATATTCGGTCCAAAGGAAGCCAGGATCGTACTGTTCATCGCCTGCCCGACGGGAACATGCTCATTAATTTCTTGCAGGTTGTTCAGTTCCCCTTGCACCGTACGAATCGTATCCGATGTGATGCGCATGTGCTCCGCGTAATTCAGCATAAATCCAGTAATTTTACCGTTTTTATCGGTTTTCCAATCAATGAGCTGCTCCGCATTCGCGCTGCCTGCAACATGATCGGCAATCGCACTGTTGATCGCTTGCGTGGCGATCTGCTTGATCCGCACTTTAGCCAGATTCATTAGAGGCGGGCGTAAATTGCGCTCAACGAACACGAATGACTGAACCCCAAACAAGACTATGATGAGAAGCACGATGAGCACAACCCGCTTGCGGCTTGCTTTCCCGGAAGGCCGGCTTCTCCATCCTCGTCTTCGCAGCATTCCATTCCCCCCTCAGCCTGCTTGTCATAGTAACAACTTATGCGAAGGGAAGGCAAAAAAGAAGGACGCACGGGAAGAAGAACAGCCGCCCTCGGTGTGAAGGCGGCTGCGGATGTGTTATTTTTTGCGCAAGTCACTCATGATTTTGCGCCCTGTCGGCGTCTGCGCCAAGCCGCCTCCCGCCGTTTCGCGGTGCTTCTCCGGCATCGAAGAGCCGACCTCCAGCATCACCTGAACGACTTCGTCGGAAGGGATGACGCTGCGGACGCCGGCGAGTGCCATATCTGCCGCCGCCAAGGCGGTAACAGCACCGAATCCGTTGCGGACGATGCACGGAATTTCCACCAGGCCGCCAACCGGATCGCAGATCAGGCCGAGCGAGTTCTTCAGCGCCAGGCCGACGGCATGCACCGCCTGCTCAGGCGTGCCGCCGCGCAGCTCGACGAGCGCGCCTGCCGCCATGCCGATGGCCGAGCCAACCTCGGCCTGGCAGCCGCCTTCCGCGCCGGAGATGAATGAATTGTTCGCGATCACGTAACCGATCGCGCCTGCGGCGAATAAGCCGGATACCATATGCTCATCCGTCCAGCCGAAGCGCTCCTGGCAGCTGACGAAAACGCCGGGAATGATCCCGCATGAACCGGCGGTCGGCGTCGCGATAATGCGGCCCATGGATGCGTTCACTTCCGATACGGCAAGTGCATAAGCCATGGCCTCGCTGGCTGCGCCGCCGAGAGTCGGCTCCGACTGCGCTCTGTAAGCCATGACGCGCTGGGCATCTAAGCCGGTTAAACCGCTGCGGGACGTCGTATTCTCGTGCAAGCCGCGGTGAACCGCCATTTTCATAATTTGATAGTATTCTGCCATTTGCGCGAATTCCTGCTCGGCGGGCCGCCCTGACTCGGCGCTTTGCTCTTCCAGCATCACTTGTCCGATACCTTGATTGCGCTGCTCGCAAAGAACCTTAAGTTCCTTTAAAGTTGTAAAATTCATCCCTGATCCCTCACTCATTATTAGCTTTGCTTAAATCGATAATATTCACGGATTGTATTGCTGGGAAGGTTTCCAACTCTGCGACCAGCTCAGAGGCAACCGCGGCATCCAGTTCCATAACGGTCATCGCATCACCGCTGCGGCTTTTGCGGTCCACGGACATATGTCCGATGTTCGTCTGCTTCTGCTTTAACAGCTGTGCGACATCGGCGACAACGCCGGGCGAGTCATGATGCCGAAGGACAAGCGTCGGATAAGCGCCCGTCAACTTAACATGAAATCCGTTGATTTCAATGATTTCTATGTTACCGCCACCAATCGACGTGCCAACAAGCGAGATTTGCTTAGCTACGGATGGGGAGGACAGTATGATTTTGGCTGTGTTCGGATGTGAGAACAATCCTTTCCCCTGTTCAAAGATGATGTCAACACCGCTTTGCTCGGCAAATTCAATCGAATGCGGAATTCTCGGATCATCCGTTGGCCAATCCATCAGTCCGCCAACGATCGCCAGGTCGGTGCCATGGCCTTTATAAGTGGCGGCAAAGGAGCCGTAAAAGAGGATATGCGCCTTCTCCGGCTGCTCGCCGAACATTTGGCGCGCCGCTTTTCCGATTCGTACTGCGCCGGCGGTGTGAGAACTCGAAGGCCCTACCATCGATGGACCTATAATGGAAAACACATCTTTAAACCTCATAGAGAAAGCCCCCATAATTTTAAAAAAATCTAACCTTTGTATATTCTATGCAGGCAAAGGCGACTCCTCCTTGGGAAAATGTGGACTTCACACAGAAAAAAAGGACCTAACCTTTATTCCTGGCTAGATCCTTCCCTTTCCGGCGTTACATATACGGCGATCTGACGCTCTTCACACGCTTCCTTAAACCAGCTGTCCGGCTGATCATTTGTAATCACGCCCGTTGCCCCCGCGAGGGGAATGATCGTGAACAGCGCGGTTCGTTCCAGCTTGCTATGGTCGAACACCGCATACACTTGACTCGAGCGTTCAATCAGCAGTCGCGCAATACGGGCTTCCAGCTCTGAATGCATCGTGAAGCCGTGCTCCACCGACACACCGTCGATACCAAGAAACATCTTGGTAATGTTGATTTTATCGATCACGCTTTCGGCCAGCGGACCGATGAGCTCGTAGCTCTTAGGCCGCATAACGCCGCCGATGACGACGACTTGGATCCCTTCCGCATCGGCAAGCTCCGTAGCGATGTTCACGGCGTTCGTGACGATCGTGATATTGCGGTGTTTTTTCAGCGCGCGGGCAATGAAAAAAGTTGTCGTCCCGCCTGTCAGGGAGACGACGTCGCCTTCCTTAACCAAGGATGCGGCAACCTCCGCAATTCGCTCTTTCCCATGCCGCTGAAAAAAGCGCTTATCGGCAAATGGGATCTCCGATGAAGCCGTCTGCATCAGCGCCCCTTCGTAGATCGCGCCGCCGATTGTGCGGATGATCTGCCCGGATTTCTCCAGCAGATCGAGATCCCGCCTGGCGGTCGCTTCCGAGCAGCCGATGGCCTCGACGATTTCTTGCAGCGATATTTTACCGTGCTGTTTAATAAGCTCCAGCGCCTTCGATCGACGCTGGTCGCCCTTAGATAGTTCCATATATCTCTCCTTTGACGAAAGCGAATCCGCCATTCATGCTAATCCTCTCATTGTGGAGGATGATGCTGAAGAATGCAAGCGCCTTTATCCGCTTTATAGGGCGGTGACCTGCACTTGCGGCAAGTAGGCAGCGAAGACGGCTTCGTCGAGGTGGCCCGCTTTGTCCGACATCGCGTTCGCCGCTGCCGCCGCAGTCGCGATGCGCAGCTTCTCTAGCGGCGACTCGCCGCGTTCCTCGGCGTAAGCCATTCCCGCCACGAAGGCGTCGCCGCAGCCCACCGTATTCACCGCTTGAATCAGCGGCGGGTGAACGCGATAAGCCGCACCGTCGATGATGGCGATCGTCCCGCGGCTGCCCAGCGTCACGCAAACCTGGGCAATGCCGGCGCCTGCCAGCTTCGCGGCCGCCTCCGTCCACGCTGCTTCGCTTGCCAGTTCGCGCCCCATCCATGCCGCCAATTCCTGCTCATTCGGCTTCACAAAATACGGCTGCGCCTCTAAGCCGCTGCTGAGCGCTGCGCCGCTCGTATCGAGAAAAGCGTGCGCCCCCGCAGCCTGAATGACGCCGATCAGATCGGCGTACAAAGCAGCAGGCGCGCCGGGCGGCAAGCTGCCCGACAGCACGACGACGCTCGACTCCGCGGCTAGGCTGCGCAGCGTGTTTTTGAGCGCCAGCACATGGTCTGCAGCGATGTCCGGGCCTTGCTCCAGCAGCTCCGTCGAGACCCCGGTGTGCTCGTCGATAATATTCAAACATACCCGTGATTCGCCTGGGACCCGGATGAAAGACGTGCGAATACCGCGCGCAGCCAGCTGCGTCTCGATAAAAGAACCGCTGCTGCCGCCGATCAAGCCGGTCGCCGTCACATCTGCTCCGAGCAGCTTGGCGACTTTGGCCACATTGTTGCCTTTGCCGCCGGGCTCGGCGATTTGCCGCACCACGCGATGCACGCCGCCGCTGGCAAACTGCTGGACGTAATACGTTTTATCAATCGCCGCATTCAGCGTAACGGTCGTAATCAACGGACATCCCCAGCCTTACCGATACATCCGCAAAGTTCCATCTTCTCTATCGCCAATCGTTTCACGGCTTGCTTCGCCGGCACCATATATTTGCGCGGGTCGTTTTCGTCCGGATGAGCGGTGAAGACATCTTTAATCGCATTCGAAAAAGCGATGCGCAGCTCGGTGGCGATGTTCATTTTGGCCATGCCCAGCGATACCGCTTTGCGCACCTGCTCGGCAGGAATACCGGAGCCGCCGTGCAGTACGAGCGGAACGTCAACCAGACCGGCAATCTTGGCAATGCGGGCAAAATCGATGTTCGGCTCCCCCTTATAGATGCCGTGCGCCGTACCAATCGCTGGAGCTAAGGTGTGTACGCCCGTGCGGCCGATAAATTGACGGCATTCCTCGGGGTCGGCCAGCAGGGCGTCGCGTTCGTCGACCACGATGTCGTCCTCGACACCGCCGACTTTGCCCAGCTCCGCTTCCACGTTCACACCAGCCGCCGCGGCTACTTCCATCACTTTGCGTGTGCGCTCCACGTTCTCTTCATACGGATGCATGGAAGCGTCGATCATGACGGATGTATACCCGGCGCGGATGCACTGGACGATCAAAGCGAAGTCTGTACAGTGGTCCAGG
The DNA here is from genome assembly GCF_027789125.1 of Paenibacillus aestuarii. Classification (GTDB taxonomy): domain Bacteria; phylum Bacillota; class Bacilli; order Paenibacillales; family NBRC-103111; genus Paenibacillus_E; species Paenibacillus_E aestuarii. The sequence goes on along the minus strand of NZ_JAQFVF010000050.1, from coordinate 64,700 downwards.
TGCAGCGCAATTGGCAGTCCCGTGCGGTCAGCCGCAACTTTGGCTGCCGCGGCAATGTAATCCGGGCCCAAATGCTTGACGGTGCCAACTGTCGATTGAATAATTAGCGGGGATTGTGTCTCCTCCGCCGCTTCGACAACGGCTTGCAGCATTTCCAGCGTGTGTACGTTAAAAGCGGCAACCGCGTATTGATGTTGACGCGCTCTTTGGAGCATAGAAGTGGATGATATGAGTGGCATTGTGAATTCCTCCCGGATTAGATAGATTTATATTCCAAATCATGCGTTGCTTGAATGTAGCGGATCGTTCTTGTTTTCGACCGCATGACCAGTGAATGGGTCATCGCTCGTTTCGCTTCCAAATGGCGGACGCCTTTCAGAAAGCTGCTTTCGGTAATGCCCGTCGCGGCGAAAATCACATCGTCGCCTCCGACCATATCCTCCATCGTCAGCAGCTTGCCGGGATCGGCGATTCCCATCGCCAGGCAGCGCTCGTATTCATGCTGCTCCGTGACGAGCAAGCGCCCTTGGATTTCCCCGCCCAGACAGCGGAGCGCGGCCGCAGCCAGCACACCTTCCGGCGCACCGCCGGAGCCGATGTACAGATCGACGCCGCTCTCCGGCATCGATGGCGCAATCGCCCCGGCAACATCGCCATCCGGCAGCAGCATCGTGCGCACGCCATGGTCGCGCAGCTGCTGGATCAGATCGGCATGCCGCTCGCGGTCCAGGATCATGACTGTCAGCTCGGACATGCCTTTGGATAAGGTCGCAGCGGCAATCTTCAGGGTCTCGGAAATCGGCGCATCCAGGCTCACTTTGCCCGCCAGCTTTGGTCCGACCGCCAACTTCGCCATATACATGTCAGGGGCATGAAGCATGCGCCCTTTCTCCGAAACGGCGAGCACCGCCAGCGAATTGCCAAGCCCTTTGGTCAAGTTGTTCGTGCCTTCCAAAGGATCGACCGCAATGTCCACTTCAGTGCCTTGTCCGTTGCCGATCTGCTCCCCGATGTACAGCATCGGCGCTTCATCCATCTCACCTTCGCCAATGACGACTGTGCCGCGGATGTCAATCGTTTCAAACATATTGCGCATGGCTGTCGTGGCGGCTTCATCCGCTTCATTTTTGCGGCCAAGACCCAGCCAGCGAGAAGATGACAATGCAGCCGCTTCCGTAACTCGAACCAACTCTAATGCAAGCTCACGTTCCATCGTTTTCTCCTCGCTTTACTCTGATTTATTGCGGTGCAGCGCATACAGCGCGCTCCCGATAATGCCGGCATTGTCGTTCAATTCCGCGCTTTTCACCACAAAATGGCCGCGGTAATCCTGCAGCAAACGGCGGTCCAGCTCCTGCTTCATCGGTTCAAAAAGCAAGTCGCCCGCCAAGGCGCCGCCGCCGCCAATTACAATCGCGTCCGGCGATAGAATCGGCACGACCCAGGCCAGCGCCTCGCCAAGCGCGCGTCCGGTCCGGTCGAGCACTTCTTTGGCAAGCGCGTCCCCTTGCAGGCATGCCTGCGACACGTCGCTGGCGCGAATGGCCGTAGCGTCCGGGAACCATGCCCGCAGCAGACTTGATTGCCCCTGCTCCAGCTTCCGCCTGGCGAGACGGGCAATGCCGGTCGCGGAAACGAGCGTTTCCAGACAGCCCGTTCTGCCGCAATTGCATGCGAAATCGATGCCGTCGACCGGCACATGACCGATCTCTCCGGCCATGAAGCGGTGCCCGTGATACATTTCGCCGCGATTCACAAAAGCGGCGGCAAGCCCTGTGCCGATGGTGATGCCGTAGACATAATCATGTCCGCGCCCCGCTCCGGCAGCGGCCTCACCGTACACATACATGCGCACATCATTGTCGATATAGACCGGCTTCCCCGTCATTGCGCGCAGTTCCGCCACCACCGGAACCTGCTCCCATTGCAGGTTGACCGCTCTGCGGCTCATACCTGCTGCGGGATCTACCAGCCCGGGAATGCCCAGACCGATCACTTCCAAGTCCTCGGAAGCAACACCGGCCTCAACCCTCAGCTCCTCAATCATCGCAGCGATCCCACGCAGAATGGCGTTCGCCCCCTTGTCCGGAGCAGTCGGATATTTCCGCTTTGAGACTACATGCCCCGTTTCATCCAGCACTCCACATACGATGTTCGTGCCGCCTACGTCAACGCCAGCCGCATATCTCACAGACTCTCCCCTTCCCGTTCAAACACTTTGACACCACGAACAAACGTTTGGCACAACTTCCATTCATCGTCCAGCAAAATAAAGTCAGCATCCTTACCTGCTTCAATCGAGCCTTTCAAGTGATCGATGCCCAACTGCTTCGCCGGGTTGATCGTCAAGGCGGGAATGATCTCTGCAACACTTTTACCTGTAAAAGTCACGCTATTGGCCAGCGCCTCCAGCATCGTCAGCGAGCTGCCCGCCAGGCTGCCTTCCCCGCCGCCGTCCTGTTTCAGATACACTTTGCCGTTCTTCATGATGACCGGAAGCTTGCCTAGCACATATTCGCCATCGGGACAGCCGGCGGCGCACATGCAATCTGTGATGAGGACGACCTTCTCTTCCGGCTTCACTCGAAACACCCATTTCACCAAATCCGGATGCACATGGATCCCGTCACAAATCATTTCCGTGGCCAGCTCATCCAGCATGAGCGCGCTGCCTGCCGCCCCCGGCTCTCTGTGATGCAGAGGCCGCATGCCGTTGAATAAATGTGTCACCTGTGTGGCTCCCCAAGCTACGGCACGCTGCATCGTTTCCAGGTCGGCATCGGTATGTCCCAAGGACACGGTCACGCCTTGCTGGACCGCATGGCGGATCACAGCCTCGGCCTCGTTCAGCTCAGGTGCAATCGTCATCAGCTTGATCGTACCTTGTGATGCGTTCCAGAACGCATCGAATTCTTCTATAGAAGGATCGCGAAGATCCGCAGGGTTTTGCGCGCCGCAGCGGACGGGATTCAAAAAGGGCCCCTCCAGATGAACGCCAAGCAAAAGAGCGCCATCCGGCTCCCGCTCCAGCTTCATCGCCTCCGCTGCGCCAGCTAGCGCATGAATGATTTCATCGTGCGTGGCTGTCAGCGTTGTGGCCAGCAGCGATGTCGTGCCGTGTGCGGCGTGAAACTTGCACATGCCGATCAAGTGATCGATATCGCCAGTCATGACATCGTACCCACCGCCGCCATGAACATGAACATCGATGAAGCCTGGCAGCAGATAGCGCCCTTTAGCATCGATGCGTTGGGTGAGGTCATCGGCTGGAGCTTCCCCAGTCTGGATCGATTGAATTCTGCCGTCTGCGATGAGCAGACTGCCTGCTTCCATCCACCCGTCAGGCGTCAAAATCCGCGCGTTATAAATAAGAATCGCTTTGCGCTGCATCAGCATCACTCCTTCAAATCAGCTCAGTGAGCGAGATTTTTATCATCCTTTTATGATTATGATAATCTCGTTATGTGATTTTTTCAATCTTATTTTGAAAATTTAGATCGAAATAATCATAAATTGATTGTAAAAATCATTTTTTGATTGAAAAATTGTTGGGTGTGATTTAAACTATGCTTACCAACACCAACTTTTTTGGGGAGGCCTCATTCATGAGCTTGACTTACAGTGAAATTAAACAGCAATATTCCGCTTTACAGCAAACGTTCGATTATTTGACGGCCAAAAGAGAGGAAATCGTCGCTTTCGCTCGTAAGCAATCCGTTACTTCCGTAACTTTCGTCGGCTGCGGCTCCAGCTATTGTTTGAGTGAATCGGCAGCATTTTCCACGCGCTTACGCGCAGGATTACCTGCCAGCGCACTCGCAGGCGGCGATTTGATGCTCAATCCGCAGCGCTATCGTTCCCTGCTGCAACATACACTTTTGGTGGCTCCTTCCCGCTCAGGCAGCACGAGCGAAGTGGTCGAAGCGGTGCGCTTGATCCAGAGTCAGAGCGAGAAGCCGATCCCGATACTTGCGCTTTCCTGCGTCACGGATTCGCCATTATCGAAGCTGGCGGATCTCTCGCTGGAGCTGCCGTGGGCGTTCGACCACAGCGTCTGCCAAACGAGAACCGTTACCAATCTGTATACGGCGAACCTGCTGATCGCCGCTTTTCTCGGTAACGATGAGACGCTGATCGCCGATATCGAGAAGGCGATCGCGCAAGGCGAGACGTTCATGCTGCGCGAGGAAAGCGGTATCCGCAAGGCGGCCGGCTTCGACTGGACGAACGCCGTTGTGCTCGCGGATGGCGAGCTGCAAGGCCTAGCTTCCGAAGGCGCCATTGCGCTCACGGAAATCGCCAAAGTGCAGGCGCACTCTTTTCATTTGCTGGATGTCCGGCATGGCCCTATGGTCACCGTCGGGGCGGACACGCTCGTCATCGCCGCCATCTCCGGCGACGGCACCGAGCATCAGCGCAATCTGATGCGCGATATTAAAGGCAGAGGCGCGACGATTATCGCCTTCGCTGACAGCGCCGAAGCGATCCCAGCGGACTACGTGGATCACGCCGTCGTTTCGGATCACAGGCTGGACATTGCTGCGCAAGGGATTCCATTTATTTTCATACCGCAAATCGTTGCCTTAACGAGTGCCGAGCGTCAAGGTATTAATCCGGACCAACCGGACGGCCTCGTTGCTTGGGTCAAGCTGTAATACGAACACCGCTGAAGGGTCAATTGGACTTTCAGCGGTTTTTTTGTGCTTCCATTGCTGGGTAGTGATATGTTTTCTAGAGCCATAAACAAACCAAGCTGCCAGGGAGCAGAATGCGCCCCCGGCAGCTTGTCCATACATCATATTTTAATAACGATCCATGATCAATTGCGTTTTCAGTGAATCCTGCGCCAGGAACCAGCCTTTGCCTTGCAGGTAGCTGATCAATTCGTCATGCTTGCTGGACGCCGTCGCTTGGCTGTCCGTTTTGAAGGAAGCTTCCACGACGTATTCCGTACCTGTGCCAGCGGCATTTTTGATCGGCCATACTTCGATATATAGCTCCATACCGCTTCTCGCCCTCCGTTTTGCGCACACGCGGGCTCCAGCCGTTATTGTAAATATCTTTCGCGTTCGTGTCCAGGAACTCCACGTTCATTTTGGTCACCGTATCCGGCATGCCAAAAGCGCTTTTCACCGTACTAGTCAACTTAAAGTCGGAACCCAGTACTTTGCTAGGATCCATAAGCAGTTTCACCTCATAGTTCGGCACCATGTTACTTGCCGCAACAGCCTGCTGAGGCACTCCCACCGCACCGACTAGCAAGCTGGAACCTACGGCTGCCGCCAGCACAGCTGTAAAAACTTTTTTCTTAAACATCATCCATCTCCTCCGTCTGCACGGTGCGGTTGTCGATGCCGCCTACGGCGCTGATCCGGAGAAGCAGGCGGATAAGCTCGAGCAGCTCTATGCGGCCAGCGCGCAGATTCTCACAGCAGGCGGGCACCTGCTGCTGATGCTGATGCGCCAGCGCTTCCCGGCGGTGCCGCTGCGGGTTGAGCCGGAGCTGCTGCAGGCGCTGGAGCAGCTCACTGAGCAGCCCGCGTGGCTGCGCCCGGGCGCCCGCGAGCTGTTGGCGAATGCGCTGCTGCCGGGCAGCAGCGTTGAAGTGATCCGCGATGATGAGCATCGAGCGCGCTTGCTCAGCAGTGATGCGCAGCCGGGCATCTTCTTCACCACGGACGGCATGATGCAGTCCGCGAAAGCGCAGTCGTACGTGGAGCGGCTGCGCCAGCGTCCGGGAAGCGGCATCGTGATTACCGGCCATGCCGCTGAGGCAGTTACGCGCAGGAGCTGCAGCGCATGGACGCTGCGGCGAGAGGCTGCCGGATGGACGTGGTCCGCTACAAAATCCATCAGGGCTTGCCGGACGTGAGGCGCATGCTGCAGCTGCTGACGTGCGACGCCATCGTGCTTGTTCACGCGCCGCACGACGCAACAAACCAGCTGCTTGCGCAGCTGGTAGTTGAAGTTTTTACCGGACTGCTCTCCTTGCAGCCTGGGGCGTCTATCCAGTTGTAAGATCCCGAACACGAACAGCTTTTTCAAACCATTTAGGCTTCAATTGGGAAAATCCGGAGGCTACTGCAGCTCTCCAATTCGGAAATTCCGGACTACAGCACCAATTTCAGCAGCCGCAGCGCCTCTAGTCCGATATTCCCAATTGGAGCCCCCTTTTTCGCCCGCACCTCGCGCTAACCCCGCTCCAATTCGGCAAAGTCGGACTGCAGCGCTTTTTTCGCCAAATTAGCTATCAATAACTGGGCAAATCCGGGCTACAGCTCCTTCTCCCAAACTAACTCTCTCCAATTGGAAAATTCCGGGCTACAGCCCCTCCTCCCCAAACTAGCTCTCTCTAATTGGAAAATTCCGGACTACAGCACCAATTTCAGCAGCCGCAGCGCCTGCAGTCCGAAAATTCCCAATTGGAGCCCTCTTTTTCACACGCACCTCACGCTAACCCCGCTCCAATTCGGCAAAGTCGGACTGCAGCGCTTTTTTCACTAAACTAGCCATCTCTAACTGGGCAAATCCGGACTGCAGCGCCTCCTCCCCAACTAGCTCTCTCCAATTGGGAAATTCCGTACTGAAGCACCACTCTCAGCAGCCGCAGCTTCTCCGGTCTGATATTTCCCGACTATTTCGGTTTTCACAGTTTCCCCACCATCCCTACAACGACACACTGCCCCTCCGCCCAGGCTCCACTGACATTTTACGATTAGCCGCCTCATAGCGGAAAAGAAACACCAGTGCGATCAGCAAAATGATGAGCGGCAGCCCGCCGATCAGGAAGCGGAAGCCGTATATCGCGCTTGCTGTCTGCACTTCCGAGCTTTCATTGAATCCGCTGGTCGCAAAGAAAATGCCCATAATGGCATACTGCAGCGACATGCCAATGCGGATAATAAAACCGTTGACGCCATAGTACATGCCTTCGCGGCGGCGTCCTGTCTGCACGGCATCATAATCGATGACGTCGGATAGCAGGACGTGCAGCGACAGCATGAAGCCCGATACCGGGATGCCCAGCAGCGCGCCGATGATGATGACCGCGACCGCACTATGGGCAACAAGAAAGCCCAACGCGATAAGGGCGTACAAGACGCTGGAAATAATCTCCACACGCACAGTCGACAGGCGGATGCCGCTTCGAGCCCATACGAATGACATGGGAATGGCGACGATAAAGACAGCCCCGAGAAACGCGGAATTGAGCGTCCCGGACAAGGCGACAACGTATTTGGTATAAAAGGCTGTAAGGGTGACGAACATCGTGGTAACCAGTTGGATGAGCAGATTGGCAACGACATAGGCGTTGAACAGTTTATTTTTGAGGGTGTAGCGGGTGGCGGCAATGAAATGCAGCGGCTCGGTGCGGTGCGCGGGATTTTCAAACGAACCGTACAGCGAAATGTACAACGTCACGATGGCGATGACAGCAAAAATAGCGGCCATCACCCCCCAGCCGACCGTTTGACCGAGCGTTTTGGACAAAGCAATTCCGATAATCATGCCGATAATGCTGAGCATTTGCAAATAGGCGGAGACGTCGTAGCGATCTTTTTTGGTCGGATACATTTCCGGAAACAGCGCGCCTGTATTGAGCCCGATAAATGTGTAAGCCAAATCAAAAATAAACGTCAGGGCAAAAAAATAAAGAAGCAGCATCTCCTTACTGGCTAACGGCGGCGTGAACAGAAAATAAAAAACGAGGCCAAACGGCAGGCTGCCAAATAGGATGTAAGGGATGCGCCGGCCCCACCGCGATTTGGTGCGGTCGCTCATATAGCCGGCAAGGAGATTAAACAGCGCGTTGAGGATGCCGTAAATGATCATGCCGCTGGAGATCGCTGTGCCCGAAACGCCAAGCACGGTGACATAGTAGAAAACGGCCACCGCGCTGAACGCTTGCCACAAAACGCTGAGGCCGACCTGATTGAAGCTGTAAGCCAATTTTTTGGACGTCGAGATTTGCATGATAATTTCCCCCTAGCTGTGAAGTGCTGCTGGAAAAAAATGCAGCTGCTGGCCGGTCAGCACCTTGAACGCCTCGGCATAGCCTTCGGCTCCCGGGGTCGCTTGCTTCCAAGTCGCATACAGCTGGCTCGCGTGATACTCCAGATACATCTGCAGCATCGGCCATTGCGCATCGCCGAACTGGCTTTCGTGAGCCAGAATAGCTTCGATTTTCCGCTGCCAATGCGGGGTAACGTCGATGTAGGTATTCGGGTGCGCGGTCGCATAGAAAGCAATTTGCGGCACTGTGTACGGATTCGCGTCTGGATACAGGAACGTATTCGCGGAAAAAAGCATCGCAGCGGCCACTGCTTTGCCGGTCTTGATGTGATCGGGATGAGCCTCGTACGGCATCCACGGGTCGACGGTGAGCAGCATATCCGGGCGCTCCTCTCTAATGATCGGGATCAGCTTGGCCAGCAGATCCTGTTCCGTGTAATCGCCCATATCCGGGAAATCCAAGGCGATTTGTTTGCTCACCCCGACGATGCGTCCCGCTTCGGCGCGTTCTTTTTTGCGGATTTGTACGATGTCGGCCGTTTGAGGCACCCGTGAGGACCCACCGGCTCTCCCGTCGGTCACCGTAATGTAAACGATTTCACAACCGCGTAACGCAAGCTCTCTGAGCGTACCCGCTGCGCCAACTTCGTTATCGTCCGGGTGAGGTTCGACACAAACGATTTTCTTCACTTGAAGCAGCTGCGGCAGCCCTAAAACTTCAGCAATATTCATGATCTCTGCCTCCTGAGCGATCTCTTGAGCGTATTATATCATCCTCCTGTCGAATATTGGTAGATGCTCTATAGACCGAATGACAGACGAAGATGAAAATTCAATTGTCTTCGGTAATGAGTCGCCAATTCGGACTGGACCGCGGGTGGTTAACCTGGCATCTGCTGCAAGCGGGCTTGACCGCTCTACAGCAAGTTGCACTATAAAAAAAGAGCTGCACCCGGCAGCTCTTAAATCTCTTGATAAAATCGCTGGCTATCGAGCGCAGCCATACAGCCGGAGCCAATCGCATTCAAAATCTGCCGGTACCGCCGGTCCTGCACGTCCCCGCAAGCGAACACGCCGGGAATGTCCGTCTCCGTCGTCCCAGGCTTCACCAACACATAGCCCTGCTCGTCGAGCGGCAGATGATTGACAAGAAATCCCGTGTTCGGCTTGCTGCCGATCGCCACGAAGATGCCTTCCGCCTCCAGGCGCTCCTCCTGTCCCGTTTCCTGGTTGGTCACCATAAGTCCGGCGATGCCTTTGTCCCCCGGAATTATCTCCACCGGCATGCGATTCATCAGGAATTTGACCTTCTTCAGCTTCCGCACCCGCTGCTGCAGGGCTAATGAGGCACGCAGCTGCGCGGAACGGTTGACGACGACAATCTCGGAGGCATAGTTGGTTAAATAGATCGCTTCCTCCATGGCCGAATCGCCGCCGCCGATAACGATCACTTTTTTATCACGGACAAAAAAAGCGCTGCAAGGCGCACAGGTGCTCACACCGAGGCCCAGATGCTCTCTTTCGCCGGGGATGCCCAGCAGCTTCGCGGTCGTCCCTGTGGCAATGATCAGCGTCTGCGTCTGGATCTCCCCCCAGCCTTCCATCCATAGGCGAAAAGGTCTGCTCGACAGATCCACCTTGTAGACATCGCCGATTTTGACCTGAGCGCCGAACTCTTCGGCTTGTCTGAACATATTATCCAGAAGCTCAGGTCCATCAATGCCGCGCAGAAAACCCGGGAAATATTCAACTTCAGTCGTTGTCGTCAGATGGTAGCTTGGACTCTGGCCCTTGATGACGAGCGGCTGAAGTCCAGCTCGCGCCAAATAAACGGCAGCCGTAAAACCGGCAAGTCCGGCTCCAATAATTACACTTTTGTACTCCATACAAGCCTCCCATGGCTTTCCATGTTTCCATTATTATGACTCGCCGTTTCCTACCCTATACCTGAAAAGGAAAGAGGATATCCCCGTCTTATTCAGACTTAGGGATATCCCCTTTGTTCATTTCATCTTTTAACTGCTCCCATGAGGTAATGCGCGGCAGCTTCAAATGTCTGTTATAGGACCTGTCCCGCACATACACCTGCAGCGCAAGGTCGGATAATGTCTCCAAAACAGCCGGTTTATCGTCAAAATAATAATCAAGCTCAAGTTCCTTGATAATATGTACTTTCTCTTTGTCATCCATCCCGCAATAAAAATGGCCGTCTGCGACAGGAAAGCCGTTCTTCAGCAGCCACTCCAGCGTGCGTCCGCAGTGATTCTTCGGCCTAGCCGTAATGTAATAAACCTCGTGTCCCGCTTCAACCAGCTCGTTCAGCATCTCCACAGCATGAGGGAAAGGCGGACAAGACGTATAATAGATTTCGTCACGCAGATTTGCCCACATAGCCCCGCCTTCTTCTCTCGTCATTCCGAAAGCTTCATGAATCTCCAGGGTCGGTATCGCTTCGAATACGTCCACTCCGATGTTTTGTCCGAGTTTTTGATTATATAAATGAAAAGCATGCTGTCGTAAATCAATCAACGTATCATCAATATCAAATCCAAGCTTCACGGTTTTCCTCTTTTCCCCAACTCGGTCACGTTGGCCGGTTTCTTAATCGTTGCAGCAGCCTTCGCCCTCTAGATGGCCGGAACGGGCAATTTTTGTCTGCAAGTACTTCTCATTATACTCGGACACATCCCCCCACAGCTCGACCCGATCGGCAATGTTCATGCCGGCTTTCTTCAGTGCTGCAAGCTTTTTGGGATTGTTCGTCATCACTTTAACCGGTTTCGTGCGAAGCGCCTTGAGCACGCGGATGGCGTCACTATAATCTCTGGAATCATCCACAAAGCCCAGCTGTAAGTTCGCATCGACCGTATCAAAGCCATTTTCTTGTAAAATGTAAGCCAGTGCTTTGCTGAACAATCCGATTCCTCTGCCCTCATGATTAGCCAAATAGAACAGCGCTCCTGTGCCATGGTCGGCAATAGCTTTCATCGCCGTTTTCAGCTGGAACCCGCAGTCACAACGCTTGGAGCCAAAAATATCGCCAGTATGGCAGATCGAATGCAGACGGATTAGCGCCTCATCCGCGTGCTCGAAATCGCCGTGAACCAAGACGCTGGATTGTTGAAACTCTGCCAAATTCACCGACGACAGCTTCTCAATAATGCGTTCAAAGTCATCGGTCACTTCTTTGCAATTCAGCCAGCAGTACCATTTGAATTGTACCGTCTCGTCGAACAAACGCACAGGCAAATTAATCGGTCCGACCAGATAAATCGCTTTTTCATTTGCTTCAATGAGCTTTACTTTGTCTTTTAAAATGTTCAGGACTTTCGGGTCCATCGATTTGGTCGCTGTCATAGGCTTCTCCTTTAAACGTAAACTCTTCATGGCTCTCTGCCAAGCGCGGATCGAGCCATTCTCCCAATAGGTTGCGCAATTTTTTGCGTTTAAATAGATGAATTCGATGTAACCAAATAATAATTATACACGATGTTACAGAAATACGCCCAAACGGACTCAATATCACCTCTGGATTGAATCGGTTAGAAATTGGATAAGCTGATACTATGATAAGTTTTCGATGAGAGGAAAGCTTTGATTTTAATATTCCTTGACAGGAATATTCCTAATGAGGTATATTCAATTTATGAATTCAACACTTACCGCTCTAGCCGAACCAAACCGCCTGCACATTGTGGAGCTCTTACGTGACGGCCCCTTAACTGTCGGGGAGATTGCTGATCGGCTCGGGCTGCAACAGCCGCAAGCGTCCAAACATCTTCGCGTCTTAAGCGAAGCCGGACTGGTCGAAGTCCAGCCGGCAGCCAACCGGCGTATCTATAAGCTGCGTCCTGCGCCGCTGCAGGAGATGGACCGCTGGCTTGCCTCGTTCCGGAACCTGTGGGAAGAACGGTTTGACCGCTTGGACGATTATTTGCGCGAGCTGCAAGGACTGGATAAGCCCAGCGATCACGAATGATCCAAAGCAACGCATGCATTGAGCACCCGCGGACCATCATGATGGTGGAGGGTCGTTTGGATTCATTTTGAGCAGCATTTACACTTACTATTACATTTGGAGGGATTACCCATGTCTAACCAACAAGCAACTAGCAATCTCGTTATTACACGCACTTTAAACGCGCCGCGCGATCTCGTGTTCCAAGTATGGACCGATGCGAATCATCTGGCCAAGTGGTGGGGACCGACAGGCATGTCCATCCATGTGGCGAAGCTGGATCTGCGTCCAGGAGGCATGTTTCACTACAGCATGAAAACGCCTGACGGCCACGAAATGTGGGGCAAATTCGTATACAACGAAATTTCGCCGCCGGACAAAATCGTGTTCACCAACTCCTTCTCCGATCCGGAAGGCAACTCGGTACGCGCTCCTTTTGCGCCGAACTTCCCGTTGGAAGTGCAAAATATTTTGACCTTTACTGAGCAGGACGGCAAAACGATCCTAACGCTCACCGGCGGTCCGATCAACGCTACAGAAGAAGAGGTGCAATTCTTCGCGGCGATGCAAGAGAGCATGCAGCAAGGTTTTGCAGGTACGTTCAACCAGCTCGAAGCTTACCTGGCGACTCAGGCTTAAGCTGCGGCTGCAACGGCAATGGCAATGGCACACAAAAAGCGGAAGCCTTGGCTTCCGCTTTTTGTTGTGCGGTACCACGCCATGCCCGGTGCTCGGATGGCGGGATAGCAGAAGCGCTGTTCCGCTATGACACCGGAAATGTTAATTCCGCAGAAGGAGCGTGAAACCAGTATGTTTCAAGCGATGAAGCAATTGCTAGTAAAGCTGATGTATGCCGTTAACAGATTTCAATACTTCATCATGACCCTGGTGATTCTAGGCCTTCTAGAGCTTGTTTTTTACTCGGATGTATTCATCACCTTATCTGCAATTCCGGAGTTTGCCCCATTCGCCACAGCTCTGATCATCATAATCGGAGTCGCCAAATATGTAAAACATGTGAAAAAAAGAAAATCAGGCCGTGAAAATGACCCTTCATGAGGTCGGTTCAAGTTGCATTTTTCGACAAAATCCTTTATATTCTTATCTTGTGAGCCTAAAATGTCTCATATATTTTGGAATTTATTACAAGGAAATACATCCTTAGATCTTACTCAAAGAGGTGTTTATCGTGACTTTGAAAAAAACGGCAGCAGGCCTTGCCTTGCTTACAATGATGATTACAGGAGCAGCTTGCTCTTCCGCACCTAAACAAGCAGCGTCGCCTGCACCGACAGCCGCAGCTTCTGCAGCTCCACAAGCTACAGCTGAGAGCCAGGATGCAGTGAACATGAAAGGCTACATTGCAGCACGCATCGCAGAGGAGAAAGCCGAGTACCTGTTCGCGGAAGCGAAATCCAAAGATGGCGGATTTATTTTGAACCCTGTCGCTGCGGACAGCAAAGAGAAAGCTGTGAAGTTCCTTTCCAACTATTACGATGCGGCCATGGCGGATAAATTGGCTGCGCATTACTTGACAGATCAAACAGCGGATGGCGCAATCGTAACGAACAAAACGTCGTTCTTCCCAACCAACCTGTTGGATTCAAAAAAAGAAGATATCACGTATGACACCGCAAACACGAAGGATCAAGTCAAATTCACGACGAAAGACGGCGTAACCGTTACGACGAAAAAAGTGAATGACAAGTTTGTTCTCGCGGATATTGCGAAAAAATAACATAAAGAGCCGTCCGAGTCGTTCATCGACTTTGACGGCCCTTTTTATTAGATGCTCGTTTCATAGATAAGCATATCTCCGAAACCATCATCGGGTACCGCATAGAACCTCAGTACCTGATCCTTATACTCCACGTAGACCGGATTGCGGGTAAGGACATGACCTTCTACCGAATACTCCGTCACCGGCACCTCGTGGACCATGGTCATTGTCCGCGTGTCGAGCAAGGCGAGCCCGCCCAATTCAACCTTTGCGCTGCCAGAATGTCCTACCGGAGTGGACAATTCGGCAATGCCGCTCAGCAGCATACATCCCCCGCCGATATACTGTCCATCCTGGTAATCGATAAAATGGCTCGAATTATTCCTCTCTTCCATGACATTTCCATGCGGCGTCCATCTGTAAAATTTACGGGAACCCCAGCTATGTCCAATCAGCGTGCCGCTATGCCGGTCACAGATCAAGCCCCCGATATGATCCTGAACCCGAAAAACCTCTTCGACCTGCATAGTTTCAATCTCTACCTTATATATGATCGCTTGGCTATGAGGGCGATATTCAGCTACAGGAATCCAAAGATGACTTCCATCCGTATCGATGCCGCCGGGATGGTACATCGCCCCTTCCCCCAGTACAAGATCATGCAGCAATCGGCCTCGCTCATCCATGACATAGAGGTGACCGACACCCTTGCCCGTAGTCCGGTCATAGCCGAGACTGGAATCGCTGCAAGGGGCAGGAGCTTCCAGCAGTTCTACGGACGATAAATAAAACAAACCGCCATCACGAATCATGCCTTGTGCATGATAATGGTTAAAAGGCACGGAAATCCTCGCTTTTTGCTCCCAAAGGGTATGTCGTGTCAGCATGCGGAATGCATCGTGAAGTTGCCAATTGTCCATCCTATGCCTTCCTTTCCCGAATTTTAGTCACCATTCGTGAAATAGATGGGATTCGTAAACGCGATCATCGTTCTGCATCCGTTGAATACGCCGTACAGTTCCGCTCGCAGCCAAGTGACGTCTTTCACAGCAATTGTAACGGAAGCTTGTCGCGCACCTAAGGGCAGCTGAATCGTCTCGACAATGCCAGGATTGCCGACGAGCTTCACTTCCAGCGTCTGTTCCGGCAGGGTCCACTTCGCCTTGCGGCGATCAGGATCGAGCTGCACAGCAATCTCAACCTCCGTGCTAACGTCGGTAACCGTGACTGTTTGGCCGAGCAGATAAACCCGGCCTTCTCCGACACTGGCTTCCATCGTCAGCAGCGGTCCCATCGAGACGGAAACTGCGCCTGCCGCAATAGCCTGGAAAGGATCCGTGCCGCTCGTATATGTGACAGCAATCGGCTCCTGCTCCGACCCGGAAGCATGCCAGTCCCGGCCGCACGTTGCCGCCATCCGGTAACCTTGATTCAGCACGTCCGTCCATAACGCAAAAGCGCGCTGATTGCTGCTGCTCACGGAAGGAAAGGTGCCTGACCATACTTCAATGAATTGGATATCCCGCCAATCGGCGATCTCGTACTCCCAGTAGCAGCCGGTGCACATCGGACTCCCTACCCGGTATGGGTGGGCAAGACCCGCCAAGGCGCCGATCGCTCGGACTTCACGCAGCCCTTTCGCCAAGTCCTGCGGGCCAAAGTCTCGCCAATCCGCATAGTTTCCTGCCGCAAAACCTAGTACGAGCATATGACCGTAAAATGTCGTCCATTCCAACCCATTCATAATTCGAATGCCCGTCTCCTGCTCCACCGCTTCCTTCCCCAGCAAGCCGGAAGTCGTATTGTGGTCGGTGAGCGCGATACAGTCCAGTTCGAGGTCAGAAGCGCTGCGCGCCAACTCCAGCAGCGTATGTCGTCCATCGCTGTGCTGTGTATGCGTATGGAGTTCGCAGGCCAGCCAGCGCAGCCCTGCCCGCTCCTCTTGGTTAAGCTCACTCATGAAATCCCTCCTTGCTTTGGCCAAGCACCTGCAGCTCGTATGTGCAAATCTCCGTTACGACCGCATGCACGCTAACGGTAATCCGCCACATGCCTGCGCGGATCGGCCCAGGCCAAAACCCGGGCGACGCATCGGTGATGCGGATACGATGCTCCTGCTCCGGCGTATGCCGATGGGCCGCCCCCCGATAACCCTGCGGATCGTCGAGCGACAGCGTCAACAGATTTTGCAGCGGGAATACTTTTTCCCACTGTTCCACATACATCGCAAGTCGCTCGCCTTCCAAATACTTCACCGCAGCTTCCTCGACAAGCGCCTTCGTCCGCGCTTTGTCTTCCAGCACTTTGGGCGCATAGCGGAACTTGATATACAATACGCTAAGTCCTTCAGGGACGAGAACTGAATAGCTGATCTGGCTTCGGGAAGCTGTTGCTGTCACATGTCCTTGCACTTCAAGCAGCGTTCTCATCGCGCACACCATAAGCTTGCAACCGGAGACTCTCCAGTCAAAACAAGCTCCTCTCCCGTTTCAACGGCCATGCCCGGCAGGAAGTTTGCATCCAGCATGAACGCTTTCAAGCCCCGAACCTTAACCCTATGGGCTCCGCCTTCCCAAAGCTCCACTTCAACGCACGCAATATCGTTCACCGTTGTCCCCTGGGGCAGCTGCACCGTCGTCGAGAACCATTCATACGGCCCGTCGTAAACCGCCTTAAAATCCTCCATCTGCCAATAACCGAACGAGCTCGAATAGGTCATATCGCTGTCTTTTAAGCGCACGCGGATATCTACGCATGTACGCTTCTTCATGACGGCGTCTTCTACCCATTTGGACGTTTGTACATACAAATAATCGCGAACATCACGGACTTGCCAATGCTCAGAGCCATCCCCTGCAGCGATCAGTTGGGAGAGCTTCCGATGGCGCATATACTCCCAAGCCATCATTTGGTACGTGAACGGAAAAGCATCCATCACACGCTCCCTCGGTTCTTCCGCAGGGTTCCAGCGATACGCCGGCGCGAATAAGAAGCGATATCCGGACGTCGGTACATCCGTAACCATGCCGTGCGCGCTTGCCGCTTGCATCACAGGGTGGCCACCGAGCAACGATCCTCCGCGATATTCGGTCGTGACATGGTGCAGCCCTTGATAGGTGGCCTTCACCACTTCGTAGTCACGATCCAGCTCTACGCGGAGCGTCCATTCGATGTCGGTGAGACGGCCCCATTTGGCCATGAGCATAGGCGCTGGAGTTCCTTCATCTTCATGGCTGTACAGAACCTGATACTCCAGAATCGTCCCGGTGCTGCTGGACTCCATCGTATAGAACACGACCAACGGTGTGTCCGTGTATGTGCTCTCCGCGGGATGCCCCAAATTTCTTCCATATAAGACTGGCGCATACCGGTACACCAAACCAAGCTCCGAATCCCGGGATACCCGATGGATTTCCGCTGCTTTCACTTGCGCTTGCTTCGTTAACGGTGACGACAGCTCATGGAAGCGCAGCTCCACTTCGTATTCGCCTGCATCCAAATATCCGAGCAGCCGTGGATATTCCAGCCACCGCTCGCCATAAAACAACACGATGTCCTGGTTGTACTCGCCGTTCACCCAAACTTGGAGCATGACGGACTCCCGCTCCTCGACCAGCCAATCGCCATCACAGGACGCGGTCATCGTGAACTCGGCAAAACCGGGTTCTTTCAGCTCGAAAGCGAACCGGACACTTTGCTCCCGATCTATAACCTCAGGAACATCTGATTTATTATTAAGAACTAGTTCTCTCATCTATGAACGCTCCTCCTGGATCATGCTGCGGATATAGAAATACCCCATGAACGAACACAGCACAAACATGAACACCGCCGTGGCGCTCGTTCTGCCAATCTCCTTATATGCGCCGAACATTTGTTCCATTGCGACACCCAGCACTTGCGGGGCATTCGGTCCCATCAAGAAAGGTGCGGTAAAGCCCCCGATAATGCCCATAAATACAAACGTCATCGTGACCAGCATCGTCTTGTAAGACAGCGGAATAATGAACCGCCAGAGGATCTGTATGCGGCCGGCACCGGCGTCTTTGGCGCTTTCCACAATCGAATTCGGAATACTAGAGAGCGCTGAGCTAAGCATCATCGTGGCAAACGGAATGTTAAACCACAAGTTGGCGAGCAGAATGCCCGAGTAACTATATATGATTTTAGGAAAATAGTCCCCGCCCGCCAGCAGCACAAATCTCGCCAGCCAACCGTGATTGCTGTACATCGAAATCATGCCATAGGTGCCGATCACCGAGGGGATGAACATGGGGATAAAATAAAGCCGCTTAATCCAGTCCACAATTTTCCCCTGATTAAATCGCAAATACATCGCCAGCATGTAGCTGACGAGAATGACAATGACCATCGAGACGATGGTCAAGCTCAGCGTGAAACTGATATTCTTGCGCATGAATTTATCTGCGAATAGAAACACGTAGTTGCTGAGGGTAAATGATCCGGTATCATCGTCTTTAAAGCTCTCCTGGATCGCCAGAAGGATCGGAATGACAACGACGAGCAGCAGAATAAGAAAAGAAGGGATAACCATGGCTATCCCCAAAAGGTTACGCTGTTTGTTTTTCATCGCTGATATCAGTTGCCTCCAGCGACTTCCCGCTGCCAGCGCTTGTTGATTTCATCGCCAAGGGAACCGATCGTGAACGTACGGTAGCCTTTCGCCACGCTCTCGAACTTTTTCTGCAAATCTGCCGGCATTTCCGACCATTTGATGCCTGGGTATCCGTACATTTTGTTAATAACTACCGTTTGTGCTTCCGGTGTCAGCGCGTAGTTGATGAATTTCTCAGCTGCTTCTTTTTTCTCCGACATCGCTGGAATGGCAATATAGGAAGGACCGCCTGTAAAAGCAGGCTCGATTTGTGTCAGCTTAATGGTGTCAGGCAGCGTTTTTTTGCTGATTTGCTCCAGACCCATATCCGACCAAGCCGGAATCATATCGACTTCACCGCTTGCCAGAATGTCGAGTGTACCTTGGTTTTTCTTCGGATAAACACCTTTTTGATACATGAATGGACCGAGTTCTTTAAGCAGCGCAAAACCTTTATCCCATTGTTGCATAACAGACGGATCTTCGTTATGAACCGCATCAGCCGGCAGGAAGTTATAAATCGCCGTTTGCACGAAGGAGGAGCCGGATCCGCCTGTAGCCGGATCATTATAAGCAAACTTGCCAGGATGCTTGCGGATCCAATCGTACAGCTCATCTGCTGTCTTCGGAGGCGTCGGAACATTTTTGCTGTTATAAGCCAAGACAACGGAGGAGGCACGGTAAGGTACAGCCAACTGATGTACGTCGTTCATATAAGCTGCATCCACTTTACTCAAGTTAGGGATCAGCGAATTATCCATTTTCATCCATACGCCGTCTTTTTCACCCTTAGTCAGATTGCTCAGACCTGTTTCGAAAACGTCGATATCGATGCTTTTTTGACCCGCTTTTTTCGCACCCAACACTTTATCAATCGCTGCGCCTTCCGCTTGGCCGTCAGGCAGATGCACCAGCTTCACCTTAATGCCTGGATTTGCTTTTTCAAATTGCGGTGTCAGCGTTTCCCACATTTCTTTGACGTTAGCCGAACCGGAGAAATAGAAGTTCAGTTCAACTGGTTTTTCGTCTTTCTTGTCAGCCTGCGCAGTGCTCGCCGGTTGGGCGCTTGCTGCCCCTGATGCCGCTTGATCAGCAGCCTTGCCGCAGCCGCTTAGGGCAACTGCCATTGCCAGTCCACCAAGCACCAATGTTTTGCCCTTGAACACTTTCTTCATCCATTTCTTCACGATAATGCCTCCTCTTATATATTAGGTTATCTATGAAACGCGGTTACCCGCATAAAGCCGATAGGAACGGATTGCCCATGTTCTAGTGCTGCTGCTTGCTCTCTCGGCACAAAAAGCTTGATGGGTCCAGCCACAGTATCCGCTGTAACTTCGGCGTAGTGCCCCAGCACCATCACCTGACGGATCGTTGCCTGGAAAGAAAGCTGATCCTTCGCCTCTTCGCCGTCCAGCAGGACGATATCTTCCGGGCGGATCGCTGCTGTAACAGCGCCTTCCACCGGACGCTCCACCGCAAACCGTCGGCCTTGAATATCCACGACGCTGCCCTCGCCCTGAGCGGGCAGGAAGTTCATGCGCCCGATAAACTGCGCTACGAATAAGGACTCGGGATGGTCGTAGATGCGCTGCGGCGAGTCGAGCTGCTCGATGCGACCGCTGTTCATGACGACGATCCTGTCGGAGATCGAGAGCGCTTCTTCCTGATCATGCGTCACGAAGACCATGGTCAGCCCTGTGCTCGATTGAATCTCTCGCAGCTCCTCGCGCATTTCCAGACGCAGCTTGGCGTCAAGTGCGGAGAATGGCTCGTCGAGGAGCAGCACGGCCGGATCGAGCAGCAGAGCGCGGGCTACAGCGATACGCTGCTGCTGACCGCCGGACAGCTGGCTGGGCATTTTGTTCTCGGTGCCGGGCAGGCGAACCAGGTGCAGCACCTTATCAACGGCAGCCCGAATCTCCTCTTTCTTGCGGCCTCTGATTTTCAGACCGAACGCGAGATTATCATAGACCGTCATATGCGGCCACAGGTTATAGCTTTGGAACACCATCGCAGTCGGCCTTTTTTCCGGCGGAACCTTCAGCACGCTCTTTCCCTCAATGAGGATATCGCCGCTATCAGGCTCCTGGAAGCCGCCAACTGCGCGAAGCACGGTCGTTTTACCGCAGCCGGACGGACCCAGCAGCGTTACAAGTTCGCCCTTGAACACATCCAGGCTTACACCTTTCACGCCGTCCCCGGTCTTAAATATTTTTTGAAAATTTTGGATTGAAAGCTGTGGCTGTCGATTCGTCATCGTCATACAATCCGGTGCCTCCTATTTCATTGTGAATCCGCTCGACATGACATCCGCGTTAATGAATCGGCGGGCAGCCAGCAGAAGAAGAATTGTCGGAAGCGTCAGGATGATGCTGAAGACGCCGCCAGCGGTAGTCGGGTAATTTTGAACGATCGTGTACATGATAAGCGGCATTGTGCGAAAATCGGGAATACCGACCATGAAGGTCCCTTGCGCCTCATCAAGCGAAGAAAGGAAGGTGAAGATCGACGCCACCACGATGCCGGGAAGCGCCATTGGCAAGGTAATGTGCCAGAACACCCGCAGCGGTCCTGCGCCTACATCGCGTGCCGACTCTTCCTGGGACTGGTGCACACTCTTGAATGCCGACGCCGGAATCCAGGTCATGTACATCAGCGTATTGACCATGTGAATCAACACGACGCCCATGAACGTATTCATCAGATGAAGCTTGAAGAATAGTACGGCGATGGATACGTACAAGCCCATCTTGGGAAAAGCATGAGTTAATAGAAAAGAGAAAAGGAACATCTTGCTTAACCGGAACCTGATGCGGGCAAAGGCATATGCGGCGGGCAAGCAAATGACGATCGACAGCAGCGTTACCACCGTCGCAATCCCGAACGAGAGCGAGATCGATTCGATGACCTCGTTCTGTTGAAACACGTATGCCCACCAAGTGAATGACCATTCCTGCGGCAAAATCGCCGGATACTGCCATTTGCCGGAGAAGGCCAGAATGAGTAAGTTAATCAATGGTCCCATAAAAAATAGGATAAAGAGGAGGAGAATCGCCCACTCGATCCATGCTTTGCCAGAGACTTGCTTAAGTTTCCAACTCATATGCGCTCCTTTCTTTATTAAGAGGTATAGACATCTCATGAATATGATAATAACTTGTAATCGTTAATAGATCGTCAACTGGACATGTTGATTTTGTAAAGATAAGAAAGAACCCCGATCGCTGAGGATCGGGGTTCTTTCGAGCACGTCGCTATGTCGTTCGCCGGATATTAAATGTAAACACATCATTGCGTAAGTAATCCCGCGAGAACAGGACAGGCCTGTTGGCCTCGTCATAATGCACTTGCTTCAACATCAGCACCGTCGTCTGCGGATGCAGGAGCAGCCGCTGACAATGACGATCGATATGCAGCGGGACGCATATTTCCGAATCTGCCGTGACAATCTTCCGGCCAAGCCGTTTCTCAAAAAATTGCAGCAGCTTGCCTTGGAACTCGTCGTGATCAAAGGCATCGCCAGCAATCTCTTGCGGGATCGTATTCATGGAAAAAGCAACAGGCTCCCCGTTCGCAGTATGGACGCGCTCCATATTGACCACCGGATCGCCCAGCTTAATGCCAAGCGCAGACGCCGCTTCCGGCGAACAACCCTCTTTGGTGAATTTGATGCGGCTCTCGCCTTGATCCAATTGGGCTGTGCGAATCATAGCGCCGATGCTGGAGAGACGCTCCAGTGAGCTTGGAATCATGGGAAGCGGCTGAATCACGAACGTACCCACGCCATGCTTCACAAGCAGTCTGCCTTCCTGCTCCAGCATCTTGACGGCGGCGCGAAACGTCTCCCGGCTGACGCCGAATTCTTTGGCCATCAGAATCTCGGAAGGCAATCGTTCGCCGACGCTAAGCTGTCCGGAGTCCATCATTGCCTCCAGGCACTGCTTAACCCTTTCATGCTTTACTTCCATAGAATAAAGAACAACTCCTCTAGACATCTAGTTGTATCTTTATTGTGTAATACGCTGCAATATATTGTCAAGACTCAGGATTGGATCGTAAGCCGTCATCGGTATTGCTGCATCTCTATATACAAAAAGCCCGAAGCCTAAGCCTCGAGCTTATTGAGTTTTTCGATTTCCCAGTACAATTCGTGGCAGGCGGCCGGATTTCTTTTCCGTATAGGTACCGAGCTTCCACTGGATCCAAACCATTGCGAAGTGCAGGAAAAAGATTACGGACAAGCAAATAAAAATGGACGGAATTCCCCAATGGTTGGCCATAAATCCGCCGAACAAAGCGCCGCACACGTTGCCAAGCGAGTTCGAACTCTGGTTGAAGCCGTAGATACTGCCCCGCGCCCGCTCCGAGGAAAAGTTGCGAAGCAGCGTGCTGACAGCAGGGACGAGCCCGCCTACGCTTAAGCCCAACACGAACCGGTTCGCCAGCAGCAGCCACGGATTCGTAATCCACACTTGCGGAATATACAGAAGCGACACGGCGAGCAGACAGCTCATCAGCACGAGATGGCTGCCGATCCGGTCGGCAAGACGCCCTAATAAAGGCGCCGCCACAATCGTACCTAGCGCGCTTGCGGCATACACCATACCGCCGATCAGGGCGACATGGGAGTCGATGTTCATGCTTTTGACATACAGCGTAATAATCGGCTCGATGCTCTGGAAGCTTCCGGAGATAAGGAAGGTGGAGAGAAACAAGGTCAGCACCACAGGCGCTTGCCTGATTTCGGCGAACAGCCCGCCCTTTGCCTTGGCTTCCGTTGGCCCAGGCACAATGGCTGGCGCTGATATAGCTGCCGATCTATATGCTGCACGGCGCTTCCCGCGATTTTTCAACCAATTGAACATCTCCAACTTCTCATACACGCGCGTTTCCTTCACACCGAACACAATCAGCAGCGTGGAGAACAAGAGCAGCGTTCCCGTTATGTAGAAGGCATTGCGGATCCCTACTGTTTCCGCCAGCAATCCGCCGATTAGGGGGCCGAGAAGATTGCCGCTGACATTTCCCGTCTGCAGCACTCCGAGCGCTTTGCCGACATGCTCCTTAGGCGTTTCAATCGCCTGAAAGGTGGAAGAAGCTGTAATGAACCCGGCGACCAGCCCCATGGTCATCCGCAGAATCAGCAGCTCCAGTGGAGACCGTACGAAGCCCATCATAATAATAACAATGCCCATTCCGATCCCGGAACGGATCATCATCAGCTTTTGACCGTACTTGTCCGACAGCCGCCCCCATAACGGGGAGGACAGCGCGATAAAGAAATGATTGCCTGCAAAAATAAACGCCGCCCACAACGCCGTCTGCTTCACATCCGTAACGCCGAGATCATGTACATAAAAGGGGAGAAACGGAATGATCATATTAATGCCAACAGAGCTCAAAAAAGTGCCAGTCCATAACAAAATCAGATTTTTCCGCCAAACCTCCACGCACACTCACTTCCTTTTCTAAGTAAGTTTCATTATAGGCCTGGCAGGGATGATTTACCATTTGGGAAAAGGCCAAAATCCCCCTTATTCCTCCTTCCAGTAGGTTGGGGGGCCGGGCCGCTTGGGTTAACGCACTTTTTAAGCGGTTTCGCTTCATCTTTTGAACTTTTGAGTTGCGAAAAGACGCCCGGAGTAATTGCCATCGGCATATGCCGTAACTGTTCTGCCTGCAGGCACTTCTATATAGCCCCCTAAAGCAACTTTCTCGCTCTGCACCGCCTACCCGTTCACATTCATCGCCATCCTGCCCTCACCGCGGGGCCCCGCGCTAACGCCGCCTCTCGGGGCCATACTCGCGAGCTAACAGCACTTCAGCGTGTTTATTTACTATCGCTGGGTATAATATCCTTCAGCAAGATGAGATCCGTTAGCGCAGGAGGAACATATTTTGACGAGTTTACCATCAGCAAACGACATAGACGTGTATTCCTTCGTGATCAACAACGCCACGTCAATTGAATTGAGAGTGGATAATGACAAAGTGAAAGACACCGTTGCCATCATGGAGGGTCTGGGTTTTAAAGGAAAAAATTCATGGGCGTCCATGCAATTAAAGGGGTATACGGTGATTGAATTCTGGAAGAAGGACCTCGTGAAATCGGAGGCGCAAGAGAACGGCGTGTAAAAAAGAGGCTGCCTATAGGCAGCCTCTTCGTCTAAGGCAACAAAGCTACTTCGCCGAACTCGGCTCAGCAATTGCTGCAGGATTTCGACGATGATGAAGCGCGAAATAAATAACCGCGGTAAACGCCACGATCACGGCGGAAATCAGGTACATATGCGCATATCCGGAGCTTTCGGCCAGCAATCCAAGCACGTAAGATCCCACGCCATAGCCGGAATCAAACAAGACAAAAAACGTCGCGGTTGCGAGAGCTTGGCGATGTACGCTTGCTTTTTTGACAGCAATGGTCTGGAAGCAAGGAAGCATCGAACCGTACCCAAGACCGCATATCGCCCCGGCCAAAAGGAACATCGCAGGAGTGTGCGCCAGCCCCAATAAAATCATCCCAATCGTAAAAGCGACAATGCATGGATAAACAATGACATGCTCACCGTATTTATCCAGAATTTTACCAACTAACGGGCGAGGGATGACGATCATAATGCCAAAGCATACGAAAAAGTAGCCTGCCATCGCGCCGATCGATAAATCGGAAGCATAGACAGAAATGAATGACGTCAATCCGCTATAAGCAAAAGCAAGGACAAATCCAGCTAAACCTACCGGTATGACGGACGGCTCGATAAGGTCCCGCCAGTGAAGCTTCCCTTTGGCAGCACGCGGCGCTGCTTCTATTTTGGGAGAACGGGTCAATAAGGCAAAAACAAGCGCCAGCAAAGCAAAGAAGCCGCAAATGATGAACAGGACCCGAAATCCGAAGTGTGAATTGATGGTTAGGCCGATGAATGGCCCAATAACCATCGCCAAGCTCATAAACAAGCTGAAATAGCTGATGCCTTCGCCTTTGCGGTTCGCCGGAATCAACCTGAGGGCAACAGCCGTCGTCGACGTGGTTGAAACAGCGAAGCTCCCGCCGTGCACAAAGCGCAAGACAAACAAGATCACCAAACTATAAATATTCAAATAGTATGCAGATGCGATGAAAAACAAAAGCAGTGAAATAAACACCATTTTTCGCTCACCAAACCTGCTGATCCACGTTCCCGCAAATAACCTTGCCAACACGGAAGCTATAATAAAAATGGTCATCGTCAGACCAATCTGCTCTTCCGAACCGCCTAAGTTCTCCTTCACAAACACAGGCAGCGACGCTGCCAATATGTAGAAGGTGATAAACACAAAAAAGCTGCTCAAACAGATCAAAATAAAGTTCGAGCTCCACAGTACGTTTTTATTGTCTCTCATCGTTTCTCTCCTATTCGGTCTCCTCCGTGGATCTATAGTTACTCTGCCGCCACCCGGCGCCGCTCGATATTGCGGTTTACTTTGAGCATAAATGCTTTAAATGCCTCAATCTCAGCCTGCGGAATATCCACAAGAATCTCCTGCACAAATTGCGCCTCGACCGGCATGAGTTCCAAGGCAGCCTCTCGTCCCGACTCAGTGACGAACATATTGAACGATCTGCGGTCCTCCGGATTCGTGACCCGTCTAACAAGGCCCTTTCGTTCCAGCTGATCCAAGATGCGGGTAACATTAGCAGGATCTTTCTCCGTGCGCTCGGCCAGCTCTTTTTGGCTGATGCCTTCTTCATTATGCAGGGACATGAGCAAAGACCATTGTTCGGATGTCAGATTATGTGTTTGAAACAGCTGCGTTAAGTTAAGCGTCAGTTTGCGCCCTGTATTGACAATTAGGTAGCCTACAGAATCTTGAAGCTTCAGTTTTGATCCCTCCAAATTAATTGATATGACAACTATATTTATAACAATTATTTTCGAAAAAGTAAATAAAATAAAATCTCCATATCCGCATTGTTTACGAACATGGAGATTTTCATTATGAATAAGAGATGACAATCAATTCCAGCCTTTAGCGATAACTGGTTTCTTTTTGTGATGAATCCATTTGGCGATGAGACTCCATTCCTTTTTCCGTTTGAGAGTGAGTTTCAGACCTTCCATTAAAAGTGTGGATCTCAACTCGTCACGACGATTGAGTGTGTGCAGCCTCTTTAGGAATTGCTTGTCCATATTCATCCCTCCCCGACTTTCCTTTCATTATAAACTTGCCATGGAAAAATTGTTGTCAGATTGTCGCTGCGCCAAGCACTTGTTTTGTCGAAAAAGTCTGGCCGTTTACTAGAATTCCGGCTCATTCATAGACAAAGAGGAATTAATTCGAAATATGCTGCTGAACACAATGTGGAGAAACATGGAAGCTGATGCTCCTGCAGCGAACGAAGAACTGGAAGCGTGATCAAATGGAATTGAATTCGATAACCGAGAGTTCGAGAAGACACTCGAAGATCCTGATGAAACCATTGCAAGTTTGGCGTTGTTGCATTTATACGACAACATGAGCAAAGCGAGGCGTGGGCTTGGGCCCACGGAAGCTAGAGGCTCATGCGCCCGCTGCACAGAACCAGCTTGCGCGGATTTCGCGCCTTGCACCGGCCGCGGCACTCCCGCGGGGCCAGCTAGCGCAGCTTCTACACCACGCCCCGCGCCCCTCCTCACTTCTATCAAGTCCCGCAATAAGTCTGATACGCACAAGACGAAGGCTCCGGCAGCGCAGCATACTCAACCTGCGCAGCGGTATATGCGAATGGATCGGCTAACGCCTGCAAAAGCCGCTCCATTACGCTGAAGTCGCCTTGTTCCACCGCGGCTTCAAGCGCTTCCTCCACCCGGTGGTTGCGCGGGATGACCGCTGGATTACTACTCCGCATCAGCTGCTGAGCAGCCGTTTTGTCCTCCTGCTGCCGGCCCAACCGCGCCTGCCACTGCTCCTGCCACTGGGCGAAATCCGCATTGTCCGACAGCCCGGTCTCCTCCATCCGATCCAGAGTTAACGCACGGAACGTATTCGTGTAGTCCGCCTCTGCCTCCTGCATCATCTTCAGCAGGCGCTCAATCAAAGCGCGGTCTTCCGGCTCCTCATGGAATAAGCCCAATTTTGCCCGCATGCCTGCCAGCCAGTGTTGCTCATACTTTTTCGAAACACCCGAAATCTCATCCTGCGCCAGCGCAAGCGCCTGCGTTTCATTCTCATCCAGCAGCGGAAGCAGCGCCTCTGCCAATCGCGCGAGATTCCACGCGGCAATATAAGGCTGATTGCCATAAGCGTAGCGTCCATGACTGTCAATGGAGCTGAATACGGTAGCCGGATCATAGGCATCCATGAACGCGCATGGACCATAATCAATCGTCTCACCACTGATGGCCATATTGTCAGTGTTCATCACGCCGTGAATAAAGCCGACGAGCATCCAACTGGCAATAAGCTTGACTTGGCGCTCGATCACGGCCCGAAGCAGGGACAAATAACGGTTCTCCTCATCCGCCACTTCCGGGTAATGCCTCTGCACCGTGTAATCGGCGAGGGCCCGCAGATCCTCGACCGTCCCCCATTGTCCAGCATATTGAAAAGTTCCCACCCGCAAATGGCTTGCAGCCACGCGGGTCAGCACAGCGCCAGGCAGCGGGGTTTCGCGCCTGATATACTCCCCCGTCGTCGCCACAGCCAGGCTGCGGGTCGTCGGAATGCCTAGCGCGTGCATGGCCTCGCTAATGATATACTCCCGCAGCATCGGTCCTAGCGCTGCTCGGCCATCTCCCCTGCGGGAGTACGGTGTCGTACCCGCGCCCTTCAATTGAATATCGACCCGCTCCCCGCGGGGCGTGATCTGTTCGCCTAACAGCAGCGCCCGACCATCTCCCAGCATCGTAAAGTGGCCGAACTGGTGCCCGGCATAAGCTTGCGCCAAAGGCGCTGCTCCCTCGGGAATGCGGTTGCCGGCAAATATTTCCGCAGCCTCAGCACTTTGCAGCGCCTTCGCATTGAGCCCTAGCGACACAGCGAGCGGCGCGTTCAGTACGGCCAGCTTCGGCGCGCGCACAGGTGTTGGGTTATGCGCGGCATAGAAAAGTTGTGGCAGTCCAGCATAACTATTTTCAAAATTCCATCCGATTGCATCTGATGCCATATGTTCGGTCATTGGATCTCCTTTTATGAATCTGATCTCACTATTCTCAATTCCCTCATCCTTAGCATATACAGTTTAGGGATTTTTCGCGTTGCTATTTCTGCCTCTTATTTCCCCATCACATAAGTTTCTAAAAAAGTATTGCGGAACTTTCCTTGCGGGTCGCCTTGCAGCAGCAACTCCCGGAAGTCCCCAAGCTTCTCATAGAGCGGCTGCAGCTGCGCCGGCTGCATCGTAAACAACTTCGCCCAATGCGGACGGGCTGCAAACGGCGCCAGTTGCGCTTCGATCAACGGAAGCACTTGCCGGACGGCCTCCCAATCCGGTTTCCATGTAAAGTGAATGGCTACCGACTCCCGCTCGTAATTGGGGCTCATCCACAACTGGTCTTTGGCAATGGTACGGATTTCGGAAATAAACAAGAGCGGCGAAATGCGCTCCGATATACGGTCAAGCGCACATAAAGCTGCATAAGCATCTTGCCGTGAAACGAAATATTCGCTTTGCAGCTCCTCCCCTGCGCTCGGGGTAAACGCCATTTTGAAATGTGCCAACCGTTCATGCCAAGGACCTGGAATACCCATTTGCTCGCTGCAATTTTCCGCAGTTATTCCATCTACCGGATGCCTAGGAGCTGCTGCTTGTTTCGCACCGTAGAACTCCGTTCCAAGTTGCGCATTAGCTGCGTCGCTCAGCTCACTCAGGTTCTGCTTCAGCCAGACTTGATTGATATTGCCGTTTCTCCAATCCGTAAAAAGGCTCACACTGTAAGCACTTGAGAAAATATGATCAAAGTGCTCTTCCAGCTGTGCTAACGGCAAATTCTCATACACTTGCTGACTCACCTGAAAACTTGGGATGACATCGAGCGTCAATTTGGTAATGACGCCTAGCCCCCCAAGCCCTACAGCCGCTCCTGCGAGTCCGTTCTGACGGGAGTACTCGACGATCTCTCCATTCGCCTGTACGACCTCAATGGCATCCAGCACGGTGGCCAGATTGCCGTTGCGGTCGCCTGAACCGTGCGAAGCCGTCGCGCATGCCCCAGCAACGGTAATGTGCGGCAGCGATGCCAGGTTATGAATGGCATAGCCTTCGTCATACAGGTAGCTCGCCAGTTCACCATACCGGATGCCGCCCTCAACGGTTACTTTCTGGCGCCCACGATCCAAGGCAATCACACGATTCAGCTTCTGCAGCGAAATCTGGCTGCCTGTGGAATCGGCTATGCCGTTGAATGAATGGCGTGTGCCCAGCACTTTGATTTGCTTGCTGCGGGCTACAAGCTCTTGAATCTCCTCGACATGTTCAGGAATATGAAACTCTGTGGCACTGTATGTGTAGTTGCCAGCCCAGTTTTTGTTATTTTCCATATATTTACACTCCTTAATAAGAGATGCATGCTTCAATTAAGAGTTCGATTTAGGCGCATGGAAATCCTTGTCTTGTCTTTGTCTTTGCTTCGATCGAAGCAGAGGCAACAAAAAAACTCGACTGCCGCATCCAGCGAGCAATCGAGTTTCTTTATTCCATTTGCTATTACCAAGGAAGCTCGCTATCTCCAAAGAAAAATTTCCCTGTCGGACCGTCAGCATCTCATGTAGCGCCAGCCATTTAAAGCATCTTCCCCATAAAATCTAGGATTGTTAAGATGTGTTGAAGAGACGGGACCATTGATAACCGCGCCTTCCGTAATGATCAACCCTACTTCATGCGGTAACCCCACTTGATTTTTCAGCCACAAAAAAAAGCCGCAATGATGCGGCTTCAGCAAAATGTTGGCGATTCTATTATTCGCTGGCTGATTCAAAAGTTTTCACAACTTCATACATGCCGGGGTCGAACTTGGCAATCTTCAAGGCTTCCTGAAAGTACGGAAGAGGTCTGGGATCATCGCGCATTGCTTGATAATCTTCTTCACTTCGCCATTGCGCGTACATCGTCACTTTGGTCCCATCCAAGCTGCGATGGAGGCTGCAAGATATGAAACCAGGTGCGTACCGTACTGAAACTTCTGTTGCATTGGTAAGCAGCTCCACGACCCGATCCTGATTCTCCGGTTCAACTGTAAATACATTGATAAATGTCAGGATATTCTGATTCGTCGCGATGTGTGTCATAAGACGTCAGCTCCTTCAACTATTTTCATACCAGACGGTTAAAGTAATCCAAGTCATCCATATAACTTCGCTTATCTTTAGCAACAGGGCACGATTCATGCATGATGTAAATTAGTTTCTCTCGAACTTATCGTACATCCGCGACACAGCTGTATTCAGCTCTCTCACTTCCTTGAAGCCAATACCGCCTCTGCCTGACTTCGGCCAAATCCTCGACTTTTGAAATCTCAATGAGCTTCCTTGAAGCCTCTTCCAATTGGAATATCCATTCCAAAGTTAGTATAACGAATTCCTACACTTAGAGTCAACCAAACCCGGAATGTTTACTCCAATAAAATATTACCAAACCGCTGAGAAAGCAGAACTAACGCCTGAATTCAACGCCGAAGTTACAGTAGTTTTTCTCGGAACACTATTAAAATTTAGAATTTTCGTTCCACCACAAAAGAATATCCCATCTTAGAGGAAGTGCTAAGAGTGGAATTTTCGTTCCAGATCATCCACAAAAAGCCCCTTTGAGACCATAACCTCAAAAGGGCTGTTTTATCATACGAGTATCGCTTTCCATGAAGCTTCAAGAACTTGTTGCGTCTGAATTTCGTTCAAAGGATACTTTTGTACATAATACCCCTTCAGTATGGAAGAGATAATACCATGGATGAGCTGATGGCACAGATGAGAATCCATCTCTTTGAAGACCCCCTGCTTTTGCCCTTCGATAATCAAAGAAAGGATAACCTCCCGAGAGTTTTGGGCATCGTCCATATCGCGCAGCTCAGGTGAAATATACGGTGAAAAGGAGAAGCTGTCGATAAATAAAAATTCCTTAGGATGATGCATGCCGAATTTCAGCCTGTTCAATTGCAGGCACTTGAAGCGCTCATATAGGCTTGCTTCAGGATCGTAACCCTTCAGCAAATATTCCCCCATCAAGAGTCGCGCCTCCCGGTATACCGCATTCACCAATTCCTCTTTATTGGCAAAATAATTATAAATCGTGCCTGACCCCACGTTAGCTTTCTTAAAAATTTTCGCGAATGTAACAGACTGCAGCCCCTCTTCATCAATCAAGTCGAGTGTCGCAGCCATAATGTCCTGTTTTTTGCTCATCTCGCTTTCACCTCTTGCCGCTAAAAGTGAGTAACAGAGATTTCATCTTGCTAACAATATCACTGTTTTCACTTTCTACTTATTCCACATCTCTTAAACTTTTCATTTACTGTATCATAAAAGCCGTAATTAATTCCATTTAAAATAATATTCCCATTATTCGCTGTGCTTGCTTCCTTCATTCACTTACACGAACTTACGCTTGTACCGCTGCGCCCAATCTTCAACCATTTATTGACACTTATAATCTTAACTGATATATTTCAATAAAACATACTATTCCTATATGAATTAAAAATTCGGAGGTGTTCCATTCTTATGAAACCATTGAAATCCCGTAGGCCCTTGCAAATAGCCATTTTAACAGCTGTGCTCCTATCCTCGGTAACCACTTTAAGCAGTGCGGCTTCAGCGAGTGATTCAACAGTCGCATACAAGCAGTTTCTGAATGATAAGTATGCCATCACTTTGTCAGACACCTTATCGAAGGGCGATTTCATTATCGCAGTGAGCCGCATCCTGAAAGTGGAAGCAAAAGATCAAACCAATGTATTTGCAGACGTACAAAAGGACAGTCCTTATTATAAAGCAGCCCTTGCTTTGCACGAAAAAGGTATTCTATCCGAAGGCATACTGCAGGGTGATCAGCCGCTTACTCAACTGCAGGCGACTTTCATAGCTTTAAAAGCCTCCGGCTTAAAAGAACTCGCTTATACCTATCCCGAGGATAAAATTAAGGCCGCTCTGGCTAAAGTACATATTGATTACGAACAAAATAATCAATTAACACGACAAGCCGCCCAAGAGCTGGCTGCCGCCATTGATACTGGTCTTGTCTCTTCTGGATTCGAAGCGGATGCTGCGGCTAACCAAAGCTTTGCTAATGATCTGCTTGGTAAGATTCTGACTTTTAATAATCAATACAAGCATTATATTGGAACGACTTCCGATGATGATATTTTCCGTAAAATTAACGATGCCTGGCGTACGGAGGATCTAATTTCATCAACAGATTTGCGCTCTGTCTTCGATGAAGCCTTAAAACAGAATCTTATTACCGGTTACAACTTGAAGGATGCTCGTTTCGATGCAAATTTTGATCCAAAGCTATCTCTCACCTATGGACATTCTGACATCACGCATGCGATCCAGTTAATCGGATTGCTGCGCAGCGAGAACATCCAGGCGAAAGTACAGCTAGAGCCCAAAACGTCTGCCTTCATCTATTTGAAAGAGTGGGGCGAGCCAACACAATCCGACGATTATCAAGTCGTCCAAATCGAGAACGGCAATTTCATCGCCTATGCCAAGGAATACGACATTGAATTCGAATTCGATAATACGGAGCAAAAGAACAAGTTCCAACAGGTCATTTACCAATATGCTAAAAAGAACAGTAAGGACCAGACAGGACTCATTTATTCTTCCTGGTGGCAGCCGCTCTACTATTCATTATCCGAAGTGAACGACTATAAAGTGATTGCTAATAATAAAGTCAATAAAGGCCATTATTATGCGCAGTCCTTCTCCCTCAGCGATAAATCTGACGAAGTTGTCGCTGGTCTAAAGAAAATCAATGCCAGCTTGAACGTCGACTCCTATAAATTCTGGGTGGACGAACCCTTCTACAATTATCTGCTAGGTGATTATAAATAAAACTAAAAACAGTTGCTCGGGGCTCCTATTCTCCCGAGCAACTGTTTTAGTTTTATACCAACCGCTGCCGCGAAGCCTCAAACAGCAGCACCGTCGCGGCCATCGCCACATTGAGCGACTCCGCCTTGCCCTGCATCGGGATGATCACCTGCACGTCCGACTGCGCGGCCACCTCCGGCGACACGCCCTTCGCCTCGTTGCCGAGAATCAGCCACGTCGGCTGGCGCAGGTCCGTGTCGTAGCACGAGCGCTGCGCCTGCAAGCTCGTGGTCACAAGCCGCACGCCGCGCTCACGCGCACGCGGCAGCAGCTCCAGCAAATCTGCCTCAACGATCGGCAGATGATACATCGATCCCATCGTCGAACGGATCGTCTTGGGATTGTACAGGTCGACCGTGCCCCGACCTAGCACAACGGCACTGGCACCAACCGCATCTGCACTGCGGATAATGGTGCCCAGGTTGCCCGGGTCCTGGACACCGTCCAGCACGACCGCCAGCTCCAGCGCGCTTGCCAAGAGCTCGTCCGGGTCCAGGCCCGGCTTCGTTACGACCGCGAAGATGCCTTGCGGCGTCTGCGTATCGGAGCATTTGTCCAGCACCGCCTGACTGACGCCGACCCATTCAACGCGATCCGCAGCCCATGCAGCGAGCTCCTCCGGCCTTCCTTTGTCTACGCTGAAGACAATCGTCTCCACAGGAGCACCCGCGCGCAGCGCTTCCTCTACGAGGTGATACCCCTCGATCAAATACTTGCCTTGCTTATCTCTGCCGCGGCGCTCCAACAGCTGCGCCCATTCTTTTACTCGATTATTTTGGACGGACATAATTTCCGTATATGTACTTGTCATCAATGATCTACTCCGCAAACGTCACTTCAAAAGATTGAAGATCGTGATTTTTTCCTACTACGACTAAAATATCCTGACTTCCCAGCGGCTGATCCGCGCTTGGCGCAATATCCATCTTCTCATCCCGCTTGATCGCGATGACATTGCAGCCATACTTGGCGCGGATATTAAGCTCCTTTAAACTTTTGCCGATCATGTGCCCGGTGACTTGTACTTCCACAATGCTGCAATCTGCTGACAATTCAATGTGATCCACAATATTGGAAGATATCAAATGATGCGCGACCCGCTGCCCCATATCTCTTTCCGGGTAAACGACTTTATCCGCACCAATCCGCTTGAGCACTTTGCCATGCAGATCGTTCACCGCTTTGACGACAATCCTCTGCACACCCATCTCTTTCAAAATCAAGGTCGTGAGAATGCTGCTTGAATGTCTTCGCCGATAGCGACGACCACAACATCAAAATTGCGAATGCCCAGCGCCTTAAGCGCCTCTTCATCCGTTGAATCCGCCTGTACAGCATGGGTGACGACCGAGGATATGTCTTGCACCGTCTCCTCCGACGAATCGATGGCGAGCACTTCGAAATCGAACTGCGATAACGTTTTTGCCACGCTGGAGCCAAACCGGCCTATGCCGATGATCGCGAACTGTTTTCTCATTCGTTCCCGCCTCCCAGTTCTGTCAATATCTCTGTATTATAGCATATCAGACTTCTCTTCTCACAATTCATGGCACGAGCATGAAGCATTCGCAACTTGCGCATATTAGGAGAGATAACGTTAGGGAAGCGAGGAGCGCATATTGTTGAACATTAACCTTAGACAAGCCGTCATTCAGCGCGTTCAAAACAAATCCAATGAAGAGCTTCAGGAAATCATCGATGACTCGATCGGCGGGGTGGAGCAAGTACTTCCGGGACTTGGCGTACTGTTTGAAATCATTTGGCAGCACAGCGATGAGAACATACAATCGGAGCTGGTGGAGACGCTCAAAGGCCATCTGCAATAATCTTGAAGATTATGCCATGAATGCAGCTAGGCCAGGTTTGCTGACCCACAAGCCCGGCCCAAGCTTTTTATACATAAGCAAACATCCCGCTCTTACAGGAAGAGGAGGATGCTGGATGCATTCCGCTATTATAACATATTATGAATTGGCAGCGCCGCTGGTTTCTCACAGCTGCTTTGCATGATGTAGTGCTGGCCTGAATCCGAAGCATCATGGAAGCCATGCATCGCTTCGAGCACATGGTAAGCCAGCTCTCCGTTCGCCCGATGCTGCGACGTATTGCCCTCAATCAGCGCTTGTGCCAACGCAGCTACACCAAGGCCGCGGGAGTTTTCCGTGTAGCCGTGGGTAAGCGGGATCGGCTCCCAATCGCCGCCGGCACGGCGGATGTAGACAGGGCCGCCGAACGTATTCGGATCTGGAACACGCAATGTGCCGTGACTGCCGTAAATCTCGATATTCGGCAGCTGCGTAGTGCCCTTAATATCAAAGCTTGTGATCAGCGTAGCGATAGCCCCGCTGTGGAAATCAAGCACACCCGCGATATGCGTAGGCGTTTCGACGGTAATCTTCTGCCCGAACTTCTTCTCGCTGGAAATCGTCCGCTCCGGAAAGCTGATGTTCGTGGAACCGGTTACCCGGCGAATCGGACCGAGCAAAGCGACCAAGGCCGTTAGGTAGTACGGTCCCATATCGAACATTGGACCTCCGCCTTGTTGATAGTAGAACTCCGGATCCGGATGCCAATGCTCGTGCCCGCGGCCCATCATGAAAGCTGTTGCGGCCACCGGTGTGCCGATCCAACCGTCTTGAATCAGCTTCAGGCAGGTTTGAATGCCGCCGCCGAGGAACGTGTCAGGAGCGCTGCCAACCAGCAAATTTTTGCTGCGGGCAAGCTCCAGGATGCGCAAACCGTCCTCGCGGGTGACCGCAAGCGGTTTCTCAACATACACATGTTTGCCTGCTTCCAATACCTGCAAGCATACCGATGCGTGCGCCGCTGGAATCGTCAGATTGATGACAATATCAATCTCGCTGTCGGCCAGCAGCTGTTCAACGGTATAAGCGTTAGCGATTCCGAATTCTTCCGCTCTCGCCTTAGCGCGGTCGAGATCAAGATCGGCGCACGCGACCAACTCCAGATGTGCGAATTTCGGAATATTTTTCATATAAATCGCGCTAATATTGCCGCATCCAATAATACCAACTTTTTTTCTACTCATCTCTTCAGCTCCTCCTGACCTTATCTAGCCGCCCACAGCATGCCGCGGCGCATCAATTCGAGGGTTTGCGGCATCCGTACAATATTCGCCTGGTGACCGAGCGAGTTATAGTACACTTTGCCGTTGCCATACGTTTTCGTCCAGACCACAGGCATTTCCACATCGCCAAAATCCGTCACCGCATGCACTTGAATCGCAGGATCAACATGCATGTAATATTTCTCGGACACGACGACGAAATCTTCAATGCCTGAAGTCAGCGGCTGCTCCTGATTTTTGATGCGAACCGTATATGTAACGCCATCATTGCCAGGATGCGCCACCCATTGGCCCCCTACCATATATTGGTATTCCACTTCATTGCGAAAAGAGTCCGCCATCCCGCCGTGACAGCCGGCGATTCCCGTACCGCCTTCTTTCACCGCAGCCAACAACGGCGCCAATTGCTCCTTCTCGATCGTGCCCATCGTCCACACTGGAACAATGAGGTCGACGCTGGCCAAACGTTCTGCATCTTTGAAGCTGTCGAGCGTATTGGAAATTTCCACTTGAAAACCTTCTTCACGAAGCACGCCACCGAAAATTCCAGCCACTTCCTCGGGCTGATGACCGTCCCATCCGCCCCATACGATTAACGCTTGTTTGCTCATGCTTTTCAGTCTCCTCTCCATATGTAAAAGCCCATCCAAACTCGCAAGCCCCCAACACGTTTATACTTCGCTTAAACGTACCCAACGACGCTCTGCGATCGAGCGGTCAACCGCCTCAAGCACTTCCTGACATTTCACGCCATCGACGAAGTTCGGCACCGGCTGCCGGTCTTCAGCGACCGCATTCATCAGCTCAACGACCTCATGCACAAACGTATGCTCATAACCAATCGTGTGCCCCGCCGGCCACCAAGCATCCATATAAGCGTGGGCAGCATCCGTAGCCAGTACGCGTCGGAAGCCTTGGACATCCTCGGCGTCATCGGTGAAGTAAACTTGCAGTTCGTTCATCCGTTCAAAATCAAACTTTACGCTACCCTTGCTGCCGTTAATCTCAAACGAATTCGTGCAGCGGTGGCCCGGCGCGAAGCGCGTCGCTTCGAAGCTGCCGAGTGCGCCGCCGGCGAACCGCGCCATGAACAACGTCGCGTCATCGACGGTGACGGGTCCGCGTGGCGCATCGGCGCTGCCTTTGGCGCTGAGACCTGTCATCGCCGTCGGCAGCGGGCGCTCCTTGATGAATGTCTCGCTCATGCCGATGACTTCGGTCATGTCGCCGATCAGGTAGTGCGCAAGATCGATCAGATGCGCACCAAGATCACCGTGCGAGCCGGAGCCGGCCACTTCTTTTTGCAAGCGCCAGACGAGCGGGAAGGAAGGATCCACGATCCAATCCTGCAGGAACCAGGCGCGGAAGTGATAAATCTGGCCGAGACGTCCGTCGGCCACGAGCTTCTTCGCCAGCTGTACCGCTGGCGCGAACCGATAGTTGAAGCCGACCATGTGCTTCACGCCTGCCTCTTCAGCCGCTGTAAGCATCTCCCTGGCATCCTCCAGGGTCAGCGCCAGCGGCTTCTCGCAGAACAGATGCTTGCCGGCCTTGGCCGCTGCAAGCGCAATTTCCTTGTGCGCATCACTGGGCGCATTGATATCGACGATGTCGATCTCCGGATGTGTGACCAGCTCGCGCCAATCCGTTACATACCCCTCCCAGCCGAATTGCTCGGCTGCTGCTTTGACACCGCTTTCATCTCGGCCGCAGATCAGTTTCATCTGCGGCACCGCAGTTTGCGGGAAGAACATATGCAAATCGCGGTAAGCATGGCTGTGCGCCTTGCCCATAAATTTATAGCCGACCATACCGATATTGTAAGATTTCATGAATAAATGCCTCCTTTTATTCGTGATTTCTAAGCGAGGACTGCCTGACGATGAGCTGTGTCGGCAGCTTAACCTGAAACGACTTTCCACTTTCTCCATCCAACACTTGTCCCAGCACACGCCGGGCGGCTGCCTTGCCCATCTCGTAGAAGGGCACGCTGACGCTCGTCAGCGGCGGATCGCTCAGCTTGGCGGCATCCGAGTCGTCACAGCCGACGACGGCCAAATCGCGCCCCGCCGTCCAGCCCCGCTCGCGCAGCCCCTGCATCAGCCCGATGGCCATGCGGTCGTTCGCCGCAAACACGGCTTCCACCTCGTCCCGCTGCTCCCATAGTTTCGCCGCTGCCTCGTAGCCGCTTTTGCGACTGTAGTTGCCTTCGAACAGCAGCTGCGGACTGACCTCCAGCCCTGCGTCGTTCATCGCCTGACAGTAGCCCTTCAGCCGATCCATGCTGTTGGAGTACTCCGGCGAGCCGTTGAGGAAGGCAATGCGGCGATACCCGGCTTCCTGCAGATGCCGAACCGCCATGCAGCTGCCTTGCACATGATCGGCATCGACCTCGCTCAGCTCCATCCCTGCGAAGTGCTGATTCACCAGGCAGAAGGGCAGCTTCTCTTCCTGCAGCCGCTGGAGCGACTCGCGCTGCCCCGGGGTGTCTCTGGAGCCCAGAATGACACAGGCATCCACCTTCTGTGAGCGGAACAAACGAATGTAGTCCGCGCTATCTTCAGGTGTCAGCAGGGTCAAGAGCATATCATAACCCTGCTCTCTGACCTGCTCGCCGATGCCGCTAAGAATTTCCGCGAAGTAATACGTCGAAAAGAGATGCACCTTCGGCATATAGGGCAGAACGACACCCAGATTGCCGCTGCGTCTGCGGGCGAAGCTTTGCGCTATCGCATTCGGGTGATAGTTCAACTGCTTGGCCGCCTGCAGCACACGTTCCTTCGTCGTAGGTTTCATCGGACCGAGCCCGTTAAATACGCGGGATACCGTCGCTTCCGAAACGCCGGCCAAGTCAGCTACCTCTTTTCTTGTTACCATGTTCACGCCTCCAGTAAATCGTTATGACTGATTATTACGAACTAAATGTACACGCGTACATTTTCTCATTGATCACCATATCTTGTCAATAAAAACTTCAGCAAAAAACCGGTTATGCACTCATAACCGGCTGTACGATCTTTCGTATCTCCGCATCTTGGCAAATATCCGCTTATCCTTCAATCTGCGGAATATAAATGGATCCGGACTCGTATTCACTTCGAGAATCCACGGGTTTAATTCTTTATCCAGCGCGACGTCGACGCCGATTTCTTTGACCCCTCTGTATTTGGCATGAATCGCTTTCGCTACTTGCGTGCCCAGCGCATGCAGCTTGAGGATATAACGTCGCTGTTCTTCACCTGTCACATAGCTCGCCAGCAATGTCTCTACGGGCTTTAACGTCCCGCCGCTGTGAAAGTTGGTCACGATTTTGCTCGGATGCGCGACTCGCCCGATAATTCCCGTTGTCTCCCATCTGCGCTGCGGCGTTTGCTGCACCATCACCCGCAAGTCAAATCGGTTACCTTTGTACTTAAGCAAGTGAATGCCTTTTTGTGCCAAATAGTGGCGTTTATTCGTTACTCGCAAAATGGAAGCATACATCTCATCGAACGTATCAAAGCGGCTTTCTTTCACGCCAAGCTGATAGGAGTACGCTTTATCCTTGGCCTCATCGGCCCATTCTACCCGGATCACCCCGTTGCCAAACATGCCGATATTCGGCTTGACGTACACCATTTTGTAATCCTTCAGCATCTGCAGAAGTGTACTGTGTGTCATGCGCATCGTCAGCGGAACATGCTTGCGCAGCGCTGGAAAGGCTTCAACGGCTCTAGTTTTCCCAATTTTGCTGTGCACGTATCTGGCTCTGCCGAGGTTTATTTTTCTCTTGGGCCTTTTCTTCATTTCTCTGCCTCCAGCTTCAATTTATCGAAATCAGCCAACGATTGGGCTGCAACCTGCCAGCAGAATTAGTTAACGGAACTTTAAGGCGAACCCGTACCTATTGTATGAAGTAACTCCCTAGTTGGCGACTGAAAAAGAAAAGAGGTTAAGCAGATTTAATCTCTGCTTAACCTCTTATGATTACGGAGCGCTAGTCAAGAACTGCGCCGTTGGATTCTTATCAATGGCTGAGCGCAAAGCGTACTCGCTCTCGAACAGGCCGACATAGTTGCCTTTCTTGTCCTTCACCAGCTGGGAGTTAATGCGGAACTTACCCGGATCAATCTTCTCGTCAACGATCCAGCGGGCAAACTGGTAGTTCTGGCGCTGCAGTTGAATGTCCACGCCGTACTCGGACTTCATCCGATGCTCCAGCACCTCGAATTGCAGTTGGCCAACGACGCCAAGGATCATGTCTTCGAAGCCGATCGTCGTGAAGACCTGAATCATCCCTTCCTCGGTCAGTTGATCGATGCCTTTGAGGAATTGCTTCTGCTTCAACGCATTTTTGATCGACACTTTGCTGAACAGCTCCGGCGAGAACGTCGGCAGCTCGTCAAAAATAACCTCTTCGCCTTGGCTCAACGAATCGCCAATCCGGAAAATGCCCGGATCGAATAAACCGATAATATCGCCAGGGAACGCCTCTTCAACGATATCGCGATCCTGTGCAAGGAATTGCTGCGGCTGTGCCAGCTTAATGTCCTTGCCTGCGCGATTGTGCTTCACGGTCATGCCGCGCTCGAATTTACCGGACACGATGCGCAGGAAGGCGATGCGGTCGCGGTGCGCCGGGTTCATGTTCGCTTGAATTTTGAACACATAACCGGTGAATTTCTCTTTCGTCGGCTCAATGACACCAACAGAGCTATTGCGCGGTTCTGGCGTCGGCGCCAACTGCAGGAAGTTCTCCAGGAACGTTTGCACGCCGAAATTGTTGACCGCACTTCCAAAAAATACCGGTGTCAGTTCGCCTTTCAGCACTTTCTCCATATCAAAAGGATCTCCGGCCACGTCCAGCAGCTCGATATCCTGGCTTAATTGCTTATGCAGGAACTCGCCGGCGATTTCCTTGACGAGCGGATCGTCCACACCGCTTACTTTGCGGACTTCGATCTGCTTGTGATCGTCGCCTTGGAACAGCTCCAGCTGTGTTTTCTCGCGGTCGTAGACGCCGCAGAACTGCTTGCCGGAACCGATCGGCCAGTTCATCGGATAAGAGCGAATGCCGAGCACTTCTTCCAGTTCCTCAAGCAGCTCGAACGGATCGCGTCCCTCCCGGTCCAATTTGTTAATGAATGTGAAAATCGGAATCCCGCGCATCCGGCACACTTGGAACAGCTTCTTCGTCTGTGCCTCGACCCCTTTGGCTACGTCGATCAACATCACGGCGCTGTCCGCTGCCGTCAGTGTCCGGTACGTGTCCTCACTGAAGTCTTGGTGACCCGGTGTATCCAGAATGTTGACACGATGTCCTTCATAATCGAACTGCATCACGGAAGACGTGACCGAGATCCCACGCTGCTTCTCGATTTCCATCCAGTCTGAAGTCGCGTGCTTGCTCGCTTTGCGCCCTTTTACCGTACCGGCCAGGCGAATGGCGCCCCCGAATAAGAGCAGCTTTTCCGTCAAAGTTGTTTTCCCCGCATCCGGGTGGGAAATAATCGCAAACGTGCGCCGTTTGGCGACTTCCTCTTCAAGTTGTTTACTTATTTGCGTCGTCATCAGTTTAGTCCCTTCGTTCTAACTCGAATTATGCTTGCTGCAAATCAATGCTCCAGTTCGCTTCCGCGATAAACGTGCGGTTGCTGAACTCTCTTCCGCGAACTACGACTTTATTGGCATACACTTGCACATAGATGCCTTGCGCTTTATTTTTGGCTTCCTGCTGGTAAGCCCGATTCAGCGTTCTTCCGACGGAAGAGTTATGGAAAAAGTGGAACGACTCCTGCACATAGTGCGGAGTACCGTTTTGGAAATCCTGGTGGCGGTGTCCACAGAATACAAACACATTTTTATAAGGTTTCAGCGTCTCTCTAAATTGCATGGCGCGAATCAATTGATGCGACCCGCCATCCGTGCCGACCGGCGGCAGCGGCTGGTGCGTCATCACAAACAGCGGCCTGCCCGGTTGGTAAAGCGCTTTGACCCGCTCCTTGAACCAAGACATCTGCTCGTCTGAATACCAAGCGCCTTCACCGACTTCCGGCTTCTCCTGCACATAGGCTTCTTGGGAGAGCAGCAGAATAGAGTGCCCTTTGGTCGTAAATTCATTGTAAATCTTCTCATAGCCAAAAAACTTCTTGAATTGCTCCCTGGACATCGCGTCCGTCTTGCCGTTCGGCATCGCTCCCTGGTCCCAGCTATTCGCTTTGTTGATCCAGATCGTATAGTAATCGTGGTTCCCCATATTCGCATACACCGGGGGAAGTTTATAGTCGTTTACAATGGACCGCAGCTCCTTATAATCGCGTTCCGTTCCGGTATCGGTCAAATCGCCTGTAAGCATAACGGCATCGACCGGTCCGTCGAAATGCGTAACATCATCCAAAGCCTGCCTGAGCTTCTTAATCGTTTGCGGATCTCCGGCAGTTACATGTAGATCGCTTAATATAAAATACGACATAAGTGGTTCCGTTGACAATGATTCTAACGGTGACTCAGGTGCCGCACTCGCATCAGGCGTCCCCGCACTAACCAAAGCTTCTTCCGACAAAAACTTCTTTTTCAACAATTGGCTGAAAAGTGCGCTTAATCCGACAAGAGCCGCCCCAATCATCAATAAGTATCGAATAAATGCTCTTCGCGTCATGCTGCACCTCAAGTCGTCATTATGGGCGTTACGGCATCTATTATAGCATGAAAAAAAACCAACGGACAGAAGTGCCCGTTGGCAGATATCGTATAATGTTACGTTAACACCGATGCTTTCGGCGCTACCGTTTCCCAATCGACTTCGCCTTCGTTCTGACCGTTGATCGGCCACCATTTGAAGCCGTCTTTAGCCAGCATTTCTGCGGCTTCATCCGGTCCCCAGGATCCTGCCGGATACGTCTTAAGATCCGTCGAGGTCTCCGCCCATGCGGCAGCGATACGGTCGACATACGTCCAAGCCAGCGCCACTTCATCCCAACGAGTGAAATAAGTGGAGTCGCCGCGCGCCGCGTCATGCAGCAAACGCTCGTAGGCTTCCGGCGTATTGATGCCGATCTGGCAGCTTTGGCAGAAATCCATCGCCACCGGTACAATGACGCCTTCCGAGCCCGGCTGTTTGGCGTTCATTTTGAAATAAATGCCCTCCATCGGATTGACGCGGAACACCAGCAGATTCGGCTGCAGGTCGTGTTTCTTCGCCAAGTACACGTTGTTCGGGATGTTTTTGAACTCCACCACAACCTCGGTCGTTTTGAGCGGCAGTCGCTTGCCTGTGCGGATATAGAATGGAACGCCTGCCCAGCGGAAATTATCGACATGCACGCGAGCGGCAAAATAAGTCTCCGTCGTCGACTGCGGATTCACGGAATCCTCATCACGGTAAGCTGGCAGCGATTTGCCTTTGGCCGTACCGTTCGTATATTGGCCGCGAACGACGTTGGCCCGC
The DNA here is from genome assembly GCF_027789125.1 of Paenibacillus aestuarii. GTDB lineage: Bacteria > Bacillota > Bacilli > Paenibacillales > NBRC-103111 > Paenibacillus_E > Paenibacillus_E aestuarii. The sequence goes on along the minus strand of NZ_JAQFVF010000050.1, from coordinate 20,829 downwards.
ACGTCTTCGCTGTTCTCAAACAGGCGGAGCGATCGCAGCACTTTCACCTTCTCATCGCGGATATCTTCAGGATGCAAGCGGCTTGGCGGCTCCATCGCCATCATCATGAGCATTTGCAGCATATGGTTCTGACCCATGTCGCGCAAGGCGCCGGAGTGGTCGTAGTAACCGCCGCGTTCTTCCACACCGACTGTTTCGCTCAGTGTAATTTGAATATTCGCTATGTACTTATTGTTCCACAGCGGCTCGAAGAAGGCATTGGCGAAACGCACGAACTCGATGTTCTGGACCATCTCTTTGCCCAGGTAGTGGTCAATGCGGTAAATATCCTGCTCTTCAAAAACTTGACGCAGTTGACTGTTCAAACGCTCTGCCGAAGGCAGATCATAGCCGAATGGCTTCTCGATGACTAGGCGGTGCCAGCCCTTCGTCTCCAGTAACCCGCCTTCGCGCAAGTTATAGGAAACATTGCCGAACAGCTCAGGCGCCAAAGCGAGATAGAACAACCGGTTGCCCCCGGTCTGGAAACGCTCGTCGAGCTTCGCTGTCAGCGCGTTCAGCTCATGGAAGCCGGCGACATTATTAATATCGAGGGACATGTATTCAAAATGCTTCGCGAATTCCTGCCATTCTCCGTCGTCGGCAATTTTGTAACGGGCAAAATCGTTGATCGACCGCTGCACGTCCTCGCGGAATTGCTCATTCGTTCGAGGTCTACGTGCAAGACCAACAACCGCAAAATTGTGGCCTAATTTACCTTCGCGATACAAGCTGTAAAACGCAGGAAACAGCTTTCTTTTAGCCAAATCCCCTGTTGCTCCGAAAATATAAAACACAGCTCCGCTCATCTATGCATCATTCTTCCTTTTTTGGATTAGTTAATATGCTTAGCATACCGAAAATAAGAATCGGATTCAACTTTTTGCGCGATTTGTCAGATAACTTTTTCTTATAAGAAAATAGACATTCGTCTATACCCGATACGTCTAGCGCCGAATAGGCTAATATCGAGTCAAAAATCCGGAGGTGTACATTCAACCATGCAGCGCATAGATCCTATTAATGAACAAACTTGTGCGGCGTTATACGGCAAGCCGGTTCTGATGTTTCTGCAAGACGGTGCAGAAATTTTTGGTACGTTGAGCCGTATTGAAGACGGTAAACTCATCATCAATGATCAGTCTGCCCAAGTTGCCGCCAAGCCTAAGAAGAAAGCAAAAGCCAAAATCAAGAAATCCGCAAAGAAAGTGAAAATCAGCCAAGAAGAAACTGTGGAAACCCCGGCGTTCGTGCCATACGGCTTCCCCTATGGCGTTGCGCCATACGGCACTCCGCCGGTAGGCACGCTCGGATTCGGCTATGACGCCGCAATCAGCGTTGACATCGCCGCCCTTGCCGCATTATTTGCGCTATAGGTTGCCAAAAATATAAGCAGGGCTACGGATGACGACTCCGCGGCCCTGCTTTTGCTAGCGAATCTCTTTTGTCATCAAATAACAGCCAACGTCCGGTATATATTGTTTGACCGAATACCCTCTATTCACATAGAACCGGTAGGCATTCTCATTAATATCGTCAACCAGCAGCTCGACGCTGCGACACCGCTCGGCCTTACCGTAGTTTTCAGCAATATCCATGAGCTTGCGCCCCCACCCACGGCCTTGTTCTCTTGGATCAACGGCCAGCATATCGACGAATAGGACACGTGATTTGCGCAGAAAGGTGATGAACCCGCAGGCACGCCGAGTCCCTTTTGCGGCTACATAGGTAATATTGTGGTTCAATCGTTTGCGAATTTCTGTAAATGTTGCGGAAGAGCCGCTGTCCACGGTTCTGGAAAAAGGCACGAGTTGTTCCAAGACTAAGCGATGAATAACCGGATCGTCAACGGGAGCCAATCGTTTGCGAATCATTCGGCACCGCCTCCAATGCAGAGAGCAATAATGTTATCTTATGTCGGCGGACTGCCGCTTGACTCCGCAAGAAGCCGCAGCATGAAAAATAATTCATGCGAAGTACCAATTTACCCCAATTGCTGCGAATGCTATAATATTCTAATAAAAGGAAGCTAAAATGAGGTGATACATCCTTTGATCAACGCATATCCAATCACAGCCATTACCAGCTACCAGACGCATAAAGATTATTACCGCATTAACGCAATCCGCAGCATTACAGGCGGCAAAACGAGCACTTCCCGCCAGCCCTTCACCCAGAGCTACGAACAATCCGCGTATAAACAATACGCACAACAAGCGGCACAGCAGCTTGCGGATCTCACCCAATCGGCGCAAAAGGTGAAACAATCGGCCTACAGCTTAGCGCAGTCCTCGAGTGGCGCTTTGTCTGGTTCCATGCATAACTATGTCCAAGCTTTTAACCAACTCAAAACGCAATTACGCAGTGCTTCCGCTTCCTTCAATAGCTCCGCGCTCGATCAGATTGAACAGTCTGCCAGTCCATCTCCATTGAACGATGCAGGCATCGATCAACTTGAAGACGGCACGTTTGAACTCAAGAATCCGGATCAAGTACAAGCATCCACGCCCGGATGGACCCGTCTCGTCCAATCCATCAAAGACAATATGGGGCAGATCGATCAGGCCCCTTCCGAAGCTCTACTGCAGCTCAATCAGTCTCCGCTGAGCCCTTATCGCAAGTATCGTTTGCCATTGCAAGCCTACTTGCCTGTTCCCCTACACGGGCTTCTGCTTGATCGGCGCATGTAAGGCTATAAAGCAAAAGCAGATCCCGGCTCATCCGCGATGAGTGAGGATCTGCTTTTTTATTAGAACACCTTTTTTCCGAGCACATGATCAAGCGGAATATACCCGATGACCCGGCTGTCCATGCTGTTGTTGCGGTTATCACCCATCACGAACACGTGGTCCTCCGGCACTTTCCATTTCATATCGGCCGAATCGCGCATCTGTTCATTAATATAGGGCTCATCCAACAAGACGCCGTTGCGGTACATTTTATGATCCTTCAACTCCAGCTCATCGCCTGCCTTACCGATAACCCGTTTGATCCAGACATGCTTGTCATCCTTTTGGGTAAGCAAGCTGAGCAAAGGGCTGTCCAACAGATCATTTTTGAACGTTCGTTTTAAGTCTATGCGACTGTCAATAATGACAATGTCGCCATAGTTAGGTTCATTCCCCAAAGTATGCGACAGCTTAGACACATACACACGCTGTTGGTCATGCAAGGTAGGGTCCATCGAATGGCCCATGACCTTGGTCGATTGAAAAACAAATACGCCTAAAAATATGACGAGTATAAAAGAAATGGCTATAGAACCGACCCAACTCCATATTTGCTTCAACACTTGCATGCGCTTCGCTCCTTCTCAGCTGTTATTCGGCCAACCCATGCTTGAACGCATAGATGGCGGCCTGTGTCCGATCCTCAACCCCCAGCTTCGCAAGCACGTTCGTGACATGGAACTTGACGGTTTTCACACCGATGAACAGCTCATCCGCCAGCTCTTGATTGGATTTGCCCTTGGCGATGAGGCGAAGAACTTCCATTTCCCGCTCCGTCAGTTCTTCATGTGGAGCCGCTTCCGCCTTGGGCTGACGAAAGCGGTTCATAATCTTCGAAGCGACTTGCGATTCGAGGATGGATTGACCTTTCGCCGCGGCTCTTATCGCTTGGGCAATTTCTGAAGCGCGTGACGTCTTTAATAAATAACTGAAAGCACCGGCCTCGATGACCGGATACATTTTTTCATCGTCCAAAAAACTGGTCAACACGATAACTTTACATTCGGGATAAAGCTGCAGCAGCTTGCGCGTCGTCTCAATCCCATCCATGCCTTCCATAACAAGATCCATCAGCACGACATCAGGGCGATACTCCTGTGCCAAGCGAATGCCGTCTTGTCCATTGCTCGCTTCCCCTACGACTTCAATCCCGTCTTCCGTTCCAAGAACAGCCGCGAGACCGATCCGCACCATCTCATGATCGTCGACCAAAAGCACCTTAATATTCGAGTCCAATGGTATCTCCTCCTGAGCTTTGCTGACCTAGTATCGGCACTCGGATCTCTATACGCGTTCCCCGATCCGGCGCCGTAATAATATGTAAAGACCCGCCTATTTCATTCACACGCTCTTTCATCGATACAATGCCATATGACGCATGCTTCTTGGCATCGAGTTCGAATCCGACACCGTCATCGCGGATGGCCAGCCGCACGCCATCAGGGCGATGCTGCAGCTTAACCTCCAGCTTATTCGCCTTCGAATGCCGCAGCGCATTCGACAGCGCCTCCTGGACGATGCGGAACAAGTGGTCCTCAATCCCCTTGGGCAGGCGAATCTCTTCATCCATTTCCCAGGTAATTGCAATGGGCACCTTCGCTGCCAATTCCTTCAGCAGCTCGACGAGTCCTTCGGAGAGGCGTTTGCCTTCCAGATGGACTGGCCGCAAATGCAGCAGCAGGGCGCGCATCTCCGATTGGGCCACCGAAGCCATCTCCTCAATCAGAAAAATTTGCCGCTGCGCTTTCTCAAAATCCTTGTCCAAGGTGCGGCCAACGGCCGTCGCCGTCATCGATATCGCAAAAAGCTGCTGGCTCACCGCATCATGCAGCTCGCGCGCCAAGCGCTGGCGCTCTTCGATCACCGCCGAGAACCTGGCCTTCTCCGCGAGTTCAGCGTTATTGTTGGATAAGCGCTGCAGGGAAGTCACCTGCTCCTCCCACTTCTTCATAATCCGGCCGAGCTGCTCGCCGAGCCGCCCGATCTCATCTTCTTCAAAGGGGATCGGCGTGCGGGTAAAGGTCCCTTTCTCCAGCAGGATCATCGTCTCCATCAGCGGTTCCAGCCTGCGTGTCACCCGGCTGCTGCTCAAGAAACCGTAGATGGCGCCTAGACCGACGACAGCCCCCATCGCGATGAAAGAGAGCTTCACTCCCTCCTGCCAGCTGGTGAAGGCGCCCAGCAAGCCTCTTGAATTCAAGAAATAGATGATGACGGCTAGCACAATTAAGCTAAAGAGGATCGATTCGCCCATGCTGCGCCATATCATATTCGTTAATCTTCGTTTATAGCCATCCAATGTGCGCTGACCCTCCCGACATCTATCGTTACAATACCTTGATGTTGATATCTCCTACGATGTAAGAAACTATAAGTTTCACCCGGTGATCACTGCTTTCATAATTCGCCGATTGCCATGTCAATTTGTTCATGACGCCGGTTTCCCGCTCCGTTGCAATCTGAATCTGACCCATGGTAACGGAAGATGTCACTGATACGCCGATATCGTCCGGCACTTTAATATCGATGTCGCCGACGACTCCTTGCAAGATGACTGTCGTGTCCCTTTGCTCCAAAATGGCCATAGACAGATCCATATAAGTTTCTCCAATGATATACCAAGTGCTGCAGTTTCGTAAAATCCAAGGCTCCCTGCCCAGCCTGACGCTATCCATCAGCTTCTGCTTCTGTATATAGGTATCATCGCGGTGCACCTGCTTGGAACGAATGAAAAATAGCCCCAAGGAGATTAAGATGACGGATATAATAATCGTCAAATGATTGCCGAATAAAATGACTACCCCCACGCCAATCAGGATGAAACCTTTGCGTTCTCTACGCGAGCGAAGGCGATGAATGCCCAGCAGAATCAGAACAGCCGCGAGAATAGGGAAAAAGCCGATCGTATGATCCAGAAGCAAAAAAAGGCCGGCTCCAATAAGCACCAGCGCTGTATTGCGGTTGCGGTTGTTTTTGGATTCTTCTCCCATAGCTGCACCTCCTCTGGCTGCCATATAACGGATCTATGCGTCAATTGCGATACTCTATTATTTATAAAAAAGCCTACACGACACTCATCCTAGCATACCATAAGTACGGACAGCCTCCAAGCAGACATTTGCCTCGCGCAGCAAGGCCTTGGCGGATCTGCGCGGCTACTTTTTGCCGCGCAAATCTGCGTCGCCGCTCAGTCTATACTGCTGCTTCCACCTGCGGGGATCCGATCGCCATCAGCCTTTCGCGGCTACTTTCTGCCGCGCGGATCGTCGCGGCGATGCTGCCGCTCCTGCTGCATGTTGCGCTGCAGCGTCTGCCACTCCTGCTGAAGGTTGCCCCCGGCCTCCTTCAGCGTCTCACGCGATAGGCGGCCTGCTTCGCGCACCGCCTGCAGTGCTTCCCGACCGAGCTCGCGGCCGGCTACCTCAAGCTCGCGCAAGGTGTCGCGAGCGTCCTGCCGCGGCGCCTGCGAGCCGCCGCGCTCTTCCTCGGCTGCGAGCTCAGCCCGCAGCTGGCGCAGCGCCTCCGCGAGTGCCAGGACTTCGTCCTGACAGCTCGCGTATTGCGTGCGGTAGAGCTCGCACGCTTCAAGCTGGCGCTGCCGCTCCAGCAGAGCGATGCGCGCCATCTCTTCTTCGCCGGCGCGCATCGCGAGCTCCGCCTGTTCACCGCGCAGCTGCGCGAGCTCTTCGGCGTCCATGCGCAGCTGGCGCAGCCGGAAAGCTTGCTGCAGCGCTTCATCATAGCGCTGCTCCAATTCCTTCAGCGCGGCCTGATCCCGGCCGCAGCCTCCTTTATCTATGTGCTGCATCGCGTCATGCCAGGCAGCTTCTGCTATTTTTCCGATTCGATTCAGCATGTTCATGTGACCGCTCCTCACGTTAATCTTCATGCTCTAATCGTAAGACATTCGACACCAGGCTTAAACGGACCCGCGACTGTTTTTCAACCTAGACCTAGGTCCAGTATCCGGCTCCTCCTGCAGGTTTACCAACATTTACCCGTTGTTACATATATAAAGAAAGTGCTAGACTAATTGAAGCCGAATCCGGTGCACCGACAAAGTGCCGGTACGGGGGACGATTTACTTGGGGTGAATATTTGCTGATTTTTGAAGCAGACTAGGGAGAACCTTCTTCCCGAACCCGTCAACTAACCTCGAAGGCTCATGAAGGAGGAATACGAATTGAATAGACTTACAAAGGGGCTATCATGCCTGGCTGTTTTTGCGACAGTCATGGTCGGCAGCTTTGTCACGCCATTTTCTGCCCATGCAGCGGGGATGGATGTGAAGATCCAAATTAACGATAGTCTTGTTCATTTTCCGGACGCACAGCCTTACCTGGATGCGAATCAATCAACACAAGTACCGATCCGTTTTGTAACGGAACAGCTTGGTTATTCGCTGGATTGGAAGAAGGAAGGCGACCAGGTGCAAGTCACACTTAACAATGACAAACATTCGATCACGTTGACATCCGGTCAAAATGAAGCCCAAATTGACAATCAACAGGTGGAAATGGACACGCACGCTGAATATCAGAATGGCCGCGTATATGTGCCTTTGCGGTTTATTACACAGGCCTCCGACATTCCTGTGCATTGGGATTCAAGCAGCAAGCTCGCCATCTTGAACAAAGACGGTAATTATCATCCACCAGACTATGAACAGTTTCAAGCTACCGTATACTCCTCCGATCCGTCAGAAAACGGCGGCTATGGCGCTTATGATTATATGGGTAACCCATTAAAACTTGGCACCGTCGCTGTTGATCCGAGCGTCATTCCACTAGGCTCCAAACTTTACATTGAAGGCTATGATTTTAACGGTTTGCCTACCGGCGGTATGTATGTTTATGCCACAGACACAGGCGGTTCCGTCAAAGGCAATCATGTTGATATCTACATGCCTGGTTCTAAGGATGCTTTGCAGAAATTCGGAGTTCAAACAATCAAAGTTTACCGCTTGCCAAATTGAATTACAAAAGGTAAAAGGCTATGAAGAAGTTTTCATAGCCTTTTTAATTTCTTCTAAACCAAGTAACGAGAATTTGCCCACTTATAATGGCTGTTTGGGCCGCGGACGGCAACTTCAAGTAAAAAAAATGCAGGCATGGGGTTCGCTCCCTTGCCTGCATTTTTGCTAACTGGCGCGGTCCATTCCGCTCAGCCTCAGTTCACCTGATTAACGGAACGGACTTTCGGCTATGGAAGCCTGCCAACTGCCGCAGCATCTAAAAAAAGTCCGCCAAATAAGTAACCCGCTCCGGAATAGCCGCTTCCAGCCTAGCGATCGCCTCCGGCATGCCCTGCAACCGCCCGATTCGCGCCAGGAAACCCGCCTTCTGATAGCCGATCAACAGCGCCGATAGCGCTTGAATGGAACCGCTGACAACGCTCGCGCCTGACGGAATCTCTTCCTCGGCCAGCTTAAGCGCCTGCGCAGACGTTCCGTTGCCGGTAAAGTCCAAACGAAATACGCCCTCATTCCATTCCGCATGCGCATCGGAGACTTTCAAATAGATCGCCTCCGCCCTTTCTCTAGCTGCAAACGGATACGTATTCACAAATTCCGCCACATCCACAATTCTCGCTGAGAAGTAAGGAATGACCTCCTGCTTGAATCTCGGATCGGGAACCAGGAACGCCAGTTCATCGTCCTTAGGCGCGTTCATTTCAACCTTATTGATCATAGAATCATGATCCCCCAGGAATTTCCACAATCCACGTCTAGCTTCCTCATCCAAATACACGAATTCATGAATCGTCATCACGCGTTCTTTAACTTGATAGAACACGTAGCCTTTCGGCTCTCCCTGGGTATCGCGATAAATCGCGGTGATCCCCTTCTTTGACTTGAAATAGCGTTGATTCCACCATGCCTCATCCCGTACTAACATGCCGTTATAACGCTGTGCATGCGCCTCGTAAAGCGGGTTCAGCAGCTCCCAGTTTTTCTCAATGCGTCGGACACTGCTGCCTTCCGGTGCTTGGAATCGAGGCAGCTTATCCACAGGGATTTCATATTTTAAATATTCGATATACGTCTCCCAGCCGAATTTGCGATAAAATTCGAACTTAAACGGGTGCAGGAACGACACCGTCTGTCCCGCTTCTTTCATCATCCGGAGCGTCTGCCCCAGAAGCTGGCCGACCATTCCGTTCCGCCGGTATTCAGGCCAAGTCGCGACGCCAGCGATCCCACCCATAGCAAACTGCTTGCCATTCAGCCAAGTAGATAAGGGGATAATGATCAGTTTGGCGGCCAAGCTGCCATCAATGAAGTATCCCAGAACCTGATTATTATCGTTCCCTTCCAGCCGTTCCGCCCGTTCTTCTGCGGTTAATTCATATTGAAAAGCAAACTCAGACAGGATCGTGCTTTCATAGAATTCTTCCTTTACCAAAGTACGAATTTCATTCATTCGGCGATCACTCTTTCTGTCAAAGATTACCTGCATGGTTCAAAGTGTACGGCAGTCCCTCTGATATTTCAATATAAAATATGATTTTAATGATTGCTGCGCTGCAGGAAGACGGACTGTCCACCAGCCAGCCAACAGAAGGAACCGGGCAGCAGGGCAATCGTCCAGTCTTGGAATTCGGCCGGCGTTGTTCTGGTTCTGTTTGTACTGCTTGTTATCATCCTTCGCACATTCACATTCTAATCCGAGTCATACTCCCGTCGGCCTGTCGTGAACCTGTTTCCAAGTTCAAGAAGCAGACATCGACAGACTTTTTGACATAAAAAAAGACCCCCGCCATGAAGGGCGGAAAGTCATGAGTGGACAAGATCAATTTTGACAAGTTCGCCGCGCTGAAAGCCTTGCCCGCCTGCGGGAAGCCTGATCAAACAATCCGCATCTTTAATGGACACCATGACGCTTGATTTATCGATCCCGGCCGGCTTGACCCAGAGCTGCCCTTCCCTGATACGCATCGTCCCTCGTACATAGCGCGGATATGCCGAAGCTTTGCCATAATCTGCATCCAAATAGGCGGACACGGTCTGCGCACAAGGCTCGGCACATCCGAGCATCGCCTTCAGCAGCGGCTTGGCAAACAGCTCGAATCCGACGTAAGATGCGCCAGGGTTGCCGGACAGGGCAAGCAGCAGCTTATCCTGCCAAAGCGCTGCGCTAGTTGGCGTACCAGGCCGCATGGCCACCTTATTGAACAGCAAGCGGCCGTCCCACTGGCCGAACACCTCCACCAGCACGTCATAATCCCCGACAGATACGCCCCCGGAGGTGATCACCAAGTCCGCTGCCGTTAAAGCACGCTTCAGCGCTTCCTGCACTTGATTCGCGTCATCAGGGAGCGCCGGCCATATATGCGGCACACCGCCCGCAGCCTCCACTTGTGCCGCCAGCATGTAACTGTTGCTGTTGCGGATGCGTCCGGGCGCCAGTGCATCGGCGACGTTCAACAGCTCGGAACCCGTGGAGAATATGGCCACGTTTGGCTTCCGGCTCACCGGAACCTCACTATAGCCGAATGTGGCCAAAATCGCCGCCTCGCCCGGCCCGAGCAAACTGCCCCGTGGCAGCAGCAGCTCACCGGCGGTGATTTCACCGGCAATTGGCGTAATGTTGCTGCCGGTCGGCAAGTTCTTTTTAATGCTGACATTTGTACCAGCACCAGAACCAGCAGCATCAGCGCCACCAACAGCGCCCGCTCCCGCATCCTGCAGTGAGTCCGTCATCTCCAGCATGACGACGCAATCCGCGCCATCCGGTACTGGCGCCCCCGTCATGATCCGCGCGGCTTGACCCGCTCCGACTGTCAGCTTAGGCATCGTACCGCTCGGAATCCGCTCGATAACTTCCAAGGATACAGGGGATTCCGGCGCAGCGTGCCTGATATCCGCAGTGCGAACGGCATAGCCATCCACACCCGACCTGCGAAAATGCGGCACGGGATGGTCCGCGTACACATCTACGGCAAGCCTGCGGCCGAACGCTTGGGTTAAGGGCACATATTCAATTGCCATCTTGGCGGCGTGCGGATATAGCCTTGTACGGGCATCCTCGACCGAAATCACGTCGCGGCCGAACTTCAATTTGCTTTCGCTGCTCACTTCCCCTTCATGCCTCCTACCGACTAACCGCCGATTTGCGACATGCGCCGCAGCGTTGGTGTATGGGACTGATCTTGATTCATTAGCGCTTCCGCCATTTCATGATTTTGCGGTTTAATGTCCAACGCCCGGAAGAACAAATCTTCCACCGCAGCATCATCGCCAATATATTTACGAACATTAAATTCATCCGACCAGTACAAACAAGGCTTCACATTGCCATCAGCTGTGATCCGCAGCCTGTTGCACGTCTCACAGAAATGATCGCTGATCGGGTGAATCAAGCCGAAGGAGCCCAAGGCGCCTTCAATCCGGAAATTTTGCGACGGTCCGTTGCCATACACAGACTCGGATGGCGCTGCAGTCCAGCCCTTCTCTGCACATCGTTCCAACACCGTCGATAACGGCAAATAGCGATTTTTCCAGATATCATCTTGGTGGCCAATTGGCATATATTCAATAAACCGGACCTGTACCGGTCGATCTATGGTCATTTGCAGGAAATCTTCGATTTCATCATCATTAATGCCCTTCATCAGCACGACATTCAGCTTGATCGGCGACAGCCCGACGCGATGAGCCGCTTCAATACTATCGAGTACACGGCGGATATCGCCGCCACGCGTAATGAGCGAAAAACGGTCCGCTTTTAAAGAATCCAAGCTTATATTTACACGGGTCAATCCGGCAGCACGCAGCTTTTCAGCCCGCGAAGCGAAATAGATTCCGTTCGTGGTCAGCGCAATATCTTCAATCCCTGGAATCTGTGAAAGCATGCCGATCAGCTGCTCCAAATTTTTACGTACCAAGGGCTCTCCGCCGGTCAATCGCAGCTTTCGCACCCCAAGCCCCGCCAAAACACGGACAACCTCGGTAATTTCCTCAAACGTTAGCAGCCTTTCCTCAGGCTCAAATTCCATGCCCTCTTCCGGCATGCAATATACACAGCGCAAATTGCAACGATCCGTTACAGAAATTCGCAAATAATCATGCATACGTCCAAAACGATCAACTAACAACTTTGGCATCGGAGTTCACCCCTTTCACCAATATTATGTCATATTTCCTGACAAAAACCTAGCAATTCCTTATATTGTTCCGGCGTATTCATATTCGCGGCAAAGTTCGTGCCAATTCCGTACTGCGCAAAAAAAGGCGCGTCCAGCTCCGACCAGTCTAACTGCTCAAGCAAACCCATCAATCGGTACTGCCCGCTCGCGAGCAGCGTCTCCGCCTTTGCACCGATCACGCGGGTATATAGGCCGTGCAGCGGGTGCAGACGCCCTTCAAGAGCAGGTATCGCCGCTTCACAGTTCCTCGCTTTGACGATTCGCTCCATCGCGACAGCGGCCGCTGATGAAATATAGGGCATATCACAGCCAACCACCCACATCAGCGCTTCGCCAGCTGCCTGCGCAGCGGCATGAATGCCGCCGAGCGGCCCAGTTCCGGTGAACTGGTCACCGATACAACGCACATTAGCTGCTTTGACGCTATCTAGGTACGGCTGCAGCGCGTCTTGTGCGTTAGTAACGACAAGGATCTCCGGGCAGCAGATTGCCATCTCTTCCAGCTGCCTAACAATCAGCGGCTTGCCCTGCACGGGAAGCAGCGCCTTCAACCGGCCTCCCATTCGCCGATTCATACCACCTGCTAATATGACACCTGTCATCATACAGTCAATTCTGCCAAACGATTCTCGAACGACTCCCGCCAACTTGCCGATAAAGCTTCTACTGACAAAATCCGCTGGATCCCCGATATGTTCGACTTATCCTGATACTTCACATGATTGGCATCCGCGAGCGTAACGCCTAGCTCATGCTTTTTGATCCGCTCCACACGCGGATGCGGCGGAATGACGCCTTCCTGCAGAACTCTAAAATAAAACCCTGTATATCCAGTATCCTGTACCTGTACGGCTAAATCCACAACATCATGGCGCTTCGCCAGCTTATAGCATGGCTGCCGGGGCTGTGAGACCTGTACAACGGCTTCACCGATGGCAAAAACATCGCCGATACACACCTCATCCTCGAGCATACCGCTTACGGTCAGATTTTCACCGAACGACCCGAAGCTCAGCTTCTTATTTAATTGCTTCTCCCAGTATGGATAATGTTCTGAAGCATATACACATAGAGCCTTATCCTCGCCCCCGTGGTAAACCAGATCCGCTTGGCCGTCACCTTCTAATTGCGTCTTGGATAAAAACAAAGGAGAGCTGACCGGCGATTTAACAATCCCCGTTACCAGCTCTCTTCCTTGATGGATCATCGATTGCGGCAAGCCTACGTTGACCGATTTAATTTCCACCGAAATCCCTCTTTCTCCGAAGCATAGTTATTCTTCTACTATACCAAAGTCATTCGGGAAAGTCAGTGATTTCGAAACGTTTATACGCCTTCCTGCGGCACCCATACCCAAGCATCATTATCATAGCCGCGCTGCTCCCAGTATCCGATGTGCTCCTTATCAATCAACTCAATGGCTTGAAGCCATTTCACCGACTTGTAAGCGAACATCTTCGGCACGATCAAACGGACAGGACCGCCAAGCTGCTGCGGAATCGGCTTGCCGTCCAGCATCACTGCGACCATCACATCGTCATAATCGGCCTGATCCAAAGACAGAGCGTCCGTGTACACCTTATCGCCGGAGTAAAACTTAACATATTTGGCCGAAGGCTTTACTCCAGCCGCAGCCAGCATCTGCTTCAGCGGAATGCCTTCCCACGTGCATTTGTTCACCGACCAGCCGGTCACACAATGAAAATCGCTCACTTGAACGGTGCGCTTCAGAGCCAGGAACTGCTCCCAGTTCCATACATTCGGGCGCTCCACCAACCCGGATATGGCGAACTGCCACGTATCCGAAGAGAATGCGGGAATATCCGTCACCGTGTAGACGCGGAAATTCCCTTGGGCTCCTCCGCCGATTACAGCGGCGGAGTCGGGCAGTGGCGTCGGCGGCGGAATCATCCGGTTGCCGTCCTGGGAAGCTACCTCGGCGATGTCATTGCCGCCGGTATCGAACGCGCCTTTGATCCAGCGGTAAAAGGCGGGGCCAACCGCGATCACGAGCAGCAGTCCTGCGGCTAAGCGCAGGAACGAGGCTCGCGTGATCGGCGACTTTTTCAGCGCGTCGATGACCGCCTGCGCTGCTGTACGCTCTGCCGCGGCGTCCGCTGCGCTCGCGGCTGCAGGGGCATAGGCCGCCGGCTGCGCGGCAGGCGGCCTTGCCATTGCAGCGGCTGCAGCCTGGTCGAGCCGCTGCTGGCGCTTCAGCCATCTGCTGCGCGAGATGGCGTGGTACACGGCATAAGGCACACCGACCCAGGTCAGCAGGTCGTGAATAAGCAATGCCGTGTTGTTCCAAGCAGGTGGCAGGTGGCGGAACTGCCACAGTACCACCCCCGACGCGCCCCAGCCGAGCAAGAGCGCGAGCACGAACACCAAATTCGCACGCCGGCTCGGCTGGGTGCGAATTTGGCGCCAATGTTTGCGCAGCAGCGGTGCATACAGCGCTATCAACAAAATAGACGCGACGCCCAAATATATATGAAGTTCCTTTAGCGTAACCCGGAACCCGCCCAGATCGCCGCGGATCGCCCCGATACTTAAGACAATACCCGTAATCGCCAATAAAAGAAGAATCCATGCGTTCCAACTATGTATCGCATTTAAGCGCTTGCCAAATGAATGCTTCAGCCAGCTTCGTTTGTTGTCCATCTTACCACATCCTTTTTTTTACGTATGGTTCTCTCTCTTTATCATAACGCAAAAACCTGAAAAGTGGTTTGATGAAAAATAAAATCGATAAGCTCCCTATAAGCTAATCTTAGGCAAAAAGCCCCCCCGATATGGAGGAGCTTCCCGTTTACATCGCTAGCTCAGCTAGCGGCTTTTCTTTTTTTTGCTGCAGCTTCCGAATATATAAGGTCTGGGCAATACCGGATAAGATGATGATCCCGCTTAGAACGGCGAACATAAACTCGCCCCCATAATGGCTGAAAAGCAGCCCGCCCAGAATCGGGCCTACAGCCCTGGATATTTGCCAATTCATACCGTATACAGAGAAATACCAGCCTCTCTGTGATTCAGGCGCGATGACGGAGATGACCTTCTGCATATGAGGTCCGAACAACATTTCACCAATGGTAAATAAAAACTCGATCATCAGCAGAAAGCCAAGCAATGGGACGAATCCATAACCCAAGGCGACAATCCCGAACAGCAAATAGGATGCGGCGATGACGAGGAAAGCCGATACATGCTCCGTTCGCTTGGCGATCCATAGCTGCAACGCAATGACCACACAGCCATTAAACGTAATGATCGTGGCAAAAACGGCTTTTGAATTTTCAAAATGCGTTTGCAGATGCAGCGGGAACGTAGTCTCCGTTTGCGCATACAGCAGATTTACCGGCACAGCTAAAAGTGTGATCCATAACAAATCCTTATGATCCATCCACCTGATTTTCATCTTCGGCCTCTGTACTCCTGCCCTCTGCCCTACACCTCGCTCCGGAAGTGTCTCTGGCACTTTCCAAACGACCAACCCGGCATAACCTAATAAGGCAAGCGAGCACAACAGGAAGATCACCGTCGGATTCCATGTAAAAAGCATAAGCCCAAGCAAGGGTCCGAATGCGGAGCCGACATTTAAAGCCGTATGCAGCAGCGCGAACACCTCCGCCCTCTTCTCCGGCGTCACGACATCAGAGATTTGCGCATTCGCTGCAGGCATAAACATGGCGTTACCGATTCCGTTCACGATCGAGATTAGCGCGAATGCCCAGACATGTTCTGCGAACATGTAGCCGCCAATGGCCACCGCCTGGATGACCAGCGAAGCCAGCATCATCGGTTTGCGCCCTAACCTGTCGCTCAATCCGCCCGCGTACAAATTCACAAAGATGCCGACAAGCGGCTGCAATCCAACGATCAGCATGGATAAAAGGACGGATCCGTTCAGTTGATCGTACAGATAATACACCAAATAAGGGCGCATCATGAAACCGGATAGTGAGGTCAAAATCGTCCCGATCACTCTCACCCAGATCGCGGTATCATATTTTCGAACGAAAGCAAACAATGGTATTTCCTTCATAGATCCTCCTCTTGCTGGTTATGATCTACTCATTTTAGAGCCAGCCAGAGAAAAGAAAAAGGTAAAATCTTATTATAGAAGATTTCACCTTTTATTAGGGTAAACTGCGATTAACCGCCGATCCGGATTTTACGGTATGTGTCGATAAAGGAAAGCACATCCACCTGTTTCCCCCTTTTTTTCGCGATTCGAGCCATCTTCACTAATGTGACCCAGAATTCATCCAGGATAGGGGATTCAAAATCAGATTCTTTATCCGACTGTGTCGTCAAGCCACCTTTATAAGATTCTCCTTGATCGGAGATGAGATATTGAATTTGGCGCTTTTTCCATTGGTCGCCGGTTACATAGCTTACGCCGATTTCCCGCATTTTCTTACGCACGGAGGTTACGGGGCGAGATAACTCTTTGGCAATGATAACAGGTGGACATTCGGAGGAAAGTCGTATTAACTTATCGATTTCTTGTGTGGACCAAGGTTTCTTTGTCATCGGGGCAACCTCTTCTCTATGATGTCTTTGGGATAAATAAAGCATAACAAACGAATGTTAGATAAGTATGTGTTAACCATAATGAAAGTGTTACGACAATATTATTTTCGTTAATCTCTGCCCTCGGTTACCCGATATTTGGAAAATTGACTCGAAATCATGTACGATAGTATCAATAGATGCATAAAGGAGAGATGTTGCTGATGAAAAAAACATTAAACCATACACAAGTCTACGTAGAGGAAAAAGGGCAGGGCACACCTGTAATCCTGCTGCATGGCTTCCCGCTGGATCATCAAATGTGGCGTCCGCAAATGGAGGCTCTGGCAGCTTCCTACCGGATCATTGCGCCGGATCTGAGAGGTATGGGGCAGTCTGACGTGCCCGCAACGAACGTATCGCTAGAGGATTATGCGGACGATATTCTAGCCTTGATGGACGAAATGAACATCAAAAAAGCCGCTCTAGGCGGCTTTTCAATGGGCGGTTATGTTGCTTTTGCACTTCTTCGCAAAGCGCCTGAGCGCTTCTCGGCGCTCATCCTCGCGAATACACGGCCTGAGGCGGATGGCCCGGAAGGTCGTAAAAACCGGATGAACATGGCGGTAGCCCTCTATGACAAAGGCGCCGCAGCCGCGAGAGATGCGATGCTGCCGAAGCTGCTGACGGAGCATACGCGGCAGAGCCAGCCGCAGCTGGTTGAAGAGCTGAACACGGTCATGGGCGGCATGCCGCCGGAAGGACTTGTCCACGCCAGCTTGGCCATGGCTTTCCGCCAAGACTCCGTTGACCTGCTCGCATCCATCCATGTACCGACGCTCGTCATCGCCGGTGAACAGGATGCGATCGCACCGCCGGACGTCATGAAGACGATGGCGGATCAAATCCAGCAAGCCAGCTTCCATGTCATCGCAGACGCTTCCCATTTGACTCCGCTGGAGCAGCCAGAAGCATTCAATGCGCTGCTAACCGATTTCCTCGGGCGCATCACTGTTTAACCAGCTGGTTCATCACCATAACAGCCGCACCGATAGCGAGGGCCTCCTCACCTAGCTGGCCCTTGCTGAATACAACCTGATACGCAGGGTAGTAATACGTTTTTCTGATGGCCACCTGTGTAGCCGTTTGAAAAAACAGTTCATTCCCTGCAATAAGCGGCCCCCCGAGAATCACTTTCTCGGGATGCAAAATATTTAACAAATTCGCTAAGCCAATACCGAAATACGTTGCGGCTTCTGTTAGGATCTCCACAACAAGGGGATCATTTTTTTTGAGCGCTTCCAGGACATGGTTGTAAGTAAGCTGCTCCGGATCGTCGATGGCATGCGCCAGCAGCGTGGAACGTCCTTGCTTAAGTGCCGAACGGGCGGCTTTCTCAATTGCATATAAGGAAGCATATGACTCCAGCGCGCCGTAGTTCCCCCCCGCATCGCGATGAACAATGCCGTCGGTTTGGATAATCATTTGACCGACAGCCCCCTCCATATCGACGGCCCCGTATATCAGCTTCCCTTCGGAAATCATCGATGACCGAATTCCGATACCTGCATGCACGTAGAGCAAATGCTTAAAACTTTTGGCGCGCTGTGCCCAGGATTCCCCTAGAATCGCAGTATTAGCGCCGTTGTCGAGCATCGCTGGCAGACCGAGCCGCTCGCTGAGCATGCGGCAGATTTCCACGTTCCTCCATCCCTGCGCAGGAAAATAGGACGGCTCCAAGATGGCTCCGGAGAGCCGATCCACTGGGCCTACCGCGCCGATGCCGATCCCCAGCATCATGGATTTATCCAAGCCGTTTGCTGCAAGCATGTGCTCCGCTTCCTCAGCGATTTGCCTGATAAGCGCATCCGGTGTCATATCCGCTGTCATAAGCCAATGCCGTGCATCCTTCATATTCATCTCCAGATCGACTAACACTAGCTTTGATCGCGTTCGCGATATTTCCAAACCAAATATATACGCGTAATGAGGATTTTTCTCGTATAGGATTGGCCTGCGGCCTCCTGTTGAAGCGCCGAAGCCTGATTCCAGGATCAGACCTTGACCCGTCAACTCATCTAAAAGACGAGTCAAGGTACTGACCGTCATTCCGCTCTGTTCGAGAAGCTCCGTCTTGGAAACTGTTGTTTGCCGACAGATCAGCTCATATATTTCTTTTGCCTTCCGGTTCGGAATGCGTTCTGTAAGTGTTGCTAGGTCCACAGGATGCAGCCTCCAATGATAATCTTTCTCAACTATTTCGCCAGAGGGAGGCAAACTCCTGCCTGCTTCAATCATTCCTTTACAGCCATCATCAGCGTATACCCCAAGTAGCGGTGGTATTTATTGACGAGCTGATCGTATTGTGCAGATACTTTCCAGATTTCCGGATCCAAGAACGACTGTTTATCCGAGAGATGTACCGGGTCCGGGTGCTGAACTTGATCTTCAAACATTGTCCGCGGAAAAGGATGCGAGCCCGAGAAGTCGACTCGGCTAAATTTACAGCTCTCCAGCATATCCTGCCATTCTTTCATACTGAACAACTGCGCGACACCGTAAAAACTACATAACGCTTTATTTATGTCCGGCGTCATACTCTTAATGCGAATGACTTCCCGGTCATATAGTTTGCCCCCTGGCTTCAACACCCGATAGTACTCAGACATTGCTTTCTGCGCTATCGCAAAATTCGTAACGGATTCGACCATGATGACATCAAAAGTGTTCTCCTCAAACGGCAGCTGACATGCATCGCCTACGACAAATTCTACCTGTACGTTTGTTTTCTCAGCCCGCACCTTTGCTTTGGTAATCATCTCAGGACGTATGTCGACCGCCGTAACTTGAATACCTTGCTCCGCCATATAGCAAGCCGTCCTGCCTGTTCCGCATCCAACTTCCAGTACGTGCGTTCCTTTCTCAATGGGATACTTGCGCAGCTGCTCAAGTGTTTCCCCGAATCCGCCGGGATGCGCATTACCTACCCCAAGTTTCGCCAGCATATCTAAGTATTCGATAGCCCCTGCACCTCCATTAGGCAAATCAACCTCATTTTCTACCATATGGAGGGCTGAACGTACATGTTCGGCGATTTGCTCCTTTTTATTAAAAAAGGCGATGGCCCAATCCTAATAAATTCGTTGCAATTAGGCGATTTTCCCAGTCAAAACGCACAGCCAGCCCATAAGATATTACTGTCATTTAACTACTTCGACATAATGCAAATACGGAGATGGGGTGTTATCGATGGGTGCTGTTGCAGGTACTGGTGTTGTTGCAGGTGCTGGTGTTGGAGTTGGATATAATTCCGCCGCTGCTATTCTCGTGCTTTTCATTCTGCTTGTTATTATTACTACAGTATACGCTTGGTAATCCAAAAAGAAAAAGCTCTAAGGGATGATCCCTTAGAGCTTTTTCTTTCGTTGTATACCGGCGAGAGGACTCGAACCTCCACGGTTTCCCACTCGATTTTGAGTCGAGCGCGTCTGCCATTCCGCCACGCCGGCGTAAAAGTGCCGAAGACCAGACTTGAACTGGTACGGTAGTCACCTACCGCAGGATTTTAAGTCCTGTGCGTCTGCCGATTCCGCCACTCCGGCTAATTGGAGGCGCCACCCAGACTCGAACTGGGGGTAAAGCTTTTGCAGAGCTCTGCCTTACCACTTGGCTATGGCGCCTTAAACAATATGGAGCGGAAGACGGGATTCGAACCCGCGACCCTCGCCTTGGCAAGGCGATGCTCTACCCCTGAGCCACTTCCGCATATGAAATTAAAACTGGGGATCAAGGATTCGAACCTTGGCATGACGGAGTCAAAGTCCGTTGCCTTACCGCTTGGCTAATCCCCATTGTTGAAAAGTGGGGCGATCGATGGGACTTGAACCCACGAATGCTGGAGCCACAGACCAGTGCGTTAACCCCTTCGCCACGACCGCCACAGTTATTCAATTGGCAGGGGCAGCAGGAATCGAACCCACACCAAAGGTTTTGGAGACCTTTGTTCTACCTTTAAACTATGCCCCTAAGGAAATGGTGGAGGCTGATGGATTCGAACCACCGAACTCGGAGAGAGCAGATTTACAGTCTGCCGTGTTTAGCCACTTCACTAAGCCTCCATATTACAGTGCCGTCGAGAGGACTTGAACCCCCAACCTACTGATTACAAGTCAGTTGCTCTACCAGTTGAGCTACAACGGCATATAAAACATTCATGGTGGCTCGGGACGGAATCGAACCGCCGACACGAGGATTTTCAGTCCTCTGCTCTACCGACTGAGCTACCGAGCCTTACTAATATTCATTTAAAATGGCGGAGCCGACGGGATTCGAACCCGCGGTCTCCTGCGTGACAGGCAGGCATGTTAGGCCTCTACACCACGGCTCCACACAAGTAAATTGG
>NZ_JAQFVF010000049.1 GCF_027789125.1 Paenibacillus aestuarii | reverse complement strand
TGTAGACGACGAGGTTGATAGGTTCGAGGTGGAAGTGCAGCAATGTATGGAGCTGACGAATACTAATCGGTCGAGGGCTTAACCAAAAGCTTCTTAATAAAGAAGCAACACACTTTACGCAAGTTTCGTATCTAGTTTTCAGGGTGCAAGCCTTGATTCGTTTGGTGATGATGGCGGAGGGGACCCACGCGTTCCCATCTCGAACACGACCGTTAAGCCCTCCAGCGTCGATGGTACTTGAACCGAAGGGTTCTGGGAGAGTAGAACGTTGCCAAGCACAGAACAAAGCCTTTTTGAGAGAAATCTCAGAAAGGCTTTTTTGTATTCTCAATGTACAGGATTGACCCTTGTCAGGATGCGGGTCTTTTTGCTGGCTATCGAATAAAACTGTGGGGAAGGTCAACACTAATAAAGGACTACGGCTGTAGGTGTACGAGTGCAGACCGCTTAGCAAGCAGTTTTGAGATGCAGTACTTGTCAAAAAGAAAGGAAATGATTATAATCAAATTAAGGTCAAAGAAAGTCAAAGTCAACTTGACCTATGTATGTTAATCAATACCTATCTCGTAATCACTTGCTTCATGTGTTGAAGCTAAGGTTACTTCAAACGTTCTGGGAGGATGAATTGATGCGTAATGTTTCAGAAATCATTGAGCAATATTTGAAACATATTCTGCAGCAAAGTCCAGAAGGAGCAATCGAGATTCAACGCAATGAACTAGCTGATCAATTTCAATGCGTTCCTTCCCAAATCAACTATGTGATCAGCACACGGTTTACTTTGGAAAAGGGTTATGTTGTAGAGAGTAAACGCGGCGGTGGCGGGTATATCCGGATTCAGAAGATTGAGCTTAAGAGCCATGGCTCGATTCTCGATCACATATTCCGGACGATTCATACCCATATCGATCAGGTTACTTCAGAAGGATTGATCTACCAACTGCTAGAAGGTCACTACATTTCAGCACGTGAGGCAAACCTGATGCGCGCGGCTATATCGCGAGAAGTACTGACGTTCAAGCTGCCGCTTCGAGATGAGATACGTGCCAAAATATTAAAGGCGATGCTAATTTCCTTGCTTAGCAAATAAGGAGGGCGGTAGCGATGATTTGTCAGGAATGCGGCAAGAGACCGGCAACTCTTCATTTTACCAAGATTGTTAATGGAGACAAGAATGAGTTCCATATCTGTGAGACATGCGCTCGCGAGAAGGGAGAGCTCATTCCGGGAACGTCCAATGGATTTTCGATCCATAATCTTTTATCGGGATTGCTTGATTTTGATCCTTCAGCCGTCGCTTCGGCGAAATCACAGGCGATCCGCTGCGACCACTGTGGGTTAACGTATTCACAGTTCAGCAAGCTAGGGCGCTTTGGCTGCGGGTCATGTTACAAAAGCTTTTCAGAAAAGCTGGATCCGCTCTTCAAAAGAGTTCACGGCAATACCGTGCATGTCGGCAAAGTACCGAAGCGTACCGGCGGCATCATTCAATATAAACGGGAAATCGAAGGCTTGAAACGGGATATGATGCAAAGCATCGAACGGGAAGAGTTCGAAGAAGCGGCGAGGATTCGGGATCAAATCCGCGATATCGAGAAGAAGATGGCGGGCACATAGTGCTTGGATGACGCAGAAGATGTGTGGCAGAGGAAGGTGTAAATGAGATGACACTGAATCGTTTTACAGGAGATGCATTAAGCGAATGGATGAAGGGTGATGGGCCCGAGTCGGATATCGTCATTAGCAGCCGAATTCGTATTGCCCGTAATCTCAGAGATTATCCATACCCGATGCTCGCCACGAACCAACAATCGCAGGAAGTTTTGGATCAGTTATCGGGCGTGCTGGACAACGAAGAATTGGAGACCATCAGCAATTTTTCACTGCTGCCGCTATCGGAGCTTAATGAGCTTGAACGTAAGGTACTGGTTGAAAAGCACTTGATTAGCCCGAATCTGGCAAATGAGTCCAGGAACGGCGCGGTCATCCTGAGCGAGAACGAATCGATCAGCATCATGATCAATGAAGAGGATCATCTGCGCATACAATGCCTGTGCCCAGGTTTTCAAATTAAGGAAGTTTGGGATCTGGCCAATCAAATTGACGATATTTTTGAGTCGCAGTTGGACTATGGTTATGACGAAAAAAGAGGGTATCTCACAAGCTGTCCGACGAACGTGGGAACAGGTATTCGGGCATCGGTGATGATGCATCTTCCGGCATTAGTGCTTAGTCAGCAGATTAACCGTATCTTATCGGCGGTTACGCAAGTTGGCTTGACCGTTAGAGGATTATACGGGGAAGGCAGCGAAGCATTAGGTAATCTATTCCAAATCTCGAACCAGATTACGTTAGGACAATCCGAGGAAGAGATTATTGATAATCTTTACAGTGTGGCCCGACAAATTATCGAGCACGAGCGCGCTGCTAGGCATAAGCTAATGCAAGAGTCCAGAAATCGGATCATTGATCGGGTGAATCGTTCTTTCGGCATTCTTTCCTATGCGGGAATTATTGACTCCAAAGAAGCGGCGCAGCGGTTGTCCGATGTCCGCCTGGGGATCGATCTTGGCATTATTAACAACGTGTCCGCCAATGTGCTGAATGAACTGCTCGTGATGACGCAGCCGGGATTTCTGCAGCAGTATGCAGGGGAGAAATTGTCCGCAGAAGAACGCGATATTCGAAGAGCTGAATTGATCCGCGAGCGCTTCGGCCGCGTGTAGCGAGCAAAATAGATTCATCCTTTAGGATTTCCATAGATATACTACTTTTGGAGGTGTTCTCTATGATGTTTGGAAGATTTACGGAACGTGCACAAAAGGTGCTCTCTCTTGCACAAGAGGAGGCCGTTCGTTTAGGGCACAATAATATTGGAACTGAACATATTTTACTCGGGCTCATTCGTGAAGGCGAAGGAATTGCCGCTAAAGCGCTTGTCGCTTTGGGCTTAGGGCTAGAAAAAATTCAAGATGAAGTGGAATCTCTCATTGGCCGCGGTCAAGAGCAGCCGACCAACATCGCTTACACGCCGAGAGCTAAGAAGGTCATTGAGCTTTCCATGGATGAAGCGCGCAAGTTGGGCCATACGTATGTAGGCACAGAGCACATTCTGCTCGGACTGATCCGTGAAGGTGAAGGTGTTGCCGCACGCGTTCTTAATAACTTGGGCGTGAGCTTGAATAAAGCGCGCCAGCAGGTGCTGCAGCTTCTAGGCAGCAGCGAAACCGTATCGCCTAGCCATGGCTCGAATCCAAATGTGAATACGCCGACATTGGATGGTTTGGCCCGCGATTTGACGGCTTTTGCCAAGGAAGGTCATCTGGACCCTGTCATCGGGCGGAGCAAAGAGATCGAGCGTGTCATTCAAGTATTGAGCCGTCGTACGAAAAACAACCCTGTTCTGATCGGGGAACCAGGTGTTGGTAAAACGGCCATTGCGGAAGGCCTTGCTCAAAAGATCATTAATAATGAAATTCCCGAGACGTTGAAAGACAAACGCGTCATGACACTCGATATGGGATCTGTTGTGGCCGGAACCAAATACCGCGGCGAGTTCGAAGACCGCCTCAAAAAGATTATGGACGAAATTCGTCAAGCGGGCAACATCGTGCTCTTCATCGATGAGCTGCATACCCTCATCGGCGCCGGCGGCGCGGAAGGGGCGATCGACGCATCGAACATATTGAAGCCGGCTCTGGCTAGAGGCGAGCTGCAATGCATCGGCGCGACAACGCTGGACGAATACCGCAAATATATCGAAAAAGATGCTGCGCTTGAGCGTAGATTCCAGCCGATTACCGTAGATCAGCCATCTCCGGAAGAAGCGATTCAAATTTTACATGGATTGCGTGACCGCTATGAAGCGCACCACCGTGTAAAAATTACGGATGCGGCGATTGAAGAAGCCGTTAAATTGTCTGATCGCTATATCACAGACCGTTTCTTGCCGGATAAAGCGATCGACTTGATCGATGAGGCGAGTTCCAAAGTGAGACTTCGCTCTTACACGATTCCGCCTAGTCTGAAACAGCTGGAAAGCAAGCTGGAGGACATCCGCAAAGAGAAGGATGCCGCCGTTCAAAGCCAAGAGTTTGAGAAAGCGGCAGGCTTGCGCGACACCGAGCAAAAGCTGCGCGAAGAGCTGGATACAACGAAGAACGATTGGAAAGAAAAACA
Source organism: Paenibacillus aestuarii (assembly GCF_027789125.1). Classification (GTDB taxonomy): domain Bacteria; phylum Bacillota; class Bacilli; order Paenibacillales; family NBRC-103111; genus Paenibacillus_E; species Paenibacillus_E aestuarii. Next base: position 56,080 of record NZ_JAQFVF010000049.1, on the reverse strand, counting down.
GGGCCGTCTGGACACAGAAGTTACGCCTGAGGATATCGCTCAGGTTGTGGCAAGCTGGACGGGAATTCCGGTCAGCAAGCTGGCGGAAGAGGAAACAGAACGCCTGCTCAAGATGGAAGATATCCTTCACGAACGTGTGATCGGTCAAGAAGAGGCCGTCAAAGCCGTGAGCCGGGCAATTCGCCGGGCGAGAGCCGGTCTGAAAGATCCAAAACGTCCGATGGGCTCCTTCATCTTCTTGGGACCAACAGGTGTTGGTAAAACCGAGCTGGCGCGCGCACTCGCAGAGTCGCTATTTGGTGACGATAATGCCGTGATCCGCATCGATATGTCGGAGTACATGGAGAAACATTCGACGTCCAGACTGGTCGGAGCGCCTCCAGGGTATGTGGGCTATGAAGAAGGCGGTCAACTGACAGAGAAGGTGCGCCGTAAACCATATTCCGTTGTGCTGCTTGATGAGATTGAGAAGGCGCATCCGGAAGTGTTCAACATTTTGCTGCAGGTGCTGGAAGACGGCCGTTTGACCGATTCCAAAGGACGTACAGTTGACTTCCGCAACACGCTGATTATTATGACATCGAACGTCGGTGCGGAAGCGATCAAGAAGAACTCTTCCCTCGGTTTCACTGCAGCTAACGATGCGGGTAAAGATTACTCCAATATGAAAGACAAAGTTATGGGCGAGCTGAAGAAAAGCTTCCGTCCGGAGTTCTTGAACCGGATCGACGAAATCATCGTCTTCCACTCGCTAGATGAGAAGCACATTTCGCAAATCGTCAGCTTGATGGCCGATGATCTCCGCAAGCGCCTGAAAGAGCAAGAAGTGGACTTCGCCCTAACAGAGAAAGCGAAGATGTTCCTCGCCAAAGAGGGATATGATCCGACATATGGCGCGCGTCCGCTTCGCAGAGCGATTCAGAAGCATATTGAAGATCGTTTGTCTGAGGAGCTGCTCAAAGGCAATATCTCGAAAGGTGACTCCTTAACGATTGATGAAAGTGACGGCGAGCTTGTCGTTCGCAAAGGTGAAGGCGTAGCCGCACAATAATAAACAATGAAGGCATTTTGCCGTATCCTTTAGGGGTGGCGGCAAAATGCTTTTTTTGCTGTGAAAATGAGCGATTTTGTTACTTGCAGCCCTTTCACCTACATCTTAAAAATGGTAAACTTTATTTGGTAAGGATAGCCAGTTATTGTATGATTGTTTCACAAGGGAGCCAATTACGTCATGAGTAAACAGAAAACGAAGTTCTGCTGTCAGGAATGCGGTTATGAGTCGCCGAAATGGATGGGAAAATGCCCTGGCTGCCAGTCGTGGAATTCGATGGTGGAAGAGGTGGAAACGGTTGTTCGTACGCAGGGGATGAATTCATCCATTACGCGAACGAAAGAAAAACCGATGCCCCTCATACATATAGAAAGTAGCCCTGAACCTAGGGTTTTAACGAATAATAAAGAGCTGAATCGTGTGCTTGGCGGGGGAATCGTCCCCGGCTCCCTGATTCTCGTTGGCGGTGACCCGGGGATCGGGAAGTCAACCTTGCTGCTTCAAACTTCATTTGCGCTTACGCAGGCACAGCAAAAGGTGCTTTATATATCGGGTGAGGAATCGGTAAAACAAACGAAGCTTCGCGCAGACCGGTTGAACGCGTCATCTCCGCTGCTTTATGTGCTATGCGAAACGAATCTTGAGCTTATTGAAGAAGCAATTCAAGAGATCAATCCGGATTTCTTGGTGATTGACTCGATTCAAACCGTGTATCATCCGGCCATCGCCTCTGCACCGGGAACGGTGGGGCAAGTGCGGGAATGCACAGGCCACTTTATGAGAATAGCTAAAGGTAAAGGAATAGCAACCGTTCTGGTCGGGCATGTCACCAAAGAGGGGGCCATTGCGGGCCCGCGAATGCTGGAGCATATGGTCGACTGCGTGCTTTACTTTGAAGGGGAGAGGCATCACTCCTACCGGCTGCTCCGGGCAGTGAAGAATCGGTTTGGTTCGACGAATGAGATCGGTATTTTTGAAATGCAGGAAGCGGGCTTGGTGGAAGTCAGCAATCCGTCGGAATTGTTTTTATCCGAACGGCCTTTAGGGGTCGCAGGTTCTACGGTTGTAGCCAGTATGGAGGGGACTCGTCCGGTACTTGTAGAAATTCAGGCGCTGGTGTCGACGACGAACTTTCCATCGCCGCGAAGAATGGCTACAGGCATCGACCACAATCGGCTATCGTTAATTATGGCGGTGCTGGAGAAGCGCGTAGGTTTATTTCTGCAAAATCAGGACGCTTTTCTGAACGTGGCCGGCGGTGTCAAGCTGGATGAGCCGGCTGTCGATCTGGCCGTTGCGATCAGCATCGCCTCCAGTTTTAAAGATCAAGCTACACGTCCTTATGATGTGGTGTTCGGTGAAATTGGTCTAACCGGCGAGGTGCGCGGCGTATCGCGCATTGACCAACGGGTGAAGGAAGCGGAGAAGCTCGGATTCCGCCGAGTGATTATGCCGGAGAAGAGTCTCAAAGGCTGGACCCATCCGCCGGGTATGGAAATAATCGGAGTGAACACGGTGTCAGAAGCTCTTCAAGCTGCGCTGAGTTAACTCGTACGCCATTCAACTTGCAAGCTTCAGGAGGAAAATGATGACTAAAGAAGAGACAAAGCGAGACGTGATGAGCCAACTGCTGCAAATGGTAGCGCCAGGCACTCCGTTCCGCGATGGATTGGAGAATGTTCTGCGTGCCAAGACGGGAGCACTGATAGTGGTTGGCTATAGCCCGGAGGTGATGGAAATCGTTGACGGCGGTTTTTCCATTAACTGTGATTTCTCCCCCAACTATTTATATGAGCTTGCTAAGATGGATGGCGCTATTATTCTCAGTGAGGATTTGAAGCGAATCTTATATGCGAACACGCAATTAATTCCTGATTCCTCTATATCCTCGTCGGAGACGGGGATTCGCCACCGGACGGCGGAGCGTGTAGCGAAGCAGACGAATAAGCTTGTCGTTTCGATCTCGCAGCGGCGGAATATTATCACACTCTATCAAGGGAATTTGCGCTACGCGCTCAAGGACATCGGCGTGATACTGACCAAGGCAAACCAGGCGATTCAAACGCTGGAACGGTATAAGGTCGTACTCGATCAGTCCCTGACGAATTTAAGCGCATCGGAATTTGAAGAGCTTGTAACGCTTCATGACGTTACCAATGTAATTGCCCGCTTTGAGATGGTGCTGAGAGTAAAAACGGAAATTAACCGGTATATCAACGAGCTGGGGAATGAAGGCCGCTTGATCAGCATGCAGCTTGAGGAGCTGGTCGGCAATACCGAGCTGGAAGCACGGCTGCTGGTGAAAGACTATGTGCGCGAGCTGTCTGAAGACAAGGTGAAGGATATGCTGGCCGGACTGAAGCGCTTGTCTTCGGATGAATTGCTTGAGCCGCACCAAATCATTCGTTTGCTTGGTTACACGCATACGAATGCTATTCTGGAAGAACCGGTTTCGCCGCGCGGCTTCCGAGTGCTGGGCAAGATTCCGCGCCTGCCATCCATCATCATTGCCAACCTTGTCGAAAAATTCGGGTACCTGCCGCACATGATGATGGCGACCATCGAAGAGCTGGATGAGGTGGATGGAATTGGCGAAGTGCGTGCCCGCGCGATAAAAGAAGGATTAAAAAGAATTCAAGAGCAAGTCTTCATTGACAGACATATTTAAAGTAGATACAATCATAAAGTATCATTATTGAGGTTTTATTAAGATTGGATTAGGGTATAGTAAATCCAGAGGTGGACTAAAGCGTATGCTAACAAAATCAATTCCCAGCCTTTTTACAGTAGGGAACTTATTCCTCGGTGTTCTGTCGATTATTTTAGCCTTTAGTGGGAAGCACGGAATGGCGGCGGTGCTCGTTATTATCGCCATGCTGCTTGATGGACTGGACGGCCGTGTAGCCAGAGCGTTGAACGCGCAGAGCGAGTTCGGCAAAGAACTCGATTCGCTGTCGGACGTGATCTCTTTTGGCGTAGCGCCAGCGTTCATCATGTATGTGGTTGCGTTCAATGATCCAAGTGTGATCAGCCCGGCGTTTGCCTGGATCGTAACTGCAATCTTCCCGATTTGCGGTGCGCTTCGTTTGGCCCGCTTTAACGTAATTGCCGGTGTGCCAGGCTATTTCATCGGTCTCCCGATTCCGGCTGCGGGCGGTGTGCTTTGTACATTAGCTCTATTCGCAAGCGATATTAATGTGTACGTCTTGCTGGTGAGCACGGTGCTTCTCTCTTACTTAATGGTAAGCACAGTGAAGTACCCGAACTTCAAGAAGGCCGGCATTCCGAAAGCGGCGATTTGGGTGACACCGATCATAGTTGTCGTTGCCGTACTGATTGCTATTCAATGGCCTGAGTCGATTTCCAAAATGATCTTCGTACCGTTGCTGCTCTATGCATTGTATGGCTTAAAAAAAAACGTTGATGGCATCTTCATCCGCATCCGCCGCAAAAACAAGCAACGACGCGGGCATGAAGATACGAACTCCGTGAAATCGGACATCTAAGTGTTCAATCGCAATCAAAAAAGCATTTATTTTCTCTGAGTCCGTCTCAGAAGAAAATAAATGCTTTTCTTTTTTCATTGTCATGACATGTTGAAAAGTCCTAAAGTTGAGCACTTCTTGGATTCGTTCTCTACGACTTTCTCCAAATCCACATCCAAGAGGTTGCTCAGCGCTGACATGTAGAACAGGTTACGTCCAAGTTCAGCACTTACAATCTCCGCGCAGTTCTCGCATAAATGCCCTGTTACATGAGTGCCCAGCACGTCTTTGGCCTCATTCAGTGTCATCTCCGGATGATATTCCTGCTTGGCGGCGTGGACGCCGATACATCCGCATTCCGTGATGGATTTAACCACGGAACGGTTGGCCGCAGCGTTAGTTTGTTGGAATTTGGACAAGACATCGAGCAGACTTCGGTGACGGAGTAACAATTCAGACACTTGATCTTGAAACTGTTTTAAAGTCAAGGAACTCATTCCATCCACCTCGAGTGTGTTTGTATCTTCCAATTTCATTATAATGGAAGGTCTCTAATATTTCAATTTTCCGTAAAGATTCGTGATTAGCGATGGATAAATTGGAACATAATTGTAATATGGCATAAACATTGTTGATATGGAGGTGAAACTATGATGAGGAAATGGATACAAATCATTTTTGCCATCATGGGTGGAAGTTTAGGTTATGGGTGGAGCGATTCCATCATACAGCTGACTGGTTATACGGGCGCAGCAGGACAAGCGATGTGGATCAAAGGCTTGGGTGCAGTTGCGGCGTGCTTGATCGCGGCATGGGTGGCGAACGCCGGTATGAAGCTGTTGCTTCGCGGGGAAAGAAATATGGAGAGCATTCCGGCATTTGACTTGCTCGCCGGCACCGTAGGGCTGGTTATCGGGTTGCTAATTGCCGTGTTAGCGTTTCCGGTTCTGGAGAAAGCAACATGGATGGGCCCTTTTTTACCGGTTGTCGTAGCGGCTGTTCTGGCTGTGATGGGGTTCCGCATCGGTTACAGCAAGCGGGAAGAGCTTGTTCAAATTGTCAAGAACATACGTTCTGGCGGGCAGGATAAAGCCACTCATCGCCCTTATGAGGAGCACAAAATTTTGGACACGAGTGTCATTATTGACGGACGGATTGCGGACATTTGCAAAACGGGATTCATTGAAGGCACACTGGTCATTCCTGAATTCGTGCTGGAAGAATTGCAGCATATCGCAGATTCATCCGACTTGCTAAAACGCAATCGCGGCCGGCGCGGGCTGGACATTTTGAACAAGATCCAAAAAGAGCTGGAAGTGAAAGTCTTGATCTACGAAGGCGATTTCGAAGAAATCTCTGAGGTAGACAGCAAGCTTGTCCGCTTAGCCAAAGTGCTGCAAGGCAAAGTGATTACGAACGATTTTAATTTGAACAAGGTATGTGAATTGCAAGGAGTCTCAGTACTCAATATTAATGATCTTGCGAATGCGGTGAAGCCTGTCGTACTGCCGGGAGAAGAAATTATTGTTCAAGTCATTAAAGACGGCAAAGAGCATGGACAAGGCGTGGCTTATTTGGATGACGGCACGATGATTGTTGTGGAAGGCGGACGCGAGTTTATTGGCACGACGCTGGAAGTGATGGTGACGAGTGTGCTGCAGACTTCGGCGGGCAGAATGATTTTTGCCAAACCAAAACTATTGGAAAAAGCGCAGTAAAACCAGTATGATAGGGGGAGGTTAAACTAGGTTGCCCATAACATCTTCATCAAAGATGAAAAGGCAGCAAGGACGCAGGTTTCCTATGGAAACGCTCAGGGGGACATTATGGGGAAGCTAGGGGTTGTCATTGTCGCAGCGGGCAGAGGCTCGCGGATGCGTACAGCTGAAAGTAAACAGTATCTGCAGCTTGGACAGAAGCCGATTCTGGTACATACCTTGCAATTATTTCAAAACATACATGAAGTGGATGAAATCATTTTGGTTGTAGGTGAAGCGGATGTTGACCGCTGTAGAGGGTACGTTCAGTCGTATGCACTAACGAAAGTGACGAGTGTACAAGCCGGTGGCGCAGAGCGTCAGGATTCGGTGAAAAAAGGGATCGATGCCCTGGAAGCGGGAACCGAATGGGTGCTTGTGCATGACGGTGTACGGCCGTTCGCCGCTACCGAACATGTGATCGCATGCTACCGCAAAGCGCAGGAGACAGACGCAGCTGTATTGGCCGTGCCTGTGAAGGATACGATCAAGATCGTAAATGAAGCCAAGCAAATTCAATCAACGCCGGATAGACGAAGCTTGTGGGCGATCCAAACGCCGCAAGCTTTTCGGCTTTCTGTTTTGCGGGAAGCGCACGAGCGGGCTGAGGCCGAGGCTTTCATCGGAACCGACGATTCGATGCTAGTGGAAAGATTGGGGATCACGGTCCAGGTGGTCGAAGGGGACTATTATAATATTAAAATTACGACCCGGGAAGATCTGCCTTGGGCAGCGTGGATTTTAGAACATGTCAGAGGAGAGAGATAACGATGATTCGTGTAGGACAAGGGTTTGACGTGCACCAGCTGGTGGAAGGGCGGAAATGCATTATCGGCGGCGTAACGATTCCGTATGAGAAGGGGCTGCTCGGGCACTCCGACGCTGATGTGCTGCTGCATGCCATTAGCGACGCCATTCTTGGGGCGCTTGGCTTGGGGGATATCGGCAAGCATTTCCCGGATACGGCTGCGGAATTCAAAGATGCGGACAGCCTTGTGCTGCTTAAGCACGTCTGGCAGCTGGCCAAAGAGAAGGGCTACCGCCTCGGCAACGTCGATTCGACCATCATCGCCCAGAAGCCGAAGATGGCGCTATACATCCCGCAGATGGTCGAGATCATCGCAGAGGCGCTGGAAGCGGAGCGGGAGCAAGTGAATGTGAAAGCGACGACGACCGAGCAGCTCGGATTCACCGGGCGGGGCGAAGGGATTGCGGCGCAGTCGGTTGTTTGTTTAATTCGCAGCTAAGATGTGCTAGAATAGCAGTGATTACAGCTAGGGTCGTCCGATGATGCATGGAGCAGATTAGGCGAGCGAGATCGCCTTATGCAGTGCCGGACTGATTCCCGGGTACTAAAGGGGAAAGAGGGTTCTACGATGAATCAGCCTTTACGTGTGCGCTATGCGCCAAGTCCTACTGGACATTTACATATCGGCGGTGCCCGCACCGCATTATTTGATTATTTATTAGCCCGCCGCCATGGCGGTGCGTTTGTTGTCCGTTTCGAAGATACGGATCAGACGCGTCATAAGGAGTCGGGAATTAACGACCAGCTGAATGGGTTGAGATGGCTGGGCTTAGAGTGGGATGAGAGCGTCGATATCGGCGGTCCGTACGGTCCTTACCGTCAAATGGAGCGTCTGGATATCTATGCGACATATGTGAATCAAATGCTGGAAAGCGGACACGCTTATCATTGCTACTGCTCTGAACAGGATCTGGAGCAAGAGCGTGCCGAACAGGAAGCACGCGGCGAGATGGGCGGCTATTCGGGCAGATGCCGTACCCTGACGACAGAGCAAGTGGCGGCTTATCAGGCGGAAGGCCGCAAGCCGGCTGTTCGTTTCCGCGTGCCGGAGAACCGGATCATCGGCTTCGAAGATAAAGTGCGCGAGCACGTTGAATTCGATTCGAACGGGATCGGCGATTTCATCATTGCCCGTCCGGACGGCATTCCGACGTACAATTTTGCCGTTATTGTCGACGACCATTTGATGAAAATCAATTTGGTCATTCGCGGTGAGGAGCACCTGTCCAATACGCCGAGACAGATTCTGATGTACGAAGCGTTAGGCCTTCCGATACCGGAATTCGCCCATTTGGCCTTGATTCTAAATCAAGACCGCAAAAAAATGAGCAAACGTGATGAGTCCATCATCCAGTTTATTGAGCAGTATCGCGAGCTCGGCTATTTGCCGGAAGCTGTTGTGAACTTTATCGCACTGCTTGGCTGGTCGCCAGGCGGGGAAGAAGAGATCTTCACGAAGGAAGAGCTGATTGCGCAATTCAGCCTCGATCGTGTATCCAAGAGCCCAGCCGTGTTTGACATGGATAAACTGAATTGGATGAATAACTATTACTTGAAAAAGGCGCCGCTTTCCCAAGTGGTCGAGCTTTGTGTGCCCCATCTGCAAAAAGCGGGCTATCTGCAAGGAGAGCCGGATGCCGCGGCGATGGAATGGGTGACCGCCTTGGTCGGGCTCAACCAGGAGAGAATGCGCTTCGCGGCGGAGATCGTTGAGTTGTCCGCCATTTTCTTCCAGGGTGAGCCGACAGTCGACGAAGAGGCAGCCGCTGTATTGAAGGAAGAGCATGTCCCAGCCGTGCTGGCAGGATTCCTGCAGCAGGTGGAGCAAGCGGAAGCATTCACGGTTGAAGCGATTCCGGCCCTTTTGAAGCAAGTGCAAAAGGATACAGGCTTCAAAGGCAAGCAGCTCTTCATGCCGATCCGATCTGCTCTTACAGGTCAAGTGCATGGACCGGATCTGAACGTATCGCTTTATCTGCTCGGTAAAGAAAAAGTCGCTTCTCGTCTGCGGAACTTATTGTAAAGCGAAGCGCTTTTCGCTATACTGAATTCAATACCAAAAGCAACGATCAGGAGAGTACGTTTAACAAGGAATTCTCAGAGAGGATAATCGAGGCGCTTGTCGCTTCGGCTGCGAGTTATCCAATTCCCCTAAGCGGAAATGCACCTGGGAGCTGCCGCGCCGAATTCTCTTATTGGAGAAACGTAGGCGCTGCCGATCACCCCTCGTTACGGGGTTTGAGTTGGGAGACTTCCGAGTCACCAAGCAGAGTGGAACCGCGGGTTACTACGCCTCTGCAGCCTTATTGGCTGCGGGGGCTTTTTGTATTTTTTACTTCCAATTAAAGCAGGTGAAAGTATGTGGAAATCGATCAAATCCGATATCTCGGCGGTATTCGATAACGATCCCGCTGCGCGCAGCTGGTTCGAGGTTGTGTTTACGTATTCCGGTCTTCATGCCATATGGGCGCATCGTATCGGACATTGGTTCTACAAGAAGGGCATGTTCACGATAGCCCGCGTCATTTCCCAGTGGAGCCGATTCATGACGGGCATTGAGATTCACCCCGGGGCGACAATTGGCCAGCGGCTGTTTATCGACCATGGTATGGGGGTTGTGATCGGTGAAACTTGTGAAATTGGCGACGATGTGATTCTATACCAAGGTGTAACCTTGGGTGGTACCGGCAAAGAGAAGGGGAAGAGACATCCGACAATTGGCAATAATGTAGTTATTGGTTCAGGTGCCAAGATTCTGGGCTCCTTTACAGTGGGCGAGAATTCCCGCGTCGGATCGAATGCAGTTGTCATTCAGGAAGTGCCGCCGAACAGCACGGTTGTATGTATACCTGGTAAATTAGTGAAGCGGGACGGCGTTCGTGTGAACCGGTTGGATCATGCAAATTTGCCGGATCCGGTTATCGATATGTTTGACGGGCTGCAAGAGCAAATCAACGAGCTGAAGGAACAGCTTAGACTCGAAAGACAAAAGAATGGAGGAGCGAGACAACATGACGCTCAGAGTGTATAACACGCTAACGCGGAAGAAGGAAGATTTTGTACCGATTGAACCGAATAAGGTGAAAATGTATGTGTGCGGTCCAACCGTTTATAACTATATTCACATCGGAAACGGGCGTCCGGTCATTTTCTTTGATGTGGTGAGACGTTATCTGGAATCGCAAAATTACGAAGTTACGTATATTACGAATTTCACGGACGTCGATGACAAAATGATTCGTAAGGCCGAGGAACTGGGCCAAACCGTGCCGGAACTGGCAGAGACGTTCATCCAGGCGTTCTTGGAAGACATCCGGGCGCTAGGCGTAAATGAAGCGACGAAGAATCCGCGCGTTACCGAGAATATCCATGAGATCATCGATTTCATCGCTGCGCTGGTGGATACCGGCTATGCCTATGAAAGCGGAGGCGACGTCTACTACCGGACGACCAAGTTCGAGGAGTATGGCAAGCTGTCGCATCAGAACCTGGATGAGCTGCAGTACGGCATCCGTATTGAGGTTGACGACCGCAAGGAGAATCCGCAGGACTTCGTCCTCTGGAAAGCCGCGAAGCCTGGCGAGATTTATTGGGATAGCCCTTGGGGGCAAGGCCGTCCGGGCTGGCATATCGAGTGCTCGGCGATGGTGCGCAAGTACTTGGGCGAGACTATCGATATTCACGGCGGCGGACAGGACTTGACGTTCCCGCACCACGAATGCGAGATCGCACAGACCGAAGCGGTAACAGGCCATCCGATGGCGAATTACTGGATGCATAATGCATTCCTGAACATTGATAATGAGAAAATGTCCAAATCGCTCGGCAACGGCATCTTGATTCGCGATCTGATTCAGCGCTTGAAACCGCAAGTATTCCGTTTCTTCATGCTTTCCGCGCACTATCGCAACCCGCTGAATTTCAGCGATGAAAGCTTGAAGCAAGCTGCGAACGGATTGGAGCGCATTCAGAACGCATACGATAACCTGAAGCACCGGCTGGACACGGCTTCACAAACTGGTGAAGTGGAAGCGGCGATCACGGATCGCATCGCAGCTATCGCACGCCAGTTCGATGATAAAATGGACGACGATTTCAATACGCCGGATGCGATTACGGCCGTATTCGATTTGGTCGCCGAAGCGAATTTGTATTTGCAGCAGGAGCGGGTGAATGGCACAGCTGTGCAGCAATTCCTCGATCAGTTGCAAGCGTTCGATGCGGTTCTCGGTCTCCTGTCCCAAGCAGCGGATGAATTGCTCGATGAAGAAATCGAACAGCTGATCGTCGAGCGTACCGAAGCGCGCAAAACGAAGAACTGGGCGCGTGCCGACGAGATTCGTGACTTGCTCACGGAGAAAGGAATATTCCTCGAGGATACACCGCAAGGAATACGCTGGCGCCGCAAATGAGTCAATCTTTATCGGATATCGTGAACCTGTTCCATTTTCCGCCGTCCAAGAGCCCGAAGCTGTTGAATCCGCTTGTGCTGGCTTATATTGGTGACGCGGTGTATGAAGTCTATATCCGGCAATATGTGATTTCGGGTACGAACCATAGGCCGAATCATTTGCACAAAGCCGCGACACAGTTCGTCTCCGCCAAAGCGCAGTCCAAACTATTGGAACGATTGATGCCGATGTTGACTGAAGAGGAGATCGATATCGTGAAGCGGGGACGCAATGCGAAATCAGGAACAACGGCCAAGAACGCGGATGTGCTGGAATACCGGCACAGCACCGCGTTCGAGTGCCTGATCGGCTATTTGTATTATCAGCAATCGTTCGATCGATTACGAGAAATATTGGATGTTGCCCTGCCTCAGCCATCGTCTGAGGCTTAATGGAACAAGTCAGTTTTGCCTCAGGGCAAAATATGAAGGAGAGAGTGGAATGGCAGAAGAATATATCGGCGGAAAGCACTCCGTTCTGGAGGCGCTACGCTCCGGCCGAACGATCAATAAAATTTGGATCGCCGAAAATGCACAGAAGCAATTCGCCGGACCGATTGTCGCGGAAGCTAAAAATCACGGCATCATCGTGCAGTTCACGGACAAGCGCAAGTTGGATCAGATGGCCGAAGGCCTGGTGCATCAAGGCGTTGTGGCGCAAGTCGCCGCGTATGAGTACGTCGAAATCGAAGATATTTTGGCCAAAGCGAAAGCAAAAGGCGAGGAGCCTTTCATCCTTATTTTGGATGAGATTGAAGATCCGCATAATTTGGGCTCCATCCTGCGGACAGCCGACTGCACAGGGGTGCATGGCGTTATTATACCCAAACGCCGCTCGGTTGGACTCACGGCTACAGTTTCCAAAACTTCAGCAGGAGCCGTTGAGTATGTACCGGTAGCCCGCGTGACGAATATTGCCCAAACGATTGAGCAATTGAAAGAAGAGGGCGTATGGATTGCGGGGACGGACGTTTCCGGAGCGCAGGACGTGTACAAAGCCAACTTTAAAATTCCGATTGCCTTGGTAATTGGCAATGAAGGCAAAGGGGTTGGCCGCCTGATCAAAGAGAAGTGCGACTTTCTGGTGAAGCTGCCGATGTCAGGCCAAATCAACTCACTGAACGCGTCGGTTGCCGCGGGAGTTCTTATGTATGAAGTGGTCAGACAACGATTATTGAGCTGATGGCATGGAAGAGTTCTTGATTGTAGACGGTTATAATATCATAGGCGCTTGGCCTCAGCTCAGCAAGCTGAAGGATACTGACCTGGAACAGGCAAGGGACAAGCTGATCCATATGTTAGCCGAGTATCAATCCTTCTCCGGCATGAAAGTATATCTGGTATTCGATGCCTATATGGTGCCGGGTCTTGGCAAGAAGTATGTGCAGAGCAAGCTCAGTGTTTTATACACCAAGGAGAAGGAGACCGCGGATGAGCTCATTGAGCGTCTGGTCACCAATCTGATGGGTCGGCGCAGGGAAATCTATGTGGCTACTTCCGATATGATCGAGCAGCATGTCATCTTTGGCAAAGGGGCTCTCCGCCTGCCGGCCGGGGAGCTTCTCGTCAAGATCAATCAGAGCCGCAAAGAGGTCAGGCAGCGGATCCAGCCGGAAACGTCAACGAAACGAAATCCTTTGGACGGCAAGTTGAACGACAACATGAAAGAACTCTTCGAGCGGTGGCGCAGAGGCGAGTGAATATACTCCAAATGCTAGAAATGGCGCGGTTCCCCGTTGACGATGAAAGAATTCATACTGTATACTTAACCTATCCTTAGAGAGAAATTGGGTAGTCCTGCAGGCCGGAGGGATTGTTGGTGAGTGTCGACCTCAAAGAACTGAGAATGTACGATTATGACTTAAAGCCAGATGAAGACATAGTCGAAGCAGTCCGTGAAGGCAGTAGTGAAGCGCTGGAATACCTCATCAATAAATATAAGAACTTTGTACGTGCGAAGGCGCGTTCTTATTTTTTGATCGGCGCAGATCGGGAAGACATTGTGCAGGAGGGCATGATAGGTTTATATAAATCGATTCGTGACTTCCGAGGAGACAAGTTAGCCTCTTTCAAAGCTTTTGCTGAACTGTGCATTACCAGGCAGATCATCACGGCCATTAAGACGGCGACTCGGCAGAAGCACATTCCTCTAAATTCCTACGTTTCATTGGACAAGCCTATTTACGATGAAGATTCCGATCGTACGCTGCTTGATGTGATAAGCGGCTCCCGGGTCACGGATCCGGAAGAACTGATTATTAATCAAGAAGAGTTTACAGGTCTCGAGGATAAGATGGGCGAAATACTTAGCGACCTGGAACGCAGAGTGCTCATGCTCTATCTCGATGGCAGGTCTTATCAAGAGATTGCCGTAGACCTTGATCGTCATGTCAAGTCGATTGATAATGCACTACAACGCGTGAAGCGCAAGCTCGAACGTTATTTAGAAGTTAGAGATTTATAGCTTGTACATTGAAATCACCCGCGGCGCGGGTGCTTTTCTTTTTGCTTACGTTTAACAAAGCCCAGTGTCGTCTATAATGATGATACTCTTGCAATCTTGTCTCTATGCATAGAATGACGGCAAGTGAGATACTTCTTCCTTGACACCCCGATGTGGATTGTGATAAAGTATTTCAGGTAGCCCTGAAAGTCGCTTTCTTTTTGATGCGCTTAGAAGGGCTTTAATTAGAAAGTGTCTGTAGGAGGTGTACATCATGCGGGTAATCATCACATTAGCGTGCACAAATTGCAAACAAAGAAACTATGCATCCACTAAAAATAAGCGCAACAATCCCGACCGTATTGAGTTGAAGAAATATTGCAGATTCTGCAATGAACATACTGCTCATCGCGAGACTAGGTAGTTCTTTGGAGGTGTAGTTTGTGGCGTTCTTGGCTAGAATGAAACAAAGCTTCGGATCCACGTTTTCCTTCTTCACCGACAGCTGGTCAGAACTTAAGAAGGTCAAGTGGCCAAGTCGCAAAGAAATGATTACCTACACGCTCGTCGTTATTGGTACGGTAGCTTTTGTTGCTATTTATTTCTTTGTATTGGACTTTGGTATCTCAAGTTTGCTGCGCCTTGTTTTTAAATAAACAGGACTATAGGTGAATTTATTTTATGGAAAAAAGATGGTACGTCGTACATACCTATTCGGGGTATGAAAACAAAGTAAAAGCCAACCTTGAGAAACGCGTTGAATCTATGGAAATGCAGGACAAGATCTTCCGTGTGCTCGTGCCGATGGAAGAGGAACTGGTAAACAAAGACGGTAAGAAAAAGACCGTTATGCGTAAAGTTTACCCGGGTTATGTTCTTGTGGAAATGATTCAAACGGACGACTCTTGGTACGTTGTACGAAACACGCCGGGAGTTACAGGATTTGTAGGATCTACGGGTTCTGGCTCTAAACCGACTGCACTTCTGCCTGAGGAAGTGGAAGCCATCCTGAAGCATATGGGTATGGAAGAGCCGAAGGCGAAGATCGACTTCGAACTCAAAGAAACCGTACGCGTCAAGGTGGGTCCTTTTGCAAACTTTGTGGGCTCGGTCGAAGAGATCGTAGCGGACAAAGGGAAGCTGAAGGTACACGTCAATATGTTTGGTAGAGAAACCCCGCTTGAGTTGGATTTCAACCAAGTGGAGAAGCTATAAAACGAGACAACCAAGGGTTTCTACCAGGTCTATTCCTCGGGATAGACCTTCGTTAGTGGGAGGGTTTGCGCCTAACCGACTGATAACTAGTGCAAGGAGGTGTACAACATGGCAAAAAAGGTTATTAAAATCGTGAAGCTGCAAGTTCAAGCTGCGAAAGCAAATCCAGCACCACCAATTGGTCCGGCCTTGGGTCAAGCAGGTGTGAACATCATGGCTTTCTGTAAAGAGTTTAACGCTCGTACTGCTGATCAAGCTGGTTTGATTATCCCAGTTGAAATCACTGTATTCGAAGACCGTTCCTTTACATTCATCACTAAAACGCCTCCGGCTGCAGTTCTTCTTCGCGTCGTTGCTGGTATCGAAAAAGGATCCGGTGAACCGAACAAAAAGAAAGTTGCAACTGTGAAGCGCGCGAAAGTTCGCGAAATCGCTGAACAAAAAATGCCTGACCTGAATGCTGCATCCGTTGAGGCTGCTATGCGTATGGTTGAGGGTACTGCTCGCAGCATGGGTATCGTCATCGAAGACTAATTCCGTAAGGAATGCGACGCCGTAAACGCTAGTTTATGAACCAGGCTTTCCCGGAAAGCTTGCAGGTCGCTCGGTGGGAGGATAATCCGCTAATACCACTAAGGAGGATTTTATAATGCCTAAACACGGTAAAAAATACCGCGAAGTTGCTCAGCTTGTAAATGCTGAAACTTTGTACGATCCGTCAGAAGCAATCGAGCTTGTTAAAAAGACAGCTCCTGCGAAATTTGATGAAACTGTAGATGTTGCAGTTCGTCTGGGTGTAGACCCAAGAAAACAAGACCAAGCTGTTCGTGGTGTCGTTGTACTTCCACACGGTACTGGTAAAACTAAGCGTGTCCTTGTATTTGCTAAAGGTGAGAAAGCGAAAGAAGCGGAAGCTGCTGGCGCGGACTTTGTTGGCGATCAAGACATGATCAACAAAATTCAACAAGGTTGGTTCGAGTTCGACGTTTGCGTAGCGACTCCTGACATGATGAGTGAAGTTGGTAAACTGGGCCGTATTCTCGGGGGTAAAGGTTTGATGCCAAACCCTAAAGCAGGCACAGTTACATTCGACGTAACGAAAGCTGTTCAAGAGATCAAAGCTGGTAAAATCGAATACCGCCTTGATAAAGCAGGTCAAATCCATGCTCCGCTTGGTAAAGTATCCTTCGAAGCTGACAAGTTGCAAGAAAACTTCAAAGCTTTGGTTGATGCGCTTCTTAGAGCGAAGCCTGCAGCTGCTAAAGGTGTATACCTGAAAAGCATCGCAGTATCTTCCACTATGGGACCTAGCGTACGTGTAAACCTGCAATCCTTCAGATAAGAAAAACCATCCAGTTGACTTCGGTCGCTGGTCATGATAATCTATCTAAGGTCTTAAAAGTGAATATGCAAACCGTAGACAGTAGGTGCTGATAAGCTTAATTTCCTACCGAGGTGTTATGATATATATTGCGATTCTTTTGTACGTCAAGAGAAAAGTGAACACATCATGCCTTCGTAGCGTCTACGAAGGCATTTCTTATTTGTAAAGATGAGAAATGCTGATGCTCCTACTGTTTGCGAAATCGAAGATACAAAATGCAAAAGAAGTGAGGTGTACCTATGGCAAACGCGAATACTATTGCAGTGAAAGAACAAGCTGTCGCTGAAGTTACAGAGAAGCTTAAATCTAGCTCCTGCACAATCGTAGCTGACTACCGCGGTTTGAACGTAGCTCAAGTAACTCAGTTGCGTAAATCCCTGCGCGAAGCTGGCATCGAATTTACAGTTCTGAAAAATACATTGGCAAGACGCGCAACAGCTAATGCTGAGCTGACTGATTTGGATGAGTACTTGACTGGTCCAACAGCTATTGCTTTCAGTAAAGATGATGTTGTGTCCCCTGCTAAAATTTTGACGGAATTTGCGAAAAAGAACGATAAATTGAGCGTGAAGGCTGGCGTGGTTGAAGGCCGCGTAGTTGGATACGATCAAATTAAAGCTCTTGCGGACCTGCCTTCCAAAGAAGGTTTGCTCTCCATGTTGCTTAGCGTTCTTCAAGCTCCTGTTCGTAACTTTGCACTTGCTGTTAAAGCAGTTGCTGAGAAAAAAGAAGCTGAAGGTCAGGCTTAATTTCGAATTAAAACTAAATTTATTAATGATAACGGAGGTTTAACCATGAGCAACGCACAAATCTTGGAAGCCATCAAAGGCATGACTATTTTGGAACTGAACGACCTGGTTAAAGCAATTGAAGAAGAATTCGGCGTAACTGCAGCAGCTCCAGTAGCTGTAGTAGCAGGTGGCGCAGCAGCAGTTGAAGAAGCACAAACTGAGTTCGACGTAATCTTGACTAACGCAGGTGCTTCCAAAATCAACGTTATTAAAGTAGTTCGCGAAATCACAGGTCTTGGCCTGAAAGAAGCGAAAGACTTGGTAGACGGCGCTCCTAAGCCAATCAAAGAAAAAGTTGGCCAAGAAGAAGCAGAAGCTGTAAAAGCAAAACTTACAGAAGCAGGCGCAACTGTAGAAGTGAAGTAATTTCTTTCTATAAAGAGAACCTCTTGAAGCTTGACTTCAAGAGGTTTTTTTACCGCATAGGAAAGTCTGGCGAATATGCGGGTTTCGGAGATTTTCCTATCGGTAGAAGATGAGGAGGAAAAGTACGTGTCCGAACATTATTACACACAACGCCCCACGGTTCAGCGTGATCTTCATACGATGAAGGAGATGCTGCGCGGCCGCGAGCTCGTCTTTACTACGGACGCGGGGGTATTTTCAAAAAAAGGTGTAGATTACGGAAGTAAGCATTTGATTGAAACGATGGAGTTTGACAATCAGGCCAGAGTGCTTGATGTCGGCTGTGGGTACGGGCCTATTGGGTTGAGTGCCGCGTTGATGTGTCCACAAG
This sequence comes from Paenibacillus aestuarii, assembly GCF_027789125.1. Taxonomy (GTDB): domain Bacteria; phylum Bacillota; class Bacilli; order Paenibacillales; family NBRC-103111; genus Paenibacillus_E; species Paenibacillus_E aestuarii. Next base: position 37,960 of record NZ_JAQFVF010000049.1, on the reverse strand, counting down.
GACATGTCACTATGGTGGATATAAATGAACGAGCCATTGAACTTGCCAAAGAAAATGCAAAACGCAATGGCATCGCCAATGTAACGATTGTCCAAAGCGATCTGCTGGAGAAGGTGCAAGGCGAGCGGTTTGATGTGGTCTTGACCAACCCGCCGATTCGCGCGGGCAAGGAAGTGGTGCACCGTATTTTCACCGATGCTTATGATTGCTTGGTTGAAGGCGGTTCGATCTGGGTCGTAATCCAGAAGAAGCAAGGTTCTCCTTCTGCAATGGCAAAGTTGGAACAGGTGTATGGAGAAGTAATTGAAGTCTCGAAAGATAAAGGATACCGGATTCTAAAAGCGACAAAAAGGTAATGACTTATTTTCGAGGGAATTTGTTTGACTTGACATTTCGTTTGTGGTATCATTAAAAAATGTCAGTATTAAGATGGGACACATGTCTTTAGTTAACAAAAATGTCAAGTCTTTTTTTCGTCCGAGATGCATAAAATTTTAAACTGTAACGTATAATGTTTGAATTTTAGGCAACTCTAACAGGATGAGAAGAAATTAATGGAAAAGTCTTGTCGAACATCAGAGAAAAACCTCCATCCATACAGTCGCTTGATTCGGACGGGCTCCAATATAGGAGGCGTCCTGAGTGTACGTCGGTAGAAGTTTTTCTTCTTTCTTTTTATTTATTGAGTAGACTTGAGGGGTGAATGAAAGTTGGCGGGACATCTTGTTCAATTTGGACGACGTAAACGCAGGACTTATGCACGTATTAATGAGGTGCTGGGCATTCCAAACCTGATTGAAATCCAGCAAAAATCGTATGAGTGGTTTTTGGAAGAGGGACTTAGAGAGATGTTTCAGGATATCTCCCCGATTCAGGATTTCACAGGCAACCTGGTGCTTGAATTTATTGACTACAGCTTAGGAGAGCCTAAGTATTCAGTTGATGAATCCAAAGAACGCGACGTAACCTATGCGGCGCCGTTAAGAGTCAAAGTCCGTTTGATTAATAAGGAAACTGGTGAAGTCAAGGAACAAGAAGTGTTCATGGGTGATTTCCCGATCATGACGGAAACAGGGACTTTTATCATCAACGGTGCGGAGCGTGTAATCGTCTCCCAGCTCGTTCGTTCACCCAGTGTTTATTATAGCACCAAAGTGGATAAAAACGGCAAAAAAACTTACACAGCTACGGTTATTCCTAACCGTGGAGCTTGGCTGGAGCTTGAGACGGATGCAAAGGATATTATCTATGTGCGTATCGACCGCACACGTAAAATCCCTGTTACCGTTCTGCTTCGCTCTCTAGGTTTCGGGACAGACGCTGAGATCCTGGATTTGCTTGGCGATGATGAATACATTCGTAATACGCTGGATAAAGACAACACGGATTCTACGGAAAAAGCGTTGATCGAAATCTACGAGCGTCTTCGTCCGGGTGAGCCGCCTACGCTTGATAATGCGCGGAGCTTGCTTGTTGCGCGTTTCTTTGATCCAAAGCGTTATGACCTGGCGAACGTAGGTCGTTATAAAATCAATAAAAAGCTTCACATCAAAAATAGATTGTTTAATCATCGTCTGGCTGAAACTTTGGTGGATGCGGAGACGGGAGAAATTATCGCTGAGGCTGGTCAGTTGTTGGATCGCCGTACGTTGGATGAGATCCTTCCTTTCATTGAGAAGGGCGCTGGCTTCAAAGAGTTCTCCATTCCTAATGGCGTAACAGAAGCGGACAGTATTCCTGTGCAATGCATTAATGTCTATTCGCCGAATGAAGATGGCAAAGTTGTGAAGGTGATTTCGAACGGAGTTATTGATAAATCCGTGAAGAATATTACGCCTGCCGATATCATCTCGTCCATTAACTATTTCATTAACTTGCTGCACGGCATTGGCAACACGGATGACATTGACCACTTGGGTAACCGTCGTCTGCGTTCTGTTGGTGAATTGCTGCAGAACCAATTCCGTATCGGTTTGTCCCGTATGGAACGTGTAGTGCGTGAGCGGATGTCCATTCAAGATGCGAATGTCATTACACCGCAAGCTTTGATCAACATTCGTCCTGTAATCGCATCAATCAAAGAGTTCTTCGGAAGCTCCCAGCTCTCGCAATTTATGGACCAAACGAATCCGCTTGCCGAATTGACGCATAAACGCCGTCTATCCGCACTCGGACCGGGCGGTTTGACGCGTGAGCGCGCGGGCATGGAAGTTCGTGACGTGCATCACTCTCACTATGGTCGTATGTGTCCGATTGAAACTCCAGAGGGTCCGAACATCGGTTTGATCAACTCGTTGTCGACATTTGCTCGTATCAATGAGTATGGCTTCATCGAGGCGCCATATCGTTGGGTAGATCCGAAGACGAGTCAAGTAACGGAGCAAATCGTATATATGACTGCGGACGAAGAGGATAACTACGTTATCGCTCAAGCGAACGCTGAATTGACGGAAGACAATAAATTCGTTGAAGAAGCGATTATTGTTCGTTACAAGGATGACAACTTAACGCTTCCGGTTGAGCGTGTCGACTACATGGACGTTTCGCCTAAGCAAGTCGTGTCCGTAGCGACGGCGCTTATTCCGTTCTTGGAAAACGATGACTCCAACCGCGCCCTCATGGGATCCAACATGCAGCGTCAAGCGGTTCCTCTCTTGATCCCTAAAGCTCCGCTTGTAGGTACGGGAATGGAGCATAAGGTTGCTAAGGACTCGGGAGTATGTATTGTCTCCAAATTCGATGGAATTATTGAAAAGGCCGCTGCTAATGAAATCTGGTTGCGCCGCCAGGAAATGGTGGACGGCAAGCTCGTTAACGGCAATCTCGTTAAATATAAATTGCATAAGTTCATGCGCTCTAACCAAGGTACGTGCATTAACCAGCGTCCAATTGTGAAAAAAGGACAGATCGTCAAAGTTGGCGATATTCTGGCTGATGGCCCTTCGACAGAGCAAGGCGAATTGGCCTTGGGCCGCAACGTCGTCGTCGCCTTCATGACGTGGGAAGGCTACAACTACGAGGATGCGATTCTCCTGAGCCAAAAACTGGTGAAAGAAGATGTGTACACATCCATTCACATCGAGGAATATGAGTCCGAAGCGCGTGATACGAAGCTTGGACCGGAAGAAATCACACGCGACATCCCGAACGTAGGGGAAGACGCGTTGAAAAATCTCGACGAGCGCGGCATCATCCGTGTCGGTGCCGAGATCGGCGCTGGCGATATCCTCGTCGGAAAAGTTACACCTAAAGGTGTGACAGAGCTGACGGCTGAAGAAAGATTGCTGCATGCGATCTTCGGTGAGAAGGCGCGTGAAGTTCGTGACACTTCCCTCCGTGTACCGCATGGTACGGACGGTATTGTCGTTGACGTTAAAGTGTTTACCCGTGAGAACGGCGATGAGCTGCCTCCAGGTGTAAATCAATTGGTTCGTGTCTATATCGCGCAAAAACGGAAAATTTCCGAAGGCGATAAAATGGCCGGACGTCACGGTAACAAAGGGGTCGTGGCCCGTATTCTTCCTGAAGAAGATATGCCGTTCATGCCGGATGGTACGCCGGTTGAGGTCGTCTTGAACCCGCTGGGGGTTCCATCGCGGATGAACATCGGTCAGGTACTCGAGGTTCACTTGGGTATGGCATCCAGATTCCTGGGTATTCACGCTGCAACGCCGGTGTTTGACGGTGCGCGCGAGTATGACGTTTTCGACACGATGGAAGAAGCTGGTATGCAGCGCAACGGTAAGACGATGCTGTACGACGGACGTACAGGTGAGTCGTTCGAACGTGAAGTTACTGTCGGCGTCATGTACATGATCAAATTGGCGCACATGGTTGACGATAAAATCCATGCCCGTTCCACAGGCCCTTACTCGCTTGTTACACAGCAGCCGCTGGGTGGTAAAGCACAGTTCGGTGGTCAGCGTTTCGGGGAGATGGAGGTATGGGCGCTTGAAGCATACGGAGCCGCTTATACATTGCAAGAAATTCTTACCGTGAAGTCCGATGACGTTGTGGGTCGTGTGAAAACATATGAATCCATCGTTAAAGGCGAGAATGTTCCAGAACCTGGTGTTCCTGAGTCGTTCAAAGTTTTGATCAAAGAGCTTCAAAGCTTGGGTATGGATGTTAAGATCCTTTCCGGCAACGAAGAAGAGATCGAAATGAAGGAAATGGATGACGAGGATGAAGTCACCAGCGATAAATTGAACCTGAATTTAGAAGGATCCGAATTAGGGGTCGAATAATCTTTTTCGCAATAGATCGAGCACGATTCACTGCATAGCAAGGTTTAAATTCTTAAAGGAGGGTTGCTCCTTGATGGACGTTAACAACTTCGAGTTTATGAAAATCGGCTTGGCATCGCCCGATAAAATTCGCTCTTGGTCCCGTGGGGAAGTAAAGAAGCTGGAAACAATTAACTACAGAACTTTAAAACCTGAGAAAGAAGGTCTTTTCTGTGAAAAGATCTTCGGACCTACGAAAGATTGGGAATGTCATTGCGGAAAATACAAGCGCGTCCGTTATAAAGGCGTTGTTTGTGACCGCTGCGGCGTAGAAGTAACCCGTCAAAAGGTGCGTCGTGAACGCATGGGTCACATTGAGCTTGCCGCTCCTGTGTCTCACATCTGGTATTTCAAAGGGATTCCAAGCCGCATGGGCTTGGCCCTGGATATGTCTCCAAGATCTTTGGAGGAAATCATTTATTTTGCTTCCTACGTTGTAACGGATCCAGGGGATACACCTCTTGAGAAGAAACAACTGTTGTCGGAAAAAGAATACCGTAGTTACCGTGAGAAGTACGGCTATGCGTTCCAAGCGGGTATGGGTGCAGAAGCAGTGAAAAAGCTGCTGATGGACATCGATATCGACCGTGAAGTAGAGACGCTGAAAGAAGAGCTGAAAACTGCTCAAGGTCAGCGCCGCAACCGTGCGATCAAACGTTTGGAAGTTATGGAAGCATTCCGTAACTCCAAAAACTTGCCTGGTTGGATGGTTCTGGATGTACTTCCTGTCATCCCGCCTGAGCTTCGCCCGATGGTTCAGCTCGACGGTGGTCGCTTTGCGACTTCCGACTTGAACGATCTGTATCGCCGTGTTATTAACCGTAACAACCGTCTCAAAAGATTGCTCGACCTGGGCGCTCCGGACATCATCGTGCAAAACGAGAAGCGGATGCTGCAGGAAGCCGTTGACGCTTTGATCGACAACGGTCGCCGCGGTCGTCCGGTAACGGGACCTGGTAACCGTCCTTTGAAATCCCTCAGCCATATGCTGAAGGGTAAACAAGGCCGTTTCCGTCAAAACCTGCTCGGTAAACGTGTTGACTACTCCGGTCGTTCGGTTATCGTCGTAGGTCCTAACCTGAAGATGTACCAATGTGGTCTCCCGAAGGAAATGGCGTTGGAATTGTTTAAGCCTTTCGTGATGAAAGAGCTCGTAAATAAAGGTTTGGCCCACAACATCAAGAGTGCGAAGCGCAAAGTTGAACGCGTAAGCCCGGATGTATGGGATGTACTGGAAGAAGTTATTAAGGAGCACCCAGTTCTATTGAACCGTGCCCCTACGCTGCACAGACTCGGGATTCAGGCGTTCGAGCCGATTCTCGTTGAAGGTCGCGCCATCAAGCTGCATCCGCTCGTATGTACAGCGTACAACGCTGACTTTGACGGTGACCAAATGGCCGTTCACGTTCCGTTGTCATCCGAAGCGCAAGCAGAAGCACGCGTGCTGATGCTGGCTTCCGGTAACATTTTGAACCCGAAAGACGGTAAGCCGGTTGTTACGCCTTCACAGGACATGGTCTTGGGAAGTTTCTACTTAACAACGGACAACAAGTACGCCAAAGGTGCAGGTTCGATTATCAGAACCATCCATGAGGCTGTATCTTCCTATCAATCGGGCAAAATGGCGCTTCACGCCAGAGTTGCGATTCCTGCTAGAGCTTTGAACAAAACGAGCTTCACGGATGAGCAGCAAAATGCGATGTTGATTACAACAATTGGGAAAATTATTTTCAACGAAATCTTCCCTAGCGATTTCCCATTCATCAATGAACCGACCAAAACAAACTTGTTAACCGGTATTCCGGACTCTCACTTTGTATTCGAGAAGGGCGCTGATCTTAAAGCGATTATGCTTGAGCGCAATGAGAACAAAGCGGTAGGTAAAGAGTACTTGGGCTCGATCATTGCTGAGTGCTTCCGCAAATACCATACAACGCAAACTTCGATGATTCTTGATAAAATCAAGGAACTCGGCTTCACTTACTCGACTAAAGCTGGTATTACCGTTGCCGTATCCGACGTTGTCGTTCCAACTGAAAAAGAAGGAATTCTCAAAGAGTGTGAAGAGAAAGTACGCGTTGTTACGAACCAATACCGCCGTGGTTTGATTACTGATGAAGAACGTTATGACCGTGTTATTGCCATCTGGAGTAAAGCGAAAGACGAAATCACGGAAATCCTGATGAAGTCCCTCGACAAGTACAACTCGATCAACATGATGGTTGAGTCCAAAGCACGGGGTAACAAATCGCAGATTACTCAGCTTGGCGGTATGCGGGGTCTGATGGCTAACCCATCCGGTAAAATCATGGAGTTGCCGATTAAGTCGAACTTCCGTGAAGGTCTGACGATCTTGGAATACTTTATTTCCACGCACGGTGCCCGTAAAGGTCTTGCCGATACGGCGCTGCGTACAGCGGACTCGGGTTACTTGACTCGTCGTCTGGTTGACGTTGCACAAGACGTTATTGTCCGTGATGAAGATTGCGGTACGGATAAAGGCTTCACTGTAAGCAAAATTCAAGACGGTAAAGAGGTTATTGAGGATCTCTACGACCGTATTGAAGGCCGCTACGCATTCGAGACACTTCGTCACCCACAAACAGGTGAAGTGATCGTTCAACGCAATGAATTGATTGAGTCCGGTATTGCAGATGCGATCATAGAAGCTGGCATTGAAAAACTTCAAATCCGTTCAGTATTGAGCTGCCGTTCCCGTCATGGCGTATGTAAAAAATGCTACGGCCGTAACTTGGCGACAGGTCAATTCGTCGAAATCGGGGAAGCTGTCGGTATTATCGCCGCTCAATCCATCGGTGAGCCAGGAACGCAGCTGACGATGCGTACGTTCCATACCGGTGGTGTTGCCGGAGACGATATCACACAAGGTTTGCCGCGTATTCAAGAGCTTTTCGAAGCGCGTAATCCTAAGGGTCAAGCGATCATCTCTGAGATCGATGGCGTGATCAAAGAAATCCGCGAAGCTAAGGATCGTCGTGAAATCGAAGTCCAAGGTGAAGCGGAATCCAAAGTGTATGCAGTTCCTTACGGCTCTCGTGTTCGTGTCACAGCCAACCAGCACATTGAAGCTGGTGATGAGTTGACAGACGGATCGATTGACCCGAAAGACATGCTGCGTATTAAAGGTATCCGCGGCGTGCAGAACTACATTCTGCAAGAAGTACAGCGCGTATACCGTAACCAAGGGGTAGAAATCAACGATAAGCATATCGAAGTTATGGTCCGCCAGATGCTTCGCAAAATCCGTATCGTTGATGCCGGGGATACAACGCTGCTTCCAGGTTCCTTCGTAGACATTCATGAATACGAAGAAGCTAACAAAGTGGCCCTGTTCGCAGGCAACGAGCCAGCTGTCGCTAGACCGATCTTGCTCGGTATTACGAAGGCCTCCTTGGAGACCGATTCCTTCTTGTCCGCGGCATCTTTCCAAGAGACCACTCGTGTCTTGACGGATGCAGCTATTAAGGGTAAAGTCGACCAATTGCTCGGTCTCAAAGAGAACGTTATTATCGGTAAGCTGATTCCAGCTGGTACGGGTATGCCGCGCTACCGGAATATCCGCATTACGGATCCTAACGAAGTTCTTGTGGCAGATGAAGACATGCAAAAAGAAACAGTTGCTGTTGAGTAGTTTATAATTGCAAGGATACGGGAAAGCCACCAGAGATGGTATGCTTTCCCGTTCACTTGTCAATTATGAAGAAACGATGAATGTAGAACTATATTCTTGACACGCTAATTTCAAAATGCTAATATATCGTAGTGTGCCTAAGTTACTATCTTTTCCTGCGCTTTGGAGGATGAGCTTTATGTCTTATGATAAAGTCAAACAGGCAAAGAACGTATCTGTTGGCGCGAAGAAAGCGACAAAGACGGTTGAACAAGGTAAGGCAATCGAAGTTTTTGTTGCCAAAGATGCAGATCCGCGATTGACGATAAAGCTGGTAAGCCTCTGTAAGAAGATGGAAGTGCCGGTAACCTATGTGGATTCTATGAAGATGCTAGGTAAAGCGTGTGGTATTGAAGTTGGAGCTGCGGTAGCAGCTGTTGTAAATGAATAAGATCAAAAGTGTTTTTGTTAACGGAAATGATTCGTAGGTTTACATAAACCTTGCATCGGATTCTTGGCAAAGACTTTTCATTTGCTCATTTACGACTCGCCTGGATCTGTGGGCTTGAAACACAATAAGATTTATACATGTAGGGAGGAGGTGGCGATATGCCAACAATTAACCAACTAGTACGTAAAGGTCGTCAAGCTAAGGTGGATAAGTCTAAATCCCCGGCTTTGCAAAAAGGTTTTAACGCTTTGAAAAGAGAGGCAACGGATTTGAGCGCTCCTCAAAAACGTGGTGTCTGCACTCGTGTGGGTACAATGACTCCTAAGAAGCCTAACTCCGCACTTCGTAAATATGCCCGTGTTCGTTTGACGAACCGTGTAGAGGTGACAGCTTACATTCCTGGTATCGGTCACAACCTGCAAGAACACAGCGTTGTATTGATCCGTGGAGGTAGGGTAAAAGACCTTCCAGGGGTACGTTACCACATCGTTCGTGGTGCTCTGGATACTTCCGGTGTTAACAACCGTAAGCAAGCTCGTTCCAAGTACGGTACTAAGCGTCCTAAAGTTAAAAAATAAGACTTCCCAAATAGGGATGATCCTTTCGAGAAAGGGGGATAACTATGCCTCGTAAAGGTCCAGTTACTCGCAGAGACGTATTGCCAGATCCGATTTACAATAGCAAACTTGTTACTCGTCTTATCAATCGTATCATGATTGATGGGAAAAGAGGGGTGGCTCAGTCCATCTTATACAACGCTTTTAACCTCGTGAAAGATCGTACAGGTAAAGAGCCGATGGAAGTGTTCGAAGCAGCGATTAAAAACATCATGCCGGTATTGGAAGTTAAAGCTCGCCGCGTAGGCGGAGCGAACTACCAAGTTCCGATTGAAGTTAAGCCTGAGCGCCGCACAACATTGGGTCTTCGTTGGTTGGTTAACTATTCCCGTCTTCGCGGTGAGAAGACGATGGAAGAAAGACTGGCTTTCGAAATCATCGATGCTAGCAACAACACAGGTTCTTCCGTTAAGAAACGTGAAGATACTCACAAAATGGCTGAAGCGAACAAAGCGTTTGCTCACTATCGTTGGTAGAATCTTGATTCACATATTGAAAGGAGAAATAACGACCTATGGCTAGAGAGTTCTCCTTAAAGAATACGCGTAATATCGGGATTATGGCGCATATTGATGCGGGTAAAACTACAACTACAGAGCGCATTCTGTACTACACTGGTAAAGTTCACAAAATCGGAGAGGTGCACGAAGGTGCGGCTACGATGGACTGGATGGAACAAGAACAAGAGCGCGGGATTACAATTACTTCCGCCGCTACGACTGCGCAATGGAATGGTCACCGCATCAATATCATCGATACCCCGGGGCACGTTGACTTTACCGTTGAGGTAGAGCGTTCCCTTCGCGTGTTGGATGGAGCAGTTGGCGTATTTAGTGCGAAAGAAGGCGTTGAGCCTCAATCCGAGACAGTTTGGAGACAAGCTGATAAGTACCACGTACCTCGGATCGCTTACGTAAACAAAATGGACATCATTGGCGCAGATTTCTTGGGCGTAGTTGATTCCATGCGTCAAAAACTGGGTGCAAATGCAGTTGCTATTCAACTTCCAATCGGTGCTGAGAACGAGTTCAAAGGTATCATTGACTTGGTTGAACAAGTAGCGTATATGTACAAAGACGATCTTGGTAAGGATATCGAGAAAGTGGAAATTCCTGCTGAGTTCAAAGATAAAGTAGAAGAACTGCGATTGGAACTTGTCGAGAAAGTTGCTGAGCTTGATGAAGAGCTTACAATGAAATATCTCGAAGGTGAAGAACTGACAGTTGCTGAAATTAAAGCAGCGCTTCGCAAAGGTGTTTGCGACGTTAAGATCTTCCCAGTAATCGTAGGTTCCTCCTACCGTAACAAAGGTGTTCAATTGATGTTGGATGCGGTTATTGATTACCTGCCAGCTCCAATTGATGTGCCTGACATCAAAGGTGTGCTTGACGATGGTACTGAAGTGGTTCGTAAGTCTGCTGACGATCAACCGTTCGCAGCTCTTGCTTTCAAAATCATGACAGATCCTTTCGTTGGTCGTCTGACTTTCTTCCGCGTTTACTCCGGTGTCTTGAGCTCGGGTTCCTACGTGCTTAACGCTACCAAAGGCAAACGTGAGCGCGTTGGTCGTATTCTGCAAATGCATGCGAACAGCCGTCAAGAAATCAGCGATGTATACTCTGGTGATATCGCAGCAGCTGTTGGTCTGAAAGATACAACAACTGGGGATACACTTTGTGATGAGAAGAATCCAGTTATCCTTGAGTCCATGAACTTCCCTGAACCGGTTATTCAGCTTGCTGTTGAACCGAAGACGAAAGCGGACCAAGATAAAATGGGTATCGCATTGCAAAAACTTGCTGAAGAAGATCCGACTTTCCGTGCTCATACAGACGAAGAGACAGGTCAAACGATCATCGCGGGTATGGGTGAGCTTCACCTTGAGATCCTCGTTGACCGTATGCTTCGTGAGTTCAAAGTAGAAACGAATGTCGGTAAACCGCAAGTTGCTTATCGTGAAACATTCCGTGCAGCAGCTAAAGTTGAAGGTAAATTCGTTCGCCAATCCGGTGGCCGTGGTCAATACGGACATTGTTGGGTGGAGTTCGAACCTCAAGAAGCTGGTACTGGTTTCGTCTTCGAAAGCAAAATCGTGGGTGGATCTATTCCTAGAGAATACATCGCTCCGATTCAAGCGGGTATCGAAGAGTCTATGAAGAACGGGGTTATCGCAGGATTCCCACTCGTAGACATCAAAGCTACAGTTGTCGACGGTTCCTACCACGATGTTGACTCCAACGAAATGGCGTTCAAAATCGCAGGTTCCATGGCGCTTAAAGCGGCAAAAGACAAATGTAAGCCGGTTCTTCTTGAGCCAATCATGAAAGTGGAAGTTACTGTACCTGAAGAGTACATGGGCGATGTTATGGGTGACCTTAACTCCCGTCGTGGACGCATCGAAGGTATGGATAACCGTCACGGAGCACAAATCATCCGCGCTAAAGTGCCTTTGTCCGAAATGTTTGGATACTCCACAACACTTCGTTCCAGAACACAAGGCCGTGGTGTTTACTCCATGGAAATTTCCCACTATGAAGAAGTTCCTAAATCCATTGCAGAAGAAATTATTGCAAAGGGCAAAGGCGCTTAATAATAAACTAATAGTCACTCTAAGGAGGATTCGTTTAAAATGGCAAAGGCTAAATTTGAACGTACAAAACCGCATGTTAACATCGGTACTATCGGTCACGTTGACCATGGTAAAACAACTCTGACTGCTGCTATCACAACAGTATTGTCCAAGCGTTATGGCGGTGCTGCAGTAGCATTCGACCAAATCGATAAAGCTCCAGAAGAGCGCGAGCGCGGTATCACAATCTCCACAGCTCACGTTGAGTACGAAACTCCTAACCGTCACTACGCACACGTAGACTGCCCAGGTCACGCTGACTATGTTAAAAACATGATCACTGGTGCTGCGCAAATGGACGGAGCGATCCTGGTAGTATCCGCAGCTGACGGTCCTATGCCACAAACTCGTGAGCACATCTTGCTCTCCCGTCAAGTAGGCGTACCTTACATCGTTGTATTCTTGAACAAATGCGACATGGTTGAAGACGAAGAGTTGCTTGAACTGGTTGAGATGGAAGTTCGCGACCTTCTTAACGAGTACGAGTTCCCAGGCGATGATACTCCAATCATCCGCGGCGCAGCTCGTGAAGCTCTTCAAAACCCAGACGGTCCTTGGGCTGACAAAATCGTTGAGTTGTTCGAGCAAGTTGATACTTACATCCCAACTCCAGAGCGCGACACTGACAAGCCTTTCCTTATGCCAGTTGAGGACGTGTTCTCCATCACTGGTCGTGGTACAGTTGCTACAGGCCGTGTTGAGCGTGGTACTGTTAAAGTACAAGACGAAGTTGAAATCGTTGGTATCGCTGAAGAAACTCGCAAATGCATCGTAACAGGCGTAGAGATGTTCCGCAAATTGCTTGACTCCGCTCAAGCAGGCGACAACATCGGTGCTCTTCTTCGTGGTGTAGACCGTAAAGATATCGAGCGTGGCCAAGTTCTTGCTAAAGTAGGTTCCGTTAAACCTCACACGAACTTTTCCGCTCAAATCTACGTTCTGACTAAAGAAGAGGGTGGCCGTCACAAGCCTTTCTTCACAGGCTACCGTCCACAATTCTACTTCCGTACAACTGACGTAACTGGTATCATCAGCCTTCCAGAAGGTACTGAGATGGTTATGCCTGGTGATAACATCACAGTAACAGTTGAATTGATCAACCCAATCGCTATCGAAGAAGGTACTCGCTTCGCGATTCGCGAAGGCGGACGTACTGTTGGTGCGGGTGCGGTTGCTGCAATCTCCAAGTAATCCCTTTTATATAGAAGAACACTCGTCGTTTTTGCGGCGAGTGTTTTTTTTGTACTTTAGCCTAAAGATTCGCTTGCAATTGCCTATAATATTTTATATAATATAAAACGTTGGTCTGAGACGTTGCGATGATGTGAGAGGTTGCCGACACACCCGGATCCTTTGCCATGGTGAAGGCGTTGGAGAATTTTCACGGAGTATGTCCGATACTAAATTGGGCGATAGAAGGAGGGACTTATATGGCAAAGCAAAAAATTCGTATCCGTTTGAAAGCTTATGATCACAGAATCATCGATCAATCAGCTGAGAAAATCGTGGAAACTGCCAAGCGTTCCGGTGCAGGTGTATCCGGTCCGATTCCGCTTCCAACTGAGAAGCAAATCATCACGATTCTTCGTGCGGTGCACAAGTACAAGGATTCGCGTGAGCAATTCGAAATGCGTACGCATAAGCGTCTTATCGATATTGTGAATCCTACACCACAAACAGTTGATGCTTTGATGCGACTAGACTTACCGTCTGGTGTAGACATCGAGATCAAACTGTAAAACAACTATAGAATATACGTTTAAGAAGGAAAAGAGGTGTCAACGATGAAAGGTATCTTAGGAAAAAAACTTGGGATGACACAAGTGTTTACTGCTGAAGGTAACGTAGTTCCTGTAACTGTTATTCAAGCCGGTCCTTGTGTGGTTCTTCAAAAGAAAGATGTGGATAACGACGGTTATGAGTCGATCCAAATCGGTTTTGACGATGTTAAAGCAAGCCGTATCATCAAGCCAGAGCTTGGCCATGCGAAAAAAGCAGGGACAACACCTAAGCGCTACGTTAAAGAAATCCGCGGCGTTCAGATGGCTGAGTACGAAGTTGGCCAAGAGTTGAAGGCTGATCTGTTCGCAGAGGGCGAATTCGTTGACGTAACAGGTACTTCTAAGGGTAAAGGTTTCCAAGGTAACATCAAAAGACATAACCAATCCCGCGGACCAATGGCTCACGGTTCCCGTTACCACAGAGGTCCAGGTTCCATGGGTTCCATTCAAGCGAACCGCGTACCTAAAGGCAAAAACTTGCCAGGACACATGGGTGACCAAACTGTAACATTGCAAAACCTGCAAATCATTAAAGTGGACGCTGAGCGTAACGTATTGCTTGTTAAAGGTTCCATTCCTGGTCCTACAAACAGCTACGTAAGCGTGAAATCCGCTGTTAAAAAGTAAGAAAGGAGGAATAACTGATGCCAAAAGTAGCTTTATATAACGTAACAGGCGCACAAGTAGGTGAAGTTGAACTGTCTGATGCAGTGTTCGGAATCGAACCTCACGTACATGCAATCCATGAAATGGTATTGCTTCAACAAGCTGCAGTTCGTCAAGGTACTCACAAAACTAAAGGTCGTTCTGAAGTTCGCGGCGGCGGACGTAAACCTTGGAAACAAAAAGGTACAGGACGTGCTCGTCAAGGTAGTATCCGTGCTCCACAATGGAAAGGCGGCGGTACAGTATTTGGACCGACACCTCGCAGCTACGGCTACAAATTGCCAAGAAAAGTTCGTCGTTTGGCGATTAAATCCGCTTTGTCTTCGAAAGTTATCGATAACGAATTGATCGTATTGGATCAACTTCAATTGAACGCTCCTAAGACAAAAGAATTCGCAGCAATTTTGAACAACCTGAAAGTTGAAAGAAAAGCACTTGTAGTTGGTTTGGATACTGACTCCAACGCAGCTCTTTCCGCTCGTAACATCCCAGGTGTGAAATTCATCGCTGCTGATGGACTCAATGTTCTGGATGTCATGCTGTATGACAAACTGATCATTACGAAAGACGCTGTACAGAAAGTAGAGGAGGTGCTTGCACAATGAAAAATCCACGCGACATTATCAAGCGCCCGATCATCACTGAGCGTACAAGCGACCTGATGGCTAACAAGAAGTACGTTTTCGAAGTCGATCTTCGCGCTAACAAAACGGAAATCAAACAAGCTATCGAAGCAATCTTTAAAGTGAAAGTTACAAATGTAAACACACTTAGAATGCCTGCTAAGCCTAAACGCTACGGCCGTCACTTTGGCTACACTTCCGAGTGGAAAAAAGCAATTGTGTCCCTGAGTGCAGAAAGCAAAGAATTGGAATTCTTTGAGTCCGTATAATATACATTTCTTGAAGTAAGGAGGGAATCGGAGTGCCAGTTAAAAAGTATAAACCAACGTCCCCGGCTAGACGTGCAATGTCGGTTTCTACATTCGAAGAAATCACAACATCTACACCGGAGAAGTCCTTGCTAGCTCCTTTGAGCAAAAACGCTGGACGTAACAACCAAGGTAAAATTACAGTTCGTCATCACGGTGGCGGTCACAAACGTAAATACCGGATTATCGATTTCAAACGTACCAAAGATGGAATACCAGGACGCGTTGCTACAATCGAGTACGATCCAAACCGTTCCGCTAACATCGCATTGATCAACTATGCTGATGGTGAGAAAAGATACATTATCGCTCCTAAAGGTCTTAAGGTAAACGATCAAATCGTATCCGGACCACAATCCGATATCAAAGTAGGTAACGCTCTTCCATTGGAAAACATTCCAGTTGGTACAGTTATCCACAACATTGAGTTGAAACCAGGTAAAGGTGCACAGTTGGTGCGCGCTGCTGGAACAGAAGCTCAATTGCTTGGTAAAGAAGAAACTTACGTAACAATCCGTTTGTCTTCTGGTGAAGTTCGTAAAGTTCTTAAAGTTTGCCGCGCTACAATCGGTTCTGTAGGTAACGAAGACCACGAGCTTGTTAAGATCGGTAAAGCTGGTCGTAACCGTTGGAAAGGCAATCGCCCACAAGTCCGCGGGGTTGTAATGAACCCTAACGATCACCCACACGGTGGTGGTGAAGGACGCGCGCCAATCGGTCGTAAATCGCCTATGTCTCCTTGGGGCAAACCGACACTTGGTTACAAAACTCGTAAGAAAAACAAAGCATCCAACAAATACATTGTACGCCGTCGTACGAAGTAATAATAATTATCGCGAGGTTCAAGGAAGGGAGGAACACCCATGGGTCGCAGCTTAAAGAAAGGTCCATTTATCGATGGATACTTACTGAAAAAAGTGGAAGACTTGAACACTTCCGGCAAGAAAGTCGTTGTTAAGACTTGGTCCCGTCGTTCTACAATTTTCCCACAATTCGTTGGTCACACTTTCGGAGTGTACGATGGAAGAAAACACGTGCCTGTGTATGTAACTGAAGATATGGTAGGACACAAGCTTGGTGAGTTCGCACCAACTCGTACGTACAAAGGTCACGACGACGACAAGAAAACCGGAAAACGCTAATCGCATTTTTTAACCGAGAGGAGGTACTACCATGCAAGCTAAAGCAGTTCTTAACCACGCTCGGATTGCTCCTCGTAAAGCACAATTAGTGATTGACTTGATTCGGGGAAAAGCGGTAGGTGAGGCGATCGCAATTCTGCGTCACACACCTAAAGCAGCTTCTCCAGTTCTGGAGAAACTTCTGAACTCCGCAATTGCCAATGCAGAGCATAACTATTCGTTAGATCCTAATAAATTAGTGATCACTCAAGCGTTTGTTAACCAAGGACCGACTATGAAAAGGTTCCACCAACGTGCGATGGGTCGCGCAAGTGCAATTAGAAAACGTACCAGCCACATTACATTAGTGGTATCTGAGAAATAAGGAGGGATAACGTGTGGGTCAGAAAGTAAACCCGGTAGGTCTTAGAATCGGTATTATTCGCGATTGGGAGTCCAAATGGTTCGCAGAAAAAGATTTCGGAACTCTGCTGCTTGAAGACGTAAAAATCCGCGAATACTTAAAGAATAAATTGAAGGATTCTGCAGTATCCCACATCGATATCGAGCGCGCGGCTAACCGTGTGAACGTTACGATTCATACTGCGAAACCTGGTATGGTTATCGGTAAAGGCGGATCTGAAGTTGAAGTTATTCGCAACTACATCGCAGCTTTGTCCGGTAAAAAAGTACACATTAACATCTCTGAAATCAAAAGCCCTGACCTGGATGCAATCCTTGTTGCTGAGGCCATCGCACTTCAATTGGAGCGTCGTGTATCTTTCCGTCGCGCTATGAAACAAGCGATCCAAAGGACAATGAGATCCGGTGCTAAAGGTATTAAAGTTGCAACTAGCGGACGTCTTGGCGGTGCTGAGATTGCCCGTACGGAAGGATATAGCGAAGGAACAGTTCCACTTCATACACTTCGCGCGGATATCGACTACGGTACTGCAGAAGCACACACTACGTACGGACGTATTGGTGTAAAAGTATGGATTTATCGTGGAGAGGTTCTTCCGACAGCTAAGAAAAAGGCTCAGCCGGAAGGAGGAAACTAAATCATGTTAGTACCTAAACGTGTAAAACACCGTAAAGAACACCGCGGTAACATGAAAGGTCGGGCTAAAGGCGGTACTGAAGTCGCTTTTGGCGAATACGGCTTGCAAGCGATGGAACCGGCTTGGGTAACCAACCGTCAAATCGAGTCCGCCCGTATTGCCATGACACGTTACATCAAACGTGGTGGTAAAGTGTGGATCAAAATTTTCCCAGCTAAACCAATTACACAAAAGCCGCTTGAAGTTCGTATGGGTAGCGGTAAAGGTAACGTGGAGAAATGGGTTTCCGTAGTAAAACCAGGTAAAATTTTGTTTGAACTTGCTGGTGTAAGCGAAGAAGTTGCTCGCGAAGCAATGCGTCTTGCTGCTCACAAGCTTCCAATCAAAACGAAGTTCGTGAAGAGAGAAGAAGTGGGTGGTGAAGTAAATGAAGGCTAGTGAATTCCGCAACTTAACCACTGCTGAGATCGAGCAAAAAGTCAATGGTTTTAAAGAAGAACTCTTTAACCTCCGTTTTCAACTAGCTACTGGTCAATTGGACAACCCGACTCAAATCCGCGACTTGCGTAAAGAGATCGCTCGTGCCAAGACTGTTTTGCGTGAAAGAGAATTGGGGATCGGGTAACCGTACCATATCTAGAAGGGAGGCTTCCTTAAATGGCTGAACGCAATGAGCGTAAAGTACAGGTAGGTAAAGTTGTCAGCGATAAAATGGATAAAACCATCGTTGTTGCTGTTGAAACTTATAAAAAACATGATCTCTATCACAAGAGAATCAAATATACGAAGAAATTCAAGGCTCATGATGAGAACAACACAGCGCAAATCGGCGATACTGTGAAAATCATGGAGACTAGACCGCTTTCCAAGGACAAAACTTGGAGACTGGTTGAAATCGTAGAAAAAGCTGTTATTATCTAACAAAAAGCATGAACCCCGAAAGGAGGGAATACGATGATTCAACCATTTACTCGTTTGACGGTTGCTGACAACTCCGGTGCAAAGCAATTGATGTGTATCCGTGTTTTGGGTGGTACAGGTCGTCGCGTAGGTCACATTGGTGATTTGATCATCTGTTCGGTAAAAGAAGCAACACCAGGCGGCGTTGTCAAAAAAGGTGACGTTGTTAAAGCGGTAATCGTTCGTACGAAGAGCGGTGCTCGCCGTAAAGACGGATCTTACATCTCTTTCGATGAGAACGCAGCTGTAATCGTGAAAGAAGATAAAAGTCCTCGCGGAACTCGTATCTTTGGACCAGTTGCACGCGAACTTCGTGACAAAGACTTCATGAAGATCGTATCCTTGGCTCCAGAAGTTATCTAATAGAGCGTTTCAAGTAGTCTGTAGGAGGTGTACAACACAATGCCAAGAACCAAGAAGAGACTTGAGTCTCATAACAATAAACTGCACGTGAAAAAAGACGATACGGTTTTTGTAATCACAGGTAAAGATAAAGGCAAAAAAGGCCGCGTTATCGCAGCTTACCCTCGTGAAAACCGCGTCTTGGTTGAAGGTGTGAACATGGTTAAGAAACATGCGAAACCTTCCCAACTTAACCCACAAGGCGGCATCTTGAATCAAGAAGCTCCAATCCACGTTTCCAACGTGATGCTGGTTGATCCTAAGAGCGGCAAGCCTACTCGCGTAGGTTACAAAGTATTAGATAACGGTACTAAAGTTCGCGTAGCGAAAAAATCCGGTGAAGTCATCGACTAATACAAGAAACACGGAAAGGAGGCAACTGAAAGATGTCAGCAAGAATGAAAGATCGTTATTTGAATGAAATTACTCCTGCGTTGATCCAAAAGTTCAACTACTCCACAGTAATGCAAGTACCTAAGATTGAGAAAATCGTTATCAACATGGGTGTTGGTGAGGCGGTTTCCAACTCTAAAGTTCTTGATGCTGCTGTTGAAGATCTTCAAAAGATCGCAGGTCAAAAACCGGTTGTGACAAGAGCGAAAAAATCCATCGCGGGTTTCAAGCTTCGTGAAAATATGCCAATCGGTGTGAAAGTGACACTTCGCGGCGAGCGTATGTATCACTTCTTGGATAAGCTCTTCAACGTTACGCTTCCACGCGTACGTGACTTCCGTGGTATTTCCAACAAAGCCTTTGACGGCCGCGGAAACTACACACTGGGTCTGAAAGAGCAATTGATCTTCCCAGAAATCGAGTATGATAAAGTAGATAAAGTTCGTGGTATGGACATCGTTATCGTTACGACGGCTAAGTCCGATGAAGAAGCTCGCGAGCTTTTAACACAACTCGGCGCTCCTTTCGTAAAATAGGCTAATGAGCCGTACCTACCTCAGGAGGTGGAATATTAAGTGGCAAAAACTTCGATGAAAATCAAGCAACAACGTGCTCCGAAGTTTAAAGTTCAAGCATACACACGTTGCGAGCGTTGCGGTCGTCCGCATTCCGTGCTTCGCAAGTTTAAAATTTGCAGAATTTGTTTCCGCGAATTAGCATACAAAGGTCAGATTCCAGGCGTGAAAAAAGCTAGCTGGTAATCACCCTATTTTCGGGAAGGAGGTTTACACAAATGGTCATGTCAGATCCAATTGCAGATATGTTAACACGCATCCGTAATGCCAACATCGTTCGTCATGAGACAGTTGAGATCCCAGCATCCAAGGTGAAAAGGGAAATCGCTGAAATCCTCAAAAAAGAAGGTTTCATCCGTGACGCTGAGTACGTTGAAGATAACAAACAAGGAATCATTCGTTTGTTCCTGAAATACGGTTCAAACAATGAGCGTGTTATCTCCGGTTTGAAAAGAATTTCCAAACCAGGACTGCGCGTATACACAAAATCACAAGAAATCCCTCGCGTTTTGGGCGGACTAGGGATTGCCATCATCTCCACATCTAAGGGAGTTATGACGGATAAAGATGCTCGTCAATCCAAAGCTGGCGGAGAGGTTATCTGCTACGTTTGGTAATACAATTGTAATTGAATGGAGGTGCAAACATGTCTCGTATTGGTCGTAAGCCAATCACCATTCCAAGTGGTGTAAATGTAACACTAGACAATACTTTGATCACAGTTAAAGGCCCAAAAGGTACTTTGTCTCGTGAACTTCATAAAGATATGAAAGTGAATGTTGTCGAAAACGAGATTTCTGTTGAGCGTCCTTCCGATAACAAACTACACCGCTCCCTGCATGGTACAACACGTTCTGTTGTTGCCAACATGGTTAACGGTGTAACGGAAGGTTTCTCGAAATCTTTGGAACTCGTAGGCGTTGGTTACCGTGCGAATAAAACTGGTGATAAACTGGTTCTTAACGTAGGGTACTCCCACCCGGTAGAATTCACACCTGAGACTGGGATCGAGTTCGAAGTTCCTTCGAACACGAAGATCATCATCAAAGGTATCGACAAAGAATTAGTAGGTGCTACTGCTGCTAAAGTTCGCGCAGTTCGTGAACCAGAGCCTTATAAAGGTAAAGGTATCAAGTATGAAGGCGAACGCATCCTTCGTAAAGAAGGTAAAGCTGGTAAGAAGAAGTAAGACCGATAGATCGCGGGTAACAACTCTCGCATCATAAGATGATGAAAGGAGTGCAAGTAATCATGATTACTAAAGGCGATAAAAATAAAGCCCGTCTGAAAAGACACCTTCGCGTTCGTAAGAAAATCGAAGGAACAACTGCTCGTCCACGGTTGAACATCTTCCGTTCTTCCAAACACATGTATGCTCAATTGATCGATGATACGACTGGCGTCACTGTAGCATCCGCTTCGACTCAGGACAAAGAACTGAAAGCTGAAGTAGGTAACGGTGGTAACGTAGAAGCTGCTCGTAAAGTTGGCGAATTGATCGCAAAACGTGCAAAAGAAAAAGGTGTTGAGCAAGTCGTTTTCGACCGCGGCGGATACCTTTACCACGGACGCGTTCAAGCTTTGGCTGACGCAGCTCGTGAAGCAGGATTACAATTCTAGGAAAAACGATATATAAGGAGGTAAAAGACTTGCGCGTAGATCCGAATACTTTAGAACTTACAGAAAAAGTTGTTAATATTAACCGCGTTGCTAAAGTAGTAAAAGGCGGACGTCGTTTCAGCTTCAGCGCACTTGTTGTCGTAGGCGACGGCAATGGCTGGGTTGGTGCAGGAATCGGTAAAGCATCCGAAGTTCCAGACGCGATCCGTAAAGGCATTGAAGATGCGAAAAAGAACTTGATTCACGTTCCAATCGTAGGAACTTCCATTCCTCACCTTGTAACTGGCCGCTTTGGCGCAGGCCGCGTATTGTTGAAGCCAGCTTCCCAAGGTACTGGAGTTATCGCTGGTGGACCGGTTCGTGCGGTTCTTGAACTTGCCGGTATCGGCGACATTTTGACAAAATCCCTTGGCTCTTCCAACTCCATTAACATGGTTAACGCTACGCTTGAAGGCTTGAGCCGCTTGAAAAAAGCGGAAGAAGTTGCTAAGCTTCGCGGTAAAACAGTTGAAGAGTTATTAGGATAGGAGGGGTAAACATGGCGAAACAATTACAGATTACCCTGAAACGCAGTGTGATTGGCCGCCCTGAAACTCAACGTGTTACAGTGAAAACTCTTGGTCTGCGCAAGCTGAACCAAACAGTTGTTCACCAAGACAACGCTGCTATCAGAGGTATGGTTAATCAAGTAAGTCATTTGCTTGAAGTTAAAGAAATCGAAGCATAAATTGCTGATATTAAGATTTAGAGGAGGTGTGCAACGATGAAGTTACATGAACTAAGTTCTGCAACTGGTGCTCGTCACACTCGTAAGCGTGTTGGTCGTGGTACAGGTAGCGGTATGGGTAAAACATCGACTCGCGGACATAAAGGTCAAAATGCACGTTCCGGTGGAGGCGTTCGTCCTGGATTCGAGGGTGGACAAAATCCGTTGTACCGTCGTTTGCCTAAGCGTGGTTTCAACAACCGCTTCCGCACTGAGTTTGCTATCGTGAACCTTGAAGATTTGAACAACTTCGCAGCTGGTACAGAAGTTACTCCAGAAGTATTGCTGGAAACTGGTATTGTAAAAGCTCCTAAAGACGGCATCAAGATTTTAGGAAACGGTGAAATTACAGTAAAGTTAACCGTTAAAGCGAATAAGTTCTCTCAATCCGCAATTGAGAAAATCCAAGCTGCCGGCGGTCAAACCGAGGTGATTTAATGTTCAATACCATATCCAACATCTTTAAAGTAGAGGATCTGCGTAGAAGAATATTATTCACACTCTTCTTGCTGATCGTCTACAGAATAGGTGCCTTTATTCCGGTGCCTAACATCAATACAGATGTTTTAAAACTTCAAGACCAAGCGAATCAGAGCGATGTCTTTGGTTTGCTT
Organism: Paenibacillus aestuarii; assembly: GCF_027789125.1. GTDB lineage: Bacteria > Bacillota > Bacilli > Paenibacillales > NBRC-103111 > Paenibacillus_E > Paenibacillus_E aestuarii. The sequence continues at coordinate 15,456 of NZ_JAQFVF010000049.1, read as the reverse complement.
AACACGTTTTCAGGTGGGGCGCTCTTTCAATTCTCTATTTTCGCGATGGGGATTATGCCTTACATCACCGCTTCCATTATCGTTCAGCTTTTGTCCATGGATGTAGTCCCGCGCTTTGCGCAATGGGCAAAAGAGGGCGAAGTCGGAAGAAAAAAGATGACGCAGATCACACGTTACGGTACGATTGTATTAGGCTTGATTCAAGCCTTCGGTTTATCCATTGGATTTAGCAGACTTTACAGCGGTCTAGTGATTAACCCAGGCTTTACAACCTTCGCTCTAATTGCGATTGTACTGACAGCAGGTACTGCCTTCTTGATGTGGCTTGGAGAGCAAATTACGGAGTTTGGGATTGGAAACGGTATTTCCATAATCATCTTTGCTGGTATCGTCGCGGCGATTCCTACTGGCATCCAACAGATATACAAAACGCTGTTCGCGACTGAGGGCGCGTTGTTCTTGAACATCGTGAAACTCGTTATCATCGCATTGGTTGTGATTTTGATCATCGCCGGTGTCATCTTTGTACAGCAAGGGGTTCGTAAGATCCCTGTACAATATGCCAAACGGGTTGTTGGTCGTAAAATGTATGGCGGTCAAACGACGCACATTCCTTTGAAAGTGAATGCTGCGGGTGTAATTCCAGTAATCTTCGCTTTGTCACTATTGATGTTCCCTCCTACAATAGCGAGCTATTGGAGAGGTAACGTGGTTGCTGAATGGATCATCTCGAACTTGAGCTTGAACCAAACGGCGCCGCTAGCGATTGTACTTTATGTACTGTTGATTATCGGGTTCACATACTTCTACACCTTCGTTCAAATCAATCCAGTACAGATGGCCGATCAGATGAAAAAGAACGGTGGATACATACCGGGAATTCGTCCTGGTAAAACAACTTCTGTTTATCTGACTCGTGTAATGACTAGAATCACTTTGTCCGGTGCATTGTTCTTATCCGCGATCTCCATTCTTCCGATGCTTTTCGGAGGACTTGCAGGTCTGCCGAACTCAGTCAAAATTGGTGGAACATCCTTGCTAATCGTAGTAGGCGTTGGTCTTGAGACGATGAAACAAATCGAGAGCCAATTGATCAAGCGTCATTACAAAGGTTTTATCAATAAATAGCAAATAGGTTCTGATGGTGCGTTTCATGCGACATCGGCACCTATTGTGCTGTTCGTATTGCCGAGTGCGATGGGAGGGAGTCAAAGTGAACGTAATTTTTATGGGTCCTCCTGGTGCAGGCAAAGGTACACAGGCGGAAAAAATCGTAAGTGAATTTCAAATTCCTCATATTTCTACGGGAGACGCATTCCGTTTGGCGATGAGCCAAGGAACGCCGCTCGGTATCGAGGCCAAAGGCTATGTGGATAAAGGACTGCTGGTCCCTGATGAAATCACGAATGGTATTGTGAAAGAACGGCTTGCACAGCCGGATTGCGACAAAGGCTTTTTGCTTGACGGGTTCCCAAGAACCATTGCTCAAGCTGATGCTTTGAATGAAATCGTCCAATCCCTGGGTAAGAAGATTGAATTAGTCATCAATCTATCCGTCGATCGCAGTTTTCTGCTTGCGAGATTGACTGGCCGAAGAATCTGTAAATCCTGCGGAGCTACGTATCATGTGATCTTCAATCCACCAAAGCAAGATGGCGTATGTGATAAATGTTCTGGTGAATTGTATCAACGGTCGGATGATACGGAAGAAAAAGTGGGTACCCGTTTGGACGAATATACGAACAAAACGGCTCCACTGCTGGATTACTACCAAAAGAGGGAATTATTGCGTGAGGTTAACGGAGAACAAGACATTCATGCGGTAACCGAACAAATTAGCTCACTGCTACGAGGTCTAGCGTAATGATCATTTGTAAGTCCGAGGTTGAACTGGACCTAATGCGAGAAGCAGGTCGGATCGTAGCAGATACGCACCGCTTGCTGGCAAGGGCGATTCGTCCGAACATTACAACGAAAGAACTTGATCAGATCGCAGAGGAATTCATTCGCAGTCAGGGAGCAATTCCATCTTTTAAAGGCTACAACGGTTTTCCGGGCAGCATTTGTGCTTCTGTCAACGAAGAATTAGTTCATGGTATTCCTGGTCCACGAAAGCTGGCTGAAGGTGATATCATTAGTATTGATATTGGCGCTCAGTATAAAGGCTATCATGGGGATTCCGCATGGACATATCCGGTGGGTGAAGTATCCGAGACCGCCAAGCGCTTGCTGGAGGTAACGGAGAGATCGCTTTACCAAGGATTAGCGGAAGCCAAACCGGATGCCAGGCTCTACACGTTGTCGCATGCCATCCAAACCTGTATTGAAGATGCAGGCTTCTCCGTAGTAAGAGAGTATGTCGGGCACGGAATAGGAACGGAGCTTCACGAAGAACCGCAAATTCCGAACTACGGTGTTCCGAACAAAGGCCCTCGATTGAAACCGGGCATGGTCTTAGCCATTGAACCGATGGTGGTTGTTGGCGAAAGGTTTGTCAAAACACTTGAAGACGACTGGACCGTAGTAACAGCGGACGGAACACTTTGTGCTCATTTTGAACATACGATTGCAATAACGGCAGCTGGTTATGAAATATTAACTTTGCCCAAAGCGTAGGTGATGATGAGTGGATCGTATGACTCCCGAGTTAGGCCAGATCGTAAAGGTGCTTCGCGGTAAAGATCCCGGAGAATATGCGGTCGTCATCGGAATTGTTGATACTCGCTTTGTCTGGCTTGCAGACGGTGATAAGCGCAAATTCGATCAACCGAAGAAGAAGAACCTGACACATCTTCAATTACAAGAAACGATCAGCAGCGAAGTCGAGTCCAGCATCAGGGAAACGGGTCGTGTAACTAATGGGAAGCTGCGTCATGCACTTGCCAAATTCGCTGAACAAACGCAAGTTGAAGCACATGAGAAAGGAGAATGACTGTGGCCAAAGAAGATGTAATTGAAGTAGAAGGTACAGTGATTGAACCTCTTCCGAATGCAATGTTTAAGGTTGAATTGGAAAATGGTCATAAAATTCTAGCCCACGTATCCGGTAAAATCAGAATGCATTTTATTCGCATTTTGCCAGGAGACAAGGTTACCGTAGAATTATCGCCTTATGATTTAACACGAGGCCGTATAACCTACCGTTTTAAATAAATGCTCGGCTTTTAAGTAAGTTACTCTCTCGAGACGTATGCTTACGAAGCAAGTTTTCTTACGAAAACGCAACATGGTGCTTACGAATCTTTAAGGAGGGGTTATCATGAAGGTTAGACCATCGGTTAAACCAATTTGTGAAAAATGTAAAGTCATTCGCCGTAAAGGCAATGTCATGGTTATTTGCGAAAATCCGAAACACAAACAAAAACAAGGATAAAAGGAGGTGCAGCCTTAGATGGCACGTTTAGCTGGAGTTGACTTACCTCGTGACAAACGAGTAGTTATTGCTTTGACTTACATTTTTGGTATCGGCAATACAACAGCTCAAAAAATCGTTGCAACAACTGGTATCAACCCTGATACTCGCGTTCGCGATTTGACTGAAGATGAAGTGAGCAAAATCCGTGATGTAATCGATAAAACGTTGAAAGTAGAGGGTGATCTTCGTCGTGAGATTTCCTTGAACATCAAACGTCTGATCGAGATTGGATCCTACCGTGGTCTTCGTCACCGCCGTGGTCTTCCTGTTCGCGGACAACGTACTAAAACTAACGCTCGTACACGTAAAGGTCCTCGTCGTACAGTAGCTAATAAGAAGAAATAATAAAGGGGGTTAGAGCTAATGGCAAAACCTAAAAAAGTAGTCCGTACGAAACGTCGTGACCGTAAAAATATTGAGTCCGGAGTAGCCCACATTCGTTCCACGTTTAACAACACGATTGTGACTATTACGGATCCTCACGGAAATGCAATTTCCTGGGCAAGTTCAGGAAACCTTGGTTTCAAAGGTTCCCGTAAAAGTACGCCTTTTGCAGCGCAAATGGCAGCTGAGTCCGCAGCTAAAGCAGCTATGGAACACGGTCTGAAAACAGTTGAAGTCATGGTTAAAGGGCCAGGTGCTGGCCGCGAAGCAGCGATTCGTTCTTTGCAAGCAGCAGGTCTTGAAGTAAACCTGATTAAAGACGTGACTCCGGTTCCTCACAATGGCTGCCGTCCTCCAAAACGTCGTCGCGTATAATTCAGGATCACTTTGTAGTATAAATATCTTAAAATCGTGAATAATGGTTTTGAAGGATAGGCATACTATGAAATTTCACCGAAGTATCCAGAGGGAAACGACGTTTTGAATGGAGGGTACATTTCATGATCGAAATCGAAAAGCCAAAAATAGAAACTGTAGCGTTAAGTGAGGACGGCGCCTATGGCAAGTTTGTCGTGGAGCCGTTGGAGCGTGGCTACGGTACAACCTTAGGTAACTCACTACGTCGTATCTTACTGTCCTCTTTACCGGGTGCTGCAGTAACCTCTGTCCAAATCGATGGCGTTTTGCATGAGTTTTCAACGATTCCTGGCGTGCTTGAGGATGTTACGGAAATTATCCTTAACCTGAAAGGCTTATCGTTGAAAATTCACTCCGATGAGGAGAAAGTGCTTGAAATTGATGCTGAAGGAGAAGGTACGATCACAGCAGCGGACATCCGCGGTGATAGTGATGTGGAGATCCTTAATCCGGATCTGCATATTGCCACATTATCTCCTGATGCGCGACTTCACATGAGGATTCATGCGGGCAGAGGTCGCGGTTACGTTCAATCGGACAAAAATAAGCGCGAAGATCAACCAATCGGAGTGATCCCCATTGATTCGATTTACACGCCTATTACTCGGGTAAACTACAGTGTAGAAAATACTCGCGTCGGCCAAGTGACTAACTATGACAAACTGACCCTCGAAGTGTGGACCGATGGAAGTATTCGACCTGAAGAAGCGGTAAGTTTGGGCGCTAAAATCTTGACTGAGCACCTGATGCTGTTCGTCGGCTTGACGGATGAAGCAAAGGATGCCGAGATTATGGTGGAGAAAGAAGAAGATAAGAAAGAGAAAGTTCTCGAGATGACGATCGAAGAACTGGATCTCTCTGTTCGCTCTTACAACTGCCTGAAGCGTGCAGGTATCAATACCGTGCAAGAGCTGATTACCAAGACAGAAGAAGATATGATGAAAGTGCGTAACTTGGGTCGCAAATCTCTTGAAGAAGTTCAAGAGAAGCTCGAAGAGCTTGGCTTAGGCTTACGTACCGAGGAATAATCCAGTCAGAAGGAGGTTAATTCAATGAACTACAGGAAATTGAACCGCGATTCCAGTAATCGTAAAGCATTATTCCGTGATCTGGTAACAGATCTGTTCATACATGAACGCATTCAAACAACCGAAGCAAAAGCAAAAGAAATTCGTTCCATCGCTGAGAAGCTTATCACTTTAGCGAAACGCGGAGATCTTCACGCACGCCGTCAGGTGGCTGCTTTTGTTCGCAGAGAAGCAGTTAACGAGAACCAAGATGCTATCCAAAAGCTCTTCTCTGAATTGGCTACTCGCTACTCCGAGCGTCCAGGCGGATACACGCGTATCCTGAAACTGGGACCACGCCGCGGTGACGCAGCACCAATGGTTTACCTAGAGCTTGTAGATCGAGCATAAGACGGATGGGAAAGGGTGGACGGAATCATTGATTCTGGTGAAGCCCTTTTTTTGCAGTCTCCGATAAATGAGAATGAAGACTCACGGAGGAACATGCGGTGAGAAATCTTCGTTTCACCATTAGCTACGATGGAACAGCTTATTCAGGTTTTCAGATCCAGCCTAATGCAGATACGATCCAATACCGTTTGGAACAAGCCGTACATATGCTGACCGGCGAAACGGTAAAGGTCGTCTCTTCAGGGCGGACGGATGCTGGGGTACACGCGAAGGCTCAAGTCATTAATTTTATCACGACCTCTAAAATTCCTGTCGAGCGCTGGTGCTTGGCTCTGAACAGTAGACTACCCAAGGATATCGTCGCACATACCGCGGAAGAAGTACCTCTTTCTTTCCATTCCCGCAAAGCCGCGAAGCGCAAGACGTACTGTTTTACGATTCGCACGGCGCGCTTCCCTGATGTCTTTCACCGGAACTATGAATACCATCATCCTACGCATTTGAATGTGGAAGCCATGAGAGAGGCGCTCCCTTGCTTGCTAGGTGAGCATGATTTCACTTCGTTTTGCACGGTAAGGACAGATAAGGAAGTAAAGGTTAGAACGCTGTACGAGGCTCGCCTGGAGGCGGAGATCGATGATCTCTCGCTTAACGGAGGAATCAGTCGACTACGGTTGTATGTAACGGGTAATGGGTTCCTCTATAACATGGTCAGGATCATCGCAGGGACGCTTCTGCAGATTGGTGAGGGGAAGAGAGCCAGCAGCGATATGCAGCGGATTCTCGAAGCTCAGGATCGCAGCAAGGCAGGCCCTACGGCAGAGGCAATGGGCTTGATGTTGTGGAAAGTCGAGTACTAAGAAGCAAAATCATAGCTTGCGTCCATAGAGGATTTCGTGTAGAATATAACTTGGCGTTTCGTGATCGGCTATCCCACAGCCCCAGGTCATGAGTTCTGCCACAACCATCCATCAGATTATGTTTGACATTGACGATTATGTATTGAGATATATTTAGGAGGATTAAGCATGCGCACCACATATATGGCTAAGCCAAATGAAGTAGAGCGTAAATGGTACATCGTTGACGCTGCTGGCCAAACTCTTGGCCGTCTGGCAAGTGAAGTTGCTAGCATTATCCGCGGAAAACATAAGCCGGAGTTCACTCCGCATGTTGATACTGGGGATTTTGTAATTGTTATCAACGCTTCTCAAATCAAGTTGACTGGTAAGAAAATGCAGAACAAAATGTACTACCGTCACTCCCTGTATCCAGGTGGTTTGAAAGTGACTTCTGCACAGGACCTGCTGAACAGCAAGCCTGATCGCATGATTGAGTTTGCCGTTCATGGTATGCTTCCTAAGAACCGTCTTGGCGACAGCATGAAAACAAAGCTGAAAGTCTACGGTGGAGCAGAGCATCCACACCAAGCACAACAACCAGAAGTTTGGAATCTTCGCGGATAATTATAAGGGAGGACTGTTTTCGTGGCACAAGTTCAATATTATGGAACGGGTCGTCGTAAACATTCGGTAGCGCGTGTGCGCCTTGTACCGGGTGAAGGACGCATCATCATTAATAAACGTAATCTGGACGAATATTTCGGTCTGGAAACATTGAAACTGATCGTTAAACAACCTTTGACATTGACTGAAACACTGGGCAAATACGATGTTTTGGTTCTTGCAAACGGTGGTGGAATCAGCGGACAAGCAGGAGCAATCCGTCACGGTATTTCCCGTGCGTTGCTGAAAGCTGACCCTGAATTCCGTGGTTCTTTGAAAAAAGCGGGCTTCCTGACTCGTGACCCTCGTATGAAAGAGCGTAAGAAATACGGCTTGAAAGCTGCTCGTCGCGCTCCTCAATTCTCCAAACGTTAATACATGCGCGTCTTGGACGCCTACGAAACCTTTTCAGCATTTTGCTGGAAAGGTTTTTTTATTTTCACATCTGGGCGCTGTGAGTCGTATACTGATTTCATGGAATTGTAAAGTTAATCCCAAAATGATCAAAAGTCATTGACATCGCATTGTACTCCGTTATAATAAGAGTAAATTCTTATAATAATAGTCGGAATTAAAGTGAAGGAGGACTCCAGCATGAATCTTTTTGAGAAAGAAGCATTTGTTACGAAAGCTGCGGAGGAGTATGAACAACAATCGCCGGAAGCGGTGCTTAAGCTTGCAATTGAAACTTTCCCTAACCTCACTCTAGCTTGCAGCTTCGGCGCCGAAGATGTTGTTCTGGTTGATATGCTGCAAAAATTGAATCCGAATGTGGATATTTTCTACCTGGATACGAACGTTCATTTTGCTGAAACTTATGAAACAAGAGACCGTCTTGAGAAGCACTACGGGAAGAAGTTCGTGCAAGTTCTGCCTAAGCTTACACTTGAAGAGCAAGCTGCTCAATTCGGGGATGAGCTTTGGAAGAGCGATGCGAACAAATGCTGCGGCATTCGTAAAGTGGATCCATTGACGGATATATTGAGAAACTACGATGCCTGGATTACCGGTATCCGCCGCGATCAAGCGCCAACCCGGGCTAACGCGAAAAAGGTTGAATACGACGTGAAATTCGGCTTAATTAAATTCAACCCTCTTGCTGATTGGACCAGTGAAGATGTGTGGAACTATATCCGCACCAACGATGTGATTTACAATCCGCTGCATGATCGTAACTACCCAAGTATCGGCTGCGAGCATTGCACACGTCCGGTAGCTCCTGGCGAAGATCCACGCGCGGGGCGTTGGGCAGACAGTGAGAAGACGGAGTGCGGGCTTCATAAATAAATAGTTTCCTCTATCTTATCAACAACGGAGGTCGTTCGGAATGACGACGATGAACCCTCATGGCGGACAATTAATTAACCGCTTAGTTGCTGAAAAAGACGAAGCTGAAGTCGTAGCACTTGCCAATACACTAACTCAAATCCCAGTGAACAATTGGACGATATCGGATTTAGATTTGATAGCTGTTGGCGCCTTTTCGCCGCTGACAGGATTTATGGAAGAGCGGGATTATCACTCTGTTGTAGAAAACATGAGACTTGCGAACGGTACGGTATGGAGCATTCCCATTACATTATCAGTAAAGCCTGAAGTCGCGGATAGATTAGAAATCGGTCAGCAGATCGCACTTGTTGGAGAAGAGGACCACGTCATTTATGCGGTCATGGATGTCTCGAGCATTTACACCGTGGATCAACAGAATGAAGCGATCAAAGTGTTTAAAACTGACGATCCAGCGCATCCTGGTGTAGCTAAGCTGTATGCCAGACCAGCAACGAATATTGGCGGTTCGATTCAGCTGCTGAATCGTCCAAAACCGAAAAAATTCGAATCCTTCTACTTCGATCCCGCTGATACACGCCGCATTTTCGCTGAAAGAGGCTGGAAAACGGTCGTTGGCTTCCAAACGCGCAATCCTGTGCACCGCGCTCATGAATATATTCAAAAATCAGCGATGGAAATCGTCGACGCACTCTTCCTAAACCCGTTGGTTGGGGAGACTAAATCCGACGATATTTCCGCTGATGTACGGATGAGGAGTTACCTAGTATTGCTGGAGAATTACTATCCACAGGATCGTACCTTCCTTGGCGTCTATCCCGCGGCTATGCGCTATGCAGGGCCTCGGGAAGCGATTCTGCACGCGATTGTGCGCAGAAATTATGGCTGCACGCATTTCATCGTCGGACGCGATCACGCGGGCGTAGGCGATTACTACGGGACCTACGAAGCGCAGCAGATCTTTAGTCTTTTTACAGCGGAAGAGATCGGCATTACCCCGTTATTTTTCGAGCACAGCTTCTTTTGTACAAAATGCGGTAATATGGCCTCGAGCAAAACGTGCCCGCACGATAAGTCCGAACATTTGCATCTTTCCGGCACCAAGGTGCGCGGCTTGCTGCGGAATGGCGAATGCCCGCCTCCTCAATTTACGCGCCCAGAGGTTGCGCAAGTCTTGATCGAGGGCTTGCGAGACCCTGAATACCAAGTCTAAGCAAGTATCAAGCAAGTCTGCCTCGCAAGGTATATTTGTCCACCCTGTCCCATATAGATGTTACAGAGTCTATGGGGAACAGAGGTGGATTTTTTTATGCGCAAAAGAAAGAGCAGGCTCGTTGTCTGGCTGACCCCTCACAGCAGCTTGAAACTTGTACTATCGGCCTTATTAATGGCTCTGGTCGTATTTATCTACACCTATGAGCTCCCTGCATCCAAGACGTGGTCGGATTGGACGCTCCCGCTGTCAGGTAAGACGATTGCTCTGGATGCGGGCCATGGCGGGCCTGATGGAGGTGCTGAGAGCAAAGACGGTATCATCGAGAAAGATATCAATCTGGCGATTACCTTGCAGCTCCGTGACTACCTGCAGCAGGCTGGGGCGCTTGTCGTCATGACCAGGGAGACGGATACAGACTTAGCCGACCCTGGTACGAAAGGCTACAGCAAAAGAAAGACACAGGATCTGCATAACCGGGCGGATTTAACGAATGACAAGAAAGCCGATATGTTTCTGAGCGTACATTTGAACAGTATTCCTTCACAAAAATGGAGAGGCGCACAAACGTTCTACTATCCGAACAACCCGAACAATTCCAACTTAGCCGCTTTGATTCAGAACGAATTGAAGAAGAATTTGGAGAATACCGACCGAATCGCGAAGGAAGCGGATAAAACGGTCTACTTGCTGAAGACCTTATCCATTCCTAGTGCCCTTGTTGAAGTGGGCTTCCTGTCCAATCCCGAAGAGGCGAGGCTGCTGGCAAGCGAACAATATCAGAAAAAAGTGGCCGCTTCCATCTATCAGGGGGTTCTGCGCTATTACAGCGGGGAAAAAGTTGGTTCCTAATCGATTTATGATATAATTAAAGCCGCATAGATACTTTGTCCTAATGAAGGTGTGGTGTGGCTATGATCAACAAAGATCAATTGTTAGAAGCTTTAAAACCTCTTATTGACCCTCAGTACCAAAAAAGTATGACTGATCTTAACCTAGTTCGAGATATTATGATTAAGGAAGACGGCGTATCGTTAACCTTGATTACAACGACGGATGATGAGGCCTATAAGCAGCAGGCGAAATCAGCCATCAGCCTAAGCTTGAAGCCGCTGGGCGTGGAACAGGTACATATACGATTTCGGGCGATTACAGACTTTGAACGTAATCAGCTGAATGAGGCGCTGCAACCGGCCGCGCAACAAGCGGATGCTGCTCCACAAACGATTCTGGGTGAGCAGTCCAAAGTCAAATTCATTGCCATTGCCAGCGGTAAAGGCGGCGTGGGCAAATCCACGGTGACCGTCAATCTAGCTGTTGCTCTTGCCCGGCAAGGGAAGAAAGTCGGCATTGTCGATGCTGATATTTACGGCTTCAGCATTCCCGATATGATGGGGATCGAGGAGCAGCCTCAATTGGTAAACAATGCGATCATTCCTGTTGAGCGCCATGGGGTGAAAGTGATTTCTATGGGCTTCTTTGTTCAGGATAATGCGCCGGTAATTTGGCGCGGGCCGATGCTCGGCAAGATGCTTCGCAACTTCTTCCACGAAGTCAATTGGGGAGATGTGGAGTATATTCTTTTGGACTTGCCGCCTGGAACTGGTGACGTTGCCTTGGACGTGCATCAGATGATTCCGCAAAGCAAAGAAATCATTGTCACGACACCGCATGCGACAGCTGCGTTTGTCGCGGCTAGAGCAGGGGCGATGGCGGTATCGACGAATCACGACATTTTGGGTGTTGTCGAGAATATGTCTTACTATGAGTGCAAATCCTGCGGCTCAAAAGATTATGTTTTTGGCAAAGGGGGAGGCGCTAAACTTGCGGAGAACTTGCATAGCGAGCTGCTTGCACAAATCCCTCTGGGAGCGCCTGACAACCATATCTCGGAGAAGGACTACTCCCCATCCGTTTATAAAGCGGATACGACGGCAGGCCAGATCTATCTGGATGTAGCTGCAAACATTATTTCCAAATTAGAAGCTTAATATAGGATAAAGGGACTTTCAGCCGTCAAGCTGCTAGTCCCTTTATTTATATGTTTACGAGCTGCTGCCGGAATCATCTTTCTTCTCGCCGCTCTCTTGTTTTTTCTGATCTCCCGAACCGCCACTATCCTTCTCCTTATCACTGCCGCCTTTTTGCCCTTCTTTTTTACCGCCCGTAGATAGCTGCTCAGGCTTGCTTTGTTGATCAATGGCAGCTTTCAACAGATCGACCATTTGGGCTTTAAACAATGGACTTTGCAAGGCTTCCTGCATAACTGTCATCATTTGTTGTCGATATGCAGCGGTTTTCATCACATCCAAAACCATTTTCTCATAATCAGGGTTTTTCATGACATCAACGAGAGACTTTTGGTAATCAGGATCCTTCATCAATTCTTTGTACATTTGCTTCGTGTCTTTTTGGATCGCTTTGGCGAAGTCACCGGCGAACTTAGGGTCTTTCATCATATCCTGTAGAAATTTGTTGTTTTCCTCCGCAGTCAATACATCCTTTACAGCCATCTGCAGCTGCAAGGATTCATTGGCCGAGAGCAGTTTGATTTGCGATTGGCCAGCTAATCCAGCAGCTCCGACATCCCCATTCATAATGCTGCGGTTAGCGGCACTAATGGCCTTCTTGCCATCGTCAGACTTCAGGATGTCGAGTACCATCGATTTAGTTTCTTTATACGTGTTGCCCTGTGATTGATTTTGTGAAGAGTTATCCGTTCCACATGAAGAGAGAAGTACGGCGAACAGGATAATTGGAATGACTTTGAGCTTTCCCAGCCTTTTTATCAACATGAAAGCTTACTCCCTTCCCTTGCTTGATACCGATAGTATGTGTGGTTCAAGAGATATTATCACGGCCACTCATTGGCTTTTTAGGTAAAACGTTGGTACAATTAGCAATTAGAGTTCATTATGGGGGTTTTCAACGTGACTTTGCGAAAATGGTTTCATATGTTCTGGACTACCTTGTTAATCGGCATGATCGTTTCAACGGTAATTGGACTTATTCTGCAATATTCGGACCAGGAATTTTCGTTGATGGGGCTGTCAGCAGTCGGCTTTAATGTCATGAACATGCTGCTAGGCGGTGCTACGATCAGCGTGTTGAGTCAAATGGGCTTCTTCGCTTATCTAATTGTCAGATTCATTGCGGCAGGGATCATTCGTTCCAAAACGGTGTGGGATCTTCTTCAATTGACCATTGTGATCGTCGTCCTTTTTGATCTTGCTTATTTGCGGATGACAAGCTTCGAAGGATCTTTTCTCGGTTACTTGGTTCTTCCGGTTATCATCCTCATTATTTCTTTAGGCGTTGCTTACTGGAAAGTGTCCATGACTAATCGGAATGCGTTCATTCCAACTTTATTTTTCATGTCCGCCGTCTCCGTTTTGGAAGCTGTGCCAGCGCTCAAACTCGACAATTCAGCTTCCAGCCTCTTTATGTTGGCTCCGCTGTTAGTCTGCAATGCATGGCAAATCCTAATACTCCATAAAATATTGGAAAATAAAAAGAGCTAATTGGTTAATTAGCTCTTTTTCTATAGGCATTAGTGGATATGTTTCATCGCTTGATCTTCCACCGGTTTGGATTCCACATGCGTCTGTTTAATCATTTCGCTAACAGTAACAAATTGATAGCCTTTTGCTTTTAACTGATCGATGATTTGGGGGAGGGCTTCGTGCGTTTGCTGGGAGGAATCGCTGGCATGCATCAACACGATATCACCGGGATGAGCTTTCGATACCACGCGGTCGACAATTTTGTCGACACCAATATTCATCCAGTCCATCGAATCCGTGTCCCACTGGATAACCGAATATCCGAGTTCACCCGCGATGCGAAGCACTCTTTTGTCGAAATCACCGTTAGGCAAGCGCAGCAGATTCGGCTCTTTTCCAATCAATTCAGTGAGAATGCCATGGGCCGTAGTGATTTGCTTGCGAATCTCCTCATCGCTGAAGGTACTGTAGTTGTCATGTTTATTGCCATGGCTGCCGATCTCAAAACCGTCTTTTTTAATATGCTCGACGATATCCGGATGGCTTTTGCTCCAGGGAGATGAGAGAAAGAACGTTGCATTTTTCACGCCTTTACTTTCAAGCACTTGCAAAATCGGTTCGGGCCGCTTGTCCCCCCAGCTGATGTCGAACGTGAGTGCAATTACCTTCTTATCTGTTTGCACGCTATATATAGCGGCGGGTTCTCCTGAGGAAAACACGGAGATGTTGTTTTGTTCCGAATACACAATGGCTGCCGCGAACATGATGGCAACAGCTATAAAGATAAACTGTTTTAATTTGCGGGCATTAACGACAAAGAAATAATTCACTGTAGCCGGCTCCTCCTTCATGCCTTACAACGGGTAAGGCTTGTATTTCTGTTTATCATCAATGTATGCTCGTACACATCCTACTTATTCTTCAAATCAAGGAGGAAATCAAATGAAAATGAAAGAGTTATTCAATCACTTTAAAGAAATGAAGCACTATTTTATTGTGACCGTACTGGTGTTCGCATTTAGTTTTTACTTGGGATGGGCGAATTCAGATCAGTTCACGAACTTTTTGAATAATCAGCTCAGAGGGATTAAATCCATTAGCCAGTCGCTGAGCGGCAAAGAGAATCCTCAATTCTGGTTCTTTATCGTCATTTTCTTGAATAACGCCATCAAATCCATCTTGATTGTTTTCTTAGGTCTTGGATTCGGGTTACTGCCGCTATTTATGCTGATTGCGAACGGTATGATATTGGGTTATGTGCTCTCGCTGCAAAATCACGGAAATACATTCGCCCTTATTCTAAAAGGGATTGTGCCGCACGGGATCATCGAGATTCCTGTTATTTTGATGGCTTGTGCTTATGGTTTGAAATTAGGGATGCTAGTGTGGAAAGCGGGAATACAAATGTTCGTGCCCGTCCAACTAAGAACCGCACGCTCAGAGCTTTCTAGAGTGCTTCGTTTGACGAAGCCGTTGGCTGTTCTTATTGCCGTTTTACTACTGATTGCAGCTATTATCGAAAGCACGTTGACATATTGGTTGGTGCAAATGTAAATAATTTTCAGATCTCTTGTCATAAAAATGGGAAAATCTGAGCATAACAGTAATGCAATTTGAATGTAAGCCATAAAGCCTTGCATTAGGGACATCTGTTAGCGCGTTAAGCTGCCGGGATGCCCTATCTGTATCTACAGTCGAGAGGGGTTTGAATGGATGTATGCTCGGATTTCTATTCAATGATCGGGAGTGCAGAGAGTTAGATTATGTACTTCGAAAAGAATTAGATGAAATGCTGTTCGATTTAAACGACAAGCGAATCGATCAGGAAATTAAAGGTGCTATTGAATCTAGATACAAAGTAATATTTCGGATGTATGCGCGTTTGGCCACGCCAAAGGAGATTTCCAAATACGCCAGAAATCGCAATTACCAAGTTGAAAAAAAATAGAGGGTGGAGGCTTGACTTGCCCTCTTCAATTATGTTAATTTAGATTTCGCCGCTTCGATGAGGGGCAATGATTACTGTGTTTTGAATGTTTTGAAAAAAATAAGAAAAACACTTGCAATCGATCAGGCGAATGTGCTATATTATAAAAGTCGCCGCTAAAACGGTGGCGGAATTAAAAGAAGTGAATTGATCTTTGAAAACTGAACAACGAGTGAGAAGCAAGTCGAGCAATCGACTCTAAACTTTAAAAGAGATTAACAATCTCGTCAGGTTTAAATGAGCTATTCAGATTCATCCTTTTTGGAGAGTTTGATCCTGGCTCAGGACGAACGCTGGCGGCGTGCCTAATACATGCAAGTCGAGCGG
>NZ_JAQFVF010000048.1 GCF_027789125.1 Paenibacillus aestuarii | reverse complement strand
TGTGAGAATAGGAGGACGGGTTGCATTAGCTACTCCAAAAGCTCCGAGCACGACTGTTAGTCCGGTTTTGCCCAATTGGAGCAGCCTCCTCAGCGTTTTCCCACGCTGCAGTCCGGTTTTGCCCAATTGGAGCAGGGTTTCCGCACGCTGGCACCCAATCTCCATGCTGTAGTTCGGCAAAATCGGACTACAGCACACTCATCCGCCCCGAGCCCTGCTGCAAGTGGGCTTTTTCGGACTACAGCGGCTATGTATGGTGTGAGAATAGGAGGACGGGTTGCATTAGCTACTCCAAAAGCTCCGAGCACGACTGTTAGTCCAGTTTCGCCCACCTGAGCAGCCTTCGCCGCACTTTCCACGCTCTAGTCCGGTTCAGTCCAGTTTTGTCCAATTGGAGCAGCCTTCGCCGCTCTTCCACGCTCTAGTCCGGTTTTGTCCAATTGGAGCAACCTCCTCTGCGCTTTCCCACGCTCTAGTAAGGTTTTGTCCAATTGGAGCAACCTCCTCTGCGCTTTCCCACGCTCTAGTCCGGTTTTGTCCAATTGGAGCAACCTCCGCTGCACTTTCCACGCTCTAGTCCGGTTTTGCCCAATTGGAGCAGCCTCCTCTGCGCTTTCCCACGCTGCAGTCCGGTTTTGCCCAATTGGAGCAACCTCCTCAGCACTTTCCCACGCTCTAGTCCGATTTTTCCCAATTGGAGCAGGTTTTCCGCACGCTGGCACCCAATCTCCATGCTGTAGTTCGGCAAAATCGGACTACAGCACACTCACCCGCCCCGAGTCCTGCTGCAAGTGGGCTTTTTCGGACTACAGCGGCTATTCGAGCATACTAAGCCAGCACCAACCAAAAAAGCTATACCCCAGCCGAATTCACGGCTAAGATATAGCTTTTGACTAATCCAAATAATACGCCAAGCTCTGCAGCTCCGTCGTAAAATCCGCATGATGCACGCGAACCTCCGGCGGCACCTTGATCACGACCGGCGCAAAGTTCAGAATCGCCTCGATCCCGCAGGACACGAATTGGTTCGCCACATTCTGGGCTTCCATCGCCGGCACTGTAATAATCCCGATGCGAACGCCCAGCTGCGATAACGTAGCCTTCATCTCCTGCATCGGCTGAACGGTCAAGTTATTGATCGTCTCCCCCGCTTTGCTCGGCATGGCATCAAACACGGCGACAATCTTCATATCATTTCGCAAGTACGTATTATAATTGCATAGTGCCCGCCCCAGATTACCCGCTCCAACAAGCGCCACAGAAATATGCCGGTCCAGCTTCAAAATTTGCCTGATCTTTTCGATCAGATAGGCAACGTCATAGCCGATACCCTTCTTCCCGAACTCGCCAAAATAAGCGAGATCTTTACGAATCTGCGCAGGGTTCAGATCCAGCTTCTGGCCCAAATCCTGCGAAGAAACGGTCATTATATTTTTCATCGCCAAATCGTTCAAAAACCGCAGGTAGATCGGCAGACGGCGGACGACCGCTTCGGATATTTTCTGCGTTTTCATGGCTGCAACACTCCCATCCACTCGTGGATTCGCGGCAGCATCTGCTCCGTTGTCATATGTTCGATTTTCGGACCAGGCAGCGAATATAAGAAGTGCTTGCCATAATAGGTATCAATGACACGCGTATCGTAAATAATTACGATCCCCTTATCCGACGATCTCCGAACGAGCCGGCCAAATCCTTGCTTAAAGCGGATTACAGCCTGCGGTACCGAAAACTTCATAAAAGGATTTTCATTGCGCTTCTTAATATTTTCGCACTTGGCCTCGACCAGCGGATGGTTCGGCGGCTGAAACGGCAAGCGGATAATCGCCAGGCAGCTCAGCGCATCGCCTGGAATATCCACGCCTTCCCAGAAGGAGCTCGTTCCAAGCAGCACGCACTTATTATTATCCTGGAACATACGGGTAAGCTTGCTGCGATTGCTGCTGTCAACGCCCTGGCCAAGCACCGTAATGCCTTGCGGCTTCAACAATTCCTTCAGCCCGGCATGAACCTGCTTGAGCATACGGTTGGATGTGCAAAGAATCAGCATCCGCCCTTGCGTCACCACCGCCACCTCGCTAAGCGACTGAACCAATGCCTGAATGAACACCGGATCGCCGGCAGCGCCTTTGATCGTTGGAAAATCTCTGGGAATGACGACCAGCGCTTGCTCGCGGTAATTAAACGGCGAAGGCAGCTGAACGGTCTTGAGCTTACCGGACTCCTCATCGGCGGGAATGTGAAGCCCAAGCTGCTCCGCCGAGTATTGGAACGATTTATTTACGGACAACGTCGCCGAAGTCAAAACAATACTATCTTTTACCTCAAAAAAATGCTGCTGCAGCAGCGGGCTGACATCTGTCGGCACACTGATCAGCTGAAGCGATCTCGCTTTGGCGTAAGTGCCTGCCTCCATCCAATAAACATACCCATCATCAGCCATCTTCATGAAAAAATGAAGCGCATCCCGGTGTTCGTACAGTTCCTTCACGGTCCCGTTCAAATCGGTGACAAGACCTTGGACTTCAAACACGTCCTGCATATCCTTGATTTCATTCAAAAGCTTATCTAGTCCGCGAAGCACACTGCTCATGTTCAAATAAATGTTATCTTCCATCATCAGCAGCTCATTCCAGTGGCTAGGCAGCTCATCTGGTTTCACCCGCAGCACGTACTGCGAATTTTCCGATTGCGAAGGGTCGCTGCGTGAAGACAACAGCTCATAGAGCCCTTCGCTTAGCCGATCCCAGTCCTCTTTGATCTGAAGCAGCTTCGGGAACGTACCGTCGATCACCGCACTCCACGCTTCAACGCGCTCGGGATGATCGTCATTCTTGTTCAAACGAAACCGCAGCATCGGCAGCTGGCCGCTGCGCTGATCCTTGAACAGCCACTGCAGCGTGTTATACAGCGCGGCCGCGTGCAGTTCGATCCCTAGATGCTTGCTCGCCACCTCTTCAAAATGATGCGCCTCGTCGATAACCAGCTGTTTGTAGGCCGGCAGCAAGCGGTTCTCCGCCTTCATGTCCGTGAACAGCATGGAATGATTCGTAATAATTAAATCCGCCGTATTGGCGTCATTACGGGCTCGGTGGTAGAAGCATTTTTTGAACCATGGACACATCCGGTTGAGACACGAGTCGGTGTCGCTCGCCACCGAATACCAGAACTGCGCGCCTTTATTGCCAAAATGCAGCTCTTCCTCATCGCCGTGCTCCGTCTCGCCCAGCCATACGACCATTTGCGCCGCCGTTACCGGATCATCTTTGCCATTCTCATAATCGCGTGTGGTCAGCTTCGTCTCAAACTTGCGCAGGCATAAATAATGGCTTCTACCTTTCAACACAGCTGCTTTGAAATCGACAGGAAATATTTCCTTAAGCAAAGGAATATCCCGTTCGCGCAGCTGCTCCTGCAAGTTAATCGTATGCGTGGAAACGACGATTTTCTTTTCATGTCTGATTCCGTAGTATAACGCGGGTATCAAGTACCCCAGCGACTTGCCGGTGCCGGTGCCCGCCTCAATCATCAAATGCTGATCCGTGCGGAGCGACTGCTCCACCTCGCGAATCATCATATCCTGCGATTCTCGCTCCTCGAAGTCGACGAATTTTTGCCGCAGCTGCGCTTTCAGTCCTTCCTGGAAATCCTCAAATGTAGCGCCAAGCTGTAGACTCGCCTCTTCGTCGCGAACTTCCTCATCTTCGCCCCAATCGTTCACATTGATCGTAAATTGGCGGAAATAGCGGTGCGCATCGGCATCAACACCGGTCTCCGATTCTTTGAACATCCGGATTTCGTCTAAAAACCAGCCTAAATCGCCCGCTGAGCTTTCGAAAATGTGACTCAATCGCTGCACCGTGAGCAGTGGCAAACCAAGCAGCCGCTCCATGCATATGATCCAGATGAGAGCAGTCACTTCGGCATCGCTGTCCGCTTGATGCGGCCGCTCATGGTCTATGCCAAACAGACTGGCTACCATGCTCAGCTGCAAACTGGAGATAGATGGGAATAACATGCGCAGCATATCCATCGTATCCAGCACACGTCCGGAGAATGGCGGATAGCCTGTTTTCGTCAACCCTCTTTGTAGAAAAGAAAGATCAAACGGTACATGATGACCTACCAGCACACAGTCGAACAATAAAGGAAACATGTCCGACATGACCTGATCCAGTGCAGGCGCATCTTTGACCATTTCATCGGTAATGCCCGTTAACGTTGTAATAGAAGAAGGTATACCCATACCTGGATTTACCAGGGAAGTATACCTGTCGACAATTTGAAATTGATCTATAATTACAAGCCCGACTTGAATGATCTCATCGGCTTGCCCGCTTCCTGTCGTTTCAAAATCCAAAACTGCAAATTTCATGACCTGATCTTCAATCCCTTCGTCCTGCACTTCTCCTAGCATACCAAATCTGATCAGGAAAAGGGAATACCTTGTTCATCCACCCGCTTATGACTCATCCAGATTGATCAACGGCTCCATGCAGGATGGATCGGTATGATAGGCTTTTTGAAAATATTCGAACGCCTTCTCCATGTTTTGATTTTGCACTTGGATACAGCCCATCGCATTGTAAGAGATTGCTTTCATTTTCGTATTATTGGTTAGTGGCAGCAAAAATTGAAAGTGACGGTATGCTTCGCCAAATTCCCCTTTTCGTAAATAACCCATGGCCAAATAAATACGTGCCAGCAAGAAATCGGGTTGCCGCTCAATCAGCGCCTCGAACTCCTGGATAGCCTGATCGTACATATATAGTTTGTAGTACCCCTGACCCTTCACAAACTCCGCTGTCTGCTTGCCGGCGACATCCAGCTCCATCAGCTCATTATGAAGGGTCTGGGTACCGATCGGTACGGCCCCATAGAACTTTCCCAGCTTCTCCTCAAACTGCAGCCAAGCTTCAATAAACTCGTCGCTCATCGACTTGAGCACCTGCAGTTGTTCGTCCAGCTCCGCTTTTTTCTCTCCGGCGCTGCTCGGGTATTCCCTTTGGATTTCTTCCAAAACCTCGTTCATTGTGGAAAATAAATGCTTAAACATTTGCCATCCCACCTTTGCCTCGAAAGCTTACCCTCATTCTTTGTCAGTAGCGCCGATTTCATGCATGAAAAGAAACGAAAATCCGACGTACAAAAAGTTACAGCACCGTGGAGTGTTCCTCTTCTCGGAGCAGCTGTGCCACCTTGTTGTCCGCTCCCATAATGGCAACGGTAGGGCGATGCTTTCTGGCCTCTTCATCGGTCATCATGGCATAGGAAACGATAATGACGATATCGCCTGTCTGTACCAAGCGAGCGGCAGCCCCGTTGAGGCAAATGACGCCTGTGCCGCGAGGACCTGGAATAATGTACGTCTCCAGACGGGCTCCATTATTGTTATTAACGATTTGCACCTTCTCACCCGGCAGCATATCGACTTGATCCAGCAGATCTTCGTCAATCGTAATGCTTCCGATATAGTTGAGATTCGCTTCCGTTACGGTAGCGCGGTGAATTTTGGCTTTCATCATTGTGCGGAACATGTAAATCACTTCCCAATTGGCAGAATAATGTTATCAATAAGTCTGGTGTTACCGAATTTAACGGCAACGGCTACGATAATGGAAGTAAGATCGCTAAGATAGCTGCTTTCAAAAGGAACCAAAGTCGGATATTCCAACACTTCAACATAATCGATTTGCGCTAAAGGCGCGGTTACAATATGATTTTGCACAAGCTGTGTCAGCTCATGAGCGGCAAAATTCGGATTGCTTTGCACAAAATTTTCCGCTTTCTTCAAAGATTGCGAGAGAACGAGCGCTTGCTTGCGTTCTTCATCACTCAAATACACATTGCGCGAACTAAGCGCTAAGCCATCTGCTTCACGCAATATCGGACATGGTACAATTTCCACAGGGAAATTGAGATCGTTCACCATCTGCTGAATGACGGCCACTTGCTGCGCATCCTTCAGCCCGAAGAACGCCTGATCCGGCTGCACCATGTGGAACAGCTTGCTGACCACCGTCGCCACGCCGTCAAAATGGCCCGGGCGAGACGCCCCGCACAGCCGCTCCGACACGCCCGTCACGGAGACGGTCGTCCGAATCTGCCGCGGATACATCTCCGCCACATCCGGCATGAAGACGATATCCGCGCCCGCGGCTTCGGCAACCTGCAGATCGCGCTCCGCATCGCGCGGATAGCGCTCGAAATCCTCGTTAGGCCCGAATTGCAGCGGATTGACAAAAATGCTGAGCACGACGAGTCCGCATCGCTCCCGCGCCTGGCGAATTAAGCTTGCATGACCTTCGTGCAAGAAGCCCATCGTCGGCACGAACCCGACCGGCTTCTCACTGCTGCGGCGAAATGCGGAAACCCGCGCTCGCAAATCGCTGATCGTATGAACGACTTCTATCGTTTGGACAGCTTTCATGGCGGCCATTACTCCTTATCCCCATATAAATATTGGACAACATCGTTATCCATATGAAACGTATTCTCAGGTGCAGGAAAAGCGCGTGTTTTCACTTCCTGCACATAGCTGCTGATGCCATTGCGTATAGCTTCCCCAATATTCGCGTACGTTTTTACGAACTTTCTGGGTGCGCTGGCACTTCCATACTGCAGCAGATCGTGGAAGACGAGCACTTGCCCGTCGCAATTCACGCCAGAACCGATGCCGATCGTCGGAATGGACAGCTCCTTCGTAATCCAGGCTGCCAGCTCATCGGTCACGAGCTCAATGACGATCGCGCAAGCCCCGGCCTGCTCAATCGCTTTCGCGTCGCGCATCAGCTTCTCCGCCTGCTCCGAGCTCTTGCCCTGCACGCGGAATCCCCCGAGCTGGTGCACCGATTGCGGCGTTAAGCCGATATGACCGACAACCGGCACGCCTGACTTCGTAATCGCTTCTACCGTTGCCGCGATTTCTTCGCCGCCCTCCAGCTTCACCGCTTTCGCGCCGCCTTCTTGCATTAAGCGCGCCACGCCTTTCAGCGTCACGTCGAGGCTACCGTGGTAGGTCAAGAACGGCATATCGGCCACGATAAACGTGTTCCCTGCCCCTCTGACCGCGGCGCGCGTATGATAAACCATATCATCCAGCGTCACCGGCAGCGTCGAATCGTAGCCTAATACAACATTGCCCAGCGAGTCCCCGACGAGAATCAGATCGACGCCCGCTTCTTCGGACAGCTTAGCCGACGGATAATCATACGCCGTTACCATCGTAATCGGCACACCGTCCTGCTTCATCTTTCTCATCTTGGCTGTCGTTAACGGCTTGCGTTGTTCCATGCGTATCCCAGCTTTCCGTATAAAATAAAAAAACCTTTTAGCTAAGAGCTAAAAGGAGCGCATGCAGAAAGAATCCCTATGATCCTTCTGTCTCGGTCCCCTCAAGGCTCAGAGCAGAATCCAACATCTTGTCGTGCTTAGTATTCCATACAATCATGACCTTAAGTCCGCAAGTGCAGTTCCATACGGATACCGCCTCACACTTTCATTATACCAAACCTTACATATTTTGAATATCCCTATTCCCCTACGGCTCGACTTCCTACTTCAGCTCGATATCGCCGGAGTAAATCTTCATCCGCTCGCCTTCTTTGGTCACGACCGTCAAGGCCCCGGAGTCATCCAGCGATTCGGCCATCCCTTCCACAATCCCCTGCGGCGTATGCGTCCGAATCGGACGACGCAGCGTTACGCTCTGCGCTTCCCAGAGCAAGCGGATCGGCGCAAAGCCCTTCTCCAGGTACAAGTCATACAGCTCTTCAAACTCTTGCAAAAAGGATTGAACCAGCGCTTCCCGCGACACATCGGCACCACGCTCAATCGCTAATGATGTGGCAACGCTCCGCAGCTCTTCCGGATAATCGTCGACGCTCAAATTCGCGCTGATGCCGATGCCGGCTATCACATATTTCAGCCGCTCGTCTTCACCGCTGCTTTCCAGCAAAATGCCGCTGATTTTTTTGCCCTTGACCAGCAGATCGTTCGGCCATTTGATGCCGGCGTCCACGTGTGCCGTTTTTTGTACCGATCGGCACAACGCGACGGCGCACAGCAGCGTAAGCTGCGGCATGAAATAGACGGGAATCCGCGGGGTCAGCACCAAGCTCATCCAGATGCCTTTACCGGCCGGAGAATGCCATTTGCGCCCCATGCGCCCTCTGCCCGATGTCTGGGACTCCGCGAGCACCAGCGTGCCCTCAGGCGCCCCTGAGGCGACGAGCGCGTGTGCGATCGTTTGCGTGGAATCGACTTCGCCATAAACGTGCAGCTTCTGGCCCATTCGCTTCGTACGCAGACCAGCCAGCAACGCGGTCACATTCCAGGCATCAGGCTTGCTCAGCAAGCGGTACCCTTTGCGCGTGGCGGATTCGAATTTATAGCCGGCTTGGCGGAGCGCTTCAATATGCTTCCACACCGCCGTGCGGCTGACATTTAACTTTCGGCTGATCTCTTCCCCCGATACATAAGCATCAGGGTTTTGCTCAAATAGTTGTAATATGCGTTCGTTCATCTTGCTTCACTCACCTGCTCACTCATTCACAATATCATTAAGAAAGCCGCGAATGACGCTACATCAAAGCGTCGCGCGCGGCTTGAAGCAAATCGTCCCGCCTATTCACCAGCTCGCCCAGTGCCGCACGTTCGAGCAGCTGCTGAAGCAGCTCGCCCATCCATGGGCCGGGCTTCCTGCCCAGCGCCTCCGCCACCTCGTTGCCGGTGACGTCAAGTTCCTTCAGGCTGGCGCAAGGCATCTCCGCCAGCCAATCCCGCCCGTGCCGTACGAGCAGCGGCACGGCATAGCGCTGGAAGCGCGCGAGCTCGCCGCGCGCCACTTCTAACGGCTGCGGCAGCGCCTGCAGCACGTCCAAGAGCGCGTGTGCCGCCGCCATGCCGCGGCGCACAGCGCCTATTTTCCAGACCCGCGCGAGCAGCGCCGGGTCTGAAGCTGCCGCGGCGGCGTGCGCATGCTCGCCGCCATCAAGCTGCGCTGCGAGCCACTCGCGCAGCGCCAGTACGCCCGCGATCCGCTCGGTATCGGCGCGGGAGAAGGTCAGCTCCTGGAGCGCCAGGCGGACGGTTTCCGCCGGCGTCTCCAGGAGCATCAGCAGCAGCGCCCAGCGCGTCTGCTGCTCAGTTAGCGCGCTGACAGCGTCCAGCGCGTGGTCGTGCGCGAGCCATAGCTCAAAAGGCAGCGGCAGCTGCTTTTTGAGATGAGCCGTGAGGCGGCTCGCGAGCAGGAGGCGCACAGCCCGTCCCGGGGCTGGGCCTTCGACCATGCGGGCGAGCTCGCTGCGCACGCGCTCCATGGCGATGTGGCGCAGCAGCGGAGCTTGCTCCAGCAGCGCCTGCCACGTCTGCGCCTCGACCTCGAGCCCGTAAGTCGAGGCGAAGCGGATACAGCGAAGCATGCGCAGCGCATCTTCGCCGAAGCGCTCCTCCGCTGCCCCGACGCAGCGGAGCACACCGTTTGCCAGATCCTGCTGGCCGTCGAACGGATCGAGCACTTCATGCGCCATGTTCATCGCCATGGCGTTCATTGTAAAATCGCGCCGCCGCAAGTCCTCCGTTAAGTCCGAGATGTACTCGACGGATGCCGGGCGGCGAAACCCCTCATACTGCGCCTCTTTGCGGAACGTCGTCACCTCGTAGGTCCCCTGTTCCAGGATGACCGTCACCGTTCCGTGGGCTAGTCCCGTCGGCGCCGTGCGCTTAAAACACGCCATCACCTGGTCGGGCAGCGCCGACGTGGCGATGTCGATGTCCTTGATCGGCCGCGCGAGCACAGCGTCCCTGACGCAGCCGCCGACGTAATATGCCTCGTACCCGCCCGCAGTGAGCGTAGCGAGTACGTAGGCGGCTCCGGCGTCCGCTATTTGCATGTGTGTCATATTCACTCCTAACGGTCCCGCTGCATTCTTCTACTGACAAGTCGAAGCCGTGATACGGTGGGATTCCGGCAGCTCGCGTCCTAAGACGCGGTAATAAATTTCTTCATAATGCTGTGTCGTAATATCGTTGCAGAAGGTGCCTCTTGCGCGCTGCAAACAATTTTGCACAACTTGTTCATAATGATTTTCATCGGTCAGCAGACGAAGCACATAGTCAGCCATCTGCTCGGTATCGCCAATATCGGCTAAATAGCCGGTTTCCCCGTGGGTAATCAGCTCGGGAATTCCCCCGGCATTGGAGCCGACCGTCGGCACGCCGCAGGCCATCGCCTCCAAGGCGACGAGCCCGAAGCTCTCCTTCTCGGAAGGCAGCAGCATGACGTCCGCCAGGGAGATCACCTGG
Source organism: Paenibacillus aestuarii (assembly GCF_027789125.1). Lineage (GTDB taxonomy): Bacteria > Bacillota > Bacilli > Paenibacillales > NBRC-103111 > Paenibacillus_E > Paenibacillus_E aestuarii. The sequence continues at coordinate 78,201 of NZ_JAQFVF010000048.1, read as the reverse complement.
GCGACATCGTCCTGTTTGCCGCAGAAACTCACTTTATCTGTAAGGCCCAGTTCCTTTACCTTGGCAATCATTTTGGACAAATCCGGACCTTCCCCGACGAACATCAGTCTGGATGGAATTTTTTTACATACTTTAGCAAAAATGTCCACGACGTCCTGAACGCGCTTCACTGGCCTGAAGTTGGAGATATGCAGGAGAATTTTTTCATCCGCCCGCGCGAACTCTCCTCTCAGTTTGGAAATATCTCGCGGATAATAAACCCGTTTATCTACGAAATTGTAGGTCAAATCAATATCCCGGTCGATGGCGAGCGATTCTCTCGTTTCCCGGATCAGATCTTTGGACACCGCTGTGACGGCGTCGCTTTCATTAATCGCGTACCGGATCAAATCCGAGATCGATTGGTCTTGCCCCAGCACCGTGATATCCGTACCGTGAAGCGTTGTCACAACCTTGAGCTTGCTGCCGACCATCTGCTTGGCGAGCAGGGCGCAAACCGCATGCGGAATCGCGTAATGCACGTGGAGCAGGTCCAGCTCTTCCATCTTCGCCACTTGCGCCAGTTTGCTGGCCAACGACAAGTCATAAGGCGGATAACGGAATACGTAATATTCGCTGACCTCAACCTCGTGGTAAAAAATGTTTTTATGATATTTACCCAGCCGAAACGGCATGCTGTGCGTAATGAAATGCACTTCATGCCCTTTCTCCGCCAGGAGCTTCCCCAGCTCTGTCGCTACAACGCCGGATCCGCCCAGTGTCGGATAGCAGGTAATCCCTATTTTCAGCTTATCGCTCATTGTCCACCTCATTTTCCGGTCAAGCGAAGCGGTCCACCAGCAGCGGCAATTTGGAGACGAAGCCTTCTGCGTAAGTGATCATTCGTTTCTGGCCCATAAGCCGGTCGCGCGCTTCCACACGCTCTACATAGCCTTGATTCAGCGGTGTGGATACGGTGTCCTGCCCCGTAACAAACTGCGAACGATAGGCGCTGAGCGCAGCAATTTTGGCATCATACCAACTGGAAACGTCGACCATAACGTCCGCTTCGTACACATCGTTAATAAAATAAAAATACAGCTGCTGCACCTGCACCGCTTCCATCTCGGGCAAATACCTGCGCAGCTTGGCGTTGAATACCGCCTCCTGAATTAACTGCGAGCAGGCAATATGATCCGGATGGCGGTCCTGCCAGTACGGTGCAAATACGATTCTTGGCTTATATTTGCGGATCTCCATCGTAATGCGCTCGATGTAGTCTGGCGACATAAACAAGCCGCGATCCGGCAGCCCGAGGTTTGTGCGAAGGCTCAAGCCTAGCAGGCGCGCCGCTTCCTCCGCCTCGGCTTGTCGCAGCTCCACTGTGCCGTTGGAGGACATTTCGGCGTACGTCAAATCGCAGATGCCCACCTTCAGTCCGGCTGCCGTATGCTTGGCGATCGTGGCGCCCATGCCGATCTCAGCATCATCCGCATGCGCGCCGAAGATCAGAATATCTAACGAATCATTCATTGGCATCGATTCCCGGTTTATATTTATGTACGAGTTCTCTCCAGGCAAAGTCGCCCCGGTCTACGGCACGCACCAGCAGCTCTGCCGTGGCGATGTTCGTCGCGCACGGAATGCCCTGCACATCGCACAAACGAAGCAAAGCGATAATGTCCGGCTCGTGCGGCTGGGCCATCAATGGGTCGCGGAGAAAGATGATAAGATCCATCTCATTCTCTGCGACGAGCGCTCCGATCTGCTGATCCCCGCCAAGCGGGCCGGACATGAAGCGATGTACGTCCAGTTTCGTATTATCCATAATCCGCTGCCCTGTCGTTCCCGTCGCATACAATTTATGACCGTGAAAAACGTGCTCATATGCAGTGACGAAGTTCACCATCTCATCCTTTTTACGATCATGGGCAATTAACGCTATTTTTAGCATGGTCATCTCTCCTTAGCGCTTTCCTCGGAAAGCTTCTCATCTCTAATCAATAAAATGCTCAAAGCCGTAGATCATGCCTGTATACGTCATCACTTTCCGTACTGCAATGGCTACTCCCGGCATATAGGCTGCGCGATCATAAGAATCATGCCGGATCTTCAGCGCTTGGCCTGGCTCTGCCATAATAACCTCTTGTTGGGCAAAAATTCCGGGCAGCCGCACACTATGTATTCTAAACCCATTGTAATACCCGCCGCGCGAGCCATCAATGGTTTCCTCTTCACGGGGATTGCCTTGGCGGATTTCTTCCCGCACTTCCGAGATCAGCTCGGCGGTTTTGATGGAGGTGCCGGATGGGGCATCCAACTTCTGGTCACCGTGGTATTCAATGATCTCCAGATGAGGGAAATACTTGGATGCTTGCGCGGCAAAACGCATCATGAGAATCGCGCCGATGGAGAAGTTCGGAGCGATCAGGCCGCCGATTCCCTGCTCTTGGCACAGCTTGTCCAGCTCCTGAATGTGTTCGGGCGTGAAACCCGTCGTGCCCATCACCGGACGGACACCATGCTTAATGGCCAGACTCGTATGCGAGAAGGCGGTTTGCGGACCTGTAAAATCGACCAGCACATCCGGTTTCGACGTTACCAGTGCGAGCTCCAAATCGTTCTGCATCAGAACGCCGCACTCCTCCATACCTACCATTCGCCCTAAATCAATCGGACCGGAGGTACGGGCAACGCCCGCAGCCAGTTCCATATCTGGCTCCGCCAACACTTTCTTGACGACCTCCCGCCCCATTCTACCGCTTGCGCCTACGACGGCTACTCTAATTTTGCGATCCATGTCTGTCGTTCTCTCCCTTTTCTATGATTCATGCTCATCTATTTCAGCAATTGTTTGTACTGAGCCGCTTGCTGCTTGGCTATTTCGTGAAAAGGCTCCAGCCTTAACCCTTCCATCACTGTCTTATAGGCGTTCTCATAATCCCTTCGACTTGCAAAAACTTCTGCTAGAGTCAAATACGCTTCTATAAATAGAGGATCCAGCACCAGCGCCTGCTTCAGTAAGAAGATCGCACGCTCTGTTTGTTTGGCGCCTTTTAACTCCTTGTGTGCCTGTTCAGCCAGCTCTCTTGCCCGCAGCACTTTCAGATGATAGCGATGCGTCTCACTGCCTGATTCCAGCTCGACCGCCTTCGTGGCGTGCTCGATCGCTTTGTGCAGCTTATTGCTTCTCGCATAAGTGATGGATAGTTTGTAGTGATAGGCAGCGTTATGCGGCTCTGCTGCTATCGCTTTTTCAAACCATTCAATGGCCTTCTCAAAATCGTGACCAAGAATAGATTCGTATGCTTTCTGTATTTGATTTTCTCCATTCATCTGCCCATCCCTCCTTCTTATAGAGATGGTACAGTTTATGAAGGTTATGTGTTTTCGGTGTTAATTTTAGTCCAACGGTCTGCATCGCGGGTATTGAATTTATGCATCACTTTGTCGTGAGCTTCAGTCAAATCAATCCCCAGCGAATTGGCAAAACAGATCGTGATGAACAAAATATCGCCAAGCTCCAGCTCAATGGAATTGTCCGCTTCCGTCTTTTTTTTCGGCTTCTCCCCATAGGCATGGTTCACTTCTCTAGCCAGTTCACCGACTTCTTCGGACATCCTTGCCAGCATCGCCAGCGGACTGAAATAGCCTTCTTTAAATTGAGATATATAGCGGTCGACTTCTTGCTGCATATCTTTAAGTGTACGTTCGGACATGCTCACCCTTCTTTCCATGATCACCCACAAGTTATCATTACCATGTTAAACTAAACATGAAAAGTTGACAAATTTTTTTCATTGCAAAAAAAAGATATACTATACGTATACATAGCGCCCTAGGCCAGATGGAGGAAAAACAAACGATGTATAAGGAACGAATCTCGGATCGATTAACGAATTTGGCAGCTATTTTCATCGGCACGGCCATATATGCTTTCGGGCTGCACTATTTTGTCATATCCAATGAGCTCATGGAGGGAGGCGTTACAGGTGTATCGCTGCTGCTCAAATATGTCCTCAACGTACCTCCGTCCTACTCGACGCTGATCATCAATATCCCTTTGTTTTACTTGGGATGGAGAAATTTCGGCAAAGAAGCGATGCTTTACACCATCTTTGGCGTCCTCTCGCTGTCTTTCTTCCTCTGGGTGTTGGAACTTGCGATTCACCATCAATGGCTTGTGCCATTCCGGACGTCGCAGGACTATTTCCTCGTCACGCTATACGCGGGATTAACATTAGGGACTGGGCTCGGTCTCGTTTTCCGCTTTGGCGGCACGACAGGCGGCTCTGATATTTTGGCGAGAATTGGAAATAAAAAAAGAGGTTGGAGTGTCGGTCAAGTCATTCTTGTCATCGACGTCGTCGTCATCGGTTCCTCCTTCCTTTATTTGCCAAAAGAGAAGGTACTATACTCACTGGTCGTTGTATTCGTCACTGCCAAAATCATCGACTATATCTCTGAAGGCGCGCATGCAGCCAAGGCATTCACGATTATTAGCGATCATGCGGACAAGCTAGCGCAAACGATCACCCAGGAGCTGGATCGCGGCGTCACGCTCTTCCCTGCCCGAGGCGCCTACTCCGGCAATCAGAAAGAAGTGTTGTACTGTGTCGTCTATCGCCACGAAACGCGGAGAATGCGTGAGCTCATCACTTCCATCGACCCACGGGCTTTCATTATTATAGGTGAAGTTCATGATGTGCTCGGTGAAGGATTCAAGAAGGAATGAAAAAATCCCGCTGCGGCCATCCGGCCTGGCGGGATTTGGTTTATAAATACTCTTTTTCTCGCGTCTTCGCTTGCTGTCTGCGCACAGGAACGACATGCTTGCCTGAACGGTACATCCGCCATGCCGAGAAGCTCAGCACGCTGACAATGATGAATCCAATGCCGATCGACCAAATAATCGGCTGAATCGGATCGGTGACAGGCACGAAAGCGATGGCATCTTTATTTTTCATAAACAGCTCGTCGATCGTCTGCTGCAGATGGTCCATTCCTGAGCCGAGCTGTCTCATTGGCAGCGGGTTTTGGTTCAATAGGCTGTGCAGGAAGGTCATCAACGAGTCCAGCTTCTCGACATCGGCAGGCTGCCTGCTGATGAGCAGCGATGGGCGGATAACGCCCAAATGCTGCGAGAGCTTCGTATAACTGGCCATCGCCGCTTTCTGCCCGTCCGGCCTAAGCGTGCTTTTCAACTCGTCTATGTCGTTTTGCAAAACCTTATAATATTGAAGCCACATCGGCTGATTTTTATGAGTGAGCGCATCTGTGGCCAGCCGGATTTTGGCAACTGCCACTTTGCCTTCTTCATTTGAATAGGAAGCAGCGTTAAAAACACGCTTCGCTTGCGTGATCGTCTCCGTAAGCGCGTTCAGCCCTTCTACAGAGGTGACCCCTTCGAAGTGAATTTTCGGGATTTGGTCCGAAATCTGCTGCAATTTGCTTCTCGCCTCGACCACTTGACCTTCCATCGTCTTGTTGTACATATCCTCGGCCACTTGGTTCAAGAACTCCATTTTCTGCATTTGCTCCGGATCCGCTTGCTGCGCCGTTGTTTCCTTCTCACTTGGCACGGCTCCGCATCCCGCGAGAAGTCCGATAAGAACTATGATCATGACTACGGTGGCCAACCGTTTCGTGCCGGTTCCAACCAACATGGGACAATCCCTCCTTCACGAACAGTTTATGGAGGTTTGTCCCGAATTAGACCTGTTATCTCGCCGCGGTTGCTTTCTTGTGGGCTCGAGAACGGTGGAAAGCAAGAGCAATAAGAATGCCCGCTATACTTAATCCGATCGTAAACCCGTCAATGGTCGGCAGATTGTCCCAGAGCTCTTCCGGCAGCCTTGGAAAAACACCGCGCTGATAATCCATGAAATCATTCGAAAGCGTCCAGATGGCCACAAGAACGACTGCTGGAAGCCGGTATGTAAACCACCTTGCATACAGCAGGACTTCAACGGCCATAGCCAAATGCGAGGCTGTCAGCATCCAGCCGTCCGTGCCAACCGGCACGCCCTGCCAGGCGCCAGCCCAAATCATCGTGACCGCCCAGATGCCATATTTAAACGATGTAATAAGTGCGAACGCTTCCACAAAGGCGCGGAAGGCGCGATACAGCTTGCTTCTCTCCGAGTTCAGTTTGCGTTGATCGAGGATCAAGTACAGTACAGCTCCGGTAAAAAACAGACTCGCGGTCGGGCTGTCTGGCACAAAGATGACATACCAGATCGGGTTCTCCGCAATCGTATCGACCATCTGATTCCAATACCATTCGTACCCATAGACGGTGCCAAGAAAATTACAGATCAACAGGAGCCAGAGGAACTTCGGGTTAAGCAAAAAAGATGAGCTCCAAAAGTAAGAGAGCGAAAACGTGGACTTCAAGATAGTTCCTCCTCCAAAGGCTGATTTAAAAAAACCTGACCGCTTGCGCGATCAGGTTCTGTGTCTTACTGGGCTTTCTGTCTGGATAACCAGTCAGCCAGTTTGTCAATATCGGCATCTGTCAGGCCTTTATCAAGGTTAGCTTGATATTGTTTGCCCATGTTGCCTTTACCGTTTTTGATAATGCCCAAGATTTCATCTTTGGAATGTTTGTCGCCGACACCCAGCAAGGCTGGTACGCCGGAAGAAGGCATTCCTTTCAGACCGGCTTGGTGACATGCAAGACAAGTTGCTTTCTTATAAATTTCAGCGCCTGGATCGTCTGCAGCCACAATAGCTGGCGCTTTTTTCGTATCTTTGCTGGCACCGCCGCCAGCAGCCGCACCTTTATTCGCGTGCAGTTCTTCTTCACGCTTAATGTGCTCAGGGACGATATTCTTATCTTTAAGCTCAACTTGGTAGTGAGCCCAAGACGTGTAAGTCAAATAGGAACATGCCACTAAGGATAGGATCATCAAGGAAGCGGCAATCGGTCTTCTGTAAAATCTGCGTTCTTTGCCTGTATCCAGGAATGGAGCAAGCAGCAATCCGCCAAACAGCAAGCCTGGCACGATAACCGCACCGAACACGACGTAATTGCCGGAAGTATACGGATACTTCAGCAATTGGTACATGAACAGGAAGTACCAGTCCGGCATTGGAATGAACTGCGTGTTCTTCGGATCAGCCGGGTAACCCAGCGGAGCCGGATCGGACATAACCAGCACTAACATGCCGACTAGTACGACTACGCCTACCATCCACTCTTTTAGCAAGAAGTTAGGAATAAAAGCTTCGGATTTTCCCGGATACGCGGAGTAATCGCGAGGAATCAATCTTTGCTCTGGAGTTTTCTTAACTACGCGGGAATCCCCGACGTATACAACTTTTTCGTCTGACTTATGACCATGCGCCACGCATTGCCCCTCCTCTCAATTATAGCGGTCCGGAAATACCTTGTTTGCGAATCATGAAGAAGTGTCCGGCAAGCAAAGCAAGCAAAACGCCCGGCAGGAAGAACACGTGGATTGCAAAGAAGCGTGTTAGCGTTTGCGCGCCAACGATTTCTCCACCTTGCATCAGCGTTGCGATGTATTGCCCGATAAATGGCACCGATGCAGCAATCTTAATACCTACTTGAGTCGCAAAGTATGCTTTGTTATCCCAAGGCAACAGGTATCCGGTGAAACCAAGACCTAACATAACGAAGAAAATCAGCATGCCCACAACCCAGTTCATTTCACGAGGAGCCTTGTAAGAACCAGTGAAGAACACGCGCAGGGTATGTAAGAACATCATAACGATAACTAAACTGGCTCCCCAGTGGTGCATACCTCTCACGATCACACCGAAAGCCACTTTATGTTGTAAGTAGTCAACGCTGGCATAGGCGTTGATAATATCAGGTGTGTAGTACATCGTTAAGAACATACCTGACAAAATCTGAATGACTGTAATGAAAAACGTCAATCCGCCGAAGCAATAAACGAACGCGGAAAAGTGGTGAGCAGGGTTAACGTGCTCGGGAACCTCGTGGTCTGCTACATCTCTCCACATCGGCGTAATATCAAGACGTTCGTCAATCCAGTTGTACATGTTTTTAAACATCTGATGGTGACGCCTCCTTATACTCTTGTGTTGGCATGCAGTTGACCAACGTAAACGAACCCATTCTCGACTTTGAGCGTGTATTCATCCAACGGCTTCGGCGCTACGGCAAGGTTCTTACCGTCTTGTGTGTAGTGCGCGCCATGGCATGGACAGAAATACTGGTCTTTGTAAGCCGGGTTGTCATTCCAGTTAACCGTACAGCCCAGGTGTTTACATGTTGGATTCAATGCAAAAAGCTTGCCGCTGCTGTCTTTGGAAATCCACGCTACAAGTTCTGCATCGCTTTCATACCAGCCATCAACTTGATGAACTTGGAATGTAAACGATTGAGGAACATTCGTGATTTTACTTTCTTCGACAACTTTGATCCAATCCGACGCTGCCTTTGGTTTAAGGACAGGATCAACAGCAAACCTTAGCATCGGAATCATCATGCCCGCTGCCATGAATCCTCCAGCGCCACCCAGGGTGTAGGAAAGAAATTGTCGACGGGACATTTCGCGTTTGGTACCCGGTTTCTTTCCATGCTGCTCTTCATTGTGCTTGTTGTGGTCACTCATTCTCAGGTCTACCCTCCTACATGGCCTGGCGTCCGAAACCCCCTCGGACGCACAGTTCCTCTATCACGTGTCGTTCGACATTACACTACAATACTAGGACATTACTAATAATAGCCTACGACTTCTAGGGCGTCAAGAATCCTGAACGCGTTTTCCAACGCTGAAATCTTGCCCTTCGGACAAATTTTAACGAAATTGTCACATCTTTTTTTTGCCAAAGAAATCGAGTGCTCTCCTTATCGTGCACAATTTTTTTTCCAATAATACACTCATTTTGCCCTCAAATCGAAACTTAGTCACCTTGCTGCCACATCTGCTGGATCTGCTGCGAAATCCGGGATTTGATGTCGTTTGCCTGTTCCGGCCATTGCGCCATATCGACAGAAATCAGCAAATCAGCCTCCTTCGCCGTCCACGCTGCAGCTGGCAGATGAATCGTCATTACGATCACATAGCGAAAGCCCGAACGTTTCAATTGCAGACAGATGGCGTCCAACTGCGCCGGCATGTCCACCCCCGTTACATAATGGAGCGCCGGATAGGTCACCACTCTTCCCTTATAAGGAATTTCAATGACATCCAGCGCATCCCGCAGCTGCTCTAGCGCATGTGTCGTCTGCACAGGGTCCTCGAAGCCCTTCAGCCCTGTAAGCGGCAACAGACAAGTATCCAGGTATGGTTTGAGATCAGGCCATTGATCTTGTTCAATTTCACTAAATTTCATATGTAGGTCCGTCCTCCCATATCGTTTGCAAAACAAAAGCTTGCTATGTAAGCAAGCTCTAAATGATACTTTAGTTTGTCTGTGGCAGCCTGTCAATGGAATCGGGCGACTGCGTTCGCAGGGCTGCGAACGCTTGATCAAGATCCTCTTGCTTAACTACGACGTACGGGCTTTCCCATTCACCATCCAGATGAATGTAATTCACCTCCTGCGGCTTCAGCGTCTTGTACGCCAGGGTCATTGTGCGCAGATCGTCCGCTGGGATATCCGATTTCACGGAGTTCCCGGCAATATCGAGAACTTTGCCCCAGGCGGATACGCCATTTAAGGAAGTCAACTGGTCCAGCAGTTGATTAAGTACTTGCTGCTCCCGTTCGTTACGCACCAAATCGGATGATTCTGCCGTTCCGAGATTCGATTTGCGGTAACGGATAAAATCCAGCACCTGCTTACCGTTCAAATGCTGAACGCCTTTGGACAGATGAATGTTCGTGCCGTCGCTTACGTCTTCATATTTCATATCCATGTCCACATCGATCGTCATCCCGCCAAGCGAGTCAATCAATTGCCGGAAACCGTCAAAGTTAATGACCGCCATGTAATCGATCGGAACGTTGTATAAATTGCTAAACAATTTCTTTGTTTCGCTTAACGCCGTATCCTTGCTTTGATTATAGTAGTAGGCATAAAAATAATTCACCTTATGCGAATCCGAGAACCCAGATTGCTCCGCCGTCACTTCCAAATCTCTCGGGATGGAGACAACGGTCGCTTGGCGGGTCGTCGGATCCACGCTAAAGAGCATCATCACATCCGTGTTCAGCGACCCTTCGCTGCCGGCACGCTCGTCGACGGCGGTCAATAAGAACGTCAAAGGCTTATCGAACATCGGTTTCGTAACCGGTGTCAGATTCGCCACGGCGCCCGTTTGGAGCGGCTTCGTCCCCGTCGGGGACGAAGCTGCCGGCGCGGCGATCCGATCAATGGTGTCATTCATTTTATTGTACAAATAAATGGCATATATAGAGGCAGAGGCAAGAATAAGGCCGACAAAGACAATCAGCGCCCATAGCGTGTGACGCCGGCTGAAAACTCTAGCTGTATGTTTCATTGCAATACTCCTTTTGTCACATATTCATTTGGTATTTAATCTGACGCATTCACGATCCGATTGGTTCAACAAAAAAGACATGAGAAGCAAGCTTCCCATGTCTTTCAAGAATTCAATATGCAAGGCGTCCGCCATTCGTCAGCCGAGGGATAGTAATGTTTTGAGCTCAGATGTAAGGGCCAGGAATGTTGCTTGATCTCCCTTAGCTAAAGCACGGTCAATCTCTTTGTAAAGGTTCTCTTCCTTATGTTTGCGTATGGCATCATCCCAAACCATCTCCGCGAAAAGTGCCAACAGCGCATCGTTAGATACATTCATTTTTCCCATAGGACCTACCTCCAAATGTTGTCCGCGGTTTGTTAGGAGCCTTCATTTTCGCAGAAATATGTTCTTGATTACACTCTTTTGTGTCTAAGATTGTGTATGCTCCTATTAAAGCATATTCACACAGCTATCTTCCGTTTCATGCAATCGCCCGCTCTGTTCGGAATGTGTTAATACCTAATAAGAGTCCAGCATGTACGTAACCTTGTCCTCTTCAGCCACATATGTACCTCGAATCAGACTACTTCCAAGCTTCGTAACCTGCACGACTTTGCCCTGCACTTCATCTTCACCAATGCGGAGCAATCCAAGATGCATCATCATCTGCAAGATGCGCTGTTCAAAGATGGATTCTGAGGTGTCATAGTAGAACGGCTTAATCAGCTTGCACAGTACCTCACCGAGAGACGCAGCTGTCACCCATTGGCCGGTCAAGCGCTCAATCCACTGTGAGAGCGATTGCACATTCGGAATCGGATTCTTGTACAAGCGAAGCCAGAAACGATAGACTGCTGCCAGGTTCTCTTTGCTGCCCTCCTGCACCCGCTGGTTGCCGGCGTCAGTCAAATAGAGAGTTTGTCCATCCTCGCCGATGAGCCCTTGATAGTAGCAATAGTCGTAGATCAGCGAGAATCGATTGGGGTACTCTTTAAACATACGCCCGTAACCGAATCTCCATGCCCCTTTCATCACCATTTCTTCCTGAACGGAGAAACGGTCCAAAATTTGCTGCAATTGACGTTTATACATGGTGCCGTCGGCCGCCAGCGGCACGCTTTGCTGCATGGCCAAATAAGTGAGGAAATGATGAATGTCATCGACGATCAACATTTGTTCATCGCGGTATACGCGGGGTTCCTCCGTCCCCACCAGAGAAGTTTTAAACCTGCTCGTCAACACATCGTGGAACTTCTTCTTCAAATCTTTCGGGACGTGGAATAACGATTTCGTCTGCTGCGAATACCCGTTGAAGAGCCAACCCAGCTTCTTAAACTTGATAATCATCTCGCGCGGATTCCAGTCCTGATTGTCCTGCTTGGCAAAGTACGACTGCCCCACTCTAGCGAGCAACTCTTCCAGACTGAACGCATTGCGCTGATCGAACAACAGCGAATTCAGAAAGCGGATGTCTTCCATACTTAAGTTTTGAACTTGTCTCTCAAAAATCTCTCTGCGCAGCGCCGTGCTCAAGATAGATTGAATCAAATCGTTCTTGGAATGGCCGTTACATTCACATTCGTAGGTGTGGGCTATTCTGCTTAATTCATGGATGTCGGCGTAGCAAAGCATGTCTGCAAGATTCATTTCCATTAAGACGCCCCCCCATTGTACAGAGCTTGAAGCTCCGTGGTTTCTAGTAACCATTATGGGATTTTTTCCCGAAAATATTCCGCGGCCAGCAAAAAAAGCGCATCTCCAGACGGAGTCGCGCTTTGGTTTCGATAGAATTGTTGTGTCGTGTTGAGAACGTTACCCTTGGGCTGAAATCGAAGTTTCAGAGTCTAGATGCCGCAAACAGTTATACAGTTCAAGCTCCCAGCCCTGATCTTTACGCAGTAAAATCGTTAAAGACGTATTTTGCAAAAAAGCTTCAGGATTCATCTGCAATCCTTTCAATACTTGAACGATAAAGCCGCCATGCGATATCAATAGGAGACGCTCATTGGGGTACGTACGGAGCAGCTCTTGCTCCAATTCGGACCAGCGCGCAAGCAGCTCGTCATCGGTCTCCTGCCCGATATCCAGCAGCTTCCATTCGGTGCCCCAGCGTTCTTCCCGCTCAGCTGCTGTCGTGCCCTCAGCCAGCCCGTAACGGCGCTCACGCAGCCGCGCATCAGTGCCTAGGAAGGGAATGCCGGATTGCTCGGCAACGATCATCCCAGTCTCTTGCGCTCTGCGCAAATCGCTGCTGATGATGCCTGTCCACGATTCGCCGGCAAGCCGAAGCCCCAGCAATCTCGCTTGCTCCCTGCCTTCCTCCGTCAAATCCGTATCCAGCTGTCCTTGCAGCTTCCCGAGCAGATTCCACTCTGTGCTGCCATGCCTGATGAAACCGATGGTTGTCATATTCAGCCTCCTATAATGTGTAATGGGTACAAAATGAAAAGGCCCCTTGCGGAGCGCTATTTGTGAGTGCGAGACAGCCAATTCATAATCAGCATCGTGCAGATTAAACCAAGAATCGAAATGACCAGCAAATAATGCGGATAGGAATGAATCGGCCCGACATGGAAGCGCAGGGGCTCCATAAAGCTCGGATTCAAGCTGGCCACAGCATCCACCATTTTATGCCCGTTCATGGATTCGCTCGTGGTCGATTTCAAGGCCTGTGGGGCCTCCATGTCAAAAAGAGAATTGTCCGCCGAAGCAATGGTCGATTGCGGCTCTCCATTGTAGACGACAGCAAACAGAAAGCTAAAGATGAACAAAGCTAAACAGAATGCGATGACCGCTGTCAAATTTCTTCTCAGGTTATAAGAGATCGAGTAGATGCGTTCCGTCACAGGAACCCGCCATGTCTCGTCCTGATAGATCCGATCCATCACCTTATTGGAGACAGCTGGCTCGTAATCCGGCAGCTCATCTTCAATCGTCGCCGTGCGGATCAGCACCGTGCTCTCTTCCCAGATCCGAAATTCTTCTGCGCAGCTCAGACAAGTCGCAATGTGTTTATCCACCGCGGCGCGTCTCAGGTCATCATTCGGCAAATCCCAATAGATTCCAAATAACTCCTGAATGTCATTACACTTCATCGCTCTTTCATCCCTTCGATTCTTCAAATATCGGCTCGCTGAAATAAGGATCCAGCTGCACCTTCACCGATGCCCTAGCCCTGAATAACAGCGACTTCACGGAACTGACCGTCTGTCCCAAGATGTTGGCGATTTCCTGGTAATCCATCTGATCATATTCGCGCAGGATCAGCGCGGAGCGCTGCTTTTCCGGCAAGCTGTTAATCGCCTCGCGGACCATCGATACCTTCTCATTGCGCAGCATCGTCTGTTCCGGCATAGCGTCGTAGGAAGCGTGCGGCGTATGGCCGCTTTGCTCCAACGAAACTTGCACGCTTTTATTTTTGCGCAGCTCACTTAACACCGTATTGCGGGCAATCGTGTACAGCCAAGTGGAGAACGAAGCCTCTACTTCACGGAAGGAGTGCAGACTGCGGTACGCTTTATAAAAAGTTTCATTGCAGAGATCTTCCGCAATAGCTTCCATATGCGTGCTCTTCAACATATGAAATATAAATGCAAGGATTTTACGCTCGTAACGACGCATAAGTTCATTGTAAAGTTGAACGTTTCCATCCTTGATTTCTCTGATCAACTGGGAATCGGTCATTACGGTGCGGCCCCTCCTTGCGATTCCGGGTAGCACTCCCAGCTGTTCCTACATGTTGTACTTCAGCGGGAGTGAAAAGTTGCGGTTATTTGTGAACGAATTGTGAATTCCTTTCTCTCACAATATCGCCGGACTATACACATTCTTGATTCATTGCGAAAATCCTGCTCAATTCGACAATAATTTGTTAAATCTTTAGAATTCAGCGTCTGATTTATTCAGATATCCGTCATAGTCATTGTATAAAGTTGGACATCAAAATATGGTATTTTCACAAAAAATACACATTTTCCGGAGTCCGAACGCATGGCTGAAAACAAAAATACCGCCGAATTGGCGGTTGCACATTTGCTGCTTATGATCAGCTTTGATCTTTCCTTAGCTCAAAGTCAAACCTGCTTTTAATCGCATCGTAATTCCCCGTGAAGAATCGATAAATTCCAAATGACTCTTGATAAAATTGAAATCATATTAATCACACTTACCATTCAAATTCTTCCTCACTGTCAAGTTTGAAAACTTCTTGACAACCACATCATTACGCGTTCGAGCCATTAGCTGATCTCGCCATAAAAAACAAGCTCAAGGGGAATCGTTGTACTTCTTACGCTAGCGCTTAGCTTTAGAACCTTATTGACAAATACCTTTTAAAATATTGGGAGTCGTCAAGGTATTTGAGCGCTTCGTTCATTTAAATGCCGCTCGGGTATTCGTATAAAACCGACACCCCCATCTTCATCAACCACTCCGTCAGATTGCTAAGCAAGCTTTTCCTTCGGCTGTAAGTCTTATCTATCGTTTGGCATTCAACTCATACATACTGTCGCTATTCGATCATCTTGGCAAAAACACATCCATAGAATCACTCACTTTCAGTGAATTTATGGATATTCTATCATTCATACTTACATTTTTTTCTACATTTTATCGTTTATATATATTTTATGTTTCTATATTGTTAAATGAATCTATACTATTTCTTCATACAGCAAATTTCTGTAACTTTTTACAAAGGAATTCCTTCACAAGCGTAAGTTTAACTAAAATTGTTAAGGCTTACTAAATTTATCGAGAGGGATTTCGTTTGAAACTATTTATTTAAAAGAACGGCATAGTGAACTTATGAAAAGCATGGAAGATACCATCCAAAATATAATCTAAGATCTAACGAAAGGAGACAGTTTCAAATCATATAAAAGTGTTAGATTTCACCTAAACGTCGCCGTTTCGAACTGTGGCGTTTTTTAAACTCGCTATTCATTTTAGACAAAAAAAAACCGCCAAATTGGCGGTTGCACTTATGGTGCAATTATCGGATAGGAGTGGAGAGAAACCATACTGTACTTTTATTATATGTATCCGTTTTCAATTTGTCAACAACTTTTTGAAACCGTTTTCTATCCTTTGATTTTAGTTAATCGCTTCCAGTTCTACCTGATGTCGGATCAGATTGTTGACAGAATGGGCACGCACATAAGGACTCCCTGCATTGATCCGCGGGATTTGCATCGGATCGGTATGGCGGCTGGCCATGCCTGTCTTGGTCGTGAAGCTGTACTGGATGCCGGCTTGCTTCAACAGTTCCATCGTCTGGTCGTCATAGCTTCCGAACGGATACGCATAGGCATCCACCGCTTTGGCCCCTTTCAAATCGCTAAGCTTGCGTATGCACTTTGTCGTATCGTCCAATACACGCTGCTCGAACTCAGCATCGGTCTCGATCCGCTCGCCTCTCATCATTTTATTGGTCAGCATCGGCTTCCCGTCTTTCATCGCATGCAGCGAATCCGAATGCGCCTGAAACTCAATATCCGGGTCTTCACGGCGAATTTGCGCAATCTCTTCATTGGATAAGGACGGAATGGAGCTGTGCAGCGGATCGTCCAGATCCTTCGTAATGACAAAGTTGACAGCTGGGATGTCCATCCGCTTCAAAACTGGATAGGCGTTCGTATAGAAGCTTCTATAGCCGTCGTCAAAGGTGACAAGAACCGCGTTGTCCGGTACACTAGCCCCTTTGCTCATGAATCGCTTGAATTGATCCATCGTGATGAATTGGTAGCCTTTTCGCTTAAGTGCACGCAATTGATCCGAAAATAGTTTCGTGGAAATTGTGACACCGCTTTGCTGCTCATCATCTATGTGATGATACACAAGCACAGTCACTTGGTTCGAGTAAATGGTATCGTTAGCTTGAACCAGATTGGGGAAAAAGTTAGCTGTTACAGCAATCATAAGTACTAAAGGTTTCCACATTTTACGGATCATTTGTTACTTTCGCCCCATCTATAAGTAATATTGGTATAACGGCAGTAGTCATTATAGCATAAGCTCATAGACTTTGAGAATGAGAGATTATTCATTTAAAAAAGCTGAATTCCATCCTTTCCGCAATCGCAGAAAAGGCTGGAACTCAGCTTCATTCATTCGCTATACATGCACCGCGTAATCGCGCTTAAGCACTTGCACGGCACGATCCGCATCTTCTTGATTGCGGAAGGATAGACGCAGGATGCCAGGAACATCCTCGCGGCTTTCGATAATTTGGATATTGCTCAAATTAATCTTTTCATTACCCAGCGTCGTCGTAATCTGGCCGATGATGCCAGGATGATCCGGGATGTCGACATAAATGTCGTATAAAGACGTGATCATCCCTTTGCGCCGCTCCGGCAGCTGGCTGCGGAAATCGCCGGCC
The DNA here is from genome assembly GCF_027789125.1 of Paenibacillus aestuarii. Lineage (GTDB taxonomy): Bacteria > Bacillota > Bacilli > Paenibacillales > NBRC-103111 > Paenibacillus_E > Paenibacillus_E aestuarii. The sequence continues at coordinate 61,417 of NZ_JAQFVF010000048.1, read as the reverse complement.
GTGCGGAATTGCTGCGCAATTCCTTCCCCATCGCTGCGCTCGAGCAGATCGATAAACAGGGACACTTCGCGATTCCAATCCTTAATCAAACGCAGCAGCACTTCGCGGTTGTTCACGAGAATATCGCGCCAGATCGTCGGCTCGCTGGAGGCGATGCGCGTGATGTCGCGGAAGCCCCCGGCCGCCAAATTCTGGTATAACGGATTGGCATCGTTATACTTCCTGACCTGATTGACCAGCGCAACAGCGATGATATGCGGCAAATGACTGATCGCTCCCACGATATCGTCATGCTCGCGCGCATCGACCTGCACAATCTGCGCTTTGGTCGGTTTAAGCAGGGCGGCCAAGCGGTCGACCTCGGCTTGCGGTGTGCCGGCAGCCGGTGTCAGCACGTAGAACGCATTCTCGAACAAATACGAGGATGCCGCCTCCACGCCATGCCGGTCCGAGCCCGCCATCGGATGCCCGCCGATGAAATGCACGCCTTCCATAGCGAGCGAGGCGGCTCTCTCCGTCACGGATGCTTTGGTGCTGCCGACATCGGTGATGATACAGCCTGGCTTCAGCGGCAGCTTCACCAGCTGTTCGATATATGTTTCCAGATTCCCTACCGGCACGCAGAGGAAAATAAAATCGGCTCCGTCTACAGCTTCTGCCATCGAGGTTGTCGCGATATCGACCACTTCACGCTGCAGCAGCTTCTCTACGGATTTAGGATTGGGCGAATGGCCGACAACGGTAAAATCAGGCTTACCTTTATAGCATAGGGCCAATGAGCCTCCAATCAGCCCTACACCGAATATTGTAATTTTTGTCATGAAATCAACCTTTTGTCATAATCTTATTAGGCTTGCACAGCAACCTCTGCAAGTACTTCTGTCAGCGCAGCGATGAATTTCTCATTTTGCTCACGGCTGCCGATTGTGACCCGAATGGACGTTGGGAAATCAAGCGCATGACCACCGCGGACGATGATGCCTTTGCGCAGCAAGCCATCGAATACAAGGGCTGCAGGGCGACCTACGTTCACCAAGATGAAGTTGCCGTGAGCCGGATACATGCTCAATCCCAATTTGTCGAATTGCTGGGATAAATATGCCAGACCTTCGGAATTCGCTTGTCTGCAGCTCGCAATGAAATCCTGATCCTTAATGGCCGCAAGCGCAGCAGCTTGGGAGAAACGCGTCGTGTTGAACGGCTCCCGCACTTGGTTGATCGAACGGATGACGTCTGGATGCCCGATACCATAGCCGATGCGGAGCGACGCCAAGCCGTAAATTTTGGAGAATGTGCGCAGCGAAATCACGTTGCGGTATTGCTTGATCAGCTCAAGGCTGTCCGGGTATTCGCCCGTCGTATTGTACTCGCAGTAAGCCTCGTCCAGAACGACCAAGACATGAGCCGGAACTTTAGCCAAGAACGCTTTAATTTCCGCGTCAGTGTTCATCGTGCCTGTCGGGTTGTTCGGATTGCAGATCCAGACAATCTTGGTTTTATCCGTGATGGCCGCCAGCATGGCATCTAAATCATGGGTGCCATCCTTCAAAGGTACTTCAATGCAAACCGCGCCTTCAATCTCACAATTGTGTTTGTACTGCGGGAACGTATGTTTGGCCATGACCGTTTCGTCGCCTTGCACCAGATAAGCTCTCGCCAGCATCAAAATGATTTCATCTGAACCGTTGCCGAAGATGACTTGATTCGTGGCCACGCCAAAGAACTCAGCGACAGCTTCGGTCAATTGCACGGCGCCGCCGTCCGGATATAAGCTAACGGTCGACAGTTCAGCCTGGATCGCTTCAATCGCTTTCGGCGAGCAGCCGAACGGATTCTCGTTGGAAGCCAGCTTGATCACTTTTTTCAAGCCTAGCTCTCTTTTTACTTCTTCAATAGGTTTACCCGGTTGATAGACGGGAAGATGGACTATGTTTTTTTTAGGTTGCATATCATTCACCTCTTTGTGGAATTGTGCCTATTAAGAGTGTAACGCTTTAAAGCTCAACAGTAAATAGTAAATTGTGAATTCCCTATGGACAACTTGCACAATATGCGCAAACGCCCCGCCATCCCTCGGTTAACAGGGCCAGCAGGGCGATGCTTTTTATCCTTTTAGTTGTGACACAAAATTATGAATTTGCAAAAGCCCTTCCGGATGAGCGCTATCGGCTTGCAGATGTTCCAGCGCCCCTTCAATCGTGCGTACAACAGCGCTGCCGACGACGACACCGTCAACTTTTTGCTCGAAGCGCTGCACCTGCTCGCGGGTCGAAATCCCGAAGCCGACGACAACCGGCACGCTGGCTGCTTCTTTGACCGTCGCCAGGAACTCGTCGATTCCACCGAAAAATTCGGAGCGGACGCCGGTTACGCCGAGCGATGACACGCAGTAGACAAAGCCTTTGGCGCTTGCGGCAATTCGCTTGACGCGCTCATTCGAGGTCGGCGCCACCAGCGGGATGAGGTGAATGCCGAAGCTTTCCGCGATGGCCCTTGTCTCGCCATCCTCTTCCAAAGGCAGATCGGGAATGATGATCCCGCTAATATCATGCTCTTTCATGAGCTTAAACACCCGTTCAAGACCGACTTGCAGCACCGGATTGTAATAAGTGAACAAAATGAACGGAAGCTCCGAGCCCCGGCTGCGGACCTCGCGCGCCACACTCATAACATCGTGAATCGTAATTTTGCTTAACAGCGCACGTTCGGACGAGCGCTGGATGACAGGACCATCTGCTAACGGGTCCGAATAAGGCACGCCAAGCTCCACTAGATCAGCGCCGGCGCGCTCCATTTCGAGGATCAGCTCGACGGAAGCCGCAGCGGAAGGATCGCCAACGGTTAAAAAGGGGATAAACGCAGTCTCTCCCCGCTCCTTCAGCTCAGCAAATCGTTGATCGATACGGTTCATTGCTTATTCCCTCCCTATGCCTAAATAGCCCATAATCGCTTCCACGTCTTTATCGCCACGACCGGACAAATTCACAATAATGATCTGATCTTTAACCATCGTCGGCGCCAGCTTCACCGTCTCGGCAATCGCATGCGCGCTCTCCAGCGCAGGAATGATTCCTTCTGTGCGGCTCAGCAGCTGCAGCGCATCAATCGCTTCCTCATCAGTAATCGGCACATATGTCGCACGTTCGATATCTTTGAGGTAAGCATGCTCCGGTCCAATCCCCGGATAGTCAAGCCCTGCGGAGATTGAGTGCGCAGGCAGCACTTGGCCGTATTCATCTTGCAGCAAGTAGCTCAAGGAACCTTGGAAAACGCCCGGCTTCCCTTTGGTCATCGTCGCTGCGTGCTCCTCGGTATGCACCCCGCGGCCCGCAGCCTCGACGCCGATTAATTTCACGTCCGTATCTTGAACGAACGGATAGAAAATACCCATGGCGTTGCTGCCGCCGCCGACGCATGCAACTATAGCGTCAGGGAGCCTGCCTTCCGCCTCCAAAATCTGCTCGCGCGACTCGTCGCCGATCACGCGTTGAAAATCACGGACCATCATCGGATACGGATGCGGCCCTGTGACAGAACCGAGGATATAAAATGTATCCTCGACATTGCTCACCCAATAGCGCAGCGTTTCGTTGCACGCATCCTTAAGCGTCCGGGTACCGGAGGTAACCGGCACGACTTCCGAACCGAGCAGCTTCATCCGGAACACGTTCAGCGCTTGACGCTTGGTGTCTTCTTCGCCCATGAACACCTTGCACTCAAACCCCAGCAGCGCTGCGACTGTCGCCGACGCCACACCGTGCTGGCCGGCGCCGGTCTCAGCGATCACTTTCTTTTTCCCCATCCGCTTGGCAAGAACAGCCTGTCCGATGGTGTTATTGATTTTGTGCGCACCGGTATGGTTCAAATCTTCCCGCTTCAAATAAATTTTCGCGCCGCCCAGCTTCTCCGTCAGACGCTCCGCATAATACAGAGGCGTAGGGCGGCCGGAGTATTGCTTCTGTAAATAGCGGACCTCAGCGATAAAATCAGGATCATTTTTATATTGTTCATAAGCTTGTTCAAGCTCAATAAGTGCATTCATCAATGTTTCCGGCACGTAACGGCCGCCAAACTTGCCAAATCGGCCTTGCTGATCTGGGACTTGAGTCATGTTGGGAACACCCTTTCCACAAACGAAGTTATTTTCGCAATATCTTTGACGCCATCGGTCTCAACGCCGCTCGAAACATCAACGCCGTCCGGCCGGTAGGCCTCGATCAGCTCGTGCACGTTATCAGGCTTAAGCCCGCCTGCTACCAGTATCTTGACACCCGCCGCATCAGCCCACTCCCGGTATACGGGAATGCAGTCCCATGCGAACGTTTTGCCGGATCCGCCCCCATATATAGGATCGAACGTATCGAGCAGAATAGCATCTACCGAACTGCGATAACGATCCAGCTGGGCGGAGACGGCTTCAAGCGTAGGAACGCTGTCCTCCGTTTTTGAGATGGACACCGATTTGAACACCTGCACGCCATACTGCTCACGCACCTGCTGGCAGAACGCAGGGCTTTCCTGGCCGTGCAGCTGCACCACATCGAGCGGTGCCGCCGCCATAGCTGCGGCCAATTCAGACTCGCTCGGATTCACAAATACACCGACAGTTAGCGGAACCGTGTTCCCCTGGTCTGCCTCCGAGCGCAAATAGGCGATCAGCTCTCCTGCGCGTTCAGGCGTGAGCTGACGCTTGCTCGGCGCAAAAACAATTCCGATATGAGTAATCGGCAAATGCTGGATCGATTTTAACATTGCAACGTTTTGAAGTCCACAAATTTTTACAATTGGTGATGTTTGAACAGCCATAGATTTTGCCTCTTTCTACCGTTCTAATGTTGCGGCCCGGTTAACTTCGCCCATCAAATCGTATACAGCTGTCTCCACGACTGGCTGACGCATAAAATGCTCACCGATCAGCACCGCTTGCGCGCCGATTTGCTGCAAATAGGCCATATCGTCTCGCGAGGAAATGCCGCTTTCGCTCACAACCGTTTTATTGGCAGGAATGAAAGATATGAGTTCTTCTGTCGTGTGCAGGTCTGTCACGAATGTTTTCAAGTTGCGGTTATTGACGCCGATCAGCTGCGTATCGAGCTCCAAGGCACGTTCCAACTCTTCGCGATCATGGACTTCAACGAGCGCATCCATCCCGAGAGCGGCGGCCAACGACAAGTATAGCTTCATTTGCTGCTGCGACAAAATTGCCGCTATGAGCAGGATCGCATCCGCTCCGATCAACCTCGCTTCATAGATTTGCTTCTCGTCGATAATAAAATCTTTGCGTAGCAGCGGAATTTGCACCGCACTGCGTACTGCGCTTAAATATGCATTATTGCCCTGGAAATACTGCACATCGGTCAAGACCGATATGCAGTCAGCGCCAGCGTGCTCATAAGCCTGTGCCAAAGCTGCAGGTTCGAAGTCTTCGCGGATCAAGCCTTTCGAAGGTGATGCTTTCTTTACTTCAGCAATGAGTCCCATCGGACGATTGCGACGAGCCGTCAGAGCCTGTTGAAAGCCCCGGCAGTTTGGCATTTCGGCGATGCGTCTTTCCGCTTCTGTGATGGAGAAGCTCTCCATGGCTTCAACTTCAAGTCGTTTGGTCGCTACGATTTTATCAAGAAACATGGCTCAGTTCTCCCGTAAAATGGATTAGATCATTCAGTTTCTGCGCGGCACGGCCCGAATCGATGATATCTGCCGCAAGCTTCACGCCTTGCTGCAGTGTGCCCACGTGGCCGGTTACATAGAAGCATGCGGCTGCATTGGCGAGCACGATATCCCGATGCGGTCCCTTAGCACCGGCGAATATTTGGCGCATGATTTCGGCATTCAGCGCTGCATCCCCGCCCGCCACATCTTTGATGCTGTGGGCGCGCAAGCCAAGATCATCCGGAGTGATGGTATAGGTTTCAATGCAATTCTGCTTCAGTTCTGTCACTTTCGTCGGCGCCGAGATGCTGAATTCATCCAGACCGTCCTCACTTGCCACAACAAGTGCGCGCTTTAGCCCTAACGCTTGCAGCGCTTGTGCGAGCAGCTCCGTTTTGGAGCGGTCAAACACGCCTAGCACCTGCCGGTCAGCGCCAGCCGGATTCGTCAGCGGCCCAAGCAAATTGAACACCGTGCGAAAACCAAGTTCACGTCTCGGCGCTGCAACATGCTTCATCGACTGGTGGTACGATTGGGCGAACATGAAGCAGATGCCCAGTTTATCCAAACATTGCGCCGCCTGCTCGCTGCTTAGCGTAATGTTAATGCCGAGGGCTTCCAGCACATCGGCGCTCCCGCTCTTGCTCGACATCGCTCGGTTGCCATGCTTCGCTACGCGAATACCGCCGGCTGCCGAAACAATCGCGGCCGTCGTCGAAATATTGAACGTCTCCGCACCGTCTCCGCCCGTCCCGCAAGTGTCCAGCAGGTTTGCCTGGTGGACGTTCACTTGCACGGCTTTATGCCGCATCGTCTCGGCAAAGCCGGTAATCTCCTCCAATGTCTCGCCCTTGATCCGCAGCGCCGTTAGGAGGCTGCCGATCTGTGCAGAAGTCGCCGCGCCTTCCATGATGTCCGACATGACGCTGCGCGCCTCTTCCCGACTGAGGTGTTCGCCGCTCACCACTTTACTGATCGCTTTTTGCACATATTGAGTCATCTTGTGCAGCCCCCTTACGAATTGACAAAATAGTCTTTATTAATATCGCTAACCGGTCTAGGCTCCGGACTAAACATCGCCTCGGCCATACGAATCGATTTCAATAATGCTGTTGCTTTGTTCACCGTCTCTTGGTATTCACTCTCCGGCACAGAATCCCATACAATGCCGGCTCCGGCCTGCACATACGCTTTACCGTTTTTGAACACGATCGTGCGAATCGTAATGCAGGTGTCCAAATTGCCTGAAAATCCCAAATAACCAATAGCTCCCGCGTAAGGTCCTCTGGACTCCGCTTCCAGCTCGGCGATAATTTCCATCGCTCTTAGCTTTGGCGCACCGGACACCGTTCCCGCCGGCAAGCAGGAAAGAAAAGCGTCAAAAAAATCTTTGTCCTTCGCCATTTTCCCGGAAACGTTGGAAACGATATGCATGACGTGCGAGTAACGCTCAATGTCCATGAACGTATCACATTTCACCGTACCGAATTCCGATACGCGCCCGATATCGTTGCGGCCGAGGTCGACGAGCATGAGATGCTCAGCGCGTTCTTTTTCATCGGCGAGCAGCTCTTTCTCATACGCCAAATCTTCTTCCGGCGTTTTGCCCCGTGGTCTCGTGCCTGCGATCGGCCTCGTCTCCACCTTCTCTTCCTCCACCCGCACGAGCAGCTCCGGGGAGGTGCCGACGATGACCTCGTCGTCCATCTTGAGCACGTACATATATGGTGAAGGGTTCATAGTGCGCAGCACGCGGTACACATGCAATGGCGATACGGCCGTTTCGATCTCAAAACGCTGCGACAAGACTACTTGGAAAATATCCCCTGCTCGAATGTACCCTTTCGCTTTTTCGATGTTGGCGATAAATTGCTCTTTGGTCACATTCGAGCGAATCTCGCCTAGCGCCGGCTCCGACAGAATCTGTTTATGCGACATCGTTTCCGGGCCGAGCGGACGTTTGATTTTCTCAATCGTTGCATCAATCTTGGTGCAAGTGTGCTGATAAGCCAGCGCAATCTCCGCATCTGTGGCAAAAGGCGGCACATGCACGTTCGCAATCACTTTAATCTGCTGTTTAAAATGATCGAACACGATGACCTGATCGCAGAACATGAACTGAATATCGTTCATTAGCAGATCGTCGATGCGGTGGGCAGGCAGCTTCTCGTAATACTGCATCAAGTCATAGCCGAAGAATCCAACCGCCCCGCCTGTGAAACGCGGCAAATCCGGAAGCTGCGGGCTCGTGTAGGAGCGCAAATACGCTTTGAGCACATCGATCGGCTTCTCCTCAGAGACCTTCGTCTCGGTGGGCGTCTGCACTTCAGTCCGGCCATGCTTCGCCTTGATCATCAGAAAAGGATCACTGCCGATAAAGGAATATCGAGCCCATTTGACGCCACCCTCCACGCTCTCCAGTAAAAAAGCCCGCTTCTCTTGAAATAGCTGTTGGAATACGCGAATCGGCGTTTCTGTATCCGCCAGCAAATGCCGGACCACCGGAATGAGATTGTAATCTTTGGAAAGCCGAATCACTTCTTGAATTTCAGGTGTGTACATGGTTTCATCCCCTCTCGGCTGACGTTTCGCATTCTGCAGCGCCGTCAACCCTATTCCCGTCTTTTTTGGTGAAATGTCCGAATGAAAAACAAAAAAACCTCTACCGAAGTAGAGGTTTCGTTTATAGTTGTTGTAGGTAATAGATAGATTCGTAGAAATTCAGCAGCGCAAACAGAATCAAACAGACGCATCTTCGCTACCGAAGACAACCCTATCTGTTATATCTCATGCGTTCATCTCTGCTCCACTCATCTTGGCTTGGCTCTACTCAACTAAACTCGGCTCTACTCACTGAACTCAAACTGTTCTTCTTGGCTGCAATTCTTGACTGTTCTAAACTGTGTTGCTTTCTCAACTATCTACACTATACTACCGTTCTTATGGATTTGTCAATTTAACAATATCCGGACGAAGTGCTTGCGCTTCTTTCAAGTACACGTGGTTTATCTCTGCTTGCCCTTTGGTCGTATTGATCTGTACCATCAACCGGATACATCTAGGCAGCGAATTCTCCACCGGAACTTCCAACGAGCACATCAGTGGCACCAGCTCCCAACCGACCATCGTACGAATGGCACGCGCCGGGAACGTAGCAGTAATATCGCCGGTAACCGTAATAAATACCGAACAAATATCTTCCGGGCGAAAATCGTTCGTTTGCACGATCTGGTGCAGCAGCTCACCTGTCGCCGTCAAAATCTCATGCTCATCATTGCGCTCTACTGTTGTAGCACCGCGAATTCCCCTAACATACATCGGCTAGCCCTCCTTTTTTAAATGTTCCACGATGCCCCTGACCTGGTCCACCGTGACATCCTTGCGGATCTCGACCTTGCCGATTTCCGTAGGAATGATATATACCATCATGCCTTCTTTGAACTTCTTATCGTACATCATGGCGCTCATGATGCTGTCCGTGTCCAAATGTGCCGGAATGCTGACAGGTAATCCGTATTTTATAAATAAGTTCTTCGTGATCGTATGAATGCTATCTGCGTAGCCGAACTGCTGCGCCAGCTTCGCTGCGCCGACCATACCGATGGCAATCGCTTCGCCGTGCAGCAGCTCCCCGTAGCCGGCAACGGCTTCCAGGGCATGGCCGATCGTATGGCCGAGGTTCAGGATGGCGCGCAAATCGTTCTCCCGCTCATCCTGCGACACGACGATGGCTTTGACCTTACAGCCGGTATACAGCGCATAGCTGAGCGCTTCCGGATCCAGAGCAAGCAGCTTGTCGGCATTGTCGTCGCACCACTGCGTGAAATCGGCGTCCCAGATCAAACCATGCTTGATCACTTCCGATAAGCCCGCCTTCACTTGGCGGGGCGGCAGTGTCAACAGCGTGTCGATGTCGAACAGGACAAGCTCCGGTTGGTGAAACGCACCAATGATGTTCTTGGCCATCGGGTGGTTCACCGCCACCTTGCCGCCGACACTGCTGTCGTGGGCAAGGATCGTCGTCGGGATCTGCACGAAGCGGATCCCGCGCATGAAGCTCGCCGCGGCGAAGCCGGCGAGATCGCCGACCACGCCCCCGCCAAGGGCGACGATCGCTGAGCTGCGATCGAGGCCCGCCTCGAGGGCGGCGGTAACGATTCCCTCGAGCTGCGCGAGGGATTTGGTCGGCTCGCCTGCAGGCACGACGCAGGCGCTGGCGGCGAAGCCGCCTTCCTGGAGCCGCGTCATGACGCGCTCTAGGTGCAGCGGCGCGACCTCGTCATCGGTGATGACGAGCAGCGGCGACTTGCGACTGAGCTTATGCCGCTCAAACAGACCAGCGATGTTGTTCAGAATGCCTTGACCAATATAAATCGGGTAAGACCGCTCTCCCAAATCGACGGTAAGTTCTCTCATCTTAGTAGCTCTCCACTTGGGCTAAGAAGTTGTTAAGGTTGTTGCGGATTTCCTCGATGGAATCCCCGCCGAATTTCTCCATGAACGCATTCGCAACTTCCCAAGCGATAACGTTCTCCATGATAACGCCAGCCGCTGGCACCGCACACGTATCGGAGCGTTCCACTTGAGCGGTGAACGCTTCTTTCGTATCAATGTCGATGCTTTGAAGCGGTTTGTACAGCGTCGAGATCGGTTTCATCACAGCGCGGACGACGATCTGTTCCCCTGTTGTCATCCCGCCTTCGAATCCGCCTGCGCGGTTCGTTTTGCGGCGGAAACCGCCTTCTTCGGTGTACATAATCTCATCGTGCACATTAGAGCCCCGGCGCTCTGCCGCTTCGAAGCCGATGCCGAATTCAACGCCTTTGAACGCTTGAATGGACAGTACGGCTTGTGCAATGCGGCCATCAAGCTTACGGTCCCACTGCACGTGGCTGCCGAGTCCGACCGGCACGCCTTCAATAATGACTTCCACGATACCGCCAAGCGTATCGCCGTCTTCTTTGGCCGCATCGATCGCAGCAATTATCTTCGCTTCAGCTTCTTTATCTACGACGCGAACCGGCGATTCTTCCGTAATGCGGATCAAATCGTCGAGTGGCAGCTCTTGGCGCTGCACTTCGACGTCGCCGATGCGAATGACTTGTCCAGCCACTTTGATGCCGAACTCCGCAAGCAGCTGGCGTGCAACGGCGCCTGTAGCTACACGCATCGTCGTTTCACGGGCGCTGGAGCGCTCCAAAATGTTGCGCAAATCTTTTTGATTATATTTCAATCCGCCATTCAGATCGGCGTGACCTGGACGCGGGCGGTTCACGCGGCGTTTGACTTCGTTATCGCCCTCAACAGGCTCAATCCCCATGACGGTCGTCCAATGTTTCCAGTCATTATTTTCCACCACAAGCGCGATTGGCGCACCTGTTGTTTTGCCGTGACGCACGCCACCGACGATGTTCGCCGTATCTTTCTCAATTTGCATCCGACGACCGCGGCCGTAGCCTTTTTGACGTCTATGTAGTTGAAAATTCAAATCTTCAAAATTCAATGTTACATTGCTAGGAAAGCCTTCAATAATTGCAGTGAGCTGCGGGCCGTGCGTTTCCCCTGCCGTTAAATATCTCACAATCCGTTACCCCCTCAACATATTCGCAGAAAACGAGTTTGCTAATCTTCCAAAACACTTTAGCGCTTTGACGCGCGATTATCTTCTGATCATTATAGTATAGGTCCTGTAGTTTGGCAACCGACAGATCCGACAAAAAGCAAAAACACGCTCTGCTTACGAGATTAATCCTCCCAAGCTAAAGCGTGCTCCGCTGCTACATGATCCAATCCGCGATCCCTTCCCGTGCTTACCCGTGCATGGGCTGCTTTTGAACAAATCTCGGTTCGTCCATTTGCGGATCGTTCATCAATCCCATCACTTGACCCGAATCGACGCCTAAGATTTGCGCGCACTCCTGAATCGAGATCATCCCCCTGCGATACGCAGTTATTACCTTCCGTTTGTCCATTACCCATCCTCCTGTGAGCTTTCCAACCCCATTGTCAGCATCGTTAGAGCAGATACTCTTTATATACCTTACAGTATTGGAAAAAATGGAAGATGTTATACGCCTTTCTTGCGATAAAAGAACGTATCGGCAGGCTCCAGATCATATTGTCCCGGGGAAAAAATCTGTTCGGTCGATCCGACGAAGAGCAATCCGCCTGGCTTCAAAGCCTTGGCGAACTTTTGATATAAACCATGCTTGGCTTCTTCGGTAAAATAAATGATTACATTCCGGCAAACGATTAAGTCAAATCCCGTATCAAATGTATCTACCAACAAGTTCCCCTTTTGGAATTTCACGGCGCGTTTGAGTTCGTCGGTGATATGGAACATCATATTGTCCTGGCGGAAATATTTTTTCACATATTTGTCCGGGACATCACGGATGGAACGATCCAGGTACATCCCTTTGCGCGCCTTGTCCAGTGCGCCTTCATCAATATCCGTCGCTTGCAGATGAGCGTCTGCGAGTGCTCCCTGCTCCGCCAGGATCATCGCCAGTGTGTATGGCTCTTCACCTGTTGAACATGCGGCGCTCCATATTTTCAACCGTTTGTTGCTGCGCAGCATCTCGGGAATGTAGCGCTTCTCCACAACTTCCCAACGGTTAGGATTGCGCCAAAATTCCGAGACGTTGATCGTCATACGGTCCAGGAACTCGTAAAACAGTTCTTTATCTTTCATCATGGCATCGAAAAAGGCTACAAATGTGCTGTAACCGCGCTTCATTCTTAAGGTGGTCAAACGGCGTTTCATTTGTGCTTCTTTGTATTGTGCCAGGTCGATCGCTGTATACTCTTTTACTTTTTTGATAAACGTTAAAAAATCCTGATCTTCCATGCCCTACCTCCACTTTAACCATCGCTGTACAAGATTGATTCTGTAAGGCACGCTCGTTCTCCTGCAAAATCCGACAAAAACTTGCTCGCCACCAACAAGTGCAAGCCGGCTGGACAGGCTGCGCTCGTCAGCTAGCTGCGCACACACCTAAGGGTTCCCACCCTTCCTCGCACACGGCGCCACCAAACAAAAAACCTGCAGCACCAGGCCGCAGGTTTGTATGTATTAGATCCAACTCTCGATCGCTTTGTTATACGTCACGAACTCTTCCGGCTTAAAGAAGTTGCCGATTTCACGTTCGGCGCTTTCCGGAGAGTCTGAACCGTGAATCAGGTTTAAACGAGTGTGAACAGCGAAATCTCCGCGAATCGTTCCCGGCGCTGCTTCCAGCGAGTTGGTTTTGCCGATCATCGTCCGGGACAGCGCAATCACTTGATCGCCTTCCCAAACCATTGCAAATACGGGTCCGGACGTAATAAACTTCACCAGCAGCTCAAAAAAGTCTTTCCCTTTATGCTCCGCATAATGAAGCTCAGCAAGCTCTCTGTTGATGACCATTAGTTTGCTTGCAACGAGCTGAAAACCTTTTTGCTCGAAACGTTTGACAATTTCACCAATGAGCCCGCGTTGTACACCGTCAGGTTTGATCATGAGAAATGTTTTTTCCATAAGGTCAGCCTCCTTCTATGAGGTCAAAAGATGTGTTTACACCTAGTTTACACTGCTTGGCAACATTTCTCAAATTTGTAGGTCGAACTCAGTAGGAGCGATTGCCGATAAAGTAGGCGACTTCCACCAAATCCTGCTTCGCTTGGGTGTTCGGAAGCGGATCCAGTGCTGCGATAGCTTTATCGATATATTTTTGCGACAACGCTTCGGACTTGTCAATTCCTTCACTGTTGCGAATCAAATCCAGGAAGCGGCTGACATCCGTTTGCCCGTCAAGCAGCTGGATGCGCTCCAGTTCCTTCAGGATCAGCGGCTTTAGCTCTGGATCTTGCAGGGCAAACAAAACCGGAATCGTTATATTGCCTTGTTTGACATCGCTGCCTGGCGGTTTGCCGATCTGCTTCTCAGTACCGATCAGGTCGAGGATATCGTCGCGGATCTGGAACGCCATGCCGACATTATAGCCAAATGCGTACAGCTTGTTGCTAACCCAATCCGGCGCATCGGCTGCCATCGCACCAAGCTGGCATGAAATCGCGATCAGCAAAGCCGTTTTGCGGCGAATTCTTAATAAATAATCGCGGATCGTCTGCTCATGGTTGAAAAAGAAGCGAATTTGCTCCATTTCGCCAATCGACATCTCCACAATCGCTTTGGACATAATCTGATGAACTGCTGGTTTATGTATTTGGGTAATGACCCCAAGTGCTTTGGCAAAAATATAATCGCCGGTATACATGGCAATGCGGTTATCCCATTTGGAACGAACCGTTAGTTGGCCTCTTCGCGTGTCGGCATCGTCAATAACATCGTCATGCACAAGTGTAGCCATATGAATCAGCTCCAGAGGTACAGCGACATGCTTCATCGTCTGCAGCTGGTAGTTGCCGAATTCGCCGGACAGCAGCACAAAGACAGGGCGTATCCGCTTACCGCCGGCTTTCAGCAGATGGAGCGAGGCTTCCTTCAGCATCGCATGGTCCGTGTAGATACTTTCCGCCAGCTCCTTCTCGATCGCTGCGATATCTTTTTTCTTCCTTGCATAGATATCCATTAAATTTTTCATTCTGTCACCCGTGTTTTTTCTTTCTCTGACCAAATATCGATCTTAGCCGCCTTTGGCAGGAAACCTAGCTCGAAGCAAAAGTTATAATACGTTTGCAGTCCTTCCCATTGCTCTGGTCCGAAATCATAACATAAAGTATTAAAATAATGATGCCAGTACGCTTCAGATCCGCCTACTTTTACTTGCGCTTCCTTGATCATGTCGTCAGGCTTACGGTGCGCTTGTTGTTTGCTTTGCACAAACGCCGCAAAAATCTTAGCCACTTGTTCAGGATATTGGCGAATCGTCTCTTTACGAATCGCCCAAACGGCGAAAGACATCCATTTTCCCGTCCATTTCGCCCATTCTTGCCCAAGATCCGAAACCATATACTTGGTATTGCGCCAATTTTCCTTGATGGCATCATCGCCAATAAGCAGAGCCCCGTCCGCATCCTTGATCATGGCATCCAAATTCGGCGCCGCAAATTCATAAGTCGGTTTGCCGTGGTAGAACTTTTCCAAAATGATTTTCAGCAAATTCACCGAAGATGCCGAAGTTGTCGGCAGTACGATCCGGCCGTTGGCGATTTCCCGCAAGGGCTTCTGATGGAACAGCAGAATCGAGTTGACTTCACCATACGCGCTCACCGATAAATCCGGGAACAGCACATAATCTTCAAAAGATTGGCCATAGGCGAAAGATGAAATCGGCCCCATGTCAATCTCCCCGGCAGCCATCGCCCGATTCAGGGAGCTTGGCACTTGCTCAATAATCTCCACGTCGTTACTGTCTATCAACTCAGGAAAATAGTAGTAAATAGGCCAAACGTTCGTATAATTAATTCTTCCTATCCGTATTTTAGGGTTGTGTGTGCTCATCGTTCTCTCCCCATCTCCGGTACAAGGAATGCTCGATCCCCATGCTGTCCAGTACTTTGCCCACAAGGAAGTCAACCATCTCTTCTAACGATTTCGGCCGGTTATAAAAAGCCGGCATAGCCGGAAGAATACGAACACCCATTCTGGACAAAGTAAGCATATTTTCTAAGTGTATGGCATGTAACGGCGTTTCTCTTGGCACCAATATTAAGGATCTGCCTTCTTTCAGCATCACATCTGCCGTACGTTCCAGCAAATTATCCGAAGCTGCGCGGGCGATGCCCGATAATGACCCCATCGAGCACGGAATGACGACCATGCCGCGCGTGCGGAACGAGCCGCTGGCGATCGAGGCGCCAATGTCCGCGATCGGATGATAATGGAAGCGGCCCGAATAACCGCCAAAATGTTCTGTCAGCATTTCTTTGCGCTTCGAAACCTGCCAATCGAGCTCGTCGTGAAGCACTCTCCAGCCGGCTTCCGTAATGATCAAATGTACGTCGTGGCCTTGCTCCAGCAGCACTTGGCAGAGCCTCACCCCGTAGATTGCTCCGCTAGCTCCGGTTATACCTACAACCCAATTGCCTGTCATGAATGATGGGTAACGACGACATCAATGAGTGTGAAGGCAAAGACTACCAGGCTCAACACTCCGTTCATCGTAAAAAAGGCCGCATTCAATTTGGACAAATCGTTGGGTGAGACAAGGCGATGTTCCTTATACAGCAAGAAGTAAGCGATCACGAGCCCGATCAAATAGAACCAGCTCAAATGTGTCAAAAAGAACAGCGTGACAAGACCGACAGCTGTCAATACGTGCAGCACGCGCGCAGTCATGAGCGCAGCTTTAATGCCAAACCGGCTAGGGAACGAATACAACCCTTCCTCGCGGTCAAAATCGGCATCTTGGCAAGCATAAATCAGATCGAAGCCTGTGCTCCAGAAAACGACGGTCAAATAGAAAATTATCGAAGCCCAAGTAAACTGGCCCGTAACAGCGATCCATCCGCCTAGTGGAGCTAAGCCTAATGTGATACCCAGAATTAGATGGCAAGCCCATGTGAAGCGTTTGGTATAAGAGTAAATAACAAGAAAAAACACTGCAATCGGCAGCAGTTTCATCGAAAGAGAGCTTAAGTTAGACGTTGCCCAGAACAGCAAACCAAAGGATACAATGATATAAAATGATACCTGTCTTACGCTGATTAAACCAGCAGGAATTGCCCGTTTCTCTGTTCTTGGGTTTTTCTTGTCGATCGTTTTATCAATAACGCGATTCAACGACATCGCGGCTGTTCTCGCCCCCACCATTGCTAACGTAATCCATACAATTTGCATCCAGGAAGGCAAATGCCCGTTCAGCACAACCGAACCGAGAATAGCCCCCATGAACGCAAAAGGCAGCGCAAATACGCTATGTTCAAACTTGATCATCTCTAAAAATATTTTCAATTTAGTAAACATCTTTTTACACTCCTGCTTTCTTATTGCCCTTAGTTCCTATGTGCAGTGCTGCAATACCGCCTGTTAAGGGGTAAGCTTGTACCTGCTGCAGACCGTTCTTCTCAAAAATTTGCGCCAATTGCTTGTGGTCAGGAAAATGGATCAGTGATTCCGGCAACCACTTGTACTGCTCGTAACGCTTGGCGATCAGTTTTCCTAAGAATGGCAGAACCCGTTGGAAGTAGAAATAGTAGATCGACTTGAACGGCTGCCACGTTGGCTTGGAGAGCTCTAAGGACACGACTAAGCCGCCAGGCTTCACGACGCGCTCCATCTCGCGGATGACCTGCTCCAGGTCCGGAACGTTGCGCAGCGCAAAACCGATCGTCGCATAATCGAACGTGTTATCTTCAAAAGGGAGGCTCATGGCGTTGCCGCGAATTAGTTCGATCTGCTTGTCCAAGTGCAGCTGGCGGATCTTTCCTGCCCCGTAGTCCAGCATGTTCTGGCTGAAATCCAGCCCGACGATCTTACCGTTCCCGCTGGCCTGTGCCAAGCTGATCGTCCAATCGCAGGTGCCGCAGCACAAATCGATCGCCGTCTGTCCGGGCTGCACGTTCATCTTGCGCATCGTAAACTTCCGCCAAGCTTTATGTCTACGGAAGCTTAAAATATTGTTCATCAGGTCGTACTTCGGAGCAATGCTCTCAAAGACGGAGTGCACGAATTCTTCTTTTGATTTGCTCTTTGCTTTGGTCGTATTCATGTGTTTCAATTCCCCTCAAATTTCTTCAAGCACTTGCGGCTGTTTCACGGCAAAACGAAGAATCGGCTCCCCAATGTGAAAGAGTTCACTAATTAGCTTATCGGAATCAAGCTGCCGAATGCTTGCTTGCAGCTGTTTGACATGCTGGTCCAACATTTGATAAAGCTGCGAGCTGATGTTGTATTTGTGCAGCAGTGTACGTACTTTCGCTTGATCCGCTTCGTCGAGGTTCAGCTGTTTCCGTTCTTCTTTGGTTCCGTGCTGAAGAATGTGCCAGAATCCCCAGCTTCCGTGAAAATTAGCTGCAGATTCCGCCCGGAAAATCTCTTCAAAAATCACTTCACATTTTGTATAACTTCTCAGGACTTCAGGCCAGGCATGATCGTAGACGTCAGCCATAAATTCCGAAAAAGACAAAAACAGCTGAGATTTGATTTCCACCGTTTGATGGATATAATCTTCTGCCGTCAACTTGAATTGCTTCATTTTGGTATAGACATTCATCTTCAACCGATTCACTTCACAAATTGCATTGGAAAGCTGTTTGATCATCTCAATCTGCCCGGCTTGCGACAGCAAGTGATAAAACCGGGAGCTAAAGTAATCACCCGCAAGCACTTTCAACTGCCTGGACCGCGCGGCTTTCTTCTCTTTAATCTCGTTGGAAGCTGTCACCATATCATGCGTATCCAACCCTAATTGGACAAGCGATGTCGCAAGCGTATACAGCTCGCTGGAGGGGCTAAGTTTCGTATTCCCGTTCAGGAAGGCGTAAAGTAAGCGCGACCGCAACTCAGGAAAATCGGGCAAGTCCGTGTGAATTTGGATCATATCATATTCCGTATACTGCTTGGCGATCTCAGGGATCCGATAAGAATTCATGCAAAAGCCTCCGTAACCATGTGCCGAATATCAATTATGTTTCTATCCAAGTAATTATAGCATAACAAGATCGCAGAAGCACAATTAATTATAAGGGATATCTTTGCTGCCACCTGGGTGTGTATGTTAATCTGAACCGGTTCTGCAATTGCTGCTCCAGCTGAATTAAACTCAGCTCGTTGGCACTCGCCTTCATATCTTTCCCTTGTTCACGATCCGCAACCATCGCCAGCACCAATTGCGCCGATGTTTGATCCGTTGCCCCCGAATAATCCATCACGCGAATCCAAACCTGATTCACATTTTTCGTTTTATTCGTCATCGTCTGCGCAAGTGTATATAAATCGCGGTAGACGGCAGCGGATTCCGCATTTTTGGGCAAGCTCAAATCCAAGGAGAGCCGTGAGTTGGTCAATTCCACCTTGCGGATGCGCAGCTGCAGTGGAACTTGTACCAGCAAATCAACTAGATTGCTGTTCGTGAGCTGTGCCGCGCGCTTGCCAGACCAGGAGTCGGCAATGCCAGTGCTCATAGTCGGCAGCTCATCCAGCTTGGGAAGCATCGACATGCCGATTGCGATCGCTCCAGAAACTAAGGCCATTATGATCATGCGTGAAGTCCAGTTCATGTATAAGGCACCTCCTTATACATCATTGTACAAAGAAAAAAAGCAGGCTATGCCTGCTTGCAAAAAATTATTCCTCTGTGTCGATCGTACCGAACTTCGTCATGATGATCGCCTTGCCGCGAACTTTAACCGCAGACGTATGCTCGGTGAACTGGGCGATCATCACTTCGCCCTTGTCCAATTTCTCCGTATGATGAAACCGGGTATCTTGTCCGCGTGTCAAACCGATGACATGCACGCCGTTATCCTTGGCTTTAATGACGAAATATTCATTGCTGTTTGGCGTGTTAGCAGGTTGAGCCGCTGTAGAGTTGCTATGTTTGGAATCCACGTTCATTCCTCCGATCTTCTTCTTTTCATGATGCTAAAAAAACGGCCAGAAGTCAACTTATCTATGGGTTATGCGGATATTTGCTTGGAGGCAACGCCCGCTTTTTGACGATAAAACAATTTGAACTTCTCTGGCACCACTTTGTTCGTAGCGGTACGGATCAAGAAGTCCGTCAACTTCACCGTGCCGTATGCGAACAGCATGCCTGCGCATACATCAATCAACCAGTGAATTTGGAGGTAAAGCGTTGAAAAAATAATGGAAGCACAATACGTCACCATCATCCATTTGAAAATGCGGTCTTTCTCCCGCAGGGCCAGCAGCAGCATGGCAAACGAAATGGAGGTATGCATGCTGGGGAAACAGTTCATCGTCGCGACAAGCATCGAATTCTCATCCGGAAAGACGCGGTGCAGCAAGTCCGGCTGCTTGTTGACATACCAAACTTCATGCAGCAAGATCAAGTTGTAAAAAGGTAAAATGAGCGGAAACTGCAGCATATGACCGGATAGCGCGTATGACAGCATTTTCTTGATACTGCGTGTCCAGAAGCTGCGCACAATGCAAATCCATAGTGACAGTACGAAGCCATAATTGTAGATCCAAACCATCGCTTTATCCAAGTATGGATTGGCGATCCAGCGCGCCCAGCCCCCTGTATTCAGAGGAATCGCATTCATATAATCATCCCAGTGCCAAGGGTGGCGGTTATTTTCAAACATCCAGTTGGCAATTCTCCACCATAAGCTGTTTCCCGAACCGTAGAAGTAATAAAATACACCTAATAGTGGAATTCCAAAGATGAAAAATTTCTTCCAATCCACATCAACTTGGTCTTTGCGGACACCGAGCAAGCAGATCAGGAGCAGTACCCAACATTCCTTACTCCAGCCTCCGACGGTGCCAATCCGCCAAATCAGGTAAATGGACGCGATAATGCCATACATCGTCCAATCCTGAGCTCTGAGCAGCTCATTTACTTTCAGCTTGTTCATGCTGTTCCCCCTATAATATCTCTGTAAAGTAGCGCGAAGCAGGGTACGGAGTCGTGCAAAAGAAAAAGACATCGGCTTGACGATGTCTTTCCCATGGTCGGAGTAACACGATTCGAACGTGCGACCTCACCCACCCCAAGGGTGCGCGCTACCAGGCTGCGCCATACCCCGGTATTAACGAAAACTACCACGCTATACAGCCAGTCGTAACAAAGCTGTAGGGATTTTAATATGGACAAAATTCCCCTTCGTGCTCCCTGATTATACAATATCACGGCTCACCCACGCAATATATTTGAACGAATTATTAACGTTATTCTTACTACTATATTTGCACATTTTTAGCGAGTTCTTAGGTACCATTGTTATCGTTGCTTTTAGCCGAAACGGTTCTTTGACATTATGCATCTAACTTACCTACCCCATTCAATGGCAGACCGCGAAGGAAGAGTATTAAATGTTATGCAAAGAAGTCTATTACTGAAACTAGATTTACAAAAAACACTATTTTTCTAGTAAAGTGTCTAGATCGTTAAAATCGAATCGATAACTTGGCCAGTCTTTATCAAATGACAAGGCACTCTCTCGAGTCTGGTGGAAATAATAGGATAATAAATAAAGCCGTAACTGCTCATTGCAGCTACGGCTTGAAGGACAATCGTATGTAGAAACTAGTCAATTATTGAATGCCGTCTCTAAGCGCTTTACCAGGTTTGAAAGCTGGAATTTTGCTTGCAGGAATTTCAATTTCATCACCAGTCTGCGGATTACGTCCTTTACGAGCAGAACGTTCACGAACTTCAAAATTCCCGAATCCTACGAGTTGAACCTTATCTCCGCTTTGAAGAGCTTCGGAGATTGCATCAAAAACAGCATCAACCGCTTTGGTTGCATCTTTTTTGGAAAGCTCGGAGGTTTCAGCAACCTTGTTAATCAATTCAGATTTATTCATGCCATTCACCTCCCCCCAAAAATTCTACTTCCGTTACTTCCTGTTTTCACCGTTTCATCAAAAAATATACATGAAGTTATAAAAAATCGTGGATTTTCTGAGTGAAAATTTGATACTGAAAGCAGACGAATAAAACCATAGTAATACAGTGGGACGGCAATTTCAAGTGTCACTCGGCAGATTCTACTTGTTTTTATGCTAAAAATCGACAAAAAACACTCTTAACGAGTGTTTTTTGCTTATTCCTAAGGCATTTCATTGCCATAGCTGTTAAAGAATGATAGCAATCAGGCCGCCGGAGCCTTCATTAATAATACGGCCAAGCGTCTCCTGGAGCTTGTAGCGGGCATTATCCGGCATCTGCGCCAGCTTGCCTTGAATGCCTTCGCGAACAATCGAATGCAGCGATCGGCCGAATATATCGGACTCCCAAATTTTGAGCGGATTGTCCTCGAAGTCCTGCATCAAATAGCGGACCAGCTCTTCACTTTGCTTCTCGGTACCGATAATCGGCGAGAATTCCGATTCGACGTCGACGCGAATCATATGAATCGACGGCGCAGTCGCTTTCAGACGCACCCCGAATCGCGAGCCTTGGCGAATCAGCTCCGGCTCATCGAGCGCCATCTCCGCCAGCGTCGGTGGCGCGATACCGTAGCCGGTCGTCTTCACCATTTCCAGCGCCTCGGCGAATTGGTCGTATTCACGCTTCGCATGGGTGAAATCCTGCATCAGCTGCAGCAGGTGATCCTTGCCGCGAATCTCAACGCCGACCACTTCCTGGAGGATGCGGTCATACAGCTCATCTGGCGCGTACAGATCGATCTCCGCCACACCTTGCCCCATGTTCATGCCGGCAAGGGCAGCCCGCTCGATAAATTCATATTCGCCGAATTGGCTGACTACCCGATCCACATCGCGCAGGCGGCGGATATCTTGCACGGTATCACGGACGGAATTCTCAAAACGTCCGCGCAGCCAGTGATTTTCATCCAGAACCATAACCCAGCTTGGAAGGTTCACGTTTACTTCATGCACAGGGAACTCGTAGAGCACCTCGCGCAGCACGGACACCATTTCCTCTTCCCCTGCGTTAGCTACACTCATCGTCACGACAGGAACGTCGTAACGGCTTTGCAGTTCGCTTCGCAGCTCGAGGGCAGGCTCGCCGTTCGGCTTTTGCGAATTGATGATCACGATAAACGGCTTGCCGACTTCCTTCAGCTCGTTGATGACCCGCTCCTCAGCGAGGACATAGGAAGATCTCGGAATGTCAGAGATCGTGCCATCAGTCGTCACGACGACACCGAGCGTCGAGTGCTCTTGAATCACTTTGCGCGTCCCGATCTCCGCTGCTTCCTGGAACGGGATCGGCTCGTCGAACCAAGGCGTATTGATCATACGCGGTCCGTTTTCATCCTCGTAGCCTTTGGCGCCATCTACGGCATAGCCTACGCAGTCGACCAGCCGGACATTGACATTTAGTCCTTCGGCAACTGAAATTTGAACGGCCGTGTTCGGCACGAATTTAGGCTCAGTTGTCATAATCGTGCGGCCAGCAGCGCTCTGCGGGAGTTCATCGGTAGCCCGGATCCTATCCGCTTCGCTTTGAATGTTCGGAAGCACTACAGATTCCACAAAACGTTTAATAAAGGTTGATTTTCCTGTCCGGACTGCGCCGACAACGCCCAGGTAAATGTCCCCTCCCGTCCGTTCTGCAATGTCCTTAAAGATATCCACTTTCTCCAAGAGAATCCCTCCTACAGTTTGGTCGTCAACTGACGCATAATGACGGTTACAATTGACTACTCGTACATCATATAGGGACTTTTGATCTTTCTTTTTTTGATCAAACGCTCACCTATTTGGACTAGTAAGAAATATATGTACGTTCGATAGAAATATGATAGATGCGCAATATCTTTTTTTCGCAGCCCACATTTCCGTTAGAAGCACATCGAACCTTTGAACGAACGTCAAAGTATCGCCATTGAAGAATATATGTGGCTGCCGATTCTGATATTCTGAAAAAAAATAAAACCTCTTACGTTGCTCACGTAGGAGGTTCGTCTGTCTATTCAATATCCTGTGGCATCGGCTGATCGTTCTGCCAGTAGTACGCATAGCTGCGGATCGGTACAAAATAGGATTTCGCAACCAACAATTCGCGCAGATCCTGATCCGGCTTAAGCGAGCCTTTCAGCGAGCCGCTCTCCACCATTTTCATCAGATCCATGCCATAATCAATCGCGACTTTGCCTGTTTGCTTATTCACCATATAAGTAATCAAATTAGGCCTGCTGTAATCGGATTTCACTTCAGGGGCTTTCATGCCCAGCTCGTTGAAATCCACATAATCAAATTTATCGTTGATCGCTACGCCCTTGGGCAGCTCACCGTTGTGCTTCAATTTGTACTCATCCATCTTCTTCTGCACGTCGTCCACGCTCTGATAGGCGGATAGATCCATCAGCTTCACAGTCGGCTTCACCTCGACATCGACAAGCACATACATGAAGATGCCACCGCTCTCAAATGCATTGGCCGGCACACTGCTAAGCAGATGCGACTTTTGCAGCTTGGCGAAATCGATGACGTATTTTTCATATAACGGCGTGGTCATCTCGCTATTTTTAATAGGGAGCACACCGCTCTTGTCGTGGAATTGATCAACCGCTTGCTGAACCACCGTAATAAATTCCGCCGGATTGATCTGATTCTCTTTGCGCAATTCCTTCGGGTACGCACATCCGGTAAGCAGCAGCACAAGGCATATCGCAGCGCTTAGCCATTTTCCAAAAATTTGAAATCGTTGTAATGTCACTGCTGAACCATCCTAACTTTTAAAATAAATCGTCATCCTCAGCCTGCTTGGCAAGCTGCTTGCGGATCGCCGCTTTGAGCGGGTCTTCCGGCACTTCGACAGTGACCGCTCCTACGACTCTAGCTTGACAGGCGAGCCGATAGCCTTCATCCGCTTGCGACCCCAGCTTGAACTTTTCATTATTATTCAGTGGCGCTAAGCCGCTCTGATCCTTCACGATCACTTTGCACATCAGACAAGCCGCCTTGCCGTCACAGCGCGTGCGGATTTGCGCTTTGGCACGCCGCCCTGCATCCAGCAGTGTGGTGCCTGGCCGAACTTGAATATGTTTGTTATCAGGCCAAAAATGCACATCGAGTTGAGACATGGTGTACCTCGCCCCACATTAGTTTTGAAATAAACGTTCCAGACGGCTGCAGAACTCGCTGCCCATCCGGTTCCGCTTCAGCAAATCGTGCAGCGCAGGCATGTGCCGTTCTGGACTTCGGCGCATCGCCTGCGCAATCGCTTCATAGCGGTCAGGGCGCTCACGCAGCACATTAAAGATGAGCTCGTGCGCGAGCGGCATCATCTTCACGTGATGAGCGAGTCCCTCAAGCGGGAGTTCGATCCCGTGGTGCTCCCAGAGGTAAGTTGCTTCGATCGTGTACACCGAATCGAGTGCCTGGACGCGAAAATCGCCGACGAGCTCGATGGTTGCCCCCAAAATCTCGTAGTGGCTCAGCGTAGACGCATAGATCGGTGTTTCGCTGTAAGCCGGCTCATCAACGGCAAATTGGGCAAGAGCTGTATGTATCGCGGGAATATCGCCCCCATCTACATAGAGATCCAGATCTCTCGGACTGCGGAGCGTATCGATTTCGTGCATGACGAGCCCGCAGCTCCCGCCGATCAGCCATTTGGCGTCGACGCTGCGGAGCTCGGCGCTCAGCTTGTTGATCGCCGGCAACATAGGTTCTAGCAGGGACATAACGCCAACACCTTCCATTCGACTTATAGTTTCCACAGCAGACACTAGAAGTATGGCTTGTGTGTCACGGCGATGTCACCGTTCTGTTTCACAACGCATTGACAGGCTAGCCGGTAGCCTTGCTCAAGCTCTTCAGGCTCCAGCCGGTCTTCCTCGGCCTCCGTCGGAGCGGCAAGCAGCTCCCGCCCGGCTGCAATGTAACAACGGCATCTGGCACAAGTCCCTCTTGTGCAGGAAAAGCCCCATTCAACGTTATGCTTTAAGGCATGATCGAGTATCGTAAGCCCGGTATCTGTCTCTACGGATGTCGTCATTTTGCGTGTTTTTAATTCTAGCATTTTTCGTCCCCCAACTAACTATAGCATCGATAGCAGCATGTACACTAAAATTGGAATAAAAAGCAAAAAGGCGATGGTCGACAAAATCGTCCGCAGCGCCCCCGTCGTGCGAGTTCTGGCATAAGAAATGAGAAGAGAGGCTACGACCATAAGTCCAATCGCCACAAAGGATGCCCACATTTTGTCTAAACTTGACATTTCCACTACTCCTTCGCGCTTGGTGCGACAAATTTCTCCGCTAATTATAGCATAAGGGCAGAAAAAAAGCATAAAGGGGATTAAACTCCCCTTTATGCTACTTGTTCTTACCGAGCATCATGCTCATCAACTGCTGCATGTTGTTCATATCCAGCTTGCTGCTTTTCACAGCCTGCACGATCTCATTGACCGTCTCTTCGGATACTTTGACGTTTACAAGACCGGAAACCTGCTTAATCAACTGGCGAAGCTGCGCCTCGCTCTGCAACGTCGACGGTTTCACACCGCTGGCGATTTTTTGAATATCTTGAGGTGTAACGGTTTTGCCCGTTTTCTTTTTCACTACGTTTAATACGTCTTTCGATATATCTTTTTTCGTCAAGGATGTCGCCTCCCTATACCTCATGTGACCAAAAGCGTCTAAGGTATAGTATGAGTCGGGACATCATGTGGTGTAGGCTACCCCTGCCATTTTGTCGCTGCGTCAAAGGCGTTTTCTTCGATTTCATGGGTTCTGACGCGTCCCATCAAATCTTGAGCGGCCAATTTAGGCGATTTACCGGCAAACATCACGTTGAAGAGCTCGTCCGTAATCGGCATCGTGACCTGCAGGCGCCGGGAGAGCTCATGCGCATTCTTGGTCGTCTTCACGCCTTCGACCACCATGCCCATATCAGCGAGCACCGCATCAAGCGGGAAGCCCTGCCCCAGCTTATATCCGGCTCGCCAGTTCCGGCTGTGCTTGCTCGTGCACGTCGCGATCAAGTCGCCGATGCCGGCAAGCCCGGCGAAGGTGAGCGGGTTCGCGCCCATACGGGTGCCCAGCCGGGTAATTTCCGCGAGCCCTCTCGTGATGAGCGCCGCCTTCGCATTATCGCCGAAGCCAAGCCCGTCGATCAGTCCGGCGCTGAGCCCGATAATATTTTTGAGCGCGCCGCCCACTTCAACACCCGCTACATCAGGGTTCGTGTACACTCGGAAGTAGCTGTTGATCAGCAAATCCTGCGCCGCTTCCGCCGCTTCCAAATTTTGCGCGGCAACAACGACCGTGGTCGGGCTTTTGCGGATCACTTCCTCTGCGTGACTTGGCCCGGATAAGACCACGAGGCGCGCAGGATCCATTTCGGGCAGCTCATCGATGAGCACTTCCGTCATCCGCTTCAGTGTCCCGGTTTCAAAGCCTTTGGTCGCGTGAATCAACAACGCGTCTTGCTTCAGAAACGGGCGAATTTGTGAGGCAACCTCACGCATCCCTGCCGAAGGTACGACCATGACAACGGCTTCCGCATCCTCGACCGCTTCCTGGAGTGAGTTCGTCGCCACAATAAGCGGCGAAAGCTCGACGCCAGGTAGGAAACGCGCGTTCGTATGTTGTTGATTGATTTCCTGAACTTGCTGCTCATTGCGCGACCATAACAGCACCTTTTTGCCGTTATCTGCGAGAACAGAGGCTAGTGCCGTTCCCCAACTGCCAGCAACAAGCACGGATACTTTGTTCGACATGGAACTTCAACCTCCCCTTTAACCCCTGCTGTTTTAGGCGCGTTTTTGCCCCAGTTTGTTTTCTTTCCCTTGGATGAGCTTCACAATGTTGGTCCGATGGCGCACGATGGCGAAAATGCACAGCAAGATGCTAATCAACAGAATTGGTACCGGCCGGTCCATCCCCCACAAGAGAAAAGGTAAAAGTGCTGTAAGAATAAGGGAACCGAGCGAAACGAATCTTGTAATCGCGATGATCACGATGGCCGCCAAGCCGGCAATCAACGTTGGAATGAAGCAGAGTGTCGCCATGACGCCGATCGTTGTCGCGATGCCCTTACCACCGCGGAAGCCGAAATAAATCGGCCAGTTGTGGCCAATGATGGCCGCCAAACCGCAAAGAACGGGGATCCACATGCCTTCCGTGCCTGGAGAAGCCCACTGGCCGAGCAGTACGGCGACAACGCCTTTGATGGCATCAAGGAGCAGAACCATGATGGCCGGCCCCTTGCCGAGCACGCGCAGCGTGTTCGTAGCGCCTGCGTTGCCGCTTCCATGCTTGCGGATGTCGATGCCTTTGATCCATTTGCCGAATAAATAACTAAAGCTAATGGAACCTAATAAATAACTCACCACAATGCTAATGATGGAATACAAACAATACGACCTCCTTTGTGTTTGGCATTTCTTTAATTATTCATCATCCGAAGATTTTCTGCGGCTCAGGATTCGGATTGGAGTACCTTCAAACCCAAAAGCGGCGCGGATTCGGTTATCCAAATAACGCTCATAGGAGAAATGCATAAGCTCCGGTTCATTCACAAACAGTACGAACACAGGAGGCTTCACAGCCACTTGTGTCGCATAGTTAATGCGCAGTCGCTTGCCTTTATCTGTCGGCGGCGGGTTGTAGGCGACAGCGTCCGAGACGACGTCGTTCAGGACATGCGTTTGGATGCGCAGCGCATGGTTTTCCGCCACTTGCATAACGACCGGCAGCAGTTTATGCAGGCGCTGCGTTGTTTTGGCGGATACGAACACGACAGGCGCATACGTCATGAACAGGAAGTGGTCACGAATCTTCTGGGTGAATTGGTGCATCGTTTTGTCATCCTTGTCCACGATGTCCCATTTATTCACCACGAAGATCGCGGCTTTTCCCGCTTCATGCGCATAACCGGCGATATGCTTGTCCTGCTCAATGATGCCTTCATGCCCGTCGATGACGATCAGAATCACATCAGCGCGCTCAATCGCTTTCATCGCCCGCATGACGCTGTACTTCTCCGTATTCTCGTACACTTTGCCCCGTTTGCGCATACCTGCGGTGTCGATGATGACATACTTTTGACCGTCACGCTCAAACGGTGTATCAATTGCATCACGGGTCGTGCCGGCGATGTCGCTGACAATCACGCGCTCTTCGCCGAGAATCGCATTGGTCAAGGACGATTTCCCTACGTTTGGACGGCCGATCAAAGCGAATTTGATCACTTCCTCGCCGTACTCTTCATCTTTCTTATCCGGAAAATGCGCGCATGCAGCTTCCAGCATATCGCCGATACCGATGCCATGCGAGCCCGATATCGCGATCGGATCCCCGAAGCCTAACGAATAAAACTCATAAATCTCATCCTGACGCTGCAGATTGTCCACTTTGTTCACGGCTAGAACAACCGGCTTTTTCGAACGGAACAGCAGCTGTGCAACTTCTTCATCTGACGGTGTGACGCCCGCTTTGGCATCCACCATGAAAATAATCACGTCCGCTTCTTCAATCGCGAGCTCTGCCTGAACCCGCACAGATTTAAGAATCGCATCTTCATCATCAATCTCAATACCGCCCGTATCAATGACGCTGAACGATTGATTCAGCCATTCACCGATGCCATACAATCTATCGCGAGTAACTCCCGGTCTATCTTCCACAATCGCCAGGCGATCGCCTATAATCCGATTAAATATCGTGGATTTGCCGACATTCGGTCGGCCAACAATAGCAATAATAGGTCTAGCCAATTTCCATTCACTCCCTAGGTTTGCATGCAATTCACGTTCCACGGCACCTTCCATGTACAGCCATGGAAAATTACGCAACTTACATCATAACAAAAAAACAGGCACTTTGCTAATCACTTCTAAAAAAAATATCGGGATGACGTCATTTCGCGCACGTTAATTATGCTTAACCAAAATGATATTGCCGTTTTTCAAATCGTGGGCATTGGCATCCAATATTTTTTCCAGCGTAAAAGAAACTTTCTGTTGTTCTTCCTTCGTGGCGACGGCGAAAATAGGGGCCCCTCCAGCCACTTGATCTTTATCCAGCGTGACGATAGCGAGAATTTGCGACATGCGTAGTTAGCCCCCTTTCTGTTGATTGACGCCGGCCTCGGAAGGCATGCGTACTGCGCTCTCCAGGACGGGAATCCGGTGCAGCGCCGTTTTCACTTTATCTGCGTCCCGTTCCTGCGGAAGGAGCAGCAAGCCTAGCTCACCCGTATTCATATTCAGCTTGGCCATCGGCATGAGCGAAGGCTCGCCTGAATCGCGATACACACCAAATAAGGTCGATATATCATGGAGAATCGCCTGTCTTTGTCCGAGATTGGCTAAGGTCACGCGGGAATTCCGGTTTTTCGGCTTGATGATGTAACCTAGCGCCTGCTTCTGAATAATTTGCTGCGTATCTTCAAGGCCGATATTCATAATATAGACCGAGCCGACGAACAGATCAGGCCCTTCTAGACGAACGGGCACATGCTCGATGTGTGCGATCGCTTCCAGATTCTTACCAGTCTTAAACAAATTCGCTAAGAAAATAGACAAGATGCCCGCCACAATCCCCCAATACCAGGCGAAACAAATACTGAACAGCGAGGCGACAAATGCGGAAAAGATGACCAAGTAATTGCGCCCTTCAAACACCATCGCAATGCCTTCAATGTAAGCGGAGCCCCGCGGAACGAGCTCCAACTCATCCAC
The DNA here is from genome assembly GCF_027789125.1 of Paenibacillus aestuarii. Taxonomy (GTDB): domain Bacteria; phylum Bacillota; class Bacilli; order Paenibacillales; family NBRC-103111; genus Paenibacillus_E; species Paenibacillus_E aestuarii. Next base: position 31,526 of record NZ_JAQFVF010000048.1, on the reverse strand, counting down.
CTTGGTCAAGCTTTGTCTCTCCATATTGCGGACATCGCGGAATTGCTGTGCGGCCAAAGAGAGAAAGGTAACAGCAGTGTAGTTTTTTTCCAAAAGTGCCGGCACAGCAACAGCCCCTAACCCTGCAGCAATCACCCCCAGGGAAATGTGAATGATTTTGCCATGCGGATAGGTCGGGTACTGCCGGTAATCGGTGCGCAGCATGTTCAGTCGCGACAAGATGCCAAAAACCACGCCAACAACAACACCAACCGTATACCGATGCGAATAAAACCAGTCCATTATTTGCGCCATCCTCCTTTTCGATCCATCCAGCTTCTTATCACTCCACGGCAGCCGTTATAGGCGCTTTGCACCATGACAGTCAACGTTCGCGCAGCAAAGACAGTCAGCCACCACTGATCCTGAAAATGCGTGCCCCCGAGCCGGTGATTCATATGCCCCTGATGAAGACTGCTCTGATAAAGGTCCCCTAACAGGTAACCGATGGAGATGGCGGCGATTTGTTCCGGTGCGCTGCGCTGCAGCATGGTCGCGGCCACAGCAAGCAGCAAGGCCGTGTCCCAATCGGGGTTGCCCACGATTAAAATCGGATCCATCATCAGCAGCTGTCCGATCAAAAAATGCAGCGATCCCATCAGTAAGCCGATGGAAAGCAGATGAAGCTTGTGAATAAATCCATGCGTGACATAGAGGATGACCAGACAGATGACGGTTATCCACATATAGACCAATTGAACTTGAACCTGCGCAATCGTCACGGACAACCGTGAACTTAACAGCCACGCCACAAAAAAAAGAAGTATTGCCTTATGCGAAATACTTCTTATAAATGTCTCCTTCCATCCGCTGGCCAGCAGAATCAGCGTGATGCAGAGAAGTATTAAAGACAAATAGCCGGAGTTCATAATCGATACCACCCTGCGGAACATCGGGCTCCCTAGCGGGAAGCCCCTTCTGTTCCTTAGTATGGCAAAAAATCGATTATTTACTCCGGCTTCCTCTTGCTGCATAATCGGTCAGGTCCATGCCGCGTGTCCGGCACCATTCCGCCGTCTCGCCTGTAATGACGACAGGTCGCTCCCATAATTGCTGCACGGTATTCGCGCCGAGCGCGGTCATAATCAAGATGAGTCCCTGCTGGAGCTCATCGATGAAGCGCAGCAGCGCATCGATCCCTTCGGCGCGCAGCACCTTCAAGAACGCACCGGCCATGCCGACGGCCGATGCGCCAAGCGTCAACGCTTTGGCGGCCTCCAAAGCGTTCGTAATGCCTCCCGAGGCGATGACAGCGCCTCGCGGATACACCGACAATGCTTCGAGCAGCGCGATGCTTGTCGGTGTGCCCCAATCGTTCAGCCACGCCAAGGCTGCTGAACGGCGCGCATTCTCGATGGCGGCGAAATTAGTGCCGCCCGACCCGCCGACGTCCAGCACGCGGACGCCGATCTCTTGAAGCTGCTTCGCATTCTCCCTCGGAATGCCGAAGCCGACTTCCTTGACGATGACCGGGACTCCGACCCGGTCTACGATCGCTGCGATGCGGTCGATCATGCCGGCGAAGTTGCGGTCGCCTTCCGGCATGATCAGTTCCTGCATCACGTTCAAATGAATCTGCAGCGCGTTCGCTTCAATCATGTCTACAGCGCGAAGCGCCTGCTCGACGGAAGCTTCGCTGCCCAAATTGGCCAGCACGATGCCATGCGGGTTCATGCGCCGCACAACTTGATAGCTCGGTGCCACCTCGCTATTTCGCAGCGCTGACATCTGCGAGCCGACAGCCATGGCCAACCCCCGCTCTCTGGCCGCAATCGCCAGATCACGATTAATGCGTTCTGTCTCCTCTGCTCCGCCGGTCATCGCATTAATGAAAATCGGCGAACTCAGAATGAGATCGCCGATTACGGTCGTTAATGCAATTTGATCCGTCGAAGTCTCAGGCAGACAGTTATGCACAAGCTTCACATCCGCCAACCCCTGTTGTCCGGATTGGCCAAGCTCCAGCGCATAATGGACATGCTCCATTTTGCGTGAGATGCGCATGTTCCAGTCCTCCTAAGCTAACAGTTCGTTACATAAACAACGACTTATTTAAATTTGGACAATTTGTCGCCAAAACGCTCGCCAAGTGTCATGGACATACCTTGATTGCTCAACGAAACGTTCTCGTTGCCAGCAATTTCTTTTTGGTGGTTTTCTCTGCTGCCGCGGTCGCGGTCAGGTCTTGGCTGTCTTTCTCTCTCAGGCTTCGCTGCAGCAGCTGGAGCTTCAGGAGCTTCTTCGGTTTCTTTGATGCTCAAGCTGACGCGTTTCTCGGAAGCGTTGATTTCGAGAATTTTCACTTTCACTTCTTGTCCTTCTTTCAGCACTTCATGAGGAGTGCCGATATGACGGTGAGCGATTTGGGAGATATGCACAAGTCCTTCTACGCCAGGCGCCACTTCAACGAATGCGCCGAATGCAGCAAGACGCTTAACAGTTCCTGTTACGATATCGCCAGCTTTGAACTCGCGCTCCACTTTGGACCATGGGCCTTCTTGTGTCGCTTTGATGGACAGGCTGATTTTCTCGTTAGCTGGATCCAGCTTAAGAATTTGAACTTTCACCTTGTCGCCTTCTTTAACAACGTCCGATGCTTGCTCAACATGATGCCAAGCCATTTCGGAAATATGTACAAGACCGTCGATGCCGCCGATATCGATGAAAGCACCGAATTGAGTTAAGCGTTGAACTGTACCATCCAACACTTGACCTACTTGCAGGCCTTCTATAATTTTCTTTTTGTTTGCTTCGTGCTCTTCATCCAACACATCTTTTTGGGAAAGAATCACTTTGTTTTTCTCGCGGTCCAGTTCTTTCACACGCAGGCGCAATGTGCGACCTTTGTAAGAGCTGAAATCTTCAACGAATTGACGCTCAACCATGGAAGCCGGAACGAATCCGCGAACGCCGATATCAACAACAAGTCCGCCTTTCACAACTTCAGCTACGACAGCTTCGATAACTTCTTTGCTTTCCAATTGGCCTTGCAGTTTATCCCAAGCTTTCTCGCTGTCCACAACGCGTTTGGATAGAACCAATGTTTCTTTCGCATCGTTGATGGATACGACTTTCAGCTCAACTTCTTGGCCGATTTGTACGGCTTGGCCAGCATCGTCCAGAGAAACGGATGAAAGCTCGCGAACCGGGATCACGCCGTCATATTTGTAGCCGATATCAACGAAAGCTTGATCTGCGTCTACCTTCACGATTTTACCTTTGACAGTAGCGCCTTTCTTCAGCACAGCAACATTGTTCAGCGCGTGCTCGGCTTCAGCTTGAGATACAGCTGTTTCTTGTACTTCTTGCGTTTGATCTTGAACTTTAACTTCATCTGACATAGGGTTACCCTCCTCTATTTAAAACCATCAATAAAAATTTATAAGTCACAAAGCAGCTGCACAAAGCGTCTACTCTGTTTCACACACACACAAACTTCCCATACAATTTAAGGATAGTATAATTCCAACCTTACATTTCCATACATAACACTTAATCTTTGCTGTAAGAGGCGTGCAAGCTTCGGATTTCATTCATAATCGCTTCTGTCGCGAGTTCCAGATCTTCCGAGCTTCCGCTTGTATAGGCGCTCAAATCCATCGGCTTGCCATATACGATCTTCATCTTGCGAAATAGCTTGTAATGCCCGACGATCGCCACCGGAACTACAGCTGCGCCTGCTTTCAGCGCCAGACTGGCTGCGCCCTTCTTGCCCATACCGCCGGCATTGCTGCGCGATCCTTCAGGGAATACGCCCATCATCTTACCGTCCCGCAGCAGTTGGATGGCAAGACGGATCGACTCCTTGCTGACCCCGCCTCGCTTGACTGGAAAAGCCCCTACCTTTGCGATGGCCGATCCGAGAATCGGTATATCGAACAGTTCGGCCTTGGCCATGAAGTGCACTTTGCGCTCCAGCGGTGAGCCCAGGAGCGGAGGATCCCACAGACTGATATGATTGCAGCATAAGACAACCGCGCCTTCTGCCGGGACATTCTCTCGGCCAAACGCTTGAAGACGGAAACATACAGCAAAAATGATGCGGAATAAACCCCTGCCAATAAGGTATAGCATCTTACTTGCCACCTCCGACTTTGCTTTTGCAAAGTCCCAGGATCTCGTCCACAACTTCGTTAATCGTCATAGACGTGCTATCCATTAGGATAGCATCATCAGCTCGGCGAAGCGGTGAAATCTCCCGATTCTGATCCAACTGGTCACGCCGGGCAATATCTTGCGCCAACTCTTCCAGTGTCATGGTGCAGGTTCCGCTGCTTTGCATTTCTTTAAAACGTCGTTCTGCCCTCTCGGATACGCTTGCCGTAAGGAAAATCTTAAGCTCAGCGTCAGGAATGACATGGGTGCCAATATCACGGCCATCCATAACAATTCCTTTGGACACTGCCATTTGCTTCTGCATCGCGACCAGCAGTTCGCGAATCGCTCCGATGCTGGCAATCTGGGAAACATGATCCGTGATGGCAATAGTGCGAATTGCTTTCGTCACATCAACGCCATCGACGTACACTTGCTGCCCTTCGGCCGTCGGAACTAATTCGATGCGCATGCGGTTCGCGAGCGCGATGACCTCAGATTCTTGATCAGGAGACAGCCCTTCTTGCTGTACCTTCCATGTTACTGCGCGATACATAGCCCCAGTATCGACGTAAACAAATCCGAGCGCGCCAGCTACAAGTCTTGCAATGGTGCTTTTACCAGCGCCAGCGGGGCCATCTATGGCAATATTGAACTTATCCAAGCTGTTGTTCCTCCTAACAATACCTTACGAACAAAAAAGCAGGCACTGCCTGCTAATTAAGGAAATTATACCACACTACCAATGTATATGCAAAACTTGGAGAATGCTACTAGCCGTAGCATTCTCCTCTAAGAACGCTCTCGATCCGCGCCCACGGGCTGGGAGTAAGGTTTGCCTTCAAGCGGTTCGACCCTTGTAATATGCTTGCGCAAATAAGGGATTTGCAAGAGCGCTTGAGCGCATAAAAGCAGCACAAAAAACACGAGCGCCAGCCTGAGCAAAATCTTCTCCACCTTCTTGGAGAAAAGCACAAACAGCTGCTCGTACGATCGATGTTCCTGATCCGATGCCATGGAAGTCTCACCTGCTCACTTCAATTCATGCATCAAAGTATACCCAAGAAGATCAGATTCCATGCAATCAGCGTTTGCGGAAATCCATCTGCCGTTCAAAGCAAAACCGGATAATCTTCTGGCGTTCGCGGTCGGTAATTTCCACAAAGCTGACCATTACGAGCAGCCTTCCCGTTTCCAGTTTCTTCACGCGGACGACTTCCCCTTTGAACGGTATGTGCTCAATGGAGCCATTCTTAAAAGGCACGAGCAGCCAGCAGGATAAAGCAGCTTGCAAGCCAAGTGGAAGATGTCCTTCACAGATGAAGGAGATCCCGCCTCCGCCGATATCCTCGGTTAAAGCGACGAATAGGAGTTGATCGGAAAATTTCACTGCGATTTCGAGCTCGGCGAGCACGCGCAAGAAGCTTCTGCGCTGCACTTGTGTGATGGAATCGCGATCCGGCAGCTTCAGTTCGACCAGACGGACGACATCTTCGCGAAAACCCGAAACGGTAGTGGTGAAATAATGCTTGACCCCGCCCATATTTAAAAAATAAGCGTTCAACTCATCGCCAGCATAAAGCCGCTTTAGCCGACCTGTCTGCTCATTCAGCGGAAGCTCGATTACAATCGCGCTGTCTGTGATATCAGCAATTCTTGATTTGTATTCAATCTTGCTTTCTTCGTCATCAATAGAATTGATCTGCATGTACAAAATCTGATTAACCTTGGGAAGCAATCCGAGCACCTCCGACAATCTCTGCCAAATTTCCTGTTACTTCATCGATTATAACACGAGATTCTGAATTAGAAAGCAAAAAAGAAGCGAGGAGGCAAGCTCCCGCTTCTCTGGTTTTATTTCGTTGCTGCCGGCTTTTGGCCGGGGGCTGCAGTTGCACCTGCAGCAGCGGCTGCCGCCTGGTCCGGACGAATCGTTTCTATTTTTTCTTCCGTTCCGTTATCCGCATTGATGAACACTCTGTACAAATTGCCGTTCATTTTACCGACGATCTCGTGGCACAGCACTTCCTCATTCAGTTCATTTTCAATAACGGCAAGCTTTTGACTGCTCACTTCCATCTTGGCATTTACGGATTTACGGGCTTCCTCTGCATTAACTTTAGGCTGACCGAGATTCCGGAGTTTGTGGCCGAATATGTATTCGCTTGCCTGCAGGCCCGTTACTTCTAAATTGTCCAACGCAACTCTGACACTAACTTGCTCAGGATAAACCGTCACGTCTTTTTCACGCTTGGCGAAAACGATATTGGCAATGTGCTGGTACTGGTCATAACTGACAGCGCTCATATCTTTATATTCATGCTGATCCAAAAATTCATTGGCCACATCTCTCGCCTGGCGAAGGTCAAACTTTGACTCTTGCACTGTCCGCGGCTTCATGAAATAAATCAGATGACCGCCTTTTTTGGTGTAGTCCATTTGAATATCGTTCTCCCCATGGCCTGCACCCGGCACAACGACGCTATAGGTTTTGTATTCCGGGGTTGAGCTTCCGTTTTCAACCACTTTCATGTTGCCGCTGTCGCTGATCCCCAAGAACTGCGCTGCTTTCTGCTTGATTGCATCTGCCGTCATCTCTTCGCCGGTCAGCATTTTAACATCCGCTTGCGACAGCGCGTTGAAATTGCCTGGCCCCCAATCCAGTTCCTCATAAGCGCCGACCGCTTTGTCCACCGTCGAAAAACCGTCGATGATAACGTTGTCTTTCGGCTCATTTTGCGAAGCCAAGGCCGACTCCACATCCATCCAGCGCAGGTTGCTGGCCATCACTTTGTCCTGTACGCCGCGCAGCGACGTCGTGATCGCTTTGGAATGATCGTAGAGCGCGCTCAACGTCTTCATCTCCTGCTCATTGAGCGGCTGTTTCGTCATGTCACGGACGGACAAGCGATACGAGAAATTTGCCATGTTTGCGAGGAAGTCTCCCGTTTTGTTAAAAGGCAGCAAGGTCAGCGGCAGCTGGTTGATATCGTTCTGCGCCTGGCTCGTCAGCCGCCAAACGTTCACTAACCCTTTGCGGTATGATGCCTCGGAGGTGGAGTTGACCGCCAGTGTATTTCCCAGTTCCGTATGCAACTTGTCCATACGGAAGGAGAGATCGTGAAATGCGCGCTGGTATTGATTCTCAGCTTTGATTAAAATGGTGTTCTTCTCCTGATGCTCCAAATACCCCCAAACCGACGCCCCGATCAGGGCTAGCACAAGGAATGGGAACATCACGATACTTAGTCTTTTGTACATAACTGGGCTCCTTTCATTTCCGTCAAACTTGCCGTTAGTTTTCGCGTGGAAAGAAAGGTTTATACATACAAAAATGACAGTGGGAGCACTGTTAACATCTTTGACTACAGCGTGGTTAAACCGCTCTAGCAAGAAGCGGGAGCGCTTAATGCTCCGCTCCCAGCATGGGATTGGTTTGCCGCTTGGCGACCCGGAATCGCTCTCGGCGGGCAGGCGGGCGCGCCTGCAGCGCGACGATGTCGCCTTACACCGCCGGGCTCTCACTCTCGCATACCTCCAACGCGACATGCCGCCCTACATGCCAAGCCCCCACAAGCGCCCGCAGCGCATTTTCACGCAAAAAAAATAACGGAACATCGCGTCCCGTTATTTTCTAAGCAGGCGAACCCTAAAGTTCCGCCTCATTATTATTCGTCGGTCTCGACATCAAAATCATGCTCATTGCTGCAGATGCACTGACGGAAGCCCGTTTCGATTTTCCCTTTTTCCTTCTTACCCTTGAGGACAAATCGCTCACCGCACTGCTTGCAGCGTATCGTTACTTTCACTCGGATCGTAGACATGTATACCTCCCGGCCATTTCCGGGCAGCATTCGGTAAAAACCGCCCTGATACAGTCCATTATGACCCTATTCAACTCATTTTAATCTTCTCGTCCGAAGGTGCAATGCGCAGCGGCGAACGTGCGTTTGCCCGATCAACCCGCCAGAGCGTGCGTATCCATAAATAAGTCATAACCGGGATCATAATCCATACCCAGTACGATTTGGCCACGAGTAAAATATAATCGAACAAGCCGTGCCATAGAATCGGCAGCAGTAAGGAGTACCACAGGTATCTTTGCGACTTCTCCGGTGTAAATTTGGCCTTGCCCATGTAGTAACCCATCATGACGCCGAACAGCGCGTGGCCCGATACCGGGAGAAGCGCGCGAATAAGGAGCGCCGAAAAGGATGAGGCATTTAAAAACGCATAAATAATGTTCTCAAGTGTTGCATAGCCCAAGCTGACAGCCACAGCATAAACGATCCCGTCATAGGGCTCATCAAAGGAAGCATGCCTATAGATCAGATGGTAAAGGACAATCCATTTCAGAAACTCTTCAATCCCGCCGGATAGAAAAAAGGCCGTTGTAAAATTGCCATCCCCGATTTCCTCAATAAAAGAGCGCTGCAGGACCATCGTCGGATAAACAAGCAAGAAACCGAACACGAACATGCGGATGACCAAATGAATCGGCTCCGTTTCGTAACGGTCTTTTAGATAAAAGTAGGCTAGCAAAGAGAGACCTGGGGCTACAGATGCCAGCACAACGGGCAAAATATGCATGCATAGCTCCCCCTTTGGCGTTAATGCTCGCGAATGATCGGGTCGGTTACACCCAACCGCGGAAGCGTGAGGCCTCAGCCATTTTGCGAACGCCCACCATATAGGCGGCGAGCCGCATATCCACTCCGCGCGTGATATGAATATTATAGACATTTTCAAAAGACTTTTCCATGACTAATTGCAGTTTGGCATGAACTTCTTCTTCTGTCCAGTAATATCCTTGATTATTCTGCACCCATTCGAAATAAGAAACAATAACGCCTCCGCTGCTCGCCAGCACGTCCGGTACGATGAGGATCCCTCGGTCCGTCAAAGTTTTGGTCGCTTCCAACGTTGTCGGCCCGTTAGCCGCCTCAACGATAATGCTGGCTTTGATACGATCCGCATTTTCCTTCGTGATCTGATTCTCAATTGCTGCCGGGACCAAAATGTCGCATTCCTGCTCCAATATTTCTTTGTTCGTCAACGTATCCTTAAACAAATTCGTGACACCGCCGAAGGAATCGCGGCGATCGAGCAAATATTCGATATCGAGGCCGTCCGGTTTATATAACGCGCCATGCACATCAGAGATGCCGATGACTCTCGCTCCCGCTTCATGCATGAATTTCGCCAAATAGCTGCCCGCATTGCCGAAGCCTTGAATAATTACCCTTGCGTCCTGCAGCGCAATGTTTTTTTTCTGCAGCGCTTTATCGATCATAATCGTAACGCCTTTCGCCGTTGCCGTCTCGCGGCCGTGCGAGCCGCCCAGGACAATCGGTTTCCCCGTAATAAAGCCCGGGGAGTCGTACTCGCGGATCCGGCTATATTCGTCCATCATCCAGGCCATAATCTGCGAGTTCGTCATCACATCCGGCGCCGGGATATCCTTGGATGGACCGACCAGCTGGCTGATTGCCCGCACGTAGCCGCGACTGAGGCGCTCCAGCTCGCGGAACGACATTTGCCGCGGATCGCAAATGATGCCGCCTTTGCCCCCGCCATAAGGAAGATCCGAGATGCCGCATTTCAAACTCATCCAAATGGACAGTGCCTTCACTTCATCCTCCGTCACATCCGGGTGGAAGCGCACGCCGCCCTTCGTTGGACCGACAGCATCGTTGTGCTGCGCTCTATAGCCTGTGAATACTTTCACACTGCCATCATCCATGCGGATCGGAATACGCACAGTTAAGACACGGAGAGGTTCTTTGAGCAGCTCATACATTTCTTCCGGATAGCCAAGACGCTTCAGCGCCTCGTGGATGACGGTTTGTGTGGATTGCAGAACATTTAGATTTTCTGTATTCGACATAAAGTCCACCTCGTGAGCGAATTATTCAGTAAATAGAGCGCGTTCATCATGAAAATGCATCGGAAAGCTGCCTAAGGTGCCATTACGGTTCTTCGTTAATTCGATCAACATCTCTTGTCCGGTACCAGTACCGGTACCGCCGGCACCGGCCGGATTCGATCGCATGCTCATGACCACATCTGCCGAAGCCTGAACCGCTTCGGGAACATTGCCCTCCCCGGAGTCGAGGGCTGTCGCCGCAATGATAGGGCAGTTCCACTCGCGCGACCACATCTTCAGCGTGTATGCGACCAACGCCTGCGGCTGCAGCCCGTTCGGCTGTGCGATCGCCTTCTGGACCGGAATACGCTGTAGATGGTCCATGAAGATGACCGGGACGCGGCCGACGATCATCTCGATCCGTTCGATGGATGCGGCGACTTGCTCCAGCGTCGTATCCATCGTGCATTCCAGCGTCCAGAGCATTTTGCTGATGGGCGCGTAAGCTTTGTTCGCCTCGGCGACTTGATCGGGCTCCACTTTGCCGCCGAGCACTTGCTGCGGCGCAACGCCGAGAATGCGTGCGATGCTCCTGGCCCACAGCTCAAAGCTGGTCATATCCCAGGATACGTAGATCACCGGTATTTGTTCAGCTGCCACATGATCGGCCATTTGCTTCAACAGCATGCTTTTCCCGACAGATCCGCTTCCCGCAAGCAGATACAATCCGTGATTGAACCCGCCGAAAAGCAAAGTATCGAGCTTGGCGAAGCCCGTGGAAATGCTTGCGGCCTGACCGCGGTGTCTTTTCATATATTCTTCCAAAAAGATCGTACTGTTCTTCATATCCGGCGCTACCGGCGTCAGCATCGTGGCTTCGACGGTTTCCGTGACGAGTTGGATGAACGTTTCGGCTGGATTTTTCACGCGGATAAAAAAATCATTCACATCCCGGATCGTTTCCGGTAAATGGACGATGTAAGTTTCTTTAGCATGTTCCCTTAATAAGGATTCTATGCGGGAAGCTTCCCTGCGCCCCGTTTCATCGTTGCCCATGCATATATAAACTCTTTTGTCAAGAAACAGCGGGGCGTGAACCTCTTTGAACACTGCAAAATCTGGAACGCAAACAGCCGGCATCTGCGCCTGTGCCAGGATCAGCACATCGAAAATACCGGAACAAAGTACAACCTCTTCAGAATCATGTAAGGACTGATAGTGGAATAAGAACTGGTCCACACCGTATAAAGGCTTATATTTGGGCTCGCGATGATCAATAGCCCGGCCGACGAGATCCACAATTTCGCCTTCATAATTGCATATCGGAATAATAACCCGGTTCTCAAAATAATCCCCTAGTTGGTTTTGATTGATATAGAAACCAATTTTACCGATTTCAAAACCGATCCTGAACAGTTGGACGGTTTCTTCTTCGATACCTCTCTTCTGCAAGTAGACGAATGCTTCTTCACGCAGCTGCTTCTGATAATAAGATAGCAGCGCTTCCAAATCAACAGCAGGCGATGCTGCCGCAAGAGGATTCCGCTCTGTATCCGCCATTCATGATGTCGCCTCCCGAACAGGTATGAGGTAAAGATCCACAACTTAAAAAAGCATCTTGCAAAAACAAATGTTTTTGAAGATGCTTGTTTCATTCTGCTGCATGAGCAAGCCTCCGCCTTAACGGAAATGGCGGCAAAGCTCTTTCACCGCATCGTCTGCGATAATAATCTTTCCGTACTCTTCGAGCACCGCAGGGGTTACCGAAGCGGCCTCGCCGAATTCGGACAGCACGGCGATGAGCGCCTGATACTTGGAGTCTTCCAGCTCAACAGGCTCCAATTGCAAAATATATTTTCCTTTATAGGAATACAATGTTCCGCCTTCCATCAGAAGCGGATTGATTACTTTCGCAGCGCGAAGCAGGTCTTCAAAATCACGGAAGGCATAGGAGATCAAATCACTCTGTTCCATCGTGACTTCCATCTCGTAGACTTCATCAGCTTCATGTTCGTCATATGCGTCGGAGTTCGCATACAAATCAAGCTTGCCTCTGGTTACAATAACAACCATGCCTTGTGCTGGAAGCGCGAACACTTCTACGGCAAGAGGTCCGGACGGGTCAAATCCGAGTTCAGAGTACGCCTGGTCCATCATTTCGCTGAAAAGTTCATGAACTTTGGGAATTTCCCTCCACATGTCATCCTTTTGAATCCCGCGTTCTGTTAAGTCATCGAATGTTAGGAAAATCCGTATCTTATCCTGACTTAAGCGTTCAATTTTCATGATAGGATCCTCCTTTAAGCTTTTCTAAGGGAAAAGCAATCCTCTTAAGCATGTTCACCTTATTAGAATCAGAATATGATAAAAATAGAAAAAGGTGAACCTCGAAAAACGAAATGGACACGTATTCTTTCGTTTTCACCTATCATGTTAACACTATTTGGCCTTAAATGCACGTGGAAGTTAAGTATAAATAAAAAAAGCACAGCCGGCCGCGTGAGCAGCCTGACTGCGCTTAGGTATGATGGTTATTGGATGGTTGTTGTCGTTTCCTTCGAATCCTTCATGATTTCACTGACAGCAGCCTTAAGCCCAGGGTCTTTGTTGACGATTTTATCAACTTCGTTGAGCCCTCCCGAGCTTGCATTGGAGAAGTTTTTGACTGTCGTATCCTTGAAAGATTTACTAGCGAAATTGTCTCTCGCTTTATCCATAGCCTTGCCCATCGAATCGCTGGACGAACTGAATGCAGACAACATCATGTTCTTGCTTTTGCGATTCAAATAAATGACCGCTGCTGCGCCTGCAATACCACCAAGTAAAAATGCGCCAATTTTCATTTGGTCTCCCTCCATGTCATGTAGTTTGAATCAAGATTAGCTTGTGCGAGAACAGGAGGGGGCATACGCTTCGCGAGCAGGAAAACAAAGGGGACATGAACGCGCGGAATTGTGGTAAAATACTGATAGCTCTGCGGGCGCAGAGCAAGATTGATTGAGGAGACTACATATGAAACAAGCAAGTGCAGTCCTGGTCTGTACAGCCCTACTGATGACCGCATGCAGCGGGCAGAACACCGCGGCACCGATAGCCACGGTCAGCCCGGCGCCGGTTCAAGCTGCGACACCGAGCCCGACACCCGTCCCAATGCCAACGCCGACAGCGACGCCAGCTCCAACACCTACGCCAGCTCCGGAAATCAAAAAGACATATCATATGAACAAAAATTATGATATTGTCCCGAACGATCCGAGCGGCAACAAAAAAGTCGTGCTTCTTACCTTCGATGATGGGCCGAAAGACAAAGAAATGAATACCGCGCTTATTGAAACGTTGAAAAAGCATAACGCGAAAGCAATTTTTTTCATGAACGGCTACCGCATCAAACAAAAGCCTGAGCTTGTGAAATTGGTCCATGACAGCGGCAATCTCATCGGCAACCATGCCTGGGATCACGATAATTTGAAAGATATGACCAATGCCAAGATCGATCAGCAGATCGACGACGTGCAGAAGATCGTCAAGGATATTATTGGTGAAGAGCCGCAATTTTTCCGTCCTCCATTTGGTTCCGGCAATGATTATTTAAAGCAAAAAATTAAAGACAAACATATGCTCTATATGACGTGGTCCAACGGCTCACTTGATTGGGAAATGACCAATGCCAAGAACGATCCGAACAAAGTGGTGGAAAATGTGCTCAAGCAGCTTCACGGCGGAAGTAATATTTTGATGCATGAGCTGCCATGGACCGTTTCCATTCTCGATAAACTTTTGACCACGCTTGAAGAAAAAGGATACTCTTTTGTAGATCCGAACGCCATCGAGCTGGAGATGAGATAAAGCAATAAAGCCCTGCACCATTAAATGGTGCAGGGCTTATTTCATTAATAAGAGATATTCACTGTTCTTGTACTGTCCACATAGCCGACTTTAGCGCCTAACGTTTCGGACAGCAAGCGAACAGGGATCATCGTCGTCTCATGCACGAGCTTCGCCGCTGAATCCGTTGTATGCTCAACGCCATTGACCGCATAAGCATTCCGATTCGTATAGAACACTATCGTTTTATCCTTTTTCTTGTAGATCGCCGCTTTATTCGCATCATCCCACTCAACCGTTGCCCCGAGCGCCGAGGCAAGGTCGCGGATATACAGGTACGATGTCCCATCTTCGATATATGGCGTCTGCTGCATCGGGAATGGGATCATATCCAACAAATACTTCGTGTCATCCAAGCCGAAACTAACGGTGTGACTCCGGTTCAGGCCAAAGTTCTTCATTTGGCTCGTATAAGCAACCGCATCCTGATGCAGCTTCAACACACCTAGGCCATCCTTGGGCTCCGTCCGGAACGTCCACTCCTTCTCGAACGGCATCGTGCTGCCGTCCTTCATCACAGCCGTCAGCTTCACGCTCGCTGTATACGAAGTATCCAGCTGCAGCGGCTTCGCCGGCATGAGAATCACTTCGTTGCTCAGATGGTCGTCTGAGCTTGGATCATTCTGCAGCAGCGGCACATTGCTGCCACTCTCGTCGACCAGCTTGGCGTCGAGCAGATTAACTTTCTGCACGCCCGTTCCGTTCACGCTAGCCATAATCGGGTAGCCGACCGGGTAGTCCGTTCCTGTATGCATGCGAATCGGATCGGGAGTCTCATGACCATCAAACGCAGTTGGAACGTAAAGATCGTTGCTGCTTGGCGAAACCGTCAGCTCCGGACCGCTGTCCGCATAGCCGAACTCTATCACATGGAAGTTGCCCGATTTATAGATGCCGATTTCCACCAGCGAGGGCACCATGAACGGCGAGCGGTGATACGGTGCATCGAACAAGCCGTCGATCGCCTCGACCAGCGATGTCTTCTGGTAGGCGACGTCCTCAAAGCTTGAGCGGTTATAGCCGATGAAAGCGATGCGGTCGGCCAGGGTCTTCCCAATCGCGCCAGGCAAGGACATGTCCTCTTCATGCATGGATACCGGCGTGTAAATCGGATCGATCTTGTTCTGGGACAAGTATTCCGCATGCTTCTGCGCCGCCGTATTCAGCGCGTCGCTGAACGATACCGGAGACAGCCCTAGCTTGGCACGATAATCATTGATCGCGCGCAGCCCATCCTGTTGTTCTTTGTTCGTCTCGGTTGACAGCGTAATGGCATTCGCCGAGACGGTGAACGACCATTCGATATTTACCGGTTCATAACCGTCAAATGTGAATTTGAGGCGCGCTGTGTAGTTGCCAGGCGGCAAATCCGCCGCGGGACGGTATGTGTATTTCACGGATACCGGATCGTAGGTAGCCGCGACCTCGGTATCGTTCAAATAAAAATGATAGCTTGCCGGCGTCTTGCCTTCGCTTAAATTGATGCGTACGCCGATATCCGGGCGCTGCAGTCCAATCGTCCCTTGCGGATAAGAGGCATAGCCGTAAGATAACGCATATGAAGGTTTGGCGGACCAAATCAGGCTTGAACATAATAAAGCGACAATCACGAAACATTTCATTATGGCATTCCATTTTGATAACTGTAAACTCATCCCGTTGCTCCTCCTTATCAAAAAAGAAACTATGAATCTATCATAGCTTCTTCTGCGGAGTTATACAAACTTTAAAGTTCAGGTATAGCGGATTCCCCACACGGTTAAACCGATCACCAGCATAATAAACAACCATAATAAAGTTAAGTAAAAGATTCGTGTCCATTTCCCATATTCCGAAGGATGGACCGCTTTACGCGGCGGCAAATAGGTGTCTTCATCTTCAATAGCCAATTGACTATCTGGTGTTAACCGCGGTGGCTGATCTTGCGCGTTCATGTTTACGATTTATCCTCCTTACCGTAACGTAAAATGCATCCCATCACAAAATCAATAATAAAGTGAGCGATAATCGGCGTCCACAAGCTTCCGGTCTGCACATAAATCCAGCCAAGGCCATAACTGATGCTGAATACCATTCCGGTCATCAGCCAATGCTGCAAATAACGGATATGGATCGCAGCGAATACGATGCTTGTCCAATAAGGCCCCCACCAATATTGCAGCGCGCCGCGAAACAGCACTTCCTCACAAACCGCGACGATGAATGAAATTAAAGCGATATGCCAAACGGCCCGATTGCCGAAAATCATTTCATTGATGCCGCCATCGTCAGAGACCTCTTTGGGCACCCATCTGGAGATCAGCAGGTCGACGGCTAAGACAGCCACAGCATAGACGGAGCCCCACACTGGTATGGCCCAACCACCTTTGATTTCGAATAACGAAAGAATCTTATGATTGCTCTGAAAAAATACGATCACAATGCCGATAATTAGGGTTAGAAGTTGGGTTATGTACAAATTGAGCAGTAAAGTCCGATCGTTCAGGTCACTCGGATCGATTTTGCCGAAGCGAATATTTTTGAAATCGAATTTTTTCATGTATAGCTTCCTCTTTTCCTCACATATTCCCTTTTCTAGCCGATTCACCTATACTATTTTAAGAAAAAGAGAGAATAGGAGCTTGATTATGGATAAACGTCTGACCCGCACGGATTATTTATTTGCCCTCACCTTCATTTTTATGCTGGTTTGCATCCTCGGCGCCTTTTTTTACGGGCTCAAAATTGGCCAGCAGAAAGCGGATGAACGATATGCAAATATGATGAAGGCTAGCAAGCCTGCCACCAAAGATGTAGGTGCCTATGACCAGCAGGTTTTAGTCTCTTATTACCATACCATCTTTTTACCCTTTAGGGAATTTCAGAATAAATGGTTTGAACAGATGAATCAGATCGGTCAAGGCAATTCTACAATCGATGCATCGGCAGCACTCAAGGAGCTGTCCAAAATCGCAGATGACCGATTTACCACCCTACAAGCCAAATCTATGCCTGCATCATCGCCTTTGCTCGTGCAGTCGCATCAAAGCTACCTGAAGAGCCTTAAGCTATTCGCCGACGGCCTGAAGGATCTTCAAAGCAAAGCGAACAGCATGAGCGCCGCGCAGCTGATGATGGCGATCGATAACAATTCCTTCATCCAGGAGGCCAAAACGCAAGCGTTATCCGCGCAGAAAGATTATTTTGAATCCATCGTCGCCTGGAACGAAACCATCGATCACGACCTGGAAGTGTTTGATCCAAACAACAACGCCAATCTGGATCAATGGCGAGCGATGAATGTCAATGTCAAGGACTTGTACATAACGGCCAAATTGCTGAAAAACAAAACCCTCACACCGTACTTTCCACAAGATTTGACCGCTCGTATCGATGAGTTTATTGCTGCGGGCCAATCGCAGAAATTAAATGTCAACGACGTCAATCAGACGATCAATTTGCTGCTCAGCACAGATGCTGTCCGCACCGGGGACTTTGTCAAGGGCAAAGCCAGATTTTACAGCAAAGAGCCGCTGCCGCAGCTGCCGTTTTTCTCTGATGTGAATTAATCAAAAAGCCGGACGCTGCCTGCGTCCGGCTTTTTGATTCCTGCGGCTCGAAAGCCTCATTAGAACATCAGTCGTATTGAAAACCGCGGAGCATACCGATCGCCGCCATGCCTCCCTCTACATTGATGATCCGGTCAAAACCGTTGTCGAGCAAGTATTCAGCAACCCGATAGCTCCGTACCCCATGCGCGCAAACGATGTAAATATCTTTATTTTCTGGCAATTCGCCCATACGCAACGGAACTTGCTGCATAGGAATAAGTGTGGCTTCATCCAGATGATAATATTCCCACTCATAAGGCTCCCTGACGTCCAGGATCATGCTGTCTTTCAACTGTTCCTGCTCCAGTGCCTTCAGGAATTGATTTGGCTGTATGCTGATGACTTCCATCGAAGTCCCCCCTTCCCTGATTTCCCTGATCCAGGGAACCTAATCAATAAGAAGAATAGCGAAAATTGGGCTAAAATTCAAGCCTTTTAGCGCCTCATCTGCATGATGCATACTCACAAAAAAATAAAAATTCATTGTGCAAAAATTCAATCGACATGTATTGACACCTCCCCGAAGCCGTGTTACTCTATTAAAAATTCGATAAAGCAGTGAAGCGATGACGGAGCCAAGCAAGACAGTAGCTTACAGAGAGCCGATGGCAGGTGGAAATCGGCAGCGAACGTTTGCGGAGCACTCCAGAGTTATTGCATTGAAATCAAGTAGATGCAATCGGGTTCGGAACCCGTTATAGTTCCTGGTCGCAAGACCGTTGAGGCTCTCCGTGCGAACGGGTAGCGAATTAGGGTGGTACCACGAAAGCAACTCTCGTCCCTTTAGATAAAGACCGCAGTGTCTGTATCTGGAGGGCTGGGAGTTTTTTTATTTTCAATTGTTCATATTTTAAGGAGGCAATGATGATGTACAAAGTATTAGTATCCGATCCAATCAGCGACATGGGAATTCAAATGCTTTATGATGCAAACGATGTCGAAGTTGTCAAACAGCCTGGACTCTCCGAAGATGAACTGGTAGCCATCATTGGCGAATATGACGCCCTGCTCGTCCGCAGCCAAACGAAAGTTACAGAGAAAATTATGAATGCCGCAAGCAAGCTGAAAGTAATTGGCCGCGCTGGTGTCGGTGTCGACAACATCGACCTCGAAGCTGCAACCAAACGCGGAATCGTCGTCATCAATGCGCCGGATGGCAACACGATCGCGACATGCGAGCTGACCTTTGCCATGATGATGTCCGTAGCACGGATGATTCCGCAGGCGTACAAGAAAACCGTTGGCGGCGAATGGGACCGCAAATTCGTCGGCGTCGAGCTGCGCAACAAAACGCTCGGTATTCTCGGCATGGGCCGTATCGGCAGCGAAGTTGCCAAGCGCGCCAAAGTGTTCGGCATGAACGTGATCGGCTACGACCCGTTCTTGACTGAAGATCGCGCGGAGAAGATCGGTGTGAAGCTTGGCACTGTGAATGAGATCGCGGCGCAAGCGGATTTCATTACGGTGCACACACCGCTGACAGCGGAAACGCGCCACCTTATCGGCAAGCCGCAATTCGAACTGATGAAGAAAGGCATTCGCATCATCAACTGTGCGCGCGGGGGCATCATCGACGAGATGGCTTTGGTGGAAGCCATAGAGCAAGGCATCGTTGCTGGAGCAGCGTTCGACGTGTTTGAAGTCGAGCCTCCGCAAAAGGATCATCCGTTCTTGAACAATCCAAAAATTATCGTGACCCCTCACCTTGGCGCATCCACTGTAGAAGCGCAAGAGAATGTGGCGATCGACGTCTCGGAGGAAGTGCTGCATATTTTGCGCAACGAGCCGTTCAAAAATGCCGTGAACATCCCGCCGGTACCTGCTAATGTGCTCAGCAAGCTGCAACCGTACTTCGGCCTTGGCGAGAAGATCGGCAGCATTCTCGGGCAAATCGCGCAAGGTGCTGTTTCTGAAATCGTCGTTGGCTATGCCGGTGATTTGGTTGATGTCGATACGGCTCAACTGACACGTTATATCGTCAAAGGCGTGTTCCAGAACCAGCTGGAAGGCATCAACATCATCAATGCCATGCATGTGGCTAAATCACGCGGTGTGAACATTGTCGTGCAATCCTCGAGCACAGCGAGCAGCTTTACGAACCTCGTGACTGTGACTGTGAAAACGAAGCAAGAGGAAAAAACACTTGCCGGTACGCTGCTGGCCGGCTATGGCGAACGGATCGTCCGCATCGATCAATATCCGGTCGACTTCGCACCGGAAGGCAATCTGCTGCTGATTTCCCACAACGATAAGCCAGGGATTATCGGCCGGGTCGGAACCTTGCTGGGAAGCAACGATGTGAACATCGCCACGATGCAGGTAGGACGTAAAGTCATCGGCGGCTCCGCGATCATGGTGCTGACGATTGATAAATCCGCTCCAACCCTTGTCCTGGAAGACCTCAGCAAGCTGACGGAAATTGTTAATGTCCGTGCTTTAACCGTATAATTCAACCCGGGCAGGAATCAAAGTGTTTCACGAACAACAAGATTTTGCTTGTTATTTCTACAAAAAAGAGGCGTTTGCTGCACAGATTCTGCAGCAAACGCCTCTTTATTTGTCGAAATTGTCTATCAATTCTGTGTTTTTATGACAGAGGGCAATAAGATTTTGAAAGTCGTGCCTTGACCGACCGTACTATAAGCTTTGACACTGCCTTGGTGCGAGTCGATAATATTTTTGACAATCGCCAGCCCCAGTCCGGTTCCTCCGGTGGAACCGCGTGTCCGCGCCTTGTCCGCTTTGTAGAAGCGCTCGAAGATGAACGGCAGGTCGTCGGCGGGAATCCCTTTCCCCTCGTCGATGACCTCGATGCACACGGCCGGCTGGTCCTTGTACGACGACGGCCCTGCTTTTACTGTAATGCCGGCTCCGCTAGCGGTATGCCGGAAGGCGTTGTCGAGCAGGTTCGTCAGCACCTGCTCGAGCCGGTCCTCATCCGCCCGCTGGAGGATGAGGGGCATCTCCGGCAGCTCGACGCTCAGCGCGATGCCGCGCTCTTTGGCCAGCACCGTAAACTTGCGGTGCATGCGGCGCACCAGGGAGTCGACTTCGACCTCCCTGAAGTGCAGCTCGAGATGGCCAGCTTCCATGCGGGCCAGATCGAGCAAGTCACGGACGAGTCGCCCCATGCGGAGCGACTCGTCGTGGATGACCTGCGCCAGCTCCTGCCGCTCCTCCGGCGTGGAGGCGATGTCATCGAGCAGGGCTTCGCTGTAGCCCTGCAGCATGGAGAGCGGCGTGCGCAGCTCGTGCGACACATTGGCGACGAAATCTTTGCGCAGCTTGTCGAGGCGCTCCTCTTCCGTCACATCGCGCAGCACGGCGACGGCCCCGCGCACTTGTTCGCTCGCGTAAAGCGGCGTCATCGCGACGGACCATACACCGTTCTGCACATGCAGCTTGGACGTCGTCTCGCTCGACTCTTCAACCACCGCTTCGAAGAGTGGGATGAGCGGTACCGGAATCGGCTTGTTGTTCGGGTTGCGGTAGCTCGTCAACCCCCAGTCGCCAAGCGATGTATCCGGCTTACGGAAGCGCTCCGTCGCTTCCTCCGACCATTCGATCGTGCTCCATTCCTGCACGATGCGCTCGCCCTGCGGGTTGGTCAGCATGACCGAACCGTCCGCTTCCAGCGTAATGACCGCATCTGTCATACTCCCCAAAATGCTGGACAGGTGCTCTTTTTCCTGGCTTAGCGCCTCTATGCTGTTCTGCATCTTTTCGTTCATATGGTTAAACGTCTTGGCCAGCTCACCGATCTCATCCTTAGAAACAATAGGCACACGCGTGCCATATCGCCCCATCGCGATCAGATCCGCCGCCTTTTTCAACTGCTGCAGCGGCCGGGTAATCCGCGAAAATAAGAAAAACGCGAAAAACGTTGTCATCAAGAATCCGACGATCGAAACGGAGATGAAAAGCTTCAGCATGTACGTCTGCGTTGCTTCCAGTGATTGTAAAGATTGGTAAAGTAGCGTTGCCCCCACAATCACACCCTGCATATTTTTCAACGGAACAGCTACAGCCACATATTCCGCTCCTGAACGAAAGCGTCCGTTCGCCGATAGACTGAGCTGCTTCGTTCGCATCTGACCGGCAAACACTTGCTTCAACTCACCTTCCGTGAACAGATCAGTCGAGTGGAAAGTAAGGATGCTGCTTCCTTCCACCTTGGGCAGCACGGTTTCTTTCATGTTCGTCATGATGACGATCATTCTTGCATCCTGGAACTCGAGCAGCTCATTGGCCAGCTGGTAAAATTGCTCATCAAACATATGCCGCGACGCTTCATCGGAGAAGCGCACCGCCAGCTTTTTTACGTTATCCGTCTGATCTTTCGCTTGAGAAAAATAATTTTCCATGTAATTGACAAGAAAAAAGCCCAGTATGAGCAGTACAACCGCAACCAGGCCAATAATCGTTAACCACAATTTTCCTACAACGCTTCTAAAAATTATCACTTTATTTCGGCACCTCTAACTTATAGCCTACTCCCCATACCGTTGTGATCATCGCTGCCGCATCCGGGGATACTTTGTTCAGCTTCTCACGAAGCCTCTTCACATGGGTATCCACCGTCCGCAAATCACCGAAAAACTCATAATTCCAAACATCCTTCAGCAGCTCTTCACGCGAGAACACTTTGTCCGGAGAGACAGCCAAATAGTGCAGCAGCTCGTACTCTTTCGGCGTCAGGGCCACTTCCTGCCCGCCAGCCGTTACCCGATGCGCATCGTGCTCGATGACGAGATTCGGGAACACGATGTTGTTGCTGGACGTCGACTCCTTGGACAAGTACGCTGTCGCCGACGAGCGGCGAAGAATCGCCTTCACGCGATAAATGACTTCGCGCGGGCTGAACGGCTTCACGACATAATCGTCAGCTCCGACTTCGAAGCCGCTCACGCGGTTCGTCTCTTCGCCCTTGGCCGTCAGCATGATGACCGGCGTAGACTTCACTTGACGCAAGCGAGCGCAAACCTCAATGCCGTCAATACCCGGCAGCATCACATCGAGCAGCACCAGGTCAAAGTCTGTATCCATCGCCATGCGGAGCGCTGTTTCGCCATCTTCCGCTTCCTCAATAATGTAACCTTCTTTTTCCAAATACATGCGAAGCAGGCGGCGAATCCGCTCTTCGTCATCAACCACAAGTATGCTGGCTTTCAATTCCATAACCTGTCACATCCTTTCTTATTCGCTTCCTCGTTGCCTATTCATCTAAGAAGCAGACGAGATGTCAACCTAGACACCCGCGTAGGAATGCAATCCGGCGATAACCAGATTCACCCCGACCAGTGTAAACATTACGACAATAAAGCCGATAACCGACAACCAGGCCGATCTTTTACCTTGCCAGCCTCTGGAAAGGCGTAAATGTAAGAATACAGCATAGAACAACCAAGTAATTAAAGCCCATACTTCTTTGGGATCCCAGCCCCAGAATCGGCCCCACGCTTCCTGCGCCCAGATCATGGCGAAGATGAGCGCGCCCAGCGTGAAGATCGGATACCCAATCGCAATCGCTCTGTAGCTAATTTCATCCAAATCCTCCGGATCCATACCTTTGACGACCGGACCAATTGCAGCGCCCAGCGGTTTGCGGGACACCAGACGAGCCAAGCCGTATAAGATCAAACCGGTAATGACAGACCAGATGACAGTGTTCAGCTTGCGTCCCGCACTAGCGCCTTCCATCCAGGATGGTGCTGTAAAGAGCGGTTCCTTCATGCCGAGAAACGGCTTCATCTCCACCACTTGCATTTCATACGGCTGCACGATCGGCGGCAGCACATACGTTTCGCTCTGCGTAGTCGTTTGCTGTTGACCTTGAGCATCTGTCACGGTCACTTGCTTCGTGAACGTTGCTTTATAACCTGAACCGTTAAACGCAAAAATAGAACCAATAAAGCCGACCAAAATTAAAATAAATAATAATGTAAATTCCAAACCGCGTTGTTCGCGCTTATTTTGCTTCGTGGTACCGTTGTAATCAACAGCTCGGAGCAGATACATAAGTCCGCCGGCAAAACCTACGCCGAAGAAGGCTTCCCCCGTCGCAGCGGTCGTCACGTGAATTTTCAGCCAATAGCTCTGCAAAGCCGGAATGAGGGGCTGTACTTCGCTCGGAAACACGGATGCATAAGCGATGATAATAAAGCCGATCGGCAGAGCAAACACGCCGAGTACAGGCGTCCGGTAAATCAGATACACGATCAGGAACGCGAACATGATCATCATGCCCAGGAAGGTCATGAATTCGTACATATTCGATGTTGGAATATGACCGGCTTCCGCCCAACGGGTAAAGAAGAACGTCACATGACAAGCAAAACCTGCTACAGAGGTTAAGAAGGCGACGAATCCCCAACGTTTCGTATGTGTTTCAGGATCGCGGTTGCTCCATTTTTTGCCAGTGATCGATAAGACAAACAGCAAGAAGGCTAACAAGTATACAAAAAATGCGATGAGGAGAAAGGTACTGCTCACGGAATTGACGTTCACTCTTGCTTGCCACCTTTATCTAATAATTTTGGCGAGATGACGATGTCGTTCTTCGCCAGTGCCGCAGCGACTTCGTTGCGCAAGCCGAACCAGTTCTTGTTCGTGTGCGCTCCCAGCGTAAGCTTGCCGTCATCGATGCGCAGCCATACGCGGCGATGCTGCCAATAGAAGCCCATGATAACCCCGATCATGAAGATAGCCGCCCCGACCCAAATGTAAGGCATCGCTTTATCGACGCGAATATTCAAGTAAGTGGTATATTGGGCGAATTGAACGCCTTCCATGGAACCAACGGCGATATTCAGCTTCTGGGCGATCGCACCGTTGATCTGGTCTTGCGAATACGTTTCTTTATCAATCTGGCGCGGGAAATACATATACGGCTCTCCGGAAGCCGCTAAATTCGGTCCTGTAATGCTAAAAATAAAAGCAGGCGCTTTCGGTTCGTTGGACTTGGAAATCGGCTGCCTTTTATCGTCCAAGCCGAAATCTGGGAAATACCCTTTCAGCTTCAACTTGTAAGGTCCAACAACGTATTCATCCTTCGGATTGTTCATCGGCAGCTCGAAACTGCCGAACGACTCTCCGGTTTGCGGATTGCTTAACGTCGGTTTCACAGAGATCAGCATCGGCGATGCCTTGTAATCGAATTGATACGCCAGAAGCCCTTTGTAATCGAGCGGATGATTCACCAGGATGTTCGCTCTGTGCACTTCTTCCAGCACCGGATCGGTTGCGTTTTCATCGCAATTCGCCGTACAGTGATACAAAACGGCTTGCGTTTCGTACGTTTTTGGTACGATCTGTCCCTTATCTTTAATGCTCTCCGGCAAATCCTTGTCTGCATAAAGTTCGAGATTGAACTTTTCGTTCTTAATGTAGTAGGAAGTGTGCGGAATTTGCTTCGTCTCGCCTTCCAGCAGCCCCATATACTGATCCATATGCCAGCCGGGGATACTGCGCATCAAGACGCCGAGTAAAAAGATGATAAGACCGATATGATTGATGTAAGGCCCCCAGCGGCTGAAACGGTACTTCTCGGCGAGCAGCGCCGTTCCGTCGGTATGTACGCGGTAATGCTTCTTGCGGAGCAGCGCAGCCATCTGATTGGTCCACGCTACAGCCTCCGCTTGCTCAGGCAGCGATCCGGTGTAGGTCACTTTTTGCCGGGTCAAAAAGTTCTCGTGCTTGCGGATTTGCTGCTTCGAAAGCGCTTTGTACAGCGGCAGCACCCGGTCGAGACTGCAGATCACGAGCGATGTCCCGATCATAAACAACAGTGTGATGAACCACCAGGAGTTGAACGTATGCGAAAATCCGAGCTTATAGTAAATAGTGCCTAATGTACCGTAATTCTGCTCATAATACTGAGCGGGATCCATATCCAGAAACGTGTTCTCCTGCGGATAAATCGTCCCTACCGCCGAGGCTACCAACGTGACAAGAATGATATATACCGCTATTTTAACCGATGAAAAGAAATTCCAGACTTTGTCCAGAATTGAAGGATTGGATTTCTGTGAACGGCGGGCCATCCCGTCATACCGCATCTCCAGCAAATCGCTGCCGTCATCATCGATCAGCGGCTTACCGCAGGATTCGCATAGCGTTGTTCCTGTCGGATTCTGATGCCCGCAATCACATTTGGTGTTGTGAAACATGTTGTCCTCCCAAGAGCTTTCTTCAAGAAAACTTGCTTCGTCTGCGTGATCTGTTGTTACGATTTTTTCAATGCGGCCAGCTGGCTGTTCGTTTGCTCCATAAACGACTCTGTCATTTGTCCGATTTTCTTCACTTCCACCTTGCCGTCAGGGTTAATAAAGAACGTCGTCGGATAGTCCATAACGCCATACATCTTGCGCACTTCTTCCTTCGCATCCAACAGCACCGGCAGGTTCAAGCTATACTGATCCATAAAGCCTTGAACGGTCACCTTGTTCTTATCAACGTTTACTTCCAGGAAAACGATATCTTTGCCCCATTTGTCATATTGCTTCTGAAGATCAGGCATCTCTTCTTTACACGGAGGGCAGAAGGTTCCCCAGAAATTGACCAGCACCGGCTTGCCTTTGTAATCTGACAATTTGTGCGTCTTGCCATCGAGCCCGACCAGCGAGAAATCCGGCGCTTTGTCACCGACTTGCGGGTATTTTTTACTATCCGAGGCGGACAGATTGGTAATGATGGTAAATACGCCTATGACGAGCACGACGGCGAATATCGCGATCTGTACCCATTTTTTCCTTGCGCCCACGCTTAATCACCTTCGCTTTTTATTCACATTGTACACCATTTCACATGCGTCAATAGAGCGCATTCAACTTTGCCAAAACGACGCTTACGCCCCAATTACGCCTCACTTTTGAAGACGCTCTTATAGATCATTATAACGAAAAGAAGGCCAATTCTTATTGGCCTTTTTGAACTTTATGTGTCGAGAGCGCTGCGTCCTTAAGCTCCTTAATCTCGGAAACTGTCAGATGGCGGAACTTGCCTCGGGGAACGCCTGTCAGGAAGATCGGACCGAATTTGATCCGCTTAAGTTTGATGACAGGAAACGATATCGCTTCGAACATCCGTCTGACTTGTCGATTCCGTCCTTCGTAGATCGTGATCTCGATCACGGTCTCATTCGTATCCGGATTGACATCCGCATACTCGACTTCTGCCGGGGACGTCATGCCGTCCTCCAGTTGCACCCCGCTTCTCAGCTTGTCCAGCAGCGTACCGTGCGGCACACCTTTGACCGTCGCTTGATACGTTTTGGGTACGTGATGCTTCGGATGCGTTAACAAATGAGCAAATTCTCCATCGTTGGTCAACAGGAGAAGGCCTTCTGTATCGTAATCCAAGCGTCCTACCGGATATACGCGCTCCTTGATGCCTGGCAGGAAGTCCGTGACCACTTTGCGGCCCCCTGGGTCAGTCGCGCTGGTAATAACGCCTTTGGGCTTGTTCAAAAGCACATAAATCTTTTGCTGCGAGTTGATGGCCCGTCCATCGACTTTAATCTCGTCTTCCGACGGGTTGACCTTTACCCCTAGCGTCGTGACAACTTCTCCGTTCACTTGCACGCGCCCGGCTGTAATGATCTCTTCGCACTTCCGGCGGGATGCGATGCCCGCTTCGGCTAACACTTTTTGCAGTCTTTCCATGATCCGCTATTCACCTCATGCTAATGATAACGGAGTTACTTGCAAATCACAAGCACTGACGCACAGGAAATCCGGATTGCGACATGAATAATAAGAAAGGATGCTGCTCTAAGCCGGATTGTGCGGATTAGAGAGCATCCTATGAGTGGCGATGGCTGCTGGACGGCGATCCTGAAGGTCATAGGTCCTGAGGTCCTGAGGCCCTGATGTTCACCCAAACACCAAATAACAAATCACAACGGACGCCACAAAGCCCACGAGGTCTGAAATCAAACCGACCTTCAGCGCATAGCCCGCTTTGCGGATGCCTATGGCGCCGAAGTAGACCGTGATGACATACAGCGTCGTGTCCGTGCTTCCTTGCACGGTTGACGCGATGCGACCGATCATCGAATCCGGACCGAACTGCTCGATCAGGTCGGTGGTAAAAGCTAGCGAGCCCGCTCCCGTAATCGGGCGCAAAATCGCCAACGGCAGCACTTCTGTCGGCACGCCGAGCTGTTCGAACAGCGGCCGCAGCCAGCCGAGCACGAAGTCCATCGCGCCGGAGGCGCGGAACACGGAGATGGCGACCATCATGCCGACGAGATGCGGTATTATTTTAATCGCGGTATCGAAGCCATCTTTCGCTCCGTCAACAAAGGACTCATAGACCGGAACCTTGCGGTAGGCTGCATATAAAGGAATGAATACGATCATGACAGGAATGGCCCATGCCGAAATGAGCGAAACGATTTCGTACATGCGTCATCATCCTTTCAAAGGTGGAATCGTTGAGCGCGACCTGCGATACCATCGATCCACCAGGATAGCCGCAGCCGTTGAGATGGCCGTCGCAATCAGCGTTGTCCCGACGATTTCGGCAGGATTGACGGAGTTGAAGTTCATGCGGATCGCAATCAGCGTCGTCGGGATTAATGTGATGCTGGACGTGTTCAATGCCAAAAGCGTACACATGGCCGGACTCGCTGTGTCTTTGTCCGCATTCAGCTTCTGCAGCTCCTGCATCGCTTTGATTCCCATCGGCGTCGCCGCATTACCGAGCCCCAGAATGTTAGCGCTCATGTTCGACATAATGTAGCCAAGTGCGGGATGGTTATTGGGAACACTTGGAAAAAGAAAGCGTACGAAAGGGCGCAGCAGAACCGCCAGCTTGCTAAGAATGCCGGCATCCTCCGCGATACGCATCATACCCAGCCAAAAGACCAGCACACTGATCAGTCCGAAGCAGACGGTGACACCGCTCTTGGCGCCGTCGAAGGCCGCTTGCGTAACCGCCTCGACATTCCCATTCCAAGCCGCGACACCAAACCCGACCACGATAAAAAACAACCATATCCAATTCACCATGCGGTTCAGCCTCCTAATCGATCCATTCGGGCTCCGAGAAAGTAAACAGCTCCTGCACCAACAGCCTGCAAATAAACACATACTTGGTAAACAGCGTTTCCTGATAAGGCAAGCCTGGCTTAAAACTGAAAGCCGATTGTTCATCATCTTTCATGCGCGTACTCGTCTTATCGTAAAGCGGCACCGTCTCAATCAGCTTCTGATTCATATAAAAATGCAGCAGGCCCCTCTCGCCAAGCCGATAATCGGTGGTTGCCGGATCGGTTAATGTGACCTTTTTGCTCAGCAGACCCGCCTCCCCTTCGGCAAGCGGATAGGAGACGGTATGTCCCACTACCCAAGGGCTGCCTTCTGTGGCATCGCCTTTCGTGGCAATCGTCTGTAACGGGTAATAGTTGAACCCGTACTGCAGCAGCCGCGCATGATCCGCCCAGTCATTCGAGTCATTCAATGTCACGACGGCAAGCTGCTGGCCGTTACGGGTCGCCGAAGACACGAGACAGCGCTTCGCCAGCTTCGTGTAACCCGTTTTTACACCGTCAGCGCCGTCGAACATCGAAAGCATTTTATTCTTATTCAGCCACGTATAATCCCAGGCTTCATTGGGATTGGGCACCTTTTTCACCTTCGTGCTGACGATTTGCTTGAAGATTGGATTTTTCAAAGCATACGCCGTCAATTTGGCCATATCATTCGCGCTGGATCTGTGGCCCTCCCCTTCGTCCAACCCGGATGGATTTGTAAAATGGGAATTCGCCATGCCGAGCATCTTCGCCTTCTCATTCATCAGATAGACGAAACCTTCTACACTCCCTCCGACATGCTCGGCGATGGCCGTAGCCGCATCGTTGCCGGATCGTAGCATGAGGCCGTAAAGCATATCTTCCAGACGCATCTCCTCACCCAGCTTCAAATAAATGGAAGATCCTTCCTTGCCAAAAGCGGTTTTGCTCACCTTCACTTTATCGTTCAGTTTGCCATTTTCGATGGCTACGATGGCCGTCATGATTTTGGTCAAACTGGCGATCCGCATCGGCACATCACCTTTCGTGCTATACAAGATGCGTCCGGACTCCACATCAATTAACGCAGCACCGACGGCATTCGTACTGATTCCCGGCGGAGCCGCTTCCGCTTGTCCCCATGGCGACACTAAGCCTGCGAGCAGCAGCATGATTGACAGGATCATGTGCAAAAGCTTTTTCCTCATCGTTATCCCCCTACGCGAAAAAACTTGAAGTTGAACTGCGTATACCTGCCCAAAACTTTGTACAAGTATATGCTTTTCCACCGTAGTTAGACCTCTTGTCCGTTATTTACAAAACCCGCCCCACCTGCTATGATGTACTGGAATTGCATATGGAGATCACCGGAGGAGCCTGCCAACGCGGGCTCCTTTTTGCATTTTTTTGGATTTCCGAGGCAAAATACAACCATTCAAGGGGGATTCGCAATGCTGACATGGATTGCTCTTATCATTTTTTTAGTCACCTATGCGCTCATTATTTCGGAGAAAGTAAACCGCGCCGTCATTGCGCTTCTAGGCGCAGCAGTCATGATTGTTGCGGGGATCTTGGATGTGCATAAAGCGCTGCTGCAGTACATCGAATGGGAAACGATCACTTTGCTGATCGGCATGATGATTCTAGTTGGCATCACCAATCAGACCGGCGTGTTCCAGTTTGTCGCCATTCGTGCTGCGAAAAAGGTGAAAGGCGAGCCGCGGCGCATTCTGCTCATTCTTTCCTTGCTGACTGCCGTTGGCTCTGCTCTGCTGGACAATGTGACGACGGTACTGCTTGTCGTCCCTGTGACCTTCGCGATCACGCGCGTGTTGAGCGTCAATCCAGTGCCATACTTGATCGCGGAGATCATCGCCTCCAACATTGGGGGGACAGCTACACTCATAGGGGACCCGCCGAATATAATGATCGGCTCGGCGAATCCGCATTTGACTTTCAATGCGTTTCTCATCCATTTGGCGCCGATAGCGGTCTTGATTATGGCAGTGACGCTATTCATTTTGTATGGGATATATAAAAATCAGCTGAAACCGAACCCAGAGCTGCAAGCGAAGCTCATGGCGATGGACGAAAAGTCGTTCATTCAAGATCCGCGGCTGATGAAAAAGGCTTTAATCATTTTAACGTTGACACTGCTCGGCTTCATGCTGCATTCGCTGATTCACGTGGAAGCGGCGGTTGTTGCGATAACCGGTGCTGTATTGCTGATGTTATGGGGATTGAATGAGCATCAGGTGGAGGAGGCTTTTGCCTCAGTGGAATGGGTCACGATCTTCTTCTTTGCCGGCTTGTTCAGCCTGGTCGGAGGATTGCAAGAGGTTGGCCTGATCAAAAGCCTGGCGATGAAAGTGTTAGACATCACGGAGGGAAATATCGGACTCGCTTCGGTTCTCATCTTGTGGGGATCCGGAATCGCTTCCGCGACCATCGACAATATTCCTTTTGTCGCCACGATGATCCCGCTGATCAAAGATATGGCGGCTGGTCTCGGCCTGGCCCCTGATTCGCTGGAAGTGAACACACTCTGGTGGTCACTTGCGCTGGGTGCCTGCCTGGGCGGCAACGGAACGATCATTGGCGCTTCGGCCAATGTGATCGTTGCCGGGCTGGCGGCGAAGGAAGGAAGAGGCTTCAGCTACCTCGAGTTCCTCAAAATCGGCGCGCCGATTACGCTCGTTTCGCTGGCGCTCGCTCAGGCGTATGTGTATGTGCGGTATTTGATGTAGACGTGTATATGTAAAAACGCGTTACGCACGCGCATGGGGCACTTGCGCTGCTTAACTGCAGCCTGCGCGATTCATGAGCAGGCTGCTGTCGGGTTTTACCCACTTGCAGCTGCCCGCTCTCCTCCCAAGCACCCTGCAGTCCGATTTCGCCCAATTGCAGCTGCCGACTCTCCTCCCGAGCACCCTGCAGTCCGGTTTTGCCCAATTACAGCTGCCGACTCTCCTCCCGAGCACCCTGCCTGTCCGGTTTTGCCCAATTACAGCTGCCGACTCTCCTCCCGAGCACCCTG
>NZ_JAQFVF010000047.1 GCF_027789125.1 Paenibacillus aestuarii | reverse complement strand
TCAGCCTCCACCATCATATGCCGTTGTAGCTCAACTGGTAGAGCAACTGACTTGTAATCAGTAGGTTGGGGGTTCAAGTCCTCTCGACGGCACCAGTCATGCGGAAGTGGCTCAGGGGTAGAGCATCGCCTTGCCAAGGCGAGGGTCGCGGGTTCGAATCCCGTCTTCCGCTTTTTGTGGCGCTATAGCCAAGTGGTAAGGCAGAGCTCTGCAAAAGCTTTATCCCCAGTTCGAATCTGGGTAGTGCCTTTAATTTCAAATGTGCCCTTAGCTCAGCTGGATAGAGCGTTTGACTACGAATCAAAAGGTCGGGAGTTCGAATCTCTCAGGGCACGCCATCTAAGCCGGCGTGGCGGAATGGCAGACGCGCTCGACTCAAAATCGAGTGGGAAACCGTGGAGGTTCGAGTCCTCTCGCCGGTATTAACGGGACGTAGCTCAGCTTGGTAGAGCACCTGCTTTGGGAGCAGGGGGTCGCATGTTCAAATCGTGTCGTCCCGATAAAAGTAAGAAGCATAATCGTTACAGCTCGTGCAGCTGTCGGTTATGCTTCTTTTTTTATCTATCATAGTTTGATCACTTCATGAATACTTCAATTAGGGAGTAGCGAGTTGATGTACATGAAGGGGGAGAACAGCGTGAACAAACGGGGTCTTGCTTTTATGATGCTGCTATGCGCAGTACTTACGTTAGCTGCATGTTCGTCGTGGTCGTCGCCATCAGAGGTTGTTGTAAGTACACCATCATCAAGTCCTTCCGAGCAGCCAACAACCGCGGGGGCGGAGGCTACTTCTCTACCTTCGCCACCTGCATTACCATCAGCACAGCCATCGCCATCGCCGTCAGCAGCGCCTTCCCCTCCAGCCAGTCCGACACCCGAGTTTGTTCCACCTGTGCATTTTGATTATCCAGACGCAGTGCGCGGTATTTATGTAACAGGCTGGTCGGCTGGCGGGGAGCGGATGTCTAAACTGCTTTCACTTGTAGACCAAACCGATCTTAACGCTATGGTGATCGATATTAAGGACGACGACGGCTATATCACATTTAAGCCCGAGGGTAAGCAAGCGGAGTTTGGCCAGCCGTATATCAAAGATGTCAAAGCGCTGATGCAAACGCTGGAGCAGCATAAAGTTTACCCGATCGCACGTATCGTATCCTTCAAAGATACGGTCTTCGCCAAAAAGCGGCCAGATCTTTCGTATATAGATGGAAGCAGCATTTGGCGAAACGGGAATGGCGACGGGTTTATTAATCCTTTTTTGAAGGATTCCTGGGATCATAATGTTGATGCAGCCAAGTTGGCGGCTGAGCTTGGATTTAAGGAGATTCAATTTGACTATGTGAGATTCCCCGAAGGCTTCGAGAGCCGAGACAATGTGCTGAAATATTCAATGGGCGACTATAAAGATAAAAAACCGGTGAAATTCGTGCAGGAAGAAAAGGACTTTGCGGAAGCCACTAAGAAGTATCAAGATGACTTGGCTGTTTTGCAGAGCAAGCTGACGGAGGCGGTCAACACCTACAACTCAGCGCAAACCGATGCGAATAAGAAGGCTGTAGAAGATGCTGAGAAGAGCATATCTGAACTGAAAAAAGGGATGCCCCATGCACCGGATTTCAGTGATAAGGCTCGTATGACGCAGCTGCGTGTAGATGCTGTCAGCGACTTTGTCGCCTATGCCAAAGAACAACTAAAACCATATGGTGTAAGAGTATCTGTGGATATCTTCGGGTATTCCGCTACGCTGCCTGAAGCGCCGGGGATTGGACAGAATTTTAACCGCATAGCCGGTTCGGTTGATGTCATTTCTTCGATGATATATCCAAGTCATTGGTCGAACGGTTATTTTGGCATCTCAAAGCCGGATAAAGAGCCATACAAGCTTGTTGCGGAGTATATGAAAGCGGAGAAAGAGAAGTTTGCAATGCTTCCCAAGCCTCCCGTATCGCGTCCTTGGATTCAAGACTTTACTGCGAGCTGGTTAGGCGCGGGCAATTATATCAAATACGGCAAAGCCGAAGTCGACGCGCAAATTAAAGCGCTGGCTGATGCCGGTGTCCGTGAGTATTTGATCTGGAATGCAGGTAATTCCTACAGCGAAGGTGTCACGTATATTCCGTAATCTCCCCGCCCACCGAAGTTTCTGCCAGTTTACTCTGTTCCGCAGAGTAGGCTGGCTTTTTCATTTACAGCGCTTATCGTTCCTCACGGTTCGGGCCACCTTCAAGCTTCTTTCAAGTTACCTAAAAATATGTCCAATGCTTCTTGAATATCGTCATGGTAACGCTTTCTAAAAGCGATTATAGTTGAGTTGTGGAAAGCAGAAGGTAGCTGAGGAGGGATCAGGGATCAGAGTCAGTGTTGCTGGAGGTACGGGGAGGAAAAAAGAAGAGCGATAAAAAGGTCCATTGGCGTGGGTTCCCCTTTTGATCGCTCGCTGGTAGTGCGACTGAATTTTTGGCGAAATTCAATCGACACTCCAATTTTGACACAAGTCTATAGAGAGAAGCAAGTACATTCTACTGTGTTTAAATTGAAGGGAGATTACAACGATGGTGAAGTTGAAAAGTTTGCAATGGATCGGTTTAACCGGCTTGTCGCTAGTGATGGTCATGTCCGGATGCTCGACGAATAAACCGGCGAATACAGCCCCTGCTTCGGCAGCACCGGCAGCCTCCGCGTCCGCAGGGGCGGCAGCGACGAAGGCGCCAGAGCCCGCGAAAAGCGGCGAGAAAGTGACCTTGAATTTCTGGACACCTTTCTCGGGCAACGATGGTCCATTCATGAAGAAAATTGTGGACAAATATAATGCTTCACAAGATAAGTATACAGTGAAAATGACGATTCAACCGAACGGCGATTACTATAAGCTGCTGGATACAGCGATTGCCACGAAGAAGGGAGTTCCGGATGTAGCGATTATGCATCTGGATCAAACGCCAACGTATATCGCGAAAGATTTGCTGCAGCCGTTAGATGATATCGCTAAAGCCGCCGGTGTGGAAAAAAGCAATTTCCCGGATGCAACCGTCGATTACGCCACGAAGGATGGCAAATGGTACAGTATTCCACTCGACATTCACCCATTAGTCTTGTATTACAATAAAGACTTATTTGCCGCAGCCGGCATTACAAAGCCGCCTACCAACCGTGAAGAATTCGTGGAAGATGCGAAAAAGCTGACAGATTCGTCCAAAGGAATCTGGGGAGCAGCGATGCCGACGTTCTGGATTCAGAACTTCCTCTTCCCAACCATTTTATTCCAAAATGGCGGAAGCTTTTTAGATGACAAAGGCAATATCGCGTACAACTCTCCTGCAGGTGTAGAAGCGGTTACGTTCATGAGAAGCTTGACGACGATGAAAGTATCTCCGCCTACAGTGGCTCAAGATGGCGACTTCAACTTGTTCCAACAAGGCAAGAGCGCGATGCACTTCAACGGACCTTGGTCGAAGGATGCCTTCGATAAAGCGAAAATTAACTATGGCGTAGCGCCGGTTCCGCAGTTGGGAACGGTCAAACAAGCCGTTTTCGCCGGATCGCATAACTTTGTCATTCCAAAATCAACGACAGACGCTAAGGTGCTTGCAGGTGTGGGCGATTTCTTGAAATACGTATCTGCCAATTCGATTGATTGGGCGGAGTCCGGTCAAGCCGTAGCGTCCAAAGTCGTACGCGACAGCGCAGCATTCAAAGCGATGACGCAGCAGCAAACCGAAGTGGCCAAAGAGTTTGACTACGTGCAATTTGCACCGAAAGTGCTGAACTGGGGTCCAATCTCCGATAGTATCTGGAGTGAGCTGGCCAACGCTTTGCAAGGCAAGAAGGATCCGAAGCAGGCGCTGGATGATGCAGCAGCCAAATCCACGCAGGCGATGAAGAAGTAATCCATAGCGCAATGACATGAAGGCGGGTATCGGATACCCGTCTTCCTTGTTAAGGTAAAGGAGGAAATCCGTTGTCAACCATGACTAACTGGAAATCCAAGCTGACATCCAGCTTGTTTATATTGCCATACTTTTTAGCCTTTTTAGCTTTTACGCTCGTACCGATCGTTTACGGCTTTATCATTAGCTTCAAACAATACAATTTGCTTGATCCTGTTCATCCGTTTGTCGGATTAGGAAATTACAAAAGTATTTTTACCGAGGGTACCCAGGAGAATGACCTGTTTTTCATCGGGATGAAAGCAACGCTCAAGTTTGTTGTGTTCTCGGTTCCTTTTCTCGTCATTGTAGGACTAGGCTTTGCCTTGCTGCTAAATGCACTCCCTGCCAAGCTGCGTTCTTTCTTCCGCTCGATTTATTTTATTCCCTATGCGGTTTCGGCAACGGTCATGGCTGTCATATGGAAACGCATGTTCGACGTGACCGGCGGGTTTGTTAATTTGCTGCTGGCCAAAGTGGGGATTCATGAGTTCGATCCGATTCCGTGGCTGTTGGATAGCCCCTTCGTATGGTTCGCCTTGGTAGTGGCAACGCTTTGGTGGACGATCGGCTTTAATATGATTATTTATGTCAATGCGCTGAACGGCGTGCCCGAGGATCTCTACGAAGCTGCCAAAATTGACGGGGCGAGCGGCTGGAACCGCCTGATTAGCATCACCCTCCCTTCCATCAGACCTGTCATCGTGTTTGTGCTTATTACATCGACGATTGCTTCATATAATATTTTTGCCCAGCCTAACTTAATGAGCAATGCGGGTGACGAGACCAAGGTGCTGCTGATGGGCATTCTGCAAACGGCTTATACGGCCAGAGAAATCGGCTCTGCCTCGGCTATGGCGATCCTTATGGGCCTAACGATCATGATTGCTTCGGTTATTCAATTTATGATCACGAATAGAAAGGAGTAGAGACGTTGAAAACTTCCAAAATTTTTTATGTGCTGCTGGCTACGGTGCTGGGCATTATTTTCATTTTGCCGATGCTGTGGATGTTCTCCAATTCGTTCAAGACCGATGTTGAAGTCATGGCGCCGGAGTTCCATTTATTCCCCAAGGAGTTCACATGGGAGAACTTCCAAACGATTTTTGATGGCGGCAATGTGGACGTTCCGATTTTTCGCTGGATATTCAATTCATTTTTTGTAGGTTTAGCTGCGACGTTTCTCGTTCTACTTCTGGATACGATGGCCGCCTATGCGTTAGCGAAGCTTGATATTCCTTTCAAAAGAACGCTCTTTGCGCTATTTGTCGGTTCGTTGATGGTTCCGGGGATCATCTCGTTCCTCCCGCAGTATTTGAATTTTAGTAACTTGAATTTGATCAACACCTACTATGTGCTGATTTTGCCTTACTCGGGAGGAGCGCTTGGCGTCTTTCTATTAATTCAATTTTTTCAGTCATTCCCTAATGAAATTATCGAAGCAGCTCGTATCGACGGTGCGAATAAATGGCACGTTTTCACATCCGTTCTGCTCCCGTCATCGGTGTCTATTGTGACCACTTTGGCGATTTTCACCTTTATGAACGTGTTCAATGATTATGTGTGGCCGTTCTTCACCGTGACCGATTTGGAGATGCGCACGCTGACAGCGGGCGTTGCCGTCATGGCGACCGGCAGTTTCACAGCCTCCTACGGGAAATTAATGGCGCTAGCGACCTTATCGACTATTCCTACACTGATCATTTTCTTAATCGGTCAAAAGCAATTTGTTCAATCGATTACAGCAACAGGAGTTAAACAATAAATGGCAAGCCGTCTATCTACAAGAAAGATGCAGATGCGCCTATTTACTGTTGGGGTCATTTGCTTTGTTTGGTTGTTGGCCGGATGCATGAAAGGGGCAGGCGGGGAGGCAGTGAAAGAGGTGAGAGAGATGAAAGATGTGAATGCGGTGAGCACAAGCAAAACTTTTACTAATCCAATTATGGACAATGGCGCCGATCCCTGGGTCACCTCAAAGGACGGGATTTATTATTACACGCATACGACGGGGAACTCGATTCGCATTTGGAAATCGCGTACGTTAACGGGACTGTCAACGGCCGAGTATAAAGATGTTTGGTTTCCGCCTTTGGAGGGGCCGAATACGTCCAATATCTGGGCGCCGGAGCTCCATTACCTGAACGGTAAATGGTACATCTATTATGCTGCGGACAACGGTCAAAATGAAAACCATCGGATGTTCGTGCTGGAATCGGAAACGGATGATCCGTTAGGCGCCTATACCGATAAAGGCATGCTGGATACAGCCGGCAAATGGGCGATCGATGGAACCGTCCTGCATAAAGAGGATGGCTCCCTCTATTTCATCTGGTCCGGTTGGGAAGGCGATATGAATATCAGCCAGCATTTGTACATCGCTCCGATGAGCAATCCGTTCACAATTAGCGGGAAGCGTGTAGAGATTTCAAAGCCTACCTATGACTGGGAATTGGTTGGCAATCCGACCATTAATGAAGGCCCGGAAGTGCTGCTGCATGATGATCAGATTTTTGTGATCTATTCGGCCAGCGGCAGTTGGACGGACGATTATTGTCTGGGCATGCTGAGTACGCGAATGAGCAGCGATGTGATGAATCCGGCGTCATGGACCAAACATGCGCAAGCTGTATTTGCCAAGACCGATCAGGTGT
This sequence comes from Paenibacillus aestuarii, assembly GCF_027789125.1. Taxonomy (GTDB): domain Bacteria; phylum Bacillota; class Bacilli; order Paenibacillales; family NBRC-103111; genus Paenibacillus_E; species Paenibacillus_E aestuarii. Next base: position 7,429 of record NZ_JAQFVF010000047.1, on the reverse strand, counting down.
TCGGACCGGGTCACAATTCTTTTGCCAAATCCCCGAACGGGAAAGAGGATTGGATTCTGTATCATGGCGCCAAGTCGCAAGGCGCTGGCTGGAATCGGAACGTGCGCATGCAGCCATTCGGGTGGAATGTGGACGGTACGCCGAACTTTGGCAAGCCAATCGCCGAAGGGACGCCGATTCCCGTGCCCGGCGGTGAATAAATTCAGGCACATCTCCATAAGGGGATGTGTTTCTTGTATAATTAGGAGCAACACTGTACACCTGCGAATAGAGGGGATTTTATGAACTTCAGAGGGAACCGGCAATCCAAGGTAATCGCGATGTCCCTGCTCGTGCTTTTGAGCTTATGCACCGCCAGCTGCAGCCCGCCAGCCGCCTCGATCCCGGATGATGTCAGCAGCAGTAAACTGCGAATCACCTTCTGGTCTCCATTCAGCGGAGGGGATGGCCAATTTATGGCTGAGCTGGTGCAGCAATATAATCTGGAGAATAAGGATCATGTGAAGGTTGAGCAGATCAATAACAACTCAGGCGATTACTACTCGAAGCTCTCGACGGCGATCGTGACTGAAGAAGCGCCTGATATCGCGATTGTTCACTCAGCCAAATATTCCCAGTACGTTCCGGCTGAGTTTTTGACTGACTTGAATGATTTGGCGCAAGAGGCCGGTGTTGATTGGAACGCGTTTAATTCGACGATTCTGAAGAGCACCGTATCGGATCAAAAGCATTACGGCATTCCCTTAGACACCCATCTCGAGGTCATGTACTACAACAAAACACTGCTCAAGCAAGCAGGGCTTCTGGATGATCGTGATAAGCCCATTTTGGCTAACGGTGAGGATGGGTTCAGGCGATTTTTACAGCAAATCCGTGCCCATGTGCCGCCAACGGTAACGCCACTCTCGGAGCCGAGTGTGCGCATTGATTCTTTTTGGTTGTGGTACTCGTTCTACAACCAGATGAATAAGGACGGCGGGAGGTTCTACGCCGACGATGGCCATTCCGCTGGGATTGATAATCCCGCAGCGCTGCAGTCATTGAGCTTTGTCAACTCACTTTATGCGGACAAGCTGATTCTACCGAATATTAACGATGCCATGCAAACCTTTGCGAAAGGGAATGCCGCCGTGTTAATTACAGGAGTTTGGGCGACAGGCACGTTCGAGAAAGTGCCGGATCTGAACTTTGGGGTGAGCAAAATCCCGCAGATTTACGCTCACCCGGCGACATGGGGAGACTCGCACACGTTCTCCCTGCCGTATCATGAGAAGCCGGATAAGCAGAAGCAGATCGCAGCGCTGAAATTCGCCAATTGGGTAGCTGCTCACGGGGCGAGCTGGGCGAAAGCCGGACATATCCCGGCCGTCAAACAAGCCGTTGATTCCGCAGAGTTTCAGCAGCTGAAATATCGTCCCGATTATGCGAGCTCGGCGGATGATGTGAAATATTTCCCCAATCAGCCGAGGCAGGGCAAAATCAACGACGAAATTGTTCGGGAGTTCGAGAAGATGATGGCCGGTCAACAAACACCACAAGAGGTGCTGCGGAATGCTCAAAAAATTATTAATACCAATCTTCAGGCACAGCAGATTGCAGCTCCAAAGATGGATGCAATCGATCAAGAATCTCCCGATCGTCATTAAATTAATTGTCATCAGTTTTATTTTGATCGCCGCCCCCTTAGGGATAGCCAGCTATTTGACATATACGAGTTATTCGGCTTCTATTCAAAAGAACACGGGCAAATTTCAAATGGACGTCGTGAAAGAACTAACGGCCAATATTGATACCTATGTCAACGAGCTCAACGTGCTCACCTTGCTGCCGTATCAATCGCCGGAAATACTAGCCTACTTGGAGGCAAGTCCGCCATCCGATCCGATTCTTTCCTTTAATGAACGGGTCACACTGGAAGATTTTACGAAACGTGTCTTCGCTAACGGAAGGGTCGATATATCAGGAATTACGCTGTACAAAATGTCCGGCGGCACCTATACGGCGATGTCGGAAGAGCAGGCGAACTATTCGCTGCGGCCTGTTGAACGTGAGCCTTGGTACGATAAGGTATCCAAGACAGGGAAGGTCGTCTATATCGGTACGTTCAATAAAAATGGTAGTGATGCCAGCAGCCAGATTTATTCATTTGCCAGAAAAATTCGCAGCGTAGAAACGGGCAAAGTGCTGGGCTACCTGGTTCTGGATGTGGACAAAACGATCATCCGCAATAAGATGGAAGCGATCTCCAATGATCGTAAGAACATTATGATCGTCGATACTGCGGGTGAGATTGTATATAAGAGCATGGAAGATTTGATCGATGCGGCGAAGCTGATGACCTATCGGGGAGCGGGAACTGTTTTATACAAGCAACCTGAGGACACGGAGCTACTATCCTATTACACGTCCCCCTTTACCGGATGGACCATTATGGAGATGGTACCGCTTGCCACCTTGCTGCAAGATACCATTACGATGAGAAACTACACGATTCTCATTAGCTCCGTCTGCTTGCTTCTCGCTGCACTCAGCATTATCGCCGTTGCTTTCCGGATTACTAATCCGATCAGTCAACTGCGCAATTTGATGAGAAAAGTCGTGTTGGGGGACCTGGAAGTGTCCATCCCGATTCGCAGCCGCGATGAGATTGGGCAGCTAAGCCAGTCTTTTAACATCATGGTCTCTAAGCTCAGCGACCTCGGCTATCGACTCTATGAATCTGAAATCAGGGAGAAAAACTCCCAGATTTCGGCTCTGCAGAGCCAAATTAACCCGCATTTTCTCTACAACACGCTAGGTTCGATCAGTATGTATGCAGAAATACAAGGCAACAAAGAAGTTGTAAAAATGACGAATAACCTTAGCCGACTGCTTCGCTACAGCATTAACAGCCAGCAGAGCCAAGTACCGCTCAATATGGAAATAGAGCATGTGAAGGGGTACATGGCCATTCAACAAATCCGCTTCGAAGACAAAATTAACTTCGAGGTTCACGTCGAGCCGGAACTGCTGTCGTATTCGGTGATCCGCTTTATTTTGCAGCCGATTGTGGAGAACAGCATTGTTCATGGGATTGAAAAGGGCAATGGCTATGGAACGATTATTCTTACTGGCAAAAAACAGGATGAGAACATGCTCATCACCATTTCGGATGATGGCGCCGGGATGAGCGCAGCCCGCTTGCAAAGCTTGCTGGATAAAAAGTTAGCGCCTCCGCCGACAGAAGGAACGGGCGGCCACGGCTTAATGAATGTGCACCGCCGGATTGCTTTGCGCTATGGTCCTCAATATGGGCTCAAAATCGAAAGCAAGCTTGGTCAAGGCACCCTAATAAGCCTTACTTTACCGCTGATCGAAGCGGACCAAGAGGGAGGGAAGTAAATGCCGAGCCTGTTAATCGTGGATGACGAGGGTATTTTCCGCAAAGGCATTCAAGTGATGATCGCGGAGATGCAAGGAGACTGGGTCGTGATCGCTGAGGCGAAGGATGGCATCGAGGCCTTGGAAAAAATCGAGCAGCAGCAGCCCGATCTGATTATTACGGATATTAAAATGCCGCGTATGGATGGCATTCAGCTTCAATACATCATCAAGGAGCGATATCCGCAAATCTCCTGTGTGGTCATGAGCGGTTACAATGATTTTCAATACGCCCGTGAATCGTTAAGATTAGGCGCAAAAGATTATTTGATGAAACCGTTCGAGCGAGAAGAGCTGTATCAATTGCTAGGCAAGCTCCAGGAGGAATATGGACAAGGCAAGCAGGTTGAGCGCAAACGGGCGGTGGAAGACCGTCAGGTGCAAACGCAAGTGCGGCAGCAGGTTCTTGCCGGTTTATTGAACGGAAGCATTCACCATGCCGAGCCGGAGCTGCTCGAAAATGTCGGCATCCGCTTTCCGCATCCTTATATCAGCTGCTTAATCGCTAAGCTTGATCGTGAATCCGTAACGGACGAAAGATTTTATCAAATGGATCCGTCGCTTTTTTCCACATATATGCAGCAGTTTATTCAAGAAAGCATCAACAGCACGCTGCTGGGGCATGTGTTTATTATGAACGATAATGAGGTTGTGGCTTTAATTAACGAAGCTGATGCCGAGTCTCTATTCCCGAAAATCGAGCGGTTAACCGATCAGATTCGCAAAGAAATTAGAGGGCTTTCTAATTTTACTATCACTTTTGGGCTAGGCAGTCCTGTCAAGGATTTAGAATCTATTTCCAGGTCGTACAAAGAAGCCGGACTCGCGCTGTTATACCGCTTGGTGATAGGCGGGGACCGCTTGTTATCCAGTGAGACGGTTGCCGGGATGAAGATGGAGCGTACCGAGTGGCAATCCGCCGATTGGAACAGCTTGAATCAGTCTGTCCAGGAGGGGAACTTGGCCGAGGTCGAGCTTCAAGTTCGTGAGTTCGTCACGAGCGTATGCACGAAATGGAAAGATCCTGAAATTATCCATCAGCAAATTTGCAAAATGCTGCTTCATTTTTACGAGCTGGCCGTCAATCTGACCGTCGTTAAAATGTGGCTGCAAGACACAGACGTAAAACATGTATTGTTGGATGTTTATTCGTATTCATCCAGTAAAGAACTGATTGAACGGTGCCAAAAGCTGCTGGGCGATCTAACTGTATGCATCTCGAATCGGCAAAAAAAATTCGTTGCCAGCCCCATTGAATTGGTTGTACGCTATGTGGAGGAGCGCTTTGCCGAGCCGATTACGTTGAATATGATGGCGGAGATCGTCTACCTCAGCCCCTCTTATTTAAGCAGCTTGTTTAAGAGCAAGCAGGGTCAATCCTTTATCGATTTTTTGACAGAGAAAAGGATCGAGAAGGCGAAGCAGATGCTGCTATACTCGGATGAAAAAATCCAGGTGATTTCGGACTCAACTGGATTTTCGAATATTCGTCATTTTAATCGTGTGTTCAAATCTTTGACGAATCGAACGCCGTCCGAGTTCCGGGATGGACACTACAGTGAAGTTCACACCTTAAGAAAAGACCATTAGATATGTCCATTCAATCATGAAAAGTGTCATTATTTTTAAAACTTGAAAGCGTTATTATGAAAAGGAAGATTCGACGGCTAAGAGAATAGGAGTGACAAGCGATGCATCGCAAAGAATATCCAAGACCCAACCTAGTTCGAGATGACTGGCAAAATTTAAACGGTACATGGCAATTTGCTTTTGACGATCAGCAATTGGGGATCGCGAAGCGCTGGTTTGAGCGTGGAGTGCCCCTCGAGCAATCCATCGAAGTGCCATTCGCATATCAAACAGAGCTCAGTGGCATTCATGATCCTTCATTTCATGATGTGGTGTGGTACAAGCGGAGCTTCAAGGTGGATCCAAGCTTCCAGGGGAAACGAGTCATCCTGCACTTTGGAGCTGTCGATTACCGTGCTTGGGTGTATGTGAATGGCCAATTGGCTGGTATGCACGAAGGCGGTCATGTTCCTTTTCATTTTGACATTACGGATATGATGAATGGCACGGAAGAAGAAATCACCGTTCGCGTAGAGGATCCTTCGACGGATGAGACGATTCCGCGAGGCAAACAATTTTGGCTGGAGCAAAGCGATGCGATCTGGTATACGAGAACGACGGGAATTTGGCAAACGGTCTGGCTTGAAGCTGTCGATCCCACTCACTTGGCTAAGCTAAGGCTGCAGCCTGACTTGGATCGTGGGGAATGTGTGGCGGAATTTGAAATTGCCGGTTCGATTGCCGGCGTTGAGCTGGACGTGACGATTTCCTATAAAGGTGAGCAAGTGGTTCGCGATCGCATCCAAGTTCAGGATCGTTATGTGAAGAGAGCGTTTCATTTGTTTCATTTAAAAATTTTTAGAACTCCGTTTCACAATACGGGATGGACGTGGTCGCCGGAGAACCCTAACTTGTTCGATGTTGAAGTGTCGCTAGTCATGGGTGGCCAAGTATTGGATAAAGTCCAATCGTACTTCGGCTTGCGCAAAATACATACGGAAAACGGCATGGTCTACCTTAATAATAAGCCGTACTACCAGAAGCTTGTGCTAGACCAGGGGTACTGGCCGCAAGGATTGTTGACAGCACCGACTGACGAGGATTTCAAAAAAGATATCGAATTGACGAAAGCGATGGGCTTCAACGGCTGCCGCAAACATCAGAAGGTCGAGGATCCTCGCTTCCTATATTGGGCTGATCAGCTCGGTTTCCTCGTATGGGGAGAGTGCGCAGCTGCCGTATCCTATCATCCGGATGCAGTCGCAAGGTTGACGAGAGAATGGATAGAGATTGTGGAGCGGGACTTCAATCACCCTTGTATCGTTACCTGGGTGCCGCTCAATGAAAGCTGGGGCGTTCCGGACGTGCGTTATTCCGCCCAACAGCAAGCGCATAGTCTTGCGATGTATTACTTAATTCGTTCGCTCGATCCAACGCGATTGGTCATTTCGAACGATGGTTGGGAAATTACGGCCAGCGATATTTGTGCCGTACATAATTATAACCACGGGCAGCCGGATGAGACAGAAAAATATGCGGCGTTTAAACGTTCGCTTGCAACCAAGGAGCAACTATTGGCGTCTATGCCAGCTAGGCGGCCTATCTATGCGGACGGCTTCGCTCATCAAGGAGAGCCGATCCTGCTAACGGAATTCGGCGGCATCGCGTTCAAGCTCGGTTCCGAACAGGGCTGGGGCTACACATCTGTAAGCACTGAGGAAGATTTTGTAAAAGATTATCACCGGGTTATTGAGGCTATTTATGAATCAAAGATCATTCATGGTTTTTGCTATACCCAACTTACAGATGTCGAGCAAGAAATTAACGGCCTGCTGACCTATGACCGCAAGCCGAAATGTAATGTGGAAGAGATCAAAAAAATTAATGATGCTTGGCATGATATCATTATTAGTTAATTGCAAAGTGGCTTAGTGAAGAAATCCATAATTAGCGCTTAACGAGAGAGACCGCCTTCGAGGCGGTCCTTTTTGTAATTCGTCGGTGTGGGAAAAGCTTTTTGCAAGGGACTTGCGTTGGTTCTCTGAATATGGTATATTGTGATTCCTGTCATTTGAGCAGGACATGCAGTGGGGTTTTTCAGGAAGTCTGAGCTTGTTGATTATCTTCAAGAATGGATCAAAAAAAACACTTGCAATCAGGTTTACGACATGGTATATTACATCTCGCTGCTTCGGTAACGCGGCGGCGAACGAAAGAGAATTGTTCTTTGAAAACTGAACAACGAGTGAGAAGCAAGTCGAGCAATCGACTCTAAACTTTAAAGAGATTAACAATCTCGTCAGCTTTAAATGAGCTATTCAGATTCATCCTTTTTGGAGAGTTTGATCCTGGCTCAGGACGAACGCTGGCGGCGTGCCTAATACATGCAAGTCGAGCGGTCCCTTCGGGGATAGCGGCGGACGGGTGAGTAACACGTAGG
>NZ_JAQFVF010000046.1 GCF_027789125.1 Paenibacillus aestuarii | reverse complement strand
CACCCAAAAACGAGTCTACTTGCCAAAAAGTGCTCTGTAAGCCGGATATTTCGGACTACAGCGCAAACTGCCGCCGCTCACACTCACGCAGTCCGATTTTTCCCACTTACAGCACCCACATTCCCCTTTTCTACCTCTCTAGTCCGGTTTTTCCCACTTATTTCACCCAAAAACGAGTCTACTTGCCAAAAAGTGCTCTGTAAGCCGGATATTTCGGACTACAGCGCAAACTGCCGCCGCTCACACTCACGCAGTCCGGTTTTTCCCACTTACAGCACCCACATTCCCAGTTTCTACCTCCCTAGTCCGGTTTTTCCCACTAACAGCACCCACCCTCCAGCACAAGCCGCAAGCCACAAAAAAAAAAGCGCCCAGCTCAAAAGCTGGCGCTTGGCGCTTCCTCCTACGTACTAAACCGCTCGCGATATCCGCACTTCCGGCATAGCTCTTCCACCACCTCGCGGCGGGAGAAGCCCTCGTACAACCGATTCGCCCGCTCCCCCTCGATAATTTCCGAGAACGGGGTATCGTGAATGTTGCCAAGATCGATAACCCCTTCCCCGTCCAGGCAGCAAGGGATCACCGTGCCGTCAACCAAAATGCCGGCTTGATTGCGCAGCGCATGGCAGAAGCCTGGCCCTTCAATCTCGTCAGCTTTTAAATCCGGCCACTGAAACTCATGGTCCTGATTCAAATAGACGCGATCCGTTAGCTTAAGGCCTTTGCCGCGGACAAACATCTCCTCGATCTTATAATCCAACGCAAACTCGCGCTCTAACATTTCCAAAATATCCCTGTTCCGCTTGCGCTCCAAGTTCGTGCTATTATCCGTATCCAGGTTCCACAACCGGAACGAAATAATGACATTGGAGCTCTCCACGATCTCCTTGGCAAACTTCACAACGCTCATGACGTAGCCTTCTTTATCTTCAGAGCCAATATGCCCATCAAAGCTGTGCAGCGAAAAATTCATTTGCCGCAGCGCCGGCTTGCCCAGCAGCTTATGTCTATTTTTACTAATCAGCGTGCCGTTGGACGTAATGTTGACCTTGAAACCTTTGTCATGACTAATGTCCAGCAGTTGGTCAATCTTCGGATGCAGCAAAGGTTCACCTTTGACATGCAAGTAAATATGGTCGGTGTGCGGTTTAATTTGATCCAAAATATTCGTAAACGTATCTATTTCAATAAAGCCTTTGGCACGCTGCGTCTGCGGGCAGAACGTGCAGGCCAAATTACAGATGCTCGTCACTTCAATGTAAAACTTCTTAAACTTTTTCATGCCGGGATACTCCGTTTCTGTCTCGCTAATCTGCAAACTATTAGCTATTATAGCAGAGTTAGACGATCCATTGCACGATGATTCCAATAAAATGCGCAGAAGGAATGAGCACCGCTTGCGCCAACAGCGTTCCCATAAACCGCGAGGTCATCAACAGCGCATAAATTTTACCAAGCTGAAGCTTTTGCTTCTCGTCGTGCAGCGCCTTATCTGTAATGAGTCCGAGCTGCGGGTCAATAAATATGGTCAACAAAATGGTGGCGATTCCGTTAATGATGCCGGAAGCTTGCGAAGCCGTCGTGCTGTATTGAGGCAATAAGTGCGCCGCAAAAAGAGACGCCAGCACGCCGACGGAGTAGAATGAAGTCACGACAATATTCAAAATAAGAAATCGCTTCGGAATACCCAAATATCGAAAATGCTGCAGTTTAATGGTCGGCTTCTTCAAATAATTTTTCGTGTTTTTCAATTGGTCAATGGTGACACTCGTGATCAGCTTGGGAATGGATCCCGCAACCTCCAATTTGGCAATCACTCTCTGGCTAATCCTGACAAAAGAAGGAAACAGCGCGATCGCAATCAACGTGCCGATGGTGGAAGCAAAAAGCGTTAAGCGCAAATAACGCTCTAAATCAAACGTGGCATCAAGCTTTGCATGGTCCACAAATTTCGCAGTCAACGGTGCCTGAATCAAATTGGCCGTGCGCGACACAAGCACGATAATCCCTGTCAGCGACAGCGCCACGGCAATTTTGTTCAGCTGCACGCCGGCGTAACGAACGGAATAAGACAGCGTCTCCGCCGTATGGATAATCATCGTTAAAATAAAAACAACGATCAGACTGTTCGTCATATGGAAGCTTCACCTGTGAGAACCGCGCTGATTGCAGCCAGCGCTTGTTCCCATCTCAGCTTCATCGCTTCTCGGCACGATTCGTCCGCCAGGTTTTCCTGATGGAAGCTGATCGTTGTTTTCCCTGCTGTCGCTGGCAGAAGGCGGATCTGTATCGTCGACGCTTTTTGCCATTCTCCGGGCTGCCACGTCAACCGGAGCTGCTCCAGCGGCTTAACGACCCGGATAGCGCCCGATGCGCCATCTTTTGTGGCATAGGCCTCTCCGGTCACAAAGTCCATGTCAGCCGCTTCCCCCAGCCACAGTTTGCGACCTTGCGGGGAAGTCAGCAGCTGCCAGGCAGCCTGCCTGGTGACGGGGAGCGATCTTCGAACACCGATCTGAAAGCCTGCAGATTTGGTTTGACCTACTGGAATTTGCCTAGTCACAAGTACCACTCCTTCACTTTGCTTCTACAGGTCCGCCAACTGCCAGATTCGCTGCCGGCACCTCGTCGCCGTACCACAGCTCTTGAAACGTCGTGCTGCGCTGCAGCAGCTCGGCGGAAGTTCCTTCCGCCTCGATGCGCCCGTCCTTCATGACGATAATGTGATCGGCCCGCGCCAGCGCCGCCTTGCGATGGGAGACGACCAGACAGGTCGCATCCCCGCGCCGCTGAAACATACGCTCCCACAGCTTCTGCTCCGTCTCGACATCAAGCGCGCTCGACAGGTCGTCGAACACATACAGCTCCGCATCGCGCACGAGCATGCGAGCCGCCGCCGTCCGCTGCGCTTGGCCGCCGGACAGCTTCACCCCGCGCGGGCCGATGACGGTGTCGAGCCCACCAGGCAGCTGCGCGACGTCCTCTTCCAGGACGGCCGCGTGCAGCGCTTGCTGCAAGCTGCCATCTTGCTCGGCTTGCCCGAGCAAGATATTGTTGCGCAGCGTATCGCTGTAAAGCCGCGGCACCTGTGCCGTATACGCGCTCCGCGGCGGCGTGAAGAAGGTGCCTGGATCATCGACCTGTTCACCGTTCCAGGCGATCCGCCCCGCATCCTTCGGCAGCAGACCGAGCAGCGTGCGCACAAGCGTGGTTTTGCCTGAGCCGATAGGGCCGGTGACGACCGTGAACGATCCCCGCTCCAGCGTCAGCTGCACATCCGCAATCCCTCTGCCCGTGTCCGGATACGCATACGACATTCCCTCTATATCAAGGCGTTGCAAGGGGGAATACGCTTGTTCTCCCGAAACCTGAGAAGCCGGATCAGCCTGCTCGTGCTCGTGCTCGCGCTCTGGACTTTTATTGTCCAGGTGCAAACCTTTTGCCATCGTTAAAATTTTCGCCGGAGCCCCTTGCAGCAGAAAGGTCAGCCGCTCCAGCGCTACGCTCATTTGTTTGAAGTAGGTAATAAACTTGCCGACGTTAGAGATGAATTGCGTAACAAAGGTCAAATAGTAGACGAATAAAGCAAAGTCGCCAACCGTGAACGTTCCTGCCCGCATTTTTTGACCGGCAAGAAGCAAAATCAGTCCCGTACCCAGATTGACGGAATTTGAAAAAATTGAATCGAGCAGCTCCGTCATGAGCCGGTCCTTGATCATCGCTTTGCGCCGTTCATCGCCCAGCTTGCGGAAACGCTCGATCACGCGCTTCTCCGCGCCCGCGACTTGGATCGCCTGGACATTGCCGAACATCTCGCTAATTTCACCGGTGACTTTAGCGGTCGATTCCCGGCTAGCCGCACGGTACTTCTGCAGCCGCGCCGTCGCAAGCTGTGCTGCCGAAATCACCAGCACCAGCGGCAGAAACACCAGCAGTGTCATCTGGGCATCGATGCGAATCAGAATATAACTGGACACCGCTGCGAAGCAGGTCATCCCGAATACATCGACCGACCAGCTCGCCGCTTCCTCAGATTGATCCACATCGTCGCGAAAATGGCTGATCGCTTCGCCCGGCGATACGGGAATCGCCCGCGCGCCAGGCTGCTTGAGCACATGCTCCAGCAAATTGCGCCGAAGCAGCATCCCCATGCGGAAGCGGAAATGCACGTCGGTAATAAAGCCGACGACGATGAGCACGATCCGCCCTAATGTTGCAGCCATCAGCAAGGCGATAATACCCCAGACGCCATACCCCAGCTTGGCATTGCCGGTGAGCGAGTCAAAAAACTCCTTCGTCACAAGCCCTGGGGCAATTGGCGCCAAATAGATGACGGTCCATGCGATGGCATTGATGACATACCGAACTGGCTTATACATAATCAAGCGCCATAAATATTGAAACGTCGTCATGCCAGCACCTCCTCTAGGCCGGTTGCCAGCAATTGGCTGAATCGTGAAGAAGGATCAGCGGCCAGCTGCTCTCTTTTGCCTGATTCCAAAACCTTGCCATGGTCGAGGATCAAAATATGATCCGCCCGCTGCACCGTGCTTAAGCGATGGGCAATCATAATGCAGGACCGGTCTTGAAGCAGCTTGGATACGGCTTTTTCCATCCGCTGCTCGGTGAGGGGATCGAGCCGGGAAGACGCTTCATCCATGATGACCAAGCCCGGATCGGTCAAAAACACCCTGGCAAACGCCAGCAGCTGCGCTTCGCCCGCTGATAAACTGCCGCCGCCGGAAGCCAGCAGCGTATCCAAACCATCCGGCAGCGCTTCATACCAAGCGCCCAGGCCAAGATCTTGCAGCACTTCGATGATGCGCTCATCCGCAATCGAATCATCATAAAATGTCAGGTTATCGCGCACATTCCCCTGCATAATTTCTATATTCTGTGTCACCATGGCTACGCGCTTACGTAGATCCGCCAGCTTGCAGCTGCGAATATTCGCACCGCCCAGCATAATCTCCCCTTGCTGCGGGTCATAGAAGCGCAGCAGCAGGCGCGCCATCGTCGACTTGCCGCTACCTGTGCGCCCGAGTAAGCCGAGCACTTCGCCGGGCTGCAGCGTCAGGTCCAGATGATCGAGCGTCGGCTGATCGCCGTCGTAGCTGAAGGTGACGCCTCTGAACTGGACGCCGAGCGCGCCTTGCGGCAGCGGCTCTCCATGGCCGTCGGCAATGGCCGAACGCGTCGCGAACAGCTCGCGAATACGCGTGATGCTGGCGTCCGCTTTTTGCAAATCCTCCATTTGGGTGCGGATTTTTTCAATCGGCTTTGCGAGCAGCTCCGTATAGAAAAAAATCAAATAAACGGTCCCCAGTGAAATGTTGGACGTGTGCCACAGATAGCTGCTGATCGCAAAAGCCGTCGCATTCCCGAGCGCGAACACCAAAATCGATGCATTCCACATCGCGCAAAAGCCGAGAAAAGCTTTGACGCGCAGCGGCAGCATGCGTCTAAGCATCGAGTAGAAGCGGTTCATGACGAACCCGGCCGCTCCATTCGCGCGAACATCCTCCGTACCTTCCAGATGTTCGCCGATAAATCCATAAAATTCCGCGTTCGCCTGCCGCCATCCCGTCCAGACGGGGACAGCGAACTTGCGAATCCGTTGGATCGCAAAGATGGCGAACAAAATGAAGATCGTCATGCCTACGCCGATCATCCAGCTTTCGCGAAAAAGTAAAACGATAATGCCGATCATCAGCAGTAAATTGCCGACGAGATGAATAATCATGCTGGAGAAAAAATTCGCCAGCGCATTCACATCCCCATCCACCCGTTCGATCAGCGAACCCGACGTGTGTGATTTGTGAAACGTCATGTCCAGTGACAAACAATGTGCAGCCAGGTCGACACGCAGCGTGTTCGTTGTTTTCCAGCCGACATTTTCACTGTAATACGTGGCAATCACGGAGATAAGCTGCTGAATGAGCGAAAATGCGATAAACAATCCGGCCGCAACGAAAAGCGGCTGTAAATCCCCCAGCGACTGGGCTGTATCGATGAAATAGCGAATAATTTGCGGGTTAATCAGCTGCATGCCGATTGAGGTAAATAATAACAAGGCAAGTACGATGAGCGTGCCTCGCTGCGGCAACAAATACCGGTGCAAAATTTCATAATATTGCCGCACCGAATGGTTCGTTTTGGAGCGCTGCATGTAGGAAAGTCCTCCTGTTGATTTTTTCCAGTTCGTACAATCCATCATACTAAATTCACACGTTAACGACAATCAAGGATTTCCCAAGCAAAGCAAAAAAGCCGCTGTTGGCTGCGGCTTCCCGGTCATCCCGTATTCACTAGGCTTAAATGGATAAATTCTTTGTTTCCGCTGCTTTTATAATGAATCAATTTCGTTATAATCTTATTTGTTGATACATTCCGTATCGTAATCAAGTTGGTTTTTTCCATTTAAAAAACCGCACTTAGGGTGCGGTTCGTAACGCTCATGCAGAACTTTCCTGCTGGATGAGAACGGTGCCCAAATATTTGCGGGCGTTCGCTGTCTCCAGATGAAGAATGGCGGTTTCGCCTTGGGCATTCTCCAAATGCACGTAAGCTCCGCTCAAATTCTCTTTGACACTTGTGATTTTGTAAAGCAGTGCCACCAACACCTCTAACTGCTGCTTCTCCTTCAAATATTGCTCATACTCGCTCATAAGCTCCCCCTATATCACGCCAGGCGCAGCCGAGTTGTAAATCGACCGCTTCAGAAATTGCCCGGCACCTGGAGATCCGACGAATTGTTTGTCCCGAATGACAAACTTGCCTCGCGATAAGACCGAAACCGGCTCGCCGGTAATGGTCATGCCCTCGAACGGATTATAATCCACATTCATATGATGCGTTTCCGCTGAAAGTGTGCGCTGCACATTCGGGTCAAAAATGACGATATCCGCATCGCAGCCGACGGCAATCGTTCCTTTTTGGGGGAATAAACCAAAAAGCTTCGCGCTCCGTGTCGATACGATATCAACGAATTGATTTAGTGTGATTCGCCCTTTCTTCACACCTTCAGAGAACAAGATCGAGAACCTGTCTTCGATCGTCGGACCGCCATTAGGGATTTTGCTGAAATCACCTAATCCCAGCTCTTTTTGACCTTTAAAATTAAAAGAACAGTGATCCGAGCCAAGCGTCTGCAGCTGCCCGTTCTTCAAAGCGTTCCAGAGCGCTTCCTGATGATCCCTTGCGCGAAGCGGTGGCGACCATACGTATTTCGCGCCTTCAAAGTCATCTTTCTCCAGACTCGTCTGATCCAGCAGCAAATATTGCGGACATGTCTCTCCCCACACGTCCACACCTCGGTTCCGCGCTTCAGCGATCTGCTCGACGGCCTCCTGACAAGTGACATGGACGACATATAGCTGCGAATTCGCCAGCTGCGTCAGCTTCGCCGCCCGTCCCGTCGCTTCGCCTTCGATCACCGAAGGGCGTGTCAGCGCGTGATAGATCGGCTCCGTCTTCCCTTCGGCGAGTGCCTTGGCAATCAAGTGCTCAATGACGTCCCCGTTCTCCGCATGCACCATGACGAGCGCTCCGTGCTGTTTCGCCTCGATCAGCGTGCGGTACAGCGTCCCGTCGTCTGCCTGGAATACGTTTTTATAAGCCATGAACACTTTCAGTGAAGTGATACCCTCTTCCTTGATCATGATCGGCAGCTCTGCGAGCACATCTTCGGTCATTTCCGCAATCATCAAATGAAAACCATAATCAATGACAGCTTTTCCCGTGGCTTTATCGTGCCATGTTTGCACAGAACGGCTCAGCGGGACCCCTTTATTGGTCAGGCAAAAATCAATGATCGTCGTCGTTCCGCCAAATGCGGCGGCTTTCGTCCCCGTTTCGAAATTGTCGGCCGTCACGGTGCCGCCGAAAGGCATATCCAGGTGGGTATGCGGATCAACGCCTCCCGGGAAAACATAACGTCCAGACGCATCGATAACCTCGGCATCCTCGATGTCCAGATTCAAGCCAATCCGGGTAATGATGTCGCCCTCGATGAGGATATCCGCCTGATATTGGTCGGCAGCCGTGACAATCGTTCCGTTTTTGATCAATTTAGCCATGATTCCATTTCGCCTCCTTCTGATCTTATGATCAAGGTGAAAGTCGAGCTAATGCAGCTTGCCTCTCATTCCACGTCATGATGCCTTCCCCAGAGGGCACCTCGACCATGGATATCGCTCCCTCTACCGGACAGACGATCGAGCATAAGTTACAGCCGACACAATCCTCTTCACGTACCTGCAAATACGCCCTGCCATCTTCCCCCGTTATCCGATCAATACATTGATGGGACGTATCTTCACAGGCAATATGGCATTTATTGCAGTTGATGCACGTGTCCGTGTCGATCCGGGCGACCACCGCATAGTTCAAATCCAGATTTCCCCAATCGGAATAGCGGGGAACGGATCGGCCGATAAGCTCGTTTACGCTGCTGAGCCCTTTGTCATCGAGGTAGTTGTTCAGCCCATCGATCATCTCTTCCACAATGCGGAAGCCATGGTGCATCACCGCTGTGCATACCTGCACGCCGGTCGCTCCCATCAGCATGAACTCAACCGCATCACGCCATGACGAGATGCCGCCAATGCCCGAGATCGGCACGCCGACAGCAGCATTGCGCGCGCATTCGGCGACCATGTTCAGCGCAATGGGCTTGACGGCCGGCCCGCAATAGCCGCCGTGCGCGCCTTTGCCGCCGACATGCGGGATCGTGTTCCACGTATCCAGGTCCACGCCGGCAAGCGAGTTGATCGTGTTGATGAGCGAGATCGCATCTGCGCCGCCTCGCACAGCCGCCTTGGCTGTCGCCGTAATATCGGTGATATTCGGCGTCAGCTTGACGATGACAGGCGTCGTCGCGACCTCCTTGACCCACATCGTCTGCGCCTCCACCAAGTCCGGCTGTTGGCCCGAGGCCGAGCCCATGCCGCGCTCGGCCATCCCATGTGGACAGCCGAAGTTCAACTCCAGGCCGTCGACCCCGATGGCCTCGACTTTTTTTACAATTTCATGCCACTTCTCCTGTTTGGGTTCAACCATCAGTGAAGCGACGATGACGTTGTGCGGGAACCGTTTTTTCGTTTCGTAAATTTCTTTGAGATTCACCTCTAGCGGCCGGTCCGTGATCAGCTCAATATTGTTAAACCCAGCTACACGCTGCCCATTAAAATGAACCGCAGCAAACCGCGAGGACGTATTGATAATCGGATCGCCCAGCGTTTTCCAAACCGCGCCGCCCCATCCCGCTTCGAACGCCCGCTGCACTTGATATCCTGTATTCGTCGGCGGCGCGGACGCCAGCCAGAACGGATTCGGCGAGGCGATGCCGGCCAAGTTTATTCGTAAGTCTGCCATCCGGATTCCCCCTATGCGGTTTCGTTGTGACTTGTCACCAACTGATCATAAATGGCGGAAGCCGCCAGCTTGCCTTGCTGCGCCGCTGAGACGACCATCGCCTCGCCTTGTCCGCCGCCAAAGGTTACATCCCCGGCAGCAAAAACTTTCGGATGAGACGTTTGCCCCGTACGCGGATCCACCGTCACCGCGCCCTGCGCATGGGCCAAGCCGAATTGCTCGATTAGCGATTGGTGGCGCGTTTGCCCGATTGCTTTCACGACCGCATCGACCTCAAGCACAAATTCCGAACCTGCGACCGGTACGGGCCGCTTTCTGCCGGAGCCTCCATCTTCCAATTCCATGCGGATGCACTCCAGTCCAACAACCTCGCCGCTATTGCCGCCGATGATCCGTTTTGGAGCGGTCAGCCAACGAAACACAACGCCGTCTTTTTTGGCAAAATCAAACTCAAAATCGTACGCCGTCATCTCCGCTTCCGTCCGGCGATACACAATTTGCACTTGCGCCGCACCGAGGCGTACGGAACAAGTCGCCGCATCGATCGCGGTATTCCCCGCGCCGATGACCGCCACGCGCTTGCCAATCAGCTGCGTATCCAAAGCCGTTTTCGTCGCTTCAACGAAGTCGATCGCATCATAGACGCCGCATAGCGTCTCGCCTTCGATGCCCAGCATCGGCACCTTGGACATACCGGCGGCCAGCACAACAGCGTCATACGTCTCCAGCAGCTCGTCAGCCGTCACATCAACGCCAACCTTCGTGCCTGTCCGAATGGTCACGCCCAATGCTTGAACCTGCTCCACCTCCCACAAGGAGACGGACTGCGGCAAGCGAAACGATACAATGCCATAGGTATCCAGTCCGCCTGCCTGCTCTTTGGCCTCAAAAATCGTAACGGCAAACCCATACCGCGCCAGCTCCCGTGCCGCAGACAGCCCGGCAGGGCCGCCGCCGACGATAGCGACGGACTTGCCGATGCTGCTCCCCTTCTGGAACAGCACCTGCCGATTCCGAATCGCCCAGTCAGTTGCATAGCGCTGCAGATCCCCGATCAAAATCGGTTTGGACGATTGATTCAGCACACACGCGCCTTCGCACAGCTCCTCCGTCGGACATACCCGCGAGCAGCTCGCTCCCACTGGATTGGCCTCCATAATCGTCCGAGCCGAGCCGAGGAGATTGCCTGTGGCAATTTTTTTAATAAATGACGGGATATTGATGCCTGTTGGACATGCCTGAACGCAAGGCGCATCGTAACAGTAGAGGCAGCGGTTGGATTCTTCACTCGCTTCCTTCGGTCTCATGCCTGCTTTTACCTCGACAAAATTCCGCTTGAGATCATCTAACGATATATAGGCAGTGCGCATCCATTCCCCTCCTTCGCTACGCTACGTGTAAAGCAAACACCTCATTCAAGGTTCGGATCAAAAAAGCAATATCCTCATCCGTTGACGAAAGCGGCGGACTCAGTGTCAAAATATTCGCATACCCCGGCACGGTATCCCCGTTTTTCCCGATCAGCAGTCCCTTCTGCCTGCAGCCCGCTATGATAGCCGCGACCCGCTCCGCGGTTGCCGGGACTTTGCTGGCGCGGTCCTCGACGAGCTCAATGCCGATGGCGGAGCCGAATGCGCGGATGTCACCTACATGCGGATGCGCCTTCAGCGGTTCTAAACCGCTTGTGATGGCACGACCCATTTGCGCTGATCGCGACACCAGATTCTCCGTTTCCAGAATCTCTATGCTTTTCAAAGCGACAGCACACGATACCGGATTGCCGCCGAAAGTATTAATGTGCCGGAAATGACTCTCCGTCTGCTTCTCTTTAAACGATGCATACAGCTCCGCAGATACGGCCGTCGCAGAGAGCGGTGAATACGCGCTGGTCAATCCTTTGGCCATCGTTACAATATCCGGCTTCACGCCAAAGTTCTGATGGCCGAACTTCTCGCCCGAGCGTCCGAAGCCGCAAATGACCTCATCGACGATGAGCAGTACGTCGTATTTGGAGCAAATGCTGCGTACCTTCGGCAAGTACCCGTCCGGCGGAACCAGCACACCGCCTCCGGTAATCGCCGGCTCCAGGATCATGCCGGCCACCGAGTCCGGCCCTTCCCACACGATGGCGTCCTCGACAGCTTGGGCGCACTGCAATTGACACGCGCCCTCGGTCTGTCCAAACGGACAGCGGTAGCAATACGGCGGTGGCACATGGACAAAGCCGGCGCCTAACGGCTCATATTTCAGCTTGCGCTGGGCCTGCCCTGTCGCTGCCAAAGCTCCCATCGAGCTTCCATGGTACGCACGGTGCCTGGAAATAAATTTATGTTTCGTCGGCTTGCCGTTTTGATGATGATATTGCCGTGCGATTTTGAAGGCGACTTCATTAGCGTCCGATCCTGAATTAGAGAAAAAAATGCGATAATCGCCACCCAGCCATTCATTCAGCTTAGCAGCCAGCTCAATCGCCGGAATGTGCGACTGGACAAGCGTCGTGTAAGCGAGCTTCATCATTTGACCTGCCGCCGCTTCCGCGATCTCGCTGCGGCCATGTCCCACATTGACGCACCATAAGCCGGCCATGCCGTCCAAATAGCGGTTGCCATCGATATCGGTCACCCAGCTGCCTTTCCCCGATTCGATAATGAGCGGATTATCATTGTGGGGTGACATATGATGCCATACATAATTACGGTCTTTCTCCAGCAGCCGCTCTTTTCTTGCTGCCTTGTCAGCTTCATTCGCACTCACGAACGACACCCCTTCCCAGTGAATGGAAATACCTTCCTATCCTAAATCTATGAGCTTCGCGATGCGGACATCCCTACCTGTCCATGTTTTTTATAAAAAATTACAACCACGGATCGGGTCTCAGGTTATGATGATAATGAAAATTCCATCGCCTTCCGAGGCTGGAGTCCCATTTAACCTCATTTTCCGAAATAAAACCCTATTTTCATAAAAAAAAACCCGCTATGCTCGTTTATGAACATAGAGGGCTTGGGTCTCGACAACATATTTTTCTTTGCTAAGCTTAAACTAAACGATGGCGGCAATTACGCTTTCGCATAAATTTCTTTCACACGTCCAACTTGGCCGTCCGCCAGTCGTACTTTAATCCCGTGCGGGTGATTAGGGGAGTTCGTCAAAATATCTTTGACAATGCCCCGTGTCAGCTTGCCCGTGCGCTGATCTTGCTTCAGCACGATATTCACTTCGATGCCGGGTTGGATGTCTTTGCGGTTTTGACCGTTCATTTCGAATGACTCGCCTGCTTTCTATACACCATGATGAACCATTATAACACAAAGATGATGACGAAGGAGAGCTGCACAATGAGCCGACCCTATCCCCTGCCAAACCGCCCATGGGTGATGAAACAAACCTGGAACGATCTGCTATTCGCCCATTGGCCTATCGATGTATCGTTGCTTAGGCCTCATGTACCCGCTTCTTTACCGATTGATACCTATGATGGAACCGCCTGGATCGGTGTCGTTCCTTTCCATATGACCGGTGTTACGCCGCGCGGACTGCCGCCTTTGCCGTACTTTTCGGCTTTCCCTGAACTCAATCTGCGGACCTATGTGAACCTTGGCAATAAGCCCGGCGTCTACTTCTTCAGCCTCGATGCGCAGAATCGCTTCATGGTAGAAGCTGCTCGCTTGAGCTACCGCCTGCCCTATTATTATGCCAGGATTCAAGTTCAGCATCTGCCGCGTGGAACGACGACGTACACCTGTATCCGCGATGACAGACGCGCCCGTCCTGCCGGCTTCGCAGGTTCCTATCGGCCAACTTCCGATGTCCAGTTTGCCGTCCCAGGCTCTCTGGATTACTGGCTGACCGAACGCTACTGCTTATACAGCACTGATCAAAAAGGGTCCTTGTATCGCGGCGAAATCGATCATGATCCCTGGCCGTTACAAAAGGCTGAAGCTGATATCCTAAGCAATACGCTGACTGAATCTATGGGCATTACGCTGCCTGATACCGACCCTATCCTCCATTTTGCCAAGACGCTGGATGTTCGGGTTTGGCTGCTGCAGACCATTCGCTGAAGGTGCTGTTCTTGAAATCTTTGAAATGAAAATGTCACAAATTGATCATATCTCTTTTCAAAGATTTGTTCGTCTCCTGCATAGACTTATTTAGAGCAAACTTTAGGAGATGATTATCCATGGTGATTCAGTTTAATGAGCAGGACGTAACGGTCAACCTATTCGGGGCCGATCAGCGGCTCATCCCGCCGCTTCTGGCCGCACTTCGCGCCAACAAATTTACGCTACATAATTTGCAGACCGGTGTCAGTATGATCGATTTGTTTATAGCAGAGGCGATTCTGTATGCAGGCGACGGCAATAAGGCGAGAATCCCTATTTTTTCATAGAAGATGGCGGCGTTCGCTGATTCAAGGTCAAAAGCTGACTTAACGTTGTTTTACAGCTTTACCGCACCACCGACGAGCGCTCTGCTTCAGTTAGCTTCGTAAAACAACGTTATCTCGCCTGTCCTAGCCTCAAACCGCCGCTTACGCGCAATTAACGCTGTTTTTCATATTTATCACGCCGCAAGCGGATTCGCAGCCACAAGTAACGTTGAATAACAACGTTATCTGTTCCTTTCAACTCCCGAGTACTCGTGCCTATTCCACCGCACAACTACTCTCCACCAGCTCCGCCACGATCCACCGCACACCCACTCGTGCCCTCCTTATCACCGCCAGCAAGAATTCCACCCTCACTTGCACCACCCGACTGGCGAAAGCTACCATTTTCCGCAGCGCACTGCTATACTAGCAACTAGAAAGATTAGAATGCTAGAGGTGACAGCTCCTATGAATATCATTAAAGTTAAAGACCGCATCGAGCTGGAAAAGAAAATTCCGACAATGCCCTGGTATGTAGAAAAATTTATTAACTACAAACTGCCCGACCTCTCCCCCTCTTCGCTGCTTGAATATGTGCGGGATTACGAAATCTTTTTCTCCTGGCTGCTGGCCGAAGGGCTTACTTCCGCTCCCTCCATCTCACAGGTGCCGATCGAAGACTTGGAACGCTTGCATATGGACAGCGTCGATAACTTCCGCATGTTTTTGGCAGTGCGCAAAGATCAGGCCAATGTGAAAACAACAATCAACCGCAAGCTGTCCGCACTGCGCTCGCTGTTTCATTACTTAAGCCAAATTGCCGAGGATGAGAATTTCTACCCGCTGCTGAAGCGAAACGTCATGGCCAAAATAGAGATCAAACGTTCGCATAAGCCCAAAGATACGGCGGCAAAGCTGGAGGGCAAACTGCTGCAGGAGCATGAAATTCTGGAGTTTATTGATTACGTCCACCAAGGCTACGAGCACGATGTCGCTACAAATAAGCAGGCGCTCTATTCCTATGAGCTCAATAAAGTCCGCGATGCCTGCATCATCACGTTGATCCTGAACTCCGGTCTCCGTGTATCCGAAGTGTTTAATTTGAACGCCGACGACATCGATCTGAAAAAAAAGCTGACCCACGTCTACCGCAAAGGTAAAAACGACGATACGTTCAAAACGCCCGTATATTTCCGGCAGGACGCCATTCAGGCGCTGAACGATTATCTCGCTATTCGGCAAACCCGCTACAAGCCCGCCAAAAAAGAAAAAGCCCTCTTTCTGGCCATTGCCAATGGGAAAAAAGAGGGAGAGCGCATGACCAAACGCGCGATTCAAGAAATGGTCATCAAATATGCCAAACGGTTCGGCAAGCCTTATCTATCGGTCCATAAGCTGCGCCATTCGTTCGCTACCGATTACTACTTGCAGAACGATTTGTACAAAACACAGGAGCAGCTGGGCCATGCTTCACCGGAGACGACGCAAATCTACGCGCATCTGACCGATAAAACGATGGCTGAAGCCATCGATCGAAGAGCAGAATCCTGAGGCTTACGCCTTCAGGATTTTTTCAATGGCATCGAGTTCGTCAGCAGAGAACTCGAGATTTTTCAACGCAGCCACGTTCTCCTCGATTTGCGAGACACGGCTCGCCCCGATCAGCGCGGATGTCAATCGGCCGCCGCGCAGCGCCCAGGCAAGCGCCATTTGCGCCAAGCTTTGACCGCGGCTGCTGGCGATTTCGTTCAGCCTGACGATCATCGTCAGCTTCTCTTCCGTAATATCTTTCGCGTTCAGGAAGACGCTCTTGCCTGCGGCACGGGAGTCGCTCGGTACGCCGCTTATGTACTTGTTCGTCAGCAAGCCCTGCTGCAGCGGGCAAAAGGCAATGCTGCCTGCGCCGTACTCATCCAGCACATCCTGCAGGCCGTTCTCAATCCAGCGGTTCAACATGCTGTAGGACGGCTGGTGGATCAGCAGCGGTGTGCCCAGCTTTTTAAGAATCTCCGCGGCTTGCTGCGTTTGCTCAGCGGTATAGTTGGAAAGACCGACATACAGCGCCTTGCCTTGGCGAACGATTTGATCGAGCGCCGCCATCGTCTCTTCAAACGGAGTATTCGGATCCGGACGGTGTGAATAGAAAATGTCCACATAGTCGAGTCCCATCCGTTTCAAGCTTTGATCCAGACTGGCGATCAAATATTTCTTGGAACCCCATTCGCCGTACGGCCCTTCCCACATGTGGTAGCCAGCTTTGGTGGAAATGATCAATTCATCGCGGTAGGCGCCCAGATCGCTTTTGAGCACTTTGCCGAACATTTCTTCGGCAGACCCTGGAGGCGGTCCATAGTTGTTCGCAAGGTCGAAATGCGTGATGCCCAGATCGAACGAACGGAGCAGCATGGCGCGGCCATTCTCATGAATGTCCAAACCGCCAAAGTTGTGCCATAATCCTAAAGAAATCGCCGGCAGCTTAAGGCCGGATTGACCGACCCGGTTATATTTCATTTCTGCATATCGCGTAGCACTTGCTTGATAAACCATTCCAAAAATCCTCCTCAACATCATTGCTTAAATTTGCTTGTCCACTTCCTTGTATTAGTATAGGATAACCAAGCGAACAAAAAAAGAACTGAAAAAAATGTATCTTACTTACCCTGAGGTAAGTCTAGCCAAACAAAAGAGCCGCTGATTAGCATCAGCAGCTCATCTTTCTTATCCTTTACACTTGCCGCAGCCGCAGCTGCACGAACGTTTGCTCTTGTGTATATGATGCGCTTTCGTTGCCATGCTCGATCCCGCACTCCTTTGAATCCCACCACAGCGCAAACAATCCACGATGCATTGGTTCCGCCCGACTACAAACAACCGTGTACACACATTCCGGCAAAAACGGCCGCAGCTGGGAAACGCGCGAAGATTGGCTTGATACACTTTGGACAATACAAGCACCACCTTATGAATTGGTACTATAACGTATTCCCCTGCCTCTGACATCGGCTGTACGGTTGCCATGCGGACATTTTTCCTAACTTTGGAGGACTTGTCCCAGCGCCCCGCCCTGCTCCGCGAGCCATTGTACCTTGGCGGCTGTACTTCGAATCATTCCCGTCAGCACGTTTGGATCATCTACGCCATCGAGATACCGGCCCAAAAAGTGAACGAACACATCCAGCCGCCGGAGTTCGATCAGGATAGGCAGCAGACGAAGCTCGTCAGCTTGCAGCGTCATATACTGGCTGTAACCCTTATAAAATGCTGCGCATTTGCGCCAAATCTCATCCGCGGGCAGCGCAGGATCGATGAGATCCGATAAACATACGGCCAGTTCCATGACACGGACATCCTTCGTGACAAATTCAAAATCCAACACCGCCGCAATTCGCCCATCGGGATGCACCAGCATGTTAGAGCCATTGATATCGCCATGGACAAGCTGATGCGGCAGCCCCTTAAGATGTGGAACTTCTTGGTAAAAGGACAAGAACCGCTCATGGATATACATGAGCGTTGAGCGCAATGACGCGAACGCCTCTGGCGGGGATGTACAGAAGGCATCGATCGCTTCCGGCGTACACCGTGGATGAATATGTTCGATTTCATAATACGGCGGGTACACCGGCTGAAGCGCGACTTCGATGCTCGCTAACGCTTGCGAGAGCTGAGCGACCGTCTCACCGAACTGCTGCAGCTGCCCAAGCGACGTCCAAGTCGGATTGCAGCCATCTGTGTACGTAAATAATGCAGCCAGTTTCCCTTGACCGTCTGCGGTTCTTACGACCGTCCCACCATCCGGCAGCTCCAGCGGCACAGGCAGCCGGAAGGGCAGCTTCTGGTGCGATAAGGCGCGCAGCACGGCGTGTTCATACTTGATTTTGGCCAAATCACGGTGTGTCTCATAGACGCGAAGGACGTAGGTAATCCCGTCCACAACAACGAATCGGGTCGTATTATTCATCCCGCCGGTTCCGATGCGCATCGACCAATTCTGAGCCGGAAACCAATGTTCAGGTAAGGAGCTGAGCAGCTCCTCTTGCTCTTCAACTTGCGTGAACATATCCCTCATTGCCGCGTATCCCCTTTCGCTTACACCAAAAAGTCGCCATCGACAGCATATTCAAAATCTTCCACATCGAACGCTTCCACAGGCAGTTCAGCCTCCACAATCCGCTCCAGCAGCTCCAATTGGTCGGTCAGCAAAGCCGCTTGCTCTTTGATCGACGTCATAATCAACTCGGTTTCAATCGGATCAAATCGCTCACCATATTGCTCATTATCGACCGCATTCACAATGAGGAACGTTACGTTCTCATGTATAGGCAACGGCGGGCTTTTGCGCCATGGCATCGCCAACGCCTTTTCAATTTTCTTTTTATTGAAGGATTCTTCGAAAAAGGTCAGCAGTTCCCCAATTCGCTGCTTCACGTAGCCGTCATCCTCAGGAGTCGCCATAATAGGTTCATCGATGATACGTAGCTCATACAACTCTTGAATGCTCGAATAGGGGATGACATAAGTGACTGGGCGCCCTGGCACCAGTAATTGGCCATGAATCGCCAACATAACAGCTTCAATTACGAACGTACGGGACATCCTCGGACTCCCCTCCCTTATTTGTAGATGGAGCATTAATTTCGCTGCCTTTTGCACAATTTCCTGCTAAAAAATCGCACAAAAATAAAAACCATCAGCTGCAACTGATCTACCGATCAAGCCAAGCTCATGGTTTCTATCCAATTATAAACTGCCATCCGTCACCTCATGATCATGTAATCCAAGCTTATACGGTTTCTTGGAAAAGCGGTTCGCGTACGAAGACGCCACATAACAATCGGGCTTAATCACGGCCACCATCCCTACGGACTCTACGCGTCTGACCATCTCCTGCACGAATTTGGCCGTGCGGTTCCTGTGTTCATCAGCTCCGGCATCAATATGTATGAACATATCCAGAGACGCGCCTTGATAGAGATGCGGCAGCACGATATTCTCCATGTCCCGCCTCTTGCTCTCGTCATAATAAGTCGCAATTTCCTCGCTGAGTGCAGTCTCCATAGAAAGCTTCTCCTTCACGGACCGTAATGCTCTTGGCACAATAACCTGCCTGTAGCAGGCCCATGCTCCCTTCCCCATTCGCTGAATAACGACGCCGGTAATAAATTTCGTATGACCGGAGTGCACCTGGCAGTCCGTGCCGATAATAAACTTGTATACGGCCGCAGGATCTAGCCCCATAAAACGGAGGATTCGTTCATGAACGTTCTCCAGGGTAAGACCGCTTTCAGTCGTATTCCGAAATTCCAACGGGTGATAGGCATATGATGGTCTCAACGAACGGTTCTTCCCTTCTGCTTAGAACTAGGAAGAAGCAGATGCCGGCTGCAGCATCTGCCTCCTATACCTAGTATATGGCAAAAACCTCATGATCGAACCATTGCTTAACGTAAAACACTTCCGCCATACAAGAAACGGTTTTCCCACTGCTTGCCAGCAATCGAATCGATGCGCACACCACCGGAATCCACCGAGTACGTATGCAAGACGTTGCCGTCACCTAAATAAATGCCCACATGCGTGATTGCTTCCTTCAGCGGGTTCATGCCCGCATAGTCAGATGCTTTGGACCCTTTATACGAACTAAAGAACATCAAATCGCCACGTTTGAGCTTCGTCCAATCCGTTACGATCGGTCCTAATGATTGAACATAAGTCCCTTGTGCTGCAGAATCGCTTGGAATGCTGAAATGAAGCGCGTCCCAGAAAGCGGTTTGCGTAAAATCGGAGCAATCGAACGTTGTCGGATCATTGCGGTCGGATCCGAACTCATATGGTGTTCCGAGGTAGTTCATGCCAGCATCAATAACAGCTTCAACCTCATCAGCTAGCGGCATATCCGGAATAACTACGGTGAAATCCGTCACCATGTACTTGCTGCCAGTGCTCACATAGCCAACGGTACCGTTAGCATCTTTAGCTTTGTACCAACTGTCATTAACCTTCGCCAGTACGAGCACTTCTTCGCCTTTACTGAGCATGCGGATCACTTTGGACGTACTATCCGATGCTGGGGCCGTACGGAAGTTCACACCGTAAATGATTTTTGCGTTACTAATAATGTTTATGTATTTGGCACTCGTCGATACGTATCCAGCAACGCCTTGCGCGTCTTGAATTTGGTACCAGTTGTTCGTGACCATTTTAGTAACCGTCACGATCTCATTCGTCTTCAGCATCCGAATGACATTGCTGGAAGTGTTAGGCTGATC
The DNA here is from genome assembly GCF_027789125.1 of Paenibacillus aestuarii. Taxonomy (GTDB): domain Bacteria; phylum Bacillota; class Bacilli; order Paenibacillales; family NBRC-103111; genus Paenibacillus_E; species Paenibacillus_E aestuarii. The sequence continues at coordinate 41,664 of NZ_JAQFVF010000046.1, read as the reverse complement.
TCGGAAGCTAACCCCCGCCACGATCTGCCCTTTGGTTACTGCCCCATCGGCAGCCATTGCAGCTGCAGGCAGAATACTGACAAGCGCAAGCATCATTACAAAAACAATCATTGTCCATTTTTTCATCGTCATGTTCTCCTTTGGTGTAAAATTTCTTAGTTGTTAGACGGTTATGTAAGCTGAGAGACAGATCATTGTTTTCTCGTTCGGACACCTCCGTGCTGTCACACAAAAATAACCCGCAGCTATGAGCTGGGGTCCCCATCTTACACTCATTCGCTTTCGGCAGCTGGCTGGCACTGCAATTGAGTCGCGAGAGCCCCTGTAGCTTTGCGTCCCATGCTTTCGCATGGTTTGCCTTTATCGATGTGATTGAACAGTTATTTTTGAATCGTAGCTCTATTATAATTTGAGGGGGTATCGGCGAAAATAGGCGCATAGATGCAAATCTTGTCGAACGCTTTTTTGCGTACATGTCCTTGCGCCTATTGACATCATGGTAATTTTTACAAAACCTAACTTTTCCTGACTTCCGGTTTGCGGGCTTCATTCCAAAAGAGCTGATAAGCGGGATCATTCCGCAATCTCACATTGCAAAGCTTCATTTCCCCTTCCTCCAGCTCCATGATTTCCCAAACGTCCGCATCCATTTCCCCAGCCAAAGCTAATGTTTGCTGTTTCTGCGCTTCCGCCTCGTCAACGCCCTCCCAAAATTTCACGCCATAATACGTTAACCCATAATGATTTACTAACCGGCTAGTCAAAATCTGATGAATACCGCTATGCTTGAGCACATAAGGCATGCGCTTTCCTCCATTCATAAAAGCACGCTCACCGCGGGGGAGAGCGTGCTTGCTCGAATCAATATGTTATAAGTACGGATTCTCATGCTTCGCTTTCAATATATTCCAGCGGCGCTCCACTTCGGTTTCAAACGATTTGAGCGACTCTTCGTATTCCGGTTTCGTCAAATGCTTCGTTTTGCCCATCGTTTTCAGCCAGCTGGAGAGCGGCACTTTCTTGCTCTTTTCTTCCGGATTGTAAGTGAGCGTCGTCACCCCGTGCTCAACTTCATAGAGCGGGAAGAAGCAAGAATCTACGGCAGCGCCGACGATGTTGGACCCTTCCTGGTCGTCAGACAGCCAGTTCAGCGGGCACGCGATCAGGATTTTGCCGTACACCATACCCTCATGCTGCGCGTACCACTGCGCCTTGGCCGCTTTCTTCACCAGGTCTTGCGGGAACGCCTCAGATCCGGTGAATACATAAGGGATATGCGTCGCCGCCATGATTTGCGCAGTGTCTTTGTGATGGAACATCTTGCCGCCTTGCTTCTTGCCGACGTTGGACGTGGACGTCCGATGGCCCATCGGCGTCGAATAAGACAACTGCGCGCCTGTATTCATATATCCCTCGTTATCATACTCGAGGATAATCATTTTATGGTTACGCAGCGCTGCACCGATCGCCGGCCCCATGCCGATATCCATGCCCCCGTCGCCGGTGATCATGACAAAGGTGAAATTGTCCGGCAAGTTCAAATGATCGAGCTCGCCCCGACGCTTGCGCTCCCAGAACATCTCTACGACGCCGGATAGCGTTGCTGCTCCGTTTTGGAACAAGTTATGGATGTACGTCGCTTTATGCGCCGAATACGGATAGCCAGTTGTGACGACCATCGCACAGCCCGTATGGAACAGGGCGACGATATCGCCTTCGATGCCTTTGAAGAACAGCTCCAGACCGGAGAAGATCCCACAGCCTGGACATGCACCATGCCCTGGAGCGATCCGCTTCGGTTTCTTCGTCAAGGAACGCAGCGGTGGGATGCGCACGTTCAGCTTGCCGGAAGTTTCGTCAGGTGTAACGGTAATCAGACCTGTCTTCAGGTCTTCATATTTCATCGGATTCAGCACCCGCTTCGGAGCCTTAGTCGGATCGCCGGGGGTGTGCCCGTAGTAATCGAATGGCACCTCGATGGTACCGCTTTGCATCGCATCGATGGCGAATTGGAACAGGTTATGCCCATCCTCGGCATAAAAGTCCTTGCCGCCTAAGCCGTAGACACGGCTGATGACGAGCGTATCGCGGTTCCCGTGAGTGAACAGCGCCGCCTTGATTTCATTGACCATGTTCCCGCCATGGCCGCCGTAAGAATCAGCGCGATCGCCAACAGTGATCGCCTTCACATTACGCAGCGCCTCAGCAATGTGCTTCGCCGGGAACGGACGAATCATATTCGGCGCGATAGAGCCGGCTTTGATGCCTTTCTCGCGCAGCTGATCGACGACGTCCTTAATGATCTCGGAGGCGGAATTCATAAGGAATACGGCCACTTCGGCATCGTCCATCCGATACAAATCGAGGATCGGATAGTCGCGGCCGGTTAAGTCGGCATATTCCTGGCGAATGCGGTCGAATACTTCCTCGGCCTTGTACATCGCCATCGACTGCTGATAGCAGTTATTGATATAATCCGGTTCGTTCATGTACGGTCCCACCGTGATAGGGTGGTTGCGGTCGAGCGTATCCGCGAAGCCCTTCGGCTGTTCACCGATGAAGGCGTGCACATCTTCGCGGTGTGCGAACGTTTGTACGCGGCGCTTCTGGTGCGATGTGAAGTATCCGTCCGATGCCACTAGGACTGGTAAGCGTACAGCAGGATCTTCAGCCAGTTTGAGCGCCATCAGATTCATGTCATAGACGGCCTGCGGATCGCGGCACATCAAGATCGGCCAGCCTGTGTTCAGCGCGTAATACAGGTCGGAATGATCGCCGTGAATGTCAAGCGGCCCCGATACGGAGCGGCATACCAAGTTCATAACCATGGGAAAACGAGTTCCTGATTGCACAGGCATTTGTTCCAGCATATACAAATAACCGTTGGCGCTAGTCGCGTTGAATACGCGGCCGCCAGCGGTCGAAGCCCCATAACAGACCCCCGCAGATCCGTGCTCTCCGTCTGCTGGAATCAGGACGATGTCGTGCTGGCCGTTCGTCTTCATCAGATCGAGAAATTGCGCAACCTCGGTCGACGGAGAAATGGGGAAATATCCCATAATATGATAATTAATTTGATGAGCGGCATAAGCAGCCATCTCGTTGCCTGATTCATACACGATGCGTTGCTCTACTTGAGCCTGCCCGAATTCCCTCTTCATATCTACTGCCATTTCGTTAGTTCCACCCTTCTCCCTCGAATATCCTCTTTACATTTAAGAGTTTACCGCTAGATGAAATCGATGAGGCATGCGATGTGCGTCCGCGTATCCATCTACTTCCCGTTCGCCCGACAACGCTTCCGTCGGGCAGGCTTGGACACACTTCAAGCAGCCCTTGCAGTATTGATAGTCAATGCCTTGAAGAAACATTTGGGGGCGGCCCTTCTTATCCGGCTGCTCATCCCAGACGAAACAAAAGTCCGGACACACATTATCGCACGATGCGCAGTGGATGCACTTATCCTCGTGAAAGTGCGGCATCATACCGGCCCGCGAAATGCTCAAATCTTTCAGTATGCTATTCCCCGGGTTCGTAATAACGCCGCCCATCGGTTGTGTTGCATAACCGAGCACTGGCGTGTCAAAGCGCACGAAATCCGGCATCGTTTCCCCTTCTGGAAGCGCATACGTTTGGAACTGCACTTCATTGTAACCGCGTTCAAAGGTGCGTAATGCAGGGGCAACCGCTTGTGGATATTTCTTTTCCAACGACTTGCGGATGACGCCTTTCATCACTTCAGGGTCGAGAAACGTACATAAGCGGAACAACGCGCCAAGCATCGCCATGTTCACCCGGTTCTTCTCCTCGAGCGAAATGCCGATGGCATCAATCACGGCAATTGTACCGCCCTTGAGTTTCATCTTTTCCCTGAGCTCATCAGGTGTTTTGGTTGAATTGACGAGAACCGTACTGTCTTCATAGATTCCGCTGATTACGTTGACTGTTTTGGATAGGGACTCATGAAACACGCCTACAACATGCGGCCGTTCAACGGGAGACGTATCCCGAATATTGGTGTTCATATCACAGAATCGGATATGTGCCTTGACCGCTGAGCCCTTCTTCTCCGAACCGTAGGAAGAAAAGCTTACCCCGTTTAATCCGACCCCGACAACGCCTGCTTCTGCAAGCATTTTACCCGCAAGGTTCGCGCCTAAACCACCGATAGATTCCAGCCTAATCTCGAAAAAACCGAGATCGTTAATTTTGGGCAAAGTTACCATTCCATGTCTCCTTTCAACAATGAACTGCATCAAGATTGAATAGTATGAATAGTAAGTCTACTACCATTGTAACAAGAAAATTCTGGTAAGCAACAGTTTTTTAGCTTGCGGGTCCAACGTCAAAGCAAGTAATCGATGATTAGTCCGCAAGCGCCCATATAATAACTCGGTTCCTGCTCCTCATCGTGGGTATCCTGTTTCAACTCACAATGTTCACACACATCCACATAATCCTCTTCCATCGGATCAAAGACAACACCGCAAACCTGTGAGCACACCTTCATGATCATCGCTCCCCGTTTTCAACCCGCATGTTGTAAACGCTTGCAGTCACTTTTCTTATATTATAACGCGCAGCGCCCATCTTGCCCATCCGTCTTTTTTTACTTTTCGTTCCAGCTGCACAAACATTAACAACCGTCCCGAACTATGTTATTCTGTTTAGACAAGCATGCATCAAGGTATTGTGAAGGAGGACTACGGCAATGAATCCAGATTTTATCCAGATCAAATACTTTGAAGGCGAACTTAAGATGTCGCATAAGAAAAGAGACTACGGTCTCACGGTCACGACGCAAGAGTTAATTCTGCATAAGCCCCACGTCAATTATTTTTTTAAACTGGAGGACATTATTAGTATCCTCCCTTTTGATAACTCCGCGCTGAAGCGGATTTCCTTTACCAGCTCGCGCGCTGTCGGGCAAGAATCCACCCATCTGTCGCCAGGCTCCGACCATTACCGGATCTACGTACATGCCGCGACGATGCATAACCGCAGCGGCATCTTTCAGTTAGGCGCGACCGATGTCATCATTCCGATTCACCGCGAAGTTTTAAGCGCAATCGCTGAATGCGGAAGCAAGCTTGGCTTAATGTCTTTTCAATCCAATTAACGACAAAGCAGCTTTGAAAAGTGTAAACTTTTCAAAGCTGCTTTTGATTTATCGCGGCTAGATTCCCTGCGCTTCCCGAATGTAGGCGAGCAGCCTGTCACAGCTCTCCTCCACCATCTCGTACACTTCCTGGAAATTGCCGGTATAATAAGGATCCGGCACATCACGCACGCCGCGGCTCGGCGCGAACTCCAACAGCTTGCGTACTTCTGCGTTCTGCTTATCCCGATCTGGCGCAAAGCTCTGCAAATTCCTCACGTTGCTGTCATCCATGGCGATGATATAAGTAAATTGCTCGAAGTCCTGCGACTTGACCTGTCTCGCTCTGAGACTTTGGTGATCAATGCCATATTGATCCAAAATCTTTCGCGTTCCATGATGCGGCCGTTCGCCCGTATGCCAATCCCCCGTGCCCGCGGAATCCACGACGATGACGCCTTCCAGACCTGCTTGTTTGACTTTATGGCGGAACACCGCCTCAGCCATAGGGGAGCGGCAAATGTTGCCCAAACATACGAATAAGACTTGGATCATGGCGCACCGAAAATAAGCTGTTTTTCCCGCATCGTCAGCGATCTGGCTGGAATGTCGAGCACGATTCTGCCTTCTGCAAGCCCCCAGATGCGAGTGGCAAACCGTTCAGCAAGCTCAACCTGGTGCAGCGAGGCGATCACGCACATATTTTTCTCTTGGCAAAGCGCGCGAAGATCCTGCATGATCATTTCCTTGGACTTCGGATCGAGTCCAGAGACCGGCTCGTCCGCGACCAGCACCTTCGGATTATGGATCAGCGCTTTCGCGATCGCAACGCGCTGCTGTTCACCGCCGCTAAGCTGGCCGACTTTCTTGTCGCCTTTATCCAGCAGTCCGACCTTTTCGAGATAATCCATGCCCATCACATGCTCATCCCGGGACGTTGTCCCCGTCAGCAAGCGAACTGGTGTCTGGTAGATTCTGCCAAACATCACATTTTTGATAGCGCTTTTATTTCGATTCAGCGCAGGCTTCTCTTCAAGGAAAGCAAAGTCTTTCCCCAGCTTCCACCGCTCCACCAAACCGGGCGTTGTAAGGTCGTTGGACTGATAGATCAGCTGCCCGGAGGTCCACTTCTCTCGATGACTGATACAGCGCAGCAGCGCCGTCTTCCCGCTTCCGCTTCCGCCTACGACCGCGATAAACTCGCCTTCGTCAGCTTGAAAGCTAATCTGTGACAGCACCTTGTTATCAGGGGGAAATACTTTACTCAGATTTCGAACCGTAATCATGACAACGTCTCCTCCATGTTGGCGTTTGGCAAAAATCGCCACTCATCCGGCACAAGCCATGAAGAGGGCGATTTTCGGTTGGCGCGAAATCTACTTAATCGCAGGATTTCGGACTTTCAGCTTTGCCGGCTTCCACATTGATTTTATCTGAAATCGTATCGCGAATCACGGACATAACGAGCTGCAGCAAATAGTTAATATCCGTCTGTGTCTGCTTAAACTCGCTAACAATCGGAATGCCATCCAGCTCGTCCTGCAAATCGTCGATTTCTTTCTCGATCTTTTCCACCATTTTTTGGTTTTGGAACTTCTCAAAAGCGACGATCTCTTTTTGCTTCTTCTTGATCGAGCTGATTAACGTTTGAATCTCCGAGTTGCCGCTAATTTGCTTCTCCGCTTGTTGATAGAACTGAACTTCGCTTGACGTTGTCAGCAGTTCGGCCAGCTCTTTGGCTTTAGTTAAAATATCTTCACGAACGATCAGTTCTGTATTGGTGTATTCTTCCATTTCAAAAGCATGTGGGTGATTATGATGATCCGACACTTCCGTGCACACTCCTGTCTGTTTAACTTCCTCTATGTCGAGCCGCGCTTATATGGACATCTTCAGCGGCGAAGCAACAATTTCGCCCTTTAAGACCCACGTCTGCGCAGTCGTTACTTTAACATTCACCATGCGGCCGATTAAATCCTTCGAACCGGTAAAATGAATCAGCTTATTCGTACGCGTACGTCCGGACAGCACATCCGGATTATTCTTGCTCTCGCCTTCCACAAGCACTTCCACCGTCTGTCCCAGCAGCTTCTCATTGCTCAACTTGCTGCAAGCATTGACCAGCTCATTTAAGCGGTATAACCGCTCTTTCTTCACTTCCATGGGCACGTTATCTTCCATATCAGCAGCCGGCGTGCCTTCACGCGGCGAATAAATAAACGTAAAAGCTAGATCAAAGCCCACTTCTTGATACAAGGTCATCGTATCCTCGAATTGTTCATCTGTCTCGCCTGGGAAACCGACGATGATATCCGTGGTCAGCACGACATCCGGGATCGTGGCTTTGGTTTTTCTCACCAACTCCAAATATTGCTCGCGGCTGTACTTCCGGCTCATGCGCTTGAGCACTTCTGTGCTTCCGGATTGAACCGGTAAGTGGATATGCTCAACCAAGTTGCCGCGTTTGCCGAGCACCTCAACCAACGCATCGTCGAAATCGCGTGGGTGCGAAGTCGTGAAACGAATCCGCGGCACATCAATTTTGCGGATATCGTCCATCAAGTTGGCAAAGGAATACGTCATGTCTTCAAAATCTTTGCCATAGGCGTTCACGTTCTGCCCAAGGAGCGTGATCTCCTGGAACCCTTGGCGGGCCAGGTCTCTGACTTCCGCCAGTACGTCCTGCGGTCTGCGGCTTCGTTCTTTGCCGCGTGTGTACGGCACAATGCAATAGGTACAGAACTTGTCGCAGCCATACATAATGTTCACCCAAGCTCGGATACCTTCACGCTTCTTCGGAAGGTTCTCCACGATGTCGCCTTCTTTGGACCACACTTCTACAACCATTTCCTTGTTGTAATAGGCGTCCTTCAGCAGCGTAGGAAGACGATGAATGTTGTGCGTGCCGAAAATCAAATCGACAAAAGCATGCTTTTGCATAATCCGGCTGACGACAGCCTCTTCTTGCGACATGCAGCCGCACACGCCGAGAACGAGGCCCGGCTTCTCCGCCTTCAACCCTTTCAAGTGTCCGAGCTCACCGAACACCTTGTCTTCCGCATTTTCACGAATCGCACAGGTGTTAAGCAGAATGATATCCGCTTGGAACTTGTCCTCCGTTGGCTGGTAGCCCATTTGCTCCAGCAGACCCTTCATCACTTCCGTGTCATGCTCATTCATCTGACAACCGAAGGTGCGAATCAAATAAAATTTATCTTTGCCGAACTCTTGCATATCCTCAGGGATAATAAAATCATAATGAACTTGTATATCTTCTTTTCCGCGCCGCTTCTCATCTTTGTAGTTGGGGGCAGAATTTATTTGAATATCCCGTCCGCTTATTCGGTAAGTCGTTTTCCCGTCTTCTTCGCTTACCACCTTGGCATCGGAAAAATCAAAGTATTTGGAGTAATCCTTAACCTTGTCGGATTTTAAGTCCGATGTATTTTGATTCTCCTTTGACATATCGTGAATCACTTCCCTCTATCTAAAGTATTGCTCTTAGCTGTATTCAACCCAATGTAATATTATAGCACAAATACCCATCGTTAATCCAAACATAAAAATAACCCTCAATCGATCTTAATGGAGCAACCAAGGGCTGTAACTCAATGCTTCACCTGAAAATTGTCATGCCTTATTTTTCTTTTTGAAAAGCTTATCCTGCTATTAATCCAAAATCTCCGCTTGATCGCCGGTTTTCACGCCTGCAGCGTTCCCTTCATCCGTATCAATATGCATATCGAGCGCATACTGCTCGGACACACGTGCAATCACATTCTCAAAAATAAGCGGCCGCTCGCCGTTGACTTTCACCCGCAGCATTTGCTTGTCGGCAATGCCCCATTGCTCGGCATCCTTGGTGTGAAAATGGATGTGACGCGCTGCCACGATCACACCTTGCTCCAGCTCCACTTCGCCTTGCGGACCGATCACCTTCAGCCCTGGTGTTCCTTCAATGTGCCCGGATTCACGAACGGGCGGGTTAATGCCTAACGCGAACGCATCCGTACGGGAAATCTCGATCTGCGTTGCGCCGCGTGCAGGCCCTAGAATCCGTACTTTATCGAAGCGGCCCTTAGGTCCAACGATGGACACCATTTCGTTAGCCGCGTACTGTCCAGGTTGCGATAAATCTCTAAAGCTCGTCAGTTGATAGCCCGCTCCGAACAAAATATCGATATGAGCCAGAGATAAATGTATATGTCTTGCGGAAACGCCTACAGGTACCATTATCGTCATATCAGCTTCTCCTTCCAAGTATGTACATTTTATTATATTCGAAAAAAAGCCCTTCAGCAAAAAAGAGCATACGGAGATATCTCCATACGCCCTTCTTGTCTTTGGGAGTCAATCTTATTTAAATTCAGCAAGCAATTTGTTGAAATCTGCTTCTGTAATTTTGATATCTTGCTTCGCAATACCTTCCGCTTTAAAGTTAGGAACGGATTCTTCATAGCTCTTTTTATCTTTATTTTGATAAATGATACCCGTGAGCATGGAATTCGTCTCCATGATTTTCGTCATAGCCATAACGCGGTTTGTTGGATCGTAATCAGGGATTTCATCCAAGTCCACGATGTTCTCTTTGAACCAGTCGTAAGTGTTCACTTTGTTGAACGTTACGCAAGGGCTGAATACGTTGATCAGGGAGAAGCCTTTGTGGTTCAAACCAGCTTCGATGACAGCAGTCAGCTGTTTCAAGTTGCTGGAGAAAGATTGTGCCACGAATGTTGCGCCTGCAGCCATCGCAACTTCCAACGGGGAAATCGCGGACTCAATGGAACCTTGAGGCGTACTTTTCGTTTTGAAGCCTTCCGCGCTTCGTGGAGAAGCTTGACCTTTTGTCAAACCGTAGATTTGGTTATCCATAACGATGTACGTCACATCAATGTTACGGCGAATCGCATGAACCGTGTGGCCCATACCGATCGCGAAACCGTCGCCGTCACCGCCGGAAGCGATAACTGTCAATTCGCGGTTAGCCATTTTCACGCCTTGCGCGATTGGCAGGGATCTTCCGTGAATACCATGGAAGCCGTATGCGTTGATGTAACCGGAGATACGACCCGAGCAACCGATACCGGAAACGATAGCCAAACCTTCAGGCTCAAGACCTACGTTTGCCGCCGCTCTTTGAATCGCTGCTTGTACGGAGAAGTCTCCGCATCCTGGACACCAGTTTGGTTTTACATTGTTGCGAAAATCTTTTAACGTTGCCATGCTAGGGTCAGCTCCTTACATTTTTGTTCAATTTCCGATGGCAGGAATGGGTTACCGTTATATTTCAATACGTTCTTGATTTTATCAGCGTGACCCACATGCAATTTGATTTGATCCGCAAGTTGACCTGTCGCATTGTTTTCAACTACGATTACCGTTTTTGCTTTCTCTACGTATGGACGCAGTTGTTCAGCCGGGAACGGATGAATCAGACGAACAGTAGCATGGTTGGTTGTGATACCTTCCTTCGCTACGCGGCTTCTTGCTTCGTCGATGGTGCCGCCAGTGGAACCCATACCGATGATCAACAGATCCGGATTCTCGTGAGGCGCGTCGACTTTGATCGCGTCTGTTACTTCGATATGCTTCAATTTCTCCAGACGTTTATCCATCATTTTTTGACGGTTATCCGTGCTCTCGGATGGACGGCCTGTTTGATCATGCTCTACGCCTGTTACGTGGTGCAGACCATGTTTCACGCCAGGAATCACGCGCGGGGAAACGCCGTTCGCTGTGAACTCATAACGTTTGAACAGTTGGTTGTCTGTCAATTCTGGAGCTTCTGTAACAAGGTTACCACGGTCGATTACGATGCGGTTGTAGTCCAGCATCTCAGCAGACTGTTTACCCAGGGAAAGCTGCAGATCCGTCATCAAGATAACTGGGCATTGGTATTTCTCTGCCAAGTTAAACGCTTCGATCGTATCGTAGAAGCACTCCTCGATTGTGCTTGGGGACAGGACGATTTTCGGGATTTCGCCGTGCGTACCGTATACCATAGCATTCAAGTCGGATTGCTCTTGTTTCGTAGGCAGACCTGTACTTGGACCCCCACGTTGTGTATCCACGATAACGACAGGCGTTTCTGTCATACCGGCAAGGCCGATCGCTTCCATCATCAAGGAAAGACCAGGACCAGCGGAAGCTGTCAATGCACGTGCGCCAGCGTAGTTAGCACCGATTGCCATTGTGCAAGCCGCGATTTCGTCTTCCGTTTGGATAACGGTACCGCCGAACTTTGGAAGCGCTTTGATCAAGTACTCCATCACTTCGGATGCTGGTGTAATCGGGTATGCAGGCATGAAACGGCAGCCAGCAGCTACAGCTCCCAGAGCGATGGCATCGTTACCGATCATGAACAGCTTTTGTTTGCCGTCAGCAGGTTCCAATTGGAAGTCGGCGATAGGGCCGCCAGCAAGTTCCAGAACGGATTCTGCGCCTTTGCGAACAGCTTCAATGTTCTTCTCAACGACAGCTGCGCCTTTGCGGCCGAACTCTTCTTCTACAGCTTTATTAAACACATCAAGCGGCAATCCGAGCAATGCCCAGGAAGCGCCAGATGCGGCCATGTTCTTAAATAGGGATGTGCCTAATTCTTCTGCAATCGCAGTGATTGGAACTGGGAACAAACGCGCTTTAATACCTTCTGGCAAGACAGGGTTGAATTTCGCGTCCGCAACGATAACCCCATTCTCACGCAGTTCGTGTGCGTTGAAATCGATACTTTCTTGGTCAAACGCCACCAGAATGTCTAAATCGTCAGAGATTGCGCGAATCGGCTTGGTGCTGATGCGAATCTTGTTATTTGTATGTCCCCCCTTAATCCGCGAAGAGAAATGACGGTATCCATACAAATAGTAACCGAGACGGTTCAACGCAGTGGAGAAGATACGGTCTGTAGATTCGACCCCTTCACCCTGCTGACCTCCGATTTTCCAAGATAACTGACTAATCACCTTACGTCCACTCCTTTTGATTGTAGCTGCAATGAAGAAAACATAGTCTAAAACATAATTTCGGAAAAGAGCTATAAAAAAAATCTTTCACTTGTCAACCAAATTCTATGCCTTTATGGTGCAAATTGCAAGAGGTTTGAACAAATCTAAAACATAGAGTTTTTAGATGAAACCTATATCAATTTTAGATCGATTCACAAATTTATCTGGGGAGATTGGTTAGCATGAACTTCCGCCAGTTTCCATATAGGAATCGCTCCACTTGGGACTCTCTATAGTTTTGACATAGAGCCTCTATAATATTTTGATAATCGCCTGAATGTCTCAATCCTTCGATCCACTGCGCAATGCCGTCAAAGTCCGATCCAAAGCCGAGATGTTCCTCCCCTCCCAAAGCGCATATGTGATCTATATGTTTCAGCAAATCGCTAATTCGGACAGGCGTACGGGCAGCTTCAACAAAATAGGGGACAAATGTAAGTCCGATTTGTCCTTGCCGCTTGATGATCGCGGTGAGTTGTTCATCTGATAAATTTCTTGGATGGGGACAAAGTCTGGCGCAGTTGGAATGCGTTGCGACGATGGGCTTCCCGTACAGCTCAAACAATTCCCAGAATCCCTTCTCGGACAAATGTGACACATCCACTATTATACCCATTGTTTCTAATTCTTTTAACATGCGCTTCCCTTTTAAAGTGAACCCGCCTTTACGCGGCTCCATAACGCCGTCAACCGCCCAATTGGCGTAATTCCAGCTCAGTCCGATCAATCTTACACCTAGATAGTAAAGCGAGCGCAAATGCACCATATTGCCCGCCAGAGCGTCCACGCCTTCAAGTGTCAAAATCGCACCGATCTGCCCGCTGCTCTCCGCAGCCTGGAAGTCTGCGGCGTTGCGAATAAACGTCATGCCCGGATGGCTGGCGACCTTGCGATGAAAAATATCAATCATCTGCAAAATGTGATCAAATGATGGATTCGCGATGCTTTCCGATAAATAAACCGCGAAGCACTGCACCTTGACGCCGGCCTTGGACAGCCGCGGGAAACTTACATCCAATTCCAGCTCTACCTTGTCAAAATCAAGCTTCGGATTATGGTACAGCTTCGTTAAAGCATCGCAGTGACCGTCCATGATTCTCATACACGTCATCCTCCTTGTAACCGAACAAGTTTATTCATGACCGTTAGCCAAGCGGACGCCAAGACAAATTAAAAAACCTGTCTACAAGGTAAACAGGTGTTGGATCACATCTATGTATAAATATCATCCTACCTAGGTTCTACAATCAATTTAATAGCTGTCCGATCTTCCCCGTCGATCACAATGTCGGTGAATGCTGGCACACATATTAAGTCAACCCCACTAGGCGCCACAAATCCTCTCGCGATAGCTACTGCTTTAATGGCCTGATTCAAGGCACCTGCGCCAATCGCTTGAAGCTCCGCAGCTCCACGTTCGCGCAATACGCCTGCCAGTGCACCTGCAACGGAGTTTGGATTAGATTTTGCTGAAACTTTTAATACTTCCATGAAAAGTACCTCCTCAGGAATGATGGATAGGATTCCAGTAACCATCATATTCTCAAGGATCTTCAAAAATACCTTTTTATCTCAAGGAGAGTATTCTAAATATTTAGAATTGTGTTTCAAACGAAAATTTAACTAAGATTAATCGAAAATGACTTCATCTTCATCATAGCGAATGAGCTTGATCTCTTTGGCCAATCCCGTTTGATCGTTCAATTCGATGACAACCGCATGAAAATGCCACTTGCCTTCATCGGTGACAAAACGGACAGGAAGCTGTGTCTTGAATTTCTGCAGCACTGCGTTCTTCTCAACGCCCAGCACCCCATCTCGCGGGCCTACCATGCCCACATCGGTCACATATGCCGTCCCTTGCGGCAATACGCGGTTATCGTTGGTTTGTACGTGCGTGTGCGTGCCTACAACAGCCGATACGCGGCCATCCAAGTGCCAGCCCATGGCGATTTTCTCCGATGTGGCTTCCGCATGGAAATCGACGAACACGAACTTGTGTTTCTTCTTATCCTGTTCCAAGATCTCATCCACTTTGCGGAACGGACAGTCAATCGGCGGCAAGAACGTGCGGCCTTGCAAATTGATGATCAAGAGCTCCTGATCTTTCACCTTGATCACTACGTGTCCCTTACCCGGCGTGCCTGGTGGGAAATTGGCCGGCCTGACCATCTTCTCGTCGCGATCGATGAAATCGAAGATTTCCTTCTGATCCCATGTATGGTTGCCCATCGTCATCGCTTGGATGCCCAGCTCATAGATCTCTTTGGCAATCGCCGCCGTGATCCCTTTGCCTGCCGCTGCGTTCTCGCCGTTAGCGATGAATACCGCATTCGGATAAGCCTGCTTCAGTCTAGGCATGACCTTCTTTAAGGCTTTTCTCCCCACGGATCCTACAATATCTCCGATAAATACAATTTTCATAATAGCTCTCCATGCTCCCTTTTAAAAATGAGGAAAAGTGGCTTCATCAGCCACTTTTCACCTAGTATACCCTTATTTCGCGTATTCAACAGCTCTCGTTTCCCGAATGACCGTGACCTTGATATGTCCTGGATAATCGAGTTCTCCCTCGATTTTCTTCGTGATATCGCGGGCTAGGCGGAACGCTTCGGTATCATCCACTTTCTCCGGCTGAACCATGACACGAACCTCACGACCTGCTTGAATTGCGTATGATTTCTCAACGCCATCAAACGATTCAGAAATCTCTTCGAGCTTCTCAAGACGCTTAATGTAAGTTTCCAGCGTTTCTCTTCTCGCTCCCGGTCTTGCTGCGGATAAGGCATCCGCTGCGCCTACCAGCATCGCGATAACAGAAGTTGCTTCCACATCGCCATGATGCGAAGCAATACTGTTGATGACAACTGGATGTTCCTTGTACTTCTTACCGATCTCCACACCGATCTCCACGTGGGAACCTTCCACTTCGTGGTCAAGTGCTTTACCGATGTCATGAAGCAGCCCGGCACGTTTCGCCAAAGTTACGTCTTCTCCGAGCTCTCCAGCCATCAGACCGGCCAGATAAGCTACTTCCATGGAATGCTTCAGTACATTTTGACCGTAACTTGTTCTGAATTTCAGTCGGCCCAGAATCTTGATCAGATCCGGATGCAGTCCATGAACGCCAACCTCGAACGTCGCTTGCTCCCCGTATTCGCGGATACGCTCGTCCACTTCTTTGCGGGATTTCTCCACCATCTCTTCGATTCTTGCCGGATGGATTCGACCATCTGCAACAAGCTTCTCCAGGGATGTGCGGGCAATTTCGCGTCGGATTGGATCAAAACCTGATAAAATGACGGCTTCAGGCGTATCATCAATAATAAGGTCGATCCCCGTCAATGTTTCCAATGCACGGATATTGCGGCCTTCACGACCGATAATACGGCCCTTCATTTCTTCATTAGGCAAGGTCACCACTGAAACTGTAGTTTCAGCCACGTGATCAGCAGCACATCGTTGAATGGCGAGCGTGATGATTTCTCTGGCTTTCTTATCGCCTTCTTCTTTGGCTTGCTGTTCAATCTCTTTAATCAACTGAGCGGTTTCGTGACGAACTTCCTGCTCGACATTGGTAAGAATGATGCTCTTCGCTTCTTCCATCGTCAGGCCGGAGATTCGCTCCAATTCCGTAACTTGACTTCTATAAAGCTGGTCGATCTGTGTCTGTGTATCCTCGATTCGCTTCTCTTTGTTGGCTACTTGCTCTTCTTTACGCTCGAGAGATTCTAATTTTTTATCCAGCGATTCCTCTTTTTGCAACAATCGTCTCTCTTGTCGTTGAATTTCATTTCGACGTTCACGAATGTCTTTTTCAGCTTCGGACCTAATCTTATGCACTTCGTCCTTCGCTTCCAGAACCGTTTCTTTTTTCAGCGCCTCCGCTTCTTTCTTGGCAGCTTCACGGATCTGTTCAGCGGCTTCTTCTGCACTGGAAATCTTCGCTTCTGCAAGAGATTTGCGGATAAAATAACCAATCCCTAAGCATGCAGCTCCAACAACGAGAATGATCGCGATCCAGATGAAAGTCATCTTGTTCACCTCCTCGTTGGTTTCTCCAAGGTGTTAGCTTGGGATTCCTTCGGTTTTTTAATCCGATTTTTAATTGTTAGGCAATAGCTTCAACGTACCCCATACTAAAAAAATGAGCATGGCTCAAAATGAATGTGCACGGCGCGTGTCACCACGTTGGTGCGAGTGATTCATAACCAACAGCGTAAAAATTGGCGGTTTCTACAACTGTTACGTCAAATTCACAAAAATTCTTATGATTTTGACTCCTTATGAAAATATACATTGTTATTTTATCTTTTGTCGAAGAAGCTTGTCAAGGGATTGACACAGTCTTGCTCGTGCAGTTCATTGAACAAAGCCTTCATGTATGCTTCATGTATGCTTCGTGTATGCCGTTAATCATCCATCATTTCTTCATAAAACTCGTGCTCTTCGTCTCCCTCTCCTGCACTTAACTGCCCTAACACTTTGTTAACAATTCCCCCTGTATAGCCTCTGCGCATAAGAAAAGCACCTGTTTTACGCTTCTTATCGATGGTTGAGCCTGAAGTAATTTTCCACTTGTTACGAGCCAGCTTCAATGCACCTTCCAGCTCATCCTCCGCATTAATGCCCGCAATGGCACCATGCACCAGCTCTTTGTGAATACCTTTCTGCTGCAGCTCCTGCTTGACCCAGTTGCGTCCCCGGCGCTGCGAATAAATGCGATGCTCCGCCCACATTTTGGCGAATTCTTCATCATTGAGATAATTTTGCTTCTCCAGCGTTTCCATGACCCCATCGATGATGTCAGCTTCAAATCCTTGCTCTTTGAGCTTTCGTCTCACTTCGCTCGAAGCGTGTGGTCTGCGCCCAATCATGTACAGCGCTTTCGTATACGCTTTATTCCGCTCTTCGTCTCGAATGATGATGGCCATCCGCTCTGGATCGATGATTTCCCCTTTGAACAGACGATGCTTGATCATGATGTCTTCATGCACGGAGAACGTGTATTCCTCATTAATGAAAATGTTATAACGGTGCTTGCCCCGCTTCTGCCTTTCCACCATCGTGATGACCGGCAGCCCCTGCTCTTCTTCCGTCAACGTCTACAACTCCTTTAATGAACGAAAGCACCTTAACCTGAGGTTAAAGTGCTGCCGTCTATGCCCATTCATTCACTTATTCAAAAGCAAGCGTTGCTTCTTCATCTTCATCATCGTCCGTATTCGGACCTGTTACTTTGATCAAGTTGCTGTTGTCGCGAATTTTTTGCTCGATCGTTTCGGCAATCGCCTTGTTCTCTTTGAGGAACGATTTGGCGTTCTCACGGCCTTGACCGAGGCGCTCGCCATCGAAGGAGTACCAGGCGCCGCTCTTGTTCACGATGTCCATTTCGGTACCGATATCGATGATGCTGCCCTCACGGGAGATGCCTTCGCCATACATAATGTCGATCTCCGCTTGTTTGAACGGCGGAGCTACTTTATTCTTAACGACCTTAATCCGCGTGCGGTTACCAACCATGTCGTTGCCTTGTTTAATTGTTTCTATCCGGCGAACGTCTAGACGAACGGAGGAATAGAACTTCAATGCGCGACCGCCTGGCGTCGTTTCCGGGTTACCGAACATTACGCCTACTTTCTCACGTAATTGGTTAATAAAGATGGCAATTACTTTGGATTTGTTGATGGCACCAGACAGTTTACGAAGCGCTTGGGACATCAGGCGGGCTTGCAGACCTACGTGGGAGTCCCCCATCTCGCCTTCAATCTCAGCCTTTGGCACCAGTGCCGCAACGGAGTCAATAACGATAATATCAACCGCGCCGCTGCGCACGAGTGCTTCAGCAATTTCCAGCGCTTGCTCACCGGTATCCGGTTGAGACAGCAGAAGCTCATCGATGTTAATGCCCAGTTTGCTTGCATACAAAGGATCAAGTGCGTGCTCGGCGTCGATGAAAGCAGCTTGACCGCCCACCTTTTGCACCTCTGCAATGGCATGCAAAGCTACAGTTGTTTTACCTGAGGATTCAGGTCCGTATACTTCAATAATTCTTCCGCGCGGAAATCCGCCGATTCCAAGTGCAATATCAAGAGCAAGCGAACCGCTTGAGATCGTTTCAACTTGCATATGTGTGCTTTCTCCAAGCTTCATGATGGAGCCTTTACCGAACTGTTTCTCAATCTGACGAAGTGCCATTTCAAGTGCGGCGCGACGATCTGTCAAAACACTCACTTCCTTTTATCATTATAGGTATATGATAACTCGTTTCAGGTCGTTTGCCAAGCATTTTTTCGAACATACATTCGTTATTTTGCGAACAAACAAAAAACCGCAACAAAGTTATCGCTTTGCTACGGTTCTTCCGTTAACAGATAGATTTATTATAAGCGAAAGCTAGATTTCTTTCAACAGTTTCCAGAAATGATACAATGCTCCTTTGGCCGCCCGATGCTTGATCGTCTCACGCGTGCCCGAGAGCTGCAAGGTCACAACCTTCGCCTCCACGCCGCGCTGGGCTAGGCCCAAGTAGACAAGCCCGACAGGCTTACCTTCGGAAGCGCCCGGACCGGCTACGCCAGTGACCGAGATACCGAAATCGCTGCCTGTCACAACCAGCAGCTGCTCGGCCAGGATGGCGGCCGTTTCTTTGCTCACGGCTCCTGGCGCGTCCGTGCCTTCAAGCACCTGCATAGGAACGTTCAGCAGCTTGTTTTTCAGCGCATTGGAGTAGCAAATGATACCGCCGAGGAACGATTGCGAGCTGCCCGGCACATTCGTGATCATATCGCTGAGAAGACCGCCTGTGCAGCTTTCGGCGACGGTTAGCTGGAGCTGCTTCTGGCCCAGCATTTGCAGAATGACCGTTTCAATCGGGACATCTTCCACGGCGTATAAGTGCTCCCCGACACGGCGGCGAATCTCCGCCTCGGTCGCCATTAGATTGCGTTCCCCTTCAGCCGCCGATAAAGCCCGGGTTGTCAGGCGGATGGTCACTTCCCCTTCTTTGGCGTAAGGCGCAATGGTCGGGTCGCTCTGGGATTCGATCAGATCGATGAGCTGATGCTCCAAGTTGGATTCGCCGATCCCGGCGAATTTCAGCATCTTGGAATAAAGCGGCACTTCGTCCGTCATGACGCCGCGCAGCCACTCGGAAGCATACTTTATAAACATCGGCTTCATTTCTTTAGGCGGGCCCGGGAGCAGTATGAAATGCGTGCCCTCATGCGTCAGCGCGACGCCGACGGCGAGTCCGGTCTCGTTATGTAAGGGATCGCTGCCTTCCAGCATCAGCGCCTGCCTGCGGTTGCTCTCGACCATATGAATGCCGCGTGTGCTGAACAGCTCGGTAATCGCTTGCATCGATGGCTCATGGAGAACCAACTGACGACCTGTATAGGCGGCCAGAACGTCTTTAGTCAAATCGTCCTGGGTAGGACCTAGTCCACCGGTACAAATGACGATATCCGCCCGCGAAGCCGCGAGCTGAAAAGCATCCATCAACCGCTGCTCATTATCGCCGACAACCGTCTGGTAAAACATGTCAATTCCTAAGGCTGCGCATTCCCGCGACAGAAACTGCGCGTTCGTATTCACAATTTGACCTAACAACAGTTCGGTGCCAACAGCTACAATCTCAGCTTTCATCTTCCTTATCCCTCCCTCAAAATTCAACCCGCCATCGAAACGGAAAAAACAATAGGTTGCCCTATTGTGTCTTATCCGAAAAATCTATGACATGCTTGTTTTTCACAAAATACTCAATACCTGAGTACAGCGTAATAATCGCTGCTACCCAGCTCGCAATAATATCGAAGGGGATATCCAAAAACGTAAACGGAAAATTATTAATAAGCAACGCAATAATAGCCGTAATCTGTGCAGCTGTCTTTGCCTTTCCCCATTTGCTAGCCGCCATCACGGTGCCTTCCAGGAGAGCAATCTGACGAAGACCGGTTACTGCCCACTCCCGGCTGATGATGACAATTACAATCCAGGCGTCAACTTTGCCCATCTCCACGAGCGATACGAGAACAGCCGTAACAAGCAGCTTATCCGCGAGCGGATCAAGCAGCTTGCCCAGATTCGTTACCAGCTTGCGCTTTCTTGCGATATAACCGTCCAAGCTGTCCGTACTTGCCGCAATGATAAAAATTAAAGCGGCAATAATCTGATTATAAGTAATGCTGAACTCCTCGATCCTGATGTGAGGGAATTTCACTTTGATCAACAGGAAAAACATGATGACCGGAACAAGCAGAATCCTCGCTATCGTGATGCGATTGGCTAAGTTCATGCAATAACCTCCCCTGATAAGTCGAACTCATAAGAGTGAGTAATGCGCACTTTTGCCATTTCACCGATTTTCAATTTGGCATTCGATACGAACACTTCGCCGTCAATCTCCGGCGCATCGTATTGGGAACGGCCAACATAGACATCGCTTCTGCCATCGTAACGTTCAATTAGAACATCAATCTCCTGCCCGATTCTTTGGCCGCCGCGTTGATTGGAAATTTCGCGTTGAATCTCCATCAAGGTGTTGGCACGGAACTCCTTCACATCATCAGGTACTTGATTCGGCAGGCGCGAAGCAGGCGTGTCATCTTCTTTGGAGTAAGCAAATACGCCCATGCGGTCGAATTCCATTTCACGCACAAACGCCTTTAGGTTCTCGAAATCTTCTTCCGTTTCCCCTGGGAAGCCAACGATCAACGAAGTGCGCAGCGCGACATCCGGAATCGCTTCGCGAATTTTACGCACAAGCTCGCGCGTATCCTTCTGACGGCCTGGTCTGCGCATGCGCTTCAGGATGGAATCCTCGCTGTGCTGCAACGGCATGTCGATATATTTGCACACTTTCGGATTGGCAGCGATTGTCGCAATCAATTCATCACTGAAGAAGCCTGGATATGCGTAGTGCAGGCGCACCCATTCGATACCTGGAACTTCACTCACTTTGTTCAGAAGTGCAGGCAGCGCAAATCCGTCATAAATATCCGTACCATAGTTAGTTGAATCTTGCGCGATCAGGCTGATCTCTTTCACGCCTTGCGCAGCAAGCTGAGTCACTTCATTGACGATCGATTCCATGCTCCGGCTGCGGAACGCACCGCGCATAATCGGAATGCTGCAGAAGGTGCAAGCATTGTCGCAGCCTTCAGCAATCTTGACATACGCCGTGTAGCGGGGCGTCGTAACTTGACGAGGCAGGTCCGCATCGTAGTTGAACACAGGGTTCCCGATCAGAACCGGCTTCTTCCCGCGCAATGCTTCATCTACAATGTGATTGATCTTGTCAAAATCTCCCGTACCGACAATGCCGTCGATCTCCGGCATCTCTTCCATCAATTCTTTTTTGTAGCGCTGTGTCAAACAGCCGGAGACGATGAGCGCCTTCAAATTAGCCGTTTGCTTCAGCTCAGCCATATCCAGAATCGTATTCACGGATTCTTCCTTCGCTGCATCGATAAATCCGCACGTATTCACAATAATAACGGTTGCATCCTCTTTGTTATCTACAAGTTGGAAGCCTCGGCCGTGAATCAAACCAGCCATAATTTCGGAATCGACTAAGTTTTTCTCACATCCGAGCGTAACTACTTTAACCTTCTCTGTCATGAATAAAACAACCTCCAATAGTCCTAAACCACTCTTTACAAGTATAATACATGCCCTATAGGGTGTCAAAAAGTGAAAACCCCCTATATCTAGGGGGTTGCATGGTTTTAATCGTTCTATTTCAGGTTGACAAACTGTAAATCGAGCGGAATTTCCGCTTTGCGGAGCATCGAGATCACCGCTTGCAGGTCATCCTTGCTTTTGCCGGTTACGCGAATTTGATCGCCTTGAATCTGGCTTTTTACTTTCAGCTTGGAATCGCGGATCAGGATGTTAATTTTTTTCGCATTCTCCTGGTCCACGCCTTGTTTCAAGGAGATCTTCTGTCTCACCGTGGAAGATGCGGCAGGCTCTATTTTGCTGTACTCCAGGTTCTTGATGGAGATGCCGCGCTTCGTCATTTTGCCATGTAAAATATCGAGCACGTTCTGCAGTTTAAACTCGTCATCGGAAATGACCGTCAGTTGGTCCTTTTCCAACTTAATGCTGCTCTTGCTGCCTTTAAAATCAAATCGGGTCAAAATTTCTTTCTCCGCCTGTTGGATGGCGTTGTTCAATTCCTGCATGTCCACCTTCGATACTATATCAAATGAACTCTCTGAACTCATCTACACATACCCCTTTTCCATGAATTTCATATTGCATTATAGCAAGAAGCGGCTCAAAAAGAAACATCCCGCAGCTTGTATGCCTTGGGATGCTCTCCAAACCTATTCATTGCCCGGGAAAGCGCGGAATGCGCCAAAATTCTAGCTTTTTTGCAAGTTCAGCTGAACTTTCTTCGGATTAGGCGTATCGCCAACCGGTATGACTGTTCCATTCACCGTCAGTTCCAATGCGCTAGCCGCACCGACACTCAAATAGGCGGAACCGTCAATCTCAAATGTATCCGTGTCACCGTTGCTGTACAGCTTCTGCTTGAGCATTTCCTTCGAATTATCAGCTTTCAAAGCGTTCACTTGAATCCAGCACTGCGAGCCTATGATTTTCAGCTGGACGTTCAGCTTATCCGAACCTGTCACCGTATAATTATCCACGCCCTTCTCATTGCTGCTGTATTTCACTTGCACAGCCGGAGTTGGAGTCGGAGTTGGCACTGGTGTAGCCGGAATCGGTGTAGGCGTTGCCGCGTATGTCGCTTCCGTTGCCGAGTTCAGCTTCGTGCCGCCGGGATTCGTGGAATCTGTAATTTTGGGCGATTGCGTCTGGGAGGGCTTATCCTCCGCAGGCGTTCCTTTCGCGTTCTTATATGTATAATAGTACACGATCCCAAATATTAACAAGATAAAGCAAATGAACATGACGCTGGATGCCCAGCGGCTCATCTTCTCCGTATTGCGAACACTCTTCCGTTTGGTACGAATCGTCTCCACAACCGGCTGTTCCGTTACCGGAGACGGGTTCGTCGTCTGGTACATATTCAATACTTCAGTAGGGTCCATCCCTACCGCTTCTGCATAACTCTTAATAAAAGCTCGGACGTAAAAGCTTCCCGGCAGCACTTTATAGTTGCCTTCTTCGATAGCCTCCAGGTAGCGTTTGCGAATTTTCGTTACTTCCTGTAGGTCGTCCAGTGAAATCTTCTGGTCCAAGCGCGCTTTACGCAGGATATTCCCAAGCTCAGACACAAGATCACCTCCTTGAAAAAAATGTCATGTCCAGATATCAGCAATAATTAGAATGGCTCCGATGTATATGTAAAGGAATCATAATTAATTTCTTCATCCGGTGTATTGCGCAATTCGATGATGTAATCGAAGTGATTATAGGTATATTCAGACTCGCGAATAAAAATATCCGGGTGTTCGATGACTTTGGTCGAAGGCATTGCCATGATTTCCTGAAGCAAGCTGTAGTGCTTTTCATTCGAACGGATCGTAGATACAATGCCGTCGATGATGTAAACGTTATTCGTCGTCATCTCATCTTCGGAAAGCTGACTTCTCACAGTCTGGCGAAGCAAAGTGGAAGAGACGAACGTCCAGCGCTTATTCGCGCATACACTGCCTGCGATAATCGACTCTGTTTTACCGACACGCGGCATGCCGCGCAGACCGATCACTTGGTTACCTTCACGCTTGAAGATTTCGCCAAGGAAATCAACCAGCAAACCCAACTCGTCACGCGTAAAGCGGAACGTCTTGCGGTCATCGGAATCGCGTTCAATATAGCGGCCATGGCGCACAGCCAAAATATCCACCAGCTTAGGTGGGCGAAGCGCCGTGATAGTGATATTATCTACTTTTTTTAACATTTTACCCATTAAATCGATTTTTTCTTCATCATTCGTTTGCAAAAGCATGCCGCGTGTACGGTCTTCAACCCCGTTAATCGTCACAATGTTGATATCCAGCATCCCCATAAGCGATGCGATATCCCCCAGCAAACCGGGACGGTTCTTATGAATCTTGTACTCCATGTACCACTCTTTTATGTCCAATCTTTCCACCTCATCGTCGTTTCCATGGCTATCTAGATAGCCAAGCGTGAAATATTTCTACAAATTTCGGCACAATCCTTCTATACCATTATAAGGGATACAAAAATTATTTCAATTTCAGCTCTTTCAACTCTTGATCGCTATATGTTGTCGCGCCGCTCTGCCAGGTGTGCCGGAGCATGCCGTTCAATCGATTATTCATAATAGCCGTCCAATCGAGATCCGCCGACAAGGCATCGCTTAGGTCCATAACGGATACGCCAAGCGTTTTCGCTTTTTGAATATGGGCGGCATCTGTGGCCGCATTGAAGATGATCCAGCTTGAAGCATGCTGCTTCGTCTGGAGTGACAGCTGCTGAAACCATTGCTGGTTATTGTCAAGCAGCACGATATGGTCGGCTTCCTCCGAAGGCGCCCACGCCGACGGAATCGGACGGTCTGCGCGCGTCACCCATTCGACTGATGTATTCGTTGCTAAGACACCGCTGACCCATTGGTTTTTCAACGTATCGATCTTCGCCGGGTCGATTTGGAACACCGCCGCCTTTGCCACTGCACCGCCCGCACCGCTTGCGCTGGGATCCAGCTGGTTTTGCATCAGCGTCCACTTGCCTGTGGTCAGGTTCTGGCTGATTAGCGGGTTTGCAGCAGGCAGCAGTTCATTGCCGATTACGTATATGTAGTCATAAGGCTTCGATTTCAACTTTGCAGCAACCGAATCATCCATGGTCTGCAAATCTTTGACCCAATCAAAAGCGATCTGGTTGGAGTCCCGCCACTGCAACAAGGTTTGGCTGACAGTCTGTTCCGCCGGGTCGCTTAAGCTGGCGCTTGTCAGCATTAATACTGACATTTTTTTGTCCATAAGCTCCTGCTTAATCGCTGGAATGCCTCGGTTTCCACAGCCGGTTACCATCAATGATAAGAAGAGTAAACCAATTACAAAACGCTGCTTTCTCATGAAGTTTACGGTTCCTTTCTATCCTAAAGAAGTGAGGTTCTTTAGTTGTCAAGCAGACAAAAGCCTCCACGAAGGAGGCTTAAGTGAACTGCCTTATTGAATTGTAAAACGGTTATTAGCCTTTGTCCACTAATTTTACCATAAGACCAGCGAGCGCACGCTGCTCTTCCTCATTTCCCACATCCCAAAGCTCTTTGAGCACCCGCTCCTGAGAATTTTTGGGATCTACCTGGGTGGACAGATAGTCACCGACATGATAAGCGAGATTGTTGATCGTAGCGTTGTTCATCCCGGTGTTTTGCGCTTGATCCACGCGCTCCGACAAAAAGCCTTTCCACTTATCAAATGTTTCAAGTACCGACATGTTAGAAAATCCTCCTTTGAGTTCTGAGAAATGGACATTACGTAAAATAATATTCTCTTCACCTCAAAGAATTATTCGCGGGGGGCGTTCTAAACGAAAGTTGAACCTACGTCAACCAACCGCCGTTCGGACTTATAATCTGACCGGTGATGTAACCGGATTCCGGCAGCGCCAGGAAATAAACGAGCGAAGCGATTTCATCCGGCAGCGCGAAACGTCCCGCAGGAATTTCGCTCTCGATTGCCGCTTTCTCTTCCTCCTGAAAGCCCGCCATCATCTCTGTATGTACGGCTCCCGGTGCAACCGCATTGACGGTCACACCGGAGGGAGCCAGCTCCTTCGCCAGAGCTTTGGTAAAAGCGTTCATTCCGCCCTTGGCTGTGGAATAAACAACTTCGCAGGACGCACCGGAGATCCCCCAGATGGAGGATACATTGATGATGCGTCCGTATTTTTGACTGATCATGTGCGGCATAAAGGCTTGCGTGCACAGAAATGCGCCTTTGAGATTGATATCCATGATCAAATCCCAATCTTCCTCGCTGATGTCGGAAAGCAGGCCATAATGGGCTATCCCGGCGTTATTCACGACGATATCAGGAATCATGCCTTTATGCTCCAGCTTCTCCTTCATCTTGCCGATCTGCTCGCGGGAGCGGATGTCGGCGGAAACCGTCAACACCTTGGCGCCATGCTTCATGCACCTGCGGGCGACTTCATTCGCCGCCTCATGCGACTCGCGGTAATGAATCACGACGTTCATGCCCACCGTCGCAAAGCGCTCCGCGATCGCCGCGCCGATGCCCCTGCTGGCACCGGTGATGAGAACGGTTTGCTCAGTAAAGGGCCTGGCAGGATTCACGATTGCCCCCTGCTTTGCACGATCGAGACAGCCAGACGGCTCCAATCGAAATGCTCGCAGAAGCGCTTATTGACGTCTTCAAGTGTCAAGCTCTCATAGACAGGCAAAATATCGAACAAATCGATGCTTTTGAAGCGGTATTTCGTAAACTCGTTGGCAATAGCTTCCGGAGAGTTCATCATGCGCAGGAAATTGCCGATTTTCTTCTTCCGACTGCGTTCGAACGTAACGGCGTCAAGGCCGGGCTCTCGGCGCTTTTCCACCTCTTCTTTGATTCGCGCCACGAGCTGATCCGGATCCTTCGTATCTCCGCCCAGAATCGAAAAGGCATAATCTTCGCTGCAGTTATAATCATGGCCAAAGTTATCGGTAATCAGCTGCTCATCATAAAGCGCTTGATAAATATCAGAGCTGGAGCTGAACAAAATATCGAGCATCAGCTTCGTCGTAACTTCTCGGACGAGCAGGTCTTTGCCGCTGACGCCAGGCGCCGGCTCTTTCAGTCCGAACAAGCATTTCGGCATGGAGACAGGAAGGTTCGTTATGCGGCGCGCCTCACGGACTTCCAGCGGCTCCTCTACAGCAAACCGATGGATCTGCCCTTGTGCAGGGAAGCTTTTGGCTGCCTGGTTCTCTTTAACAAAGGCCACCACTTCCTCGGCATTCACGCCGCCTACGACAAATAAGCTCATATTGCTCGGATGATAGAACGTATGGTAGCACTCATATAGAGTTTCTTTCGTAATCTGCGCGATGGATTCCACTGTTCCGGCAATATCGATATGGATCGGATGCTTCGCATACAACGACTCGATAAGCCCGTAATAGCTTCTCCAATCTGGGTGATCCTGGTACATTTTGATTTCCTGACCGATAATGCCCTTTTCCTTTTCAACGTTTTCATCCGTAAAATAAGGGTTTTGCACAAAGTTAATCAACGTTTTGAGGTTTGTCAAAATGTGATCCGTCGAGGAAAACAAATAAGCCGTACGGTCGAAGCTAGTGAACGCATTCGCCGATGCACCTTGCGAAGCAAAGCTGGCGAAGATGTCGCCTTCCGGCTCTTCGAACATTTTATGCTCCAGAAAATGCGCAATCCCGTCAGGTACACGCACTTCCTCTTTCCCTTCAACTTGAAAATGATTGTCAACCGACCCATATTTCGTTGTAAAGGTCGCATACGTCTTTTGAAAGCCTTCTTTGGGAAGTACAAACACATGTAACCCATTGTCAAGCTGCTCGTGATAGAGCGTTTCATTGAGATGTGGATAAGGTATTACCTTCATGGTCTACTCCCCTTTCTGATCCCGCAAAAAGTAAATCGTATCCAGCTGAACCCGCTTCGCAGCTTCCGCGATTGTCTTTGCGTCCACCTGATTCACGGCTTCGATGAGGCCAGAGACGGTGCGCTCTTTTCCGGATAAAATCGCATTAAAATCAAATGAGATCAATTCAAATGCCGAATCCTGCAGCTCACGAAGCTGATTGGAGATCATCGCCCGCGTCTGGTTCATTTCGGTCTCGCTGATTTGCCCTTGCTCCATCGCTTGCAGCTGCTGCTTGATGATGTCGACGGCCTTCTCATAATTTTGCATCTCAATGCCCGATTGGATGGTCAGAATTCCCTTATGCCCGTCAAACCGCGAAGAGGCATAGTAGGCCAGGCTCGCTTTCTCCCGAACGTTGATGAACAGCTTTGAATGTGCATAACCGCCAAGCACGCCGTTATACATCAGGGCGACCGGATACTGCTCATCCCGGTAACTGACGTTGGTCCGCAGACCCATATTCAATTTGCCTTGATTGACATCAAGGCGTTCAACGACTGTTTTAACCTCACGCTGCACGGCATGTGTCTTCGAGGTCTCATAAACCGCATCTTGACTGCGGTCGATCTTGAACGCCTCTTTGACGATGGCTTCTACCTCTTCAAGCGTCGTATTGCCGACCACATAAATATCAAGCGGCGCGGTTTGCAGCCAAGCTTGATAATCGTTGTACAAAGACTGCGAACTAAGCCCTTCAAGCTCTTCGATCTTGCCAAGCGCATGCAGGCGATAGGGCTCGTCGCTGCACATCTCTTCGATACAGCGCTCAGCCGCATAACGCACTTTGTCGTTAATGACAGCTTCGAGGCGCTTCTGCAGCGTCTGCTTTTCGGAATCGACATATTTATCACGGAAATGGCCGTTCTCCATGGCTGGGCGTGTGAGCGTTTCCCCAACGAATTCCAGCCCCTTCTTCAAAAGGGATTCATTAGAAGAGACGAAACGATCATTGATGATATCCATGCGCATCTGCACAATCTGATAATCACCGCGTTTGTAAATATCGAAGCCAAAGCCGGCACCATACAGATCGTCCAGGTACTCGCGAAATTGCTTTGTTTCCGGCCTGAGCTCAGTGCCCCTTCGCAATACAAAAGGCGTCAGCGCCGTGCTTGTAACGGTTTGTTCCGCTAAGGGACGGCCTATGTACACCGATATGGCAAATGTCTTAAATTGATCTGTTGGCAGCACGTGAAGGCGTATATGATTCAACGTGCTCCGCTCAAAGTGTATCTGCTTCAAAGGTCGTGTCTCCCTTCCTGATTCCAAGATATGTATCCATTATATTCCTATACGAACAAGAGAAGCAACCAAAGCTGGCTCCTTCTCCTTGTCC
This sequence comes from Paenibacillus aestuarii, assembly GCF_027789125.1. GTDB lineage: Bacteria > Bacillota > Bacilli > Paenibacillales > NBRC-103111 > Paenibacillus_E > Paenibacillus_E aestuarii. The sequence continues at coordinate 12,653 of NZ_JAQFVF010000046.1, read as the reverse complement.
TCACTGCTATTATTTACAGAAAATATGCTTGCCGATCTGCTTCACTTGCGGGCGGCTCCAGATCCATTTGGATGTGGCCGTTTCCGGGTTAAAATAGTAAATGCAGCCGCCGGTAGGGTCCATGCCGTTCAGCGCATCCTTGACAGCTCGCTTCGTAGATTCGTTAGGCGTCAGCCAAATCTGGCCGTCGGCTACAGCGGTAAAAGCACCTGGCTGAAAGATCACGCCGGATACGGAATTCGGGAAGCTAGGATTCTTCACACGGTTGAGAATGACCGCAGCCACCGCTATTTGACCTATGTAAGGCTCGCCACGCGCCTCGCCGTTAACGGCATTGGCCATCAAATTCAGATCCTGCTCGGATAGGCCCAAGTTGTTCGACGGGGTCAGATTCGCCGAGGATTCTCCGCCTGTTGTCGCTCCGCCACCTCCACCACCTGTTGTGGTTCCACCGCCGCTAGTGCCGCTGGTGCCGCCACCTGAGATTGGCACTGTAGGCTTCCAGTTTTTGGTTGCCTCCCACAGCTTCAGTTTCGTTTTCGGCCCGACAATACCGTCAACGGTCATCCCGAATTCACCTTGGAAACGTTTCACAGCGACCAAAGTTTTGTAACCAAAATCCCCATCAATATTGCCTCCGTAAAAGCCGATGAATTTCAGTCGTCCTTGAAGTTCATTAACATCCGTCCCTGTTGCTCCATATCTGATCTCGTTTTTACTAAACGTTTCTTCTGTTGACGGAGTCATCTTTTGTTTAAGCTGAAATGCTACAACTAATACAAAAACGATACAAAACGTGATGACGATTAGTCTTTTGTTCATTCCCGTACTCAACCTCTCTTTTCAAATAGCAGCCTTTTCTTGCTTATTATGAGAATGGAAGGCGATGATTATGCACAACAAAAAACTCTCATAACCTGGACCGGGTCACAAGCTATAATGAAAATTCCATTACCTTCGGCAATAAGTTGACAAGATCAGACTGCTGGGGGATCGAAAGGGGGCGGGCTGCACTTTATCGGCAGATATCAGACTGGAGCGCGTGTGTTAAGCCTTGCATCTGCTGCAAGTCGGCTTAACCGTTATACAGCATGTTATGCCAAGTGGCGGTAAGGCTCTAAATGCGGAGAGTTTAGTGTTTGAGCGGATGCAGTCTTGATTTTCCATTTTCCAAGCTGATATCAACAAAAAAGCACTCTCATACTGAGAGTGCTTCTCTTAATCGCGTTAGGAACTGATTCGATTATGGTGATACTGCTCCACGGACATCAATACTTCCCGCGGTTTGCTTCCTTCATAAGGGCCTACAACCCCTTTGGCTTCCATGGAATCAATCAAACGGGCGGCACGGGTATAACCTACGCGCATGCGGCGCTGCAGTAAGGAAACCGAAGCTTGTTTCGCTTCGAGAACGATTTGTACCGCTTGATCATACAGCTCGTCCGCAAATTCTTCCTGCTCCTCCGTCTGCTCCTCGACCTGCGGCACCAGCTCTTCCTGGTAGTTCGCCTGCTCCTGCGTCCGGCAGAAGGTCACGACGTGTTCGACTTCCTGATCGGATAAAAAAGCGCCCTGCACGCGAACCGGCTTCGATGCGCCAACCGGCAGGTAGAGCATGTCTCCCCGCCCTAGCAGCTTCTCGGCGCCAACCATGTCCAGGATCGTACGGGAATCGACCTGTGAGGAAACCCCGAACGCGATCCGTGAAGGAATGTTCGCTTTGATGACCCCTGTGATAACGTCCACGGACGGACGCTGGGTCGCAATGATCAAGTGAATGCCTGCTGCACGCGCCATCTGCGCCAGACGGCAGATCGAATCCTCGACATCATTGGCGGCGACCATCATTAAGTCGGCCAACTCATCGACGATGACAACATAATAAGGCAGAGGCGGCGCTGTGCCGCTTTCCGTCAACATCGCGTTATAACCTTCGATATTGCGTGTACCGCTCTTAGAGAACAGCTCGTAGCGCTTTTCCATCTCGACGACGATTTTTTTAAGCGCCAGCGATGCCCGGCGCGGATCAGTCACAACGGGCGCCAGCAAATGCGGGATGCCGTTGTACACGTTCAGCTCGACCATCTTCGGGTCGATCATCAAGAACTTTACTTCATTCGGCTTGGCTTTGTACAAAATGCTCGTAATGATTCCGTTAATGCAGACGGACTTCCCTGAGCCTGTCGCACCCGCTACGAGCAAATGCGGCATTCTCGCCAGATTGCCGACGATCGGCTGGCCGGATATGTCGCGCCCCAATACGACCGACAAGCGTGAGCTTGCTTCGTTAAAGGCATTCGTCTCCATGACCTCGCGCATCGTCACGATCGACACTTCCAAGTTCGGCACTTCGATACCGATGGCTGACTTGCCGGGAATCGGTGCCTCCATCCGGATATCTTTGGCCGCGAGCGCCAAGGCGATGTCATCCGTCAAACTGACGATCCGGCTGACTTTGACCCCCACGTCAGGTTGGATCTCATAGCGTGTCACGGCTGGGCCGCGCACAACTTCCAACACTTTGGCGCGGACGCCGAAGCTCTCGAGAGTCGCCTCCAGCTTCCTGGCATTCGCTTTGTAGTCCGACATCTCGCTGCCTTTGCCGACAGCAGGCTTGGCCAACAAATCTAATGCAGGCAGCTCGTAGGGACGCAGCTGAACTTGAGGCGCATCCTGCTTGAACTCCATTGAGACGTTCTCGCCATCATCCCCCGTCTCTCCTGCTCCTTCCGCTTTCGAGCTGGCTAGCTTAGCAGGTGCCGTCTGAGCAGCGGCCTTGGCTGCCGGAACGGTTTGTTGGACCAGCCCCTCATCCCCAAGGCCCATTTGCTGCGCTTCCTGATACACTTGCTCTTGAAAGTCGCGAATGATCGGTGTAACTGGCTGATCTTCCCGCTGATCCATGGCGATACCAGGCGCCTCGTCCCGATCCGCTTGCTCAGCCTGGTAGACGACCTTCTCCGTAGCGTCAGATGGGCTTTGCTCATCTTCATCATCCTTGTCAACTTCCGGCTTCTTCCGCCCTTCCTTCACTGGACGCAGCAGCTCCATGAACAATGGTGCCTTCTTCGCCCGTTTCACAGGCCTTAATACCTCTTCATCAAACTCATCGTCGACAGGCACATAGGCCGGCTTCTTCATCCGGTTGTTGCCGCTTCCCGAACCACTTGAGCCCCCTGCGCCGCCGGTTTCCGCTGCAACCGCCGCACGCTGCGGCTGACGCGTTTCCCGATCCTGCAGCCATTCTTTCATTCGTTCTTTGAAATTGTCGCCCACATTTTGGAAACGGCCACGAACCATATGCCCAATATCAACATAAGATAGACCTGTGGCCAGGATGAAACCGATGACAAACAAAGCGTATTGAATCAGTCTCGCCCCTAAATAATCGAACAAAAAATACAGGATCGCATACAGCACAGCACCGATCATACCCCCGCCGATTCCGTGCTGCAGTGCAGCCTTGCCGGCTTCCGTAGGATGAAGCCCAGCTAACATGGCTTCCCACGTCGAGGAAATGACTTTGCCGGATGAAAATCCGCCGTCCGGGTATAACTGCGCGAACAAATCAATATGATTCTTAATGAGCAGCCCCAGAATAAACAGGAGGATTCCTGCTTTCTTCGAAGTTTTCAGCGGAGGCCACGCTCGCTTGATCATGGCATACAACGCCACATAAATAAAAATTAACGGTATCAGCGCGTACCAGGTTCCAACGAAAAAGCGGAACAAATACGTCAACGAATTGCCAACATGGCCTTGCTGGGCTAGCGCGATGACCGAAAAAATCAAGATGACAATCCCGTATAACTCGAAGAGCAGGTTCGTCTTAACGGACTTGACGGACTTCGTCGTCTTCTTTTTGCGTCTTGCCATTCATGTCACCCCCAAGACCACATTATACCATATCGGGTTAGGGGGAAGATACTGGCAGAAAGGCTTAGCTAACTTAGGTCACTGACAAATCAGGACTGTATGTAATCATCGTCCCCGGCGCATAGCGCGTATTCAAATAATCTTGCGGATTACAGCTGTGCAGCCGTACGATCCGCGCTTGGAAGCCGCCGACCGGCTCCACTTGCATGGTCACGCCCTGCACTGTAATTTCCATATAATTGGGAGCAAAGCTGTCCATCCCTTGATAAATATCCTCCAGTGGTACGATTGAATAATGGATCATTAGACGAGCACCTCATTAGCCGCCGTCGTGGCTGTTTTCCGCTTCTCTTCGATCCGCTGATTCAATTCTTTGATCGCTTCGCCAATGCCGCCGACTTGGTTAATCAAGCCGTACTTGACGGCATCCGCACCGATAACCGTCGTTCCGATATCACGGGTAAGCTCGCCGGTTTTGAACATCAACTCCTTGAATTTCTCCTCGGAGACATGCGAATGTTTGGTGACGAAGCGTGTGACGCGCTCCTGCATTTTATCCAAATACTCAAACGTTTGTGGCACTCCGATAACTAACCCGTTTAAACGGATCGGGTGAATCGTCATCGTGGCCGTTTCGGCAATGATCGAATGATTCGCCGATACCGCAATCGGTACGCCAATGCTATGACCCCCGCCGAGCACCAAGGTAACCGTTGGTTTCGATAACGTCGAGATCATTTCCGCAATGGCAAGCCCGGCTTCCACGTCGCCCCCGACGGTGTTTAAGATGATCATCACACCTTCAATTTTCGGATTCTGCTCAGCCGCAACAAGCTGGGGAATGATATGCTCGTATTTTGTCGTTTTATTTTGAGGCGGGAGCACAATGTGACCTTCCACTTGGCCGATGATAGTCAAACAAAAAATGTTCGACTCACCGGTAGGCGGCGTACTCGTCTGGCCTAGCTGTTGAATATTTTCGAGTGCGGGGTTCTTTTTCCCCTCTTCTGTTGCTGGTTCCTGCTGCTTCGTATCTGCCATGACTATTCCTCCCAAGCGTTAATCGCCAGATGAGCTGGCGTCGTTGCCATCCATACACTGACAGTTCTCAGTATCTCCCATAGTATGATGTGACCGCGACACTTTCATGCATTGGCAGTCGGGAACCAAAAAAAGAGCTCCTCCGCGGTGGAGAGAGCTCTCGTTATTTGCATAGGTTCAAGTGACTAGTTCGAGACTAGACTTCCATAATAATAGGAAGGATCATAGGTCTTCTTCTGGTTTGTTCATATAAAAATCGTCCAAGCGCATCTTTCACATTCGTTTTGAGAGATGCCCATTCGTTCACATTTTCGTTCATGAGTTTCGTCAACGTATTCGTTACAATACGGTTCGCTTCTTCCAAGAGGCCTTCGGATTCACGAACATAGACGAATCCTCTGGAAATGATATCCGGACCGGATAAAATTTTGCCGTCTTGTTTGCTCAGCGTCACGACGACGACCAAAATTCCGTCTTGCGACAGCAATTTACGGTCGCGCAGCACGATATTACCGACATCGCCAACGCCTAAGCCATCGATCAGAATGTTGCCGCTTTGGACTTTGGAGCCTTTGCGGGCTACGCCGTTCTGAACTTCAACCGTATCTCCGATATCGCAGATGAAGATATCTTCACGGTTGATACCTACCGACTCAGCCAGCAAACCATGCTGACGGAGCATGCGGTATTCCCCGTGAATCGGGATGAAATACTTCGGCTTCATCAGATTCAGCATCAGCTTCAATTCCTCTTGGCTGCCGTGACCTGATACGTGCACCCCGGTAACAGAACCAGGACCGTAGATCACGTTAGCACCGATACGGAACAGCTCATCCACCGTACGACCGACATAACGCTCATTCCCCGGAATCGGTGTAGCTGCAATAATGACGGTATCTCCCGGCAAAATGTCAACTTTGCGATGCGTGGAACGGGCCATTCTCGTCAATGCTGACATTGGCTCGCCTTGGCTGCCCGTCGACAAAATGACGACACGATCTGCGGCAAGCTTGTTCACCTCTTCAGGCTCAATCAGCATGCCGTCCGGAATGTGCAGATAGCCTAGCTCGCTCGCGATCGAAACCACGTTCACCATGCTGCGGCCGATGACGGTCACTTTGCGATTCGTAGCGGCTGCGGCATCGAAAACCTGCTGCACGCGATGAATGTTCGAAGCGAAAGTCGCAATGATCACTCTTTGCTTAGCTTTGCGGAACACTTCTTCAATTTCCACGCCAACGCTTTTTTCCGAGCCTGTGTAGCCTGGACGCTCCGCGTTCGTACTATCTGAAAGCAAGGCGAGAACGCCTTTCTTCCCAATTTCCGCCATGCGGTGCAAGTCTGCGTATTGTTCGTTGACCGGAGTCTGGTCGAACTTGAAGTCCCCTGTATGAACAACGACGCCCTCCGGCGTATCCAAAGCTACGCCCACAGAGTCCGGAATACTATGATTAGTTTTGAAAAATGAAGCCGTAATCGTTCCGAGGTTGAGTACAGATTCCGAATTAATCAGCATCCGCTTCGTTTCCCCAAGCAGGTTCGCTTCTTTCAGCTTCGCTTCGATCAAGCCAAGTGTCAGTTTCGTCCCGTACACAGGAACATTCAAATGCTTAAGCACATATGGCAGACCGCCAATGTGGTCTTCATGACCGTGAGTGATGATAATGCCGCGTACTTTATCCCGATTTTCCGTCAAGTAGCCGATATCCGGGATGACGATATCAATCCCGAGCATATCTTCCTCTGGAAATTTTAAACCGCTGTCAATAACTACAATATCGTTCGCGTACTGCACGCAGTACATGTTCTTTCCGATTTCGCCCACGCCGCCAAGAGCGAAGATCAAAAGTTTATCTATATTTTTTTTGGACAAGAATATACCTCCTTCTTAGATTGGACGACGAATTTTAGATGATTAAACCGAACCAGTCACTTGCAACCATTATACATGAAGAAAAACAGCAATTACAAGTCGAACCACCCTGCTATCGCTAGTGTCCCCCAAAAAAGAAAACCGATGCTGGAAGCACCGATTCATTAGGCGTTATCATACAAAAAGAGATTGGATGAATTGTCCTTCTTGCTCGGATACCTGAACTAACGGAAGTCTTACGCCGCCTGTCTGGATTCCTTTCAAAGCAAGGGCATGCTTGATTGGAGCAGGGCTTGGCGCACAGAAAATTCCGGTAAAAATAGGATGTAATTTACGGTGGAGTTCTCCCGCTTGCTGTATATTGCCTTCTAAATAATACTTTATCATAGATTGCATTTCTTTTCCAATCACATGGCTGGCAACGCTGATGATGCCTTTGCAGCCGATGGCGATCGCTGGCAGCGTATTGCTGTCCTCCCCGCTGTACACCGAGAAATCTGCCGCAACGCCATTCAAAATGCGCGTAAGCTGATCCGTGTTGGCGCAATCTTTGGTAGCCACAATGTTCGGAATGCTCGAAAGGCGAATCGTTGTATCCGCATCGATGTTCACACCTGTGCGTCCTTGCACATTATACAGCACGATAGGAACTTGAACCGCTTCTGCAACCGCTTTAAAATGCTGATAGAGCCCCTCTTGCGAAGGACGGTTATAGTAAGGAGCGACGACGAGAAGCGCGTCAACTCCAAGTTTTTCAACTTTTTGAGAAAAATGAATCGTGTGTGCTGTGTCATTAGAGCCCGTACCTGCAATGATTTTGCAGCGGCCTTTGGCAGCGCGGACGGATGCTTCGATCAACTGCAGCTTCTCTTCTTCCGTCAGCGTCGGAGATTCACCTGTAGTCCCGCAGATCACGAGGCTATCCGATTGCTGTTCTTCGATTAAATAATTAATCAGTGGTTCAACCTGGTCCCAATTGATGCGTAATTGATCGTCAAATGGGGTTACCATCGCTGTGACTACTCTTCCGAAATCCACCGTAACGCCTCCCAAAGCTTACATAAATGATTATTTGTTCAAATAAAATTTCTGGTGCAGAGCCCGAACGGATCTGACCATATCTTCCCCATGCACAAGCACCCAAATGGTGGTATTCGAGTCTGCCGATTGCAGAATCCGAATGTCCTCATTGGTTAAAGCTTCGACAATTTGCGCCATAATGCCCGGTACACCGTTCATGCCGCCGCCGATAACCGATACTTTGGCGCAACCGCGCAGAGCCTTCGGCTCATAGCCTTGGTTTTTCAGTAAACGGACAGCGCGATCAGCTTCGTGGTCAAATACGGTGTACACGACACCGGAAATGTTCACGTTAATGAAATCGACGCTGATCTGATGCTGAGCCATCGTCTTGAAAACGCGCAGATGGAGATCGAAATCGCCTTCTATCGCGCTTACCTGGATCTGCGTAATGTTCGTAAATTGCGCAATGCCTGTGACGAACCGGTCCGTTACTTGACTGGACTCATGATGAATCGTGTCGCCGGCAGTGACCAATGTGCCCAGCTCCTTCGAGAAGGTGGACCGGACGCGAATCGGAATATTGGCCTGCATCGCAACTTCGACTGCACGCGGATGGATGACTTTCGCGCCGTTATGCGCCATGTTGCAAATTTCGGCAAAGCTCACGCGAACCAGCGGTTTGGCATCCTCAACGATGCGCGGATCGGCCGTTAAGATGCCGTTGACATCGGTGAAAATGTCAACGATGTCAGCTTTCAGCGCCGCACCGAGTGCCGTTGCCGATGTATCGCTGCCTCCGCGACCAAGTGTCGTTAACTCTCCCTGGCTGGATACCCCTTGGAATCCTGTTACGACGACCACTTGTCCTTGCTCTAATAATTCAAGAATCCGAGTAGGTTGGATCGATGTAATTTGCGCATTGCCATGCACGTCATTCGTCTGAATGCCGGCTTGCCCGCCGGTAAGAACAGTTGACGCAATGCCATTTGCCTGCAGCAAGCTGCTCAAATGTACGGCTGAGATTAACTCGCCGCAGCCCATCAACATATCGAGCTCCCTTGCCGGCAGCCCCTCCCCGTTCTGACGAACAAGGTCGAGGAGCGTATCCGTCGCATAGGGTTCTCCCTTCCTCCCCATCGCTGACACCACAACAACTAATTTATACTCTTGCGCTAGTGCGTCTTGAATATGACCAATGACATGTTCTCTAGCTTGAACGGTGGAAAGCGATGTACCTCCGAACTTCTGTACGAGTATACGCATGTGTTTCCCCCAAATTCATATCCTGCTTCAACGTGCAGCAGGTGCTAATTATTGTTCAATAGCAATATATTCAGCAATTTGTACCGCATTCCACGCAGCGCCTTTCAGCAGATTGTCGGATACAATCCACATATTGACTGCTCTTGGGTTGCTCAAATCGCGGCGGACGCGCCCCACGAAGGTCTCCAGCTTGCCTGCAGCGTCAGTGGCGAGCGGGTACACCTGCTCAGCCGGGTTATCTGCAAGGACAATACCAGGCGCGCTTGCCATTAAGCTCTTCACTTCCTCGATGTCGAAATCTTCTTTCAACTCGACATAGACGGATTCCGAGTGACCGTATACCACCGGGATCCGAACGCAAGTCGCCGTCACCTCAATGGCGTCGTCGCCCATGATTTTCTTCGTTTCGAGAATCATTTTCATCTCTTCGTTGGTAAAGCCGTTGTCATGAAACTTATCAATTTGCGGAATCGCATTGAAGGCGATTTGATGCTTCACTGGCAGCGACCCGACAGGCAAAATGTCAGGATTGGATGCCTTTCCTTCCAATACCTCTTTGGACTGGCGCAGCATCTCGTTGATCGCTTTGGCACCTGCGCCGGACACCGCTTGATAAGTTGAAACGATGATTTTGGATATACCATAGCGGTCATACAATGGTTTCAATGCGGCAACCATCTGAATCGTTGAACAGTTCGGATTCGCGATGATGCCCCTGTGTTCATTGATTTTGTCAACGTTCACTTCAGGGACGACAAGCGGCGTATCCGGATCCATCCGATAAGCACTAGTGTTATCGATACAGATTGCACCGGCTTCAACGGCATGCGGAATCAGCGCCTTGGAGACATCTCCTCCAGCGCTGAATAACGCAATCTCTACTCCGTTGAAGCTATTTGGCGTAGCTTCTTGAACGATGACCGGTTGACCGCGAAAAGTGAGCTTCACGCCCGCAGAACGGGCGGAGGACAGCAATTTCAGTTCTTGAATGGGGAAATTCCGCTCTTCAAGCAGACGAATGATTTGTTCACCGACGGCGCCTGTTGCGCCGACAACTGCAACGTTGAATAGCTTCTGGTTCGACATGTCCTCTCCCCTTCGGTCAAATTGTATATCAATTAATATTGAAATCTCTCAATGAGCATCGGCTGCATCTGCTTGCCTTGCAGCGCCGCTTCACAAGCTTCCATTATCAAATCCATTCTGGCCACCAGCGAATTGGGCTTGGCGCCTGGCGCATCTTGGCCGAACGGAACAAAGTAAATGTTCTTCGTAATGAGGAGCTTCGCAATGTTCATTGCATTCAGTCCAAGGCCATCGTTCGTGGAGATCGCCAGAACGAGCGGGCGCTGATTCCTCATTTGCGCTTTGGCTGCCATAAGTACCGGGCTTTCCGTCATGGCATTTGCCAGCTTGCTGGTCGTGTTGCCGGTGCATGGCGCAATCACCATAACATCCAACAGCTTGGATGGGCCAAGCGGTTCTGCATCGACAATGGAAGATATGATGTCATTCCCTGTAATGTCCTTCAATTGCTGCTGCCAATCCGCAGATTTGCCAAAACGCGTATCTGTTGTCAGGATTGAATTGGAAACAATCGGAATCACCCTAGCTCCCGCATCTACGAATCTCTTAATCTGCGGCATCACTTCTTCTAATGTACAATGGGAACCGGTTAATGCATATCCCACCGTTTTATCCTGCCAATTCATTCCACATCGCTCCTGTCTATGAAGTCTTCCTCGATCAGTTGGCTCAGCGTATTCGCGATGATGCGGCCAGCTGTCTTCGGTGCGACGATGCCAGGTAATCCGGGCGCCAGCATCGCTTTAATGCCTCGTCTCTCCGCGAAACGGAAATCCGTTCCGCCGGGCTTCGAAGCCAAATCGATGATGAGCGCGCGATGTGGGATATTGGTAATTACTTGCGCTGTGACTATCATAGTCGGAATTGTATTAAAAAGCAAGTCAATATTCCCCACTTCCGGGTACAGATCCTTCGTGTAAAAAGGCTGAAATCCCATCTCGTACGCCCTGGCAAAATGCTCCGGTTTCCTTACGCCAACCTTCACTGTCGCGCCTAATCCTTGCAGCGTTCTTGCCATCGTAAATCCGGTGCGGCCAAACCCAAGAACCATACACATGGAGCCGTGAATGGTAATATCCGTGTTCTGGATCGCCATCATCAAAGCGCCTTCTGCGGTTGGGATCGAGTTGTAAATGGCCACATCGTCACGATCGAATAATTCAACCAAAGTAATCCCATGTGCAGCGCAAAGCTTCTTCAAATAGCTCTTGGCCATCCCCGTGTATACTTTGGCATGTTTAGGCATCGCTGCAATGTGATCATCCGTCAAAATCAACTCATCGCTGGAAAAGATCGATTCCACTTGGCCCGCATCATCAGTACCTACAGCAGGCAATACCAAAGCGTCAATGTTCGCAAGCAGCGACGGCTGCAGCTTGGCGCTGGTCACTCCGCTAAATTGCCGGCCCAAATTATCAAAGCCGATCAATGTTATCGTCGCATCAAGTTCCGTGAACTTCTGTATCACTTCAAGCTGCCGAGCGTCTCCGCCCATGAAAGCAACCGAAATACCAGTAAGCATTCCCGCTTACACCCCTTTCTCGGTCCGTTTCGATATGTTATCTTATGCTTTCGCCCAAGGATGGGTGACTTCTTCACGCTCAGTTCCTTAGCTTCGCCCAGCCTTTCTTTTCTTGTACAAAAAGAAGAAAACGCAAAAAAAAGGCCGCTGTGGGAGTGTTGAATGTGCGTGTGCGTGTAAGATGCCGAAGTCCGCTTTTGCCCAATTAGAGAGTGGCTGACTTGTGGTGAGCGCGCTGCAGGTCGATTTTACCCAATTAGAGAGTGGCTGACTTGTGGTGAGCGCGCTGCAGGTCGATTTTATCCATCAGAGAGTGACTGACTTGTGGTGAGCGCGCTGCAGGTCGATTTTATCCAATTAGAGAGTGACTGACTTGTGGTGAGCGCGCTGCAGGTCGATTTTACCCAATTAGAGAGTGACTGACTTCTGGTGAGCGCGCTGCAGGTCGATTTTACCCAATAGAGAGTGACTGACTTCTGGTGAGCTCGCTGCAGGTCGATTTTATCCAATTAGAGAATGACTGACTTGTGGTGAGCTCGCTGCAGGTCGATTTTATCCAATTAGAGAGTGACTGACTTCTGGTGAGCGCGCTGCAGGTCGATTTTATCCAATTAGAGAATGACTGACTTCTGGTGAGCTCGCTGCAGGTCGATTTTACCCAATTAGAGAGTGACTGACTTCTGGTGAGCGCGCTGCAGGTCGATTTTATCCAATTAGAGAGTGACTGACTTCTGGTGAGCTCGCTGCAGGTCGATTTTACCCAATTAGAGAGTGACTGACTTCTGGTGAGCGCGCTGCAAGTCGATTTTATCCAATTAGAGAGTGACTGACTTGTGGTGAGCGCGCTGCAGGTCGATTTTATCCAATTAGAGAATGACTGACTTGTGGTGAGCGCGCTGCAGGTCGATTTTACCCAATTAGAGAGTGACTGACTTCTGGTGAGCGCGCTGCAGGTCGATTTTACCCAAT
>NZ_JAQFVF010000045.1 GCF_027789125.1 Paenibacillus aestuarii | reverse complement strand
CTGCCCGTTAGCCAATCATGCAGCGCGCGAAACAGCGCTGCATCACAGAGGATGAAAATGAAATCAAAAAGCCGTCAATACTGCTACTACGGCTGGGAGAAGAAGGTCGATGAACTATGGTGCGGTAGAGCCCATCCGTTAGTCTGACTCCGACGACCACGGTGCATCACAGAATGTCGCTCCCTCTTGGGAAGCACTCATGGTAGATTAATCCTATTTTGGTTGTTGCACCAGCTCCAATTTTAGTGCCGTAGGAAGGATGCTTTCAATGGAAATTCTCATTGAACGCGCATGTGGTTTGGATGTTCATAAAGACTCCATTACAGCATGTGTAATGACACCAGAAGGAAAGGAGATTTGTACGTTTTCTACTAAAACAGTCTTTTTGTTGCAATTAATCGACTGGATTAAAAAACATGGATGTACTCATGTTGCTATGGAAAGCACAGGAGTCTTTTGGAAGCCAATTGTTAACCTGCTAGAAGCTGAGGATATCGAGTTTTTAGTCGTAAATGCCCAACATATGAAGGCACTACCAGGACGTAAAACAGATGTCAAAGATGCTGAATGGATCGCCCAACTTCTACGCCATGGACTTCTAAAAGCTAGCTTCGTTCCAAACCGCGATCAACGAGAACTTCGAGAGTTAGTCCGTTATCGCCGAAGCATTATTGAAGAACGGGCCAGACAGCACAATCGAATACAAAAGGTTCTAGAAGGAGCAAACATTAAACTCGGCTCTGTTGTTTCCGATATTATGGGCGTTTCCTCTAAGGATATGCTTCGCGCTATTGCAGAAGGTGAAGATGATCCTGAGAAATTGGCAAACTTCGCTCAACGAACACTGAAAAAGAAGAAAGCAGAACTTGAGCTAGCTCTTCGAGGTTACGTAAACCCCCATCAGCGTTTAATGATCAAGACAATTCTAACTCATATTGACTTTCTGTCCGAACAAATTGAAATGTTAGATCAAGAAATTGCAAACAGGGTTAGTTCGTATCAAGAAGACGTAGAACGCTTGGACTCCATACCTGGAATTGCCCCTCGGATGGCGGAACAGATTCTAGCTGAACTCGGAACAAACATAGAGAAACAGTTTCCTAGTGCGGCTCACTTATGTTCTTGGGCTGCATTAGTGCCTGGACATAATGAGAGCGCCGGCAAACGAAAGTCTTCCAAAGGCAAAAAAGGAAACAAATATTTAAAATCTGCTTTAACAGAAGCAGCGCATTCGGTAGGTGCATCCAAAAACTATCTTGGTGCAATGTATAGGCGAACTTTAGCACGAAAAGGCAGAAAAAGAGCTGCTATTGTTGTGGCCCATGCCATGCTAAGAATCGCTTATTATTTATTGACAAGAAAAGAAATGTATGTTGATCTAGGTGAAGATTACTTTGACAAACAGAAACTCGGAGCAATTGTACGGAATTCAGTTCGAAGGCTTGAGAGCTTAGGTTATAACGTTTCGATTTCGGAAGTCTCCTGATCCCCCCATTTCATAGGCGCCGCTACACTTTAAAAAATGAAAGAGCAGCGTCTTCTTTCATGCTGCCCTTTTTCTGAGAATGCCTTAATCTTTAATTTTCATGGTAGTTCAACGAATAAGTCCACATTGATTACAATATCATCACCTCTCCCCTCCCCCCGTCGGGAATGAGATAAAGTTCTTGTCATTTGGTTTTGACAAGAACTTTATCCCATAAACATAAAAAGCCGCTATTTAAGTGGCATTTAATGAGATAATGTTCTTGTCACCCAACACAATTGTATGTACTGACTGTCTAATGACACAAATCTCCCTACATTAATGACACAAAGTTCCCTACATTTTAGCTAACCGCTCCTTTTTGTCAGTCTTTTTGATGGGAGGGATTGCGTCTTTTTTATGCGGGTATGGAAAGTCTGGAGAATGTTTGGGGAATAGTACTACATTATGAACAGTAATGGAGCGTAGAGGAATGAAAGTATTATCCATGATTCAACCGTGGGCGACTCTGCTTGTCCAAGGCGAGACTCTCTATGAAACAAGATCCTGGAAGACCCGGTATCGCGGACCGTTGGCCATTCATGCAAGCCAGAAAGTCGATAAGCAGGACTGCAAATATGAACCCATCCGTTCTTTACTCGCCAAGAATGGCTATACGGAACAAAACCTCCCTACGGGAGTTATCCTTGCAACTTGCGAGCTTACGAATTGTTATCAAGTCATCGACGCTAATCATACGTCAGCCATTCTGGATTGCGGGAAGGTCGTGACGGGGGATGACTTCCTGTTAGGTGATTACAGTCCAGGTTATTTTGCGTGGGAAATAGCTGGTTTCCGTCTGCTGAAGCCCTATATTCCAGTGAAGGGAAAACTGGGACTATGGGAATATCCGATAGGCGAAGAGTTGATGATATGACCCTATGTAAACAATCAATTAATGGAGGTTCTGACTTGACCAATTACTTATTTTCTCCTTATGAAATTAAAGGTTTACTATTGAAAAATCGGGTAGCCATGGCCCCCATGTCCAATATTCCTTAACCGCTAGGGATGGCAACCCAACGATGGCATTACGTTCACTCTGTTTCAGATGAGCCAATTAGAATTACCCCGGAAGCTACTGTGCAATTTCTTGCAAGCGATGTGAGAGCTCATTTTGTACAAGCTCCCGTTCACGCTGGAATTGGCTCTGAACATGCTCGTTATAATGCCGGAGATATTCACGAACTTGAACGCGGTCATTTTGAATCGTATGGTTAAGGAGCTCTTTGTAAACGACTACGAAAAATAAGTATTAGACGCGCCCTAAATTTAAAGCAGCCGCATTCTATGACTTGAAAAATAAAGTCTTAGACTACGGCTGTTTTATTGTGTTTACGTACTCCGTTCAGCGTTTTTCCTAAATTTTAATTTTCCTTAGCCGGGTAAGAGTTTAGCCCTTCATATGTCCTTTTAAGATTATCTGCAATCGTTCTGACGGTGATTCCGATTACGTTATAATACAAGAATGAGTAAATATACTTCCACTTGAAATACGCAACAACCATGATCAAATTGCAAAAAGGTTCCCCAATAAAAGCGTAGATCACGCTCATACAAAGTAAACCGAGACAATATGATTTCCACGTCTTAAAATACTGATATAACAACATATACGCGACAGGAACCATTGACAAGTCAAAAGCAAATGCCTCAGGCACAAGAGGTATCATTTGAATTGGGTAATCCCAATAATTTAAATTATAACCGACTAAGTCTAAAAGCTTAGTTACAATCGCAATGAATAGTCCAACCACCACAAGTTCAAGCTTTCTTTTTTTATCCACTATCTTTACCCAAATAACCCATGGAACGATTGTAAATGCAACGAGCAGCCACCATTGGGGGCTTAAAAACCCACCATGGTTCATGAACCTTTCTATATTCGTTTGGACTAATGCAGTAACTAATTCCCTTGCTTTTTCCATATTTTCATCCATTAATATACCACCTATATGTCAATGATCACTCATAGTGTCCGTCACCATAGGAAAATTTATGCATATACTTACCTTTGGGTCGAACTGGACGGATTCCACTAATCTCCCGTTAATTCAATGAATAAGTCCAGATTGATTACAATTTTTTTCATCACCTCTACCCTCCCCCCGTCGGGAATGAGATCAAGTTCTTGTCAACAATCGGGAATGGGATAAAGTTCTTGTCATTTGGTTTTGACAAGAACTTTATCCCATAAACACAAAAAGCCGCTATTTAAGCGGCATTTAATGAGATAATGTTTTGTCACCCGACAAATATTATTATTATTATTTTATATAGTAGTGACCTACATTTTATTTTTCTCTGTTTTTTCGGCTTCGTGCCCTGCCCCCTTCCCTACATAAAAAATAATAACTTGATTTCTCAAGCTTTTTCGAATTGGTTTATGTAGGCACATTTGTGTCATTGGACATCGGATGACAAGAACTCGATAACACAAATGACAAGAACTTGATAACATTTCCCCCGTGCTGCGCGAAACGGGCATTTATCATTCATTTTTTGAATGATGTTTTTTTAGCCTAGCGGCAGAATCTGCTCCAACAATTTCTGGATATTCCAAAAGACTATTCGGAAAGATTTGACCCCTAAGAATAATTTTCCAGAAAATGTGGAAAGTAATTATATCCATAATTTTGAGGAGAAGTGCACATGTCAATTCTTCAACGAATATTCTTCTCGCGCACAAAAAAGGAAAATGAATTTACCATTCCTCTTCCTAATATCGAATTATCTAATGATTCAGCTACAGTTCCTTCTCTTCAACATACTTTGGATAACTTCATTAATTGCTACGATTTTGTTCATCGAAATCTTCCCGAGATCAACGTTGATCTTGTTTACTTTGGACATCTATTAGGTAATGACGAATTTACGCGCGACATCGCGACCCCATTTGCGAACATTCAAGCCAATGAGGTAGGTCTGCTTCTTCAGCGCAGTCATTATCATCAAATCTTTGATTCGAAATCCTTAATTAAAGGGATTTTAGATGGGGGAGTTGCTATCTTCCACCAAGAAAATGTTTATTTAATTAACGCGTACAAGCCTGATTCACGTACGGTTCAACAATCCGAAACAGAATCCGTAATTACAGGACCTCACGATTCATTTGTTGAGACCGCAGTAATTAATCTTTCCCTCATCCGCAGAAGAGTTAAAAGTTCACACTTAAAGGTTCTGAAATTAGAAGTAGGTGAAGTTACAAAGTCGGACGTCTATATCCTATACATTGATGGCATTGTCAATATGGAATATGTAAATGAACTTGTTAAACGAATTAGAAGTATTGAAGTCGATGCGGTACATGACGGAAACATGTTGGTCCAATACATAGATGATTGTCCCAACTCACTCTTCCCCTTATTTCCCGCATCAGAACGTACGGATTCGGCTGTTTCTAGGCTTGTTGCCGGAAGAGTTCTAGCCATCCTGGATGGGAGTCCGTCAGTTATATCGGCGCCTGCATCTTTTTTTGAGTTCTTCTCTTCACCTGACGATTACTATCAAAGGTGGGCTTTAGGAACGGCAACAAGAGCATTAAGATTTATCGCCTTCCTCGTTACGGTTACTTTTACATCTTTATATGTTTCTGTAACAACATATCATTATGAAATGATTCCTGAGACACTTTTACTCACGATCACCGAGTCCCGAAGCCG
Source organism: Paenibacillus aestuarii (assembly GCF_027789125.1). Classification (GTDB taxonomy): domain Bacteria; phylum Bacillota; class Bacilli; order Paenibacillales; family NBRC-103111; genus Paenibacillus_E; species Paenibacillus_E aestuarii. The sequence goes on along the minus strand of NZ_JAQFVF010000045.1, from coordinate 100,836 downwards.
AGTTCCCTTCCCACCTATTTACGAAGCTTTGCTGATGGAAATTATGATTGAATTATTACGGGAAGCAGGTGCCAGGCTGCCAACAAAGATTGGGCAAACCATAGGCATCGTCGGCGGAATTGTAATTGGGCAGGCGGCTGTACAAGCTGGTTTTACAAGTAACATTCTTATTATTGCTGTTGCCTCTTCCGCAATCGCTTCATTTGTAATTCCAAGCTATATAATGAGTGCTTCCATTCGCTTAATTCGTTTCGGATTAATTATATTAGCCGGTACCCTAGGCAATTTGGGCTTAATGATGGGAATTGCGATAATCATCATTCACTTGTCAGGATTGACAAGTTTAAATACCTCTTATTTGACACCTGTTTCCCCAATGAATTTTAAAGACTGGCGAGATGTATTTGTCCGCGCACCATTTTGGGCCCTTAAAGAAAGACCTGCACAATCCAAGTCGCCAAACCAGCTAAGGAACAAAATGAAAAAATAATGGAGAGGGTTTTAAAAAGTGAAAGAAAAACTAGCTTCTTTCCATGTTACTATCCTCATCTTCATGATTCAGACTGGAGTAGTCATATTCAGCCTTCCTCGACTGTTAGCCCAAAACTTAGGATATAACGGTTGGCTGGGAATCGTTATTTTCACCTGCATATCTACCTTCAACATTTTCCTAATATCGTTAGTACATCGTTTAGGTAAGGGCACTTCAATTTTCGACATTCTGGAGAACTCGTTGCCTAAATTTGTAACAAATACGATTTATTTCGTTATGATCTCTATTTGGAGTATGCTGGGCTGTATTGTCGCTAAACAGTATGTAATCATCTTTCAAATGATTGCTTTTCCAACAACACATCCTATGTTTTTCAAAGCTTTGGTCGATATTATCGCATATTTATTGATAATAAAAGGTATTTACAATATTTCAAAAGCAGCGACTAGTTTCTTCTGGATTGTTATTTGGATGGTGCTTCTTCTAACATTTTTTATTCATGATTTTGAGTGGGCAAATTTAACTACATTTCTTTTCAAGGGGAGCACAAGTTTCCTAAAAGGCGGACTGGACTGCTATACGGCTTTTCTTGGTTACGAAATTGCATTACTACTTATACCGTTTGCCGAAAATCACAACAAATTTATTAAGGCTGTTCATATAGGAAATTTGATAACTGCTATTTCTTATTTATTGGTCTGTTTTGTTTGCTTTGGTTTTTTCAGCTTCGGACAATTAACCAGACTCAAATATCCTCTTCTCGATTTATTATCGTATATAAAATTACCGTTCATAGAACGTCTTGAGAATTTGTTATATGGATTTTTCTTATTCAGTATGTTAATCACAATTGTTATGTACTGCTGGTCAGCAATTGAGACTTTACAAAGGATTCTGCCCAAAGTCAAACCAAACTGGCTTGCAGTGTTTGTTCTTTCAACTACCTTTCTAATTGCTTGGATCCCAGATGTGATTGGCAAGGTTGAAAAATGGTTGCAAATTCTTGGATATGCGGAGACTTGTGTAGCATTTGGATTACCAGCGTTGATACTTTTCATTCTATGGATTAGAAAGGGGCATAGGGAACATGTATAAGGCAATTCTTTATTGCGCTGTACTAATCATTCCCTTATCTATAGTTGGTTGTGGAGATCAACGGATTTTAGAAAAGCTGGGATTCACTCAAACTACAAGCTATGATTTACTACCCAGTGAGAATAACGGACAAGAAGATAAATTAATGATCTCTGTCAGCATTCCTAAAGCAGATCCCGAGGGCCAAACAAAGAGAGAGACTTTAACCGCGGTTTCGACAACTAGTAAAGCGGCAAAAATTATGCTTTCTCGAAAAACTGAACTTTCATTAGTAAGCGGGCAATTAAGAAATACACTATTTGGTTTAAGTTTAGCCAAAAAGGGATTATGGGAGCATATTGACACTTTGGTACGTGACCCTGCAATTTCGCAGCGAGTAAAAGTTACCTTAGTGAATGGAAATGCCCACGATCTTTTAATGAAGGATTATTTACCCCATCCGCGAACTGGAAAGTATATTGATCGATTGTTAGAAAAGGAAGGTAAAGCTCAGACAGTTCCCCATATTACACTGTTTGAATTCACGAGAGATCTATTTGATGATGGGATTGATCCAGTTGCTCCAATGATTAGAGCAGTGAACGATGACGTGGTTATAGATGGGATCGCATTGTTTAATGAAGATCGTTACATTACTAAAATAGGTCCAGATAAGTCACTTATCTTTTCAATATTACGTGGAAACTTTAAGGAAGGTGAACTGAGTATAGATCTTGAATCAAAGGGAGAGCATGTAATGTTAAGCTCTCTGATAAGCAAAAGAAAGATTAAAGTACATTCAAGCGGGTATAACCAATTTTCAATTGATATTAACATTAGCCTCAAAGGATCAATATTAGAGTATATTGGAGACTTACATCTAAGTGATGAAAAGGATAGACAGAAGCTTGAAAATTCAATTTCTGATTATATTCAATTTGAAACAAAGGAAATGGTAACAAAGATGCAAAAAAATAAGGTTGACAGTTTAGGATTAGGAAAACGCATAAGAAATAGTTTGAGCTACTCCGAATGGACAAATCTTGTTTGGAAGGATATATATCCTAATATAGAGGTACGCTGCAATGTTCAAACTAAAATTAAGGATTATGGGAAGTTCGAAAAATAGCGGTTTGAAAAAGCACAGTAACGCCTCAAGGGCTTTAATTGTCTCCCATTAACTCAATCATTTTTTCACTTAGAGTATTTAAGATATCCCCAAAGAAGTAAAATCGGGATAGCTGCAAGAAAACATGCTATAGAGATACTGTCCCTTTGCTTTTTATCATTGGTGGTTTCTGTACTATCATTAGCTCATTGGCGGTCACCTGATATCAGTGAGCCACTTATAATAATTGTAGTGAGTATTAGAATTAAGCCAATGCATCCCGATATTCGTTGACTAATAGCATTGTTTAAAAATAATGACAAAATATAAATCAATATAGTAACAATGAGTCCACTTATAAGTGATAGTTTAGCTATTTTCAAGTTTAAACCCCTCCCCTAAACCCTTACCTCTACCGTAAATTGGAAATTTCCTGCCCGTTAGTTTAACGCCTGCTTGCTGAAAATTTATCGAGTCGGTGTCTAGAATGTAGGGAGATTTGTGTCACAGGACTACAATGTAGGGAAATTTATGCATTTTTCTATGACGCAAATTCACCTACATAAAAAATAAAAGCTTGATTTCTCAAGCTTTTTCGCTCTGGTCTATGTAGGCACATTTGTGTCATTGGTCATTTATGTCGGTTGACAAGAACTTGATGTCATAAATGACAAGAACTTTATCCCATTCCCGACAAAAACCCATCGCCATTATTTTGACGATGGGTTTTTGGTTTTTGTGGCTTAAATAGTTAATTTTCTAACATATTTATCAAGGTAATCACGCGAATTGATTTATTTTCTTCACTTGAATTATTGAAAATTAGCATGGATACTCTCAATGGATTAAATGACTTCATTTGGAGTATACTCTTGCTGTTCCAGCAATAGTAAATGCACGTAGCTCACTTACAACAGGCGGACTGACTCCTAATAGTTTACCTACAACTCCAAATCAAACAGTATAAGGTGCGTCTGTTGATATCACAACTCCTAGCAGTTATCCGAATGTACCAGTTGGCTATGGAACTTCACCATGGAGTGCAGTAAACAGTTTGTTTAACCATTTCGATAGCTGTTTGGTGCAGAATAGCCCCTTTAACGTGAGATTAAGGTTGCACCTTCCGGTTTTTGTAATAGTAAATTTTGTCTTCTTCCGTAATTTGCCGCAGTACTTTACATGGACTGCCTACTGCAACCACATTTGGCGGAATATCTCTCGTGACGATGCTACCTGCCCCTATTACACTGTTTTTCCCTATAGTTACACCCGGATTAATAACTGCACCGCTCCCAATCCATACATTGTCTTCAATGATAACTGGAAATGCATACATTTGCCCTGTTGCACGCAATTCTGCATCAATGGGATGTCCGGTCGTAGATATCGTAACATTAGGAGCGAATAAGACTCCATTTCCAATCTTAACCGTTGTATCATCCACGATTGTAAGATTAAAATTCGCATAGACATCGTTACCAATGAACGTGTTAGAGCCATAGGCAAAGTGAATAGGTGGTTCAATCCAGCAATTTATGCCCAAGCTTCCAAAAAGTTGCTTAGCCAATTCTTCACGTTTGGCCACCTCGGACGGTCTTGTTTGGTTAAAGTCATATACCAGCTCTTTCCCCCTAAGCCGTTCCTCCGGCAAGCCTTCTCCCATGTCCGTAAACAATAATCCATTCTTTATATTTTCACGTTGTGTCACTTCTGACATTCCTTTCTACATATGTGTATTATTACTCTTATTTTTTAAGTGTAACAAACTACAATTAACTATTCAAAGAACAACTGGTGAACCCAGAATAACCTCTTTAGATTGCTATAGAGCCGATTACTTCTATTTCTTCGACCTCCCCACGCACAACAAACCGGCAGCGGATCTCTGATCTGCTGCCGGTTTATTGTTTTAAACTAATGTGTCCCGTTAGATTAATAATAGCTTTAAGACCATCGTTAAAGCGCTATTTAGAAGATCTGAAACGTCTACATTTCAATATTTACATCTTTAAACTAATTCAATTCGGGGAATATTTACAGATATATCCTGATACTGCATTTGATTTATAATCCATTCATTACATAAACTGCAATGGTAAGCTTCAACCTCTATGGTTTTATCCGTTAGCTGAATTCAACATTCTGCCTTTTCTAATATCTCTTTGTAGTCACAATATTCATCTATAATCTCTTTTTTTTCCAGGAAGCACTTAATCCAGGTTATCCATATAGTGTCGTTTTCTTTTTCAGCTCTTAGCAATACCACGAGAAAAACGGCCCGTGTTCGCATCTATTTCGCGATAGGACCGTTTTTGTTTACCTCATATTTAAATTGTAAAAGTTGCTAAGACGATTACCAAGAGAATAAAAAGAACCAAAACAACTGCGGCGCTTGTACCCAGGCCGTAACCGGCGCAACTACCACCAAAACCTACTCCCATATTTACTCATTCCTCTCCAGTGATTTTTCACTTCGGTTTAATATACGTTCGGTACATATTGTTTGCTTGGACAAATGCCATTGGAAGGCAAACGCTGAGGAAACGCGCATTCATGAGTCTGAGTCAGGAAACGAGCGAAAGGCTGCCGTGAAACCGGCAACCTTTTTTGTTGATATTTAACTATCGTTCTACGTTAGTTGAGAATCTGTTCATTTTAACCCAATAAGAAAAGACCTCAAGATTAGCAATCAAGGGATTTGGTGAGTGAGTTACTCATTCTATTTTGAATATAGATACAGTCCAAAATCTTGCATAACAGAGGTGTACCCCATTTGTCGCAACATGGTAGCTATATTGCCACGGTGATATGATCCATGAGTGACAACGTGCAGTACCGATTCAGAAATAGAAGTTTCAAGCACACCGGCATAGGGGTTATCCACCACAATCGACTTTTCAAGATCTTCTTGACTATTGAGAAATGCTTTATACCTTTCAGATAAGTCTAGAAATATTTTTTTCATTTCTTCAATGCTCTTCGTTTCCACCTGTGCGCTTAGTTGATTTGTGAACGCCATTGCTTCATTCATACTTTTACCCGAGCTAATCTCAAACCATGCGTAATCTACGAGATAAATATGCGTTAGCACCTTCGATACCGAAGAAAAACCACTCTGAATTTCTCTTTGATAAATGTCCTGTGGAAGTTCTTTTAAACGATCGATTATAACCCCATTTGCCCATACGTGGTAGTCGTACATTTTTAATGCGGAATGCGTCATTATAAATACCTCCTTTTTCCACGATTCTTACTTATTCTGTTTTATTTGGTAAAAACCCTTCTTTAACTATCCTACCCGTTAGTTGAGAAAAACGGCAACCTTCTGCGGCTGCCGTTTCTTTGTAATCGTTGAGCTATCGTGTCCCGTTAGTTCAAAAGACTATGTAGCAAAATTGCTAGTTATCAGGTTATTGTCTCGTACTAGTTATTAATACATACTTTACCGTACTATATGCTGGCATTGGCAATAATTTGATTTACAGCTCGCAACGCTGAAGAGATCGCACCTTCAACCCAACCGGGAAAAAGACTTGTATTATCGCCAGCAAAGTAAATTCTACCTTGTTCGGCAGAAAGTGTTGGGAGCATTCGAAGCATCTGTTTCGGCTTATACCAAGCATATGCACCACGGGAGTATGGATTATGATCCCAAGAAAAGACCGTCCCACCTTCATAATTATACGACAATTCAGGAAGCACCTGTTTGATTTCTGATACAGCTGAATTAAAGTTACCAGCTCTAGATATGACTCGCGCCGATTCACCGGAGGAGTACGAACAAATTAACCCCCTCCTTGATGTCGTTTGAGTGAATGTAGCATCAAGCAACCATCCAATTTTCAGATCCGTATTTACTGTAGTAAAAGAACTTAAGCTGTTCCAGAATCTAGTTCGGCTTTGTATGACTGTACGCGTAACGGAGGTAGAAAGTTGGTTTTGAATGACATCATTTTTTTCTTTGCTAAGTGGCGGGGAAAAATGAATTGTACGTAGGACTGTAGACGGAATGGCCACAATGACCCGATCACAGCAGATAGTGAAAACTTTGCCGGAATTAGTAAATTGGATAACTACTCCTTTATTACTATGTTCAATATGCGTCACAGCACATCCATAACTAATATTAGAGCCAATTGTAAGGGCAAGCTTTTTCGGTAATTGATCCATCCCACCTACTATAGTCTGTGTATTTCTTTCGGAACTGGCCATTTTTAGGTCAAGCAGTCGCTGTAATGCGGATACTTTGCGAATACCATCGCCCAACATCTGCATATATCCTATTTCTAACAGCTTAATCGCACCCGAAGATGCTCCTTGGCCCTTAAGATATTCTTCCATTGTCATTGAATCGAGCTGTGCCGCTTGTTGTGTGGGCCAGCCTGGCAAAAAAGGATTACCCGCTGCTTTAAGCCCCGGCTTGAGATACTTTTCCAGCATTCCCGCATATCCTAAAATTCTTTCCTCGGCTGTAAGTGAAACAGGCCATAGTGCAGGTTCGGCCGGAGAATCTATTATTAATCTCCCGTCGATATATGACAAACTTCTATTCGGGACTGGTAAATTTATTAATTGAACCCCGGCTTGCTGAGCATAACTCAATGTGAGAAAATGATGCGCTCCAATGAAGGCCGCCCCGATTTCGCAAAATAATCCGTCAGCAAATTGATCCCGCATTGTGTATATGCGACCACCCGGTTGACTATTTGCCTCTAATAAACGCACGTTATATCCTTGTTTCATAAGCTCCAAAGTGCATACCAAACCCGCCATCCCTGCTCCAATAACTACAATACGCTCAGGAAAACGACCTATTCCCATAAGATCCGATTCCTCCAAATATTACTTTTATAAGACTAGGTCCTTCTTATTATCCTATGCTGTCCGTTACTTCAATAAAACAATAGAGGAGCTGCCTGAAGCAAGCTCCTCCACTATCGTACCCGTTTGGCCATTAGCGTGAAAAAGCTGCCGGTTGTAAAACTGACGGCAACTTCTTGTTGTTTGTTTGGTTTGAAACTATCGTATCCGTTAGAGTAACAAGCAGGCTACGTCCGTGAGGATGGGTAATGGTGAAAATATTTACAAAGAAGCATTTAGTAGCCTATGATTTAAATATTCGCCCATTGGGGGAATTGTGCATCTATTGGATCGACTACGCCGGCAATGAAATCAAGCTGAAGGAGATGAATAAAAGGTGAAGAATAGATTCGAATTTACTGCGGTCGTCTTAATCGGCAATGGCGAGTTAACAGACGACTTTACCATCGATATCGCCAAAATGGCTGACCGTTTAACCACACAGCTGGAGATCGCCAAGAAAGCGCTCCTAACTATTGCAGAGAGCTCAGCGCAAGGCAATGAGGCAGCCAAGACGATTGCCGCAGAAGCTCTAATAGCGATTGTCGAGTAGGGGCCGGCTTCATTCGTGTCTTTTTTGATCTCAGTTAGTTGAATGAATCACTGTTCCTTGAGCCTATGATTGTCCGGTTATAATGACCGAATCCTCAATTACAAATGCACCTTACATCCGAAAATGAATACCCATCATTTTTCAAGTCAATTAGAACTAAAAACTCGTGGTCATTTATATTAGCTTTTCGTATATTTAGCATTACTTTCACCTCTGGTATCGTGTCCGTTAGCGTAATCCTCTTTGGATGAAGACTACTCAAAAAGTACGTAAGTATTATCCAGACCCACCATCTCTCTTTTAGCAATTTGCCAAGCGAATAGTGGTTGGGCTTGTCTTTTGGAATCACACACAGAATATTCCCTGCTTCCCCTTTAGACAAATTAGTAAGCTGTAAAAAATCTTCATTATCGTAAATATACGACACAAGATATTCATAAATTGCATAGTGATCTCCCATAAATTATTCGCCAGCAATCCCACCGATGGCTCCAAACCCATAGCTTCGCTTGTGATGCGAGGTCATAGCCTCTACCAGCTCAAACATGGTCATTGGGGGTAGTGGGAGAACAGTTTTTTGTACGGGGTGAGTCCCCTAAAAACCGCACGTTCTCCCGGCTACCGCCATCATATAACACCCATAAAAATAGGCCAACCAGAAATTTCTGGCTGACCTAATAATACGAAAAGCCGCTATTTAAGCGGCATTTATTGAGATATTGTTCTTGTCACCCGACAATTCTTTTTGTAATGTAATATGTTCGTCGATGCATACATGTGCATTTCGCGTCACCAACATGTGTGTTTTTCTTTTTTAACGAATTTCTCTATATAGTATCCCATAGAAGTATCACGAATTTTTAAACTTTATCCACCCAGCGCCTCAAATCGAATCACACCTGGCCTGCTTTCATAGCGGTCTCCAAGCGTTCTCTCGGACAGTATAATAATTCCATTTGTTCCGAGATAAGATTATACACTACTTTATCAGACAGAGGGGAACCCTTATATCCCCGGTACAATGGCCCGAGTCTATGCTGCCTAGGGTCTTGATATTAGTGTATAAACTCCCTCCTTAGGACCTATTTGTACTCAGACAAACGTGATCTAATTTGAGGATACGGCATGACGAGCAGCAAGGCCATCAAAAGCGCGCGTCCACATGCATCACCAGTCAGTTCCAACAAATTGCCTAAGCGCATCATCACTGGCCAGGAAGTTTGGCCGAGAAGTGGGATCCATGCCTCTAAAGCCGCCCCGATCAACGCGATGTAGAGACCCGTGCCCCAACGCGATTTGCGCATGACGACGATGACTGGCAATTGGGCCAGCACAAAAAGGATGCCTCGTACAGACTCAAGTATTAGTGTAGTTATGGTCGAAGGTACGCGCGTGTGAAGTGAGTCAATAAATGCTTTATCATAGTAGTATGCATGTTCAAGAGGCGTCACCAAAGCAGCAAAAAACAAGTAGATTACGGCATACGGCACGCCTGCAACGACGATTCGCCAGATCCAGGATAATAACCGACGGTTGCGAATCACTTGATGAGTAAAGCGGGGCGCTTTCTGTACCTTCTCCGTTGTTGGTATCAGCCAACAGATGATTCCAGAGATTATAAGCAGCGGGATCGCCTGGAATATTAATGCCGCAATCAAGCTAACGGGCGTCAACAAGGTGGTGTAATAATACGCTTCAACGAGATCTGTCAAGGCTCCGGTAATATATAATGCTAGGAAGATGGCGAGGAAGCGAGATAACGCCCGAGAAAAGGTCTGGCGCGCTAAAGGAGCCATAATTCCAACATAGAGTACGCCGGAAATAATCCTGACAATAATATTCTGAGCCGACAGGGTTGTAGCTATCGATCTTGTTGTAAGCAAATTAAGAGCGGTGAGTACGACAGCAGCCGTCAGACCACCGATAAGGACACGTATTATAAGTGTGGTTGTAGTTATCTCTCCCCGCTTGGTTGGAGCTTGTTGTTTAGAGTTCATGCCTTTCACTCCTCACTTTATTTTTCCTTTGTACAAAATAAAATTAATGTAATTTCACTACTCGAAGCAGGAATAATACAGTCTATGTCTTATTTTTTCTGTTATTCAATGTCAATGCACATACACCTTCTGCCGTAATTGACTGTCTTCTAATCTACATGATTCATTTTTCCGAAAGCATAACTTGCTTACAAATAAAATAAAAGATAAAACCCGCTCCCAATATGAAGCGGGTTTTATCTTGTTCCAACCGAAATTCGGCTTTAGTTTTTATCTGATGGCGAATAGCTTTTATTCTTTTTCAATTCTCCCCTGATCTCCAAATTGGAGGATCAAGGGTTCCAGTACCGATTAATGCACGGTGAACATACTTCAAGTTCCATCTGTTATTGCTGCAGAATACCGAGTTCACGAAACAGGCTTGAGCCCTCAAAAAGTTGGCACCATTTTCGCTCCAACAAATATCTCTCGACACTCTTTCTGAAGCTTTCTCAGGTTTTCAATGGAAATTATAATGAATATTCCTTGACTGGAATATTCCTAATGAGGTATATTATACTCGAAGGTTATGAGTCCATACTAGTCAAAGGCTTTAACGGCAAATTATCGGAGGGTTTGCCAATGAATAGAACAACTTTGAATTCTTTGCGGAACCCATCTTTGACCGGGACCGATTATGGGATTAGATAATCTGCTGAAATCGTTTCGCCAAATGTGGGAAGAGAATGGCCAGACTAACCGAATTGATTAAACATTTAAAAGATCAGGGTCATCTCTGAAGTCTAAGGAGGGTAATCAATGAGTAACCAAAAAGGACTTTTGTTGAAACGTGAATTCAATGCACCGCGCGAGCTTGTATTTAGAGTGGGGACCAAAGGGCTTTTCTCTTGAAGTAACCAGAATGGATGTCCGGCCAGTCGGGTCGAATCATTCTCCGATGAGGAAGGGAATATAATTCGCGAGTCGTTCAATCCGAACTGGCCACTTGAAATTCTAAAGATTCTGACGCTCGAGGCAAGTGACGGTATGACCGTCCTGTCCCTTCAAGGAGGACCAACAGTGCATCTGATGAGGAGCAAGCTAAATTCGATGCGATGGCACCAATGCTTGAACAAGGGTTTGAGGGAACATTCGAACAATTAGACAATTACTTGGCAAGACATAATAGTCCTATAAGATAGGCAGAATAGACGCCGACTTAAAGAGTAATTAGCTAATATGCAAGTTTAAATCGTGCGAATAAGGACGTGATTTTCAAATGAAAAGAGATACAATCTTATACTGGCTTATCACAGGATTATTAGTTCTCTTGATGGGGGCAGGTGCTATTCCTGATGTACTGTCAGTTCCAGATGCGATAAAATTATTCCAGCATTTAGGATACCCTGCTTATCTATTGCCCTTTCTTGGCATCGCCAAACTACTAGGTTTGGCGGCTATCTTGATTCCCGGCTTTCCGCGTGTTAAAGAATGGGCATACGCTGGTCTCACATTTGACTTGGCAGGTGCTATGTATTCCTCGATCGCCGTGGGCGACCCAGCTAGCGGTTGGGCTTTTTTCATTATCGGTTTTGCCTTAATCGCTGGTTCCTATGTGTGTTATCACAAAAAGCAAAAAGCAGCTGTGTCCAGCCCTCCTATCCTCAACATAACATCATAATATCAATTCAAATTCAATTTTCAATCCCAGTTGTCCTGTGAAAATAAAGTTTTAGACTGAGAAGCGCGATTTAACAAGGTTTATTAGAATGAATTTCGCCAGACCTTGAAAGATAGTCTATAAAAATGGAACAGCGGCGGACCAAGACTTGAAAAATAAAGTCTTAGACTGCCGCTGTCTTTATTAAACTAACGTATCCGTTAGCGGAATAGACCTCGATAACCTCGTAATGAGTTCTTTGGGAGCCAGCCGCGGAGTTGAAAGAGGTGGTTACGCAGTTTTGCAGAATTCCTGTGTTATCATTATCCCAGAATCCCTTCACTTTCTAATTCACATTTATTTGCAGGCCTTAAAGAAATGTCTTTTCCCCATCCGATTTTAGTTCCATACTTACCGTTATATAAACTTTCTAACGTATTTATCAACGTAATCACGAATTGATTTATATCACTTGGATTATTGAATATTAGCATGGATACTCTCATTGGATTAAAAGACTTCATTTGGAGTATTCATTGTGCCTGCTCCTAGTTGCGTCTGAAAGTCCTGTCTCTCCTCAGTTTCCATTGTCCGACTCCAATAGTTCCGTACAAAAAAAGGTGCTGTACGATGCGAATTACTTTATACTTTAGCGTTTTATATGAATCTCATTTATTGACCATCGGTGCATGCTTACGTCTACCGACGCTTTTGTCATACAGACACTCCAAATGGTATGATACATGGTGAATCTGAATGAATTACATCTTATGACAGTAAAGGAAGGCTACAATGGATTTGTCATCATTATTTACTGCTATTGCACCACTGGATTTGAGAAGTTGTTTAATAACTCAACAAGGTCAGCTTACCTTTAAACACTATAGAGATCTTCAAACAGAAACAGCAATAGCAAGGATCAACTCCTGCACCAAAAGTGTCCTAGCTTCGCTGATTTGTATCGCAATAGATAAGGGATTGCTGCCGCCACTAATGACATCCATATCCGTATTTTTCCCGCAGCTTGCTCAGCACCGCGATTCGCGCAAGAAGGAAATTACTCTGTTGCATCTGTTGACGATGTCTGCCGGTTTTAATTGGACTGAATTTGGTGGACAGAATTCTTTCCCGCGTATGGCTAGATCACCCAACTGGGTCAATTTTGTTTTGGAACAACCCCTATCAGATTCTCCTGGAGTTAGAATGGAATACAATTCAGGGGTTTCTCAATTATTGTCTGCCATCTTGGTACAAGCAACAGGTATGACAACCGCCCGCTTTGCGGAGTTATATTTGTTTGAGCTTCTTGAAATTGAATCCTATAAGTGGGAAATGGATCCTCAAGGCATTCATACAGGTGGCTTTGGACTTTGGCTTTCCCCTTCAGATATGCTGAAGTTCGGGCAGCTATATTTGCAGCAAGGAAAATGGGATAACAAACAGCTCATTTCACAGGAACTGGTTGCACGTTCTGTACGATCCGCATTCCTCGTGGAAGCCCCACGCCAGGGCTACTATGGCTGGCATTGGTGGACTGATTCATACCCTGTGGCTTCAAACAATTCGTCCACACATTCTGTGGAGTACTTTTACGCCCGAGGGTATGGAGGACAATATATTTATATAGTCCCTAGTCTTAAGACCGTTGTTGTTTTAACCAATGATAAGCGAAAAAAAGAACAGTACCCTGTAGATGTGTTCCGCCAAATTATCGCACCTTTACTACTGCAGCAGCTATAATACGTATTCGTGCAATCCAATAGATTCCTAAGATCTTCCGGTGTCTTCCGATGTCTAATAACACAAATGTGCCAACATTAATGACACAAATCTATCCACATATTTTTTTGCGTACACTGAAACCACCCTACGACGGTTAAGTCGTAAGGTGGTTAAGGAAAGCAAGTTATTTAAGTGATTATTTATTACTTTTTATTCTTAAACTTCTCTACTAATGCTAAAAATTCAGGGGTTGTTGTAACTTTAACAATACCAATCCTTCTGAAGGGTCACAGGTTTCTTGCTCATGATCCCAGTAATAAAGCTTCCGTTACAAAACCGGTGTCTTGCACAAAATCGGCGAACTGCGCATTGGTCACAGTAGTCTCATCGATATAAAAAGGAGACAGCTCTACTTCACTCACAGGTCCCTCACCATCCGAAGGGAATCCTTCCGCGTCGTCGGTCCCCATCCAGAATGAGCCGCCTGGCAAATAAACCATGCCCTCTTTGCCGTTTCCCCGCGTTGCTTTTAGTCCGGTTACTTGAATACCTTCCGCAGGAGCCAACTGATCCCGCTTCACATTGCAGCAGGAGGGTTTCAATTCGAATTCCGACATGTCTTCTCTTCCCTTTTTTAAATCCTATCTTATACCATATAAATCACATGGAAATAATCGGAATAAATTGATTATAACCTTAACCGGGCTGACAGGGAATATCATTATCCGAACAAGATGACGAATAACGGCTGAATTGGGGTTGTCAGGATCACAACAATCGTAATCATCATGAGCATTAACGTAGATGAGGACGAACTTTTTTTGCTATTTCAGGAAAGGAGCAAATTGATGTACCATCTCATTATTGTTGTAAGAGAAATCGAGAAACGTCGTTCGGACCATCATTTCTACCAAGTCCCGATAACTTAAACGATATTGAAGATACCATCTCACCGTTAGCAATATGATTTCAACATCAAATGTTTCCATTTGAATAGATTTGTTACTGACTTCATCTAATGGTTCCTTTACTTTCCCTTGTTTTTGTCTATGTTACCATACGATTTCGTCATTGCACTAGAACCAATTCGGATACCTAATAGACCCATGTGCGCGGAAGAGACCGTTCTCTGTCAAGAAGGCGACCTAGTAGTAATTTGCGCATGTCTGACAGCTGTTGTGCATATTTGAATTCATGTGCAACATTAACATATTCGTGGGGATCTTCCGTGATGTTGAACAGCATCTCTTCCCCATCTTCTTTCAACACATAACGGTTTTCGGCAGTACGCAAACTTTTCCAACCCTTATGCTCGGTAAGTGCGCTATCACGACGCGGATGTACTTTCCCTTCGAAGAAGGGAAGCAACGACTTCCCCTGTAAGGAACCAGGAATTTGCACTCCCGCCATTTCCAACAACGTCGGAAGGACATCAACCGCTTCTATAATATCCGGGATTGTCCGTCCAGCAGATTGAGTATCTTCGCCCCAGCGTATGATCAAAGGTACACGGCTTACACTATCGAGTCCCGGGAAGCCCTTTCCGTACTTCAAATGTTCTCCCAGCCATTCCCCATGATCGGAAGTAAAAATGACAATCGTATCGTTCTTTAACCCCTTGGATTCCAAGAGACTCAGTATGCGACCAATGTGGTGATCCACCTCGCTGACCATGGAATAGTAACCATGGCGTGCAGCTCTTAGTGTATCATCCGTAAAATCAGGCTTTCCTTGCCTTTTTTTCTCCAAATCAGGAGGGAAATTCGGCATTATGAAACTGGAAGGCTCATATTGATCCAGAAAACGACGAGGAACAACCCAAGGACTATGTGGAGAGTAAAAACCTGAAATGCAGAGCCAGGATTGCCCCATATTCTGACTGATAAATTCCATCGTTTGTTCGGCTACAAACGCGGTATGAGTAAGATCGTCAGGGCCTGGAAACGGTATCGCCCTCTTGGGAAAACGTTCGTCTGGATGAATGACCCGGTCCTGAATCCCCATGGCATCATTCCAGATTTTCGCGGCAGGAGGCAGTCCAATGCTGACTACATCCTCCTCCTCCCCTCGGGCTTTTCTTCGTACCCATGCCCGGTAGGCATCCTCATAACAACCCGGCTCATCGGATATTTCCAAGTGATCGAAACCATATGCAGGATGAGGGTTTCGATGATCCCGGTTGGCATGAGGCAAAAAATGCAGCTTCCCTATATTAGCAGATATATAGCCATATGGTTTTAGCATTTGGGGCAGTGTAACCGTGTTTGTGGGAACAGGTATCCCCATCTCGCTTAGCCCTAAAGCAGATGGGTATTGTCCGGTAAGAAAGCTGGCTCTACTCGGCATACAGACAGGATTTTGTACAAAATAATGGTCAAAATTGATGCCTTCCTTTGCTAACTGATCCAAATAGGGCGTCTGAATATCGGAATTACCGTTGACTCCGAGTGCATCCCACCGCTGCTGATCCGTGTACAAGATGAGAATGTTTGGTCGTTTCATCGTCTTAAACGAACTCCCTCGGGTGTCGGCGTTTCAGTTCTGGTATCGCATCTCCACGTCCGGTATTCTCCAAATGCACAATGTAATCCTTTAAATGCCCCTTGGCATGAAAAGGTCCGCCTTCTTTCATTACCGTCCACAATGGGTCGGTATCGTACGGCATAGTCATCATCATTTCATCATGCCATTGATTCAATAAATACACCGCATCCCTGCAAACATTAGGATTCTGCAAGGCCACATCCTCTTGTTCGTAGGGGTCATTCTTGAGATGGTAGAGCATTTCCTGTGGGAAAAGATGATAACCGTCGTGATAAGTACGAATGTAGAGCCAATCGCCGAATCGCACACTACGCTGGCATACATGGGCGCATTGCGAAATGACTAGATAATCATGACCGCAGTCATTTCCATTTTGTAAAGATGAAGCATAACTTCTTCCATCCCAGCTTGGAGCTACCGGCTTTTCAAGCATTTCGGCAAGTGTAGGCAGCAGATCCAGATGATAATGTAATCCGTTGTCTACACGACTACCCGTAATGCCCGGCCAGCGGATAATCATAGGAATACGGCAAGTCCCTTGGTCGGCAGTTCCATGCTCACCGTAGATACCCAAATGCCCCTGATTTTCTCCATGATCAGCCGTAATTATGACCACTAGGTCATCCATAACTCCCTGCTTATTCAGCGCGTCGAGTAATTTCCCGATATGTGTGTCTAAATAACGAATGCCCGTATCATAGCCGTCGATCATTTTTCGCAGCCCATCCATATCGAGAATCTCTCCGGGATACCTTGGGTAATTAGGCGATGTACGGTTGTTAAACATATTGATTTCATGGACGCTATGCGGTCCGACTTTTTGCTTATGCCGCTCCAATACTTCTTCGGTTAGCCATTCCGGTAGCGGTTCCTCGCTAAACGGATTTCCAAACTCCTCGGGTGCGCGGTAAGGTGTATGTGGATCCCAATAGTTGATGTACATGAACCAATTATCGTCCTTAGCGTTGTTTTCAATCCATTTCAATACACCCGGCGTTACCTCTTCTGCAGACTCCATGCCGCTCTTTCCGGAATTGTGAATCTCAGAGAATCCGGCATAGAACGTCCATTGCGAATGACGCTCCCCAAAGGGGCTAAACAACACAGTTTTTAACCCGGCGGAACGGAGAAAGGCAGGCAAGCTTTCTTTAGCAAGAGTATCCTTAAACAGCCTTGTCTTTCCTTCACGCCTCATGTCGGCCGCCGTACCTCCGTGACCGACGATACCGTTGTGAATGCCAAACCTTCCTGACATTAGTGCCGCGCGTGATGGAGCACAGGGAGCGTCGGTTGTATAGTAACGTTCAAATCTTACGCCTTCGGCAGCAATTTGGTCAATGTTAGGCGAAGTGTTACGATGATACCCATAGCATCCTAAATGATCCGGGCTTGTTGAATCTAAATCGAGTAATAAAATACGCAAAAAATTTCATCCTCTCGTTTAAAATAAAAGCTATTCCCCGATAACAGGAGCCCATCGCAGCTGGGCCGCTGGCGTTTGATCGAGAACGAAATCTCGTCTCTTACGGCACCATTCCGCAGCGTCCGAATAGGCGGGGTGATCTATTAAATTATGAAGTTCATCCGGGTCGTTCATTAGATCATAGAGTTGTTCAGGAACCTTGTCCGGATCTTCATACTGCAAGTGCCGAACATATTTCCAGCGTTCCGATTGGATCATCTGCCACTGCCCCTGGCATTCAGAAAAAGCATAATCACGCACCCTCTCGACTTTACCTGCAACGATTGGTAGAAGCGACCGGCAAGGCACACGGTCATGAAAAGCGGGCCAATCCTTACTGAGAGCCTCTGTAGGGTCAAGGCCTGCCAAATCGAGGATTGTAGCGGTAAAGTCGGTTAACTCCATGGGAGCGGAATTCCGCTCCCCGTGCAAATAACTGGGATGACGGATAGCCGCAGGCACTATGGCAGAAGCATGATATGGAGACTGCTTCTGTGCACGTCCGTGATCGCCCATCATTTCGCCGTGATCAGCCGTGAACAGAAGGACCGTATCGTCCAATATCCCTTCCTCCTCCAGTTTGGTTAAAATCCGTCCGACTTGCTCGTCGATGATGGTGATCATCGCTTTGTAAGCCTGTCGAAGCTTATATAGATGCTTCTTGGTTTCCTTCGATAGAGGACCTTTTGGTCCGGGTAAAAAATCGTCGATTTCTTCGTAAGGCACTCTGTCTAAGTACGATTGCGGAGGGTCGTAAGGAGGATGCGGTCCGACAAACGAACCGAACAGAAAAAACGGACTTTCCTTGGGTCTTCGTTCAATCGCTTCGACGATTTTATTGCCAATAACGATATCCATATAATTGTGTTCACCGAATGGGAACGATTCTGCTGTAAAACGTTGGGTTTCTGCATCGTTGGTGTTTTTCGTATTACGATCATTGAACTTTCGGTATTCCTCCAATAATCCCTGCCGATCTAAGTGCTCGGCGTAATCGCAATAATTGCGACTGACGAGTTGTTTGCCCGACACTTCCCATACTTCATCGAAGCCGAATTGGCGAATGTCATTTTTAATTTCTATCAAAGGATGTCCCTTCCCGATGGGAGAACCAAATTTCCACCCTTGTAGCCAATGAAACTTGCCGATACCATATGTCTTATACCCATGTGCCTGCAATGCGCGAGGATAGGTGGGGTGCTGCAGTGACAAATCTCCGGACATGGCCACCATCCCGATCTGGTGCGTGTACTTTCCGGTCAGCAAAGCTGCACGAGCAGGAGTACAGACCGGATTGACGGACACGCAATTTGTAAAGCCGACACTTTCTGCGATTCGATCAATATTTGGCGTCGACATGCGTCCGTACCCATGGTAACTAACATGATCCAACCTATGCTGGTCGGTCATAAGCAAGATAATATTCATTTTCCTTTCGTTCATACGCCCAACATCAATGGTTTCATTCTTGAACTCCTTGTTTACCCATTTTTCCCCCAAGTGCTGTTCAGATCCTCAATGGCAGGCCTTGATAAACCTCCCGTTGCATCCCACCAGTCGTCCACCTGCTGCCGCAATTGCAGGCGTGCCGTTTCCGCCTCGAGCTCCCCGGCCACATTGACAAGCTCGTCAGGATCTTGCCTCAAATCGTACATTTCCTCCATATCGTCTTCATAGTAGTATACATACTTCCAGTCTGGTGTTTGCACGCCACGCATCGGATGGTACCCCCAATAAGCTTTGTAATGCTCGAAAAATACATGCTCTTGGACGGGAGGAGCGACTAGGTTCAGGTGCGGAAGCAGGGAACCGCCTTCAAATTCAGCAGGCACCTCAAGGCCGGCGGCAGCAAGCAGCGTACCAGGGACAGCCGCGCTGGAAACAAGATCGGGAATCACCTTTCGTGAAGGGGACACCCCAGGTACATACAGAATAAGCGGTACATTGTACAATTCCTTATATGGAAGCACCCCTTTTAGCCTCAGCCGGTGTGCTCCCTGCATATCCCCATGATCACTTGTAAATAGGATGGCGGTGTTGACCAGCAGGCCCTTTGCCTCCAGCTTCGCGATTAAGCGGCCTAGATTCCAATCCATGAGTGAGAGCATCGTCCGGTAACGCTGGGCATCCCGACGGACAAGCTCCTCTGTCAACAACGACTCCCCTGTCTCGGAACGTTCCCGCTGAAATACCGGTTTGCCTGCCAAGTTATCCCGCAAAAAACTGTCCGGGATCGGCATGTCAGCTAGTTGAAATTGTTCCGCGTAACGCTCGATCAGTTCGAAGGGTTGATCTATCGGCGCGTTAGGATGTGGCATGTGCCAGCATACTTTTAAAAAGAAAGGTTTGTCTCCCTGGTAGTCCTCCAAATAATTCAAAGCCATAGCTGTCGTAACCGCATCTTTATTGCTAAGAAATCTCGGATCGGTATTCGCTCCTCCAAGCTCCAATTCATCCGTGCGATAGTGCGTAATTTGAAAGTCGTGGGCTGAAGCGGATAACCCAAGGTGCCACTTTCCGAAATAAGCGGTTTCATACCCTGCATGGTTAAACTCCTTGGCAATTCCCCATTCCCTCGGATCAAGGACATGACCGATTTGGTTTACTCCAACCTGATGCGGGTATTTACCAGTCATCCAACTTGCACGGGAAGGCGAACACTGCGCAGAAGTGCTGATGACACCTGTAAACCGCACGCTGCGTTCGGCTAGTCTATCAAGTTGCGGTGTCCGGTAGCTTGCATCTACACAGCCCATAGCGCTTACCTTCTGCTGATCGGTAGCAATCATGATCACATTTCTCACTTTTCATCCTCCCCATTATCTCCTACTCTGGAATTATCCTTTTACAGAACCCATGAGCATCCCTTTGTTGAAATATTTCTGTAAAAATGGGTACACCATCAGTAGCGGTGCAGCAGTTAGAACAACTGCAGCCATCCTTACCGCTGGGGTAAACTGTAACGCATCCGCAGCACTTTCCACACTTCCGTCGGACTGATTCAGCAGTTGTCGCAGATACACCTGCAAAGGCCATTTGCTTGAATCGTTCAGATACAATATCGCGTTAAAATAAGAGTTCCAGTTTTGAACCGCATAAAATAAGGTGAACGTGGCGATGGCTGGAAGTGAAAGCGGAAGGATGATCCGGTAAAACAACCGGAGTTCGCCACACCCGTCAATCCGCGCGGATTCCTCCAGCTCGAGCGGAATCGTCTGAAAGAAGCTGCGTAAGACGATAAGGTGAAATGGAGCGATTGCTCCGGTCAGGAACAACGCCCAATAACTGTTTACAAGATGCAGACTTTTAACGATCAGGTAAGTAGGAATAATGCCCCCGCCAAAAAGCATGGTAAAAAGAACCATGAAATTAAGGATTTTGCGCCCCTTTAGCCACGATTTGGAAAGCCCATATGCCATGAACGACGTTAGTACCATGTTTATCAGAGTACCCGCGATCGTAATGTAAGCGGCGTTGTAGAACGAATGTAAGAAATTAACATTATGCATGAGGTATCTGTAAGCGTTAATGGTCCAATGATGCGGAATAAGAAAAAATCCTCGGGTCAAAATCTCTTCTTGCGGTGCAAAGGATGTCATGATCACATACAAAAAGGGAAAGAGCACCGAGAACAGGCATACCAGCAAGAGACCACATGTAAACCAAGTGAATGTCACGCTGTTTCCTCGTGCATCAAATCTTCTCATGTTAGTACACTCCTTCCTGCCCAAATACTTTTGCCAACCGGTTGGCCAGAATAATGAGCACTAAACCAACGGCTGACTTAAAAACGCCCACAGTTGTGGAATAGCTAAAATCCCCCTGCAGCACTCCATTTCGGTATACGTAGGTGTCGAATACGTCGGATACGCTCATGTTGACAGGATTTTGCAACAGCAGAATATGCTCAAAACCCAATTCCATTACTTGTCCGAGCCGGAGAATGAATAGGATGACAATTGTTGTTTTCAACGCAGGTAAAGTAATGTGCCACATTTGGCGCCAACGGTTTGCCCCATCCACTACTGCTGCCTCATACAGCGTCGGATCAACGGCCGCCAAAGCAGCTAAGAAAATAATCGCATTCCATCCGGATTCCTTCCAGATGTTCTGCACCAAGTACAATACACGAAAATAATGCGGATTGGTCATCAGCTCTACCCTTTGGTACCCTAAGTCGGCCAACAAATTGTTAATCCCTCCTTCTTGGGTGGAAAATAACAGTACAGTGATGCTGACCACAACGACCCAAGACAAAAAGTGAGGCATATAAACGATCGTCTGCACACTTTTGCGAAACCAGCTCCTTCTGATTTCGTTCAATAATACAGCGAAAACAATTGGTGCTGGAAAAAACAGAAACAGATTGAGTCCGCTAAGTATTAAAGTATTACGAAGTAAACTCGTAAAGTCCTGATCGGTAAATAACCTTTGAAAGTTGGCAAAGCCTACCCACGGACTGCCCAGAAACCCCTCAAAGGGATCGTATTCCTGAAAGGCGATCACCAGACCTCCTATAGGGATATATTTAAAAACGACGAAAAATAGAAATCCCGGCAATATCATCAAATATAAAGGAATTCCCCTGATTAATCCGTTTCTCATGCTGTTCCTCCGCTAGGAATGCTTACTGCAGTTTCTGATAAGCATCGTTATATTCTTTGGTTATCGTGTCGCCACCATCTTTTTTCCATTGATCCACTGCCTGGTCAATAGTATCAATAGGTAGTTCGCCGATAATAACTTTAACGAGTGCGGCCATAAATTTCTGGTCAATTGTAATTCCAAGCTTATTATAAGTAGCAGATTCCAGGCCCACTGATGTATTCGGCCATTTGAAAGGGGCGTTATTGGTAAACCACTGGTTTACTTTGTTTACCATCTCCTGATCGTCCCAAAGTCTGATTTGAATATCGGGATCAAACCGCCTCAGTAGCCATGTAGATATAATGTAGGGACGGTCTCCGGCAAAAGCGTCAAGCTTACTGTATTTGTCCCCATCTTTTTTATAATGTACGCCTTCGATTCCATTCTTGGTCATGATGTTGCCCTCATCTGAAACAAAGTAATCGAACATTTTCAATAGGCGTTCCTGTTTTTTTGGATCGATCTTTGAATTAATAACAAGCTTTTGCGTTCCCATGCTAGTTTTTGTACCTTGCTGCCCATTGGGACCCTTCGGAGGGAGGAGCTGGGCTGTCACAGCTTTCGGAGCGAGTTTTTTCAAATTCACATCGTAGGTTTGATAATAGTTGGTGGGCACCACGTCCATAATTCCCACTTTATTAGCCGAATATTTTTCCTGAGGATCCTTCGTTTTGTTCACAGCGAAGTCTTTATCCAATACTCCTTCGACATAAGCTTTGTGCATGAAGGACGCAAAGTCTTTAAGTTCTTTGTTCTGCGTATGCCAACTAATTATTTTACCGTCCTTCAATCCCCATCCGTTGACAAGACCGAAAGCCGCCTTAATGTCGTCGATGTGATCAAAGTCGTCTTTAGTCGGCGTCAATGATGTCGAAAATCCGATTGTATCGGATTTCCCGTCACCATCTGGATCTTGGGTAACAAATAACTTTGCGACATTGTAAAATTGGTCCATCGTTGTTGGTAATTTCAGACCGAGCTTATCTAACCAGTCCTGACGGATGCCAAACGAATCACGGGTATCAATAGCATAATAGGGAAGTCCGAAATATTTCCCTTTTGGACTCATGAATTGAAGGCTCTGTTCCCCGCCTAGGTTTTTCAGCAAATTCGGATACCTGGATATCATGGGCTTGACATCAAGGAAAACCCCTTTGTCCCGCCACTTCAAAAATTCGCCACCTGTGGTGGTAAATGCATCAGGAAAACTTCCCGAGGCAGCGAGCACATTTAACTTCTCATCATAATTATCCGAGGGTATCCACTGGAACTTCAGATCGACGTTGAATTTTTTATTCAAATAATCGATCATTGGATGGTGGTCCGGCCAACCTCCCCCTTCATAACTGATCGTCATGATATTGATTTCCAGCTTTTCCTTCATGTCGTCTTGAACTGTTTTGGTTCCCGAATCATAGGAGCCGCCATCTGTTCCACTGTAAGTCGACTTGCTTATGGACATGCATGCTGTTAGAAATCCTGCTGTTAATAATACACTCACTGATGTAAGCATCCATTTTTTCATGTTCAACGCCCCTAGCTGCTTAGTAAATAGCTACTTTTGAAGTGCTTGATAAGCATCGTTATATTCTTGTGTAATTTTATCGCCACCGTCTTTTTTCCATTGTTCTACCGCCTGATCAATGGAATCGATAGGCTGTTCACCCATAATCACCTTGACCATGCTTCCCATAAATTTCACATCGATGTTCGGTCCAAGCTTCGTATCTGTCGCCGACTCCAGTCCGGCCGCTTCATTCGGTTTTTTGTAAGGAGCGTTGTTTTTAAACCAATGATTGACATTGTCCACCATTGTTTGATCGTCCCATAAGCGAATCTGTATATTGGGATCGTTCCTCCGCAGCAGCCAGATCGAGATCAAATAAGGCCGGTCTTTATCAAAGTCTGGTAACTTCACGTAACTGTTGCCGTCTTTTTTGTAATCGAGCCCCTCAATGCCATTCTTGGTTAGAATATTTCCTTCATCCGAAAGAAAATAATCGAACAGCTTCATGATCCGATCCTGCTTTTTCGGATCGATCTTTGCGTTGATGACAACCTTTTGCGTGGCAGAGGAAGTCGTCGTCCCTTGTAACCCGGTAGGACCTTTCGGCGGCAAAAGCTGTACCGTTTCCGCCTTGGGATCCACTTTTAACAAAGGTGGGACAATGTTTTGGTACACTTGTGTCGGAACGATCTGGTCCGTACCTACCTTGCCCGACGTATATTTGTCTTGTGGGTCCTTGTTCTTGTTAACAGCAAAATCCTTATCAAGCGCTCCCGAAGTGTAAGCCTTGTTCATGAACGTTGCGAAATCCTTCAGCTCCCGGTTTTGCGTATGCCAACTGATTAATTTACCGTCTTTTAACCCCCACCCGTTGACTAACCCGAAGGCCATTTTGATCTGGTCAATAAATTGGAAATCCGTCTTGGTCGGTGTTAATGCTGCAGAAAAGCCGATTGTATCATTCTTTCCGTTGCCGTCCGGATCCTGAGTGGCAAACGCTGTCGTTACTTTTAGAAAATCATCGGTGGTTGTTGGCATTTGCAAACCAAGCTTATCAAGCCAGTCTTTACGAATGCCGAGTGAATCTCGTGTTTCAATTCCGTAGTATGGGAGGCCAAAATATTTGCCGTTCGGGTTCATATATTGGAGGGTCTTATCTCCACCGAGATTTTTAACCAAATTCGGGTATTTAGCAAGCAATGGCTTGACGTCAAGGAATACGCCCTTATCACGAAATTTTAAAAAGTCTGGCCTTTGCAATAGAAATGCATCCGGGAATTCACCCGAGGCCGCAAGAACATTTAATTTCTCGGAGTAACTATCAGCCGGTATCCACTGAATATTTAAATCAATATTGAATTTTTTGTTTAGGAAATCAATCATTGGGTGATGGTCCGGCCAGCCTCCACCCTCATAGCTGATCGTCGTTATGTTAATTGCCAGCTTATCCTTTAAATCATCCTGGGGTGAGGTGTTTCCAGCTACGCTACTTGTAGTCTTGCTATCGGGCGCACACCCCTCCAACATCCCGACTACTAACATTGCGGCCATTAATAAAAAGGTTCTTTTTTTCATATTTCCCATCCTACGTTTTGCCATTTCCATCGTTCTCCTCGCATAGATAAAATAAAAGAGACTTCCCTTTCATTTAGTGAGAAAGGGAAGTCTCCGGTGGTCCGGTTGACATTCGGATTATTTTTTTTATAAGAACAATTTAAACATAAAACATATAATTCCTATTAACTTACTTTAGTATGAAAATTATATTAGCATTTGCCTATTTTTGTGTCAATCCATTTATTTTTAATTCCAGGTATACAAAAAACAAGAAATGGGACCGTGGGAGGGACGGTGTATAAATGTGTACCATGATTTGGGGCCTAGTCAGGCGCAAAAAAAGAGAGAGCACCTAAAGGTGCCCCTCATCTTCGATCTGTATAGGCTTTTTACCGAAAACTTTGCTAAAAACGCTGGTTGGTCTTATGCGGGACCACATCCGCCGTTTCCTGATAAAAAGTCAGCAGCCGGTCCTTCAGTTCAGCGAGTACGCCGGATAAAGAAGGGTCATCTATCCGATTGGCCATTTCTCCGGGATCGCTTTGCAGATCGTAAAGCTCATCCGACTCATATAAGCGCCTCACATACTTATGCGTTTTGGTGCGGCACATGACGGCCTTCGTATGCTCCGCTCTTTCACTCTGCTGCAAGCCTACCCTGGGCCAGTATAAGCCGGTTGGTGTCGTCTGAGCGATGCTGTCCTTCTCCATGCAGTGAATTTCGCCATGGATTCTGCCGCCTTCGCAAAAGACGGCATCACGATGCTCGTACGTTTCCCCCGCCAGAAGCGGCAGAAGCGAGCGTCCGAAATGGGTGTGCTCCGGTTTCAAATCAAGTAGCGCCTCGACAGTAGCGGGAAAATCGATCAACTCCACCAAAGCATCGCTGACTCGGGGTACAACGGGAATGTGCTTCGGCGGCTTAATAACAAAAGGTACCCGGGTTAACGTATCCTCAAACGTATTCTGCGTTTTCTCTACGAGTCCGTAATCTCCCGTGAAGTCGCCGTGATCGGAGAAGAAGAACACCGCCGTATCATCATAAATGCCGGCTTCCTTCAAGGCATCGAGAAGCAATCCGAACTGATGATCCACTCGGGAGCACATACCGTAATAGGTCGCCCGCAGCTCGTCCCAGCGTTCCTCCGACCATGTTTGAAGATTCTGCCTTTCGTAAATACCCTTAAGCAGACTTGGCTTGCCGTCCCAATTGTCGGGCGCAGGAATCCTTGGCGGCAGCTTCTTCCTGTCAATCTGGCTGAACCAAGGCTCCTCCACGCCATAAGGCGGATGAGGATAAAGCAAGGGCAGGTAGAGGCAAATCGGCTGATCCTCGGGAGCGTTCTTGATAAATTCGATGGCTCCTAACACATTCGCCCAATCGCTGTCATAATAAGCTTCCTCGGCCGGGTCTTTTTCAAGTTTGCCGGCGTAGAAGGAGTAATAGTTGTCCCCTTCGGGCTCACCCCTCCACAGATCATATCCGTGCAGGTTTGATTCCGGGCGCGGCTGCTTCTCCGGTTTATACTTGATATCACAGTAAGCGTCATAGCCGCTCTCCGCAGGAACCAGGTCGTTCTTCCCGCCCCACCATACGGAGTAGCCCTGCTCCTTTATCGTGCGCAGCAGAACCGGCTCATCGGGCTGCATCATATGGAACATCGTGCGATGACCCCGTACATGCGGATACCAGCCGCTCATAAACGAGCATCTGCTCGGCGTACACACCGGGTTTTGGCAAAAGGCGCTGCGGAACGAAACTGCCTCGGTTTCGACCAGTCGATCGAGAACCGGCGTTACCGCCGCAGCGTTTCCGACATGTCCGAGGACGTCCCCCCTCCATTGATCAGGATTGAAAATAACGATATGCGGTTTTTTCTCCATTCAGAGCAGCCTCCCTGGCTAAATTTATTATCCTTAGATTAACAACACATGGGCACCGGAGGATTCCGCCAAAATGACACCGGGCATCGTATTGAGGAGTCCCAACTGTTTCAGGATCAAATACACCGGGATAATGGTGTATCCCTTTGGCATAAACATTGTAGCGCTGAAGATAAATACGAGCAGCTTTCTACCCGGGAAGTTGACGCGACCGAGCGCGCAGCCGGTCCACATGCACAGCAAGGTAACAATAACGACCGGCGATACCGTCACGATCACCGAGTTTTTGAAATAATCCGAGAAGTGGCCAGCCTTCCATGCGCGCGCATAGTTCATCCACTGCATGGATTCGGAAAGGAGATTTAAGCCCGAGGTGATATACTCCTGATTCGTTTTCAACAAATAAAAGGAAAAATCCAGAGATGAATCCGAAGACCGTCAGCAGGATATGACCAGATGACCATTTTTTCTTGTCATCATCCCCTGCCTCCTGCCCGCTGCAGCCACTTCGCAAGAAGACCGAGAAGTGCAGTCAATATAAAAATGGCAACGCCAAATACAATACCAGCCATCGACGCATACCCGATCTGTGGGAAGCCGCTTGTGCTGAAGGCGAAATTATAAATGTACAGATCCACCGTCTCGGTCGCGTAGAATGGCCCTCCGCCCGTCAAGGTTTTGACTAAATTGCCAGTCCACTTGCCATTTTTTTGTTTGAATTATTATCCATTGGTCGAATCCTCCATTCTCATAAACCATACGAAGTTCTACATTGATACGTTAAGTTTATTCCATATTCTGGAGGTGTACAATATTTTTTTGTTGCACTAAACTCCCGTTAGTTTATCTCCTGCTTGCTGAAAATTGATCGAATCTTTAACTTGTCTAGAGGTCGGTGTCTTGCATGTAGGGAGATTTGTCTCACAGGACTACAATGTAGGGAAATTTTTGCATTTTTCTATGACACAAATTCACCTACATAAAAAAATAAAAGCTTGATTTCTCTAGCTTTTTCGCTCTAGTTTATGTAGGCACATTTGTTTCATTGGACAGCGAAATTTATTGTCGGTTGACAAGAACTTGATGTCATAAATGACAAGACGATGTTTAGCGCTGCTTATTAAGCCTTAATTAGTTTATCATCAGATTTGATACGTTCTCTCGAGTATAGAAAAAGTACTTCTAACGATCTCTTCACGCGTTTCAACAAAATTCACATTTTATTCCACTAACACCATATTGACCTTTATTCTATTCATTTCAGGCGTGTTTTTCAGGGTAAAAAGTATAGTGCTTTTAGTTCATTTTTTTGGGATGATAAGTAGCGGTCGGCTAGGAATTGCGTTGAAAAATAGGTAATAGTGTAGAATCATTGGAAATTCCTGAAGTATTTTTTAGCATTTAGTTTGATTTGACTAGATCCAGGTATCATTTTTGTAAATTTATTTCATTTTCTAATGTTGATGAGGATATAAAATTTCATCTATAATGTTACTGAAACTATTAGTAAATTTAGTAAATTAATCTAGTAGGAGGATTGATCATGCGCCATCATTTTCGTATTAAGAAATTCATCGTTCCACTCGCACTAACCGGCTTACTCTTTGGAATCGTTTCCTTCACACCTGTTTCATTACCGTGGGTGAAGCAACCTCTTTCTGCAAATGCCGCAGTCATTCAGAGTGATTCGCTTCAAGATGCTTTTACTGCAGCCGCGAAAGAATTTGGTGTCCCGGAAAGCATCCTATTATCTGTTTCTTACAACCTTACCCGTTGGGAGCACCACAATGGCGAGCCAAGTACATCAGCCGGATACGGAATCATGCATCTTACCGATAATGAACATGGAGACCTTGAAGATTCCAAAGGATCAGAGGAACAGCAAAATACAACAGTTACACAGGATTCCAATCTCACTCTTTCAGCTGCGGCGAAGCTGCTTCAGCTTACTCCGGATGAATTAAAAAGCGATCCGAAGCAAAATATTCGCGGTGCGGCAGCTTTACTAGCCCAATACGCTAAGGAAACGACCGGAACGGTTCCGACTAATCCAGAGGACTGGTATGGGGCCGTAGTCAAATTCAGCGGTTCAACGGAAGCGTCTGCTGCTCTGGATTTTGCCAATGTAGTATACGATACGATCAATCAAGGGGCCGAACGGCAAACGTCCAATGGACAACTTGTGCATCTTGCCGCCCAACAGTTAAAACATAACGATGCAACAGCGAATTCTCTAAAGTTGCATACTAGTAAACAAGACGATGCGGATTGTCCGAATAGTATTTCCTGCCATTTCGTTCCGGCTGCTTATCAGCAGCACAGCGCCAATCCAGGCGACTACTCTAATTATGACCCGGCCGACCGTCCCAATTACGGGCCAGATATCCGCTATATTCTCATCCATGATACGGAGGAAAGCTACAACGACACGATCAATATTTTTCAAAATCCGTATTCCTACGTTGCGGCGCATTATGTCATTCGATCCTCTGACGGCGATGTGACGCAGATGGTGAATAATAAAGATGTCGGTTGGCATGCAGGGAATTGGTACTTTAACATGCATTCGATCGGGGTCGAGCACGAAGGCTTCGCCAAGGAAGGGGCTACCTGGTATAGCGAACAACTATATCGTTCCTCGGCAAAACTTGTGAAATACTTAGCCAATAAGTATAACATTCCGATCGACCGCGCCCATATTTTCGGGCATGAAGAAGTTCCCGGGTTGTCCGCATCCAAGCAAAAAACGATGCATCGTGATCCCGGACCGTTCTGGGATTGGGAACATTATATGGAATTGCTGGGTGCACCGATTCATCCTAGCGGGGGCTCTCAAAAGCTTGTGATGATTAAACCGCATTTCCAGACAAACCAGAACTCATTTAGTGACGCTCCTTCACAACCTTCCGACTTTGTTTACTTGTATACTTCGCCAAGCTTCGAAGCTCCACTCTTGGACGATGCTGCTACCCAAGGCGAAGATAAGACGGAGGCCTTAAATTGGGGCGATAAAGCGGTAACTGGGCAAACATTTTATCTAGCCGACCGTCAAGGGGATTGGGACGCGATTTGGTACGGCGGACAAAAGGCGTGGTTCTACGATCCTAATCAACGGAATACGGTGAAATCCGATGGACTAATCATTAAGCCGAAAGCGGGAAAAGCAACGATTCCGGTATATGGAGGCGCTTATCCGGAAGTCAGCGCATATCCGAGCGGTGTTAGCCCTAACACTCTCAATCCCCTGCAATATACGATTCAACAAGGACAGGAGTATGTGGCCTTCGAGAAAGTGAAAGGCGATTATTACAATGCAAAAGTTTTTACCTATGATCCTTATCTTGATTCTAAAGAAGTAATAGGCAACGAAGAATATTACCGCATACAATTCAACCATCGATTTGCCTTCGTGAAAGCTTCGGACGTCGACATCGACGCCAATTGATCTAAAATTATCAAGGAAAGACGGATGAAGATGTTGATTTCCCTGAGAGTTCTATAGGTTTGTTGTACGGAAATACGATGGATGGACTTTTCGAAAAATAACTGAAGTTCCAGATCCAAGAACTTGCTAACTCGTAAATACTTTTATCTACTGTGCTATCGTAGCCCTAGGTATTAACAATTGAAATTTTCAAATTTATCAAATTATGATATTGCGTAATTTAAATAGAAGACCGGCATACCATTAACGGTAGTCGGTCTTCTATTCTTCTGAGATGCGGGAAACACCTAGAGTTTTATTTTTGTATACAAGAAATTGCCCAATTTTTAAAAACTTCGATTATTTCATCTAAATTAAACACTCCTCCACTTCCCATAAAAGTGTGGTCTTCAACTCTACATATAAGCCAGTCAGTTTCAGTACGTTCAATTTGAATGCGATTGAAAATTTCGTTTTCGAGACTAGTCTCGAGTAAGTCAATTCGAATGAACCAACCAGGATTATCGATTGTATCAATTTTTATTTGCTGCATATGCTCCCAAGACAATCCTTACTATATACTGACCATTTTTATGGTCATTTGCTTTTGCCAAAGCTGACAACTATGATGGAGTTAGGCAACTTATCCTTATACAAGGAGAATTCCGCATGATCAAAGTAGTAATGATCCGCCATGGACAGAGCGAATGGAATCTCGAGAACCGATTTACGGGCTGGACAGACGTGGATTTGTCTCCGAACGGTCTCGAAGAAGCAAGACAAGCCGGAATCATCCTGAGAAATCAGGGTTACGTCTTCGACGCAGCGCATACATCCGTTCTGAAGCGTGCGATTCGGACGATGTGGATCATTCTTCAAGAAATGGATTTGACGTGGATTCCGGAATTCAAAAGCTGGATGCTGAACGAACGGCATTACGGCGCCCTGCAAGGATTGAACAAAGCCGAGACGGCCGAGAAATACGGAGAAGAGCAAGTTCACTTGTGGCGCAGGTCCGTCGACGTTCGCCCGCCTGCATTGGATCAAAACGATGCCCGATACGAAGCGTCCGCGCCACGCTACCGGAATTTAAAAGAAGGGGAATTTCCGTTAACGGAAAATCTCGATGATACGGAGCGCAGAGTGTTAAAGTACTGGAAGGAGATAATCGCCCCCGCTCTCTCGTCCGGCAAGCACATTCTCATTGCGGCTCACGGCAATACGTTACGGGCGTTGGTGAAGCATCTGGATCGAGTCCCTGCCGACGGGATCGCCGATCTGAACATACCGACCGGCATCCCGCTCGTGTACGAATTGAACGAGCAATTATCGCCGATCCGGCATTATTTCTTGGGCATTGACGGCGAGATGCCGGAAGGAACGATTCCTTCCCATATGCCCCCCACTATTAATGTCGGGCAGTCACCACTTCCGTCCGAGTGAGAGGTGCATTCGGAGAAGTGGCCTTGATCGCGTCCATTCAGCACGTCGCGATCGACAGTGGCTATAATCAAGGCGCGGAAGATATATAACTTGCACTTTCTTATAGTACGTTTCCCTGCGTATGATCTTAATCTATCCCGCCAGTTAGTTGAGAAAACGGCAGTCCTTGTGCGGCTGCCGTTTCTTCGTGTTTATTGAGCTCTTGTATCCATTTAGTTGCATCTGTGTTTGCTTATCGCGTATTCCTTGAATATACAAAAAATCCACTTCTTTTTTCCCAGCCAGATGAAGACCAAAAGGCATTTCCAACTAAATTATCTTCAATCACAAATATGTGGCACTTATCAATGCCCGCTTTGTTCAATTGGTCCAAGCTCTTTTGCACTAGTTTGTTAGCAATTCCTTGTTTTCGATAATCTGGATTTACGGACACATGATAGATGAAACCTCTTCTCCCATCGTGCCCACATAAAATAGTCCCAACGATTTTATTATCTTGTTCGCATACATAACTTAATCCACTGTTTCTCTGCAGATAAAATTCAATGTTTTCCTTAGAATCAGCATTGCTTAAAGCTAATCCCTCAATGCCATTCCATAATTCAATCATTTGTTCATAATCATTTATTGTCATCTCTCTGAATAAATTCATTTCCCATCCCCACCCTTTTGATTATTCTGGATCAAATAATAATAAGGTTACAGTCCTACCAAGAAAATAATTAATTTTAGATGGATTCGTTCTATTATTGATATCAAAAATGTACCAAGCTACCAAGACCGGTTTCACTAACAACATGATGATAACCAGTGTAATAACTACCTGTAACAATCCCATTCCCATCTCAAGATCTCCCTTTCATTTAGATCAGATAATTAAAATTTCTCGGGTTTTACCAAGACAATTCCGAGATATACAATTAATGCAACCGCAATTATCCCTATCACGATCATGCATCAACCTATGTGAATGCGTTGTCAAAAGAGGGGTTTGTCATTGAGCAAATGATGGAGGAGTCTAGTGATGAAATTATGCAAGCGAGGAAAAACCGAATACGACGAAAGTTAAAAGCAAAAGGCACCCAACAGGGTGCCTTTTGCTTTTTCTGGTAATTAGTCTTTCCCCGGTGCTTTTCATCATCGCACCACTCTTTATAAGTTTAACCCAAATCTCTTCAATTCAATAAATACACCTTTTGCAGCGTTCCTTCGATCAACAGGTGCCGTATGATTAAGAACGTCCATTTCGTCCCGATATTCATTTAGCTGTCTTGACCACTATTCTGGTACACTAACTAGTACCAATACTAAAAACAGACACAACGATATCTCGTTATATCTGTTTTTATGAAGGCACATTGTCTTACTTACACTGTACCTGAGGAATCCGGTACGTCCGGACCATCGACGACATCGATCACACCGATAGCCAGAATGCTGATAGCAGCCGCTTTTCCCAGCTTTTTCACGCCGTCTTTCAACCGCGCCTTATCGCTGTCCTTGAAGCCTGTCACGACATCTTTTCCGCACTCAACCACATACTCGATGCCATGGACAACTCCTCTTGCCGTCGTAATGGCCGTTTGTTCAAGTTCATGGAGTCCAGCTTTCGATTGCTGCTTATCCGCGGTAATTAGGCCTGTGCTTAAATTCCATATACCGCTCGCTGCATGGCCTGCGATCACGCCAGTTTTGGCCGTGACCTGTTCTATATCATTACCGATTTCCTTTATATATTCACTGCGAACAAGCTCCCCTGCCACACGGACAGTTCCTCCGAGCACTTTGCCTGTCACATCGCCTGCCAGCCTGCCTAAATCCTTCAGAAAATCCATCTCAAGCACCTCCGTACATCAGTATATGCTGTATTCGATTGTCGAACACTTGGTTGCAATACATGAAGGAACGGTAGGCTTTCTTAGTTATACACCTTAATCAAATTCTTAATCACCTCCATTTAGTTTACAGATTTAGAAAATACACTTGTTATAACGTGACCTCTAATTGAATGTCCCGAATTTCTCGTTTATAAATAAACTCATTAATCTCTACCGCTTGCACACAACCCATTTTGCGATAGAAATTTTGAGTTTCCACGGATGGGTGCGCCCCTATATACAGTTTTTCTGCACCTAATAATTTTGCAACTTCTTTTGCCTTCAGAAAAAGATACTCACCCACCTTTCGTCCTCGCACGGAACGGGTTACATGAAGAAAAGATAACTCCCGATAAATAGACTCACTTCCAAATGGCACAGCTTCTATAATAGCGAAACCAATCAATTGTGCACCTTGTTTAGCAATTACAACAGCACCGCCATTCTTAATCGTATCTTTAAAATGCTCGACTATTTGCCGTTTCCTTTCCAACGTCCAATTATCTTCAAACGAATCGCCGGTCTCAAACCATGTACCCCTATCATTAAAAATCACCCGTGTAGTTATTTGAAAACGTTCAAAAGAATCAAGCATCTCAGTTAATACATCTTCTATTTGCAAAATTTCCATTGTAAACACGGATCCACACTCCTAACATGCAAATTACCGTTGTAAAAGTGGCTAAGCCTATTTTACTATTATTTCCTTCTTATCTAAACTGCCAGTTAGTTTAACGAATAAGTCCACATTGATTACAATATCACCACCTCATCACCTCTACCCTGCCCGTTAGAACTCCTGTAAAATGAATAATTTGGCGTTTGAACAAAAACGAGCGCCTCGCTACGATGGGGTTGCACACGAGGTCCGTTCATCTGACTTAAATTGATTTATATATACCAATATTGATTCATTTATTGAATTTATTTCAGCAGGTGATACATTTTCCTGTTCTAATTTTTGTTATACCATCAGGTAGATCAAAACTTTCAAAATCTAAGCCCATTTCACAGAACCAGCCATCAAAATGAATGCTTTGGGGACCTCCCATTCCATGTGGACATTCATAAAGACTCCTATTCTCATCAATACAATGGCACCACCAAGATACACTATTAATGGCTATTCCGATTTCTGTGAGCTCTAACACCAAATTTCGAATATATCTAGAGTAGTTATGATGTCAATATAACCCTGCCCGACGCTTTGTGCTTTATTTTCTTCAAGTATTTCTTCAATTTTTTTCTGTTTGCTTTCTTGATTTAACCTTAAGGCTCCCAGATAACTCATTTTTAGCAACATCCTGACTCATAGATTAATATTGGTATTTATTCAATTACTCGTTCAAGCATCCTGCTAGTTACTTTAACTCAAAACGCCAGCAGATAAGATGGCCGTCTGGCGTAGTGTAAGTGTGCAGCAGCAGGCATATGCTTATTTTATGGGGAGTTCTTAGCTCTCTCAATTTACCACATACTTCGCAGAACCCGTATTCTGCGAAGTAAATTGAATTGGATTGTGCTTCTTTCAGGCTACCTGATATATTATTATTATTATTTTATAAAATCACTTAATAACCCTAAACAGGTTGGCAAAGCGCAAATCACAAAAAAGCTTGGCGCAACTCGCCAAGCCTCTTCACTATTAATTGACCGATTAGAAGCCCTGCTCCAGATCCCAGCTCATGAAATTCTGCGTAGGACCGAAGTTCGCATCAAAACCGTACGCATCGAAATGCACCTTGCCGCTCTCGTATACCTTAGCCGTTACATAGGCATAGTAACGATCCGTATCCTTACCGGTCGGCTTCACGGCTTCAAATGGCGAACCACCGGAGCCTACAATGATTTGGTACGCGGAGCCGTTATTCGGACGGCTAATATC
The DNA here is from genome assembly GCF_027789125.1 of Paenibacillus aestuarii. Taxonomy (GTDB): domain Bacteria; phylum Bacillota; class Bacilli; order Paenibacillales; family NBRC-103111; genus Paenibacillus_E; species Paenibacillus_E aestuarii. The sequence goes on along the minus strand of NZ_JAQFVF010000045.1, from coordinate 65,161 downwards.
TGTAATATGTTCATGACCGCTTAGGTACGTCGCTTTATTATCTTCAATCACCTTCCAGAACGCATCCGCAGCTGTTTTATCTGCGTCAAGGCCCCCCGGTTCAGTAATTGAAGGATCATAAATATACGTGTAAGCCATCTTATGGCCAAATACGAAGTTGTGCTTCATACCTCGAGCTTTGGCAGCTGCGAGGTCTTTCGCCAACCACTCAGTTGGAGCATGCGAATCGTTTCCTGTCGGGTCAGTATTAATGATGGCAAAGTGCGATCCTCGGTAGTCGAACGAATAATCGAGCTGCTTTTGGTTTGTGGAAATTTTGTCTACGCCCCCGATTTGCGGATAATTATTCGGATCAAATCCAGCGATGTTGTCACCGAGAATTTGCGAAAACCGCTGCGAATCGACTATAATGTCGCCCATGTTATCACGCCAGGTGTTCTCGTTTGACTCCGTAGCTTTTTTAACCGTTTTCCCATTTTCATCCTTGTACTTGTCCTGCACCTCATGATTGCCAGGCACAGGGAATACGTACATGCCGTGCTCGAAAGCCGTTCCAACCACACCGCGCCAGTAGGCGTACTGACGGTTCAAGTAATTGACGTCGGAGTTCTTCGAGTATCCCAAAATCATATCGCCGTTAAAGAGCAACATGTTCGATTTCTTTGCCTCCATCTCATCAGTCATGCGGGTCAGTACTTTTGTATTAACCATCCACTTCAGATCCTGTGCGGAAGCTCCAGTGTAGCCGTCTTCGATGCGGCAGTCACCCACCGAGGAGAATGTGAACAACAGCTTGTCGCTACCTTTGAGAGCATCCTGAATCTGCTTCAGAGTCGCAGGAGAAATTTGCGTCGCTCCGTTCATTACGTAGGGTGCTTTATCCAGCTTGACCGCTTGACCTTTGATCGTCGCATCAGTCGAACCCACCTTTAGGCTGGCTTTGCTGCCGGCCACGTCAACGATAATCATCTGGGTATCAGCTGCCCAGCCTAACGTGCCGTTCATACCTTCCATTGCCGAACGAAGTGCAATGTCAGCGTCTGCAGCACTTGCGACGGAAGCTCCTCCGGCAAGTATAGCGGTCATGACTGATGCCGCCGCTCCAATCCACTTCAACATCTTCTTCATCGATTCTCTCCTTAAAAATATTTAAATGAATAGTTTCTACTATATATGACTTATGTAAAATATGTATTTATGCTATTTTGAGAATTTGTTAATATTTTCACAATGCACTCGTATATTTGCTAAGGTTCTCAGCGCTATCTGTAACGGCAAGTTTTAGGGCCATCCTTCGCCAGGATGGCCCTTTTTATGGAAAGTTTGCTTTACATTACGGCATGGGAGAGCTAATCGGCCGACGCATGGTGAAGAATCATCCTGACTCAGCAAAGCAGATGGAAATCGACAAAAAAGATGAGCGTAATCTGGTAATCGCGAATCGAGCTAAAGCGAAAGCATATGACATGATTGTTTTTTTGTTTGGGGCCTTAGTTTTAGCATTTGCCACGATGGGTATCGATAAAAAAACGTTGTGGCTATTGGTTTGTGCCTATCTGTTTATCCAAGGAGTAATCGAAAGGCACTACTTGTGTAACTTTTCCTATGTTGTTCAAAAAAGCTAAAATACAATAAAATTTTGAATCACTTCAGAAACAAAGCCACTTGCAATTAAACTCACTCTGTACGATTCAGTTTTCTCACGAATGCTCGCTTATTCGCAAGATTTCGTCTTGCCAGATCTACGGTAAGATTGTTAGAGCAACCCTAGTTGAGGATCAGGAAACATGAAGGCGTGCGGAAATAGAGGGTGAGATTAGAACCCCATGTTCTTCCATTCTCTACGCCGCCCCTGGAGGTTTTCACTCCAATAGCTCAACGGGTCTTTGCCCTCTCATTCCTTCGTTACACCTGTCCAAGGGGTGGAGGCCGGACTTGCTATCGTTACGGGTCGATGCCCTTTGGTTTAATCGAATCCGGTACTCCGTGCTTTCTTTTGAAATTCAGCGAATAAGCCAAAATTTGTACGACGAAACGGTAAGATACTGCTTAAGCTGCTAACTGAAGTGGCATTGTTTTATGAGGATCGTAGGCTTCACTGCTGCGAGCCATCCCTACGAGAGTGCGAGCTAGTTTACCACAAAGCTTCATTGAGTGACCTCATTTTCTTCATCTTCTTCTCCTGATAGTCAATCTCATGGTCATCAGGAAAATAAATCGTCGTAGGCGGGAACGTCCACGTTTACTAATCTTCATCTGTCCAGTCCATTTGCCCGAGCTTGCCTCAGCAAGGTTGAGACCAGCATGACGAAGCAAAGCGTTGCCATGAACAAAGCCGCTTAAATCTCCGGCTTCGCCAAGAATACCTGCCAATGAAATCGCACTAATCCCTTTGACGACAAGCATGGATTTAGCAAAAGGAATGCGCTCTAAAACGGCAATAATCTCTGCCTCCACGACTTGTAGTTGCTCATAAGCGAGGTCATATTCAGCAAGAAGTTGCTTTAAGTGCAGCTTGTACGCATGCGTTGCTTGCACAGAACCAACAGAATGACTGGCAAACGCAATAAGGGCTTGAGCCTTTTTCTCGCCAGGGTGACGTTGCATAATGGACTTCCATCCCTTTACTATGTCCGGAGGCGTTAACTTTTTCAATTCTTCAGGCGTCGGAAAAAGACGTAACGTCGCCAATGAGCCTTTGCACATTAGTTTCTTAAATACTTGTCGCAACTCAGGGAACACAACGTCAACCCAACGATGAATTTGGTTCTTCGCACTTACGAGTCTCGTTACAACAGAGTCTCGGTTGGAGAGAAAGACACGAAGCTCTTCGAAAGCTTCAGACGCGTTGCGAATGAACGAGTAGTAGCCATTTTTAACCATATCTGCGATGACGAGGGCATCCTTTTTGTCGCTCTTCGATGGCGTATTGTCGCGATTCTCTTTATTCTTTTTTACGAGATGAGGGTTAACAAGAACAACTTCGAATTGTTTCTCAGACAACCATCTGGAGACGCTTAACCAGTAGTTCCCTGTCGGTTCCATGCCGATGATTGCGGTGTTAAGGTTATGGGATGCTTGCAACGATTGAATCCAGCGTATGAGGATCTGAAACCCTTCTTCATCATTTGAGAAAGATAACGGATTACCGACTACGATCCCGCGGAAGTTTACAGCTCGAGCGACGTGTGTTAGTTGCGCAATGTCGATTCCGACGACGAGATGCTGAGGGGTAATTTTTTCAATGAGTTGATTTTGTTTGTCCTGTGCTTTAAACTTCATAGTAGAGCGTCCTCCTGGATGATGGGATTTTAAGGGCTATGACCCGTTGCGTACTCCCATCGTACCGAGGCGCTTTTTTTTTTGCAAAGCTCAAAATTAACGCTTTACAGGAATGCTATCGTGTCCTGTTAGCTTAGTCATTAGTTGTATCAAAATTGAAAACGCCACTTTCAAAAACATATTCTGCATCATTACCATGCTGCCAATGTAGTAAGTACCCAAAAATCTCTCATTTGGTAGATTGATGATCGATTTAAAAATCAGCTTTGGGGTATTTATTGAATAATTATAAGCACCCTGTCCAATACGTGCATATATTAGTCATCACAAATATAAAATGAAATCATCTTTGGGTATGAATGATAAGTGATAGCTCCGCGTTAATTTATTTATTTCAAGATAATGGTAGATGGGAATACGCTTCTAAAAATTGCAGAGAAGCTTAAATACATGTTTCAACGGCTTTTATACTGCAAGATGAGGTGATCTGAATGAATGCTATCATATCAATTATCGGAGATGGTTTATTGGCCGAATTCGTATGCGGAAAGCTATTGGACAGTTATCAGGTAATTCGACAGACAGATTTTACTAAAGACGTACCTATAGCGGCGAAATTGGTTCTGGTGCTGCACGATGACTGGCCTTCCTCTGGATACATCGAGGCTGAAGAGGCGCTGCAGCAGGCCAGGATCCCGTGGCTGCGGGGCTTTATTTCAAGGGATGAGGGCATAGTTGGGCCTTTGGTTCGTCCTGGTGTACCGAGTTGCTCCCAGTGTGCGGATAACCGGCGTTTCACGGCTTCGACTGAGTACATACAACGTGCCGTAAGTCCTTCCCTTTCTGAACTTTGGCATGTAGCTTACTTGCTGATTGCAGAGACGCAGCGAGTGCTGCGGGGCAGCCGAGCCCATACGGAAGAGCATATGTATATCGTTAACCTGAAAACTTTGAATAGCTCGCTCCATTTCATTCTGCCTGACCCGCTTTGTTCGGTGTGCGGCCGCTTGTCCGACGATTCATCCGAAGCGGCCAATATATCGCTCAAGCCGAGACCGAAGATAAGCATCGATAGTTACCGATGCCGTCCGATAGACGACCTAAAGCAACATTTGGTTAAAGACTATTTGGATTCCCGGACCGGCCTTTTTAATGCCAAGATGCTTGACCTCGAGTCACCATTTGCCGGGGTGGGGGTCAATCTGCCGTCGTTTCTGGTTGGAGATGAGATAACGGGTGGCCGCAGCTTTTCTTATGCGGAAAGCGAATTGACTGCGATCTTGGAAGGATTGGAGCGACACTGCGGTATAACCCCCCGTGGCAAACGGACCGTAATCTACGACAGCTACAACCATGTTGCGGATCATGCGCTCGACCCCTCCATGGTAGGGTTATATTCGAAGGAACAGTACTCGCAGCCTGATTTCACTTACGAACCGTTTGATCCCGATCTTCCGATCGATTGGATATGGGGCTATTCGCTAGTGCGGAAGTGTCCGATCCTTGTTCCGGAGAGTCTCGCTTATTACAGTTCGGGATTCGGTGGAGGTTTCGTCCAGGAAGGCTCCAACGGGTGCGCGTTAGGCGGAAGCTTGGAGGAAGCCGTCTTGTACGGAATTTTGGAAGTAGCGGAGCGCGACTCGTTCCTGATGACATGGTACGCTCAGTTACCTATCCCCCGACTGGACCCCTATTCCACTAACGATCAGGAACTGCGGCTTATGGTCGAAAGGCTGCACACAGTGGCCGGATACGATATACATTTGTTTAACATGACGATGGAGAATGGGATTCCGAGCATTTGGGCGCTCGCGAAAAGCGTGAGTCCAGATAAGATGAATCTTATCTGTGCTGCGGGAGCTCATTTGGATCCGGTACGGGCCGCGAAAGGTGCCATTCACGAATTGGCCGGCAGGTTGCTCTTCCTGCAAGAGAAATTTGAGACGGACAAGGACCATTTTTTACAAATGCTCGACGATCCGTTTCTCGTATGTCAAATGGAGGATCATGCTATGCTGTACGGTTTGCCGCAAGCAGAGGAGCGGCTGCAATTTTTGCTGGACGGACAGCGCCCACTTAGAACATTCGACGAGGAGTTCAAGCGTAAGGCAAGTCATGCGGATCTAACCGATGATCTGAAGGACACGATCGAGATATTTCGCCGTTTAAACCTCGATGTGATTGTAGTGGATCAGTCGTCGCTGGAAACGCTGCGAAACGGGCTGCATTGTGTAAAAGTTCTGATTCCGGGAATGCTGCCGATGACGTTCGGACATCATTTGCAACGATTGACGGGGCTGGATAGAGTGCTTCGGGTGCCGGCGGAGCTTGGATATGCGAAAGAATTATTAATGGCCGGGCAACTCAATCCGTATCCACATCCTTTTCTATAAGACACGAAGGATCGATATACCCTCATTATTATTGTCGAGACTCCCTGATTACCAAGGTTACGAATAATAAGAAGTAGTAGCTCAAAGAATCGGGGCCTGCCAACAATCCGCGGATCACGCAAGCAAAGCCTCTTTTTACAGAAATAAACCAGATTCCTCATTACGACCTATGAAATTATTCTACGGGTCAATTGCTCACTAAAAGGTTTCGAATGAGGGCCACCCAAAGTGCTTTTTCTTCTTATATATCTAAGTCTTTACTTGTCTTTATCATCATAATGACCAGTGTCTTTCTTGTTTACCCTCTATACTTTGATAATCTTTTTGTTCACCTTTGAGAAAAACGGCCCGTGTCGCATCTATTTCGCGATAGGACCGTTTTTGTTTACCTCATATTTAAATTGCAAAAGTTGCTAAGACGATTACCAAGAGAATAAAAAGAACTAAAACAACTGCGGTGCTTGTACCCAGGCCGTAACCGGCGCAACTACCACCAAAACCTACTCCCATATTTACTCATTCCTCTCCAGTGATTTTTCACTTCGGTTTAATATACGTTCGGTACATATTGTTTGCTTGGACAAATGCCATTGGAAGGCAAACGCTGAGGAAACGCGCATTCATGAGTCTGAGTGAGGAAACTGAATCATTCCGAGGGAGCTTAATCGCCATGGGACTAAACCGCTTCAGTCAGGAAAACGACGCTTCAGTGCGAGTTATAAGGTGTTAGCGCCTTCTTCGATATATCAAACAAATGTATTATTCACCTTTGGATGTCCTGTCTTTTTTTATGCCTTTATAGAGGCTTATTGGCAACGCGATTATTAAGAAAATTAATGTCGGGATCATTAACCATAATATTGTGCCTCCTTCAGCTAACATGCAAAACCAGAATCCAAAATAAATATTTACAATAAATAATGGATAATTAAAGCTCCTCAAAAAAGTGGTCTTTCGTATGTAACTAGTAGCAAACAGAATAAAACCAATTATGATAGGGATGCATAAGAGGATATATTTAATAACTTCTTCATGATTCGGCGTTTCGTTCTCATTAAAAAATCCTTTCTTGTCTGCATATGGCACAATAAAAAAGAACAAGTATAATGCTACGAACAATGATACACATAATACAAGAAAATTTAATTTATGGTTTAATATAATCGACTTCATTCTATTAGTTGAAATGATATGAGTAACCTCCCATGATCATAAAATAATTTCTTAAAAATCTCTCTTAGCGCCAATCAACCTAAGGGAGCATTGCTAAGTATCCACTAATGTAAAAGTTTGTAATCCATCTTTTCCCGCCTTTTTGACCACTATTTTCTAAATTATAGCATTTACCAGGTATTAGCGTAATCTGCCCTTTAGTTTAACGGTCTGCCGCTCAAAGTTCTCTACCTCATTAATCGGACATAGTCACCAAATCAAATAAATTCCGATACATACTAGAGATATTTGCGATGTAACCGGCTGTAATTCTATTTGTATTAACGTAAGCGTAATAGCCCTCATCTGGCAATCAGATGGGGGCTATTTTAAACTTGCGACTAAGGCAGTGTGACCAGTCAATTGTAGGAGTCCAAAATACTCCTATTTATTAGCGAAGGAGATTGGTTTTCGCCAGCTCGATGACTTCGTTGCCTTGCCCGTTCAAAACGGCTTTCAGCATCCACATCGTAAATCCGCGAGCCTGCTCGAGGTTGATTTTCGGCGGCATCGCCAGCTCCTGACGATTGACGACTACGTCTAGCACTACCGGACCGCTGTGTTCGAGCGTTCGGCGAACTGCGCTTTCCAAGTCATTAGGATCCTCGACGCGAATTCCTTCGATTCCCAGGGCTTGAGCAAGTGCCGCAAAGTTTGAATTGTCGAGTTCCGTTCCGAATTCTAAAAAGCCAGCTGCTTTCATTTCCAATTCCACGAATCCAAGCGCGCCATTATTAAAGACAACGATCTTGATCGGGAGCTTTTGCTGGCGAAGGGTCAATAGATCTCCGAGCAGCATAGTGAGTCCCCCGTCCCCAGACAGCGATATGACCTGTCGACCCGGTTGCGCAACCTGAGCCCCAATCGCCTGGGGCATGGCGTTCGCCATTGTTCCGTGGTTAAACGAGCCAAGTAGCCTTCTTTTTCCATTCATGCTCAAGTATCGGGCAGCCCACACAGTCGGCGTCCCAACATCGCAAGTAAAAACGGCATCCTCATCTGCTAGATCGCTGATTACCTTCATGAGGAATTGTGGATGAATAGGAGCTCGACCAGGAGCTGCAAGGTTGTCCAGTTCCTCACGGACTTTGGCATAGTGTGCTGCAAAGTGCTGCAGGTGATCAGGGGAGTGCGGTTCCATTAAAAGGGGTAACAGCATGTCGACCGTCGTTTTTATGTCTCCGCACACCCCGTATGCAAGCGGCGTTCGCCGGCCTAGTCGGGAGGAATCCAAATCAACCTGAAGGATGGTCGCTTCTTGCGGATAAAATTGCCGGTATGGAAAATCGGTACCCAGCATGAGTAAGACATCGCATTCCATCATGGCGTGGTATCCTGATGAATATCCGATGAGGCCGGTTAATCCAACGGAATACGGGTTGTCATATTCCAGATATTCTTTACCTCGCAGCGCTATGACCATCGGGGATTGCAGTTTCTCGCATAGCTTCATGAGCGAAGCATGAGCTCCCGAGCAGCCAGCACCGCACAGCAAAGTGATCCTCTTGCCTTTGTCTAAGTAGTCGGCAAGCGTCTTCAATTCGACTTTAGAAGGGCAGACAATTGGCCGGGTGGAATGGATGACGCGTTCTGGAACCGGGCTTTCGTCGTATTCGAAAGCGGCTACATCACCAGGAAGAACTAAGACAGACACTCCCGACCTTGCCGTCGCGGTTTGCATCGCCATCGTAACCGCTCGAGGTATTTGCCTCGGTCCGGTTACGACTTCACAAAAGAAGCTGCATTCCTGAAACAACATGTCCGGACGTGTCTCTTGAAAAAAGCCGCTACCAATTTCACTACTCGGAATATGAGCGGCAATCGCAAGTACTGGCACCCGGTTTCGATGGCAATCGTACAAACCGTTAATGAGATGTAAATTACCAGGTCCGCTGCTACCCGCACAAACGGCGATTCCTCCGCCGAGGGTGGCATCCGCGCCAGCCGCGAACGCTGCAACCTCTTCGTGGCGGACATGGATCCATTCTATTTTTCCAGAACGACGGATCGCATCGAGCAAGGCATTAAGCGAATCGCCGATAATGCCGTAAATGCGCTTTACGCCGGCGTTCAAAAGGGATTCCACGATGGAATCAGCTATCGTTCTTTTCAAGGGAATCTCTCCTTATTGTTTTTATTATTTTGCCATAATATGAGCAGTATATTCTTGATTTCACTACGATCGGGTTTGTTGGGCTTTGTTCGAAAGTATGAAATTAATTCAAATGTTTCTTAATAAACCACACTGATATTATGTGCAGAAGAATTGAAATAGCAAAATACTTTCCAACATACAAAAGAAATTCGCAGTAAGTTATTGTAGGGTCATCAAAAAACAATGTCCCTACTATTAACCTTAACAGACAAAGCATTATACCAACTGCCCCTACGGCTGCAATAAGCTTTAAATTTCAATCAATACTCTTCTCATCATTACCTTTCTCCCCACTAATTTCTCCCTTTAGTTTAATGAAAAGGGAGCTGCTGCCGGCGGCTAACTGCTCCCTTAACTTTCCACTAACGTGTCAGCTAAATCCAAAGCTACAGCTATTTTAATCTGATTCGTTTTACTGAGTCCTTTAATCAAATTCTCAATTGTATACAAATTAATTATCGGAGCTATTTTTTCATCGTAGCGATCCAATTCAATCTCAATAACTGAATGTGTATCTATTAGAAAAGTGATAATATCTTCCCCCTGCTATATTCCACGTTATCAATAGCACAAACGTAAAGATGATGCCAAGGTACTCCACAAGGCGGAATGAAAGCTTCCCGGCCTGTTATTTCTAAATCGCCTTCATGTATATATCCCAGGGTAGCTAGTCTTTCAATGGCAATCTCCACATCGTTCCGTGTAGCCACCACAAAGACCATGTCAACTATTGGCTTTGCGGGTAAACCCATGCACATGCCCATCCCCCTAATATAGCTTAAGAGGCCGTCAAACGTTTCCATTTGCCAGCCTCATAATGAAAACATCACACTACCGTCTCCATAGCGAGCCATGCTTTCATTTATGATAAGGTTCAGCATATCATCTTTGAGGCGAATTTTTAGGGCACCCATTGCTGGGTGCCCTAATTCATGGAATTTCACTGAAGCGTGGTACAGCAAATCCACAATTCGCCTCTAGGTACTTTATTTTATAAATTGATTACGCTATACGAATGGGCCGTGCAATCGCGTTGCAAGACCAATCCGATGCCTTTACGTCAAAGAAGGGCGTAGCTCCGCTCTCTAATTTCAGACCAAGCCCACGAACGATAATGGTTGCAAACTCTGCACGGGTAATAAATCGTTTGGTTTGGCTTAACCTCGGACAGACGAAGTCAGTCGCCAAGTCAGAAATTAAACGAGAAGTTATCCGGATCAGGTCCGAATCGGTGAGAGCGGTCCAGAGCGTCCAGTTTCGCCATATCCTTTGACGATAAGCTAAAATCGAAGATATTCGCATTCTCCAGAATTCGAGCAGGATTCGCTGATTTGGGTATCGTAACCACGAGATTCTGCAAGTCCCATCGGAGTATGATCTGGGCAGGCGACTTGCCATAACGTGCTGCGATCTCCATCAGCACAGGCTCGTCTAATCGCCCTTGCATCAAAGGGCTCCAAGCTTCAAGCTGAATCCGGTGCTCTTGGCAAAATTTCCTCAGTTGCTGCTGAGCAAGCAATGGATGATATTCCACTTGATTGACAAACGGAGCAATGTTGCAGTCCGTCATGATGTCTTCTAGGTGATGAATTTGAAAATTACTGACGCCGATAGCGCGAACAGCCCCGTCTTCGTACAGTTTTTCAAGCGCCTTCCATGTTTCTTTATATTTAGCTTTAACCGGCCAATGAATCAAATACAGATCGATATAATCCAGGCCAATCCTTTTGCGGCTTTCCTGGAAAGCGGCCAACGTTGCATTGTAGCCCTGATCGTTGTTCCAAACTTTCGTCGTCACAAATAACTCTTCCCGCCTGACTCCGCATTCACGGATCGCTTTACCGAGGCCTTCCTCATTCCGGTAAGCGGCCGCGGTGTCAAAGCTCCGGTACCCCGCATCTACGGCGGAGCGGACCGCTCCCTCAATTTGTCCGCCTTCGCTCATTTGCCACACACCGAGGCCGAGCCATGGCATCTCTATACCATTGCGCAGCACTGCGCGGCTTGTTATTGATGTTGACATCGTTATTGCCTCCCTAATGTTTTGCTTACAGCTTCGGTTACCATATTACTAGCCGAAGAAGGAGCGAGCCAGATCATATTTTTAACTAGTATAAAAACTAACAGGTCATGCAATAGAAAAAACAAAACCCACATTAGTGTCAAATACTCAGATGCGGGTATCAGTAGAATTGACTTGATGCCATTCCGCGAGCCTTTCGGCTGTTTGCGTACCCGGCACAGGCATGTAAATGCAGCACATCAAGTTTTCCAAATCGTTCATTTGGGTAAATGTAAGAATTTCAAAATACAGTATGCCCATAGTAGGATGCACGATCTCCAGTTGGAGCCTATTCTTGCTTGCTACTTCGTGCAGCGGCCACCACTTGGCAAATTCTTCACTTCGCTTCATTAGCGCCTCTACAAGCTCACTGTACCAGGGCTGATCGGCGAAACGATCATATATCTTTCTAAAGAACGATAGCGTCGCCTTGGTTGACTGCTCCCAGTTGATGATTTTCGTGCGAAATGCCGGATGCATAAAAAGCAGCCACAGCACTTGCATCTCTTCTGGCAATAATAAGGAGAAATCCGTTAAAATGGTACAGGCCGCAGCATTCCATGCGATAAGCCGGTTTTCTGGGCCGATCGCCAGAAAAGGATAGGGCGTTGCCGTTACCAGGTGCATAAAGGCTGGTGTCACTTGAAACTCCGACAAGTCGCGCAAAGGGGAAATATATTTTCCCGCCAGCAAATACAAATATTCGCGCTCCGCTATTGTTAACTGCAAAGCTTCAGCAAGTCGCTTCAGCACCTCAGAGGATGCGGAAACCTTTCGTCCCTGTTCTAGCCATGTGTACCATGTCGTACTTACGTCCGCAAGCTGCGCAACTTCCTCCCGGCGTAGTCCGGGCGTCCTCCGGCGCGTATGCCCTTCAGGCAATCCAAACTGCGAGGGCGACAGGCTGGACCGGCGCGTTTTCAAAAATTCGCCGATCGTTTTTCTAAAATGATCTTCTTCCATGAGACCTCAAGCTCCAATCGGGGTAGTTTATGGATCGACGGAGAAAATGACTGTGATTCGTACTACCTAGATTATACTTGAAGAGTATTAGGAAATGCTTTCCTTATCGCGGAATCTACAATCGTATAAGTGGATGTAAAGACAAAGCAAAATCCACAATCTCATGCGGTTGTGGATTTACATGGTGGAGGTGAGCCTTGGTGTAGCAAATCCACAATTCTCTGACGCGTGATGCGAAGATTGTTTGGGGAAATGGCTTAGGTCTTAAACAAACCTTCCCATTCCCTAAGGGAATGAACCTTTTCTGTTAGCAGCTAGCCTAACTCTTGTTCAACTATCGTGTCCGTTAGTTGAATGTAAATCTTCTAACCTAAACTTTTGAGCCATTTTTTATAGAATTCTGATTGCTCTTCGATGCATACAAAGCGTAGTTCGTTGTTGCAACCAAAAATGTCGACCAGGTCCATTGGGCAAAAACGAACAAGATTACATAGCCAACTCCATTCCATTCTGAAATCTCCACCCACATTCAAAATGACTAATAAATACATTAAGCTTCCTTAAATTATATCTAAAATCGTTGAAGTAATCTGCCCTTTGCAAGCAAAAAGCAGCGAACCCGAAACTGGTCCGCTGCTTTAATGTTTCTGATACCATAGTATTCTGCGATACATCGAGGAATCTTTCAAGGATCGGAAAGGGAGCAAATCCGGCCAATAATTGCCTTCGATGATCCAAATTCGTCGGTTCCTATCGATGCCTATATCGAACCCGACTTGCCTAAGCTTAGGGTACCGCTCCCCAAGCCGTTCGGCAGCCAATAGCGTGATCTGTTTGATTTTGACGATCAAGCTACGATCCCCGATGCGGGCCAATTTCAGAGCCTCAGGAACAGGAATGATGTTACTAGGGACATTCGTGATAAGATATCCTTGCGCCGCTACTTTCGCGTATGAACCTGTCACTTTCCAAGTGGATGAAGTGCCTTTCCTTCGTTGCACCATGATCCGGATGTCGAACGGCTTGTGTTGAATTTGAGCAAGCTGTAGGCGTCGTTGGACAATATATCCACGTCCTTTGGTTTTTTTACCGATCCATTTGAACAGTTGCTCGGTGTCTTTCATGGTGACCGTTTTCTTTTCGTTATGAATACGATATGAGTTCGCCCCGTAACGGGTAATGAACAGTATGTCCCGTCCGAATCTCCCATCGCGCGGCTTCAGAACAAGGCTTTGATATTGTAACATCAGCTTTGCTAACCCGTTCAGGTTCAGCAGCCGAGTTTCAGGCAAACGAGCAGCGAGCGAGGACATTTCGTTCAGGATACGATATTGCATCCATTTGTCTCGTTTGATCGACATTGGAGTCACATGCCTTCATATCTCGTCCAGGTACAGCTATCACATCTAACTCCCATGCGATAACCTCCTTATAAATTATCTAGCTCTATATCATTATAATATTTCCACGAGTTTCCATGAGGATGGGCCGGATAATTACGAAATACGTACGAAACGAAGCATGTTCTGCGTTCTCTCCTCTATTACAAAGCCATTTCTTAACAGACAAATTCTGGCGTTAGAAACCCTTAACCCTACTTTAATTAACGACGTGCATGGATCTGCGCTACCTATGATTCGGAAATCGGTTATCTCTGCTGCTACATTATTGAAAAAAAGAGTAACAATATCGCTTCTTATTCCCATGGATATCTCACCTCACTTTCATTTTTATAATTTCATACTATTACACGACTGAGGGTGTTGATAGAGTCAAACCACAGAGGCGGCTCGTCCATTTTTATGACGGAAGCAAGGCTAGGCCAGTAGCTCTAGCATTCTTCGGGATGTCTATCCTTTTTTTCTATTAAATGCGAGAATAGAGAAAGAGACCGGATTCATTGATTAGTAGAATCATCCAATTTTTGGCGAAAAATAATTGGAAAAACCGTCAGGAAATATCCTCCTGACGGTTCTTTTGTGCTTAGGCCTATACGTTAGTGTTCATAACTTCAGACTCGGCCGGGGCGGCCTTTCCCCTATACGGGAGCTTTCACTAGACGGATTGTTTCGCCGGGCAAGGTGGGCACGTGTCCTACTCGTTCACGGATTGTGCTCTTCCCCGCCGATGTGATGCACAGGGCGCCTTGCTCCCACGGGTTGTAAAACCGGAGCGCGGAGCCTGCTTCACTCCTGATTTCCACCCACTGCGCCTCACCGTCTGCGTATGCGGCGCTCACCAGGAACGCGCCGACCGCTCTGAGCGTGGCGAATTCAGCCTTCCGATCCGTCGGCCAGTTCGGGAAAAACCGGAGAATGCCGTTATAGCTTTGAAGCAAGCACTCGTTAATGACCACCGGCAGCGCGAAATTCTCGAACCATACGCCAACTCGGCTCATAAAGTCAAAGCTTAACGTATCGTTGTACCGGCCGCCGGAAAGCAGGACGCGATCGGTACACGTGCCGTTGGGCAGCTGACAGTAGGCGATTTGCCGTTTGAACCGCTCGAGATCAAGCTTGCCCAGACGCGCTCCGGCCAGATGGTAGAATACGAGTTCGTTGCCTCCTTCGTTGCGGTGATTCAAATATGAGTTGACCGCTATTTCATACTGATCCTCTGGGGAATGCAAGCCATGATCCTCCCCCGGGAATATGGTCATAATGCCGTTAGGCGTGTTGTAGACGACCTCCGCATCCTCGCCCGTCACCGAGACGAACACGGTTCCCCGCTGCGAATGGGCCGTCGGATAGTCGGGGAAGCTCCGTTCAATCTCGTTCATTTGAGCCAGCAGCGTCTCTTCTTCAAGCTCATTGCCCAGCGCCGCACAGGCCGACTGAAAAGCCCTGAACAAAAACTTCGTCAGTGTGAGATCAACGAGACAATCGGCATTTTTCGTAAAGCCCGGCGTCAATTCATACAGCTCAGGCACGACCGTCGGGAAAATGTGATAACGCCCGTCCCCCCATTGCTCACCGTGAGCATCCGGTCTCATCATGTAGTCGACCATAAACAGGACGGCCTCTTTCATCGGCTCAAACGCGCGATCCGCCAAAAAGTCCCGGTCCATCGTATACAGATAATGCCACCACAAGCTTTGCACGGTCCACGGCGTTTCGCAAATTTCCCAGCCCCAATGCGGCACCGGATAGGGCATGATGTTCATCTCGACCGGATAAGCGGAGTGCGGATAGTAAGCGCCCCGAAGGCCGTAATATTTGCGCGCCCACTTACGACTGACCGGTAAAATGTGGTGAACCATATTGACATAAGCCAGATGCTTGTCGACGTGATTGCTGGAGAACGCCAGCCAGAAAGGCTGCTGCGTATTGTAGTTCATATGGTAATCGCCGTGCCACTCCGATCCGATGGAGCGATAGCTCCAGTTCGCGAATAGCCCTGGGCAAATTGCATCCGGCTTCACGGAGCAATGGTAGAAATATAAATTCCAATACCAGATGCGCTCCAAAAATTCGTCCTCCAGGCTTACGCCGGAGCAGTCCCAGTACGTTGTCCAATGTTGACTGCATAACGTGAATGCTTGCGCGAACGCCTCTTCGGAGGGAGCGGCCAGCTCCCTGATTCCGTAGAGGACGGATTCATCAAGACCTTCCGTCAGCTCCACGCAGGCAAGGAACGATCTCGACTCCAAGAGGAGAGCGGCTTGAACGCCGCCCTTGGCGGGTGCTTCCGCGATCTCTCCGGAGACACGTACATCCAGCCGAAAAGCTTTGTCGCCATCCTGAGGGACATCGCCGTCCTGCGAGCGCGGAAGCGTTTGCCTGAAGAACAGCTGGCGCCGCTCGCGATAGACCGCTGTTTCCGCCGCCGGTAAAGACTCCGGCGTATCCGGGTCAGGAATGAGCTTCACTCTGTCGAAAAAAGCGCCGAACTCTCCACTGGCGTTAACGAGGTTCAGCCACATCACGTCCCGCTCAGGCTCGATAAACAATTGCAGGGTCGCTTCGTCGTCTCCGACTTTGAAATAGACCTCGCAAAGACCTTGATCGATAAAAAGCTTATGACCGAGCACCTCCGCTTTGCGCCTGTCATAGCCGAGCAGCAGGGAGCCGCACGGCATAGGGCGGGGGTACGGCTTCCTGTAATTTTCCTGTGTCATCTCGCAATACTTGCGGTACCAGGCATCCTCGCTAAACGAATCCAGCTCTTTCGGAATCCGCTGCAGCTGCCGGAACACCTCTTCAAACGTGCCGATCTTCTCTTGGTTATCCTCAGCAATCCGGATGTCCCAAACGTTGTTATGACCGAAATGAATAACAACTGCATCCGGACGCGTCGTCACTACGGCTCCAATACCGCCGTTCCCCATTAACGCGCCCTCGAAAAAGTCCGGCGCCGGCTTGTCGCAGACGATCGGATGCCGCTTAGCTTGTTCGCTGCTTTTCAAGACTCTCCACTCTCCCTGCCCGGCAAACCGTTATTTTTTAAACGCTTTATCGTAGGATTGCTGCATGATGTCCAGGTAACGCTTCAAATTCAGCTTATCCAAGCCGGCCACATAGGCATCCCAATCCTTGTTCAAATCCTTGGCACCCGTCACGAACTGCAGCGCGTTCTGATCGATGTAATTTTTAATGTTCGTCTTCAGCATCGCCGCTTCGTCCGCAGTCGAAGGATCGATCCAGATCGCCCAATGCGGGAACACCTCTTTCGGCTGCTTGCCGTCGTAGAGATGGGTCGCCTCCTGCAATCTGCGCTCATAACCGGTCGTATCATACAGGTCTGTAGCGGCAACCCAGCTGTCGCGGAACGACTTAGGCTGGAAGTATTGCGCCATTGCGCCCCAAGCGGAATTGTGCGGTTTCTCGCCGGTCGGCGTCGGAATCGTAGCCAGCAGCGGAGTCGCGCTTTTTTCAACGGCAACATCGCCGTCCTTCGGCTTTCTCCAATCCTTGCCCTCTTCGCCGAAATGGCCGCGGATTTGGCCTTCCTGCGTGAACATATAGTCGACTAATTTGATGGCGGCGATCTGCGCTTCCTTGCTCGCTTTGTTCGTCAGTACGAAGGTCGCTCCCGGATCGCTCGGGTAGTTGTATGTCGCGTAGCCTGCGTTCGGACCGGTAAGGGGAGGAACAGGATCGTACGTTTTGGAGTTATCCGACCCTCCTGTGACGAAGATGTATGGATGCATGGCGGCGCTGGAGCCTAAAATTTGCGCATCGGCATTGTCACCGATCTTTTTGAGTGCGGTGGCATTTTGCGTGAATGCGCCTTTGTCGATAAGCCCTTCGTCATACATCGATTTCACGAACTGCAGGCCTTGCTTCCATTCGGCTTTATTGGCCGCAACATCCACTTTGCCGTTGTTCAGCAAAAGATAGGTTTTGTCGTCGTCGTAAATGAAGCCGTTCATGAAATACGGGATAATGTGCACGCCGTAATCTTCAATCGAACCGCTGAGCGGCACTTCGTCCGCCTTGCCGTTGCCGTTCGGATCCTTCGTTTTGAAGGCCTCCAATACTTGTTTATACTGATCCAGCGTTGTAGGCATCTGCAGGTTCAGCTTTTTCAGCCAGCTGGAATTGATCCACATTTTGTTCGGAAAGGAGCAGTGGTAGCATTCGATTAATTGCGTCAATCCGTAAATTTTGCCGTCCGGCGCGGTGTTCATCGCTTTGAAATAAGGATACTTGTCCAGAGCCGCCTTCACGTTAGGCGCATATTGATTGATCAGATCATCTAGCGGAAGAATGACGCCCTGCTGCGAGTAGCGAAGGATGTCCGTCTGCGAGAAGTTGTCAACCCAAGGAATCAGCATATACAGGTCCGGGTAATCTCCGCTGGCTAGAGAAATTTGCCTTTTTTCGGCTGCTCCGTCGAACGGAACCGTCTGCCATTCGAACTTAATATTGAATTTCTGTTCCGCCATCTTGGAGAAGCTGTTCGTCGCCAAGTCCGTGTTCGCATCCTGTTGGGCAAAAATTTTGATCGTTACCGGCGCGCCTCCGCCTCCGGCCCCGTCTGCTGAAGCCTTGGCATCCGCAGTTGGTGCTGGTGCCCCGTTGTTATCACCGGCCGTTTGGGATGAACAAGCCGCTAGAACGAGGCTGAGCATAAGCAGCATTGATAATATGAACGAAACTGATTTTTTCATAAGCGCCCTCTCCCTTTCATTTTCACATTGTTAAAAGGTAACCCTGCTAGATTAACGTTCGGAACCGGCGATTCCTAACGATGGTGATTGCCCGCATCACCTCCCTTATCGTTTCGATTTGTCATCCTTTGACGGAGCCGATCAGCATCCCTTTCACGAAATACCGCTGCACGAACGGATAAATGACAAGGACAGGCAGGCTGGCCACAACGATGAGCGAGTATTTGGTCAAATCGGCAAACTGCTGCCTTCTTAGCTGCTCCGCCGCATCGATATTGCCCGAGGCCGCCGAATTCAGAATCAGAATGCTGCGCAAAATCAATTGCAGCGGATACAAGCTTTGCGACTTCAAATAGATGAGCGCATCGAAATAAGCGTTCCATTGGCCGATCGCATACATGAGGCACAGCACAGCAATAATCGGCTTGGAGAGCGGCAGTACGACGCTCCACAGGAAGCGCAGATCGGTGCAGCCGTCCATCTCGCTCGCTTCCGCCAGCTCTTCAGGAATGGACGATTGAAAGAACGTTCTGGCAATAATGATCTGCCATACCCAGATCGCCTGCGGGATGAGCAGCGCCCAGCGGGTATCCAGCATGCCCAGCTGCTTTACAACTAAATACGTAGGGATCAGACCGCCGGAGAACAGCATTGTGAACGTAATGAAAATCATCAGCACATTGCGGCCGAAGAACGTTCTTCTCGACAGCGGATAGGCCAGAACAACTGTTAGCGTCACACTGATCAGCGTGCCTAGGAAGGCATACAGCAGCGAGTTCCCATAGCCCTTGATCACTTGTGGATTGCTTAGGACCACCCTATACCCGTCGAGCGTCAAATCCACCGGCCACAGCCAGACCTTCCCGGCCGAAACGGCGAGCGGACTGCTTAAGGACGAACTGACGATGAAGACCAGCGGGTAAAGCACGACGACCAGCGCGATAAGCAAAAACGTGTATACCGCCGCCAGGAACAGCCGGTCTCCGTTCGTTTCACGGATGGTGCGTCGTCCATATCCGGACATAGCGACTCCTCCTTTCCTTTACCACAGACTTGTCTTGGAAACTTTTTTTGCGAGCGTGTTCACAAGCAGCAGCAGAATCAGGTTGATGATGGAATTGAACAATCCGACTGCGGTGGCGAAGCTGAAGTTGGCGTTCAACAAACCGATCTTGTATACATAGGTGGCTATAATTTCAGACGTTTCCAGGTTCAGCGGATTTTGCAGCAAATAAATTTTCTCGAAGCCGATGGACATGATGTTCCCTACGCTCAAGATTAATATGATGACAGCCGTCGGCATAATGCCGGGGATATCGATGTGAACGATTTTTTGAAAGCGGGAAGCTCCATCCATTTTGGCCGCCTCGTAAAGCGACGGGTCCACACCGGCCAGCGCAGCCAAGTAGATGACGGCCGAGTAGCCGGCTCCCTGCCAGACGTCCGACCATACATAGACGTTTCGGAACATGCTGGGCACGCCAAGGAAGTTGATCGAGTCCAGCCCTAAGCTTTGCAGCAAGATATTGACAACGCCGAGTCTCGGAGAAAGCAGCAGCATAATCATCGAAACCATGACGACCGTCGAGATGAAATAAGGGGCATACGTGACGAGCTGAACCGCTCTTTTGAAAATGCCGTTGCGTATTTCGTTCAGCGCCAAAGCAAGCAGGATCGGAATTGGAAATCCGATGGCGATCTGATACAGGCTGAGGAACAGCGTATTTTTCATCAGCACCCAAAATTGCGGATTGTTGAAAAATAGACGAAAGTGCTTGAGGCCGGCCCACGGGCTTCCCCAGATCCCTTTGACGACGCTGTAGTCCTTGAAAGCGATTACAGCATTCAGCATTGGGATATATTTGAAAACAATAAAGTAAAGCACGGCAGGTATGATGAGCAGGTAAAACTGCCAATGCTTGCGGATGCTTTTGCTGGCCTCCGACCACAATTTCGATCTCTTCCTAACGGCTTCAGCAGGAGCGCGTGTCTCCCTGACGGTTGCTGTATCCAGATCCATCCCTCCCATTTTGATAGCGCTTTCCATATCTCTACAAGACCACATTTCCGCTTATTTCGTAAAGGTACACCTCGCTAAGGGGCGTACAGTTGCCGTAAATGTGCAAGGTACATTTGATACAGGCAGGTACACGGCTGAAAAAAAGCGGCGGAGCCGAATAGACTCCGCCGCCTGGCCTTTCATCCATTACCGATAGCGCAGCTGGTACGTCTGGCCCGCTTTCGTCTCAAAGGTGACCTCACCGTCCTCAGCCGATTCGAAGGGAACGCTGCGCCCTTCCGATTCGATCGAGAGCAATGTTTCCGCTGCGCGAACGCGGCAGCTTCCACCCGCTCGCGAGTCCACCTCCGCCGCCTGTACGCGCTGATGCTCCCAAGTCAGGCTGACGCCGAACGCGCCGCGGGCCCTCAGCCCCCGCACCGAGCCTGACGGCCAAGCATCCGGCAATGCAGGAAGCAAGCTGATCCCGTCAGCATGCGATTGCAGCAGCATCTCCGCCACACCTGCGGTGAAGCCGAAATTGCCGTCGATTTGGAACGGCGGGTGTGCATCGAACAGGTTGGCGTACACACCGCCGCGATGATAGTTCGTTCCGTCATCCTCCACCAACTGAAGCAGGTTGGAGATGAGCCGTAGCGCCCGATTGCCGTCCTGGAATCGGGCCCACAGCCCGATCTTCCAAGCCAAACTCCAGCCCGTCCCTCCGTCTCCGCGCTGCTCCAGCGATTGCCGGGCAGCCTCGAACAGCTGAGGCGCAGCCTTCTTCGTCAATTGCCGTCCGGGGAAGACGCCGAACAGGTGCGAAACATGACGGTGATGAACGTCCTCGTCGTCCCAATCCTCCGACCATTCCTGCAGCTGGCCCCGCTTGCCGATTTGCAGCGGCTTTAACCGCTCGAGCGCCGAGGCCAGCTCGGCCCGAAGCGGCACGTCTTCTTCAAGGATATCTGCGGCTTCGACGCAGCTCGTGAACAGCTCCCAGATCAACGACAGATCCATCGTCGAGGCCGCGCTGACCGCAGCCTTTTGACCGCTTGCCATAACGAACTTATGTTCCGGTGAAGTGGAAGGCGATGTGATCAGGCGCCCGTCCCCGTCGGGATGCAGCCAATCCAGATAAAAGAGCGCTGCTTCCTTCATTACCGGATACGCCCGCTCACGCAAATAACGTTCATCCTTGCTGAACGCGTAGCGCTCCCATGCGTGCTGGCACAGCCATGCGGCCGACATCGGCCACATCGCCCACACCGGATCGCCATGTCCGTAATCCCCGACAGGCGCGGTTTGACACCAGATATCGCCGTTGTGATGCGCCGTCCATCCCCGGCAGCCGTAGTTGATTTCGGCGGTCTTCCGGCCATTGACGGCAAGATTGTGAATATAGTCAATCAGCGGTTCGTGGCATTCGGACAGCTGGCATGTCTCTGCCGGCCAATAATTCATCTGTGCATTAATGTTCATCGTCCAATTGCTGCTCCACGGCGGCCGCACCTCCCGGTTCCAGATGCCCTGCAAATTGGCGGGCTGCGTCCCTGGACGTGAGCTGGCAATCATCAAATATCGGCCATACTGGAACAACAGCTCCACAAGCCCCGGATCCTTCGCTCCGTCTTGAGCGATTCTAGCATCGGTCGGCAGCAGCTCCTTCGCTTCGGAATGGCCGAGATGAAGCTCCACGCGCTCGAATAACGGCTTATAATCCTGAAGGTGGGCCTGCTTCAATTGTTCATAGGTTTTAGCCATGGACGCCTGGATGCGCGCCTCGTTGACGGCCGCTATGCTTTCCACCGAAGCGGCAGGCGGCCTGTCAAAGCCTTGAAAGCCCGTTGCCGCGGTGAACAGAAGAGTCACCACATGCGCGCCTCTCACATGAAGTCCGTCCTGATCAATCCGGACAGTCCCGTTCTCAGCTTGCACGCTTAGACGGCCTTCGAACCGCATCGCCTCGGTCGATTCCGGTTCGCCGTACACGACAGGATGATCGGTAGCGTAATAATTCGGGTCGACGTGCTCCGGACAAACGCCTCGCAGGGTCAAACGGTCCGCCGCTGCGCTCGTCCGGCACGGATGAAGGCTGTCCAGAGAAGCACTGAAGCTTAGAGCCCCCGGTGCGCTAGCCTCTAACCGGATCACGATCAGCTGATCGGGAAAAGACGCGAACATCTCGCGGGTGTATGCGACATTGCCGATCCTGTACCGGACTCTGGCAACGGCCTCCTTCAAATCCAGGCTTCGTTCGTAATCCTTGACCACGCCTCCGTGGCGGAACTTCAGGCGCAGATCGCCCAGCGGCATGTAGGATTGATTATAAGGGCCGAGCATCTCCTTGCTTTTGAGGTCGGCTTCCTCATACCGGCCTTCGGCGATCAGCCGGCGCACTTCGGTTAGCGCGGATTTTGCTTGCGGGTTGTTCCAATCCCGCGGCCCCGTGCCCGACCAAAGGGTATCCTCATTTAGCTGCAAATGCTCGGCCTGCGGGTCGCCGAACACCATGGCGCCCAATCGGCCGTTTCCGATTGGTAGCGCTTCCGTCCAGTTGCGTGCGTAGCGTGGGTAACGAAGTTGCATGCTTGACAGCTCCTTTTCTCATCACAGTAAGTCCCAAATCCAAATCAAGCCAAATAAATCACTTTTCCTCGCTGATGTAAAGGTACATTTCTGACAAAAGGGTACCGTACCGGCGCTGCTTCTTCGCCCCTCCCCCCGTTCACTGTCCTGCACCGCCCCGCCAAGCCGGCATTAAGCGCGGTTAATTCACCGTTTTCCGGTAGCTGCTGGGCGATACGCCCGACACTCGTTTAAAAGCGCGGCGAAACGCATGCGCACTGTTATAGCCGACAAGCTGCGAGATTTCATCAATCGTATGCTCGCTGTTGAACAGCAGGTCCGTCGCTTGCTTGATGCGGATTTTCTCCAAATAGTCCGATACATTCTCGCCGGTCTGCTCCTTAAACAGCTGAGAAATGTACTTCTCGGGGAGCTCCACAGCAACGGACACCCGGTACAGATTCAAATCGGCATCCGAATAATGCTGCTCCAGGAAGCTCACGATTTTATGAATCATTTCGCCCGTACTGTCCTCTTTCTTCCTAAGCACCCTGCTGCAGAACGCTTCCAGCAAACCCAAAATTTCTTTGCGGAAGCGCTCCAGGCTCATCGAAAGCTGCAGTTGCTCCACACGGGGCTTGAGGCCCTCCGCTAACGCTTGATCGGTAAAAGGATTATGCTGCAGCAGCTTGTGAAAGGTCCCCTTCAGCTCGCCGAACAACTGCATCACCATGTCCGCAGACAGCTGCCGCTCGGCGAAGTTTTGCTCCAGCAGCCCATCGAATATGCGGCGCACCTCCGGAAGCTCGCCGATTTTGACGGCATTCATCATCCGCAATTCGAGATCGATCGGGTAATAATACGAGCTCGATTCCTTGATGATGCAGCGGTACCAGCAGGTTTGAGCTTCATCTAATAGCACCGAATAATCCAGAGCCTGTCTCGCCTCTTCGAAGGATCGGCTGCTGTCTGACAGCGCATGGAAGCCGTTACCGATCGCAATAGTAATGTGCATGCGGTATTCCTCTCTCACATGCTCGCGAAGCCGGTCGAACACGGCAGCGATCTCTTCGGCCGCCACGGAAGCGTCCGCCTCATCGTACGTGATCAGAATCGCCATTTTTTCCGAATCCATATCGGTCACATTGATTTGCAGCACGCTGCCCAGCTCTTGAAGAAATTTTTTCATCAGCAAGCGCGCCGCATTCAGCTCATGAATAATTTCCTGGCTGACCAGACCGCTGTAGCCGTTAATCCGAAGGATTGCCACATAGCCGGATGCATCTTTTACTTTCATATTTGGCATGGAATCGAGCAGCGTGCGAATTTCTTGCAAGGACTCGAACTCCCCCCTGAGCAGTCGCTTCAAAAAAGCATCCTCCAACAGCGGCTGTTGCTGCTTCAGCTCGTCCTCCAGCGATTTCTGACTGGCAAGCAGCGTAGAGATGTTCCCTTGCAAAAAGTCGTACTCGTTCTTGGCCTTGTAGCCGGCCTGTCCAGTCTGCTCCCGAAAAATCGTTACAATCCGGTTGATGGGCGCACTGTTTTTATAAGCAAGTAATAAAGCCGCGACAATCCCAAAAAGCAGTGTAGTAATCGTAATCGTCCATGTCACTTGAGCGATGAACACCGATTGCTTCATCACATTGCTCTTGGGCAAGCCGATCACATACTTCCAGCCGTTAAAAGTCGACTTCGAGGAAATGAGCAGCGTCTTGTCATCGACCAACGTATGCGTCGTGCGGCCATCGATGGGGTCCGGGACATGCAGCGCCTTGATTTGCGCATCCTCGATGCCGACACGGGCGATCGTTCGCCCCTCCTTATCGCTGATATAAGCCCAGCCGCTATATTGCGTCAGGGTATGCTCCAGCATTTTGGCGATTTCGTTCTCATCGATCAAAATGACAGCCGTTCCGAGCGAATGCTGAAAGCTTTCGAAAGGCAAAGATTGCAGGTAGGTGATGACGTTCGTCTTTTTACCGTTGTTGTTGAACGGTTGTGATGGCAGTACTTCTCTACGGTGCAGCTTGCCCAAAATTTCCTGCTTCCACTGGTCTCGATTCATGCCCTCATAATGAAATAAGTCGTAATAGTCCTCAGGCCGCACATATACGCCCGACGGTGTAAAAATGACATTATAGTTATTCAAGTAAATATAGAAGTCTTCCAAAAAATTGTTCGTCAAGCTGTATGCCGCCGTGTTCCGCCATGATTTCCATATGGCATACACATTGAAATGATCGCCGTCCACCCGCTCGTTCATGACATAATTCAGATCCTGATCCATCGACAGCTGTCTGGTGATGTTTTCGACCTCTTCCATTCTGCGGTCCAAAATGTCCTTGCTTTGACTCAGCAGCATTGCGCTGGCCTCCAGAGAGCTCGTTTTAATGATGTTCGAAGAAACCAGATATGAAATGTAGCCGGTCAGCATCGGAATTAACAAAATGAGCACATAGGAAATCAAAAAACTTCGAAAAACGCGGGAATGCTTCAGTTTCAGCGCCAGCACGGAACAATCACCTCATCTGAGTGTATATCGATAATACGAAAGCGTTTCCATTTTTTTGTTATATTGTCATAGAACGAAAACGGAACATTAATGGCCTCTTAAAATATGCTCGATTCGCTTATCCGGTAAAAACCAGATCAAGGCAACAAGTACGAAAAAGAAGCCGGATATCCAAGGACTCTCATAAGCGGTCAAGACCGCGAGCAAGTAGAACAAGGGAGATCATTTTCCCTTCAAGTCTCTGCCCATCGTCAGAACAAATGAGGAATCGCTGGAATACTGGTTCATAAGCGCTGAAGCAGCCAGTATGAGAGCGCCGCGAGAAGTAAAACAATACCGTACAGCGCTGTTGGTGTTGCTGCAAAATGACTTTCACTCATCCAGGCAGTCGTGAACGGCACAAGGGATAACCAGAATAGAAGCAGCAAGTAAACCACATTAAACATCCAGTTATTATTTCTTTGGTCTTCTCTATAAATAAAGATACGGACCCACATCCCAAATCAGCACATGCAGGGCAAATATATATTGAATTCTTTCCATTTGAAAAATCTGGCTTACTCAATAGTAATAACCTTGAAATTTGTTCTTGCTGAAATTCCTCACTTCCCCACCCTAAGCAAGATACAAAGTCAAATTCCTTAGCATACATATCGTATAAGGATTGTCCGTCTATAATAAAATCTGCAAAATATATAGGTCCTGGATAACCGTCCCTCAAACGCATGTTGAATTCTAATTTCGATTTTTTCATTAAATCCTCACTCTTTAGAGAAAAATTATCATCTTATAAGAATTAAACCATTTATAGAACATTCCTGCTCATTAAATGAATAAAAAAAGAGACCCACAGCAACGGGCCGCGAGTCTAAGTTATATACATCTTTCAACTAACGTCTCCCGTTAGTTCAGTGACTGGTTGCTTTTATAGCAATGATTCAATTACTTCTTCTAAATCTATTGGCTCCGTCGTTGTTTCATATCTTGCTTGAACGTGCCCATTTCGATCGATCAAAAACTTAGTGAAATTCCACTTAATTCCGTCACCAGCGTATATATCAGGATACTTTTCTTGCAGAAAATTCTGCATCCATTGGCCATTGGCAGTTTGAGTGTCGAAACCTCGAAAGGGTGCTTGTTCAGTTAAAAATTTGAATAATGGATGAGCATTTTGACCCCTGACCTCTACCTTCTCAAATAACGGGAACGTCAACCTAAAGTTGCTCTTACAGTATGCCGACACTTCCGAATTATTCCCCGGCTCTTTCTCATTAAATTGGTTACAAGGAAAAGCTAGTATTTCCAACCCTTGCTTACGGTACTTTTCGTAAAGCTTTTGTAGATCAGCAAATTGACGAGAATAACTACATCTACTAGCAGTATTAACAATAAGGAGCACTTTCCCTCTGTAAATAGATAGATCAGCAAACTTACCGTCAATGGAGTTTGCAATAAAGTTATAAAATGACATCTGATCACTCCCCCTCATTAGGTATTTATGATATATCATATGGCAGGAAACACTATTGCACAAATATATAATACGAATTATATTCATAGTTATAACCTATAAAAGTCACTTCTATGAAACAATGGACAGCTGTCTACCGTTGCGGTCTGCCCATTGCTTTTTCACTATCGTGTCCGCTAGCGCAACCCTGCGTAGTAATTTATTGAATTATGCCATCCCGCAAAAGTTTTTAAACATGAATACCAGAGGAGCAATGCTGATTTGCTGGAAGTGTGTCCGACCGCGCACCGAGGACTATTCCAAGGAGTAGTCCTCCAATTTCACGAACGAGTACCCCTTTTGCCGGAGCTCTGGGACGGCAAGCTTGATGCCGGCGGCGGTTTCCTTGGTCGGTTGGTTCATGTGGAAGATCACGATGGAGCCGGGCTTCACCCGGCTGAGCGCCTGCTCGATCTGCTTGGCCGAGAAAGTTGCTCCGGCATCGCCGAGCACATCGAAACCGACGGGTTGCAGCTCTAGGTCGCCCAACACCCGAACGGCCACGTCATCATAGAAAGCAGTACCGCTGCGAAACAGCTTCGTTTTTCGGCCGGTCAGCTCCTCGATCATTCGTTTGTTGTATAGCGCTTCGTCCACGACCTCGCCCACGGATCCCGTACCCTTAACTCCGTAGGCCGACTTGCCGTTTACTGAGAGCGGCTTGTGTTGTTTGCCATGATTCTCGATTTCAAACAGCGGATTTGCCGCCAACGACTGAAAAATATCCGGGTTAGCGTCGATCCAGCGGCTGTTGATGAATAGAGTGGCAGGGATCTTCTCCTCCGTCAAGTAATCGATCAGCACCTTATCGTATCCACTGCCTCCGGGACCGCCACAAG
This sequence comes from Paenibacillus aestuarii, assembly GCF_027789125.1. GTDB lineage: Bacteria > Bacillota > Bacilli > Paenibacillales > NBRC-103111 > Paenibacillus_E > Paenibacillus_E aestuarii. The sequence goes on along the minus strand of NZ_JAQFVF010000045.1, from coordinate 37,551 downwards.
CGTCGAACGTCAGTGCAACAACACGATCAACCGTGGCGAGCCGCCGCTTGACGCCTGGCACCGATTCTCCCCAGGAACGCGGCACGGCTTGCTCATATTTGTGCATGAGCGCCGTTTTTACGGTAGCATCCGCTGACGTTGCTGCATCCACCGACGTTGCTGCATCCGGTAGTGTAGCACGAGCCGCCCTATCAGATGCTTGTGCAGGCCCACCCGGAGTCGGCGCAAGTGTAGCCGGGGCAAACCCTGGTACGGCCGCCGCACCGCCCTCGGTTATCGAACTGATGTGCTGTGCACTCGGCGCCTTTGACTTCTCTGTCTTGCCGGAGCACGCTGCGAGCCCGCAGAAAGTGATAACCAATATCACTCCTATCGAAATGGCATGCTTTATTGTAATCCCCTCATTTCTTTCGACGCAATCAACCTTATCGGTGATGAAGTTGAGCGAAAATACTATAGAAACTAAAACAAGCGATGGGTTTAGTTTCATCGCTGCGCTATCGCGTCCCGTTAGTTTAGTTATAATTAGAAATCTCTATCAGATTCCCATCCGGATCTCTTACATAAACAGATGTTATCGATCCTAATGCTCCTGTTCTTATTACAGGACCATCTTCAATAATTACTTTACAATCACCTAAATGATGTATCACATCGGGCATTTGAATATCCGTTAAAAAACATAAATCAGCGGTTCCAGACATAGGCGATTTTGCTTTTGGTTCAAATTCTTTGCCTACTTCATGCAGGTTTATCTTCTGTTGTCCAAAATGCAGTGCCTTTCTCCCCTCTCCAAAGGTAATAACCTTCATTCCTAAAACTCGGGAATAAAAATCACATGTCTTATCAATATTTGTGACAGTCAAAACCAGATGATCTAATCGATTGATGTTTATTTCAATCAGCCCCTTTTGTGTAATGATCCTAAATTAATAGTACGACTTGCAGCTCTATAATCCTGCCTGTTAATTCAACCAGCCTTAAGGGGCTCCCAATGACATGGAGCCTCTTCATTTTTCCACGTTAAACTGCCAGTTAGTTTAACGCCTGCTTGCTGAAAATTGATCGCGTCTTCAACCTGTCTAGAGGGCGGTGTCTAGAATGTTGGGAGATTTGTGTCACATGACTAAAATGTAGGGAAATTTGTGCATTTTTCTATGACACAAATCTGCCTACATATTTGACACAAAGTTCCCAATATTAGCCGGCTTTGTTTCCACTTACCCATAAAAAATGCAAACGATAGGGTATGCTCTCCTTCCTCTATAGAAACCTCCAGATTAGTGAACAGTCTTTGAACATTTATAATCGTCCCCATTTCAAATACATGCCGGTTACTTTAATTTACAATTTTCTAAATCGTCTTTCTGGATGAGACAAAAACGCCACTAACACTCGAGTTTTAAAGTTCTCCAATACTAAATGTAAGCCGAGCGTTTTTTAATACCTTTTTGATTAAACCCATTGGTACCTGGGAATAATTCCCTGAAGAGGTTTGGATAATTGGGGGATATTAGTGCAGAACAAATTAGGTAATGATCTCATCGGCATCCATGCTGCGTTTTCGGTCATCATATTGGCCGTAGGATTAATGAATCACGTAATGGTCATCCCCCCCCTTCTCCATGAGGCAAAGCGGGATGCTTGGGTAAGTGTATTGTTTTCAATACTGCCCTACTTAGTGTGGACAACCCTTTTATACTTCATTATGCGGAAAACACACCAACAGCATCTTTTTCCTTGGTTGACACAACATTATGGAAAAGTGATCTGTGGAGCATATCGATGTTTTTTCATTATATACCTCTTCTTGATTATAGTGATGACGTTAAAGGACACGACAAGCTGGGCACATTCTTCTTATTTGCCTCGCACTCCTCACTGGGCCCTTTCCATTTCCTTGGTGCTGCTCTCCTGTTTTGCTGCACAATACGGAGTACAGACCATTGCGATTGCATCAGGTATTTTGTTACCTTTTGTCATCATTTTTGGAGACTTTGTCATGAGCTCTAATCTTCCCAAAAAAAATTACTCCTTATTAACACCTGTTTTTGAAAATGGAATAGGACCAATGATCAATGGGAGTTTGTATGTTGGCGGAGGGGTGGTCGAACTGATGATCATTCTACTCTTCCAGCACCAGATCAAAACGAAAATCCCTCTCTGGAAGCTTTATTTGCTTGCTTGCTTTTTAGTCCTATTGATATTGGGACCCGTAACGGGAGCAATCGCCGAATTTGGACCCTTTGAGGCTGGTGAATTACGATACCCTGCATATGAAGAATGGCGGCTTGTCACGATTGGGAAGTACATTCGCCATGTGGACTTTTTATCTATTTATCAATGGCTATCAGGAGCCTTTGTCCGTATAGCTATATCGATGTATTTACTCATCGAACTGATGACAATTACCAAGCAAAAGAAGAATTCTGTTGTATTATTATTGCTTCTCAGCATCGTTATCGTAACCATTGTAGGATTACCCATCAGTGATATGCAGTATACCGCGTTCTTAAAGGGGTTCTACTTGCCCGCATCCCTGTGGGGTGCCATTTCAGTAGTGGTTACTTTATTTTTATTGGTGTTATTCTCCAATAAGAAGGTGGATAGGAATGAAATCTAATTGGTTTCGGAGATTTATTACAAAAGAAGAAAATGTCCGAGTTGTATCGGAATCTTTCACTCCGTCTTCTGAAAATAAGGAATGGACGGCGGAAGAGATTTGTCATCTATTTAGAAAATCAGCGGACATCAAAATGGAAACATACGAGTTGGGTGACATGGAGCATTTGCAAAGCGTATTGCTTTTTTATTGCGAAGGGCTAACGGACACAAAACCGATGAACGAATATTTGATTCCTCGTTTGACGGACTTAATTAATAATAATTTCAGTATGGATCTGGATAAAAAACTCAAATTAGACCGCATTCATCAAAAAGAAGAAATCATTGATCGTGTGTTTTCTGGCGAACTCGTTCTATACTTTGAACACTTGAATGTCATATACACAGCCGATACCGCATCCCCCCCTCAACGTCAGCCCGAAGAATCGAATACCGAGATATCTATTAAAGGCCCTAAAGACGCGTTTGTAGAAGAACTTAGTACCAATGTAGCATTGGTTCGAAAACGGCTGCGCAGCAACTCTTTATGCTATGAACAGTTTACCATAGGGAAACGAAGCCGCAGTAAGGTTGCTCTTCTCTATGTTGAGGATATTACGAAAACCGAGATCGTAGACGAAGTCAGATCACGGTTGCAGCATATTAATATGGATTTGCTGTTCAGCAGTAGTCAATTGGAAGAAATACTTTCGGATTCTTCTCGCTCGCTATTTCCACTGCTGCATTATACCACTCGTCCCGATTTTGTAGTGGACTGTCTTGCAAGAGGCAGGTTTATCGTGATCGTTGAGGGGGCACCAACTGCCGTCATCGGGCCGGCGAACTTAACGCTGCTGCTGAAGACGCCAGAAGACTTCTATATTCCATTCTATATGAGCTCGTTCGGACTGCTGTTTCGCTTCGCCGGTCTTGTGATCTCTTTACTGCTTCCCGGTTTCTGGGTAGCACTTGCCTCTTTCAACTTGGAGCAACTTCCTTATCCCTTCGTGGCCACAATCTCTCTTTCACGTATTGGACTGCCTATGCCTGCGCCTTTGGAAGGATTCTTAATGATAGCTCTGTTTGAATTGTTCAGGGAAGCCGGTGAGCGTCTGCCAAAAGCAGTTGGGCAGACGGTTGCCGTTGTCGGAGGTATTGTCGTCGGTGATGCGGCTATTCGGGCCGGTCTTGCGTCCACTACCTTTCTCGTTATTGCAGCTATCACTGCCGTCTCCAGTTTTACTTTGGTCAATCAGTCCCTGGTGGGTACTGTCAGTATCATCCGACTCTTTGTCATGCTATGCGGGTCTACACTCGGTATTTTCGGATTTAATCTATCGGTCATCGCCATTGTCGTATATCTCTCTTCGCTCAAATCCTTTGGGGTACCGTACCTTGCACCTTTATCCCCGATACGCTGGAAGGATGCTGTCATGGCGCTGATTCGTAAGCCCTGGTACATGAAAACCCGGCGAGCGGAAATTTTGCAGACCAAAGACAGTACCCGGCAACAGGAGGAATCCTAATGCGCAGCATAGGGAAAATCGCTATTATTTGGCTGCTAGTGCCGTTGCTATCCGGGTGCTGGGATATTAAAGATATACAGGAAATCAACTATGTCACCTCGATTGGGTTTGATCTTGAAAATAACCAATACCGCGCGTACGTACAAATGCTTGACTTTTCCTCTGTAGCGAAATCAGAAGCAAGCAAACCGACACAACCAATGCCGGTTTGGGTGGGGGTAGGTACAGGGGAGACTCTGATTGGAGCATTCAATGATCTGTATAAAACCTCGCAAATGCGAACTGCATATGGCCAGCTTAACACCGTAGTAATAGGTGAAGGCATCATGAAATCAGGTATGAAGGATGTTAGGGAACTCCTGAATCGCTATTATGAGTTCCGTTACACACCTTGGGTGTTTGGAACTAAACAACGCATCGATGAATTGTTTGAGATCACCCCTTTTTTTAGCCTTTCTCCATTGATGTCCGTGCTGAATCAACCTCTTGAAGTATACAAACAACAATCTCTCATCGCACCTTTGACATTGAGAGAGTTTATTTCGGAGACACGGGAACCTGGAAATTCAGCATTATTACCTTCGTTGTCAATCTCCAATCATACTTGGAGAAGTAACAAACAGCAACAGCCTTTGCTGAAGATTGACGGTATCTTTGTATTTCAGAATGGAAATTTCCAAAAATGGTTCGGATGGAAAAGTGTTCAAGGACTTAGGTGGGTTGAGCCTAAGACCAATCGAAGTCCACTTCTGATCCGTTCTGAAGGTAAGCCTCAAGCATCCGTGTCCTTGGAAAAGCCGAAAATAACAATTATTGCTCAGTCGGGACAGGAACATGTTGCTTTTAATATGGACATAAAAATTTCAGGATATATCAGTGAAGTTTTACAACCGATACCCGAAGCACTTCTGGAGCTAAGGGTCGCCGAGGAAGTTCAGAAAGAAATTAAAGATACCTACGAAGAAGGGCTTAAAAATGGATTGGATTTGATGCAGTTAGAGCACACCCTATACCAAAAGAATAACCAGGAGTGGAAAAAATGGCATAATCGAGGGGACTTTAGACTAACTCCTAGTTCCCTAAACATTAGGGTAGATGTTAAATTAAACCATGCGGGAAAGATCAAGTACTGATTCTCCTGTGCTAGCCGCCCATTACTTGGAGCTTGATATAAAGCTGCTGCGATGAATGATCCGGTCATGGTTCGTTCATTAATCAAACACATTAATACGACGAAAGTCTATAATTTAGGTGGTTTTGTGTCACAAGACTACAATGTAGGGGAATTGTGTATTTTTCTATGACACAAATTTCCCTACATAAAAAATTATAAGCTTGATTTCTCAAGCTTTTAGCATCGGTTTATGTAGGTACTTTTGTGTCATTGGACATCTCTTATCATCCATACCGTACCCGTTTACTTTCATTTTTTCTCATCTGAACTTTTGACTTTGCCTTTCTTGCCTTACTTATGTGAACATCCATGGAGCAAATATAATGATACATCCTATGGCTACGGAATACGTCTTATCCCATAAAAGATCAAAGAAATGAAAAACAATTCTATGTAGAAATCATTCGTCACCGAGCATTCCACCGAAATCATGCAGGTATAGCCCCCGAATACCATTTATTTCATTTTATTGTTCCAGGATATATACATTAACGTCTTGAAAGCCGAAACGCGATACCTTTTCTACACTTCCAGGAAGGAAAATATCAATACGATTCCCTTTTATTGCGCTTCCTTGATCGGTTGCGTAAGCAATCAAACCGTCACTAGGCAAATCCTTGTCAATGTCATCATAGCCGGTAATCAAAACCTTGGATCCCATTGGAATGATAGATGGATCTACAGCTATAGTTCCCAATTTAAGAGGATTTCCATAGTAATCAATAGGTCCCCAACCATTTTCAGAGGGATGACTGGAGTACGCGGTGGCCTTCACCGAAATCTTCTTTTTAAATGGTTGAGCTTGTCCTTCAATCAAAATGGAGTTAGAGGATGCAGAGGTGGAAGATACACGAACACTCTTCCCTGTTAATGCTGAAGGCAGCGTCAAGACTAAACCAGCGTATAAATTCTTTGGATCGACTTTAGGATTGGCTGCCAAAAGCTGATCTAAAGGAAGCTGCAACTTCTTGGATATGATCCAGAATGTATCTCCATCCATTACGGTGTAGCGCAGATCTGGTAGATTCACAAGATCCCCTGGTCGCAGATTCAACGGATTAATATTTGGATTTGCTTTTAGAACCAAAGCTAAAGGAATTTTGTTAGCTATTGCAATTTTCCATAAAGTATCTTGGGGTTTTGCCTGATAAGTAGAGGCAAATGCAGGGGTTCCAAGGCTAGTGATAGCAAGCCCTGTTACTAGAGCGAAGATCGTTTTCTTAAGATGTTGTTTCATGCTACTCCTCCTTTTAATAAGCCTGCGAGGTTAGTTGTCGGGTTAGGAATGAGGATACATCCCCTCGTCAATGCGATTCACCCCAAGACGCGGCTACGTCATAAAGCTCCCCCGCACTTTGGAATTACGATTTAGTCCTTCCAAAGTTTTGGCATTTTTCTTAAAACATAGTACCATAAGTATCTTTTTTCATGAATATGAAATTGGTGGAAAAAATATTGAAGAAGACCAACTGACTGTAAATTTTAGGAACTCGGACCTAATGTCATTTGCTGTGAGGTCCTGTTCGTCTTCTGTAAAAATAGCGGTCTCAAAGCCAGCCCTTGTCTCCACTAAATTGAATTGAAGTACCTGCTTTGCAAACTGTAGTGCGGTTTTTACCAACTCTCAACCGCGACTCCTGTCCCTCTTGCTTCCTTAAGCAAGTACATCTTCTGCAACTCGCATATATGTTCCTCAGTCAAGCCGTATTCAGCGATCCCGCAGCCGCCAAGAACCTTTCCGCTCTCATCAAGTGCAACCCAATATGCTCTGCCCTTCTGGTTATAATAATTGGACAGAATGGCTTAAGCTTTCGTCTTCCCATGCAAAACCGAGACGATACACGCCTTTTATGGTACGTTGAAAAAGCAGAGCATCTCTGTCAGCGTCCGCCCGGAGCATGGGACGAATAGCGATGCGGCTTGCGGTCAGCTGCGAAGCAAACAGATCAAGAAATCCGGTGAGGATAGCTTGGTAGCGCGGTAAACAATAGGGTTTGGCAAAAAGCAAGAGCGTCAGGCATTGGCCTGGCGCTCTTTTTTGAAAATTTGGCTTGGCAGGATTACGGGTGACCGCTGGATTTTTCCCGTTTGTGCTATCGTGCTCCCAGTGAGGTTGAAAATAACCTCCAAACCGTAGTTGCCGGTTCTGGAGGTTATTTCATGAACGGAGATCCTAGCTCACTTTTGTGATAATAAATATTGGACATCCCGAAGCAAGTAATAAGCGGCTTGAGTTGAAATATGTTTTCCGCTTTGTGCTTTCAATTCATTCACGAATTCAACTAAATTGTTAGCAGTCAATTTGCTTTTTAAACTGTTGGAGATACCTGCATTATCGATCCATCCAGCATTCGTAAACCGGGAAACTAATGTTTGTAGGGACTCAACATCTGTTGTGGTTTGGAAAGTTATCGTTTTATTGCCCACATTCCCAGCCTGATCGCTCGCTGTTACGATGAACGAATGCGATCCAAGCGGCAACGTATAGAGGGGGATTGGTTTGTCTTGCTCCACCCCATACGTATCCAACGTAACCGTACTCTTGCTGCTGTCAATCCCTGACAAGTCGTCGCTCAACAAAATGGTTGGTGTCATATCTACCGAATCGCTGTAAGTACCACCCACTAATCCGTTGATTGTGATTGCAGGCGCAATCATATCCAGATTGAAGCTGAGGGTTTGGGGCGCTTCCACATTGCCGGCTTTATCAGTCGACCGATAGCTCATCATATACTTGTTATCTTGGTTAAAGATTATTGCCCCTGTATAATTTTTCCATTCTTTGCCTCCGTCAAGGCTGTACTCCGTCTTAGCTACACCCGACAGATTGTCAGTAGCGCTCAGGCTTACCGTAACCGGATTGATGTACCATCCGTTCAGTCCATCAGGCTGTGACGGTGCAACTACAGCCGTAGTCATCAGCGGGACCTCCTGCGTGAGCTTGAATAGTTTGGATTCGGCCGGCTGAAGCGCGAGCTGAAACGTTCCGCTTGTGGCGGAAACTTGCCCCGTCCACAAATCTTCGACGCTGTAAGCAGTTTCGGCGGGCAGTCCGGCACGGGCAAGATCTATCGTCTTCGCAGTGGAAGAGTTGCCGCTATAATTAAAGACAGCCAAATAATAATCGTTGCCGTCCTGCTTCACGAACGTATCCGTCGCATTTGCCCCTGTATTTCCTTCCACCGGTCTAAACGCCTTTCCTTTTGTGGCGAGCTCAATGACTTTGGGATTCGAATACAATTGCGCCATGTAATCTTGCGCAACCGGGTTATTGACATCGTCCCCATCCAAAAGTACCGTACCGGAAATGACCGCCGAATTCAAGCGACTGCGCGCTTCCGTTAAGGAGCCAGCATGAGTGAGCGCGACATGATCCGGGTCCGTAAAATTGTAAATCGTCGCATTTTGCCACCAACCGTAAGTTAACGCGTTAAGCTCGTATTCGGAATCGTGAATCGAACCGAATGTATCGGTAGCAATGCGTCTGCTATTCGCGTATTGAGCCGGAAAGAGGGGTGCAATCGACTCGCTTACGAATAGCTTGCCATCCAATACATCACTGATATATCGCATACCTACATTATAAGCTTGAATACCCGTTGTAACGTTCGGATCCGCATGCGTGCCTTCCAATGCTCCATGCGAAAGAAAATCCAGTTTCACATAAGAATAACCGATTTGTTTGAAGCGGTTCACATAATAAGCGAACATCTGCTTCGCGCCGGGGTGTGTCGGATCGATCGCAAAGGCACCGTCTAGTTTAGGCAGCGGATTACCGGAATTATCCTTAAGCACGATATCTTTGTATTTATACTGGTCATTTGTTCCTTCTACCGGCTGATTCAAATCTTCTCCCCAGTAAGTGAACGGTGCCCAGTAAACGCCTGCTTGCTGGCCGTTGGCATGAATGACAGAAACTGCCTGCTCCAATTGTTCCTCTGTCAATTGAGCCCCGTGAGCATCCGTGTTGATATAGACGGCACCATTATGATTAAAGGTCGGCAGATGAGTTTTAAAATAGTTCGAAGTATCTACGATGTTCTGGTAGGTTAATGTATATCCGATGCCTCCCCAGCTATTCCAACCAACTGGCACGCCTTGCGGCAATGCGCTGTCCAAACTTCTTGTTGGCGTAATAACGGCATTTGCGCGCCCATACGCTTCCAAGCCTTCGCGATAATCCGCAAAACCGCCGATTAAGATGGTCGGAGAAGAAACCTGAGTTCCAGTCAGGCTGCCATGCGGCTGGGAATCGTGGGTAATATTGGAGGATGCTCCTCCATATATGGTCAACTGATTGAGCTGATTAAACAAGCCGCTCCAATCAATGCCCGTTTTCCAGTTGTCATGCGTGACAGACCCGATAATCAGCCCCTGACGTGATGCATTGTCATAGATCGCCGTGACTTCATAACTGGTATCGGTTTGGTTTAAAGTCTTAGCTGCATAGCGAATCCACATGTCGTTATCAAAAGGAACATTCAAGATACGGTTGTCGGCAGTTTGGCCAGTCGTCACGCCGCCAGCCCGATTAACAGCGACCGGCGCCATATAATTGGTGCTGAATGGCTGCCCGCTGACCGCATCAAGCCGAGCGAGGAAGTAAGACTTGCCTTCGTAGAAATCATAAACCTGACGAAGTGTCGGTTTACCTTCCTCCGTATGCGTGAAGACAACTTCGATTCCCGTACCGAAATGATCATTAAGGGGAACTATCTGCTCCAAAGACACCGAATGGGAAGGATAATCAATCGTTTTCAATTCCTCACCGTTCATCTTGATTTTTCCATATGCGCCCATGAACTGCTGGCCATTATTCCATTGATAATCGGCAAACCCGGTCCCCGAATGATAGGTGACGGTGTATTGCCCGTTAGATACCTTCATACCTGAAGTGTACGGGGTAACGGTTATTGTCTTATAGTTGACAGGACTAAGAGGAATTCCGATTGCTCCTTCATCAGCTCCAGGGTCTATAGTACCGTTTATAGCCTGCACGACAATTCGGTCGATATCGGGCGCGTACCAGTTGCTATCGTCGATCAAAATCGTATTGCTGCCAGCGTTCAAATCCACTATCACGTCGTAGCTTCCAACTGTATTCCAATCGGGAGTTGCCGGAAAATTGACGTAGTTCTTTGCCACGCCATTGACACTGATATTAGCCGAGCGAGGATCTCCGGAAATATAGTACACCGTTACCTTATAACTTCCGCTCGTTTGAACAGTAACATGGTTAAACTGCAAAGAAGAGCCTTGGTAAAGGGCTCCTACCTTTTGCCCCCCCGAACACGCTCCACAACCGGTTACGGAGGCGTTGCCGAGGAGCGTGTTTCCTGCTGTTTCGGCTTCGTAGACGCCATTTGACGGAATATTCTGTAGTCCTCCTACGACAATTCGGTCGATATCCGGCGCGTACCAGTTGTTGTCGTCGATCAAAATCGTATTGCTGCCGGCGTTCAAATTCAATGTCACGTCGTAGCTCCCGACCGTATTCCAATCGACGGTTGCCGGAAAATTGACGTAGTTCTTCCCCCCGCCGTTGACGCTAATATTAGCCGAACGAGGATCCCCGGAAATATAGTACACCGTTACTTTATAACTTCCGCTTGTTTGAACGGTAACATGGTTTAACTGCAAAGAAGAGCCTTGATAAAGTCCTCCTACCTTATGCCCGTCCGAACATGCTCCACACTCGCTTACAGAGGCGTTGCCGAGGAGCGTGTTTCCTGCTGCTTCAGCTTCGTAGACGCCATTTGACGTATTATTCTGTAGTTCACCTATGACTATTCGGTCGATATCCGGCGCGTACCAATTGTTATCGTCGATCAAAATCGTATTGCTGCCAGCGTTCAAATTTAATGTCACGTCGTAGCTTCCGACTGTATTCCAATCGGTGGTTGCCGGAAAATTGTAGTAGTTCTTTTCCCCGCCGTTGACGCTGATATTTGCCGAACGAGGGTCACCGGAAGTATAGTACACCGTTACCTTATAAATTCCGCTTGTTTGAACAGTAACATGGTTAAACTGCAAAGAAGCTCCTTGGTAAAGACCTCCTACCTTTTGCCCACCCGAGCACGCTCCACAACCGCTAACTACGGCGTTGCCGGAGAGCGTATTTCCTACCGCCTCGGCCTCGTATACGCCGGCTGTATCTGCGTCAATCCGATTTCCGACCGGCAGTCCCAATGCTAACACAAAAATAAAGATCATCAACCTCAGAAGGAATTTATTGATCATGTTTTTGGACACAAATTGCCTCCTATATCATAATTTTTGATTTTCATGATAACTCGAACGGCGAAGATCAGATACCAAATAACCATGAGAGTGCGATACTGCTAAGTTTAGTTCAGTTCTTCAAATTCCACTCCCCCCTAATACTAATTTCGAGGTTGTTGTAGCGCTTACATTAACCATTTCAGTATAGGGTTTCTATGAAACCTAATGAATGGACGAATCGCTTCTGTTTACTGTAATAATTGCTCCTTCGTAAATCAGCCGTATCCTTATCCATAGTCTGTTGCATCAGTTCTAGATATGGAACCGGCGCCTTAAGTGTTTGCTCCGAAAGTCTTGCGTCCCGTTGATGGAGTATTAGATCGGTTATGTCTTTTGGGGAACGGGAACCTTCGTCAACAGGAATTACCCGACTCAATGGACTGGGATAAGAGTCGATTATCACATCATCTAACGAGAATGGAAAAACGCGGCTGTAACGAGGAAACCGTTAGATTCAGATCGCGGTGTTCAAGTCATCATCACTTCCGCTGGAAAATTGGCATTGGATGAAGCCCGCCCGATTGTTTCTATGGCAATTCGCAAATATTTTTTTAATCAATTAACCGATCATGACATTGAGTCGATTACGAAGCTGGCGAAAAGTACTAAAACAGAGTCTTAAGCGTCTTGTAAAGACCCACCACCCCCGCTTCTCTCCTCCCTTCTACAGATTGAGCTTGATCCGACTGTTCAGAAACATTTTTTGAACTGGATTCTTCCGCAAAAAACGGTAGAGGGGGCTTTTGCTTATCCTTAGCAAAAGCCCCCTTTAGGTACCGCATCGTTCTGAACTTGCCGTAATTTAGGATACGGTTCTTCTGCTCGTCCTTCTCCAACATATGAATTAAGGTACAAATTGCGATGCTATTAAAATAAGGTATCTTTACATAATTATATAGTTATTTATAATCGCTCCCCCATAGCCCCCAGGATACATAGGGATAGTGGCCGTAGCGTTGAGATAGCTCTCTTGAAAATAGAGTCATACGTTCAATGGTTCGGTTGTTTTTAAGCATTCCGGCATCCAAAATTCGAAATGGAAGAGATTGCAGAAGCTTCATGACAATCTCCTTAGCCCCTTCATCATCTGAAGTAACAAATACATCGCTTTTGATGCCTTGATGGACGGGACGATCAAATACCATCCAAAATGTATTTTTAAAAGCTCCCACGACCTTGGTATCCGGTAAAGCTTGTTGAATTTCCTCTGCGGCAGAAGCTCCCCATCCTGTAGTGAAATCGGAAAAATCCGAAGTGAACGGATTGCAAATATCCACAAGTATTTTACCTTTCAATGCTTCTTCATTATGTTTTGCCCATGGCAGTAGATCACGAAACCAAAGCGTGTGAAAAATTACATCAGCGGCAAGTGCCTGATCATAAGATCCAGGTAAAGCCTCAGATCTCAAGTCCTTAATCAAGCCCTGGACCTTCTCAATAGAACGCGATCCCCATATTACATTTTGGATATGAGGTGCTGTGGCCTCAATCAAAGCCTTACCCATACGTCCGGTTCCTATAATGCTTACTTTCATAAATAGCCCTCTCCTTACTATAAGTTATAAAGTCACATCAACAATTTATCACTACTTGAATAAGTATGGAATTTCCATTATGGTAGATGGATATAACAAAAAGTTTTAATATGGGTGTGATACTTTGGATATTCAATGGCTTAAAAGCTTTGTACTGACCGCGCAAAACAAGAGTCTTTCAAAAACAAGTGAATGGTTGAATCTTTCCCAACCGGCGGTCAGCAAACAAATTCGAAAACTTGAAGAGACGTATGGGGTTACTTTGTTTTATCGCTCGACTCAGGGGGTTGAATTGACTAAAGCTGGGGCTATGCTATTGGAACGCATTCAACCAGTACTTATGGATTTGGAACTGATTTATAAAGAGCTACAGGATTTTAAAACGACCCAAAAAATTTGGCTTGGAGCCCTGCCGAGTATTGCCACTTACTTTCTTCGGAGAAAAATACCGACTCTGGAGGTCAATACGGATGTAATGGTATGCAATACTTCTACGGAGCTCTTGTCTTGGCTGAAGGCCGGAAAGCTTGACGCAGCACTGATTGACAAAAGGTCTGCGGACCCTCACCTCTGGAGTAAGGATTTGTTTTCCGAGTCCTACTTAGCTATCCTTCCCAAATCCCATCCTCTCGGCGAACAACAATGTGTCACCGTAGCCGATATAAAAGATGAATCATTTGTTTTCTATCCAGAGTCGTGTGACGTTCGTCAATGCATTACGCAAAGGCTCCTTATGTTAGGTATTGAACCAAAGGTTTCTACCGAGGTATCCTTTGGCGATTTTATTCTGGGGTATGTTGCGGCAGGGGCAGGCATTACAATACTTCCTAAAATAGTTACCGAGAATCTGTCGGTTGTATCCTTAACAGCCGTGCCTATCATTGATTTTAACACTACCCGAACCATTTCCATTATCGCCCGCTCAGAAAAGCTGGGCAAACGGCTTTATCGCTCTTTCGATCCCAGTGTTTATAAAGAGAGCTAACGCTTTATTAGCATAAATTAAAAATTTAATCCCTCGTCAAAGTACAGAAGGCATTAGGCTATTGGCGGTAATCCGATAGCCTAGCAACCGCCATTCCGGATGGCGAATGCTTACGTTTTTTCCGACAGCTCTGTTATTGTAAAGTTTGATTTTCGAACAAAAGAAAACCGCCTCCCTTAAGAAGCGGTAATTAAACTCCCTCGGTAAGGCAATCCTCTATTCCCAAGGATACTTTGTTACCAAGTAATCCGCGAACTTCTGGCTCTCTTCACGCCGGATTATGATTTGCTAACCTTTCCTCAAATAAACTCCCGTTAGAATTCCTGTAAAACGAAAAATTTGGTGTTTGAACAAAAACGAGCGCCTCAGTACGATGGGGTTACGCACGAGGTCAAAAGCCTCAAAAAGCCCATCTAGGAGGTCGCTCTATCATGAAGTTTAAGGCACAAGACAAACAAAATCAACTCATAGAAAACATTTCCGTTCATCATCTGGTCGTTGGCGTAGACATCGCCCAGGAAGTCCATGTCGCCCGCGCCGTCAGCTTTCGAGGGATTGCTCTGGGAACACCCCTCGAATTCGGTAATCATCTTGAGGGGTTCAAGCTATTCGAGCGCTGGATCAAGGATCTTCTCAAATCCTACAAACTAAGCCACGTTATGGTTGGCATGGAACCAACCGGTCACTACTGGTTTAGCCTTGCACGTTGGCTTGTCGAGCAAGACATTGAAGCCGTTCTAGTTAATCCTCATCTCGTTAAAAAGAATAAAGAAAACCGGGATAATACACCGTCTAAAAGCGATCGTAAGGACGCGCTTGTCATTGCAGAGATGATCAAAAACGGGTACTACTCCCCTGTTCGTTTTCACTCAGAAGCATACGAGGAACTACGTATTCTCATGGCTAACCGTGAAACCGTCACAAAACGTCTCAACAGTGCAGTGAATCAGATTCATCGCTGGGTAGACATTGTTTTCCCTGAGCTGCGTCAGGTCTTTAAAATCCTTACCTGTACCAGTGCAATCGCAACACTCAGACTCTTCCCTTTACCGAGAGATATCAGTCGTTTAAACACGGAGCAGGTTCTAGGCGGTTGGAAGCAATATGTGAAGCGTCATGCTGGCGTTAAGCGCGCCAATTTGCTCATTTCACTAGCAAAATCCAGTGTTGGCACCACCCAAGCACTACATGCTTACAAGCTTCACCTTGGGCAATTGCTCCAAGAATATGACCTGGCGCAGAGTCAGCTTAAACAGATTGAGCAAGAGGTGAATCTCATTCTTGAACGTATTCCTTATGCTCAAAAACTACTTGAAATACGAGGCATCAATGCCACAAGTCTAGCTGGAATACTTGGTGAGGCTGGTGATCTAAGTGGGTATACGCATGGAAACGCTCTGCTTCGGCATGCCGGGTTAAACCTAGCTGAAGCGAGTTCTGGGAAGTGGCGAGGAACAATGGTCCTTAGCAAGCGGGGCCGTCCACGTCTGCGTCATTTCCTCTACCTCATGACAATGTGCATGATTATGACGAATCCGGATGTTCGGGCTTTACACCGCAGCAATGTTGAGGAAAAGAAGCTAAAGAAGATGAAATCGATCATGAAATTATGTGGTAAGGTGGCACGTCTGCTAGTGGGTTTAGCTAAAAGCAACGAAAACTACGATTCATCTCGAGTTTTCCCACAAGCAGCTTAAAAAAACAGACATACCTCACCGGCTCAAGAATTCGCAGGATGAAAAGAAGCACGGGGTATCGGGAGGCGTTACGCAAAAGGGCTCAGACCCGTTCCGTTAGAAAGACCGACCTCCACCCCTTAGTTTAGATGTGACGAAGGAATGAAAGGGCTTAGACCCGTTGAGACATGGGAGCGAGAATCGCTAAGGCGACGTGGAGACGTGCGCATATGGAACATTATGGGTGAGGCCCCCCCCACCTTTGTTTGCTAATGCCCTTTTCGATCTCTCCCAGCTACCAGCTCTTCCTTCGCTGCTTATTTCACACTTACTATAGGGTGAAATCCTGCGAATTCATGAGCTTGAGTGAGGAAACTGAATCATTCCGAGGGAGTTTAACGAATAATTCCAGATGACAAATGACCTACCCTCTTCTATGCCCCCGTCGGGAATGGGATAATGTTCTTGTCACCTGACAGATAATAATAAAGTTAAAAAAAGGGCTGCGCCGAAATATATCCTTCGGTGCAGCTCTTCATTTTACCACCAGAATCCTGGACCACCGAAGCCGCCAAAGCCGCCGTCAAACGGAAACCCGCCAAAACCACCGAATGCAAAAGGTTCAGTGCCGATGGCTAAGAGATCAAACAATACCAATGGAATGATCGCTTTAACCTGAACTTTTTTACCTTTTTGTGGAGATACAATCAATGTGTTTCCGCTAATTCTGACCAATTTGCCTGACACGCTTGTTCCGTCTCTTTTCAGTGCCATAATTTGTTTACCGACCATTTTACGAACGTCCTCTATCCGAATTTGGGATGTCACGAACGTCTACCTCCTTCTGCCAACAGAGATACATTGCTTTACAATATACTCCTGTTTAGGTAACAGCGATTGGATACCTGTCCACCCATGCATAAAAACAGTCGCTCACCTACAAAACGCCACTTACCCAGTCCATAAGACGCTGCATTCCAAGATCGTCGCGGAGTTACTTGGGCCTTCCATATCCCTCTAGTCCCTTTCAGATTCTTCACATTATCACAAGTTTTAGTAACGCGATCGAATGACCGAGGCCGACGCAGACTGCTCTGTACCTAACAGTAATATCCTCCGATCGTTTATGTCGCTATTGTAGCATCTCATTTCCAGGTAGTTGAAACATCGCTATTGCTTCTTGTAGCAGATTCGCTACCTTCTCTTCTGTCAAAAAATATAGAGCAAGATGATTTGATTGCTCAATAACTGTAACCATAGTCAGACCAACAAGCTCATCGTTATGATACAAAGTATAAGTCATCTTTGAGAATTCATTGATATTAAATCCACGGATAGAATCAACGGCTGCTTGAATATCTTCTTCACTAAGACCTTCTTGAAAAAAAGAAGAAACCACTCGGAGGAACAGCACAAAGTCATCAGTATTAATTCTGGTCATCGCTACAGCTTCGTTCTCTAGGATGCCATCATTCCCAGAAAGATTCTTAACATTTTTTTTAAATCCTGAAATCGCAAAGTAAACTTTTGCGAATAAAGAATCAAACATATAGCTTCTTGGCCCCCTTCTAATTTGGTGAAGTTAGTCTGAATTAGGCTTTACTTACATTTAGTAGGGTGCATTTGATATTCTATGTATTCAAATTCATGCACACGTTTGCATTGTGTGATGGGACTTACTATTCATGGATGAACATCAACCAATTTAAATCCCTTATAGGAATTGAGATAGCATAAAAACCCGTTCCTTCCGTATTAGCTGTATTACAAAATAATATAACATCTGTTAGTTTCATGAAATGAAAGAATGCTTGCGTTGATATGCAAAAAGGTTGAAGAATCACGATAAACTGATATTTTGTTGAAAGTTGAAAGAATAAAGAACCCCTTCTGCTTGGGACCTCCATTGTCCACTTATTGTAACTCGAATAAATTTTAGAGGATGTCTATTTATGACATCAAGTTCTCAATTGCTTTCAGTGAAGTGTTTAGTTGCTTCATTCCAAGAATAAATATATATGTAGTCAAAATCCCATGTCGAGAAGCAAGCAGCTCAAAAAGGAGAATAATGAACAAACAGAAACGGACTAGCGTTCGAAATTACGCTAGTCCGTTTCATTCTGCATCGTTGCGTTATCAAAAATATGCTAAGAAATATAAGTAAAAAATAAAATAAAGCGGCTACCGATATTTATTCGGCCGCCGCGTCGTATTCAACTATAATTCCCCGTCGTATACAATGCATGGAGGTGTAATCACTCAAACTTGATTTAGCTTATTTCGATAATATCCATTTTGCAATATCGTCTAAAACATTCCTGTCCACGGATTGTGGAATATTATATTCATCCCAAATGTCTTTCAACGTACCAAACACTGCTTTCATAAACATATGGTTCAAACCAGGATAGAGCTTAAATGTAACATCGGGGTGGTCTTTTAATATTTCACGGTATCGATTGAAATCTTTTTCGATGGAAACCTGTACATCTTTATCACCCTGTAAGGCGAAAATCGGTTTTTTGCTTCGCGATACATAATCCTTAATGGGATGTTGATTCATTTCTTTAAAATACCAAGCGTAAACAGAACCAAACAAAATGGTCTGCTGCGCCATATCAACCGTCATGCCGGATATGCCATCAAACTTGTATTGAAGTTCTTGTACATGCTTTAGGGCTATCTCTTGCTGAGATGCTTCAAGCTGCTTTATCGAATCTTCATTTTTGTTTAGGATGACTTCTTCAAGCGTTCGAGAGGTGCCGGCTAAGATTATTAATCCTGCCACGTCTCAGCCTTCGGCATCGATTCTGGGAGCAAGCGTCCCACCCAAGCTGTGCCCAATTATGAAAATGCGATTTGTTTCCATACGGGGATCTTTTTTTAGCATTTCGACAGCCGCAATCGCGTCCTCTATGATCTCTTCTTTGACGGAAAGTTTACCGCCGAGTTCTTGAACCATTTGCTTGCCATGAGCGAAGGTTCGTTTATCATACCGAAGCGATGCAATCCCTTGAATTGCAAGTCCATCCGCAAGGTCTCGAAAAAGCTTGTTTGCACCTACGGTTTCATCTTTATCTAGGGCACCGGAACCGTGTACAAATACAACTGCCGGGAATTTTTCAGTATGAGAACCTGGTAACGTCAAGATTCCTTCCAACGGATAAGCAGCGTTTGCCACAACCGCAATTTGTTCTATCATTTTTAACCTCCTATACAAACTCAGATTGCACTTGCTCTTGTATTCTCACTTTTTCATCATTTTTCACACGATTACACGTTAATATGCCTGTTAAATTAAAAAATATTAAATAGGAGCACATCGAATACCAACAATCTTTTGCGTTTCTCCTCCCTATGCGTTATCATCTTTATATCGACATATTTGCAGGTCTTTATTAAGGAGGTTTCAGCGCCCATGTGCCCCCGTACCAAAGAACAAAATGAGCTCATACGTATGCAGCGCAGAGAACAGATCCTGGATGTCGCCGCTCGCTCCTACTTTCGCACGGGCGGCAGCTTTGATATTCGCGACGTCGCCCGCGAGGCAGGGCTTGGCTACGGCACAGTATACCATTATTACCCCAACCGGCATTTATTAATAGAAGATGTGTTAAGAAGCGGCTTCGAGCGATGCGAGCAAGTTAGCGTAAAATGGGCGAACATCAGCGGCAGCCCCCCGGATGACTGGCAGTTATTGACATATTGTAAAGCGCTGCTCCAGCTATGGCAGTCGGACGCCCGCGCATATCTCGTCTACAAAATGGCGGCGGAACATTATGCAGGCTTACCTGAAAGGGATCGACACCACGCCAAAAGAAAATTTATGGAACGGCTGTATGTTCCACTCCAATTGATCGCTCAGTGCGAAGACGACAGCGTCGACCATATGCTTGCCGTGCTGGTCGGTTGCTGTGGGCTGCACTATTATGCGGGCATTTCCGACCTGGACGTCGATCGAATCGCCCGACTCGCTATGCAAGCTATTACGAAGGAGTCCTGATACGAACATGGTCATTTTAAAAAGCAAGCATGAAATTGAGGCTATCCGCAAAGCATGCCAAGTGGTGGCTGAATGCCATCGTACAATCGCCCCGCTTATCAAACCGGGTATTACCACCTACGAGATTGAGCGTATATTCGAGGACATTATGTTGAAGTACGGCGCAAAGCCATACCAGAAAGGCTACAAGGGCTATCCATATGCGACCTGTGCCTCCGTCAACGAAGTGATCGCGCATGGCTTCCCTAGCAATAAGCCACTTGAGGAAGGCGATATCGTGACGATCGACACGGTCGCGGAGCTCGACGGCTGGCTCGGCGATTCGGCTTGGAGCTATGCAGTTGGGCAGATCTCGCCGACGGCCGAGAAGTTGATGCGCGTCACGAAGGAATGTCTTGACCTGGGCATCGAGCAGGCGCGGCCCGGCAATCGGCTCGGCGACGTGACGAGCGCGATTCAGCAGCATGCGGAATCACACGCTTTCGGCGTCGTGCGCGACCTTCTCGCCCATGGCATCGGCCGCGACCTGCACGAGGAGCCGACCTATGTGCATGTTGGCAAGCCCGGAAAAGGCCTCCGTATCAAGGAAGGTATGGTGTTCACGATTGAGCCCATGATCACCGAAGGCACCTATTTCATGACTATCGATCCGGACGGCTGGACCGCACGGACGACGGACAACAAGCTTGCCGCCCAATACGAGCATACGATCGCCATCACGGCTGAAGGTCCACAAATTTTGACCGCGCAATAGAATAAAAAGAGGTCGATCAACGAAATGGTCGACTTCTTTTTTTCGTATTCGGCATAGTATCTTTCTCTATTTATTACAGGTGATCGTGTAAACGATATCCCGTTCCATCATCAAATCGAAGCAGGTTCGGGGACAGCGTGTGCATTGTACATAGATCGTGATGAGGCTGCTGCTTGGACGCTATTATTTTGTGCGAACAATTCATCTTAGGTGAACCGCGCAACAAATTCGGAAACGCCGAGTGACTCAGACAATAACTAGGTCAGATGACGTATTACTGTTCTCCTGCAGGATACCACTGGTGTCGAGTGTCGTTAATCAAGCAAATTTTTTGTCCTTTATTTCTACTGCAGTCCCATTCCGTTAGCCTGCCCGTTAGTTAACGAATAAGACCAGATTACTAATGACCTCACCTCTTCCCTGCCCCACGTCGGGAATGAGATAAAGTTCTTGTCACCCGACATCAACAAGAAGACTTCTTATATGATGTCGGAAAGACAAGAATAACTACGATACATACAAGAAGTTGTTTGGTTTTATACGCCGCATTCAAGCCAAAATACAAAAAAACGCGCATCGGATTGAGTAACCAGGTGCACGTTTTAGCGGCTTAACGTTATTAAACTGTCTATAACTTGATATTGTATGTGACCACGGATTTTGTGTTGGATCTAACTGACAGAGATATGTCTACCTTAACAGATACCGACGCTGCACATACTCCCATCTACATCATCTTGAGAATCTTTATTTTCTCTCCGAGCAGCCAGAAGCGCTTGAGTAATCGCGCTAACAGGCTGGGCTCCTGAAATAGCGTGCCGCCCGTCAACCAGAAAGTAAGGAACACCTCGCACTCCTAATCTAACGGCTGCCAACTGATCTTCTCGAACTGCATCCCCGAAACGTTTGCTAGCGAGCATATCTACCGTTTGTTGGCGATCCAGCCCTGCTTGTTCGGCCAACGACACTAACGTTTCTTGTTTTCCGATGGGCAGGGATATAAGGTGCTTCCTTTAGGAGTTCAGTTTCTGGCAACATATAACCCTTTGTGTCTTTAAAGAAGTAATATGGAATAGGATTTTTAGTCTGTAAAATAAACCTCTAAACTAGGAATATAAAGTAGTTGGCCGTAACAAATAAAATCATTAGCGACTGTAGTCTAATACGATATAAAAAAATCCAAATATAAAAAATTATATCGAAAAACCTTTAAATAAAGGCATGATAAATGAAATGGCACCCATTCCAAGTTTCATAAAGCTGCCTATGTTGCCAAACAAACCGCCTGACCCGCCTGCATTTTTGGCAGCACCTTGACCAAAACCACCCAGTAATCCGCCTATGGAAGTCCCTCCAAACAATCCTCCAAGTCCTCCGCCACCAAGAAGCCCAAGCATGTTACCTAAACCACCAAAACTTGATATATGAGCTTTAGATCTAACTTTATTCCGTGGAACCTTCTTGTCGCCTTTAAATCCTTGAAGAATAACTTGATTAACCTGCACTTCTTTCATAACGCCATAATAGACAGAACCGTCCTTGAGTACTACGAGTACTGGTGATCCTAGGCTAGCCGTTGCTTGAGCGGCGATCGTAGGCGACGATGCTTTCTGTCCTACTTTCACACGGCCGTGCTTTCTTGTGATGCGTTGTTGAGTTTTCATGATCTCGCACATCCCTTTTAATGGAGTCCCTATTCTTGTCATCATATGTTAAGAAGACAAGATCCGAATGTGCTCTTCATAAAATAAATCAATCATTTCTAATTGAACTGCTTTGAGGGGTCTTATCTTTTGGATGTCATTTTTTTGGTTCACGATTCTCGCACACATAAGGGGTTACTCCTTACACGTTTTGTTCATTTTTTTAGTCTTGTCGTTGTTGTTCGCATGACTTCCGTCGAAACTTTCTTGGGAAAAGCAAAAGGAACGCGAATTTCAAG
This sequence comes from Paenibacillus aestuarii, assembly GCF_027789125.1. Classification (GTDB taxonomy): domain Bacteria; phylum Bacillota; class Bacilli; order Paenibacillales; family NBRC-103111; genus Paenibacillus_E; species Paenibacillus_E aestuarii. The sequence continues at coordinate 15,070 of NZ_JAQFVF010000045.1, read as the reverse complement.
TTAAAATGAATATTTAGCAAAGCATAAGGGCTATTAAGTGGAGATGAATAGAGGAAGGAGCTGGCAAAGCTTAACAAGAGTAAGCGCCTAATGAACGGAGTCTCAACCGTTTTAGGCCAACCACTGCCCAGTAGAACATTTTAACGCACTCTACTGGAATTTATATATTTGGAGAACCTTCGGAACTTTCCATCCTTGATAAAAATAGCTCATTGGCTTTTTGCGTAAATGTCGTTGGCGTCCAAATATTTATGTCAGGAAACATGTCCGCTGAAATCACATCAACAAGAAGTTTTTCCAATGGAAGAGAGTCTTTTACTTTCAACAGATGCACTCCGTCGCTTATGCCTAACCCGGCGTCAAGTAACTTTTCAACGCTGAAATATAATCTGACTCCCGGAGTGTAAGAAACATTCGGGTCTGTACAAACCTGTCCCAAATTGCGTGAATTTACTACAAGTTCACCGCATCCGTCTAAAACATCCAGCATTATATAGTCCGAATAATCTCTGGGTTCCAACATTGGCTTTATTCCAATTTCATATACAGTAACGCCATTCTGCTTCAATATATTGGGTGACAACAAAGCTCCTTGCTTCTGTATGTGTTCCCAAGCCTCCAAAGTGGTGCTATGAACCAAATATCTATGTTCTGCCGTTATTAGATTCTGTTCACTTTGCTGATCGTAAAATGCTTCAATCAGTTTCTGTCCATCCATACCGTCGCATAATTTTAATATGACATTTCGTCCGTAGGAAAGTTCATAGTTCAAAAAATTGAATAATCGTCTGTGGTTCACATCGGCATCAGGGGATACTCTCAGCACATAGACTTTTGTACTTGGATAATTAATTGAGTAATTATCTATTGTTTTGTCATAGATAAAACAGGACCAAGCATCTCCATATTCTCCATCTTCTGAAAATGGATTATTGTCCGTTGGATACCAATAGCTTGTTGCATTAAATATCATAAGCTTCTCCCCTTCAAATTCCAATTTTCTAAAAGCTCATTTAATTGTTGAAGAACAATTTCTTTATTAGCTTGATTTGGACGAGAAATCACATAGAAATAGTGCTCACACGAAGACGTATGATTTATGATTCTTTTATGCAATATTTTCATCCATTTTAATATGTTCAACTTGGTTTTCTTTCAAGATCGCTGCTACTGCATTTTTCAAATCGAACAATCTCTTGTTCAGTACGAAGCAATCGATTTTCTATTAGCATTTGAACTTCGTTTTCTATATTCATTGAATCTTCCTTTTTCTTATCTACATGTGCAATTAAATAATTCAAGGTGATCACCACGTTAACCTGCCAGTTAGCGTAACGCATCTCCGCTGCAAGCCAGAGTTATAAGTCAGCTCCCCTGTCAGTAGATCAACCAGAAACTGAAGTGATTAAGAATACATAGCTATCCATATCTTAACTCGATCCGTAATACTCAATTTATAAATAACGGGAATAACCGTCAATAGGCGGTTATTCCCGTTATTTATAAATTACATAACAATCTCAAGCCCCTGGCCGACAGGCTGAACCGTTCCCAGAACGCGCTGGGTCATTTCATTCCCCATCAAATTCCAAGAAATCAACTGCAGCTTTAACATCAATAACCGTTAGATTGAGATGGTTTAGTTTCACAAGAAGACTTCCTCTTCTAGGAATTTATTCGTTCAATATCCACACTTTAACACAATATCTGCTAATCTCCCTGCCCGCAACGTAAAAAAGGCAAGCGATCAGTCTGGCCGCCTGCATTCGAATCTTTATTCAGCTAACGTGTTCCGTTAGCTGAATGATCAGAACCTTCTTTTTTATTCATTTAGCATTGTTAGCTAATGCGAAGTAAGTTTTATAGTTGCCTTCCCTTATTTCCAGGCAATTCAACTGATGCCCATAAGCACAACCGCCATCAATACCAATTTTATCCCCACCAAACCATATATCGGACTTGTCATGTAACTCTATGACTTTGGTATGTCCAAATAGCACGATCTTATCAACTACAGTAGGGTTTATGAGGAAATGTTCTTTGATGTACATAAAATCATATTCTGATTGTTCTTGCCAATTTTCAAAGGATGGATTCAAACCTGCATGGACATAAATATGCTCTTTATCTTCGTAGTAAAATGGAAGGTTATTCAAAAAAGATATATGATGCTTGAAGTTCTTGTTTATGTATTCTTTTCCATAATGTAATTTTTCTTCATCTGACATACCCATTAGAGATATACCACAATAGCTTTCTAATGTCGTAAGTCCACCATGTTGGAAAAATTTCATTTTAACGGTTTCATCTTCGCTAGTCATAACGTCAATGAATCGCTGGTCATGGTTTCCTCGAATCGCAATAACATTTCCTCCCTGAACCAGTTGCAGAACTTTCTCAACAACATCTTTACTTCGTGCTCCCCTATCTACGTAATCACCAAGAAGTAACAGTAAGTCCTCGTTCTTTTTATAATCTACCAATGCCAATAAGTTATTAAACTCGTCATAACAACCATGAATATCACTTATAACTAATGTTCTTCTCAATCTCTACATTCCTTTCGTGGACCACTGAATCTCAAACCAAGCATTTTATACCATTTGTAAAATATTCTTCTAAACTTTCTTATTCCCTTTTTCTGTAATTGGAAAACAGAGATTGAGGATGCGGTTTCTTTTGTAAAATTATAGTAGATAGATTCAGAGGCTACTTACAGAAGTCAAAACGGTGGCAGTAGAGACTTAGCTAAGCTAAATATTGAACTACTTCTGCTAAATAATAAGAGAAGTTGATGCTCCTCCAAGTGCATTGATATAGCTTTTCTTCAATTCTTCATCACTCCCTGCTACCGTTGAAATGAGGACGCTGAATTTAGTACCTATCCCGACTTTGCTCTTAACGTGAATTGTCCCCCAAAGTCTCAATGATTCGGTAATTAACCATTAGTCCGAGACCTGTTCCTTTCGTTTTCGTCGAATATAATGGATTCCCTAATAGTAAAAGCTGCTTTTCATTCATTTCGACCCCAGTATCAATAATTTCAATGACTGCTTAGTTTTTTTGAGCGTAGGCAAGAATCGTAATTTTTCAAATTCGCATCCTGCGACAAAAATGATGTGAGGGGACATCCTCCGAAGGTTTTCCGCAGCCTTCGCGCATTCAGCAAAATATTGAAGAGTGCCTTTACGTTGCAATGCTAGTTTATTTTTCATAAGAGAGAACTTCCGATCACTTAGCCTTCTTTCATCCTTTTTAACTATACACTTATTTTATGGGTCAAAATATAAACCCTCATACCATCACCTCATCCCAAATAAGTCATTATTTATTGTCTTTACAAAACTTAGCCATCCATGCATCCTTTGCTGCACCACAGAGAATGAAATTTATAATGGTTGAATAAATGTAGTCGATCACTCCCCTGGCACGGCTGCCTTCTTTGACTATCTTTCCACTTCTCTTTTGCCTTTAGGGGCGGCACCAGCAACCCAATCGACGAATCCGAATATGACTAATAAAGAAAAACAGACCGATATCTATTTCGAATCGATCTGTTTTTACACATAGAGCTTAGAGCATTCCCCATTTTCGCTCATACTCGACGAGAAGCTCATAATCACATTGGCGAAGTCCATTCTCCTCTAATAAGCGGGCAACTCTGTCAAATTCCAACATTGTTGTCTCCAACACCAGACGATCTCCGATGAGATAGTGGTCCCACTCACGGTGCGCCAATCTTAAGGATTCAATCGCGGCAAGAACGTTCTCCCTGTTTGATGCCCTGTCATTCATCTCATCAGCTTTATCCGCCAACTTTAATTTCCATCTATTCCACAGTAAAAACGGTTTCATTCGCTTCGCAGGCTCATGCCTGATGAACGGGTTGGAGAAAACCACTTTTACTCGCTGCACGCAAGTATCATTGAGCGTCTTATTCCCGGGACTCATCGCTTATAACCCCGACCAGAAGCTTTTAAAGATAACGACAGACAATAGATATCCTAGGATAACGTTGACTATGGCCCCGGCACCAAATGCGACAACTGGCCTCCAGCCAACCTTGGTCAACTCGCGAAAGCGCGTCGTTAAGCCGATGGATAGGAATGTAAACGTAAAGGCCCAGGTGCGAATGGCTTTGATCGGCGCAATAACATCGGAGTTAATAACCGTCTGTGAAGCAGCGGATACGTTAGAAATAATGATGGTAAGGAGAATAGAAGCAACGAAGAAACCGAGGACAAACTTAGGGAATCTTGTGATAATTTGTTTCGCTCCCGCTTTCGGTCCTTCACTACGCTTCTCCCAAAAAGTAATCGAAATAAATGCTAAAATAAAGCACCACAAGCCGATAAACATATCGCGGCCTACTACCTTCACAAGCGTAAATGTATTCAATGCGTGGTCTCCAAAAGAACTGGCCGCCGTGATCCCCGCCGCGTCAGCAAATTCCGACGTGCCGATCCAAGCACCGGCAGGTCCGGGCTCGATACCGAAAGCCTTAATTAGAGCGGTTAGGAGAAAAATGAAGACAACGGCATAAATAACAACCAAGGAAATGGTGACAGAAACATGTTCCTTTTTGGTTTGAATTGAACTGCCAATGGCAATAGAAGCGGAAACACCGCAAACGGAGCCGCCGGTGCCGAGGGTCGCAGCAAAACGATTATCCAGACCAAACGCTTTAGCTACGCCGAAAATAACGAGAAAAGTAATCACTGCAATGATCGACGCCTGCAGAAAAGCAACAGGACCCGCTTTGGCAATTAACGTAAAAGGCAATGTCGCGCCCAATAAAATGATCCCAACTTTCACATATAACTCTGTACGTAAAGCCGAATCGATCCAAACTGGAATCTGAATGACGTTCCCCACAATCAGACCAATGGCCAGTGCCACCAGAGGCGCCTCAATTCCGTACTTGCTTGCAATTGTCCACGAGCTAAACAAGTTGATAATCAAGCTCAGCAAAAATAACGCGGTGAATCCTCCAATAAAATGACCGACTCTCGTTTTCAGTACTACCGCTGCTACGGTGAATAGAACCAGTAAAAGCACATAGAGATCAATTATCTTTAGTGCGTTATCGCCTAATGTGGCCCACAAGGCGGTCCAATTCGACCAAGTTTTAAAGGATGGCGAGAATGTTTTCAGCGAACCACCTGCCGCCCATAGCACTACTGCAAAGACCACTACGAATAACCCAATCCACACTGTCCACCAGTCTTCTTTGCTAATCAAACTTGCCCACTTGCTTTGTTTGGGAAGCTGCACACCCGTCGGAAGCTGGTTCGTTCTAACGACATTAGACATTTGCATATCCACTCCTTATTTTCGCATCTTCATAGCCTCACTTGCGGTATAGCCAAAGATGAAAGTTACACATTGAAGTAAAATGGCAATATATTCCTCGTGACATCAGAATAATACAACTATCCCCATCAGTCAACTATGTTTTAAAACAATCAAACATACAGCCTTAATACTAGATTACTTTTGCTGCTACGTAGTTGCAGCTTCTTTACAATGTTTCTCGACGGATTGAAGAACTTCATTTGTGATACAATCTTCATTCTTCATAATGTGATGGTAGATTTGGGAATATTCTAAAAGGTCTAAAAACCCGCTCCAAAGGAAGTGGGTTTTCTTACTTTTTAATAATTTTTGGTAACTGCTCCTAACATGCCTCTTTATCCATTTGGGTACACATCAGATTGCAAAAAGTACTCTTCAAAGCGAAATAATGCACCGGCGTACTCAGATTCCGGGTGTTTGGTGACAAATTGGTTTTTTACTGCAAAAAAGCCAGCAAACTCAAGGGTTTGCTGGCCTTTCATAAAAAAACAATTTCAAATATAGTTCTGAACTGGTTTTAATGACCCAATTGACTGAATTACAAATTAGTTTTGAAGTGCTTCTGACAAATTATTTAAAGCAGATGGCTCATAGAACTAACGTTCTCCTTAGTTTAATAACTTACCTAGACAAATACACTCTTCTCGGTTTAAATATTTACCATAATTGTCGATACGAATATAGCCCTTATTCTTATAAAACGAAACTGCTTTTTGATTTACTAAACGTGTTTCTAGCCATATTTGAGAATATCCGAAGTTCAGAGATTGTTCCTCTAGATAGGACAGAATAGCAGAGCCCACCCCATTAGATTTCGATTTGGCATACATTCTCTTTAATTCTGCTATACTCGTGTCAATTGGACGAATCGCTCCACAACCAATAGGTTCCCCTTGTTGATTGCGTGCAATAACAAATAACGAACGAGGAACAGTAATATCTGTCACGTTAAAGGATTTTTTCCCGCTATCACCAGTTATGGACTTTAGGGTGTCTGATAATAACTCCATAAGACTTTTAGCATCCTGGGAATTGGGGTCCTCTGGCTGGACAATAAAATAGTTCTGCACTATCTTCACTCCTTCTCTCTATTATGGGCACTATTTACTTTTTAGATTTCCATAAACGAAGAAAATTGCAAGAAATCCTATAAGTATTTTTTAGTAAAGTAAACTGCCTTTTAGTTCAACAAACGAAAATGAGCCGCCGCAAATCATGACGCTCAACAAGCGTCCCCGTAATTTCAAGATTGTTACTCAATCTTTAAACCATCTGGAAGAATAATTTCACTATTATCACTACTGACATTGAAAAAACCAACGTCATGCTTAATTGCTAACTTGCGAACATGTTCGTGCGCCTCTTCAGCTACTGACCATGCAAAGGCCATATAAATTGCATTAGATGCAACACTATAATCAGTTAGTCTTTCCTCGAGCTCCTCATCCCTATTTAGTTCCTCATCAGATGGTGCAAATGAACCATTCATAGTCGGAAATGATTTAATAGGTAATTTGGTAATTCGTGATGTTGGCGTACATTTTAGCAAGTTTTGCTAATGTAGACAACTTCTCGTTTGTTGCGCGAAGCGGAGTTAAACTATACAAGCGATGGATAGGTTCCGTCGCCGCGCTATCGTGTCACGTTACAAAATTTTATCCGTTCGATGAGGAGCTTTTATTTCCTTCTATAAGATAACGTTCCACTTACATCGAAATGTATCTAAAACTTGTTCTGAATAATGAATAATTTCTGTTCTTTTTATCTTCTTTCGAACTAAATAATCGGTACAAGCCCGATCTGAGTCACCCTCTCGAATACATCTGAACCAATTAATTGTATATCGTATGTATCGCCTTAACCTTGCGTTTTGCTTCTTTACTGCCATCCTATAAATAGTTTATACTATATAGTTGCAAAGGAGTGGATTATATGTTCTTAGATGAAACGATTGATCATAACAGAAGGTTCGTTGAAAACAAGGAATATGTGAGATATCAAACATCAAAGCTTCCCAACAAGAAAGTTGTCGTTGTCTCCTGCATGGACACCAGGCTAACGGAGTTGCTGCCAAAAGCGATGAATCTGCGGAATGGGGATGCAAAGATTTTAAAAACAGCCGGTGCGGTAGTTTCCCATCCCTTCGGCAGCATTATGAGAAGCATCATTGTTGCCATATATGATCTGAACGCCCATGAGGTTTGCGTTGTTGGACACCACGACTGCGGCATGACCCACGTAAACGCAACTGCTACTACCAAGAAGATGATCGAGCGGGGTATTTCCGTGCAAACGATCGAAACACTTGATTATGCTGGTATTAAAATCAAGGATTGGCTACGCGGATTTGATTCGGTTGCGGAAAGCGTTCGCCAAAGCGTCGAGGTGATCCGAAACCACCCACTGATTCCCAAAGATATTCCAGTACATGGACTTGTGATCGACCCGGAAACAGGAGAATTAGACATCGTTGAAAACGGATATAAAAGCACGCCAGACTTCGAAAAATAAGTATTAGACTGACTTTATAAATGGGAACAGCGGCGGACTTAGACTTGAAAAATAAAGTCTTAGACTGCCGCTGTCTTTATTAAACTAACGTTCACCGTTAGCTTAGTCATTAAAACATACTATAAGTGTATTAACTCATTAGCTATGATTAAAATTCCATTGTTTTCGATCTCTTTTAACTCTGTATTGAGCTTAAAGCTATTTAAATTATAGATTGTTTTCGAAAAATCCCTATTTAATAATTCACCATTCCGAAGCTACTCAATACTAATTGGCCCTCCATCCATCTCTAAGCAAGATTGAATTAATTCAACCGGACTTTGCTCCCAGAGATCTTGACATAAATCAATAATTGGATTGATTTGCCCCTTCCTCAATTGCCTTCAAATGAACGAACTGCTATTTCTAATCTGACCCCCCCCTCCATATTTATCGAATTGAAATGTTAATATATCAATTTATTTATCTGAAATTCGTCGAAAGCGTGGAAAAGTACCTTTAAATCCTTTTTCACGTAATTCTGAAATAACAATTGTTTTTAGGGCATCTACCATAAAATCACGTTCTACCGAAAAGAAAATCCCTATCTCTTATATAACTTAACGAATCCTACATAATTTTGAGCTATAGTGCCCGTTAATTTAACTTTCAATGTGATTGTAACCTAGCTGAGCTGCCGCTGTATTATAGCGAGCAGAGTGCGTTGCTCCTCCTCCGGAACGCTCTCACCTATGCGCGCCGCCATTAGCGGAAGCTCCCACCTAGCTAGCTCCTCCCGGCTGTAGCCGGTCAGATCTAGATATGTTTCCTCGTACGTTTGCAGCAATACGGTTCGAAGCTGAGCAAACGTTTGGATAACAACCTCGGGAAGCTCTGCCGGTAAGACCGCATGACGAAGTATCAAGATTGTCCTCGCTGCATCGGCTTGTGCTGGACCACATACTGCGGTCATCCAGTCGATGACTACAGGACCCCGCTGACTTAACAGCACATTGCCAGGATGGAAGTCGCCATGGCAAAGTTGATCACCCCCGGGAAGCTCTGACAGATGGCTTATGATCGCCTCTCGAAACGGCTCCAAGCCGCCGTGACGAATGCCACTGATCATATAAGCCAGTCGGCTTTTAATGGATTGCAAACGTCCGGTTGCCTTGATTCTGTGCAACTTGGCGTGAAGCTCAGCCAGCTGACGACCGTATTCTGCAGTATGTTCCGGTTTACTCATCAGAATCTCCAGCATGGAAGGCCCCAAGACCTTCTCATAAGCAAGTCCTGTAAGACCGACAGTTTCAACGGTACCATAAAATGTTGGGACATCTACAACCAACTCTTCAATAACAGAGCTGATCTCCCGCTCCAGGTCCAGCAGTTTCGGGTCGTGAAATACTTTAAGGACCTGATCCGATCCTAATACATAAATATCAGCAGTGTTTCCTCTACCAATCCGTTCTCCCAGTCCCATGAGAAACTCCTAATTCTATTTGGAATAATAATTAAATTAATTATAATCGAATGAAGTAAAAAGAAAAACCGGCAATCTCCTTCACGTACTCTTCGGTCAATCTAGTTAATTGTAATGGTGATTATTGTAAGAAACCTGCCAATTACTTTAACGAAAAACGGCAACCGATTTGAGGTCGGCTGCCGTAAAGAATTGTTGAGCTATAGTTCCCAGCTAGGTTAACGCTGTCCGACGAATAAGCCTTATGGCGTCCTAACAATCCTTAAGCGGAATGGAAAATTCAATATAAAAAGGATGAAGTTCTTCATTCAAGCATAGCTCAATTCTTTGCTTGAAGTTCCCCCAATTTACCATATCTAATGCTGTTTCGATCGGGAAATATCCTACTTCTAAAGACTCAGAGGTTGTTGTTAATTCTCCTCCGACTGGTCTGCCTAAAAATAAAGTGTTACAAATACAAGCATCTACATTTTGAAAAATACCACAAAACTTCGTGACTTCTATATCTATACCGCTCTCTTCCTTTGTTTCCCTTATCGCCGCATCTTTCAAAGATTCACCTTCTTCAACCTGCCCTCCTGGCATTTCCCATCCTCTTTTAGGTCCTTTTATTAATAATATTTCGTTACGCTCATTAACTACAATTGTCGCCGCAGAAACGATATGTTTTGGAGCCACTTCAACGTCCTCCCCTATTAACAAAATAGATATTTTTTTTAAAATAGTTCCAATTACAAAACCAATCTCGAGGACGAGAGCAGGGCTTGATCAATATCAATATTCCTCCCTAGTGGTGGCGCACGATTTCTTTCATAAAAATGCTATCTGTAAGCGCTGCCTTTCGGTACAATGGACATGATAACTACTACTCAAACAATTAGAGCCAGGAGGAATATTCAAGATGAACGATCAATTCGAGCAGCATTTTAATTCGGCTCAAGCACAACAGCTACTGGACCGGATGTACGGCAACGAAGAACGAGAGCGACAGATCGAAAGGTACCGGAGATGTAAGGAAGGATACAGCGCGCAATATGGAAATACTGAGTCACTGAAGTATTTCAGTGCTCCGGGTCGAACCGAGATAGGCGGCAATCACACGGACCATAACAATGGAAAGGTGCTGGCGGCTAGTATTCAGCTAGATACGATTGGGGCTGCAGCAGCCGTGGACACCGGGGTTATTTCCGTAATTTCCGAAGGGTATCCAGGCATGTCAGTCATCAATCTAGATGATCTAGAACCTCAATCAGGCGAGGGCGGAACGGCTGCTTTGATCCGCGGTATTGCACACGGTTTCCAGCAGCACGGGTACCGAATCGGCGGATTCAATGCTAACGTTAGCAGTAACGTCCTTCCGGCGTCAGGACTCAGTTCCTCTGCATCTTTCGAAATTCTGATCTGCCAGATTCTAAGTACTTTTTATAACAACGGAGAGATGGATGCGGTCATGATGTCGCGCATTGGCAAGTATGCCGAAAATCTTTATTGGAACAAGCCATCAGGAATGCTAGACCAGATGGCCTGTTCGCACGGCGGTATGATCACAATCGACTTTAAGGAACCGGCAGAGCCTCAGATCGAACGTATTGCGGGTACCTTTGAAACAGCTGGTTACAGCCTTGTCATTGTCAGCACCGGCGGTAACCACGCTGACCTGACGAAGGATTATGCATCGATTCCGAACGAGATGCGGGCAGTGGCACAAGCGTTCGGTGTAGAGGTATGCCGCGATTTGACGGCTGAGATGATCTACGGCCGGCTCACGGAACTCCGCGAAACTACCGGAGATCGTGCGGTGCTGCGGGCTCTCCATTACCTGGATGAGAATGACCGTGTCGAGCGGCAAGTAGAAGCAATTAAAGCGGGCGAGTGGCAAAACGTGTTAAAGTATATTACCGCTTCAGGTAATTCCTCGTGGAAATGGCTGCAGAACATCTACCAAGAGTCAGTGTCACGTGAACAGGGGATTGCGCTTACACTCGCCATCACTGAACGTTTCATCGACCGGTTGGGCGACGGTGCTTGCAGAGTACACGGCGGAGGTTTCGCCGGCGTCATTCTCGCTGTTCTGCCACATGTGGCGGTATCGGAATACCAGGAACTAATCCGTCGTACAACTGGCACGGAACTGTTCAAGATCCGCGTACGCGAAATTGGATCGGTCTGTTTGAATACGTTCTTGTAGGTTCACTGGCTTAATCGTCAATTGTATGCTTCCCGTATATTGAAGGTTATTTATAATTCGCCTGTATAGCGAAAGGGGAGCATGCAATGGGCGTGTGTTGCCGTGAGTTTATTGCACTATCGTGACTCGTTAGCTGAATCGGATTGCCATTTGCCAAACAAGAATCTGTATAACTCGGCTCTGATAATACTATTTTTATTGTCAATAGCCATTTCCCCTTAAATCGTTTTACATCTTTATTCGCAAAAAGAAATTCAAACCCTTCAATTAAACTGCACATCTATTCAGCACATCTGGATTAATCGGACTATATTCTTGTCACTCGACAATAAATGACAAGAACTTTATCCCATTCCCATCGAAAACCCATCGCCATTAATTTGACGACGGGTTTACTGGGTTTTTAGCTGTTGAAGCATTTTTTGTTTTCATTCATTGAAATCACTGTTTTGAAAATTTCAATGGTAAAATTACGCTGCGCATGTCTAATGACACAAATTTGCCTACATGGATCCGGTGTCTGGACGCTTTACTTCGCTTTCTCGGTAATTTTTATTCACCGCGCTTCATAGAAGCGCCGACACCCCCGCACGTTTCTCCCGTGCAGCGGTACTTCAGGAGCGCCCGCCCCACCTCCCTTTCGATTTACCGTCAAAAAGCTGAATATAAGTAGGGTCTGGTTGAAGGTCTGCGATCATGCGCAGCAACTTGGACCAATCGGCTCTCGCGCCTAACACCTTTTCCCGGCAGAAACCGGCAATGTGGTAGCGTCTCCGAAGTATCGGTTCCGATTTGCTTGCCCGTACCGACGCCTACAGGGGCAAGGGCCAATCGACCAGGTCTTGAACCGTATAAACTCCCGGCCCCGCCATCGTTAATCGGCTCTACGCTCATTCCTGGAGTAGGGTCAGTCGGATGTGGGATCTGGCGTTTAGTTTGGCCCATCAAGAAATCGAAGGGCTGTTGAGGTAAATGGAACCGTGGGATCATAAATAGGAACGTGATCGCCGCCAGGAATAATCCATAAAGCGGCATCCGGTATAGAACGGTAGATGTTCAAAGGAATTTCAACGAAAAAAAAACGGTCGCGATCACCATGTATAACGAGTGTGCGGGCTGTAATAGTTGATAAACCTTGTGCAGTGAAATTCATATCGTCGTAGTTGTCGCCCAGGGCGTTGAACTGCGAAATGAGTTCTCGAATCTGTGCGTCACCGCGTTTTGCGCACTCTCGATACATTTCTTGCACTTGTTGGGGCATGGTGGCAAACGAAGCTCGGCGCATTATGGCCCTTGCCTGATCGGGGAAATGGGAAGTTGCACTAATTAGTACCATCGAGTCGATGCGCTTGGGTTGGCTCGTTGCCATGTGAAGGAGTGTCATCCCGCCAGAACTCATCCCCATAGCTGAGAATTGATCCACCCCTAGCTTGTCAAGCAACAGGAACACGTCACTGGCCGCTTCCCGATGGCTGAACTTGTTTTCGGGATTGGTAGAGTAACCATGGCCTCGCAAATCCACGACGATCAGTCGATGGCGTTCTGAGAACTGGGCGGTAAATGGATACCAGTTCTGTGCACAACCGCCGAACCCATGCAAGAGCACCAGGGGCTTTCCGATTCCGTACTCCTCATAGTGCATCTCCATGTTATTGAGTTGAACGGTATGCCCGCGAGTGGATGTTCGTTCGGGTGCGTACATCGTACTCATTGGTATGCCTTTGCTGTGTTTTGATGAACTGCTGCGCGGCCCCGGCATGAACGCAAGTGAATCATATCGATCCATTTTTCCAACATCCCCTTTCTATATGAAAATTTTTCAGTTACGAATATTTTTACTCTAAGCCGATTGGTAGACGCCGCTTCTTTGGAAGCGCTGAATGCGCCGGCTTGCCCGTCTAGGGCAGCGTCCGGATGCTCCGCCGGGTTCCAGCTCCGTCAACTGCCCCTTAAGGCATCAAACTCCGCACCGTAATCTCAGCTCAACGCGCCTTCACACCTTATGTTTTTAATTTACGAAATTACGTAATTACGTATTTGATGAATAAATTCATTTTACCTGATCAGTATCCATTTGTAAACCAAGCAAAACTACAATTTCAGTCTTTTCTGGATCAAGTTTTTCCTGAATATCGTGACGTGTTTGATGACCTTATTCTAGGGTTTCCCTTCGATTTATGGCCATGCATCCAACGTCTAAAAAGTCCAAAACTTGACTGAGTTGGAGATTACAACTGAAATCCGAAGTCTTACTGGACGCGGCAGATCCCTCTCATGGTGCTTGGAGCGCGCTCAAATCCTAGGAGTTGCATCATAGTGAAATCCTTTTAAGGAGACCGCTTTTCCAAGCCTTTTAATTTCCTTTTAGCTGCTAATTAAATTACTTCTTCAATGCCAGGAACATCTAGCAACCCTTGATAAATCGATAGATGAACATTAAACCGAATCGTGACAAAAGCAAATAAGGATGGAATTATTTGAAGCATTGCCGATACTTCTATTATCCCCTCTGCCCACTGTTGGCGCCTTGTCCCGAAAAAAACCACTATTTAAGCGACACTTAATGAGAAAATGTCCTTGTCGACCGACAGCCATTTCCACTTAAATCGTTTTACATCTTTATTCGTAAAAAGTAATTCAAACCCTTCAATTAAACTGCACATCTGTTCAGCAAATCTGCCCGTTAGCCATACATGCAGCACAAGCGCTGCACCACAGATGATGAAAATGGGTTAATCAATTCGTCAATACTTCTACTATGGCTGGGAGAGGAAGGTCGATGCGCTATGGTGCCTTAGAGCCCAACCGTTAGTCTGACTCCAACGATCACGGTGCATCACAGATTGTCGCTCCCTTTCGGGAAGCACTCATGGGAGATTAATCCTACTCTGGTTGTTGCACCAGCCTCTTATCCGAATTAGCCGTAGAGAGGAATGTTTCTAAGTGGAAGTTGTCATTGAACGTGCATGCGGGATGGATATTCACAAAGATAACATTACAGCATGTATTTTAACGTCTAAAGGAAAGGAGATTCAAACGTTTTCTACGAAAACGGTACATCTATTACAACTCATTGACTGGATTAAACAGCATGATTGTTCTCACGTTGCAATGGAAAGTACAGGCGTATTTTGGAAGCCAATCGTCAACTTGCTTGAAGCTGAAGGTATTGAATTTCTAGTGGTTAATGCTCAACATATGAAGGCATTACCTGGTCGTAAAACAGACGTCAAAGATTCGGAATGGATAGCCAAGCTTCTCCGCCATGGGCTACTTAAAGCAAGTTTCATTCCAAATCGGACTCAACGCGAACTTCGAGAACTAGTCCGGTATCGCCGTAGTATCATTGAAGAAAGATCCAGACAGCACAATCGCATTCAAAAGGTACTCGAAGGAGCTAACATTAAACTTGGTTCTGTTGTCTCGGATATTATGGGTCTCTCTTCTCGCGATATGCTCCGTGCCATTGCAGATGGCGAAGATGATCCTGAAATACTAGCAAGCTTTGCTAGGCGCACCTTGAAGCGAAAAAAGGACGAACTCGAACTTGCTCT
>NZ_JAQFVF010000044.1 GCF_027789125.1 Paenibacillus aestuarii | reverse complement strand
GAGGCCACTGAAAAACTTGTGATTTTTACGGAACAACTGAAGAACATAAAATAAAAGACGACCATAATTCCCAGTTTTTGGGTA
The DNA here is from genome assembly GCF_027789125.1 of Paenibacillus aestuarii. Taxonomy (GTDB): domain Bacteria; phylum Bacillota; class Bacilli; order Paenibacillales; family NBRC-103111; genus Paenibacillus_E; species Paenibacillus_E aestuarii. Next base: position 131,617 of record NZ_JAQFVF010000044.1, on the reverse strand, counting down.
TTGGGGCCGTCTTTTACTGTCTAGGAAAGCCTTTATAGCTGGTTGCTCACTTCATCAGTTTCAATATTCTCTTTAAGTTAACGGTAAATATCGTCATCGCCCCCTGTAACTCCATGCCAACCAGACCCGAAGATGACGCAACGTCATATCCGTGTCTATGTTTTAGTTCACTGTTCTTCGCCTCTATTTTGTAGCGTTCCTTCGCCTTTTCTTTGAAGTACTCACTTTCCTGAAAGGCGATGTGTTCAGTATGCTCGCTAGACTTAATACTCACCGAGTAGGTCTTGCTTTTTGCTCCTTCGGTGTAGCATCCCTCTTTGAACGGGCACCTCTTACACACTTCTATATTGAAGTAGTAGGTATTCTTTTGGTTATCGTTTACTCCCTTTTTCCCTGTCCGTGCCTTCTGAGTCGCCATATGGCCAGCCTTGCACACATACATGCCTGCATCTTTATTAAATTGAAATTCATCTTCTTTCTTACGCGCCCCTTGTGTAATAAGCGGATTTAGTTTTGCAATAAGTTCAATATTATTGGTTTTCGCATAAACGATATTGTCTTTTTCAGAGTAAGCTGTATCTCCGATGACGGACTTGATTTCCATGCCTGTTGCCTTGCTTTTTTCGATGAGTAATTGCAGTTGCTTTCCATCATTCTTTTCACCCGTCGTGACAATGGCAGCTGTTATGATTCGTTCCTCGGTCATGGCAAGATGGGTCTTATAGCCAAAGAACGAAGAGTCCGCGCTTTTGTGACCGACCTTTGCATCCTGATCTTCTGAAATCCGTAATTGTTGCAGGTCATCGGCAACTGTTTCTTTCAAGAAATTCAATGGTTCTTTAATTTTTGGTAATTCGCAAATACCACCTTCAGCTTCAAGAACAGCTATGAGTTTTTGACAATAGTCGATCTCGTCTTCAAGTACATTACTGGTATTCTTAACTGGGAACTTGGCTTTCAGCGACTCATCAGCTTTATAGACCGCTCTTCTTAACTTGCGTGAACGATCCAGCAAGATTTCCCGCGGGGATTTTTGGTTGTAACGGGCTTTGGTATGAGTAGCATCGACAATGATGGCTTTGCTTTTAATAATGCCCTTCTCCAATGCAATTTCAACTGTTTTACCCACGAGCATGTCAAGTAAATTCGAGTCTTTCAGTCGCAGCGTCCGAAACTTGGTTAAGGAACTAGCGTCAATCACTGGATCTTCAGGTGCCATATCAAGAAAATATTTAAACGACATGTCGTACTTCGAACGTTCGACGATGTCGTTGTCGGACAGTTCAAAAATGGCCTTCAATAGCAAGTACTTGAACATTCGGATGGGGTCGATCGCATTTCGGCCGTTGTCTAGACAGTAACGTTCCTTCAGTTCTTCATATACAAAAGAGAAGTCAACTAGTTCGTTGATTTGCCGTAACATATTGTCTTTCGGTACCACCAAGTTATAAAGTTCCAAATAAGGGCTAAAAGTCATAGATTGTTGTTTTTGAATCATTTTTTCACCTACTTGGTTTAATACCTTAATTATACAGAGAAAAGACACACCATCCTCACAAAAACTTGAGCAGGGTGTGTCTTTATCATACGAAGGACTTTTTCAGTGGCCTCGTATTGAACAGGGGTCATCTTTTTTAGATTCCACTGGTACCGGTAGTGATTGTAATATGTCATGTAGTCCTTAATCTCCCGTTTTAACTCATCTAAAGTCAAACAACGTTTCATGGAAGCTTGATCCTTAAAATGACCGAAAAATGATTCTTGAGGCGCATTATCCCAGCAGTTTCCGCGCCTGGACATGGACTGTTGTAATTTCATTTTTTTAACCAGCTTTTGAAAATCCGGATGCGTATAATGAGTCCCTTGGTCAGAATGAATGAACGCACCTTCTGCTTTCTTAAACCTTCTGTCCTTCTTCAGCTTAAGGAGGGTTTTAATCGCAAGATCCATCGTAATTCGGTCTGACACATGATAGGCTACAATTTCATTAGTGGAACTGTCTTTGATGGTGGATAGATAGGCTCTGAGGCCTGAGCCGTACACTAAATAGGTGATGTCCGTCAGTAGTACTTTGCCAGGGATGTTCTGCTTAAACTCCCGGTTCAACAGGTTAGGAACAACTCTATGCTCTTGAGTGGCCTTCATCATCTTTTTATAGGGGTTAGCCTTCCTGAAAGGGCACACAATGCCGTATTTCTTCATAATCCTCCTGATGCGTTTCAGATTGTAGACAACCTTAAATTGCCCCTCCAGTGTCATCTTAATTGAACGGGCACCTTTCTTGCGTCTTTTGAAATGATAAGCTTTTAAGATAATTTCTTTGACCTGCTCATCTTGTTGCTCACGTTTGCTTCTCTTTTGCTTTGCTTCGGAAGACCAGTACTTGTAATATCCGCTTCTGGAAACCGCAGCTGCCTTGCACAAATAGTTGACCATACGGTGGAGTTGATATTTCTCGATGACGATACGGATAAGATTATATGTTTGGCTAGGCGACAATGCTACCTTTTGTTCTGTCCCCTTTCCGCAAACCGAATCTTTTTTAATAGTTCGTTCTCCGCTTTTAACAAGGCATTCTGTGCCTCTAATTTGGCATACTTCTCTTCCAGCGTCAGCTCTCGTTTTAGGGGCCTTCCTGACGACTTACTTCGCGTATCCTGCAAACCTAAGACCGTTCTCCTGGTAGCCTGCACGCCATCTCTTTCCAGAGGATTGAACTCTTTGGATCCCGATGACAGTTACATCAAATCCACATTCCTCAAATATTTCTCTAAGCGGCTTTCCCTTGTTATTTTCTGTGATAAACAATTGCTTAAACGCATCTGTATACGTAATGGCCTTATTAGAAACAGACCTCACATAAGGATTTTTAGATAACTGTTTGACCTCAGTATCTGTGAATGTTTTCTTGCTCATTACAAATTCCCTCGTTCCCATCTATCTTGTATAAATAAAAGTACCCTACCGAGAAACTTTTTTAAAGTGTCTTCTCGATAGGGTACAGTTTATATTGGGAACGGGCTTTTTTATATTACATTGCGATTTGGGGTTATCAGCGCCACATCATGGGATGAATATGGCTGGGCAGCAGCTTGGAACGGAGTTGAGCAAAGGTGCTACTTGGGTACATGCAGCTGCTTATCATTGAATAGGACAATGCGAGCATTAAAGCTGCTAGTATACGTTTGTGATGAGTGCGAAGCAATTTAGGAATATATAGGATAGTAGTTAATGCTTTTACAGATCTGACTTTTTTCTAGAAAGTAAAGGAATTAATTATAGAGATGCAATAATAAAGGAGTTAGGCTACGACTGGTATAAGTAGACTAACAAGTAACTATAGTATAATAATTAGCTACAACGCGGCTGCCGGTAATGAATCGGTGGCCGCTTTGTGCTAAACGGGCAGCATTCCTATTATGAAGAAATACGAGGTTTGAGAAATAAAATGCCCCGAAACATAAACAACACCCTTCCGGCTTTCTACTATCGTGAATATTTATGATCATTTGTGTTATAATGAGAGAAAATGCAGGGGGTGTAATCATGTTGCCGTTACAAAGGAAAAAAGCGCTATTAGCTTTCATATCCGAACATGGTGCTGCCACGATGAAAGAGCTAAGCAATCATTTTGGCGTATCGGAGATGACCATTCGTCGTGATTTAAATGTGCTTGAGAAGGAAAAGCACGTTCTGCGTTCACATGGGGGAGTCATATTTCGAGATTATTTTGGGGGGGGAGAAGAACCGGATTTGGCTTCTAAGCAGGCCAGTAATCAAGATGTGAAAGATCACTTGGCTGCGTATGCCGCGGAACGATTTGTGCGAGATGGGGACGTTCTAATTCTGGAGAACGGAACGACAGTTTCCAGGATGGTACAACATCTAGGGGGCTACGACCAGTTGACGCTTCTTACCAACGGAATGGAAACGTTAAACCGTTTTCGTCCGTTGGTATCGGAGCGAAATTCAATTATTTGCTGCGGGGGGATGTTAAGGGATGTATCCGGAACTTTTGTCGGACCTGTCGCCGAAGAGTTTTTCGGGCGCTATCATGCGGATACCTTATTTCTATCAGCTTTAGGGTATGTCGTCAAAGAAGGGTTCACTGACCCCAATCTACTTGATACACAAGTAAAGAAAGCGATGATCCGTTCCGCAAAGAAGGTGGTCATGCTCCTTGATTCCTCTAAGATGGGAAAACGATTTTTCTCAACGGTGGCACAATTGACCGATATTGATGTTTTCATCACAGATCAGGGCATAAGGGCTGAGGATAAGACGTTTATCGAAGATAGTGGCATTGAGGTGCATATCATTTAGAAAATTTTTATTTTGTTAGTTAGTGTTAAATTGTGTTATATTGTGATAAATAATAGGGGGGAGCAGTGGGACGACATGAAATCTAACTATAACAAGGAACCAGCTATCATGATTTGGAAATGGGAGCATGAATCCTGGTCCGGCTACGAGGCTATCGGGGAAACAATAACGGCTGCAATTACGGAAAAAAGGATGAAAAAGGCGATCGTCGTTGTGGAATGCTACCCTGGCGTTAGACAGGATGAAATTCTCGAAGGATTGGCAGTTTCCTTAAGTCCAGCAATGGTCATTAGAGCTGAAGAAGCAGCATTGGAGCCGGCCGAGGTAGATGCTAAAGTTGCGCGCTATATGACAGATGATCGCGTGTTCGGTTATCTGGCGCCATTCCAAATCGATGAGTTTTATAACGCGGACAAAGTGGAAGACCTCCGTTCTCAATTGGCAGCGTTGGACGAAGGTATTATTGTGGTGATTGGTTTTGGAGCCACACTTATTACAAAAGGTGACATTCTAATCTATGCAGACTTAGCGCGTTGGGAAATTCAACTTCGCTACCGCGCGAAGGAGATTGGGAACTGGCGTGCAGTTCATAGAGAAGAGGATACGCTTCGGCTCTACAAGCGTGGTTACTTTTTCGAATGGCGTATGGCGGATCGACAGAAGAGATCTTTGTTCAATCAGATGGATTATTATCTGGATACGAATGTCAGGAACGAACCTAAGCTGTTATCCAAACAAGCCTTGTTCGCAGGGCTTTCTCAGGCAGCAAGCCAACCGTTCCGGCTTGTCCCCTATTTCGATCCAGGCGTATGGGGGGGAACATGGCTGGAGGCTAACATCGATTTGCCTCCCAAACAAAATCCGTATGCATGGGGTTTCGACGGAGTGCCGGAAGAAAACAGTCTGTATTTCCAATACGGATCTTTGCGCGTAGAAGTACCTGCCATCAATCTCGTCTTCTTCGAATCAATTAAACTTTTGGGTGAACGTGTCTATGCACGCTTTGGCGCGGAGTTCCCAATTCGGTTCGACTTCCTTGATACAATTGGCGGACAGAACTTGAGCTTGCAGGTTCATCCGACGGCCGACTATATCCGTGAGCAGTTCGGTATGCCTTATACACAGGACGAAAGCTATTATATACTTGATGCCGCACCAGGGGCAGAAGTATATTTAGGACTGAAAGACAACATTGATCCCGCAGCTATGTTATCGGATTTGCGAAACGCACAAACAGGTGAAAGTACTTTTCCAGCCAAGGATTACGTGAACGTCTATCCTGCAGCCAAACACGATCATTTTCTCATCCCAGCAGGGACGGTTCATTGCTCTGGCTCGGGATGTATGGTACTAGAGATTAGCGCTACGCCGTATATTTTTACATTTAAACTATGGGACTGGGATCGGTTAGGTCTGGATGGGCGTCCTAGACCCGTTCATGTCGACCATGGAGCTAACGTCATTCAGTGGAATAGGACGACTGAATGGACGACATCAGAATGTGTAGGACGTATTCAAACTGTGGCGGAAGGCGAAGGATGGATTGAAGAGCGAACAGGCCTTCATGAACTCGAATTTATCGAGACACGTCGGTATTGGTTCTCAGTTCCCGTCGTCCACAAATCGAATGGAAGTGTTCATATGTTGAATCTCATTGAAGGCGATGAGGCGACCGTAGAATCTCTGGATGGCTCGTTCGAACCCTTTGTTGTTCGATTTGCGGAAACATTCATTGTCCCAGCTTCTATTTCCTCTTACACAATAAAGCCTAGTGGAAGTAGTGAAGGAAAAACCATAGGTTTGATTAAAGCTTATGTCAGAGCTTAGGGGGCTAAAATGAATCCAACCATTGTTCTCGCCTTCGATGTCGGAGGAACGCAAATTAAGGCTGCAGCTGTATGTGAAGGAACGATTATAGGTCCGACAGTTGCACAATATGAATCCCGATCTGATTTAAGCGCAAATGGGGTCGTGAATCATTTCGTGAGCATCATCCAGGATATGATTTCCAAAATAGATCAAGATCATCCGATAATTTGCGGACTCGGCATAGCGTTTCCTGGTCCTTTCGATTACAAGAACGGGATAAGCTTTATTAAGGGCTTAGGTAAGTTTGATGCCTTATACGGGCTACCTGTAGGAAAGCTCTTAGAAGAAGCACTCCGTGCAAATTCTTGCTTAAAAGATAGACTTGCTCCCAGGTTTCGAATCGCTTTCGAGAATGATGCTGCATTGTTTGGCCTTGGCGAAGCTGTCTACGGGGAAGGCCAGGCAGCAGATCGGGTTGTATGCCTTACAATAGGTACGGGGCTCGGCTCCTGTTTCCTCGAACATGGCTGCTTGGTTCAACAAAGGGCAGACGTTCCAGAAAACGGTTGGTTGTATAAGGAGCCCTATCGAAATGGTATCGCGGATGATTATATTTCCAAAAAAGGGGTCCTTCAATTGGCTTTGGAATTAGGGATCGATGTAAGTAGCAGTGATGTTCGTGATTTGGCGAAATCTGCTATCGCAGGTGAGCCAAGCTTAAGACAGCTATTCGAGCTATTTGGTCAGCGAATGGCCTCCATTCTGTATCCAGCGTTATCCGCTTTTAGTCCTAGCAGGATTGTGCTAGGTGGTCAAATTTCCAAGAGCGGTGTTTTGTTTGTACCTGCTTTTCAAAATGAATTGGCTTTGCAGGGTCTGCAGACACAAGTTGTCATCAGTCAAAATACCCTTACAAGCACGTTTAAAGGGATTTATGATTACGTTAGAGGATAGCTTTACTAGTAAAAGATCTGTTGGCGATATTATTAAATATAACAATCGTTCAACCAACGCCAGAGTCTCTCGGTTGTGGAAGATAAATAAACGCTTACGAAGAGGTAGCACAGATGTCCATTCAATATCATGAAAATCAAAAAATGTGGATATTAAAAACAAACAAATCGGAATATGGAATGGGTATCGACAGCAAGGGGAGCATTGTCAATTTATATTGGGGCGGCTCCCAGCTAACATCTGACGATTATTTGGATGTAAATAGGGATTATGAGCATCCAGGTGCAGGCGCGATGAGTCCATATAAAGATGAAATTATGCCTTGGGGTGGTTATCGATTTGCCGAGCCTGGCATTAAGGTCACTTTTTCAGATCATATTCGAGATGTGAAGCTGGTTTATCATCATTTTGAAATAAAGTCTGACAATGAGTTGATTATTTATTTAAAAGATGAGTTAAAGCCGCTTAACGTAAAGTTGCATTACCGTGTTATTCCGGAATTTGATTTAATTGAACGTCATGTTGATTTGGTGAATGAAGGTACGGATCCGATGTCCGTGGAGCAATTAATGGGAGCCATTTGGCATTTTCCTATTCAACCGGATTACCATCTGACCTACCTAACAGGCCTATCAAGAGGGGAAAACAAAATTCGTCGTGAGTTAATAAACGAAGGGAAGAAAGTGCTTGAAAGCCGTCAAGGCAGAACAAGCCATCATGCTAACCCTTGGTTTGCAATTGATTTTGGCGATGCGAAAGAAGAACAAGGCGATGTGTATTTTGGTGCAATTGCCTTTAGCGGAAACTGGAAAATTGTTGTGGAAAGAACGAACTATCAAACCTTGCAAGTGGCAGCAGGGCTGAATGATTTTGATTTTACATGGCATCTGAAACCAGGTGAGACCTTCTCTTCGCCAACATGTATTGCTGGATTTACGCAGCAAGGATTCGGCGAAGCTAGCCGTAAATTGCACAGTTATCAATTGAAATATATTTTAAGAAATGCAAATGAGCTTAGACCTGTGGTTTACAATTCTTGGTATCCAACGGAGTTTGCGATTAATGAAGACAACCAAAAAGGTTTGGCCATTCAAGCTGCTGGATTAGGAGCGGAATATTTTGTCGTTGACGATGGTTGGTTTGGAGATCGGTTTGATGATCATGCAGGTCTAGGTGATTGGTACCCAAGTGAGAAAAAGTTTCCGAATGGATTAAATCCGCTCATTGATCATGTCAAATCACTAGGGATGAAATTCGGTATATGGATAGAGCCAGAAATGGTTAATCCCAATAGTCATCTTTACCGGAAACATCCGGAATGGGTGTATCACTTCCCAGGCCGAAAGAGTACGGAACTTAGAAATCAACTTGTATTGAATTTCTGCCGTGAGGACGTTCGGGAATATATCTATGGCTGTTTGGATGAACTATTATCGAATCATGATATTGCTTATATAAAGTGGGATATGAACCGCTCGTTCAGTGAGCCTGGTTGGCCAGATGCGCCAAGTGAGCATCATAAAGAAATTTGGGTCAGACATACGTATGGCGTTTACGATCTATTAGAAAGGCTTCAGAAAAAGCATCCTCGAGTCATGATCGAATCCTGCTCTGCTGGAGGAGCGAGAATGGATATGGGGATCATGAAATATGCTTATCAATTGTGGCCAAGTGACAATACGGATCCATTTGATAGGCTGTTCATTCAAGAAGGGAACTCACTTGCCTATACGCCCAAAGCGATGATGGCATGGGTTACTGCTTCTCCAGATGACAATAATTTGAGAGTAACTTCTTTGAAATACCGTTTTCATAGCGCCATGATGTGTCCACTAGGCTTCAGTTTAATTTTTGATGATTTTAGTCAGAAAGAATTAGAAGAAATCAAGTTCTACATTGCGCAATACAAGGAAATACGTGAAACAACGCAAAACGGTAAATTTTATCGTCTTATTTCACCACGAAGCCAATATGGCGCGGCATTCCAATTTGTAAACGCTGAATGCTCACAAACGGTCTTATTTGTCTTTAGACACGCGCCGCAATTCAGACATCCGTCGTTTTCAATCAGACTAAGAGGCCTGGACCCGCAGGGAATTTACGTATGTAAGCAGTTCAATCTTGAGCGCAGCGGGGCATCTCTTATGAATCGCGGTGTGAATATTCCGCTATGGGGCGATTATTCAAGTGAGCTTATTGTCTTTGATCGAATATAGGAAATGAAAGAGAGGGTATTCCCGGTCAAAAAGTGACTTGGAATTCCCTCCATTTGTTTAGATGCCTCGATATTTGGGATTTTTCCAAAAGACAAGATAGTAAGTGATCGCACAAGCTGCACAAGTAAAAGTGAACAACGCTAATATCGTAAATGTATCAGAGCGCTTTAATACAAAACCAAATACTTGGGATAGAATCGCTGACATAACAGCTACACATACCGAAGATATCGTAAGCATCTTGCTGATGGCATCATTGCCAAACCTCTTCTTAACGATCGTGAGGAAGCCCATATAAGTAAAGGCGAAGCAAATGCCATGAAATAAAAACGTTACAGAAAAAGTCCAAGGTGAGTGAGAGAAAGTTGCAAGACTCCATCGAACTACACTAGCGATCAAACCAATAAGAATTGTCTTTTTGGGTCCGATTTTTTCTATGACCGTTTGAATAAACATGAAAGCACTGATTTCTGAAATTCCAGCACTAAAAAGCAGTGACAGCCCAGAAAAAAAAATGGCTGATTCTAAAGTTGTACCCAAACTATCTCTAAAATGCAAATTCATGATTAGGTTGAAGCAATACGGAATAATTAATGGGATTTGGATTAAAACGAGTAAAAGGATCGTGCTGGCATCAATTCGAACACGCGTCTTTCCACGTTTTTTAATCCCTGCCGTTTTTAGAGGTCTAAAAAATGAAAGTAAAACGAAAATCATATTCATCAATAACGCAAAGAAAATAACCGAGTTGATCGTTTTCATTAGGCCTATAATGGCCGCCGCGACTAACCCGCTTATAGCGAATCCTAACGAACCGAACATCCGAATGCGTCCGAAATTCTGATGTTCCTCGGAAGTCCATTTCATCAGTTGTGCCTCGTTGGCAAGGTCCAAACAGGAAGCAACAAAAAAATAAAGGAAAACGGCTGAAACAAGCATTGTATTATGTATGTTAAAACACATTAAAGAGATGGCAGCCACTCGGATTAAAATGCCTGATCGAATGATCAGGTATCCTTTATCCGATTCATGAATTATTTTTCCCCAAAATAAAGTGAAAATGACGGATGAAATTTGGACGATGCTGTACACAGCTATTATTTTTGAAGTGGCTACCCCTCGTGCGAATAAAAAAGGTTCAAGCTGAAAACTAAAAATACCTGCCGAAAGAGTCAGTACAAGTAATTGAATTCGATATGTGACTAATTTGGAATTCATGCCCTTAATCCTTTGCCCTTAATCCTTTTTCGCGTATTCATTTAAAAAAGTTTCCAGATTTAGTTCCTTTGTGGATTGAAGAATCATTCTTGCATGTCCTAGCACAGAACGATCGCCGATGCCAACTGCAAACATTTCAGCATCATTGATGGCGCAAACACCTGCAGCTGCATCTTCCACGCCGATACAGTTGGCTGGCGCTGCGTCAACAGCTTTTGCCGCTTTTAGGAAGACCTCGGGGTCTGGTTTAGAGCGAACAACAGTGGCAGCATCCACAATGTGATCGAAGTACGTCATTAAACCTAGCTTTTCAGTAACAAATAACGCGTTCTTTGACGAGGAAGCCATAGCGATTTTAATACCAGCCTCTTTAATTTGTTTTAAGAAGTTTTCAACTCCCGGCAAAACATCTTTTTCAGTGATGGTCTGAATAAGCTGTACATAATGATCGTTTTTCTTTGATGCTAAGGCTTCTTTTTGTACAGGGGTAAAATCGTTTTGGCGCCCGCCATGTTCTAAAATGCGCTCAAGCGAATCCATTCGGCTGACTCCCTTGAGTGTTTCGTTAAATTCACGATCGAAAGGAATACCTATCTCTTCCCCGAGTTTCTTCCATGCCAAGTAATGATACTCAGCCGTATCCGTAATAACGCCATCCAGGTCAAAAATAATTGCGTCAATATGTGTCGTCATGATGTCAATCCTTTCTTTTACAATAATTTCACGGATTTTCGTTCATCTAATTGAGCTGGAACAATCGTCAAATTATCCGTATCGGTTTGTCCTTTAATTCGTTTGAAAAGCAATTCAGTTGCAATTTTCCCCAAAGCAGATACGGGAAGTTCGATGCCGGTCATGGGTGGTGTAAGAAGCTGTGGTGTGATTCCGTTAGACAAGCCAACAATAGAAATTTGATCGGGGATCGAAATTCCTAGTAGTGAAGCGGCATGATAGAAGCTCATAATCTTCAGCTCATCCACAGTGAAAACGGCGGTGGGTAAACGATCAGACTTAAGCAGAAGAATGGCTTTTTCGTGCGCATCTTCAAAAGAGTACCCACAATCAATAATTCGATCCTCGCGTACAGGAATGCCATGATCGATTAAACATTGCGTATATCCATCAACGCGATCGATTGCCGCATTATAATTTAACGGAGCATGTAAACAAGCTATATCTCTATGTCCCTTATCAATAAGAAACTTTACAAGCCGGTAGCTGTTGGCAAAGTTATTCGTATCAACTGAAAAGATGTTGTTAAAGCTTCCTTTCAGTTTACCAATGACTGCAATTGGAATATTGTGCTTATCAAGTTCGTCGAAATAGTCCTCATTCACAGGGGAACTAAGCATAATAATGCCACGGACCATCTTGTCGCGGATTTTCGACAGGCACTTCTGCATGACTTCCTTCGTATTTCGAGATGTCTGAAGAATGACATCAAAGTCTTCATTTTCCGCATACGAAGCAATGGATTGAATAACCTCAGAAAAAAATGGATTACCTGCGGTTGTGTTAGATGGCCGTGAAATTACGAGTATGGCATCGAATCCTGAGTTCGTTAATGCACGAGCGAGTTTATTGGGTTCATACTTCAATTCTTCAATCGCCTTTAAGACGCGTTTGCGGCTTTCATCGGAAATATTTGTTTTCCCGGTCAGAACACGAGAGACTGTTGATTTGGAAACTTCAGCATATCTAGCAATATCATAAATTGTTGGATTGATAGGATTCATTGTAATTCACCTCATACGGATAAAGTTTTTTCTCCCGATTTCCGAGCATAGTAAGAATTTTAAATTTATGTTGACGATTAACGTTATGCTATTATACAGTAAACGGGAAATAGTTCATATATTTTTTTACTCTTTTATGGGATCGGTACCACGCATAGTGTATCAGCATCTAAGCGAGGAGTAAAGCCCCCTGATTAAATTGCTTGAATTCGGGAATATTCGATAATGGACTTGCAAAAATTTTATAAAAGGATGGTATAAAAACAATGAAAAAGCTTGTTGCAGTTAAGCCCCGCATTGCCGAATTGCTAGATTATGAAGACCGCGCAGTAGCAAGTAACGAAGTGAAAATCACAGTCCAATATGCTTCACCGAAGCATGGAACGGAGGTCATTGATTTTCGTGGGGTGAGCCCATTCATCGATGAAGAATTCAATGAAGAATGGAAAATGTTTATGCCGCGTCCAGAAGGACAGAAGAAAGGCATTGTTTTTGGTGAGTTCCAATTAGGAAACCAGGTTGTAGGAACGATAAGTGAAGTGGGTTCAGATGTAACTGAATATCAAGTCGGAGATGTCGTTTCCACTTATGGACCTATTATGGAAACGGTCATTGTAAACGGAGTAAATAATTACAAACTTCGCAAGATGCCAAAGGGATCATCCTGGAAAAACGCCGTATGTTACGATCCTGCGCAATTTGCAATGAGCGGTGTGCGCGATGCCAACGTACGTGCTGGGGATTACGTTGTTGTTATTGGTTTAGGTGCAATTGGTCAAATTGCTATTCAATTAGCGAAAAAAGCGGGCGCTAGCATCGTTATTGGTGTGGACCCCATTGAACACCGTTGTGAAATCGCTAAGAGGCACGGTGCGGACTATACGTTTAACCCAATTGGATGCGACTTGGGATATGAAATCAAGAAGTTAACCAATAAAATGGGCGTTGATTCCATCATCGAAACAAGCGGCAGTTCCAGCGCATTACAAGCTGCCTTAAGAGGAATCGCGTATGGAGGCATAATTTCTTACGTAGCGTTTACGAAGCCATTCCCAGAGGGTTTCAATTTGGGGCGAGAAGCACACTTTAATAATGCGAAGATTGTTTTCTCTCGCGCATCCAGTGAGCCAAACCCAGATTACCCGCGTTGGAATCGTAAAAGAATCGAAGAGACTTGTTGGGAGCTATTGATGAACGGTTATCTGAACTGTGAAGATATCATTGAGCCCGTTGTTCCATTTGAAGAGTGTGCAGAAGCATACATGAATTTCGTAGATCAAAATCCTGAATTAAGTATAAAAATGGGAATTGAATATAAAAAATAAGTGCAAGTTGGTAGGGCAGAAACGATTGTCTTATGCCTTACAACACACATCGTCCTGCAAGGAGGATAGTAATGAAACGCAAATATAAAATTGCATGCCTCGGAGATTCAATGACCGCATTCTGGGGGGCGGAGATGCCCGAGCTTAGGGATTCGTTAGCAAAGGAATTTCCGGAGCAGCCTTTTGAATTGTTGAATTACGGTGTAAGCGGCACTCGGGCGGAGTATGGCATCTATCGTATCACCCACGATTTCCCGAATCCGTTTGGAGCTGGCGTGCAAAAGTGTCTGTCATCCGTAAGTCCTGATCTGGTCGTGGTGGAGTCGTTTGCGTACAACCATCGACTGGACGGAAAGCATCGAATCGACAATTATTACAACGTCTTGCGCCGGTTGTTTGAAGTCTTGCGGGCAACGACCCCTGCCGAGGTGGTATTTCTTGTCACCATTCCTCCAGACAAGGACAATTTCTTGGATCATGTTCCAACGTACCGTGACGTAGCGATAGAAGTAAGACAGGAATGGGCCGAATGCAGTGAGATGTACCTAAAAGCAGCAGTTCAATTTGCTCAAGATGAACAGGTGTCTTGTATCAATGTATTTGATCGAGTTCGGGAGAAGGTGGGGGCGGGGGTTCCGATCAGCTGGTTTATTGATCAAAACGACCATATTCATCCAAGCCGCTATGCTTACGAGCTTATTGCAGAAGAAATTGTAGGGGCAGTACGACGACTGGAACTCATCAAATAATCTAACTACAACCACCATGCACGAGCGATGGGAAAGGAATGGTATACGATGAAAATTGGAACTCAGAATCAACCTTTTTTTCCCGAAAACATAAAAGAAAAGTTTGTTTTCTTAAAAGAGGCAGGATTCGATGGCTTTGAAATCGACGGGAAATTCCTTCTGGACCATCTTGTAGAAGTAAAGTCTGCTATCAATGAAACGGGTCTTGAAGTTGCTACGGCATGCGGCGGCTATGGCGGCTGGATTGGCGACTTTATTGAAGAGCGCCGACTAAAGGGACTGGCGGATATTGAAAACATTTTAAAAGCGCTAAAAGAAATTGGCGGCAAGGGAATTGTTGTGCCTGCTGCGTGGGGCATGTTTACCTTCCGGCTTCCGCCTATGACTTCACCGAGAAGCTTAGAAGGTGATCGGAAAGTGGTAACGGAGTCTTTGAGATTCTTGGATAAAGTTGCTGGAGAAACAGGCACAGTTATTTATTTAGAGCCGTTAAATCGTTACCAAGACCATATGATTAATACGCTGGCAGACGCCCGTAAGTACATTGAAGATAACAATTTCAAACATGTGCAGATTATCGCAGACTTCTATCACATGAATATTGAAGAAGATGAGATCAGTGCAGCTCTTCACAAAAACAAAGACTTGGTTAAGCATGTTCACATTGCAGACAATCATCGCTTTCAGCCAGGAAGCGGCTCAATAGATTTTAAGAAGCACTTTGACCAATTGAAAAAAGATGGTTACACAGGCTACTTAACTTTTGAACACCGGGTTCGTGGAGAGAACTTACGCGAACAATTCCTTCATGGTCTGCAACATATTAAACGTTGTTTGAACTAAAAGATACTGAGGGTGAACTGTGGTGAAAAAGAAAGTCGCGTTGATCGGCAATGGTCAGATCGCTGAGAAAGTTCACATCGCATACTACAAAAAAAGAGAAGAAATTGAGATTGTTGCTGTCGTAGGTGCTACTGAAGAAAATGTAAAGCAATTTGCTGAACGCAACAGCATTCCAAACTATTATACAAACGCAGAAGAAATGTATACCAGCGAAAAACCAGATATGGTTAGTGTGTGTACACCGAATCGATTTCACTTTGAGAACGTCATGCAAGCACTGGAACATAACTGCAATGTATTGTGTGAGAAGCCGCCTGCAATTAAGGCGGAAGACGCGAAAAAAATGCTCGAATTAGCTAAACAAAAGGGAAAGATCCTTGCCTACGATTTCCACCATCGTTTCGCTGACGATGTGACAGTGCTCAAAGAAAAGATTGACCAAGGCATACTTGGGGATATTTACTTTGTAAAAGTGTCAGCGCTTCGAAGAAATGCGATCCCAGGTTGGGGTACATTTATTGATAAAGAAGCGCAAGGTGGAGGACCTCTGATCGATCTCGGTATCCACATGCTGGATGCTGCCATGTATGTGCTAGGATACCCAAATGTAAAGAAAGTGACCGCGAAAATGTTCCAAAAGATTGGAACCAAGAAAAGCAAAGGAGCTTTCGGTTTATGGGATCCTCAGAAATTTACAGTAGAAGACTCGCTTTTTTCGTATATTGAATTAGAAAACGGTGGACTGATACACCTTGAAACCTCCTTTGCCCTAAACTTGAAGCTGGATGTCAAAGAGAAAACCATCATGAATGTTGAACTTTGTGGTGATGAGGCAGGAGCAACGATGTTCCCGGCTGAAGTCTACAAAGATGATCAAGGAGAGCTAATCTCCTTGTTTAAACGCGAGGCGGCGGATGAAGACCGTCATATGAAGAGTATGCAAGCCTTTGTCAATCGTTGTTTAGGTGGAAATGACAGGCTAGCAGATGGCGAGGAAGGATATGCCATTCAAAAACTTGTTGAAGCCATTTATCAGTCAGCTGAGAAGAATGAGAGTGTTACATTATGAACAAAGTAAATCCATTAATAGAAAATCAATTCGACTTACAGGCGGTCAATACTTATGCCGCGTTGATGACACAAGGAAATGGCTATCTAGGTGTGCGAGGCAGCTTTGATGAAAATTATACAGAGCAAACTCGGGGAATGTTTGTTGCGGGCATTTACAACAAATTCTCCAGCAATGACGTGACTGAAATCGTAAACTTGCCCGACCTAGTAGGAATGAAAATTGAAATCGATGGAGAAATTTTCACTCTGCAAGCTGGAGAAGTTGTTGGGTACGAACGCCAACTTGATATATTCACAGGCGAGTTAGTTAGAAAGCTGGTCTGGAAAAATAGAACCGGTCATCGTTTCCAGTTTCATTTCCAGCGATTTGTCTCGAAAGCAGATTTGCACACGATTGCGTCGAAAGTGTCAATCACGGCGCTCGATACCCCCGCATCCCTTGCGTTAAAAACAGGCATTGATGCACAGCAATCTAACTTTGGTAAGCAGCACTTAATTGAAGAGAACGTACGTGTAATGGAAAAGAGAATCATGCATGCGACCTATCGGACCTCTGAAAGCAATCTCCAAGTGGCGTTGGCAACATTTTGCAAAGTAACACAGGACTCAGTACCCGTGTTCGTTTCCAAAAATCGCCAACTGACCGCGACCTATTCACAACATCTGGAAGTGAATCAGCCTTTTGTACTTGAAAAAATAAGTGCCGTGTACACGTCCAATGATGTCGGTGTAGACGAAGCGGATGCAGCAAGTATCCAATCCGTTGAACGGAACGGTTCAGCAGGTTACGATCAATTACTCAACCAATCCGCGGCTAAATGGAAGATGTTTTGGGATAATAAGCGAGTAAAAATTTCTTCCAGTTATGAAATGGATCAACTAGCCCTTGATTTCTCCATCTATCACATGGAAATTATGACGCCTGCACATGATGAGCGATTAAGTATTGGTGCCAAAGGGTTAACTGGCGAAGGTTATAAGGGACATGTTTTCTGGGACACGGAACTATTTATTGCCCCATTTCACTTACACACGGTGCCTGAAGTAGCGAAAAAACTACTGACGTACCGCTATCTTCACATTGAAGAGGCAAAATATAAATCCGCCAAAAATGGTTACGAAGGCACTCTATTCCCTTGGGAAAGCGCTCTTACAGGGCATGAAGAAACTCCAGAATATGCAGCAATCAATATTTCTACAGGGAAACGACAAAAAGTAGCTTCTGCTGATGCAGAGCACCATATTGTCGCAGATATCGCGTTTGCCGTTGTTCAATATTACTACAGCACCCTAGATGAAGCGTTTATGCAAAATGAAGGGATTGTCTTACTGAAAGAAACCGCGTTGTTTTGGATCAGCCGTGCTGCCAATGAAGGAGGCCGTTTATCCATCAAAGACGTTATTGGCCCTGACGAATATACAGAGCATATTGACAATAATGCTTATACGAATTACATGGCGGCATTTAACGTTCAACAGGCCGTTTTTTTCCTGGACAAGTATAATCAAAAGGATTTGACATTTGATCAACGTGCAAAGGTATTTCTCCAAAACTTGTATATGCCTAGGCCAAATGAGGAGGGCATCCTTCCGCAAGATGATACCTTCTTAACCAAACCAGAAATTGATTTGACAAAATATAAGATGAAGCAAGGCAGCCAAGTTATCTTGTTGGACTACTCACGTGCTGAAATCAATGAGATGCAAATTTTAAAGCAAGCGGATGTCGTTATGCTTTTGTACTTGATGCCAAATTTGTTCCCGGCCGAAATTGTTAAGAAAAACTTGCAGTACTATGAAGAACATACGATTCACGACTCATCACTCAGTAAGGCTATACACGCCATAGTAGCTGCAAGGTGCGGGGAGCAGGACAACGCGTACCGATTCTTCCAAGAAGCGTGCTTGATCGACTTAGGATCCAATCCAAAATCTTCAGATGAAGGCATTCATGCTGCTTCGCTTGGTGCCAATTGGTTAACTGCGATCTTTGGATTTGCGAACATAACAATGGAACAAAACCAGTTGGCTATTTCACCAAAAATGCCGAGAAACTGGTCGGAGCTTACATTTCCATTTGAATGGCAGGGATCAACTTTAGTCTTTACAATATCACAAACGGAGCTAAAAGTTGCTAGAAAAGCAGGTCCAGAAGTTTCCTTGAGGGTTAATAAGAAAATTTACAAGGTTCTAAATCAAATTCAAGTAACTCTATAGATTTGGTGAATGCGTGTGAGGGGCTCTGAGTTCATAACCCCATATGCGTTAAGGGTACAGAGCTCGTGAAAAGTAAATTGACACTATGAAATCGATGGGTTATATTTATTCATGGGAGCGGTTTTACAAGGTGAATTTTTAAGTATGGAAGAGATTATATTTTTTTTATGTTCTGTGGGAGCGCTACCATTTGTGGAGGATTTCTTTAAAAATAAAGGGGGACTTTTCCAAGCTTACTTTGAGCAAACATGCGGTCAAGTTTTTGAATATTACACTATTAATTCACCCAGGAGGACTAACAATGAAAAAAATCTTTACAGTGTCCATGGCAGTAGTTTTAGGAACAAGTATACTTTTAGCTGGTTGCGGCAGTTCAAGCACTAGCCCTAAAAGCAGCAGCGCGGCTAATGAGACAAAGAAACCTGAACAGCCAAAGACATTAAAAATTATTTTTACAAACGCGCAGCAGCCTTCTGAAAAAGAATACGTGTTGAACACTTACGTTAAAAACTTCGAGAAGAAGTATAACGTGAAGGTTGATGCTGAGATTATTCCTCAAGCTGACTTAATTACGAAAGTGTTCACGGAACAACAATCTGGCAACGTAGTTACCGATGTTGTAGTCGTTGATACTGCGAATATGGCTCCGTATATGAATGGCGGCTGGACACAGGATATTTCGAAGATTGTAACAGATTCTGGTGTGACGTTAACGAATATGTTCGACTCGACGACAAACAAAGATGGTAAAAGATTCTTTGCTCCAATTTCGTTTGATGTTTATTTAACAATGGCTAACAAGAAGGCTTTGAAATATCTTCCGGCTGGTTTAACGGATAAAGATGTGGTAAATGGACTTACATGGGATCAATATACAGACTGGGCAGTTGCTATTGCAAAAGGTGAAGGTACAGGTAAAACGATGTTCCCTGCAAACCAGACGAGCTCTCAGTTGTTATATCCTTTGGGCGGTATGGGGTTAGCTTATGGGGCGCAATTCCCGCAATTTGACAATGCTGGCTTCATGGATGCCATGAAAAACGTTGAAAAAATGGCAAAAGGCAACGCCTTTTATGCGGAACAAGCCCAATACACTTCACCAACAGATCCGATGAAGAAAGGCGATGTTTGGTTAGCATTTGCACACATGGGTCCTCTAGGAGTTGCCTATACGGCTTCGCCAAATGATTTTATTATCGGTGCGGCGCCAAAAGGTCCTAAGGGAGCTGGTTCTACAGCGGGAGCTTGGACGGTCGGTATTCAAAAAGGTACGAAAAACCAACAAGCTGCAGAACAGTTTGTGAAATATGTAATGGATCCGAAAGTGGATTATGAATATACGGTTGCTATGGGTGGATACCTGAGCCCAATCAAACAAGTTAGTGATTTGCTTGAACCAACGGATGTTATTCAAACTGCCGGTTCCAAAATGCTCGAAAACACGATTATTTCAGGTGTGCCTGCAACATCGTATTCCGACTGGAACGCTGTAAAATTACTTTATGGTGCTCTATTCAATAAGATTTTAAAAGATAAAACTTTACCAGATGCTGCATATTTCAAAGATTTACAGGGAAAAATGGATGCATTGAAAAAACAGTAAATATGCAAACTATTTAAGTTGAGTGAGGGGAATTTTCCCTCCTCAATTTTTTTCAGAAGGTGGGAATACGAGAATGAATAAAAAGGCGATCCCCTATTTGTTGCTTCTACCGACTTTTATATTTTATTCGGTATTTTGGCTAACTCCAGTCGCTGCAGGTATGAAGGAGGTTTTCATAGATATTAATGAGAACTTCTCGTTAACCGAAAACTTTAAGTTAATGTTTCAATCCGAATTGTTTGGACAATCCGTACTTAATACCGCTTTATTCGTTGCTATATCCGTTGTACTGCAATATGTACTCGCACTAACCTTAGCGGTGTTACTTAGCAGGAAGTTTAAGGGCGCAAAAACGCTGATGTTTATTTCTATGATTCCAATGGCAGTTACACCTACTGCGGTTGCGATTCTTTGGAAAACAGGTTTGATTAGCGATGGTTGGATTAACTCAACTTTAGTGACCTTGCATCTGATAAAAGAACCTATTTCTTTTTTAAGCGCTGATGGCTTTTCGGCGTTACTGCTTATTATTTTAATCGATACGTGGACAGTCACCCCTTCGGTCATGATTATTTTGGTAGCTGGTTTACAAGGTATGCAGAAGGAGTTTAAAGAAGCTGCCTATTCCTTTGGGGCAGATAAATGGAGAATTTTTAAAGATATTACCCTTCCCATGCTTAAACCATCGATTGTGACTTCAATTATTTTGCGATTAATTGCTGCTATTCAAGTTTGGGCAATTGCCGTTATGGTTTTGGGATATAGTAAGGTACCGTTCTTAGTTGAACGTGTGGCATTTTATGTAGACGCTGTTCCTGGTTTAGAGACGAGCCGGAAACTGGCTTTCACGTTGTCGTTTACAACTACGGTTATTGTTCTTATTGTTTCACTCATCTATTTGAAAGTTACAAAGAAAAGTTCAGTGGCAGGGGGCAAAAAATAGTGAATAGACTCAATTTGATCCAAAAAACAGTAATGAGCCTAATCCTGTCTGCTATGGTCATCACCGTTGTTGTTCCGATTATATTCTTTCTATCGGTTTCATTTTCAAACGATTTTGAAATGAATGAGTTTCCAAAAAATCTTATTCCAAGCACTTCTGTTACCGTTAAGGTAGCTCCTACCGAACAGGGACTGTATGAGATTTTTTATAATAATGGCGAAGGATATCGTTCCATTATAACCACAGCAAATCCGATAAAATTAGAAACTTTCTTTAATCGACAATTTGCGGTAACAATTCCAGGCGAACAGTTAATTGAACAATTCAGTAAAACGAAAGAAAATGGCCCGATGGAATTTACGCTTAAAAAAGATATGTTCTATAACTTTAAACAATTTTTCACGATTGCGACAAAAGCAAAAAGTGCGCTTGTGAATAGTATATTAGTCTCGATTTACACAATTATTATATCGTTAACAATTGGCAGTTTAGCTGGATATGCAATGGCCAGATATAATTTTAAGTTCAAAGAAACCATCAATGTTACGCTTCTCATTGTTCGTATGTTCCCCGTTGTGGGAATTAGCATTCCTATGGCGATCTTACTGATTAACTTTGGTTTATTTGATACCTTATGGGGCTTGTCGATTCTGTATTCGATCCCTAACATCGCGTTAACAGCATGGATCACGTCGAGTATCTTTGTAGGCATTAACAAGGAGTTGGAGGAAGCTTCATTTATTTTTGGAGCGAATAGTTTCCATACGTTTATGAAAATAACTTTGCCGTTGGCGTTTCCGGCGCTGGCAGCTAGCTCTATGTATGCATTTTTAACTGCATGGAACGATACAATTTCTGCTTTAATTCTTACCAATGAAAACCAAACGTTAGCCTTAGTTGTTTATAAAGCAATTGGCACTTCAAGCAGTAGCATTCAATATGCCGCTGCAGGCAGTCTAATCTTAATTATTCCTGCCTTGATATTTACTTTTATTGTAAGGAAGTATGTAAACCAGATGTGGGGCGGAGTAGAAGTATAGGAGGGGAAATCAATGAGCTATTTAGTGCTAAAAGATCTTGAAAAGAGATATACAAAAGATGGTAATTTAATCGTTAATAAAATGAACCTTTCGATTGAAAAGGGCGAATTTATCGTATTTCTAGGTCCTTCCGGTTGCGGAAAAACGACAACAATTCGGATGATTTCTGGTTTGGAAGACGTTAGTGGCGGAGAAATCCTTATTGAAGGTGAAAATATTTTGGGTAAAAAGCCAAAAGATAGAGGCGTATCGATGATTTTTCAAAGTTACGCGGTTTGGCCCCATATGACGGTTTTCGAAAATATTGCGTACCCCTTGAAACTGCAAAAACTTCCAAAAGCCGAAATTAAGGAACGCGTTCATGCTGCTGCTGAAGCTTCGGATATTACGGCATTGCTTGATCGATACCCTGCACAAATGTCGGGCGGTCAAAGACAAAGGGTTGCGGTTGCACGGGCCATTGTTATCAAGCCGAAACTTTTCTTGATGGACGAGCCTTTATCCAACTTGGATGCCAAACTAAGGGTATCCATGAGAACAGAGCTTAAAAATATTCATACGCGCGAAAACTCTACTTCCATCTTCGTCACACATGACCAATCAGAGGCGATGAGCTTAGCGGATCGCATTGTTGTCATGAATAAAGGCATTATTGAGCAGATTGGTACACCAATGGAAGTGTATCAAGATAGTGCAACAAAGTTTGTCGCTTCATTTATTGGTACACCGCCAACGAATTTCTATGAAGTGAGGATTGAAAAGAGAGAAGATGGGCTATATGCAATTGCAACAGGATTTGAGTATAAAGTTCCTGATCGTTTAGTTCCTGCATTGCTGCCATACACGAATAAAAAGGTGGATTTGGGGGTTCGTCCTGAATTTGTTGGTGTCTCCCTGGAAAAAACGCAATCATCGGATCATCTATGCGAATCGGTTATTCAGTTCGTTGAACCCCAAGGGACGCATGCTATATTAATCACCGATATTGGTGGTGTTGAGACAAAAATCATGACAATCGACCATATGGAAATTAGACCCAACACCAAGGTTTCATTATTTGTGAAAAATGGAAATGTCATGTTCTTTGATATCGAAACGACGCAAAGAATTAAATAATTATTGGAGATGGACTATGAATAGAGATAAAGTACTTCAAAGTATTAAAGGTAAATTGAAGCTAATATATAAGCAAAATTATAAAACAGACTACTTGGATTCACTGATTGAGCTCATTTCGAAATGGGAGAAAGCAAACTGGGCACAAAATGATCAGATCACTCAAAAAAATGTTTACTTCATTACCTATGGGGATAGTATTTATGAAAATGGCGTCCCTACCTTAGAAACGTTAAATAAATTCTTGAAAGATCACGTGAATGGAGTCATCACAGACGTTCATTTGCTGCCTATGTTTGAGTATACTTCTGACGATGGATTTTCCGTTGTAGACTATCGCCAGATTGATGCTAATTTAGGAGATTGGAGTCACATTCACTCTTTTGCCAAGGATTTTAGAATGATGTATGACTTTGTAGCGAACCATTTATCTAAAAGCAGTTCGTGGTTCCAAGGCTATTTGAATGATGAGGAACAGTACAAAGATTTTTTTATCCCACACGATGAAAATTTTGATTACTCTAAAGTTGTACGTCCTAGAACTTCACCGTTGTTCCACGAGTATAAGGGGAAAAATGGTTTGAAAACGGCATGGACAACCTTCAGCGAGGATCAAGTTGACGTTAATCCTAAAAGCTTCTCCATGTTGAAGGAGTTAACCGATGTCATTCTCCTCTATGCTAACAAAGGTGCTTCCAGCATTCGATTAGACGCTATCGGATTTCTTTGGAAAGAATCTGGAACTAATTGCATGCACTTGGAAGAGACGCATGAAATTATTAAACTTTGGCGTATCCTGTTAGACTACTTCAAAAAAGATACACAAATTATTACAGAGACCAATGTACCTCATAAAGAGAACATCAGCTATTTAGGAAATGGAACGGATGAGGCACATATGGTGTATCAGTTTGCACTGCCTCCTTTAGTACTCCATACCATGACTACTCATGATTCAAGTAAGTTAACGAGCTGGGCAAAGACGATCGATAAAGTGTCTGAAACGGCAACTTATTTTAACTTTTTAGCAAGTCATGATGGAATCGGTGTAAGAGCTACTGAAGGAATATTAACGGATGAAGAAAGAAAAGCACTTGTCGATAAAGTTGTAGAAAATGGCGGTAGAGTCTCCTATAAGAACAATACTGACGGCACACAATCTGTTTACGAGTTGAATATTAATTATTTCGATGCACTTGTCAATCAGGCAGAAGACCGCACATTAGATATGAAAATTAAAAAGATGATTGCTGCACATTCTATACTTTTCTCGTTTATAGGCGTACCAGCTATTTACTACAATTCTTTAATTGGATCAACAAATGATTATAAAGGACTTGAGCAATCTGGTATTAACAGAAGAATTAATCGAGAAAAGTTTGAGGTTAGTTACATTAGAGATGCGCTAGTTAATGATGAAAGAAGAAGCAAAGTATTTAAAAGTCTGTCAGAATTGATTCAATTAAGACAGGCTGAGAGTGCATTCTCGCCGTATGCAAGTCAAAAAGTTGTAGATCTCGGTCCAGCTTTCTTTGCATTGGAGAGAGAAAATAACCAGACAGGTGAAAAAATTACGTTCATTCTCAATGTTACTGCGGAAAAGAAAGCTGTATCTGCAGCGATCAAAGGCACTAATATTTTGAACAACGTGATCATTGATGGAATGGTTGAACTTGAAGCTTATGAATTTGCATGGATAAAAGCTTAAAAAAGGTGAATCTAATGAACGTAGTCATTGCCCCTGATTCTTTTAAAGGTAGTTTGTCCGCTAAAGAAGTTGCGGAAGCAGTTGAAAAAGGGTTTCTGAAGGTGAGGAAAGATTTAAGAATTACGAAAGTCCCTATGGCTGATGGCGGCGAAGGAACTGTAGAATCATTGGTTGATGCTACGGGCGGGAGAATCATTCATGTGCGCGTCAAAGATCCACTTTTAAGGGAAATAGAGGCGTTCTATGGAATTTTAGGTGATGGAGAGACAGCAGTTATTGAGATGGCTGCTGCCTCGGGGTTGCCATTACTCTTGCCCGAGGAGAGAAATCCACTGGTAACGACAACATATGGCACAGGAGAGCTGATTTTGAGTGCCATTGAAATGGGTTGTAAATCGATCATTCTTGGTCTCGGTGGAAGCGCGACAAATGATGGCGGAACAGGAATGGCTCGTGCATTAGGGGTGAAGTTTTTACGTGCCAACGGACAAGAAATTGATTTTGGCGGCGGCAGCTTGGATCAACTAAAAACGATTGATTGCTCAAGTATGCATCCAAGGCTGAACACAGTCAAATTTATTGTCGCTTGCGATGTAGATAATCCTTTATGTGGGGAGCATGGTGCATCGAACGTTTTTGGTCCACAGAAAGGTGCGACTATGGAAATGGTGGAAACCCTAGATCAAAACCTTCTGCATTATGGGAAGCTGTTGGAAGCGTATATGGAAAAAGAAATAGTTAAATATCCAGGCGCTGGTGCGGCTGGCGGTCTTGGCGCAGGTGTGCTGGCATTTCTAAATGCGGAAATGAAACGAGGAATTGAGATCGTTATGGAAGCCACACAGCTGGAAGAAGCATTGAAAGATGCTGATCTCGTGATTACTGGCGAGGGAATGATCGATTTTCAAACTGCATTTGGCAAAACTCCTCAAGGGGTAGCTAGCTTAGCAAAAAAATATCAAATTCCGGTTATTGCTGTTGCTGGTGCAATCGGACGGGATGCTCATACCTTATTGGACAAGGGATTTGACAGTATCTTTTCTATTGTCGATAAACCGATGCCTCTCCAAGATGCTTTTGAAAGAGCTTCTCAACTGTTGGAGGATACTGCTGAGCGAATTATGAGAACGATTTATTTATTTGCTAACCGGTAAACGGATCGTACGTATAGGAGATGAATATGGAGATGAAACTTTCCAATATTGAAAAGCACCACTTACTGCCAAGAGGTATGTATTTTAATAAAAAATCGTACGAAGATGTTCCGCTTCTTTCCTTTGAAGAAGCACGGAGCAGTTTGCCGAAGCCCATTTACGAGCAGCGTCCGGATTATTTAGAATGCTACTGGAAAGCGTGGGAAATTGCTTACCGCAATCTGCATGTCCCAACGGAGGAAAGTGGTTTTGTCAGCAACTTTATCGACGCTGCTTTCAACCAGGATGTTTTTTTGTGGGATACCGTTTTCATAACCATGTTTTGCAATCTGGCGAATCCGTATATTCCAGGGATTCGGTCACTCGATAACTTCTACTGTAAACAGTTCGATGACGGCGAGATTCCTCGCGAGATGGTTCGCGAAACGGGGAAGGATTTCTTGCCTTGGGTGAATTACGACCGTATGCCGCTGCATTCCTATTTTCATAATCATTATGGACATAGGAAGCTCTTTCAAACAGCAAAGCCGGCATTTGAAGAGATGTTCCAGCCGAATCTTGGACGAACTGTGGGGGTTCCACCCTATCTTACGCTAGATAATCTGAATCATCCGATTATGGCTTGGGCGGAGTTAGAGAGTTTCAAGCATACAGGTGATGTGGCTCGTTTGGAACTTGTGTATGAACCGAATTTGCGTTATTACGATGCGCTAAAATATCATCTGCAAAATCACTTCGGTTTATATGTTACGGACTGGGCAAGTATGGATAACAATCCGCGCAATAGATATTTGGGCAGTGGTGTTGATATCAGCTGCGAGATGGTACTGCTCGCACGCAATTTGATCGACATTGCTAAAGTGCTAATCGACCATTGCGTGAGCAGAGGAGATAACGAGCAAGCGGCCATTTATGCAAGTCAGATTGAGGAGCTTGAAGAAGAAGCTAGCCAATTGACAGAAACGATCAACCGGATGATGTGGAATGACGAAGTAGGCTTTTATTTTGATGTTCAAGATTCAGGAGAGCAGACGTCCGTCAAAACGATTGCGGCGTTCTGGTCGCTTTTGGCCGGGGTAGCAACGAAGGAGCAAGCGGAGAAACTAGCACATTGGCTTAATGATCCGGCCACTTTCAATCGAGTACATAGGGTACCGGTTTGCGCGGCCGATGAAGAGGGTTACGATCCGCGCGGTGGCTACTGGCGGGGTTCTGTCTGGGCTCCAACGAACACTATGGTGATTCGTGGCTTGGAGAATTATGGGTATGATGATCTAGCAAGGGAGATTGCATTGAACCATTTGAATAACGTAGTGCAGGTGTTTAAGGATACCGATACCATTTGGGAAAATTATCCGCCAGATTCCATCGATTCAGGTAACGCTGATAAAACCGATTTTGTTGGATGGTCAGGTATTGCTCCGATCTTGTATTTAATTGAACATGCCATCGGTATAAAGGGTGACGCCAGAAGCAATGAGCTGATTTGGCAGCTTACACCAGGACAAGGAACTATCGGATGTGATCGTTATTGGTTTGCTGGCAAGACTCTCAATCTGCTTGCGACACCTCAGGGTGATGGTTCTTATCGTATTGTCGTTTCCAGTGATGCACCGATTACTTTAAAGGTGAAGCTAGACAATAATGAAGTCGTTCATGAAATAATGGGAAGCTTTGAATTTATAATCTAATCCGATTATCCGAGGACGTAGGCGGGATTTGCTTTGAACGGACGGATTAACGGCAGCCTATTCGGTAGTCAGCGTCAATCTGGAAGTATGGGATCGCAATTTTGTTCCAGGGGGGGAAGGTCGAGTTTTCACTGTACTGGTTCAATGAGACCGGTGAAGCGAGACAGCTGAGGGCACTTGTTTTTATACAGGATTCAAGCACATCGGTTGAATGAGACAGTCAACAGTTGAATGAGGAGCTGGCGTAGTTTTCCAATACTGCGGACTATCAGTAACAGATGCAGAAGATGCACAATTGCTGATGTTATTTTCTGTGTATTGGGAGGCTGCGACCACCGACCCGAAAGTGCGTGAAATGCAGGAGGATGCTATCGACCAAGGTCGTTCCGTCGTTATGTTGAATTGTGGGCCTATCAGGCTTGGTCAAGGCTATTTACCCGGAGACGCACTTGGACCTGCGGGAAAGCGCAGAAAGCGACGGCACTTGCCGAGTGCGGCGTTAATTTAACCAAAACGCCAGTGCTGCAAATTGAGTTTGGTGAAGGCAAAGGCAAGCTGCTACTGTCGCAGCTATTGACGGATGGACGATTGGCTGATGGCTACGGTGCAGATGGCCTGCATGGAGTTCGAAGGACTCGGCTGCGCAGCAGTTTGTGGTTGGCAGCTGAGTATAACCATCCGGCGCCATGTTCTGGATGACATATGCATTCCGCAGGTAAATGTCCGAGATGAAGTCTAATCGCATATGTCTGGTTACATAATCGATAAGGTCAGCTGTCAAAATAAAAAGTTAAAAGTTAGTCAGAAGTACTTCAAAACTAATTTGTAAATCTGACAATTTAGCTCAAAAACCACTTCAAAACTTAATTTGTCATATATTTTCACGAAAAAGCCAGCAACCCTTATGGTTGCTGGCTTCTTGACTTCAGAACTTATTTATCACCCAACATAAAGTACTACGAATTTATCCCCTGTTTTTTTTATGATGTCGGGATTTTCTTGTCGCTAATGAGGATACTTTCTTGTCGTTAGACTCTGATGCTGTTGTTATTATTGTTTATAATTATTATAAAAAAGAATTGACTTTAATCTATTATATTTTTTATAATAATTATTATCTGATATATATTCTCACTTAATAGATAAGGCTTGAGAGTAGAGAGGAGCAATCATAGAATCATGTATGATGTTATCATTGTTGGCGCAGGTCCTGCCGGCGCATCCGCCGCGATTTACACAGCCAGAGGAAATTTGAAGACGCTGGTCATCGATAAAGCTCCGAATACAGGGGCTTTGGCGATTACACATAAGATTGCCAACTATCCGGGAATTACCGGTGAGCTCTCCGGTAAAGAACTGCTCGACACGATGCGTGAGCAAGCCAAAGGTTTCGGCGCGGAGTTCATCCAAACTACGATTACCGATGTGGATGTGGAAGGCGAGACGAAGTATGTGTTCACAGCCGACGGCATGTTCGAGGGCAAAGCGATTATTATCGCCACAGGTTCCAAAGGGCGCAATCGCATGCTGCCAGGCGAGGAGGACTTGCTAGGTCGAGGCGTAAGTACTTGCGCGACGTGTGACGGCGCTTTTTTCACAGGCAAGACGGTGGCGGTGATTGGCGATACGGAGGAAGCCTTGGAAGAGGCGCACGCGCTGACCAAGTTTACGGACAAGATCTATTTTGTCGTTCCACGGTCTGAGCTTCAAGGCGTACATCATGTGCCGGAGCTGCCGAATACGGAGCTGCTGTATAAGACGAAGGCGCTGGAAGTCCTGGGCGATAAAAAAGTGCAAGGCTTAAAGGTACGGACGGCGGCAGGCGCTGAAGAAGTGCTGGACGTTGACGGGGTATTCGTCTTCTTGTCCGGCAGCAAGCCGGGGACGGATTTCCTTCAAGGCCAAGTTCCGCTCGATGAAGAGGGCTTCATGGTGCTCGACAACTCGATGCAATCCCCTGTAGCCGGGGTATTCGGTGCAGGTGAAGTTCGCCGGACGCCGGTCAAACAAGCGGTCGTCGCTGCTGCCGATGGAGCCATTGCCGCCATGGCGGTGGACAAGTTTATTAACAAGCGGACGCAGTTGATTCCGCAGTACAAATAACGATAGAATAAAAGAATAGGGAGATGATCATAGATGTCTAATGTTATTGTTTATTCCAGCACAAACTGCCCATACTGCCAACAGGTGAAAAAGTATTTGAGCGATCAGAACGTCGCTTTCGAAGAAAGAAATATTGATCTGAACGATCAATACGGACAAGAAGTGCACGATATGGGGCTGATGTCGCTGCCGGTTACGGTTATCGGTGAGCATAAGATTCTGGGCCTTAACGTAACTAAGTTGAAAAAAGCATTAGCTGAAGTTGCAAGCTAGTAGCAACAGCAACGAGCAAAGCCTCAGCCGGCTCTCACCCGGGTTGAGGCTTTTTGTTGTTTCGACGCTTTTTAAGTATAATAAGATCGACATCAGATATTTGGGGCAGAGAGGAACGTCGCGTACATGATGCAAGCCATATCAGACAAGTTATTCATGGGGTCTTTAATCTTGCTGATGATCTCCGTTGTAATTAGCGGTGTCGGGTTTCAGTTTATGAATTGGCGCACACAGGCGCCGGAAGATCAGAATGGGGAAACGAAGGGCAACAGCGCCCGCAAGAAAGCTGTCATAGATGCTCAGGACAAAAGCTTGAAGAGAGTGTTCCGTTCCTACTTGCTGTGGATCGCCGTGGCGGGCATGCTGATCTCCATTGTTTTATCTTATTTGTAAGTAAACAAGACAAAGCCTCCATTCATGAGCGTGCTGCTGATAATGGAGGCTTTCTGTTTAGCCGGCTTCATTCATACATTTGTCGCAAACCAATTTCCCTTTGAAATACGTCATATTCTCAAAGTTGCCGCAGAAGATGCAGGCCGGATTATACTTTCTGAGCGTGATCCGCTCCGGATCAACATAAACTTCAATCGCATCCCCGATTTCGATGTGCAGTGTACGTCTCAACTCGATGGGGAGAACAATGCGCCCCAACTCGTCCACTTTTCTAACAATACCCGTCGATTTCATACGGTCTTCCCCCTATTGGATATAATCGAACATACAATTGAGTCATATTCTCAAATATATTCCACATATGAGTCCAAATTCCTTTTATTTACTAAAAAAAGTTGGAATTCTATTATAGTTATAAGTAAAGATAATGGATAAGAGAGGGATGAATCTGATGATAGACCATGTTGTCAAAGAACCCTGCCGCATAGGTTCTTCCTTATTTGCAGTGATATCTTTAACGCAAGAAGTTCGATCGTTATACACGGTTTGACTTAACATAAAAAGTAAAGAATAGAAGTAATAAGTAGCTGTAGGAGTGGAATAAAGTCCCTCAGTTGTAGAAACGATATTTACATGGTTTCACTTATTCCTGCCAAAGCAATAGCTGGAAACATACTTATTCGTTTGTAGTGTTTTTGCTGATATCTTATCTTGTTAGGTGGATGGTGGAAAAACTACAAAAACAACAAGTATAGAGTAAGGTGCATCAAAATTATGGAAAGGGGCCTCTCGGGAAGAACTCCTGAATCGGTCGACGGGACTGTGAAGCTTCAGGGCTACAGCCCCCGAACCAAATCCACCCACCCAAGCGCTGATAGAATCAACACGGTCCAAAGGATGGCGCTAAAAAGTGTGGCCCACATCAGCCCTCTGAAAAGTCTATTCTGCTCCTGATCGTTCAATTTCATTTACTCCTAACTTCGCGTACTAGTGAGAAGTATGGACATAATTTTGGTTTTTAAACACAATAACCCCGCTAGGTTTGAAGCCTCTCGGGGTTATTGTATTCACTTTTTATCGCCTCGGTTACCAGGGTTCCGTTTGACTCGCCGCTCGGATTTATCCTATTTCCTTCGCATGTTCGCCCACCTGTCGCGCATACAATGGTAATGTTGCGTGTGTCAGCTCATTACGAAGGAGGAAGTCGAATGGAATACCGTTTGAGCATTCAAACGAATAGGGAGGATGCAGAACAGGGGGCGTCCTTCCCGGCGATTGTAGCCAGGTGGAAGGAAGAACATCAGCAGATGCGCGGCCAGCTCACGGAAATCCGGAAGACGGCGGCCACCCTGTACTCCCTTGAGGATTGCTCAATAGGCATGTGCAGGCTTATCGAGCTGCAGGACAGTATCTTGTTGCTGATCGAGGACTTGGAGCAGCACTCCGAATGGGAAGAGCAGGAGCTGTTTCCGCGGCTGTATACGTACGTCCATCCCACAACGGCGCTCTCCATGACGCGCTCGATTACGGTGCTTGAGCAGGATCACGATCTGGCCAAGAGGGTTGTGCAGTCTTATGTGGATGGCGTCAATAACATGAAGGTGCCGATAGATGTGGAGTTTTTGCAGCTGATGACCAGTGAGCTGGTGACGGCGTGCCTTATTCTGCTGAAGCATATTACGCTAGAGGAGGAATTGGTTTACCCGCTGACGGATCAGATTTTGAAAAATTTGGCATAAATACGTGAAAAGGCTGTCCCACGCCAGTGTTATGGCAGGAGGACAGCCTTTTTTTTATTATGCTTCCAGGCGAGCCAAAGTGGCATCTTCGCATTCTTTGGAGCAGAAGTGATTGTGCTCCTCTTCGCACGCTTCGCAAACAATATGCTGCAGATGGCAATAATCGTTTGCGCAGTTGATATAGCGGTCTTCCGGCTTGCCGCAATGGTGGCATTTGCCGACGACGACGTCTTCCTCCGTGCGATTGATCGGCACGGAGATGCGCTCGTCGAAGACGTAGCATTTGCCGTCAAAGAGGCGGCCTTGCACTTCAGGATCTTGACCATAAGTCACGATACCGCCGTCAAGCTGATACACTTCCTTGAAGCCTTCCTTGATCAGGAAGCCGGACAATTTCTCACAGCGGATGCCGCCTGTGCAGTAAGTCAGGATCGGCTTATCCTTGTATTCCTGTAGGTTATTGCGGATCCACTCCGGAAACTCCTTCGTCGTCTCTACTTCCGGGCGAATCGCGCCGCGGAAATGGCCGATATCGAATTCATAGTTGTTGCGACCGTCGAGGACAATGACATCCTCCTGCTGCAGCTTCTCATAGAAGTCCTTCGGTTTCAAATGAGTACCGGTAAGATCATTCGGATTCACGTCTTCTTCCAGACGGAACGTCACCAGTTCTTTTTTCGGACGGACAAAAATTTTCTGGAAAGCATGCTTGTCGCTCTCATCGATCTTAAAGACGATGTCCTTGAACAGCGGCATTTGGCGCATCATTTTCATATAAGCATCGGTTTGTTCGACCGTACCGGACAACGTGCCATTGATGCCTTCGCGGGCGATGAGAATACGGCCCTTGACACCAAGCTTTTTGCAGAAAGCCAAATGTTCTTTGGCCAAAGCTTCCGGGTCTTCGACAGTGACAAATTTATAGTATAGCAAAATGCGGTATGGAGCTTCTGAAGCAGTCATCGTAGTCATCTAAATTAAGGACTTTGGAGCGGGGGGCTCCAAGTCTCTCCTTTCTAAGTATAAAAATCAGTTACATCTAATAGTGACATAAATCGACGCAACTTTCAATCAAACCGGGGGCTTTTCAATCATGTGAAAAAATTCCTGTAACGCATCCGACACAACTGCCAGCGCAAGGGTAAGCTGCTCGTCGGTGGCATCCGCGGAGCCGTTCAAAAGGCTTTGCAGCAGCTCTTCCAAATCGGTTGCGGCTTCATAGACGCGATCGGCGGCAAGGCTGCTGGACGTCCCACGAAGCGTATGCGTAAACTGGACGGCTTCGCGGTATTGCTTCTGGGCAATGAGCGATTCGAGCTGCCCGCTTGCCTGCTCATACTGGGCGTGAAACTTCAGCAGCAGCTGTTTATACTGCTGCGGGCTGACGCCCAAGCGCGCCATCGCGCCTGCGGGCGCAAGCCCAGTCGCATCCGTCATGGACTTATCGCGCAAATGGCGGCCGATCACATTGAACAAGCATGACGGGATGATCGGTTTGAGCACGGTGTCATTCATGCCGGCGGCAAGGCATTCTTTGTCCAAGGTGGAATCCGCAGTGACAGCGATGATCGGGACGGACTGATAGCCCGGCATGAGGCGGATTTGCCGCGTAGTCTCGATGCCGTCGAGCCCTGGCATATGGATATCCATCAAGATCAAGTCGTAGACATGGTCGCGCAGCAAGGACAGCGCATCGTATCCGTTATGAGCCACATCGACGAGGCAATGATTGTTTTCGAGCAGGGAGCGGGCCACCGTCTGATTGATCTCATTGTCTTCGACAAGCAGAATATGGTGCTTGTGTTCCGTTTCGCTTACAGCAACCGCTGAATAGGCAGGTTGCGCTTCGCCCTCGGCTTCCCCTGTCCATGGACGCAGGGTCTGATAGATCGCATGTGCCGTAAGCGGCTTGACCAGGATGGCATCGGGCGCGATGTGCGCAGGAAGCCGTTCGAGCGCATCCCGTCCGGGCAAAGTGGTGCACACGACGGTCCGGATGCTCCTGCTCTTGCAGTGCTCGTGCATGCGCCGCCACACATCTTCGCCGTACATATCGGAGGCCTCCATATCGAGAAGTATGACATCCGGAGGCTTCGCCTCCGATTTCATCTGGGCTTCTTGCCAAGAGTAGGCGCCGGTGCTTTCCTCGCACATCCGCTGCAAGCTGTCGACAAGAAAGCTGTGCAGCTGCGGATGATCCTCAACAACGAGGGCGCGCAAAGCCAGTTTAGGCGCTGGCGTCTCCGGCCTGGCCGCTACGGCGAAGGGGACGGTCACCCGGAATTCGCTGCCGAGCTTCGGAGCGCTCCATACCTCGATCGTGCCGTTCATGCCCTCGACCAAGCTTTTGGCGATGACGAGCCCCAGCCCAGTACCGCCATATTTGCGGCTGATCGATCCGTCGGCTTGCACGAACGGCTGGAACAGCCTGCCCAGCTGCTCTTCGTTCATCCCCATGCCGGTATCGATGACGGTGAAAGCCAGCTGGACCCCGGCAGCATCCGTTTCCACGACCTCTACCCGCAGCGTGATCATGCCTTGATCTGTGAATTTGACTGCATTGCTCGTCAAATTCAACAGCACCTGGTACATGCGGAGCGAGTCGCCGATCAAGGACAACGGTACATTTTCACCGATTTGGCACAGGAAATCGATCGGCTTATGCCCCAGCAAGACACTTAATGTTTCACAGACACGGTCAATGGTTTCATCCAAGGCGAACTGGACATGCTCAATGGCCAGCTGCTGCGCTTCGAGCTTGGAGAAGTCGAGAATTCCATTAATAATTTCCGATAAGGCGACAGATGAGGCTGAGATTTTGGTGACATAGTCTCTCTGCAGAGTGGTCATCTCGGTTTGCTTCAACAGGAAGGACATCCCGATAATGCCGTTAAGCGGCGTGCGAATTTCATGGCTCATCCGCGCCAGGAACCGGCTCTTGGCCATGTTGGCTTCGTCGGCCTCCTGCTTGGCGCGAGTCAGCTCTTGATTGGAGCGGACGAGCTCAGTAATGTTGCGCATAATGGCGGAATAGTAGATCTCTCCGCCGTCTGAAGGCTGATGGGAGACAATGATCGATGAGGCCCAGTGCCGCTTGCCGTTTCTCGTCATGAATTCCGCTTCAAATTGCCAGAAGCCTCGCTCTGCCGCGATTTGCAGCCCTTGGTTCAAATCGATGTTGCTCAGCAGCTCGACATAATGCGTGAAATGATGAAACGTGCCATCGTCCTCTTCCGTGAGTGCATATTCCCGGCATGCTTTATTCATATAAAAGATGTGCCCCGTATGATCAAACGAAAAAATGGCATCGTACGCGCTTTCCACGATGGCCAGCAGCCTTTCTTTCAGTTCAGCGGCAGCAATGAGATCGCTGATATCCCGGGCGATGAAGACAAAGCCTTTCGGATCGCCGTTAGGCTGGGTGACGACACTCGTCACCATATGCACATGAATCTTAGCGCCATTCTTGTGGTGCCAAATCCACTCTGACTGCTCCCGCTCTTCAAGCAAGCATTTTGCGACGAGAACGGTACAGTCACTAGGAATGTCGATCCCCAGTTCTTCTGAATACTGGGAGGCGCGTCGTTGCAGCTGTTCCGCATCCACCCATAGAAGCGGCGTCTCCTTATCGATCACTTCTTCTCGCTGATAACCGAGCAGCTCTTCTGCACGCTGATTGAATCGTTTGACAATGAAGGCGGGATTCGTGACGATCATGGCATATTGATTGTTGGTGATAAAAGCATTGAAGGGCTCGAACAGCTCTCGCAGATTAGTGGTCATCCCGTTAACGGATGCAGCGAGCAGTCCCAACTCGTCATCGCTGTGATCTTCCAGCGGCTTGACATAAAAATCGCCTCCAGCGACAGCTTCCGTCACATCTAGAATTTGCCGGATGCGATTGATCACGAAGAAATTAGCCGCCCAATAAATAAGCATAGAGAGCAGCAGCCCGATGCCAACAAGAAGTCCGATCGTCCACCATAGTAATGTGCTGGTGGGAGCTTCGAAGGCGGTCTTCGGCATGGAATAAACCAAATACCGCTGCGAATTCGGGATATGGGCAAAAAACAGATGCACATCGCGGCCGTCAAAGATTTCTTCAATCGCACCCGACTCTTGCGAGATCGCTTTGTTAAAGGCCGCAGCTAATTTCGGATACTTCTCATTAATATTGGTCTTTAAAATTTGTGACGAATCGGTGCTGTGATACAAGATGAGTCCGCTTTTGGACAAAATGACCGTCTTATCGGATCCTTCAGGCGGGTATAAGTGCTGGCGGTACATTTTATCAGCGTCAATGGAAATATCGAGGATGCTCTTCACTTCATTCCGTTCATTAAAAACGGGGGCGGTGATGGAAACGATATACTTCTTCGTCATTCTCCCGATGTGCGGATCGTCAATGTAGGCTTTACCTTTCATGGCTTCTGCAAAACGGGTCAGGCCGGCGATGCTGCCCACTTTGCCGTTGGTTAAATGCAGACGTCCGTTAAGGTCGGCGATGCCCATCGCATAATAGTCGCTGCTCTCTTTGTTCAGCTCTTTATTCAAGAACGCCAGCTGTTCTTCCAGGGAACCGTTTTGAATTTCGCGAATGCGGCTGATCAGCTCCACCTCTTCCCTGCGAACGACCAGGAATTCGTTCAGGTTGTGTGCTGAGTCGGTTACCGAGGAGATCAACTGCTGTTTCATTTGCTGGAGCAGCTTGTCTTTGGATAATAAGTAATTGGCGGTTCCTACCAAGTAAAGCGCGATCGTTGTGGTCAACAGGAGTGCGGCGAGTAATTTGAAGCGAAGCGATGAGGTA
Source organism: Paenibacillus aestuarii (assembly GCF_027789125.1). Lineage (GTDB taxonomy): Bacteria > Bacillota > Bacilli > Paenibacillales > NBRC-103111 > Paenibacillus_E > Paenibacillus_E aestuarii. The sequence continues at coordinate 94,583 of NZ_JAQFVF010000044.1, read as the reverse complement.
TTACGCATCCAATAGCCTCCAAATATTTTAGGAAAGTGTTAGGAAATCTAAATCTTTTATAATGTTTGACCCAAAAACATTTAATGAATATCCCTTATGATAAACCAGACAGGCGTTCTGCATGTATAAGGGAAGCCCGATTATTGGCACAAATTCACAGGAGGATGAATGATGCGCTTTACCGTCAGGAAAAAAATGATTGCCGTATTTACGATTATTTTTGTGTTAATCGGGTCTTTAAGTTTAACGGATTTGGAACGGATGTCTGTGCTCAAGGAGAACAACAAAAGTCTGGTAAAAAATTGGCTCAAAGGGATTCAGATTACGGAAGAAATTCACTTCAACACCGAGCATTTGCTTTCGAACTACTTTGGCAAGCAGTTAGAGACGGATGCGAACAAGCAGGCCGCTATGGACAATGATCTTGCTGCTACGATCGCAGGGACCGATAAGCTTGTAGAGAATTATAAGGAAGCGGTTTCGAACGCGGACGATGAGAAAAACTATAATGCGCTAAAACAAGATTGGCAGCAATTTAAAGATGTATTTGCGAAGAGCAAAGAGCTGGCGAAAGATCCTTCGAAAGTGAAGGAGGCGCAGGACAATTTTGCGCAAGTATCCACGACTTTTACCAAGCTGCAGCAAGATGTAGCGCTGATGGTTAAGTTCAATCAAGCTGGCGCTGACGCCGCCGAGCTGGAGAGCAGCGCTCTGTATCAGAAGAGTGTCCTCATATCCGTCACTGTGCTGAGCGTCATCCTGTTGTTCATGCTGGCCGTTTCATTCGTGATGGTGCGGATCATTTCGAAACCGGTTCGTGTGGCATCGGAAGCTTTGACCCGGATCGCGGACGGGGATTTAACCGTACAGCCGTTGCAAGTAAAGAATAAAGATGAAATCGGCACCCTCGTCCAGGCTGTGAATTTAATGGCCGTTAATCTGCGCCAATCCGTTGGACAGATGCTTGAGGCCTCGAACAGCGTAGCGGCATCTTCCCAGCAGCTGTTTGCCAGCTCCGAGCATAATGCTTCGGCTGCGCATCATGTCGCGCAATCGGTTCAGGAGTTGGCGATTGGCGCGGATATGCAGGCGCAGAGCTCGCTGGAAGTCGGACGGGCTGTGGAAGAGATGTCGATTGGCGTCCAGCGCATCGCCGAGACGACTTCGGAGGTTTCCGAGCTGTCGATATCCGCGAACGAACTGGCGAAGCAGGGGACAACGGCGATGCAGCGGGCGATGGCGAAAATGCAAACCGTCAGCCTCTCTGTGGATGCAGCCCACAAAGTGATTCAAGAGCTGGAGAAGCACTCGCAAAACATTGGCCAAATCTCGACCTTGATCGGCAGCATTGCTTCGCAAACGAATCTGCTGGCGCTTAACGCAGCGATCGAAGCGGCACGCGCCGGCGACAGCGGCAAAGGGTTCGCGGTTGTTGCGGGCGAAGTGCGCAAGCTGGCTTCCCAAACGGATGATTCCGTTAGAAGTATTTCCGAATTGATTGTCAACATACAGCGCGATTCGGTTCGTGCTTCTGAAGTCATGCAGTCGGGTATTACAGAGGTGCATGAAGGTTTGACGGAGATCGGCGCTGCCGAGCAAGCTTTTGTGCAAATCGCCAGCGCTTCGGAAGAGGTGGCAGGCAAGATCCAGGAAACGGCGGCTACAGCCGAGCAGATGGCGGCCAGCTCGCAGGAAGTCGCAGCTACGGTTGCTAATGTGGGTTCTGTTGCGCAGCAAACATCCGGCACAGCGCAGATCGTTGCCGCAGCGACGGAGGAGCAGCTTGCCTCGAATGAGGAAATCACCACCTCGGCCAAAGGTCTCGCGACGATTGCCCAGGATCTGCAGCAGGTTGTCGGCGCTTTCCGGATCTAACTGCTGGCGGACGTGACCAACCGTGACAACGGCGATCTACATATCCAGCAAGACGAAGATGTAAACCGTTAGATAGCGAGTCGAGCCATCTTTTGGATAAAAGCAAACCCCTGGTTTGCGCATGGATGCCCATACGTGAAGCCAGGGGTTTATCTATTTCTCTATGGAACTAACACATAGTTGTAAGCGATTGCATAGAATATAACATCTAGCAATTAGGGGGTGCAGCGGGATGACGTTAAAAAATATTTTGTCCGCTTGCTTAGGAGTCTGGTTTTTATTGACGCCGTGGATGTTCGCTTTTACCAATGAGTCCAATGCCTTCTGGCTATGCGTCATTCTGGGCGGTTTGCAAGTGATCTGCTCCTTGCTCGCTTTAGGCAAATCCGGCAGGAATGTTTGGCAGAATTGGGTGTGTTTTTTCATCGGCGCTGTGTTTATCGTGATTCCGAATCTGTTTCATTGGGGATTGTTGGCGTTCTTCTTGTTTGTAGCGCTGGGCTTTTTGACGATGCTTCTCAACTATTCCAATCTGTATGCTGAGTAAAAAGAATTGTACTCGTGAGAGGTGTCGCCATGGAAATGGCGGCTCTTTTTTTATGGTGCGGTCGGTGCGAACAGGAATGGATATAATGGGCAATTGAGGAAAACCTAATAGGCATGAAAGGGATGATTGCTGCATGCACGACTACCATCTGACCCTCCATTCGGATAAATACCAGATCAACATGATGTATGCCCACTGGCTGCAGGGCACGCATCGGCATAAGGCTGTCTTCGAAGTGTACTTCCGCAAGCTGCCGTTTGGCAACGGTTATGGCGTTTTTGCGGGTTTGGAACGGATTGTGCAGTACATACAGAGCATACGTTTTGGCGATGAGGAGATTGCCTACCTGCGGACGCAGGAGGAGCAGTATCAGGAAGCATTTCTGGATGAGTTAAAAAGATTCCGCTTCAATGGAAACTTGAGCTCTGTGCTGGAAGGTACGCTCGTCTTTCCCAGTGAACCCCTGATTCGCGTTGAGGCGGACATGTTCGAGGCGCAGTTCGTGGAGACAGCGATTCTCAACTTCATGAACTACCAGTCGCTGATCGCGACGAAGGCTTCACGCATCAAGCAGGTGGCCCCGCACGATGTGCTGCTGGAGTTCGGCACACGCCGGGCGCAGGAGGCGGATGCCGCCATTTGGGGCGCGAGGGCTGCGTATATCGCAGGCTTCCATGCGACATCGAACATGCGCGCAGGCATGCTATTTGGCATTCCGGCAAAGGGCACGCACGCCCATTCTTGGGTGCAGGCGCACGACAGCGAAGAGGAAGCGTTCCGGCGGTACGCACAGGCGCTGCCTGACGAGGTGACGCTGCTCGTCGACACGTACGACACGCTGCAATCCGGCGTGCCGCATGCGATTGCGACCGCGCGCCTGCTGCAGCAGATGGGCAAGCGGATGAGCGGGATCCGCCTCGACAGCGGCGACTTGGCCTACTTGTCGCAGCAGGCGCGCAAGATGCTGGATGAGGCGGGCTTTCCGGACGTGAAGATCGTCGCTTCGAACGATCTTGACGAGAACATCATCGAGGGCTTGAAGACGCAGGATGCCAAAATCGACGTGTGGGGTGTCGGTACCCAACTGATTACAGCTGCGGACCAGCCCGCCCTCGGCGGGGTGTACAAGCTCGTTGCCCGGGAAAAAGACGGCGACTACGTGCCGGTCATCAAAATCTCGGGCAATCCTGAGAAAGTATCCAATCCCGGCTTCAAGGAAGCGTACCGGATTGTAAATAAGCAGACCGGTAAGGCAGTGGCCGATTATTTGGCGCTGCGTCACGAGACTGATATTCGGGATGGGGAGCGGATTAAGCTTTTTGACCCGGTACATCCCTACATTCACAAATATATCGAAGATTACGAGCCGATTCCGCTGCTGAAGCCGATTTTCTCGGAAGGCAAGCTTGTATATGAGCTGCCCTCGCTGGAGGCTATTCGGACGTACCATGCCGAGCAAAAGGATATGTTTTGGCCGCAGTATCTTCGCAAGCTGAATCCGGCTGTGTATCGGGTGAATTTGAGCACGGCTGCTTGGGAACTGAAGATGGATTTGATTCATCAATATCAAGGGCATCAATTGCATGAATAGCACGAATAAAAATGAATTTTTAACTAAAATTAATATATATTGGAATTTTTGTTGAGGGGGTCTCATATGCATCAGCAAGATCACGAGCAACCGCAGGAAGAGCAAAATCAGGCGGAGCAGTATAGTAACCAGCAGGAACAGCAAGGCCAGTCCGATCAGCAGGGGCAAGGGCAGATGGGCGGGATAGGCGAGACGGGAGAGATGGGTCATGGGGGCCAGGGCCAGGAGAGCCACGGGAGCCACGAGAGCCAGGGGGGACAGATGGGGAATCATGACCAGCAGAGTCATGGTCAAATGGGGCATCAAGGTCACCAGGGTCACGACCAGATGGGACAAGTTTTTCAAGATCAGCAAGAGTTGGAGGCGATCAAAGCCGCAGCCCAGCACGCCGTGAAGATGGCCGAGCAGTACCAGCAGCTTGCTCAAGATATCGAGCAGCAAGTGATTAAAGCGGAGCTGCAGCATACGGAGGAGAAGGCGAAGGAGCTGAAGGAGCAGTTCGTTCAGGCCCAGCAGCTGAAAGAGGAGCTGAAGGAAGAACTGCACGGTGGCGGTGATACATAGAGCGTGGAGGGTAAGACTGCTGTTAGTGCTGGCAGTCTTATTTTGTTGGTTGGGCGTGAATCCCGGGCCGGGACCTAGCTTTAATCTGGTCATCTAGACGCTGGGCGTGCTGCGGAGAACTAGATTAAATCTAGCCATCTTCCACCCCTTCACCAGTCGTACTTTGCATGAGTAGTGGGGATAGTGCTGAGAGTAATATGGGAAAAACGGCGTTGCTCCCCAGTCAACTCGACAGCGAAATGCTGTAGTCCGGTTTTGCCGACATACAGCAGATAGGAAGGGTGTGAGAGCGGCCGTAGTCCGATTTTGCCCAATTACAGGGTTGCTTTGCCCAATAGGCTCAGAAAAAGCGTCTGTAAGTCGGCGAAATCGGACTACTGCGGGCGAATGCATGGATATAGCTGCCGTAAGCCGGCAAATTCGGACTGGAGGGGGTCGACGCGCCAAGCCCGGCCTCGCGCGGGCCGAGCTGCAGGTGCCTGACACGCCGAGCCGCCTCGTACAAGCCCCGCCCCGCCCCGCCCGGCCAGCCGGCCCACGGGACCAACGCGCACTCCCCAGCCGGCCCACGGCACCAACGCGCCCCCCCCAGCCGGGTCCGGCGCACCGCTAGTTCATCAGCGTGATCATCTGATACACCTCGCGGTGATCGCCGGGCAGGACGTGATCGGCGACTTTGAGCTGCGACGAGCCGTCGCCGTCGAGGAACAACCCGTCGACGAGTTCGCCGTCGCCGACCTGTTCCATCACCGCTGAGCGGAACTGCTCGCCGGTGCAAGGCGTAGGCGCCACAACGAGGTAGACGTTGTTGTGCTTGTCATAGACGATGCCGGAGCGCATCCGCTTCTCGTCGATGACCGGCATCTCCTCCGAGACGGCCTGCCGGGCCCAATCGTCGGGATTGCGCAGCCCCATGCTGACGCCGCCCTGCGCCCAATAATGCGCGCGGTCCGTCACCTTCAGCTCATCGGCGGATGCGACGACCTGGATGGTGAAGGTTTGCGCCGGCTCATCCCAAACGAGCGTTCCGCGTTTGCGGTCAATATTGAACCAGCCGGAGCCGTAGTCGCCGGGATTGCCTCGGACCGGCTTGTCGTTGATTACAGCGATGCTGAGCAGATAGCCTTGCCAGAAAAAACCGCCGTTAATACCGTTATCCTGCAGATCGGTGAGATTGCTGGCAATCGCTTTGAGCCCGATATTTTCCGGCGGTGTGCGGATCGTGTGCAGCGTGACACCGTTGCTGGCTTGTTTGACACTATATTCGGAATAGGGTCGCACAGGAGGTGCTGGATGCCGCGTATGCAGCAAAATAATGATCGTTACGAAGAAGCTGAGCAGCATCACGAGAATATAGACGACGAGAGAGGCGGCATTCCATTTACCTGCGCGCAAGCTGTGCATATGAGGCAATCTCCTATTCTTTGGAAATCATCTTTTATACTATGAATCTATGAATCTAGGAGTCTCTTTATGACTAGTTTGCCTGCACACAAAAAAAGAGCCGATCCATCAGCGGTTTCGCTGACAGAACGGCTTTATTTTGTCCTATGTAACTTCCAATTTAAAAGATCGGAATTCTAGCTTTATTGCCATCTTTGGAGTATAGAATCGCCTCCGAGCTGAACAGGTCGACACGTTCCAGGGATTGAACGAGGTTCGTAATCGTTAACTTGTTGTGTCGCAGGGCGCTGATTAAAGAAGGAATTAGTTTGTGGTCTGTTCCGACAAAGTGAACGGTAATTGGCTTCATGTTAAAGAGGATGTTCATCCGCAACTCGTTTCAGCTCCTATTAATAAATTTTATCAACTGTTACAGAGTAACACCTCCCCTTTGCTTTGTCCGTCGATTATTGTTGTCGAAATTACACTGCTTTTGATCTAAAAATTTTATAGGGACAGCCGATGGTACTGCTTGCCGTCATAGCTGAAAGGAGCTCGAAATACCGATGTGTTCGTGAATTGCTCAAAAGAATAACTTTTTAATAAAAAAGAGAAAGCCCCTTTCTGGGCTTCCTCAACAATTGGGCTGACGATAGAGAGCGTTTCTATTTTGTATGCATACTAAAATTAGATAAGTCCAGTACAATATTCGCCGCCGATTCCGAAAGCACTGACGATTTCGTCTCCGATCTCAAAATAAACACCAATATCGGTTATTTGTAGCAGCCCATCCACAAGAGCAACTTTCATGCTTCTCCGGTGAGCTGATTTTAACAAAAAAGAGCGCCTCTGCAACATGCAGCACGCTCTCTTTTGTCGGGCTTACAAAAACCGCCTGTGATGCTTCTTGCCATCATAGCTGAACAGCACGGGTTTGTCTTCGACGACTGTATGCATGTGGATCGGTTTGCCCCATAAACGGAAAATGTAGGGCAGCGTCTTCTCGACGTATTTGAGATCGAGCTCGACGCCTTCAAAAGCATGTCGGAGATAGAGCTCACCGCTGCGCTGATAGTCGCCGTCCTCGACGACGATATATGGGAAGCCGCCGTTCACCCGGGAATATACGAGCTGGTCGCGGATGTGTTCCCATGTTTTATCGGTGATTTTCCATTCTTGCCCTTTTTTCTCAAACACATAGAGGTCCAGCTCTTCCACGAGCGGTTTATTCATATAGTTCCGGATGAAGGAGGTGTCGGATTCGTACTCGCGCACTTCAAAAATTTTGCGCCGTCCCTCTCCGGGCTTGCGGCCGTCTCGGCGGATTTCCTCCTCCGTCGGATTGTCCCAGCGCTTCTCGATATCCTCAAAAATTTTGAGCCCGAGGTAGTAGGGGTTGAGCGTGTGCCTGGACGGTACGACGACGGAAGAGTTCAGCTTGGAGTATTCGATCGTCTCCTCCTCGGTGAGGTCGAGCTCGCGCAGGATGCGCTGATGCCAGTACGAAGCCCAGCCTTCGTTCATGATCTTCGTCTCCAGCTGCGGCCAGAAATACAGCATCTCGTCGCGCAGCATGGTCAAGATATCCCGCTGCCAATCCTCCATATAAGGCGCATTCTCTTCGATGAAGAGAAGGAGATCCTTCTCGGGCTTGGGCGGGAAGCGCTTCGCTTCTTCCTTATCCGGGACCGCTTTGCTTTTGACGTCCAGCTCCCAAAGATCCTCGTAGCCGAACTTGATCTCCGACTTCGCATCGGGCGCAGACCGGCTTGCTTCTTGCCGGCTTCGAGACTGGCGGTAGGAGAGGGTCAGCACAGGGTCGATATGCTCCTGAACCGCCAGCACGGCATCGATGAATTGCTCGACCTCTTCGGCGCCATGCAAAATCTCATACTGACGGATGCGTTCGGCCGTGGCCGACATGCTCTCCACCATGTTGCGGTTCGTTTTGGAGAAGCGGACATTGTTTTTGAAGAAGTCACAGTGCGCCAAGACGTGCGCGACGATGAGTTTATTTTGGATGAGGGAGTTGCCGTCGAGCAAGAAGGCATAGCAGGGGTCCGAGTTGATGACCAACTCGTAAATTTTACTAAGACCCAGATCGTACTGCGTCTTCATGCGGTGAAAATTTTTCCCGAAGCTCCAGTGACTGTACCTGGTCGGCATGCCGTAAGCGCCAAAGGTATAAATGATTTCGGCCGGGCAAATTTCATAACGCATCGGATAAAAATCAAGGCCGAAGCCTTTAGCAATTTCGGTAATCTGGTCAATGGCGTACTCCAGTTGTTCGATCTCGGATTTGCTCACTTGGCAGCCACTCCTTCCTGTTTGGAAAAGAAGGTTTTGAGCGCTTTGTACACTTCGCCTTTTTCACGGATCACATAATGAAGGAATTTTGGGTTGTGGATATGGCGAAAAGCGGACATCAGCGTGCTGCTGCGGTTATACTGATTGACTTCGCCGTAGCCAAACATATTGGAACGTTCCATCAACTGGCTGATCAGCTTCACGCAGCGTTCGTTATCAGAGGTCAAATTATCGCCGTCCGAAAAGTGGAACGGATAAATGTTATATTGCGACGGCGGATACCGCCGATCAATGATGTCAATGGCGGCTTGATATGCGGAAGAGCAGATGGTTCCGCCGCTTTCGCCTTTGGTGAAAAATTCCTCTTCCGTCACTTCTTTAGCCTCTGTGTGGTGGGCGATGAAGACGATCTCGACATTCTCGTATTTGGTGCGCAGGAAGCGGGTCATCCAGAAGAAGAAGCTGCGCGCGATGTATTTCTCAAAGGAGCCCATCGACCCCGAGGTGTCCATCATCGCAATAATCAAGGCGTTGGAGTGTGGTTTCTCGACTTCATCCCACGTTTTAAACCGGAGATCATCAGGGGAAATACCGTGAATCCCGGGATCACCCGTCTTGGAGTTGCGGCGTAAATTTTCCAGAATCGTGCGCTTCTTATCGATGTTCGACATGATCCCTTTTTTGCGGATATCGTTAAAAATAACTTCCTTGGTCGACATGTTGCGCTTATCTTTCTGCTGCAAATTGGGCAGCTCCAGCTCGGAGAAAAGCATCGTCTGCAGTTCTTCCATGCTTACTTCCGCTTCGTAGTAATCCTCTCCGGCCTGATCGCCGGCTCCTTCGCCTTTACCCGGCCCTTGCGCGGGAGTAGGGTCTACGCCAAGTACATCGCCGACCTGTGAATCGCCGTCGCCCTGACCGACATGCTTGCCTTTGTTATAGTTATAGCGAAAGCGATACTCATCCAAGCTTTTGATCGGCACTTTGACCACTTGCTTGCCGTTCGACATCACGATGCTTTCGTCGGTAACGAGGTCGGGCAAGTTCTGCTTGATGGCATCACGAACCTTTTCTTGGTGCCGGTTTTGATCCTGATAGCCTTTGCGGTGCAGGGACCAATCCTCCTTGGAGACAATAAACAAAGGTTCTGTCATGCGGGACACCTCCTTAGAGTTTTCGTTCGAACTATTGCGGGGTAAGCCAACATGTGGCAGTTATCGAAAGCATGACGCTGATCGCAGCGCAGCACGAAAAAGCTTGTTACTAAATATATTCAAGTGTGTGGGGGATATGTAGTGCAGCGGGGATAAAAATGCGCCTATTTTGCAGCGAAGATCAGAAATCACTTGAAAAGCTCGATGCGCATGAATGAATGGCTACGGTCCGGCATATCCATGTTAGTTTAGGTTTAGGCTAACAAAAATAGAATGGAGGATGGGGAAATGACTTTCTTTGGCAAGATGAGAGAGAGCGCTGCAAAAGCCGCGGAAAAGGCAAAAGAAACCGTCGAGATCACGCGTCTCAGCGCGCAGATTAGCTTGAAGAAGAAGGAGATTGAACGGCTGCAGCAGCATATCGGCGAGTCGGTTTATCAAGCGTATGTGGCGGGCGACTTTGCGAGTTCGGAAGCCAGCGTTGTAGCGCTATGTGAGCAGATCGGGGAGAAATTGCAAGAGATCTCGTCCATTGAGCATAAAGTCAAAGAGATCAAGAACGAGAAGGTTTGCGTATGCGGTGCTGAGCTGTCAGCCGATACGAAGTTCTGCCCTTCCTGCGGGCACAAGTTCGAACCGCCGATTCCTGTGGAAGCCTCGCAGCCTGAGGCTGCAGCAGCGGGGGTGGAAGCGACGGCTGTGGAGGAGAAGGCCGCAGCGCATTGCCAGCAGTGCGACGCAGAGCTGGAAGCGGAGGCGCGCTTTTGCGGGGCTTGCGGTGCGCCGGTAGCCTGAGCGATCCCTATAACCATTTTTTCCTGCTGTGATGAATTGACAGGTATTAGCTTCGGACCGTAAGATGTTTGTAAATGAATGGAAAGGAGGCCGACGATATGATTCGCATGACGATGACCACGAACACGAACACCCTAACAATAACAAAAGCTCATTTCATCGGCCTCAGCCGGACGTGACACTTCATTTGACGCTTATTGAGGTCTAATTCAATGTGTACTCACAGCCGTGGACGATGGTGTCCATGGCTTTTTATTTTGCCCGAATTCGGAGAAAGAAATGGTTCTTAGAGAGGATAAACGGTTTATGATAAATAAAAATGAATATTACCAGCAAGTGCAGCTGCCATCCGGCGTTGTGCATGTTTATGCAGGAGCGGAGCTGTTCAAAAGTTTGGATTACAAGGTGTTCGAGATGGCGAACAACAATTTGCAAATCCCCAATCAAGTATACATGAGCTATACGCCAGATGTGCATGTCGGGGTGGGGACGTGCATTGGCACGACAGCGGTATGGGGCGCGCAGAACGGCTATGTGTCGCCATCGATCGTAGGCAGCGACATTGGCTGCGGCATGCGGATGCATTTGACGAATCTGCACAAAGATGAAGTGAAGGAAGTGAAGCTGAGGCGCAAGCTGGTCAAAGCGATCGAGAAATATTTGCCGGTGGAGGACCATGCCCGGGGGCATTTCTCGGATATCCGCCTTGAGCACGTCGTGACCAAGGGGCTGCACGGCCTGCCCAAGAAGTATATCCCAGACGGATATACCCCGCGCAAAGCGACGTCGCTGACTCATGTCGAGCGGAGCAAGTTTGCGCTAGATGAAAACGCGCTGGACCGCTTTCCGGGGAGCGTCTGGCACCGCTCGCACAGGCAGCTCGGGACGCTGGGGAACGGGAACCATTTTGCCGAGCTGCAAGCGATTGAGATCGCCGAGGAGAACAGAGCCATAGCCGAAGCTTGGGGGCTTTTTGACGGCCAGGTGGCTGTGATGATCCATTCCGGATCACGCGCTTGGGGCGGCTCGGTCAGTCAGTATTGCGGCAGCGAGATGCTGAAAACGATGCGTACGCTCGGGCTGGGGACGGCTGATCCGAAGCTGCTGTTTGCGCCGCTTCACCATCAAGCAGGTCAAAATTACGTTGACCTGATGTACTCGGCGCTCAATTACGCGATCGTGAACCGCCACTTGATCGCCTACGCAATTCGTGAAGCCGGCAAAGATGTCTTCGGTTCCCGGTTTGAAATGACGACACTCTATGATCTCATGCATAACTATGCCTGGGGAGAGCGGCACGAAGAGGGGGACTACTTCGTCCACCGCAAGGGAGCGACAAGAGCACTGCCTGCCGGGCATCCGGATAACCCGGAGCCTTACTTGGCAACAGGGCACCCGGCGCTCATTCCCGGCTCCATGGGGACGGCGTCCTATCTGATGGTTGGCGCAGCGGATGGGAAAGCCAATTTCCACTCCATCTGTCATGGAGCGGGGAGAATCCGCTCGCGCAGCGCGACCAAGCGGCTCATTACGCTCAGCGAATTCGCAGCGGCAATGAAAGTCGGCACGGACGAGGAAATCGTCGTCAATCAGAAGTCGCTGGAATCGATTCTCGATGAATCGCCGCAAGCGTACAAAGATGTGGATCAAATTATCGAGAGTGTCGTTGGAGCGGGACTGGCGCAAGTTGTGGCGAAATGCAAGCCACTGGCAACGGTAAAAGGCGCAAAATAATGAATTAAGCCCCGCTTTCGCTGTATAATGAAGTATATACGGGGAGGAACTTCAATGACCTTAATCAAACAATTGCAAGCGACAGACGAATTCGTCGGGTTTTATTTGATCAAAGAACTGGAAGTCAAGCAGACGAATTCGACGCCTGCCAAGGAATATTTCGATATCGTCCTGAGCGACGCCAGCGGCCAGCTGCCGGCCAAAATGTGGGACGTGAGCCAGACGGACAAAGAGACTTTTTTCCCCATGGGACTGGTCAAGGTGCAAGGCCTGGTTCAGCTTTACCGGGAGAAGCCGCAGGTGAAGATCAACCGCATTCGCAAAGTGACGCCCGAAGATGGTGTGGCGATCAAAGATTTTATCCGTTCGGCGCCGATTAGTCCGGCCGATCTGATTCATACGATCTATCAAGTCATGGATAGCATTACGAATGAAACGATCCGCAAGCTAGTCGCCTTTTGCGTGGCCAAAGTCGATGAGAAGCTCCAGCATTATCCGGCGGCGAAGACCCACCACCATGCGTATTTTGCCGGGCTGGCTTATCATATCGTGCGCATGCTGGAAATCGGCGAGTTTATTTGCAAGCAGCGGCCTTTTCTCAATGAAGACTTGATCAAAGCCGGCATTATCCTGCATGATATCGCCAAGCCGGAGGAAATGATCGCACAGCTCGGCATCGTCTCCGACTATAGTGTGTCGGGTAAGCTCCTGGGGCACATTTCGATGGCGTCGACATGGATTACGGAGGCAGCTCTGCACCACGGCATCGATTTGAGCTCAGACGTTGTGCTCGGGCTGCAGCATATCGTGCTGGCGCATCACAATTTGCCGGAATGGGGCAGCCCGGTGCTTCCGCAAATACCGGAAGCCGTTGCGCTGCATTACATTGACTCGATGGACGCCAAGCTGCAGATGGTCGAAGACGCGCTGGCAATGACGCCAGAGACGGATGCTTGGACGCCGATGATTCGCGGACTGGAAAATAAAGCAATTTATAAGCTGAACTTATAAATATTCATCGATGACACCTCTCGCAGTGATGCGGGGGGTGTCTTTTCATTTTCACTTTATAGGAACTTTGCAGAGGTAGATAAGGAAAGCGGCCATGGGGACGGAAAGAATGATGGTCAACAATGGTTTTTTAAAATGGAGCCTAAGAAATATAAACTGGAGCACACTAACCATACAAGATTTGTACAGTGTCCATCCAAAGTCATACGTAAAGGTGCCCGTAAGCAACAGCACCCATTCGTTAGCCGTGTAAATGGCCACCCATAGGAGGGTCCACCATATGGAGAAGAAGCGGTTCGCCGGGTATCTTCCGAGGAAGATGAGTACCGTACTGGCGAAAACGAGAAACTCGCCGAACAAGCTGACAAGTTCATAGCGAAGCGGCCATGTTGGTGTTAAGTTCCACAAGCGATGCGAGTAGGCAACGTAGTAGTAAGCGACATCGCAGAACAAAAAGTAAAGAATGGTTGCGTGATATTTTCCCCAATTTCGCCAATCTCCCCAGAGCAATCCTGCTAAACTCCAAAACGATACTCCGATAATTTCAGCCATATGCGCCTCGCGAACGATGTGATTTTGATGAGTTATTCGTCATTATTACCAAATGACTTCCAAATAACCCCCAAATAAATCGGGCATTTGCCCATGTTTTCCCTGCAAAAGTGAAATAGCCAAACCCCCTAAGCTGTAGTATGATACGGCTAGACAACGTTAGAAAGGAATGACCCTCTCGTGTGGCAGAAGGTGGCGAATTGGAACACACTGCGGAATCAGATGCTGGGCGGCTTTATATCTGTCATGATTATCGTTTTGGTTTGCGCGGGCATCATCATCTTTAACTCGGTGTCGACCCTCCTCAATACGAAGGCAGAGGCGCAGATGAAGCAAATCGCCAGCCAAGCAGACGGTAGATTGGAAGCGCTAATCAATCAGATTGATACGCTGACGCTTCAGGCTATTAATGATTCGTATTTGCAGCAATTTTTTCTGGGCTACGTAGGTGGCGCGGAGGTAAGCTTCAGCGATCGCCAAGGCCTCATGAAGATTGCCAATCATATTCAAGCGTACAGCAGCGGTGTCAGCAATGTGGAGCTGTATACGCCCGATTATAAGCGAATGTTCCCGCTGGACGAGCAAAGCTTGACCAATCGGCTCTCACCCAGCTGGATCGAACAGGCCGACAAGGAGAAGGGGAAGCTGGTCTGGGTCGGCAACGATCCCGCGAATGCCGATTCCGTCCTGGCCATCCGTCGGATTAACCTGGTCGACCGCTGGTTCTCGAACGGCGGGTATTTGCTGGTCCGCATCAAGCGCGCCTATTTTGATTTCCAGCCTTTGCTGCCGGATTCGGGGCATAAAGAGCTGCTGGTTCTGGCCGATCAGGCGTCGGGTCCGATTGTCGGCGACCAAGAAGTGCTGGCGAACGTGGGGGAGCTGCTTCGTTCAGATTCGCCGACGGCGACGATCGCCGGTCAGCGGTTTATACAAGTCAAGCAGCTATCTGAAAAGACCGGCTGGACGCTCATCATTCTGTATCCGGTCAGCGATGTCACGGACGGGATATCTGTCTTGCGCGTAGCGCTCATCGTCGCAGGGGCGATCGGACTGGTATTGTTCATCATCTTATCATTCCTCATATCGATGATGATTACGAGGCCGATTCTACGCTTGATGCGCGCGATGCGGAATACAAGACAGGGCGTGCTGACGCCGAACTTGTCCAAGTCGTATACGACGGAGTTGAACGACTTGAACTCCACCTATAACCAGATGGTGGATGATATTAACCGGCTCATAAAACTCGTGTATGAAAAAGAGATCATTCAAAGCCGGACCGAGCTGCAAGCGCTTCAGGCGCAGATTAACCCGCACTTTTTATACAACACTTTGGAAGCGTTGTACTGGTCTTTGCAGGACAAGGACGAAGAAGAGCTCGCTGACCTGGTGGTGTCGATGTCCGATCTATTCCGCTACGTGATCGGAATTACGAAAAAAGATGAATGGGTCACGATGGGGGAAGAATTGGATCACATCAAGCGTTATCTGGGGATTATGAGCTTCAGGTTCGGCTCCCGATTGGTGTGGGAGATTGACGCGGATGATGCCTCGTTGCAAGTGCAAGTGCCCAAATTGCTGATTCAACCTTTGGTGGAAAATGCGATCTTGCACGGTTTGGAAGGGAAGTCGGAGCAGGGGTTCGTCACCATTCGTGTCGCGCCGTCTCCGGCAGAGGCAGCTGATCTGCGCATTACAGTGACCGATGACGGCCCTGGCATCGCTGAACGCGCGCTCACCCAGATTCGCCATAACTTGGACCATGGCGGGGCTTCATCCGGACGCGGCAAAGGCATGGGCTTATCCAACGTACAGCGCCGCATTAAGCTTTATTACCCGGAAATGTCCGGCGAGGGCCGAGGGTTATGCATAGAGAGCAGTCCCGGTCAAGGGACAAGCATAAGTTTTGATATTCCGATGCATAAGGAGGCACATAATGAACCAGACGGGGAAAACGATTCTGATCGTAGATGATGAGCCTTTGACCCGAGAAGGCATCCGCAAGACGCTCGAGGCCTGGTCCGCCGGCCGCCATCAGATCATCAGCAGCTGCAACGGAGCGGAGGCGCTGGAACAACTGGGCAGCCGCCTGATTCATCTGCTAATTACGGACATTCGGATGCCGGAGATGAACGGCCTGCAGATGGTCGAAGCTACGCGCCACCTCGGGCATAAGCCCGTAACGATTATTATTTCCGGGCATCCCGATTTTGAGTACGCGCAATCCGCCATCCAGCTCGGGGTCGTCAATTATTTGTTGAAGCCGGTCAAAAAGGTGAAGCTGATCGAGGCTGTCGAGCAGGCGCTGGTCGTGGAGGAAGAGCGTGAACGCGTAGAGACGATGGAGAAAATGGTGGATACGCGCCTGATGCAGGCCAAGACATCGGCCAATCACTACACTCCGCCTGTTCAGCAGGCAGTGCAGTACGTGGCGGACCATCTGCAGGAGCAGTTCGGGATGCGCGAGGTTGCGAATCAGATTCATTTAAATCCGAGCTATTTCAGCGCGCTTTTCAAAGAACAGACCGGCTTCACCTTCAGTGAATATGTGACTAGAAGCCGGCTGCAGAAGGCGAAGGAGCTATTGCTCCAGACGAGGCTGCCGATCACCGATATCTCGGAGCAGGTCGGGTACTTGACGCCGAAATATTTTATTAAGCTTTTTAAAGATTATGAAAAAATCAGTCCCAGCCAGTACCGCAAACAAGCCGGGGGCGCCGGAGATATGGTGGAAACCTAAAAAATGTGGAATATTACCCGATCGCCGTTACCTCCTGCAACCGTCATGAAAGCGCTACAATTAATCTCGTAGCAAACAAAAAGCTTTAAGGGGGAAATGATATATGGTAAGAAAAACGCTTACAATGAGTATGGCAGCCGTAGTCAGTCTCGGCATGGTGTTGACAGGTTGTTCGGCAGGAAGCCAGCCGGCAGCCCAGGAAACGGCGAAGGCGACAGCAAGCGGCAACGCGGCGGCGACAAGCGCGGCACAACCGGCTAAAAAAGTGAACATCAAGATGATGCATCTCTGGCCGGCGGGCAGTTCCGCTACGCAAAACAAAATTGTAAACGATATCATTAAAGAGTACACCACTGCGAATCCGAACGTCACCATTGAGCAAGAGGTGCTGGAGAACGAGCAGTATAAGAACAAAATGAAAGTGCTATCCACCTCCAACGAGCTGCCGGACGTAGGCTTCACATGGGCTGCAGGCTACATGGACCCTTATGTTAAAGGCGATATGTTCGCTCCGCTTGATGATTTGCTGCAAGGAGATTTGAAGGATAAATTCGTAAACGGAACGACGAACGCCTACGCATTCGGCGGCAAAACTTACGGCCTTCCGGTTGAGCTGAACATCGTGCCGGTTTACTACAATAAAGCTATTTTTGCTAAATATAATTTACAGCCGCCAAAAACTTATGATGAATTCAAAAACATTGTGAAAACGCTTAGCTCTAACGGTGTAGCCCCGATTGCCCTGGGCAACAAGGACCGCTGGACGGGTTCCCTCTGGTACATGTACCTGGCAGATCGCATCGGCGGACCTGAAACGCTGAAAAAAGCGATTGACCGCAGCGGTTCTTTCAACGATCCGAGCCTCGTGCGCGCTGCTTCGGAAATTACTCAGCTTGTCGATATGAACGCGTTCAACAAAGGCTTCAACGGCTTGTCCAACGACGAAGGCAAAGCCGAGTTCATGAACAGCAAAGCGGCGATGTACATGATGGGAACATGGGAACTGCCGAACTACACAACGAACAAAGATGTGCCGCAATCGTTCAAAGACCAAATCGGCTTCTTCAAATTCCCGACTGTTGACGGCGGTAAAGGCAATCTCGACAGCTGGGTTGGCGGACCAGGCGTAGGCTTGTTCGTTGCCAACAACTCGAAAGTGAAAGACGAGGCGAAAAAGTTCGTTAGCTTCTTCGTACAAAAATGGGGTGAGCACGCGATCTCGGAAGCTGGTGTCATTCCGGCTACGAAAGTGGATACGTCCAAAGTGAAGCTGCCGCAAATGTATATCGACCTGCTGAACGAGCTGAACAAAGCAAGCAATATTACCCTGTTCGCAGACGTTCAATTGAAACCGGCTTCCGCGGAAGTGCACTTGAACATGATTCAAGCGCTGTTCGGCAAAGCGGTAAGTCCGGAAGAGTTCGCGAAGAAGCATGAAGAAGCACTGGCCAAAGAATCCAAGTAAGATGAGGGAATAAAGGATAGGACCATGAAGGAAAGGACATATCTCCATATGTCCTTTCCCTATATGGGATAGAAAGGGGAGTGCCTGTATGAATAAAGTTATGTCCAACAAATCCATTATTGCGCTATACGTCATTCCCTCCTTGCTGTTGATCTTGGCTTTGATCTACATGCCGATTCTGTTGACCGGATATTACGGATTAATGAAATGGGACGGCGTCGGTAAAATGAGTTTTATCGGTTTTCACAACTACGCTGAACTGATGCGCGACGGATTGTTCTGGAACAGCGCGAAGCATTCGTTTTTACTCGCTATTTTTTCCGCATTAAGCCTGATTGTTTATCTAATCGTTGCCCTGGTGCTGTCGGCGCAAATTCGCGGAGCCAACACCTTCCGCAAAATCTATCTCATCCCTATGCTGCTGTCATCCGTGGCAATCGCCCAACTATGGTTGAAAATATTCCACCCGACGAACGGTGTGCTGAATCACATCCTGTCTTCGCTGGGCATTGAGCATACGCCTGAATGGCTGTCGAATCCGTCCATTGTGCTATATGCCATTTTTATCCCCATTTTGTGGCAGTACGCAGGCTTTTACATTTTGATTTATTATGCGGCACTGAAAAATGTTCCTTCCTCCCTGATCGAATCGGCGCGAATCGATGGTGCAAGTCCATGGCGCATTGCACTCTCCATCCGCATTCCGCTCATTGCTGAAGTGATGAAAGTGACGGTTGTCCTGGCTGTCGTCGGGTCGCTCAAATATTTTGACCTCATTTATGTCATGACAGGCGGCGGTCCGAACGGGTCAAGTGAAGTGATGGCTTCCTACATGTACCGGAAGGCTTTCAAGGAGTACGATTTCGGTTACGCGAGTGCGATTGGCTTCTTCCTGCTCCTGATCTGCTTGGTGATGACGTGGCTCATTCGTCGGGCAACGGCTACCAAAGACAGCATCCAATACTCGTAATGAAAGGAGATCCAAATGCAAATCGAAACGATCGAGCGCAAAGCAGTGACATCGGCCAAAAGCAGCAAGCTGCCTGAGCAAATCGGATACGGCGTGTTGTATCTTGTGTTGGCGGTTGTCGCCGTTATTCAGATATTTCCACTTCTATGGCTGATGCTGTTTTCATTAAAAAACAACGAAGAAATTTTTAATTTGGCTCCTTTTGCCTTCCCGGAGCGGCTGCGCTGGGAAAATTACGAGAAAGTGTGGACGCAGGGGCATATCAGCGCCTACTTCTTCAACAGCGTTTGGATGACGGTCGTATCGGTGGCGGTTACCGTGTTGCTGGCAAGCTTCGTCACCTTCGCGTTGACGCGCATGAAGTGGAAGCTGCAGTCGTTTATTCTGGGACTGTTCATGATCGGTTTAATGATCCCCGTCCACTCGACGCTCATTCCGTTGTTTAGTTTGTTTACCAAAACACACTTGACCAACACTCCGATGTCAATCATTTTGACTTATATCGCTTTTAACCTGCCGATTACGATCATGATCATGCTCGGATTCTACTACACCTTGCCTCGCGAAGTGGAAGAAGCGGCTGTGATGGATGGCTGCTCCGTGAACCGGATCTTTTTCAGCATTACGCTGCCGATGACGGCATCCGTACTCTCTACAGCAGTGATCATCAATATGATTTATAACTGGAACGAGTTTATCTTCGTCAACACATTCATCAGCTCGGATAAATTTAAGACATTAACCGTCGGTATTCAAAACTTCATCGGTCAATACACGACCGACTGGGGCGCGATCGGCGCAACGCTTATGATCAGCATTTTGCCGATCCTGCTGGCCTTCGTGCTGCTGAGCAACCGCATCGTGGAAGGTATCGCCGCCGGCTCGGTCAAAGGATAATAGAAGTTAAGCAGAGAGCAATCTCCGCTTAGCTTCTTTTTTTGTGAAAATAAGTCTTTAGCGAAACGTGTTGTTATAGCTGAAATTGCTGTTATAATTGCCTTATTAAAGACGCAGGGTATGGAATCCCACAAGAAGAAATGACCAAGATTGGAAATCCTTTTTTTACTACAAAAGAAACGGGAACAGGGCTCGGATTAATGGTTTCAATGAGGATCATTCAAGATCATAAGGGGACTATGCGAGTTGAAAGTGAAGATGGGAAAGGGACTATGGTGGAAGTTATTTTGCCAATCGTTAAAAAGTAGGTTTCTGTAGCTCATGGATTCGCAGGATTTCACCCTTTGGTAAGTGAATGATCCTCAATGAAGGAAGAACATTCGGCTGGGTTATACCAAATCAATTATGCCATTTTACAAGTTAAGCTAGACAGGGGAAAGAGGTTACAGCTATGAAAAAAGGGCTTGGGTACGCGATCATTGCGTACACGGCTTGGGGACTGCTGCCGCTTTATTGGAAATATTTCGGCTCGGTGGCAGCGGGGGAGATTTTATCGCATCGAGTCGTCTGGTCGTTTGTCTTTATGGCACTGCTGTTGCTGCTGGGACGGCGAAGCCAATGGGGCGAGCTCAAAAAGATCGCCACAAACGGCAAAACCGCACTGCTGGTTGGCACAAGCAGCATCCTAATCAGCACGAACTGGCTGATATTCATTTGGGCCGTCAATAATGGGCATGTCATTGAGACCAGCCTTGGATACTATATCACACCGATGATGAACGTTTTGCTTGGCGTCCTTTTTCTAAACGAAAAGCCTACCCGCGGCCAATGGTTCGCAATCTTCTTGGCTTGTGCCGGCGTTCTGCTCGTCGCTGTCGATTATGGCAGCTTTCCGTGGATTTCGCTTTCGCTCTCAGGGACTTTTGCCCTTTACGGACTCGTGAAAAAGCGCGTCGCTTACGACGCATCCGTCGGGCTCGTTGGGGAAACGGCGGTTGTTTTTCCGATTGCTGTCGCCTATCTGGTGTACTTGCACTTCGCCCATCAGGACACGGCATGGCAGCTGCCGCCAGTCTCACTGACGCTGCTTCTGCTGGCAGGTGTTGCAACAGCGCTGCCTCTGTTATGGTTTGCCAAAGCGGCAGTACGTCTACCGCTTACCATGCTCGGTTTCATTCAGTACATTGGTCCGTCTATTACATTGCTGCTAAGCATTTTTGTATTCAATGAAACGTTTACGCCCGTCATGCTCGGCAGTTTCACCTTAATTTGGTCCGCACTCATTGTTTATGCGTGGGTATCGATGAGAGTGCCGCAGCAATTGGCTGCGAATGCAAAATGATGTCAGGAAAGACCTGCGGCTCAGCCTCAGGTCTTTTTGTCACAGTTCCAGCCCGGTACCTTGCTTAAACCGTCTGATCACGACCTGGGTATTCACCCTTACAACCCCGTTCAATTTATAGATGTTATGGTATAAAAACTGCTCCAAAGCCGCATCATCCTTCAGTAAGGCATGCATGTGCAAGGAGCTCGATCCCGTCATTTGATAAATACTGATGACATTGGGATCCTCAGCAAGTACGTTCCCCACTTCCTCAGCAAATCGCGGTTCGACTTCCACTTCGAAAAAGGCGCTCACAACCTTCCCCAATTTGGCAGCATTCAAGCGAATCGTAAAATTCTCAATAATTTCATTCTCAACCAACTGATCGACCCGTTTCTGGATGGCAACGCGTGACAGGCTCAAAAGCTCGCCAATCTTGGCATAGGAGATGCGGCTGTTCTCGTGAAGCAGTTTAATAATGGCTTGATCGGTTTCATCCAAATGTGGAAGCTCAATCATGTTAGTTTACCTCCCATTATACAAAATATATACAGTTGCTTTTAAAAATGAAGAATCAGTTTCCAATTCAAATGATATGCAGTTTAAATGCTTATTTGTTAACTATTATACGCGAAAAAAAGAAAAAAGGTAACCGTTATGCGATCCATTCATTTACACCTGGGATTGACGCTTAAAAACAGGTGCATCTATAATTGCGTTAAATAATATAACACCAATATTAATTCATCAAGTTTATGTTATTTAATATGACACAAAGGTGGGTGGGTGTATGGCCGGAAAACTCTTTTACAACGGAACCATTCTGACGATGAACGCCGACCAGCAAGTATTCCGACCGGGTTATGTCTATATCGAACACGATGTGATTCGTGAGGTTGGGGAGTGGAAGGAAGACGGAAGTCTGGATCATCTGGCAGCCCAGTCGTCATATGTGTACAATGCTGCCGGTAAAGTTCTGATTCCCGGATTAATTAACGGGCATACGCATTTATTTCAAACGTTTGTGCGTGGGGTATCGGATCATTTGCCGCTTTCCGGTTGGCTGCGGGAAATCATTTGGCCGATGAGTCTTGCTATGGAGGCGGAAGATTTTTACTTGGCAGCCCTGATCGGCTGCGTGGAGAATTTGAAGTCGGGTGCCACCTATATCATGGATCATCACTACATTCATACATTCCCGGAGAATGATGCCAGTGTGCTGCGAGCGATGGTGGACGCCGGCATACGCGGGCACTTGGCTCGGGGAGGCTCCGATCTCGCCGGAGAAGTTAGGCTGCGCGAGACGGAGCAGATGATCTTCGGCAGCACGGACCGGCTGCTCGACGAATGGGGCGGCGCCGCATCCGGCCGCATTCAGATCGCCCTCGGTCCGCTGAACTTGTACGGCTGCTCGCGAGGCTATCTGGAGCGGGCTGCTGTATTCAGCCAGGAGCGCGGGCTGATCTCGCATGTGCACGTGGCGGAGACGAGCGAGCAGATCGACAATACGATGGCGCGGTATGGGCTGCGCAATTTGGAGCTTTTGCACGAGGTCGGATTGCTCAGCGAAAATACGCAAGTCGTTCATGGCATTTGGCTCGACGACGGTGAGTTGGAGCTTATCCGGGATAAGAACGCATCTGTCATTCATTGCCCGGTATCCAATATGTATTTAGCTTCAGGCGTTGCCCGCGTTCCGGAAATGCTGAATATGGGCATCAACGTGGCGTTGGGGACGGATGGGCCCGGCAGCAACAACTGCCAGGATAACTTGGAGGTGCTGAAGTTCACTGCCTGTCTGCACAAAGTGAATAACCTGGACGCGACGTTGCTGCCGCCGATGGACGTACTGCGTATGGCGACGAACGGCGGCGCCAAAGCCGTAGGCAGGAGCGGCGATCTCGGCAGCTTGGAGTCAGGTAAGAAGGCGGATCTCGTTGCGGTCGACCTCATGAAAGCGCACATTAGCCCCGTGCATCGCGCCTCTTCGGCGCTGGTGTACAACGCTAACGGTAACGATGTCGATCTCGTCGTGGTCGGCGGGCAAGTGGTGGTCGAGAACGGCCGAAGCACGTGGGTTGATGAGCAGGAAGTGCTGCAGCGGGCACAAGCACGAGTTGACTTGCTGCGCAGCAAGCTGGCGGTGCAGTATCCGGTTTTTGGCGAGCGGTATTAAGATGAGGGGGATGAGTGAAATGGCGAAAGTACAACGTATTTATGATCCGGTATTAGAAAATGATTGGCATGCGGTTTATTTGGCTTCCGAACTGAAGGATCAGCCGGTTGGCGTTATTATTTTAGGCGAAAGAGTGGCCATTTACCGTTCGAAGGACGGTGTCCATGCGCTGCAGGATCTGTGCATTCATCGCGGGGCGATGCTTTCCAAAGGCTGGGTGCAAAACGATGTGCTGGTATGCCCTTACCATGGCTGGCAATATGATGCCTCCGGGCAATGCGTGTGCATTCCGGCTCAGCCAAAGGGGGAGAAGATACCGGCTAGAGCCAAAGCGGGTGTGTATGCCTGTCAGGAAAAGTATGGCTTCATCTGGGTATGCATCGGGGAACCTGTCGCAGATTTGCCGCATTTTGAGGAGTTTGCCGATCCGTCGTACAGACCGCTGCCATGCGGCCCTTATCATGTTGCGGCAGCGGGGACGCGAGTGATCGAGAATTTCACGGATTTTGCCCATCTGATGTTTGTGCATCAGAACTTGCTCGGTCATCCGGATTATGCGGAGCTGCCCGATTTTCAGGTGGTCAAAGAGGAAGGTCGAATATATATCGATCAGATTCCGATCTTTCAGCCCGTCGCGCACTCAGGCTCGGATAAGAAAGAGGGAACGACTTATGTTTATATGAAGGAAGTGTATCGGCCCTTATCGGCGCGTTTGTCCAAGGCGGATCCCAGCAACGGTCAAACGTTGTGGATCATGCTGACCGTACAGCCTGTCGCTGAGGATGAATGTATCGTCTTTATGATCGTATCGCGGAATTACGCCTTCGATGTGGATGATGCCAATTTCATTCAGTTTCAGGACACGGTGTTCGACCAAGATGCGCGCGTCATTGAAACGCAAAAGCCGGAGCTGCTGCCCCTTGATTTGCAGGTGGAGTTGAACCATAAGGTGGATCGGTTCTCCATTGCGTACCGCAGGTGGTTAAGGGAGTTGGGGGTTAAGGTGGGTACGATATAACGCTGTGTAAGGTTATATTACATACAACTTTACATTTCAGAAGTAAACCATCTTGAATATTCGGTTTCTGTGCGAATTTGCAAGGGGAATGCGTAGGATTTAAATAATTTACAAGGGGATTGGTTGATTATTGTAGGAAAATACAAATGTATGTTATGTTTGTTGACTCATAGGTGACGCAATCATATAGTGAAGGCAAGGAACAAACGCTTTGTATAGAAAATCAAATTTGGAGGGGAAGTTGAGTATGAAATCTTTCAAACGTCCTATGACAGTAACCACAGGCCTTGCACTTGTGATGAGTCTATTGGCGGGCTGCAGCAGTGCGGGTACATCAGGTACCGCAGCAAATTCCTCGGCACCGGCATCGCCTGCAGCTAGCACGGCGCCTGCTGCAAGTACGGCAGCCACAGCGGCACCGGCTGCATCTCCAGCTGCTGCGAAGTCGGCCGCACCCGTATCGCTCGTGCTCAACTGGTTCGCAGAGCCGGAGCATGGCGGCAATTTTGCAGCGCTGGCCAAAGGCTTCTACAAAGATGCCGGTCTCGATATGACGCTGACGCCGGGCGGACCTCAAGTTTCCTCGACGCAAATTGTAGCTTCAGGCAAAGCGCAGTTCGGCATGGCGAACGGGGATGACATCCTCGTTGCCCGGCAGGAAGGCATTCCGATCGTCGCGATTGCGACATCGATGCAGAAGAGCCCGCAGGCGCTCATCTACCATAAGGATTCGGGAATCAAAGACTTCGGCGACTTGGTCGGTCATAAGGTTTATGTCGCCTCGACAGCCAGCTTCTGGCAATTCATTAAGAAGAAATACAAGCTGGACGCCGCTCAGGAAATGAAATACACCGGACAGTTGGTGAATTTCGTTAGCGACAAAACATCGGTCACTCAAGGTTACGTTACCTCCGAACCATTTTCACTGGATCAGCAAAATGTGGCTTATGAAACGAAGCTGGTTGCCGATTCCGGCTATAACAACTACGGTGGCGTGTACTTCACCACGGAGAAAATGATTGCAGAGCACCCTGACCAAGTGAAAGCCTTCGTTGAAGCGACAGTCAAGGGGTGGGACTACTATAAGGATCACTGGGAAGAAATTAATCCGGCCATTCAAGCTAAAAATCCGGAAATGAGCCTCGACATGATGAAATACAGCGCGCAAAAAGAAATGGAATTCGCCTTTGGCGGCGATGCGGCCATGAAAGGCACGGGCGTCATTACGAAAGAGCGTTGGGAAGAGCTGCAAAAGCAGTTGGTCGATGTCGGTGTACTGAAGTCAGCCGAGGATATCAATAAAGTATTTACAACCCAGTTCTTGCCGAAAAAATAAGCGGGTACAGGAGGTGGCGGCATTGGCTTCTGCACTGAATATGGATCTCTGTAATGTTAGATTGCCATTAAAAGATGAGAAGGAATTGTACGATTTGTCCATCCGAGAGGGGCTGTGGACGAATATTCGAAGGCAGGAGCCTGATGCCGGAGAAGCGGACAGCATCGCTTTGGAGGGATGGCAGCCAGAGCCTGTGGGCGCAAGCGGGGAAGCCATTCCTCGTCTTGATCTGGAGGGCAAAATGCTGCTGCCCGGACTCGTCGATGCGCATATGCATCTGGATAAATCGTTTTCGCTGACGATGGTGCCCAATAGCAGCGGTACGCTGGAAGAAGCGGTGCGCAATTATGCGCAAGCTTCTCCGCTTTTCCCCAAGGAAGAGATCAAGGCCAGAATCGTCCGCTCGGCACTGCAGGCGCTGTCTTTCGGCACTACGCACATTCGCACGCATCTGGACTTCAATTTGCGAGCTTCCCGAGAAGTGGCGCTGCGGACGATTGAAGCGGCCTTGGAGGCAAAAGCGCAGCTCGCGCCTTACATGACGCTGCAATTGTTCCCGATGTGCCCGTACAGCCTCGGCGCACTGGACGTTGATGCGGTCGAAGAGGCGCTCCGCATGGGTGTCGACGGCATCGGCGGCGCGCCGCATCTATCACCGACGGCGGAAGCGGATATTGATCTTATGTTCCGCTTGGCTGGCAAATACGACCGGCCCATCGATATCCACTGCGATGAAACCGATGACCCGTCGATGCGCACGATTGAATACATCTCGCAGCGTACGAAGGAAGAGGGCTACACCGGCCGGGTAACCGTCGATCACCTATGCGCGCTGGCTTCGATGACCAAAGCGGATGCGGCAGGCGTCATCGGTCGAATGGCGGAAGCGGGCTTGAAAGCCGTATCCCTACCCGCCGTCAATTTGTATTTGCAGGGTCGGCAGGATCGCTTTCCAGTAAGACGCGGGGTCACGAGGCTGCGCGAAATCTGGGAGGCAGGCATTCCAATTGCCGTGGCCTCCGATAATATCCACGACCCCTTCCATCCTTTCGGCAGAGGGGATTTGGTGCAAATCGCGCTCATTGGCTCCTACGCCGCCCACATGGGAAAGCCGGCCGATCTGCGCACCCTGCTGCGTATGATTACGGATGTGCCCGCCAGCGTGCTTGGGCTGCAAGGCTACGGCGTATCGCCGGGCAATCCGGCGCACTTTGCCGTGGTGGACGCCGAGTCGCCCGAGGAGCTGTTCACCCTGCTGCCGGAACGCCGGTGGGTGTACAGCCACGGACGCTGGGTTCGCATGGCGGCGGCCAAGGCGCAGTGGAACGATCAGCAGCTTGCGGCAAGTTGGCAAGCAGCATGTGAAGCCGTCACGTTCCGGGCACATGCGCATGCGAGGGGGTGATCCTGGCCCATGGCGAATATTCTGGTGATTTATTACAGCGCGTTCGGCCATGTGTTTGAGATGGCCAAAGCCGTGGCGGAAGGCGCATCGCAGGCAGGCAATCATTGCGTCCGGGTGGTCCGTATCCCGGAGTTGACGCCTTATCGTAATCCGGTGATTGAAGCTGGAAGCAACCGATCTGAGACGGCTGCTGCCGCACAATCGCCAACGCTATCCAAACAATTTCGGCTGACTGACCGCTACAGCAAATTCGAAGCTTCGCGAGCGCTCCAGATGAACATTCCTTATGCGACGAACGACGATCTGCGCTGGGCCGACGGCATTCTATGGGGCTTCCCGACGTATTACGGTTCGATGCCGTCGCAAGTTAAGTTGTTTCTGGAACTCGCCGGCGAGCTCTGCACGGAAGGGGCACTGGAAGGGAAACCGGCGGGGATTTTCAACAGCACGGCCTCGATTCATACAGGTCATGAGGCGGCGATTTTAACCTCGATGGTGCCGTTGTTTCACTTTGGCATGATCTTTGTTGGCTTGCCTTATTCGGAGAATCCTGAATATTTGACAGCAGATGCGATCGGATGTTCGCCTTACGGTGCTTCGACCTTAGCTGGTCCGGATAGCTCGAGAACACCGGATGAGCGCGAGCTGCGCATGGCCGCCAGATTGGGGGAGCGAGTGACACATGTAGCTGCAGCTCTGCGTATGTATGTGGACCCGACAGAGGCGAGATGACCTTGGAGAATTCAATCAAAAGATCTGCTAACACCCGACTTGTTCGTGCGGCAGGATCTTTTTTCATAGGGTGGTACACAAACTCAATAGGGGGTGACGGGCTTGTCATATATACGATATACCCAAGCTGGCAAAGCATGGAACGAATGCTTTTTTCCCCGGTTAAGCAAGGTGGAGGTCACTGAGCTATCGAAGCAAGATGCGTTGATCGTCCTGCCCGTTGGCGCCATCGAGCAGCATGGACCGCATATGCCGGTGTTTACGGATACGCTCATCGCTGAGCTGGTGCTGACGGAGGCGTTCGAACAGCTTCCCGATGATGCGAATATTTGGCTGCTGCCGGCTATGCCGTACGGGAAAAGCACTGAGCACCTTGGCCATCCGGGCACGATCTCGCTGTCGGCCACGACCTTGATGGCGGTCGTCATGGACATTGCCAAGAGCCTGCAGCGAAGCGGGTTTGTCAAGCTGGCGCTCGTCAGCACCCATGGCGGCAATGCGGATTTGCTGAGCATGATGGCACGGGAGATCCGCATCGACACGGGCATGGCGGTGTTTCGCCTCGACCCGGGCGGCCTGGGCTCCGCCGACGAATGGATTACGCCGCAGGAGAAGCAGTTTGGCATCCATGCGGGGGATACGGAGACGTCGCTGGTCCTGTCGGCTGTGCCGGACTGGGTGCACATGAAGCTGGCCCCGACAGAGTTTCCGGACTATCCGGACTCCCGGTATTTACAGTTGCGATCGCGCGGTTTTGCCTGGGTGATGGATGACCTGTCCGATTCCGGCATATCAGGGGACGCAACGAAAGCGACGGTGGCGAAGGGCCGTGCGATGATCAAGCGGTATGGTGCGGATATTGCAGAGGCGCTGCTGGCGTTTGCCAAGTTTGAGATGGAATCGTTAAAAATGCGGAACGGGAGATGAGGCTATGAGCATCGACTTCTCATTGGTCGGCAAATCAGGAGGGCACAAGGACGAGGTTTTGGACAAAATGGCTTTCGTCCGCATGGAGCATTTATCGAAAACTTATCCGAACGGCACGGTCGCGCTGCAGGACGTGAATTTAACGATTCGCGAAGGTGAGTTTTTATGCTTCGTCGGTCCGTCAGGCTGCGGAAAATCGACTATTTTCAAACTGATTACCGGCCTCAGCCAGCCCAGCAAAGGCGATCTCGACGTATTCGGCACGACGCCCAAGGAAGCGCGCAAGCAAAGCGATATCGCCTTCGTGTTTCAAGATCATACGCTGCTGCCTTGGTCTACTGTGGAAGCGAACGTCAGGCTGCCGCTGGAGCTTCGCGGAGTTGACAAAAAGACGCAAAAGGCCGAAGCGGAGCGCGTGCTCGAGCTGGTCGGCCTGAAAGATTATATGAAGGTGCTGCCGAGACAGCTGTCCGGCGGGATGAAAATGCGCGTATCCATCGCTAGGGCGCTCATCTCCAGGCCGAAGCTGCTGCTGATGGATGAACCTTTCGGCGCGCTGGACGAAATTACCCGCCAGACACTGCAGATGGAGCTGCTCAACATTTGGCAGCAAAACCCGGAAATGACGATCCTTTTTGTCACACATAACGTCTTCGAGTCTGTCTTTCTCTCCACAAGTGTGGTTGTCATGACGCCGCGCCCGGGCAAAATCGCCGCCACAGTCAACATTCCGGTGCCGTATCCCCGCGATGAGAGTTTTCGGACGAATGCGCAATTCGGCGAGCTTGTGCGCGAGGTGTCGGCTGCGTTGGAGCACTAATCCGCTGAGGAGGAAAGATAATGGCTGTTCAAATGAGCTGGGAAAAGGAAATGCAGGATCTGCTCGGCAGCGAGATCATCGCCTTGGATGCAGATACGAGAGAAAAGCTTTCGAAGGACTATTATTGGTACTCTCCTGTGCTGGATAGCAGGCTCAAGCATAACCAAGCAGCGGATGCCATAGCGCTTCCGCGCAATGAAGCGGAAGTGGCTGAGATCTTGGCCTTCGGCTACCGGCATCACATTCCGGTTACCGTACGCGGTGCGGGCACCGGTAACTACGGCCAGGCTGTCCCGCTGCAGCAGGGCATCGTGTTGGATCTGAGCCGGATGGATCAGATTGTAGAGATCGGCGACGGCTTTGCCCGGCTGCAGTGCGGCGTCCGTCTGGCGACGATCGATAAAAAAGCGCGCGAAGCCGGGCAAGAAATCCGCATTTATCCGAGCACCTATGTGAAAGCGACGGTGGGCGGTTTTGTCAGCGGTGGGTCGGGTGGCATCGGTTCAATTACGTATGGAAATTTATGGGATGGCAACGTGCTCGAGGCTGTGATCTATACTATGGAAGAAACACCTCGGCGACTGGTCGTCAGCGGCAAGGAGCTGTTCAATTACATCCATAATTATGGCACCACAGGCGTTCTTACGGAAGTGACGATCCCGCTGTCCCCGCGGACCGAATGGATGCAAGCGATCGCTCAATTTGTTTCGCTTGAGCAAGCGATGCGTTTCGGCGAGGCGCTGGCGCTCCGGGATTCGATTCCAAAGCGGCTGATTTCACCGATGGAGTGGCCGATTCCGGCTTATTTTATTCCGTTTGCCAAAGTGATCAAGCCGGATAGTGCTGCTGTCATGCTTGAATTTGAAGCCTCATCGCTGGAGCGGGTAGAAGCCTTGGCACAAATTTTTGGCGGACACTTGGGGCATATCATCCCCGCGGACAAATACCGGAAAACGGTCGGTGTCTCCGACTTTACGTGGAACCATACGACCCTGTGGGCGATGAAGAGCGAGCCGGCGATGACGTATCTGCAAGCGGGATTTAAGCTTGACAGGTACATGGAGCAGATCCAGCTGCTGAAAGAGCAGTATGGCGATGAAGTGCTGCTGCACTTTGAATGGGTGCGGGGCGGCGGCGCCTTGGTGCCTACTGCGCTGCCGTTGGTGCGTTATCAGAGTGAAGAACGGCTGTATGAGATCATCGCTTATTGCGAATCGATCGGCGTGAGGATTTTTGATCCGCATACGTGGGTGCTGGATAACGGAGGCCGGGGCGAAGTGGGCAGTATGGAGCGCAAGAAGCGTTCAAATGACCCCAAAGGGCTGCTGAATCCCGGTAAAATCATCTATAAAAACGATTGATCGCGTGTGATTGATCGCTGGAACGAATGGACGAAAGGAGCGAATCAGGATGGCTGTTGACTCGAATTATGTACAAATGCTGCCGGACGAAATTTTCCCTGCTCGTGAACGGGCGGCTTGGGCCAGCCGGCTGGAGGAAGGTGCATCGCCGGGGCGCGCATTTCTGCATTTCATGAAGCATGTGGCCCCGCCGCTCGTGGCTTTCGTGGTGTTCATCGGGGGCTGGGAGTTTATCGCTTACTTGCTGAAGGCGCCGGTCTATTTGCTGCCCAAACCGTCCGATATCGTTATGGCTGCTATCGAAAATGCCGGCGGGCTTTGGATGGCCGTCTCCACGACGACGCTGGAAGCGGTGCTGGGCTTTTTTCTCAGCATCATTCTCGGGGTGTCCGGTGCGATTTTGCTGGCGATGTCCAAATGGATTGAAAAAGGTGTTTACCCGTACGCCATTATTTTGCAGACGATCCCGATTGTGGCGATTGCGCCGCTGATTGTGATCTGGTTTGACGCCGGCATGAATGCGATTGTCATCATTGCATTTTTGATCGGATTTTTCCCGATGCTGTCCAATACACTGATTGGTCTGAACTCCACGGATCAAAACATGAGCAATCTTTTCTACCTCTATAATGCCAATTCGCTGCAAACGATGTGGAAGCTGCGCATTCCGGCTGCCTTGCCGTATATCGTCGCCGGACTGAAAATTTCCTGTACCCTGTCGGTCGTAGGCGCTATTGTCGGGGAGTATATTGCCGGGATCGGTGGCGGTAACGGCGGCTTGGGGTATGCGATTACGTATGCGGCGGCCCGCTTGAAAACGCCCTACTTGTTCGCTTGCGGGCTATCCGCCTCGGCGCTTGGCATTTTGTTCTTTCTATTAGTAAATGCTTTTGCGAAGTGGATGCTGAGCTCGTGGCACGAGTCTGAGATGAAGAAGGATAACTGATGGGAAATAATGGAACATGTGACTATCGGCGCTTGCGTTTGGAGTCGCATGGCACCTGCTACATGGCGCCTGCCGCACGGTGGTTGTCAAACTCGGGAGAGGTGAGTTCAGATGTTGGATCTCGTTGTACGTAATGTCCGTTTGCTGGAACGGCAGGAAGCGTTGGATATCGGTGTTCACGCCGGTGAAATCGTCGCCCTCGGCTTGGTACCGGCGGGGAGCGGGTTGAAAGAGATTGACGGAAGCGGGCATGTCCTGCTTCCGCCTTTTGTCGAGTCCCATATTCATCTGGACACGGTGCTCACAGCCGGCGAGCCCGCCTGGAACGAGAGCGGAACGCTCTTCGAAGGCATCGGGCTCTGGCACAAGCGCAAGCAAGCGCTCACCGAGGCCGACGTGCTGGCGCGCGCGGAGCGGGTGCTTCGGATGCTGATGCAGCAGGGTGTTCTCCATGTGAGAACCCAGGCGGACATCTCCGATCCGAAGCTGACCGCGCTGCGCGCACTGCTCACGCTCCGCGAGCGCGTCAAGCCGTACATGCACGTACAGGTCATTGCGTTCCCGCAAGACGGCATCCGTGCATGCCCGGATAATGAGCAGCGCCTCGAGGAAGCGCTGTGGCTTGGCGCGGATGGGGTCGGCGCTATCCCGCATCTGGAGATGACCCGCGAGGAGGGACTCGCCTCGCTGGAGGTTTGCTTCAGGCTGGCTGAGCGGTACGGCAGCCTGGTGCATGTTTTTTGCGACGAGATTGACGATGGTCACTCGCGCTTCTTGGAGGCCGTCGCGCATCTGGCGATCCGCACCGGGATGCGAGGTCGTGTGACGGCGGCGCATGCGAGCGCGTCGGCGTATTACAGCGAGCCCTACTTTCAGAAGGTGCTCGGTTTGCTTGTGCAGGCGGGCATCCACGTCGTCTGCTGCCCGCTTATCAACAGCGCGATGCAGGGCCGCTTTGACAGCTATCCCAAAGGGCGCGGCATTGCGCGCATCCGAGAGCTGTGGCAAGCTGGCGTTAATGTCAGCATTGCGCATGATGATATCCGGACGCCGTTCTACCCGTTCGGCACCGGCAATATGCTGCAAGCTTGCCACATGGCGGCCCACCTGGCCCACATGACGGGCCGGGCGGAAGTAGCGGAGCTTGTGCGCATGGTCACGGAGCGCGCTGCCCGGACGCTGCAGCTTGAAGGCTTTGGCGTAACGGTGGGGAATCCCGCTAGCTTTGTTTTGCTGCCCGGCAGCGATGCGATGGATCTCGTGCGGCAGCAGCCGGCGTGCCGGTACGTCGTAAGCCGCGGACGGATCGTCGCGGAGACGCTGCCGGCGGAGGAGCGGATGTACGCGGAGTTTGGCGAGATGGTGCAGCGGGAGTAGCGGGAAGCGGTGTGATTGTGGACGCTGGGGCGAGGATGGGTGAGGGCTGGCTACTTCGGTAGAGCGGCCTTTTTTGCGTTGCATGATTACTTAGTGCTTAAGTGGAATTTGCCTCGAAAGGGCGTTGAGTAGCTAGATATAGTTTGCTTTTGCGGAGTTTAATTTGCGTTGAAGAGAGTGGATGGTGGTAGTGCTGTGAATGGATGTTAAGTAGCTTGAGTCCGAATTTGCCGAACTAAATTCGAAAGAAGTGGCTGCTGAGTTGCAGTAGCCCGATTTTGCCTGACTGGAGCGCACTCTTTCGCATTGGCTCCGAAAAAGGGCTTCTAATTGGGCAAAACCTGACTACAATGGTGGAAGGCTACTTTTGGCTGTCTGTAGTTGGGCAAAGTAGGACTACAGCGTACTACCGGAGTCCGAGCCTACGCATCGCTGGCATTTTGCTCAGCGCCGCCTGCCCTCCGCATTAGCTTCGCCCCGCCCGCCGTCCCGCCAGGCTTGCTGCACTAACGGAGTCCGAGCCTACGCATCGCTGGCATTTTGCTCACCGCCGCCTGCCCTCCGCATTAGCTTCGCCCCGCCCGTCGTTCTGCCAGGCTTGCTGCACTACCGCAGTCCGAGCCTACGCATTAGCTTCTCCCCGCCTGTCGTCCCGCCAGATAGTCTGCTCGCCGCCCGTCGTCCCGCCAAACCTGCCGCTCCTCCCCACCGCTACCGTGTTTCACGAGGCGGCATCATCTTCCCCAGCACCGACTCGACCTTGACGAGATGCTGCATCATCCGTGCCGACGCGAGCGTCTCGTCATGGTCGCGGATCGCTTCGAAGATGCCGGTGTGCTCCTCCAGGAGCTGCTGGCCCGAGGCCAGCTCGGAGAAAAACCACAGGCGGCGCGAATCGCCCATGCTCTCCTGCATTCTTTTGGTCAAACTATCCATCATCTGAATGAACAGGGAATTGTGCGAGGCGCGTGCAATCAGCTGGTGGAACTGTACGTCTGCGGCCTCGGACGCTTTTTCGTCCTCCAGCACTTCCTGCATAAGGTTCAGCGTCATCTGAAGCTGCTCCAAATCTTCTGCAGTCCGGCGCATGGAGGCGAGGGAGGCGCAGCCAGATTCTATGTATTTGCGGATCTCGAGTATTTCCTGGAACGATTCTTTGCTATGAAAAAATCCAGCCGATTCCGGCTGCACTTCCGCAGAAGGAAGCACATCACTGACAAAAGTGCCTTCACCGTGGCGGATATCGAGCCAGCCCATCGCTTTCAAAGCGCTGAGTGCTTCACGGATGGTAGAACGGCCGACATTGAAGCCGCTTGCCAAGTCGACGACAGAGGGCAAGCGGTAGCCAGGGCTGTACTCACCGGATTCGATGCGTTTTTTGAGCTGTTCGAGAACGATGTCCGATCCTTTTTGGGGTTTGGCGGATGGAAAAGATGACGTCATGTGTGAACCTCCGGAATCATTGATCAGACCATATACATCTATTCAATCATACGATATAATGGTTGAAAAGTCATCAGATGACCTGTTCACCAGAAGAGTTTTTGCAGAAGATTTTTACCAGAAGAGAGTGAGTCTGTTTATTTTGAAAGGAGCATTCCCATGTTAGCTGAATCCATCCGCCTGCAGCTTCGGCAAATTGTCGGAGACAACTGGTTCAAAGATGATCCCGAAGCTTTAGTTACCCATTCCTACGATGCCACCCCGATGGTGCAAAACTTGCCTGACGGCGTTATTTATCCAAGCACGCGCGAAGAAGTGGCGGCTATTCTGAAAGTTGCCAACGAGCACCGGATTCCGATTGTCGGCCGCGGCGCCGGCAGCAATCTATGCGGCGGGACTGTAGCGACCGAAGGCGGCATCGTGATGGTCATGAACCGGATGAATAAGCTCATCGAGATTGATCAGGAGAATCTTACCGCGACGTTTCAGCCTGGACTCAATACCAAAGAGTTCCATTTGGCTGTCGAGAGCCTTGGTTTATTTTACCCGCCGGATCCCAGCAGCATGGTTATTTCTACGCTTGGCGGGAACATCATGGAGTGCGCGGGTGGACTGCGCGGGCTGAAGTACGGCACGACCAAAGATTATGTGATCGGCCTTGAAGCTGTGCTGCCGTCAGGCGAAATCATTCGCACAGGCGGCAAGCTGTACAAAGATGTCGCCGGTTATGATTTGACGAAGCTGCTCGTCGGCTCCGAGGGTACGCTTGCAATCATCACCGAAGCGATCGTGAAGCTGCTGCCGGCTCCTAAATATAAGAAGACGATGCTGGCGATGTATAAGGATATGAATGCTGCGGCCAACACGGTATCTGCGATCATCGGCAATCAGATTATTCCGGCGACGCTGGAATTTATTGATAATCCGACGCTGCGCGTCGTCGAAGCATTCAACAAGATCGGCCTGCCGCTGGATATGGAAGCGGTGTTATTGATTGAACAGGATGGCAATGATATGGCGACGATTGAGCAGGATATTGAAGCGATCAAGCGTATTTGCCATGAACAGGGAGCGGCTGAGGTGAAGATTGCCGGCAGCGCACAGGAAGCGGAGAAGCTGATGATGGCACGCCGGAGCGCCCTGTCCACGCTTGCACGGATTCGTCCGACGACGATTCTCGAGGATGCGACGGTGCCGCGTTCGAAAATCGCGGATATGGTCAAAGAGATTAATCAAATTGCCAAAAAATATAACGTGCAAATCTGCACATTCGGCCACGCAGGCGACGGCAACCTGCATCCAACCTGCACGACGGACGCACGCGACCACGATGAGATTCATCGGGTGGAGCAGGCGTTCGAGGAGATTTTTGATGCGGCGATCCGATTGGGCGGCACGATTACGGGAGAGCATGGCGTCGGAATGATGAAGGCGCCTTATTTGGAGTGGAAGGTTGGCGAAGCGGGCATTGAGCTGATGAAAAACATCAAGCGCGCGTTTGATCCGAACAACATTATGAACCCCGGCAAAATTTTCGCCAAAGAGTCCCGCAAAAGGCTGGTGGTACAGCGATGAGTCAAGCAACTTCGATTAAACCTCAGTTGGCCTCAATCAGCCCGAATCCATTGGCTGAACGCTTGAAGCTGACGTTGAATTACGATGAACTGAGCAACTGTATCCGCTGCGGCTTCTGTCAGCCGTCCTGCCCGACGTTCAAAGAAACAGGCATCGAAGCGGCTTCCCCACGCGGGCGCCTGGCCTTGATGAAGGCCGTAGTTGACGATCTGATGGTGCCGGACGAATCTTTCCAGCAGCAGATGGATCTCTGTCTTGGCTGCCGGGCTTGCGAACCGGTCTGTCCGGCCGATGTGAAATACGGCCATCTGCTGGAGCAGACGCGGGATGCGATCGAGAAGCATAAGGATCACCGCTGGTGGATCAAGCCGATCCGCAAAGTTGCGTTCGGCCAGCTGTTCCCGAACCAGCGCAGAATGCGCCTGCTGGGCTCAGCACTCCGGTTGTATCAGCGCTCGGGCATTCAGGGCTTGCTGCAAAAGTCAGGCCTCATGGGCATCCTGCCGGATTCGATGAGCCAGATGGAGCGCATCTTGCCCGAGGCCTCGTCCAAAGGCGTGGTCGAGCAGCTGGGCACCTACGTGCCGGCCAAAGGCGGCAAGAAGCCGATTGCTACAGTCGGCATGTTCCGCGGCTGTATCATGGATGTGCTGTTTACCGAGACGAATAAGAACACGGTCAAACTGCTGTCGGAAGCCGGATTCGATGTGGTCATTCCGGACACGCAAAATTGCTGCGGCGCCCTGCATGCGCACAGCGGAGAGCTCGACCAGGCGCGTGCCCTGGCTCGCAGCAATATCGACGCGTTCCGTAGCGCAGGCGTCGATTATATCATTTCCAACGCCGGCGGCTGCGGCGCGCTGCTCGTGGAATACGGCCATCTGCTGCATGACGATCCGGAGTACGCCGAAGCTGCGCTGCAATTTGCCGGGAACGTGAAGGACATCAGCCAGATGCTGATTGAAAGAGGCAACATCCCGAAATTCGCTGCTGCGGAAACGGTTGCCGGCGCGGATCAGGTCACCGTGACGTACCAGGATTCGTGCCATCTGCGCAACGTCATGAAAGCCGGCAATGCGCCGCGCGATTTAATGAAGCGGATCGATGGAGCGAAGCTGGTTGAGCTGCGTGGTGCGGACCGCTGCTGCGGCTCGGCGGGGATCTACAATCTGGTTCAACCGGAGATGTCGATGGACATTCTCGACCATAAGATGGAGCATGTGAAGGAAACACAGGCGCATTATTTGCTTACCAGCAATCCGGGCTGTCTGCTGCAGATGAAGCTGGGCATTGAGCGCGAGCACATGTCGGACCGGATGAAAGCCGTACACATTGTCGACTTCCTCTGTGAACATATGATAGAAGAAACGCGTTAGACGAAATAATATATAGGGGCTGTCCCAAGCTTTTTAACGGGGATAGCCCCTTTTTCGCCTTTTTTCCAGAGCTGCAGCAAAATCCAACTTATTTACCCTTGCAATAATTTCATGCTCATTATAAAATGAAGTAAAATTTCAGGGTTGATATTTATTTTGAAATAAAATTTCTGAAAAACAGCAATATGAAGCCATTGAACTTGTGTGTGCGAAACATTACACTAAAAGTAATTTTGAAAACGAAGACGGCAAAGGAATGAACGTATGTCCATTAACGATAACATTTTAATTAAAATTAGAGATATGAAGGACAGCCTAACCCCCGTTGAGAAGCTGGTGGCCGATTATGTGCTGGACAACCTTGAAGAAATTCCTCACCTATCGATTAAGAGTTTGGCTCAGTTGACGAAGACAAGCGACGCCTCTGTGCTGCGGTTCTGCAAGACGATGGGCTACAAAGGCTACCGGAATTTCATCGTCAGCATTTCGGCTTCTATTGGCTCTATGGATGAAGAGCAAAAGGATCAATATACGGACATTCAGCCAGGTGATGATCTGCATACGATCATATCGAATATATCCCGCAACAATATGAAATCGATCGAGGACACGCTTAGTGTTATCGATAAGCGTGAGATCGAGCGTGCTGTGCAAGTGCTGCGCGAGAGCAACCGTATCGTTTTTTTCGGTGTTGGGGCATCGGGTCTCGTCGGCATCGATGCGGAGCAGAAGTTTTCGCGCATTAATAAGATGTGCCACACCTATACGGACGGTCACAGCCAGCTGACAGCCGCGACGCTGCTGGAGAAGAACGACGTCGCCATCTTTATCTCGAACTCCGGTAACACGGCTGAGATTCTGGATGCGCTGGAGATCGCCAAGAAGAACGGCGCTTGCCTAATCGCCATTACCAAATATAACAAAAGCGCGCTCGCCGAGCAGGCGAATATTGTGTTAAGTATTTCGACACCGGAGGTTACAATTCGCAGCGGAGCGATGGGATCGCGCATTGCGATGTTGACTGTTATTGATATTTTGTTCGCGGGTGTGGCCAGTGCTGAGTATAAGAAAGTGAAGAAATATTTGACCAAAACCCATGATATCCTCGCCAGCAAACAGCGAAAATAGTAGGAAGACACTCGGTTATGCCTGAACAACCGTGGTGTCTTTTTTTGTCGGATTTAGAAATAAAAAATCAAATGTTAATTTTATCATAAAATAAAATTTCAAAAAGTATTGACCCTTCTGAAACTTTTCGTTAATATTAAACCATGGATTAGGAATACTACACAGGATAGGAGGATAGCTATGGATGAGTATCTGTCAGGGCTAACCACGGAAGAGATTAACCAAAAGACACTGATGATAGATGAATGTACCACAGAAGAAATGCTGCGCCTCATGAATGAGCAGGACGCTTTGGTACCGAAAGCGGTAGCTGCTGAAATTCCGCAAATTGTGAAAGCGGTTGAATTGTTGTATCAGTCGCTAAGCACGGGAGGCAGAATGTTCTATGTAGGAGCTGGAACTTCTGGCAGACTCGGCGTGCTCGATGCTTCAGAATGTCCTCCTACTTTCGGTACTGACCCGAACATGGTTCAAGGTCATATTGCCGGGGGAGACGGAGCACTGCGTACAGCTGTAGAAGGTTTTGAAGATAGTGGGGAGGAAGGGATCGCCCTGATTGAACGCTGCGGCGTGACGAATCAGGATGTGGTCGTTGGCATTACAGCCAGTGGAAGCGCTCAATTCGTAATCGCTGCCCTGCAAGAAGCCAAACGGCGCGGCGCTGCAACAATCGGCGTTGTGAACAACAAGAACTCCAAGCTAGAGCATGTAAGTGATGTGTGTATTGCCCCAGTGGTTGGGCCGGAAGTCATTACAGGATCGACCCGTTTGAAAGCGGGGACAGCACAGAAGCTGGTTCTGAATATGCTATCGACCAGTACGATGGTAAAACTAGGCAAGACGTACAACAACCTGATGGTCGATATGAAAGCGAGCAACATCAAATTGCTGGATCGTTCCGTACGCATTATCCGCTCGGCGACGGGTGTGGATGAAGCGACGGCCAAGGAAGCTTTGGAGCGTGCCTCCAAGAATTGCAAACTGGCGATTATGATGATCAAAAGCGGACTGGATGCACAGGAAGCCGAGCAGGCACTGGCCCAATCCAAAGGTAGTTTGAAAGCCGCTCTGCGCAGTAACAGCAAAGTCGTGTAATTTGGATTTTGCGCAACCCTATCATATCTAGGAGGTCTTCGAATGAAAAAGAAAATGCACGTTTTTGCATCGGTTTTGGCTTTAACGTTGGCTGCAACATCGTTAACGGCTTGCGGTTCGAAATCCGACACCGGTAAGACAGGAGCAGCTTCCCCTGCAGCGAGTGCGGGCGCAGCGAATTCCACAGCGAAAGATACCATTACGGCTTTGCTGCCGCCGGTTTCGCCGAACTACCAAAAGAACTTCGACCAAATGGCGAAAGACTTCAATGCTTTGTATCCGAACTTGACGTTGAAGATCGAACCGGCGAGCTGGGAAGATGTGAAGCAGAAGCTGGATACGCAAGTGAACGCAGGCAGCCCTCCGGATATCGCGTTCGGCGGCTCTGACGGCATTCCGAAGTACATCCAGCAAGGTCTCTTGATGGATATTACGGATGCGGCAACGCCAGACATGATTAACGATTATGATAAAGCGCCTCTGGATTACATGAAAAACGGCAAAGGACTCTACGGCTTCCCGGCTTACATGGAAGTTCACGCACTGGGCGGCAACAAAGAGTACTTGGAGAAAGCCGGTATCGACTGGAAGAAAGTACAGCAAAACGGCTGGACTTACGATGAATTCCGCGATGCGATCAAAAAAGGCGTAGTTACAGAAAATGGTAAAACCCGTTATGGCTTCGTATTCGCAGTGAAAGGTGTAGCTGCTGTTGACTACCTGGGCATTATGGCGAAAAACGCAGGTATGCCATATCCGTTTACGAGCGATATGAAATATGCGTACACAAGCAAGAACTACCTGGGCTTGCTCAAAGATCTTCGTCAATTGATCGACGACGGCTCCATGCCGAAAGAGCTTAGCTCCGTCGATGCCGGCAAACGCTGGAATATGTTCCTGACTGGTCAAACGATGATCACAGGTAAAGGCTTGGCGGTATTCGAGAACTCCGCGAAAGCCAACAATGCCAAGCTTGCCGCTAAAGACGCAAGCGCGGTGAAAGACAGCATCCCGGTTGACTACGTGGTGCTTCCAGCTCCAACGTTCCAAGGCGCGAAAGCTTCGTCCGCTACGGTTGTTGACGGATACATGACATTCCGCGGCAAAAAAGAGCCGACTACTGAGCACAAAGCCAACGTCGTCAAAGCAGCTTACTTCTTGGCAAGCGGCAAAGTGGCAGCAACAACGAACAACGATTTGTTCGCGGCACACATTACGAAGTCGGCTAAAAAAGAAGCGGAAAGCATGAAAATTGACAGAAATCCGGACAACGTCGCGGCTGTTGACAACATGCTGAAAAATGCAACGCCGGCTCGCTCCGACATTCCTACAGAATTGTCTGCGAAAGCTATCAAGCTGGAAACGGAAGTTATCGTTCCTAAGTTCCAAGGCCTGATTGCCGGCGAAGTAACGCCTCAGCAAATGTATGACGCTGTGAAAGCCGCTGCGATCCAAGCATTCGGCGAGAACGGAATTGTAAAAGATTAAGAAGAATTCATTGCCTTCGGATAGTCGTGGTGATCGCTGCACGACTATCCGAAACTATTTTAATCAGAGGTTCTGGAAGGGGGTTCACTCATGGCTGATATCGCGAAACCGATGAAGAGAAGGAAAATCAGGGGTGAGGGAGCCTGGGGATACGCATTTATTGCTGTTGCACTTGTCGTATTCGCCATGTTTACAGCCTACCCCGTCGTAAGTGCTTTTCTCATCAGCCTTCAAGATTATAAGCCGCTTGGTTCGACGTACATCGGATTCGACAATTACGTCAATACGTTCAAAGACGCTTTATTCTGGAAAGCTTTGCGCAATACTGTTGTCTATACGATTCTGACTGTTCCGGTCAACCTGATCTTGTCGATGGTCATTGCCATCTTGATTTTACCGCTGCGCAAGAAAACGCAGTCCTTCTTCAAAGGGATTTACTATTTGCCGGTCGTCGCTTCCGGCGTTGCTTTGTCCGTCGTCTGGCTGTGGATCTTCGATCCGATGAAAGGCGGGATTTTGAATCAGCTTATCGCTCTGTTC
The DNA here is from genome assembly GCF_027789125.1 of Paenibacillus aestuarii. Lineage (GTDB taxonomy): Bacteria > Bacillota > Bacilli > Paenibacillales > NBRC-103111 > Paenibacillus_E > Paenibacillus_E aestuarii. The sequence continues at coordinate 52,928 of NZ_JAQFVF010000044.1, read as the reverse complement.
GGCATCGAGAATCAGAACTGGCTCGGTTCCGGTAAGACGGCGATGTTTTCCTTGGTGCTGATGTCCTGGTTGTCCAGTCACGGCACGAGCATTATCATTTACTTGGCCGGCTTGCTTGGCATCGATGATACCTTCTATGAAGCGGCTGATCTTGACGGCGCTAACTTTTTCCAGAAATTGTGGTACATCGTCGTTCCATCTTTGAAGCCAGCTACGTTGTTCCTTCTGGTTACTGGTGTCATCGGCTCGTTCCAAGTGTTCCAGAACGCATACTTGATGACTGGCGGCGGCCCGGATAACGCAACAACCATGGTCGGTTTGCTCATCTTCAATAATGCGTTTACGTACTTTGACTTTGGCAAAGCCGCGGCGCAATCGTTGATTCTGGCTGTCATTATCGCAGTGATCTCGGTTGTGCAGTTCAAATATGCAGGCAAAGATGTCGAGTATTAAGAGAGGGGGATAACAAATGGCGTTATACAGCAATCACGACGGAAGACCCAGAGTGAAAACAACGAGAAATGCGATCATTTTTATCGCCCTTCTGCTTTTTGCTTTGGCCACGATATTTCCTATTTATTTCATGGTGATCTCTTCACTTGGCGATCCGGTTGAAGCAGGCGCGGTCAGCTACTCCATTTTCCCATCGAAAATTACGTTTGCTTCCTATAAATACTTTTTCGATTTCAGTGAGTATTCGTACCGTTGGATCTTGAACTCGCTGATTGTCGCGACTTCGGTCATGGTCTCGAACGTGATTTTCGCCAGCATGGCGGGATATGCGTTTTCCAAGCTTACGTTTAAAGGCAGAGGCGTGCTGTTTGCCATTCTGCTCGTCTCAATGATGATTCCGTATCAAGTGACACAAGTTCCTTTGTACGTGTTGATTGTCAATGTCTTCTCGCTGCAGGACACGTATACAGCGCTTATTGCGCCAAGCCTTGTCACGGTTTATAACATTTTTCTTGCCAAGCAATTTATGAGCAGCATTCCGAATGAAGTGCTGGAAAGCGCCAAAATCGAAGGTGCCAACCAATTTCAAATTTATTGGAGAGTGATTTTGCCTCTGTCCAAAACGGTGCTCGCCGTTATGGCGATTCTGACGTTCATGGATAGCTGGAACACATTCTTCTGGCCTTTGCTAGTCACGAATTCTACGGAAATGCAGACGATTCAGGTCGGTTTGAAAAATTTCCGCTTCGCCAATACCACATATATCGCGCCTATGATGGCAGGGGCTACGATCTCTGCGCTGCCGATGTTCATTCTGTTCTTCAGCTTGCAAAGATACTTCCTGGAAGGCGTTACTGTGGGTGCGGTGAAGGGATAATTTAAGCGAAGCTGGGGGTGTGCGGTGATGATCGTCACTTGGGATGATCGCTATAAGCAGGCAGTTATTGCTTTGTGGAATGAAGAGGCTGTTAAGGACGGGTACAAAGAGTTGACGGAACAAAGCTTTGACGACATATTCAGGCTGAATCCGTATTTTGATGCTCAGAATACTTTCCTTTTACTGGAAGAAAATGTTGTGAAAGGTTTCGCCTGCGGCTGCACAGGAGATGATCTTCCGCTAGGAGCACAGGCGGGTTACATCACCTGTATGGTGCTGGCTGGCAGCAGCCAAACAGACGGCAACTACATGCGTTTGCTGGATGCATTGGAGCAGCGTTTCAAACTGTTAGGCAAACAGCAAGCGGATGTGCTGTTTTTCAATCCGATGAGGCTGCCGTGGTATATCCCGGATACGCCGCAGCATGAGCATAATAATGCGCCAGGGTTGCCGGTCGATAGCGCAGTCTATAAGTTTCTTCTACAAGCGGGATATATGGAACGGACGAAACAGTGCGCGATGTACTTGCTGCTTGAAGGGTTCACGATTCCGGCGGATATGAAGGCCAAGGAAAGTAAGGCAGCGGCTGGCGGATACACGGTGGAGCTATTTGATGCAGCGAAGCATCACGCAGTAGCAGAGATGCTCGAGGCGCTGAACAATCCGCTGTGGCAGCAGGAGATCGGGCAGTCGACCCAAACGGGTGTTCCCGTTGTCGTCGCGGCCTTGCATGGCCAGGTCGTCGGCTTTGCCGGTCCTGTGATTCACCAGGCGAACGGCCGCGGTTATTTTGCCGGGATCGGCGTGCATCCCGAGCATGAGGGGCATGGTCTCGGCAGCATTTTATTCTTTAAGCTGTGTGAAGCGTTCCGGGAAATCGGCACTTCATATATGTCGCTTTATACCGGGATGACCAATCCGGCAATCCGTATTTATGAAAAAGCAGGGTTTCGCACGGTGAAACATTTTTCTGTCATGAGGAAGGAGCTTGCCCAATGAGCGAGAAGAAGTTGACGATTTTAGGTATCGGCGGTCATGTCGGCGATGTGGAATTAACGGCAGGCGGCGTAATGGCGAGCCACTCTCTGAAAGGAGACCGCATTGTGACGCTGGCGTTGACAGCCGGCGAACGGGGCGTGCCTGCAGGCAGAGATATGCAGGAGTACCGCGAGCAGAAGGTGCAGGAAGGCAAAGCGTTTGCCGAAATGCTCGGCGGCGAATCCATCGTCTTTGAGATTCCTGACGGCGAGCTGCAGGATAACGATGAGATGCGCTTCCGCGTATGCGATGTGATTCGTGAAGTGAAACCGGACGTCATTATTACCCATTTTAAAAATAGTATGCACAAAGATCATATGACCACGCACCGGATTGTCAACGATGCCCGCTTTTATGCGGCGCTGCCGACATTTGAGCGTGAGAAGCCAGCGCATTTTGCCGCTAAGCTGTATTATGCCGAGAACTGGGAAGATGCTGTTGATTACAAGCCCTATATATATGTAGACTTTAATCAGGAAGCTTTTGACCTGTGGGTGAAAGCGGTCTCTACCCATTGGTTCGTCACCGGCAGCAAATCGTTCCCTTATCTGGAGTACTATAAGCATCTGATGCGGGTTCGCGGGATTGAAGCGAGAAAAGAATATGCGCAGACGTTCATGGTACCGGCAGAAACGATGCGTGTTCTGAAAAGTGAATTAGTGTAAAAAAACGGACAGCCTCTAAACGCGGCCATTCATCCTTGAGATGGCCTGGATAGAGGTTTTGTCAATCCAGCGTCTATTTGGAGGGGAAGCCGCAATGATCCGCAACGGTATCGATAATCTGGGGCGCTACGCCCACTTATTCAAAGGCAAACGCCTGGGGCTAATCACAGCGCCGACGGGCTTGAATCGTGATTTTGTCTCGACGATTCAAATTTTGCATGAACAGTTCAATCTGGTCGCGCTCTTTTCCCCGGAGCATGGGGTACGGGGCGATCAAGCGGCCGGCGCTTTTGTCGATACGTACTTGGACCCGATGACACAGGTGCCGGTGTACAGCCTGTACCGCAAAGATTCGAAAAGGCTGACGGCTGAGATGCTCGATGAGGTAGACGTTGTCGTTTATGATATTCAAGATGTAGGAACACGCTATTATACATTTATATATACGATGCTTTATGCGTTGGAGGATTGTGCCAAAGCGGGCAAGGAATTCGTGGTGCTGGACCGCTTGAACCCGATGGACGGCGTGACGGTGGAAGGCAATGTGTTAAAAGAAGGCTACCAGTCGTTCGTCGGCAATTACCCGCTTAGCGTCCGTTATGGACTGACAGCAGGGGAAGTCGCGACGATGGCCAATGACGAAATGCAGTGGAACGCCAAGCTGCATGTCGTGCCCTGCGAAGGCTGGGAGCGAAGTATGCTGTTCCCGGACACCGGGCGGACGTGGATTATGCCGTCGCTGGGCCTGCCGCGCTTTGATTCGGCGCTGCTCTATCCAGGCACATGCCTGATCGAAGGCACGAATCTTTCCGAGGGCAGAGGGACGACGGCACCTTTTGAAATCATAGGCGCTCCCTTCATCGATGCCTACAAGCTGGCTGACGAGATGAATGGCAAGAAGCTGCCTGGCGTTGTGTTTAGGCCGGTTTATTTTAAACCGTCGTTTTCCAAGTTCCAGGGAGAGCTGTGCGCAGGGGTGCAGATCCATGTGCAGGATATCCGCGCTGTCCGGCCGTTGGAGACAGGTGTGACTTTGATGTATACGATTAAAGAAAACTATGAGCAATTCTCGTTCCTGCCTCCGGTAAGGGAAGGCTCCAGGCCGTTTATCGATTTATTAGGCGGGGATAATCTATATCGTGAGGAGCGGGTGGATGTGCCGGCGCTGCTGGAGCGGTTCCGCGAAGAAAGCGCTGCATTTGCCCGCAGGAAACAGCGGTACCACTTGTATTAAGGAGTTGATCCAATGAAATATGCAGCTGGTTTGGACGGCGGCGGCACGAAGACCGCAGTGACGATAGCGAGTGAATATGGGCAAGTGGTGCATACCTTCACCTCCGGCGCGATTAACTTGAACGGTCAAGACGAGGCGAGCGTTCGCGCCAGCTTGCGTGAGATTTTTGCCACGATTGCTGATGTGTGCGGCGGACTGGAGCATTGCGCGCAGGTTTGTATCGGAGCTGCAGGTGTCAGCAATCCAAGTGTCAAGGAGCGCCTGGCAAGCTGCGTCCGCGACAGCGGTTTCGCGGGAGGCCTGTTCGTCACCGGCGATCAGGAAACTGCGCTTTATGGCGCACATGAAGGCAACGTCGGCGTGATTCTGATCGCGGGAACGGGCTCTATCTGCTACGGCAAGCAGGAGAACGGGGAAACGTACCGCTGCGGCGGCTACGGCTATCTCATCGATGATGAAGGCAGCGGCTACAGCATTGGCCGTGATCTGCTCGCTACAGTCGTGCGGGCGCATGACGGACGGATGTCGGAAACGGTCATCACACGCCTGGTTTACGAGCAATTGCAGGTGGATACAGTTCAGCAAATTATCGGTTTCGTTTATGACAAAAACACGAATAAGAAGGATATTGCGGCACTGGCGCCGATCTTATCCGAGGCTTGTGCTTCTGGCGATGAGGCTGCTTTGGCTATCGTAAACCAAAGTGCAAGGTCGTTGTTCGAGTTGGTCGTTCCTGTCGTTGACAAGTTGTCGATGCAGCACGGGAACTTGGCGATGGCAGGGAGCGTGCTGTTGAACAACACTTATATCCGCAACGCTTTTATGGATAAGTTCAGAAATTGGTACCCGGATATGGCGTGCTATACCGCAAAAAATGACGCTGCACACGGCGCGCTCTATATGGCGCTTGAGCGGATGAAGGCTGTGGGCGGGCTGGAATAAGCTTGCCTGGGAGGAGAGATGGGGAAATGAAAGACTTGAAGACGATGTCGCTGAAAGAAAAAATCGGCCAATTGCTGCTCTGCGGTTTTTTTGGCACGGAGCCGACAGCTGAGCTCGAAGCTTTGATCGCTGAGCATCAGATCGGGGGTGTGATTTATTTTGCCCGCAATGTCGCGAATACGAAGCAGGTTGCTGCATTATCACAGCGTTTGCAGGAGATTGCGGCTGGTTCCGGCACCTTGCCGTTATGGGTATCCATCGATCAAGAGGGCGGCATGGTGGCCCGCATTACGGAAGGCGTAGCTTTGATGCCGGGTCAGATGGCGCTGGCCGCCGGTACGGAAGGACCGCAAGCTGCTTACGACGCTGCGCTCATTTCCGGCACAGAACTTCGCCACCTCGGGATCAATTTGAATTTCGCGCCCGATTTGGATGTCAACAATAACCCTGACAATCCGGTGATCGGCGTGCGCTCCTTCGGCGAATCGCCGGAGCTGGTGGCCAGCTACGGAGTGAAGGCTATGCAGGGCTTCCAGGATGCGAACGTTGTGGCGACCGCAAAGCATTTTCCAGGGCATGGTGATACGAACGTGGATTCGCATCTGGATTTGCCGACGATTACGCATGATGAGGCACGGATTCGCGCTGTCGAGCTGGTACCGTTCATCGCGGTCATCGAGAACGGCGTCGATGCGATCATGTCTTCGCATATTTATTTCCCGGCCTTGGAGCCCGAGAAGCTTCCGGTAACGCTGTCAAGGTCCGTCTTGACGGGCCTGCTGCGCGAGGAACTTGGCTATCAAGGCGTGATCATGACTGATTGCATGGAGATGAATGCGATCTCCGAGCATTACGGCACGGTCGAAGCGGCCGTGATGGCTGTGGAAGCCGGGGCTGACCTGGTGTTGATCAGCCATCGTCTCGATCGCCAAATCGGGGCGATCGAGGCGATTGAGCGCGCTGTGCGCGAAGGCCGCTTGACCGAAGCGCGCATCGATGCTTCGGTCAAGCGCTTGCTCGCGCTGAAGGAGCGGCGCGGCTTGTTGGCACCGCAGGCGGCGGGCGGTGCAGCTGCTGTAGGGACCGCGGAGCACAGCGCGGTCGCTCAGCGCCTCAGCGAGGCGAGCATCACGCTCGTCAAGGACGAGCAGTCGCTGCTGCCGCTGAAGCCGGTACGCACACTCGCGGTCACAGTGGCCGCTGCCGTTTCGTCGGGCGTCGACGAATCGTATGCGGGACCCGCGAGCTTGGGCGCTGCGCTGGCTGAGCACGGCCTCAACGTGCTCGATCGCGTGCTTCCGCTGCAGGAGCTGGCGCAGCACCGCGATGCGGTGCTGGCGGATGCGCAGGCCGCGGAGCAGATCGTCATCGGGACGTACAACGCCCGATTCCATCCGGCGCAGGTCGAGCTGGTGCGCGACCTGCAAGCGCTCGGCAAGCCGCTGGTCGTCGTGGCGCTGCGCGTGCCGTACGATTTGCTGGAGCTGCCGGACGCCTCCACATTCATCGCGGCCTATGAAAGCCGGCCGCTCGCGCTGGCCAGCACGGCGCGCTGCCTGCTGGGTGAGCTGCCGTTCCAGGGCCGCTTGCCGGTGACGCTGGGCCCGGACTATCCCGCTGGCTGGAGATGGGAGTCGGGACGATGATGCTGAGGGAGCTGCTGGAACGCCAATCTTTGATTGTTGCAGGCCTCATGTCAGGCACATCGCTGGACGGCATTGATGTCGCCATTGTGAGAATCGATGGCTGTGGTTTCGAGGCCTCAGTGAAGCTGCTTCATTTTGAGAGCTTCGGCTATGACGCACAGCTACGGGAGCGGCTCAAGCAGCTGTGCTCGCTCGATCAATCCAACGTGGCGCTGCTGTGCGGGATGAATTTTGCCATTGCCGAGCGCTTTGCCGATGCCGTATTTAAGACGGTGGCTGCCGCCGGGATGAACATGGAAGATGTCGATCTGATCAGCACCCACGGGCAGACGGTTTGGCATATCCCAGTTGCCGATGAAGCGGATGCGTTTCTGCCGAAGTCGACACTGCAGATCGGGGATTTGTCCGTTCTAGCCAAGCGGACCGGCCGGCCGGTTGTCGGCGATTTCCGCACCGCCGATATGGCGGTCGGGGGTCAAGGCGCCCCGCTTGCTCCTTACGGGGACTTGATTCTGTTCCGCGATGCGGTCAAAGGGCGCATCCTGCAAAATATCGGCGGCATCGGCAACTGCACGGCGATTCCTGGCGGTTTAAGTGCGGCCGATGCCGGGCGGCTTATCGCTTTTGATACGGGACCGGGGAATATGGTCATCGATCAGGTGGTTTATGAGCTTTCCGGAGGTAAGCTCACGTATGACGCGAACGGCGCATGGGCCGCCACGGGGCAGGTGCATGAAGAGCTGCTGCGCGCGATGCTGGCGCATCCGTATTTTGAGCAGCTTCCGCCGAAAACAACGGGACGGGAGCTGTTTGGAAAAGCTTACGCCGCCGCCTGGCTAGCGGAAGCTGCGCGGCATGGGCTGCCGCCGGAAGATATCGTCGCGACGGCGACTGCTTTTACGGCGCATTCCATCGCCGGCTCCTATCGCCATTATGTGTTTCCGCATTGCGGGATCGCGGAAGTGATCGTGAGCGGCGGGGGCGCGCATAATCAGGAGCTGATGCGCATGCTGCGCGAGCTGCTGCCTGAGCAGACGGTAAGCACGTCTGATGATTTCGGCTTTTCCAGCGACGCCAAGGAAGCGATTCTGTTCGCGCTGTTGGGCAATGATTGGATTCATGGCGTGCCGAACAATCTGCCGTCAGCAACAGGGGCGGAGCGCCCGACGCTGATGGGTAAGCTGGCTATGCCTTAATACTGCCAGACGTCTCTTTGTGAGGCGTCTGGCAGTTTTTTTTGTTCGGATGAGGCGCATTGACATCGGGTAAGTTTTCATATACATTTGAAACAAAAAGGTTGTTCACAAACTAAATTGGAAGAGATACGGAAGCAGGAAGGGAGGCATACTTGTATGAGCAGCAATGAATTTTTAAAGCTTGATAATCAGCTTTGCTTCAGCCTTTACGCCTGTTCGCGTGCGATTACGCGGATGTACCGCCCTTTTTTGGAAGAGCTGGGCTTAACTTATCCGCAGTATTTGGTATTACTTGTTTTGTGGGAGGAAAAAGAAAGTACGGTCAAAGCGCTTAGCGAGAAGCTGGATCTGGATTCCGGCACGCTGACGCCAATGCTCAAACGAATGGAGAGCCAGCAGCTAATCGTGCGGCAGCGGTCGGCTGCAGACGAGCGGGTCGTCGTGATTCGGATTACTGAGGCTGGGCTAGCGATCTATGAGAAGGCGCTGTGCATCCCACAAGCGTTATTGACATCCAGCGGCTTGAATCTGGAAGAGATAGCGACGTTCAACGAGCAGTTGAAGCGCATTATTACGAGTGTCAACACGCATCCGTAAGTTGGCTTCATGTGAGGAAGAAAGAGGGGGAGTAACGTGCCAAGAATTTCAGTTAGAGGTTTAACGGTGGAACAGGTTTGCGCGATCAGTGATTCTCTGGTCGGGGAACTGGCGGATATTTGTGGCTGTGGGACGGACAATTTTACGTTGGAGTGCGTGCAGCATACCGCGGTGTTCGCGGGGAAAATTGTTGCGGCGTATCCCTTCGTTGAAGTAGCATGGTTTGAAAGAGGACAGGAAGTCCGTGACAAGGTTGCCCGCTCGATTACCAAGCATGTGCTTGAGCTGGGGATCGCGGAGGCAGAGGTTGCTTTTACGACGTATGCGGAAAATGCGTATTACATTAACGGCGTCTCTTGCGAGTGAGCAGGCGGGCTGTGAGGCGGGAACGTTAACCTAACGTCTGCCGCGCCTTGAGGCGTGAAAATGGCAGTTAACGTTGTTATACGACGTTAACTCGCCCCGCACGCCGCACGCCTCTCATTTCCTGGGCAATGACGCTTATCTAATCATAACCAGATCAGAGCTCATGCACCTAGCACTCTAGGCGAAACATCGTCGCCTAGAGTGCTTTGTTGTGTTAAACTAGTAAAGGCTTAAAAGTTAATAGAGAGAACGAAAGAGAGAGAGCTCATGACTTACTTTTTGTACATCCTCGTGAATAACATTGTTCCCATCAGCATCATGATTGTGATCGGAGCCGCCATTTATAGGGCGTTTAAAATCGATATTCGAACGCTGTCGAAGTTGAATTTTTATGTATTTTCCCCTGCGCTCGTCTTTACCAAGCTGTATGAATCTCAAATGGACTTGCATGTGCTTCTGCAGGTGTTGTCCTTCTTCGTTCTGTTTTTCGGTCTGCTCTGTGTATTGATCGAGGTTATCATCAGACTGAAAAAGATACGAGGCGGCATGCGCAGCGCGATGCGCAACAGTGTCATCTTTTATAATAGCGCCAACTATGCCATTCCACTGAACCAGACCGTTTTCGCCGGTAATACTTACACCTTATCAATTCAAATTGTCATTATGATTATGCAATCGGTCATCCCTAACACGTACGGCATCTATGCGGTGAACGCTCACAAATCGAACTTGAAGACGACAATGAAGACAATTCTCTCGCTTCCGGTCATTTACGTGATTCCCGTTGCGATTTTCATGCGCTATATGCATATTCCTGTCCCGCACTCTGTTTATCTGCCTTTGGAGTACATTTCCAACGCGTTTATGGCAACAGCGCTGCTCACGCTTGGCGTACAGCTTGGGGCCATGAAATGGAAGTTTAACTTTTCCAACGTATTTTTATCCAATGTGCTGAGACTAGCGATTGCGCCGGCACTCGGCTTCCTCATCGTTTGGGTGCTCGGAATCGAAGGGATTACGGCAAAAGCGCTCGTGCTCTCCTGTGCAGTGCCTACTTCGCTGAGCAGCGTGCTCTTGGCGATTGAGTACGATAATGAACCGGAGTTTTCCTCACAGGCCGTATTTACATCGACATTATTCAGCATGATCACCATTCCGGTAGTTATTTTCCTGTTGGGCACTTCCTAATGCAAGCATCTTTTGGACGCGATAACGATTTAGTTCCGTGTCTTTTTTGTTACTGTCGGGGCATTTGTCATCATTTAAGAAGGAATTTATTGAGAAAGATGAGAACTTTAAATTTGACATAAAGGAAAAAAGAAGGAGGCTTTTCATACAAATGCACTATCATATTGTTCAAAAGGTTGACGTTGTAGATATGAATAACGAGATTATTTCAGAGGTTTTTTTTGAACATGGTGATTTTACGACAACTCCGTTGTCGATCGGTACGACGATCATTATGTATCCGCTTGGTCTGAAGGGGTTCGAGGTTGTTTATGATCGAAGATTTAACAATCCCAGCAAGTACAAGGTTGAAGAAATTGAGATTAATTTGATGCAGGAGCCGACGGTCACGCGTGTTTTCCTGGAGCCTGTAAAACTGATTCTTGGCCAGCACGATATCGGCGAGATGTAATTGTCAAAACACCGTCATATAACCCTACTCTAACATATGGATTCCGATTTGTAGATCAGCTACAATAAGGTATGACAATCGACATGTTATGAAGGAGACTATGACAATGATGAAACTTTTTATATTTCTCGGTAGCATAAATGCTTTTCTATCTGTTGCATTAGGCGCTTTTGGCGCTCATTACTTGAAGCAGAAGCTTACGCCTGATAAGCTCGATGTTTTCCACACAGGTGTGCAGTATCATATGATTCATGCGATCGGCCTGATCGCCATTGCGCTAATCTCGGATAAATTGGCCAACAGTTCGCTAGTCAATGCTTCCGGTTGGGCGATTTTTATCGGCATCGTATTGTTCTCTGGCAGTTTATATGCATTGAGTCTCACGGGGCTGAAGGTGTTTGGTCCGATTACACCGCTTGGCGGCGTTAGCTTCCTGGTGGGTTGGATCTTATTAGCGATTGCAGCGCTGAAATAAATTTTTGACAAGAGTCGGTATATTTCGACTCTTTTTTTCATTTTCAGAAGACTTTAGCAGGAAAAAGGACTTGATTTGTAGAATTAGATGTTGAATTCGTTTCTTTGTCAGGTTTGGCAGGAGCAGTAGAAGGAGGATTCAACTTGTGAACAAACGGGTATATGTAGGCGTGTATATCCTACTCGTCATATCCGGGAGCTTATACATACAACCGTACGCGGCGTGGATTTGTATTGCAGCCTCTTTGATGCTTCTAGTTTTGTTGTTTTGGCACAAACCCAACATCCAACATACCGAGCAGTCCGCACATAGTTCATCTATTGAGTTAAGTGTGCTGGACTCTTTATTTGATCATAATCCGAATGCCATCGGTGTTCTGGATCAAAACGGAAAATTCGAGCGAATTAATCAAGCGGCTGAATCGATTTTTGGCTATCGGGGGGCTGAGGTTCTTCATCGGCCATTCTTGCATTTTGTCACTGAGGAATGCGCGAATGCGGCGCTTGGCAGTTTGGAACTGGCGCGGGACGGCAAGCCGATTACCTTTGAAACGGCGGTTATCCATAAAAGCGGCTATCGGGTCGATCTCAATGTGACAGCCATTCCAATTCGAAGTCAATCCGGCAACAGCGGTTGCATTTTAATCAATCAGGATATTACAGAGCGCAAGCGCGCGGATGAGCAGATAAGATACTTGGCTTATTATGACGATATGACAGGGTTGCCGAACCGTTTGATGTTCACGGAACATTTGAATGAAGCCATACCTTTATCCAATGCTGTTGGGCAAAAGCTCGCTGTCTTTTATGTCGATATCGACCGCTTCAAATTGGTGAATGACAGTTTCGGCTACGATTACGGCAATATGCTGCTGCTTCAATTAGCCGAGCGGTTTACACGGTGCATGACGGAAAATGACTTTCTCGCGCGCACGGAAGGCGATGAATTTGCCTTCTTTTATACGAATGTGGCGGATTACAACGATGCGATGGCGCTGGTCGCCAGTATTAATCGAGTGCTGGAGGAGCCTTTTCTGCTAGAGCAGTACGAGCTGCACATAACAGCCAGCATCGGCATTGCCATTAGCTCAGAAGGCCAAGATGCGGATACGTTAATGAAGAATGCTGATATCGCCCTGGATCGGGCTAAAGAGAAAGGCCGGAACGATTTTCAAATCTTTAATGCTGACATGTTGTCCGCTTCCATTAACCGGCTCAAGCTGGAAAATGAACTCCGCAAAGCGATCATCGGCGAAGAATTTATCCTCAATTATCAGCCGCAGGTGGATATTGAGACTGGCCGCATCGTTGGCATTGAGGCTTTGATTCGTTGGGATCATCCTGAGCGGGGCATCGTTTCACCGAATCATTTCATTCCGTTTGCCGAAGAAACGGGCCTGATCGTCTCTATCGGGGAATGGGTGATGCGCGCCGCGTGCAAGCAGAACAAAGCTTGGCAGGATCAAGGTCTGCCGGCTATGCCGATTTCGGTGAATTTGTCGATGCGGCAGTTTTTCCAGCATAACCTTAAGGGTAAGATCAGCTATGTCCTTGAGCAAACCGGTCTTGATCCCCGGTACCTGGAGCTGGAAATTACAGAGAGTATGACAATGGATGTCGATCATGCGATTCAATCGCTGCTTGAGCTCAAGGAGCTCGGCGTAAATGTCAGCATTGATGATTTTGGTACCGGCTACAGCTCGCTGTACTATTTGAAAAAATTCCCAATCGACAGACTCAAAATCGACCGTTCCTTCGTACGTGATATCATGGTCGATCCCAATGATGCTGCGATTGTAGCTACGATTATTGCCATGACGCGCCACCTCAAATTGAAGGTCATAGCTGAAGGCGTCGAAACGGAAGACCAACTCCGCTTCCTGCATCAAAACAACTGCCACGAGGTGCAGGGCTACTGGTTCAGCCCGCCTGTCAGCGCAGCTGAGATGGAGCGCATCCTTCGCGAGAACAGCAGCAAGCAAGATGCTGTTCATCAGCAGCGGTTGTAAGTAGATATACTGCTAGGGCTGTCCTAAGTCATCGGTGATGACTTGGGGCAGTTTTTTTTGAAAATAGGTCTTTAGAGAAGCGTGCTGCCGTATAAAATGGAAAGTCGTGACCACCGGTACTGACTGCAATATAACCTCACCACCGCTTGGTGTAACTTGCTGTATTCGAATATTGACCCGGTCGAGGGTCGTGAGAGTTTTTGCCGGCGAGCGGATAGGTCGGCGCGCTGGGGTTAAGCGGCCAAGGCGATTCCGCGCTCAAGGGCCGCCCCCGCTGGCCCGCAGGGATTAACGTTGTTTCCAACGTTACCGCGACAAAGCCGCGCCCGCTATTCACGCTCGTGCCACCTTCCGCGGCGCCCCCCTGCGTGAAACGCAAAAAAACCGTTTCCCTCTTCAAGCGGCCAGTGCGCCACCATGAACCAAGAAACGGTTTCTTTAACACTTATGAAGTAACACTGAAATCTTCAATCTCGTTCAACTTGAATAAATACACTTTCTTCTCATCCACATGATATACGGTGACCGTCTGGCCGCTGTTGTCATAATTCAATATGCGGCACGGCAAGCTGAGCTTAATGCCCTTAGCCTTAATCACGGTTAACCGGATCAGCGTGTTGTTCGTTTTGAAACTTTCGAGCTGCTCAATTACTTTCTCTGCAGACGCGATGTCCGGCGTTGTGCCAGCAGATGCGGAAGGCGAAGCTGCTTGCGGGGCTTTTTGTCCAGATGTTTTGGGGAGCTCTGCTCGCCTATTATTGACATTAAGATCGATTAGCTTGCCTAGTTCGATGCCGCTTTTAATGTTATAGTCCTTGATCCTGTCCGTGTTCAGTACTTGCAGGAGTTTCTCCAAAGCAAGGCCATTGCTGGCATCTTCGATTAAAATCTCTACGTTGAATAAGTGACCTGTTGTTATGTTGTTGCTTGCTTTTTGACTCATATGAACTCCTGCTCCTTTAACAATGAACCAGTTTGTACATTCTTACTATATCACTTTCTATTGATCAAACAAAGACGTGGTTTTACTGAATGAGCGCTCCAAACAAAAAGAAGAGGCTGCGATTTGGATCGGTGCACACCGTACTAGCCCGCCTTGCATATACTACCGTAAGACTGCAAAGAGGAGCTGTGCAGAGCATGATGCGCGTAGAACCGATTCTTCTAGAAGGACATACAGCTATCGCCATAGAAGTGAAACTGCCCAAGACCACATTGCTTGTAGTGACGACGGATAAAGGATATATCATGTGCGGTGCGCTGGATGTCGCGCTGCTGAACGAGCGGCTTTCGGATCGAAATATTATTGCCGCACGGGCTACAGGAGTTCGGACGATTCAAGAGCTGCTTGACGCTCCGCTTGAATCCGTCACATATACAGCGGAGGACATGGGAATTGTAGCGGGAATGACCGGCAGGGAAGCGATAATCAGAATGATGTGAGGGCAAGGATGTCGATGAAAACGTTGGAGAAGCAAGGATTCCAGCGTTTTTTTGCTGTTTATGCACAAAAGGGCATGTGCTTTTTGTGTGAAAACATAAAAGTAGGATGTTTATACATGTTCCTGCATTTTCCTGCATTTTTTGCGAGACTTATGGATTGTCATTTTATTAACCAAGTGTTAAAATTAGTTCTATCATTTTACATATGGCGAGGGATTAACATTGAAAAAATTTAGCGTATTGATTGTAGCTTTAACATTTGTTCTTGCTTTAACAGCTTGTGGGGCGAAACAAAGCGGCGGCACGAAAGTGAAGTTCGCGACAGATGCGGCGTACGCGCCGATGGAATTCATGGATAAAGACAAAATGACAGGCTTCGACATCGATTTCTTGGCAGAAGTTATGAAAGTGGCAGGCATGCAATACGAAGTCGTAAATACAGGTTGGGACACAATGCTAACAAGTGTTCAACAAGGCAAAGAGTACCAGGCCGGAATCTCCAGCGTTTCGATTACAGATGAGCGTAAACAATCTTATGATTACTCCATTCCTTACTTCGAGTCCGTGAACATGATTCTCGTTAAAGAAGGCAGCCCGATCAAAAGTGCAACAGATCTGAAAGACAAGAAAGTAGCCGTACAAATCTCCACAACAGCGGATACGTTGATGAGCAAAATTATGGGTCAAGATAACAAGTCCCTGAAACGTATGGACAATAACACACTTGCCCTTCTTGAACTTGATAATGGCGGCGTAGATGCGGTTGTTGCCGACGTTGCAATCGTTCGCGAATACATCAAGAACAACCCGAACAAAAAGCTGGTTGCAATCGCGGATCCAAAGAACTTCGATTCCGAGTTCTACGGCATCTTGCTTCCTAAAGGCAGCGAGTTGAAAGCGAAGCTGGACCCAGCAATTAAGACTGTGATTGAGAACGGCACATACGCAACACTGTACAAAAAATGGTTCGGTCAAGAGCCTGACACAAAGAAATTGCTTGGACAAAAATAATATGTTATAAGCATGCGTAATTTTATCATACGCATGCTTTTGTCTTGTAAAGAGCGAGATGGGTAAATTAGGTTTTAGAAAGGATAGTGATTATGGATTTTCGTTTTGATATTATTATCGAATATTTGCCGTTGCTTCTGAAGGGTACGCTTTGGACGATTGGCATTTCGATTCTCGCTATATTATTTGGTTCTGTATTAGGTCTAGGGGTTTCACTTGGCAAGATGTCGCACCGCGGTTATTTACGCTGGCCGGCAAGCATTTATGTGAACTTTTTCCGCGGCACCCCGCTGTTGGTGCAGATCTTGCTCGTTCACTTTGGCGTAGTACCGTTGATCTTAGGCTCGACGAATGCCATTGTAGCCGCGATTGTGGCGCTCTCGTTGAACTCAGCCGCATACATGGCTGAAATTTATCGCGCAGGCATTCAATCCATTGATCAAGGGCAGACAGAAGCGGCTTATTCCTTGGGAATGACGCCTGGGCAGACGATGAGAACGATTATTTTACCGCAAGCGATCAAGCGTATGATTCCGCCTTTCGGCAACGAGTTTATCGTGTTGATTAAGGATTCGTCCTTGTTTGCGGTCATCGCAGCGCCGGAACTGATGTATTGGTCGAATGCGATGCGCAGCCAATACTTCAAAGTATGGGAGCCATATTTGACAGCAGCGCTGATTTATTTCATTCTCACTTATTCCCTTAACAAGCTGCTTGGTTATTTGGAAAGGAGAGTGTAGCGCAATGAGCAATATCATTGAAGTTAGGAATTTGAAAAAAGTATATGGCGACAATGTCGTTCTTCGCGATATTAGTGCGGACATTCAAAGCAAAGAAGTGCTGGTTGTCATCGGTCCTTCAGGCTCAGGCAAGTCGACGTTTCTTCGCTGCTTGAACCTTTTGGAGAAGCCGGATGGCGGCACAATTTTGATCGAAGGCAAATCTTTAATGGATCCTACGAACAAAATCCACGAAATCCGCATGGAGCTGGGGATGGTGTTTCAGCGTTTCCACTTATTCCCACACATGAAGGTGATCGACAATATTACACATGCCCCGGTTCATGTGCGCAAATGGCCGGTGGAGAAAGCGCGCAAGAAAGCTTTGGAGCTGCTGGAAAAAGTCGGTCTTCTCGATAAAGCGAACGCCAAACCGGACTCGCTGTCCGGCGGACAAGCACAGCGGGTGGCGATTGCCCGGGCGTTGGCGATGGAGCCGAAGATTTTGCTGTTCGACGAGCCGACTTCTGCGCTTGACCCTGAGATGGTCGGCGAGGTGCTGAACGTCATGAAGAACCTTGCGAAGGAAGGGATGACGATGGTTGTCGTTACCCATGAGATGGGCTTCGCCCGTGAGGTAGGGGATCGCGTCATTTTCATGGAGCAAGGTGTTATCGTGGAAGAAGGCACACCGGCGCAAATCTTCGAGAACCCGAAGCAGGAGCGGACGAAAGCATTTTTGTCCAAGGTGTTATAATAAAAAAGAAGGAAGGATCGGAGCCGATCTTTCCTTCTTTTTTTGTGCTTACCAGCCTCGCTCGTAAGGCTTAGGCGGCGCCAGCTCGACATGGAGCTGCTGTGCCGCCGAGCGTGCCCAGTACGGGTCGCGGAGCAGTGCCCTGCCGAGGAAGATGAGATCGGCTTTGCCGCTTTGTACAATGTCCTCGGCCTGCTGGGCTTCCGTGATCAAGCCGACAGCGCCGACGGCGATATCGGCTTTGGTGCGGATGGTCTCCGCGAACGGTACCTGGTAGCCAGGGAACGCATTAGGCACGACCGGAACATTGCCGCCGGAGCTGACGTCGATCAGGTCGACGCCAAGCGTTTTCAGCTTTGCGGCGAAGTAGGCGTGATCTTCCGGCGTCAGTCCTTGCGGATCGTATTCATTCGCAGAGATGCGCACGAACAGCGGTCCGTCCCAGCGTTGCTTGACCTCGGAGACGACTTCTTGCAGGAAGCGGAATCTTCCGTCCGCATCGCCGCCATAAGCATCTTCCCGACGATTGGTCAGCGGGGACAAAAATTCATTAATAAGATACCCATGTGCGCCATGGATTTCAATGATATCGAAACCAGCCTGCTTGGCGCGGTCTGCAGCTTCGCCAAAAGCGGCAACCAACGCTTGAATCTGCTCAAGCGTAACGGCTTCCGGCGTTTTGTATGTATCGGAGAATGGCAGCGCTGACGGTGCAACGATAGGGCCATCGACTGTCGCTTTGCGTCCGGCATGAGCCAGCTGGATGCCGATGTGGGCGCCGTGCTCATGGACGGAGTCCACAACGCGCTGCAAACCTGGAAGGTGCTCATCGCTCCAAATGCCCAGGTCTCTCGCTGAGATCCGACCTTGCGCAGTAACCGCTGTAGCTTCGAGAATTACGAGACCTACCTGTCCGACGGCGCGCGTGGCATAGTGGACATGATGCCAGTCCTTCACCGTTCCCGAATCATCGGAGGAATACATGCACATCGGTGACATTACAATGCGGTTTTTTAGCGTGACTTGCTTAAGAGTAAAAGGAGTAAAAAGCATTAGACCACTCACATCCTATTTTATTTAATAAAGATACGATTATGAAATTGACTAAGACGTATAGTTCGATTGTATACTAAACCGCTTGGAATTATCAAATTTAAACATGACTGATTATTTGGCTAAACTTGAAAGGACGTCACGCAGAGAATAAAATATGGAATGGAACTTTATCCGGACGAACGCAGTCTAATAGATAGCACTTTTATATTTCAAGGAGGCTTCACTTACAATGAACAATTACATGAAACCGGCGCTGGCGCTAGTCGCAGCGTTTACGATATTGGGAGGCTGCGGTCATGAAGCCGCGCCTGCGCCCTCGCCTTCGGCAGGCGCATCGGCAAGCGCCAGCGCAGGTTCGACAGCGAGCGTGACGCCAACGGCCACGGCGTCGGCGACGCCTCAGGCGCCATCGAGCGCAGCGCCGCAGCAATCATCGAAGCCGTCGTCAACCCCGAAAGGATCGCCTGCGCCTACGACGAGCGCCGGCAAGAACGGAGCCGCCCAGGTCGTGGCGCAGCCCGCTAGCATGACGGTGCTCGTTAACAAGCAGAATTCACTGCCTTCGGATTATGAACCGGCCGATCTGGTTTATCCGGATGTGCCATTCGTTTTTAACGAGAAAATCGAAAAACGCAAAATGCGTAAAGAAGCAGCCGGCGCGCTGGAGAAGCTTTTTGCCGGGGCGAAAAAGGATGGCATCAACCTGGCTGGAGTATCCGCCTATCGCTCCTACGCGACACAGAAGTCTGTTTTCCAACGATATGTAGCCCAGGACGGTGAGGAGAAGGCGAAAACCTACAGCGCCGTTCCCGGAACGAGCGAGCACGAAACGGGTCTGGCTATCGACGTATCCGGCAGTGACGGCAAATGTGCAGCCGAGGACTGCTTCGGCGGTACGAAGGAAGCCAATTGGCTCGAAAAGCACGCGCCAGAGTACGGCTTCATCATCCGTTATCCGAAAGGGAAGGCCGATATTACGGGCTACCAATATGAACCTTGGCATATCCGCTATGTCGGCACAGACCTGTCCAAAGAACTGGCAAGCAAAGGGCAGACCTTGGAGGAATATTTCAACGCGGTGCCTGTAGCCAAATAAAAGCAGGATAAGCCATCTTTACCATGTCGTGATTTTGTATAGTCGACTGTCGCCAATTTGAAATGTATCAAGAGCTTTTGTCATGCTAAAATGAATACAAGTCATTATTTTGGAGGTCATTCATGATAAAAGTAGCTATGTTAAGCTTTTGGCACGTACATGCGAAAGATTATGCCAAGCAGGTCGAAGGACATCCGGATACGGAGATCGTTGCCGTATGGGACGAATTGGAAGAGCGAGGTAAAGCGGAAGCGGATAAGCGTGGAGTCGCCTTTTATTCCGATTTGCAGGAGCTGCTGGCCAATCCGGACATTGATGGCGTTGTTGTGGATACCCCAACGAATATACACCGCGATGTGATGGTGGCTGCTGCCAAGGCAGGCAAACATATTTTTACGGAAAAAGTTATCGCCCCGACGCTGCGCGAGGTGAATGAGATTTTACAAGCGATCGAAGAAGCCGGTGTGACGCTGACAGTATCGCTGCCACGGTTGAACTTCAATTACACGCAAGCCATTCAAGCTATCGTAGAGCAGGAGCTGCTCGGTCAAATTACGCTTGTGCGGACGCGCTTGTCCCACAATGGCGGGCTGTCCACAGCGGCGAATCCTAACGGCTGGCTGCCTGAGCATTTCTACAACGCTGAGCAGTGCGGTGGCGGGGCCATGATCGATCTTGGCTGCCATCCGATGTATTTGGCGCGCTTGCTGCTCGGTATGCCGCAGTCTGTCAGTGCTTCCTACGGATATGTAACGGGCCGTGAAGTTGAGGACAACGCTGTAGCGACGCTGCAGTACGAGAATGGCGCGGTTGCCGTTGTTGAAGCCGGTTTCGTGAATCCATTCTCGCCGTTTGTGATTGAAGTGCATGGCACTGACGGCAGCTTGCTGTACTCGGACCATGACCGCAAGCTGTTGCTGCGCACTGTTCGTTCGACAGAGGCTGCTAAGGAGTGGCAGGAGCAAACGAACTGGCCGGAAGCGAAGCCGACTGCTTTCGATCAATGGGTATCCCATGTTCAGCAGGGAACCAAAGCAACGGACAACATCCGCATTGCAACTGATTTGACGAAGTTGATGGAGGCGTCTAACCGCTCGGCAGCTTCGAAGCAGCAGGTTCGCATTGAGTCGCTGCAGCCTTAACAAGCTTAAGTTTTGAGAAGCTTCTACGATTAGGCTACAGGAGGTTAAGTGATGAATTCAACCGGTCAAGCTAAGCTGGCGGCCCCGCCTTTTTACTTTGAACCTATGCTTGAAAATCCGCTGGCGCTGGACCGATTGGAGCTGACTTTTCGTTGGGGCTCTTACGGGCTGCGTGTGCTGAGGTGTCACTTCACTTCGTTTCCACCCGGCACAGTCATTGAGTTTCATCATCATTCCGAATTTGAGTTTCATTACATCCCACGAGGCAAAGGCAAGGTTACACTAGACGGTGTAACCTATGCGCTGCATGAAGGCATGCTCTATGTGACCGGCCCCGGTGTCAGTCACCGTCAGGAAGCGGATGCAGGGGAAGCCATGGATGAGCTCTGCCTGCACGTGGATATCGTGAAATTGGAGCAAGCGAGCAACTCCGATGAAGGGGCATGGGGCGAGCTATGGGAGACGGCTGAGGCTGATGCCTGCATCCGGCAACTACATGAGCTGCCCCGTGTGCCTGCACACGACCGGCAGGAGGCGATGAAATGGTTTCTCGTCGCTTACGAGGCGTGGCGCAACCATTCATTGGGCCAATATACGATTATTAAGCAGGCTATTGTTCAGATGCTGCTAAGGACGGTTGGCGCGTACTTGCGGGAACAGCAGGGCGTGCATCTGCCAGCCCGCGATATGAAAGTATACCGCTATCAATTGGCGGTTCAGTTCATTCAAGACAATTTCCGCAGACCGTTGACGCTGGAAATTGTGTCCGAACGGCTGCAGATCAGCTCCCGGCAGCTGCAGCGCATTTTTAAGGAGCTGGCTGGCATCGCATTCAGCGATTATTTGCAGCAGGTCAGGCTCCAGCATGTGTGCAGCGAGCTGCTGCAGAGCACGTGGACGCTGGAGAAGATCGCTGAGAGCAGCGGCTTTGCCACGAGCAATTATTTGCATTATGTGTTCAAAAAAGCATACGGCATGACTCCAGTGCAGTATCGCGAGAAGATGGCGCGAGTCGTTGTTGAGCTGCCGGTGTGATGTTACGAGAAAACCTCCATGCATATGGAGGTTTTTTGCTTGCTTTTGGGGGGAGAACGGGGGGAGTGCGCGATCTGTCCTCTGCAATGGGGCTATTTTCGAACTAGTGCGTTTCTCGTGCTTGAGACCAGCCAGCCAGCACAAAAAAGGCTGTCCCCCCTGGGAACAGCCCTCAATGCGCTCTTACTCAAATAGCTTGCGCAAGTTTTCGCCGTATGGCGCGCGCACGATGCCTTTTTCCGTAATAATCGCGGTCACGTATTCGCTCGGTGTTACGTCAAACGCAGGATTGAACACCTTCACACCTTGCGGTGCCGTACGTTTGCCGAAGCCTTGCGTAATCTCATCTTCGTGACGCTCTTCAATCGGAATATCCGCACCTGTCGGCGTATTCAGATCGATCGTCGACAGCGGGCACGCGACGTAGAACGGAATGCCGTGCGCCTTAGCCAGCACAGCTACGCTGTACGTGCCGATTTTGTTGGCCACGTCACCGTTGGCCGCCACGCGGTCCGTACCGACGATGACCGCTTGCACCCAACCCTTGGACATGACCGCGCCGGCCATGTTATCGCAGATCAGCGTCACGTCAACGCCGGCCTGCTGCAGTTCAAAAGCGGTCAGCCGTGCGCCTTGCAGCACAGGCCGGGTCTCATCGGCGAACACCTTGATGTTCATGCCTTTTTCCTTCGCCAAATAAAACGGCGCCAGCGCCGTGCCATATTTGGCGGTAGCCAAACCGCCGGCGTTGCAGTGCGTCAGCACGCCGAAACCATCTTCGAACAGCGTCAGCGCGTGTTCGCCGATCAGCCGGTTCGTTTCCTCGTCCTCGGCTTGAATCTTCTGCGCTTCATCGAGCAGCGCCTGCTTGAATTCAGCAGCGCTAGCACCGGCTGCAGCAAGCTCGTTCGCCCGCGCGCGCATGCGGTCGAGCGCCCAGAACAAGTTCACCGCCGTCGGACGGGACGTTGCCAAATAATCCGCTTGCTTCCTAGCTTCCGTCAGCAGCGCGTCCACAGCTGCATCCAGCCCGCGGATGCCGAGGTAAACCCCGTACGCGGCAGCGATGCCGATCGCCGGAGCGCCGCGAACTTTCAAATGCCGGATCGCTTCCCACACCTCCACCGGTGTTTCCAGCGGCAAATACACAATCTCCTCCGGCAGCAGCCGTTGGTCCAACAAGTCCAGCTGCTGGCCATTCCAGCGCAAGGACTGCAATGCGCCTTCTACATGATTTACACTAGTGGTCATAGAACGAATCCTCTTTCTACTGTCGATTCTTTGATAGCAAGCTCGATAAGCTCATCGATGGATTTGGCTTGACGGTTGAAGCGAATCAGGGTTGTGCCGATCGCCAGCGCCATACGCTGTGCGCGCTCTCTGGCCGCTGCGTCTTCAATTTTGTCAATATCCGCTACATGCGCCAGACCATAAATGCGGCGTACCATTTTGGCCCCTGTAAAGCCAAATGTATCCTGCAGCAAGGAAGCCATGAAGTGATCCTGGTAGCCAGGTGTTTGGAAAACACGGTCGACGCCATGCTCATTCCACAAGGCGCGGAAATTACGCTCAAAATGCGTCCACACGTCTTTTACCGTTTGCAACAAATAGTTGCGGTATGCAGTGCGGCTTTCTGGATCGGGGCTCCAGCCTTCTTGTGCGGCAAAGTTCAGCAGCAGATTGGCAAGGACAGCACCGATGTCAAAGCCCATTGGGCCATAATAAGCAAACTCCGGATCAATCACTTTCGTCGAATCCGGCTTGATGAAGATGCTGCCGGTATGCAAATCGCCGTGCAGCAGCGCTTGAGCGCTGGTCAGAAACTTATTGCGCAGAATGGCGACTTCAAGATGCAGCTCGTGGTCTTTCCAAATTTTTTCGGCAGCATCACGGATATGTGGCTCGATGCTGTTCGTTTCGGCATCCCGATACGGATCGTCGAAGATCAGATCTTCCGTAATTTTGCAAAGCTCAGGATTGATAAAACGTCCGAGCTGTACTTTTTTCTCTTGCTGGTTTTTCCCCAGGTCCGAAGTGAAGAAAAGCGTATGAGCCAAGAAACGGCCGATATGCTCGGCGAAGAGCGGATATTGGTTGCGCTCGATAAGCCCGCGGCGCATAATGACATGATCGCTCAAATCTTCCATAACGGTGAGCGCCAAATCCGACTCGTAGGCGTACACGTGCGGTACGAGGTCCGGGCACAGCGCTTCTTCGATTTGCAGTGCTTCGCTTTCGATCCGTGCGCGGTCCAGCGTGAGCGGCCAGGATTCGCCAACGACCTTGGCATAAGGTAAGGCCTGTTTCAAAATAATGCTTTTGCCCGTCGCGGGTTCCGTAATGTGAAAGACCAGATTCAGGTTGCCGTCGCCGATTTCGCGGCTTGCCAACTCAGATCCGGCTTGGAATAAATCGGGGATCGAACGTGCGTATTCGATGGCCTGCGCTTCGCTAAGCGGATGATAATTGGACATGGTAAAGCCTCCTCTATGTATTGGTGTTAAATCCAACCAATTTACTGTGTATTATTCATCTGTACACTAGTATAAGATAAAATGCCAAAGCTTGAAATACTAAGTTACGAAAACCTGCATAAAAGTACATGATTTCGACGTTTTTGGACAAGACTAGCCTGTACGAATACTCAGGAGGCGATGTTTATGGCGGTAGCTGCCGCACAGTCCATTCAAACGATTTTGAACAAGCAAATTGCGAATTGGAGTCTGCTTTATGTAAAACTTCATAATTACCATTGGTATGTCAAAGGTAATCAGTTCTTTACGCTGCATGTGAAATTCGAGGAACTGTATAATGAAGCGGCACTTCACATCGACGAGCTGGCCGAGCGGCAGCTTACTGTTGGCGGCAAGCCTGTGGCCACGATGAAGGAGTATCTCTCGACGTCTTCTTTGAAGGAAGCAACAGGCTCAGAGAACGCCACGCAAATGGTGCAGTCGCTTGTCGACGATATCACCGTCGTGGTTGAAGAGCTGAAGGCCGGGATCAAAGCGTGCGATGAAGCGGATGACGAGACGACGTCCGACATGCTGCTAGGGATTCAGACTTCGATCGAGAAGCATCGCTGGATGCTTCGTTCCTTCCTGGGCTAGGCCGGATTTACAAAACCTTTAAGCTGCGCAAACATTAGATTGACGATTTTCTGGTATATTGAGAGCAACTGATCTTGGGAGGAACGTTAGCGTGATGAGAGTCCTGAATCTGCTGCTCGTATGCACCGCTTTCTTTTTATTGCTAGTATTAGCCTTTAACGCGGAATCACCCGGCTCGGCTGTAAGTTCGACAACAACCCCGAACCCGAACCCGATGAAACAGAATCAGGAACAGTTTGCCCGCATTCAACCGGCATATTACGCCGAAACTGCAAAATAAATCGATATAGGGATGGCCAGACGGCTGTCCCTTTTTGTTTTGCGCGTAACGTTGTGTTGTTATCGGAGATTTCTTATAATGGATAGGATCATGTGGAGAACGAGGTGGACGAGGTTTGGTTATGTTACCTATCGCCCTTAAAGAGTGGGCATCGGCCATAAAAGCGCTGGAAGACGGCAGCCAGATCTTCATCATGCGCAAGGGAGGCATCGTTGAGGAAACGAGGGATTTTCAGGTGCAAGCAGACGCTTTCTTTCTATATCCGACTTACGAGCACCAACGCAAGGGGTTATTAAAGGAAGAGTTTCGAGGCGTCATCGATGATACGCTTGCTGGTTGGAGTCCCGATGACAAGGAGGTCAAAATCGGCGTATACGCGCAAATGGTTGAAGATATCTTGGTCAGCGACCAAGAGCAGTTGGACAAGATATTTCCTTTTCACATATGGACAGAGAACTTCACAGAGGAAAGATTAAAGTGGAAACGCAGCAATCCGCTGCATATTATGCTGCTGAGAGTACATAAGTTGGAGCAGCCGCTCCACATCCCGATCGAACAAGCCTATCTGGGATGCAGATCATGGATTCAAGTACAAGCAAGCCTGCCTTCGGACATCGCGATGACCCCTGTGCTCAGCGACAGTCAATTCGCGGCGCAAGCTGACGAAATCAAACGCAGACTGGCGTCGAATTAGGTCAGGAAGCCACAGAATGGACGACTTACTTGCGGAATTCCCCTTTCTTGATTTGATGTAGTAAGTTATAATAGAATTATTCTAATGAGAATCAGTGAGAATCAGTTAATAATGATTTTCATATACAAGTACATTTAATTATGGAGGCTTACGAAATGGCAAATTCACCAACATTCACAATAGACGGTCTGAAAGCGAACGTCGAAGGAAAGGAAATCCTGAAAGGACTTAGCCTCGAAATTAAAGGCGGCGAAGTTCATGCGATTATGGGCCCGAACGGTACTGGTAAGAGTACGCTGGCTTCCGCATTGATGGGCCATCCCAAATATGAAGTAACAGAAGGCTCTGTTGCGCTGGACGGCGAAGACGTGCTGGAAATGGGCGTTGACGAGAGAGCACGCGCTGGCTTGTTCCTAGCTATGCAATACCCAAGCGAAATCACGGGCGTAACGAACGCCGACTTCCTGCGCAGCGCCATTAACGCACGCCGTGGCGAAGGCAATGAGATTTCCTTGATCAAGTTCATCCGCCAAATGGAAGCGAAGATGAAGCAACTGGAAATGAACCCAGAGTTCATGCACCGTTACTTGAACGAAGGTTTCTCCGGCGGTGAGAAGAAGCGTAACGAAATTCTGCAAATGCTGCTGCTTGAGCCGAAAATCGTCATCCTTGACGAGATCGATTCCGGTCTTGACATCGACGCGCTTCGCATCGTAGCTGAAGGTGTTAACGCTATGCGCAACGAAGAGCGCGGCTTCCTGATCATCACGCACTACCAACGTTTGCTCAATTACATTAATCCTGATTTTGTACATGTTATGATGCAAGGTCGTATTGTGAAATCCGGCGGTCCTGAGCTGGCAGAGCGTCTGGAAGCGGAAGGCTATGACTGGATTAAAGAAGAACTCGGCATCGTGGACGAAACGGTTGGTCAAGATGAGGAAGAATTCAAAATTCCTATGAACACGACTGCACCGAAGTACTAAATCAGGAGGATTACGATGAGCACTCAAACTACGCTTTCCATCGATTCGAATGCGGTCATCGAGCTCTCCCGCAGCAAGCAGGAGCCGGAATGGATGACAACCCTTCGAACAGAAGGGCTTAAGCTTGCCGAATCACTGGAATTACCTAAGCTTGAAAAAACAAGAATCGACCGTTGGAGCGTTTCCTCTTACGGCACATATAAAACGCAAGCCCCGCTTTCTTCCCTGGATGAGCTTCCGGAAGTAGCAAGAGGGCTGGCAAGTCCGAACAACCTAATCGTACAGCGCAACTCCGGCATCGTGCACAAGCAAGTAGCTGAGGAGCTTAAGCAGCAAGGCGTTATTTTCACCGATTTGGAAACAGCCCTGCAAGAGCATGCCGATCTGGTGCAGCCTTACTTCATGAAAGCTGTTGAAGCGAACGAGAACCAAGTGACGGCTCTTCATGCGGCGCTTTGGAACGGCGGTATTTTCCTGTATGTACCGAAAAATGTTCAAGTCGAAGTTCCGCTTCAAGCGCTCTTCGTTACAGATGATGCCGAAGCGAGCTTTGCGCCGCACGTGTTGATCGTCGCTGAACAGTTCAGCTCGGTCACTTACGTTGACAACTTCGTGTCCTCCCATACAGGCGGACAATTGGTTCAGAACGGTATCGTCGAAGTGTTCGTGAAGCCAGGTGCCAAAGTGCAGTATGCTTCCGTTCATAACTTGGGTGAGACTGTAACAGATTTGACTTACCGCCGTGCGATTCTCGAGAACGACGGCGCGGTTCAGTGGGTTGTAGGCGAGCTGAACTACGGCAACACGATGTCCGATACGACATCGATTCTTAAAGGCAATGGCTCCGATTCCGACGCGAAAGTCATTTGCGTAGGTACGGATGAGCAGAAGCTGAACTTGACGACGCGTGCCGTTCACTGGGGCAAAGCTTCCACGAGCGATATGATTACACGCGCGGTTATGAGAGATGGCGCAACTGCGATCATCAACGGCATCACGAAGATCGAGAAGGGCGCTACCGGTTGTAACGGCCAGCAAACGGAGAAAGTGCTGATGCTGAGCCCGAAAGCTCGCGGAGACGCGAACCCTATTCTGTTGATTGATGAAGACGATGTGAAAGCAGGCCACGCAGCCAGCGTAGGCCAAGTGAATGCCGAGCAAGTGCATTATCTGATGTCCCGCGGAATTCCGAAGGAAGTCGCGCAGCGCCTCATCATTTACGGATTCTTGGCGCCTGTCGTTTCCGAAATTCCGATCAAGGCGATCGAAGAGCAATTGCAAGGCTTAGTGGAGAGGAAGCTGGGGCAATGAAACCAAACGAGATACGTGAACTGTTTCCCATTCTCAAACAGGAAGTGAACGGTCATCCCCTGGTTTACTTGGACAGCGCAGCGACATCCCAGAAGCCGATCACGGTGATAGAAGCACTTAAGCATTATTATGAGTGGGACAATTCAAACGTACACCGTGGGGTTCATACACTGGGTTCTCGCGCTACGGATGCTTATGAAGGGGCACGCGCTAAAGTTGCCCGTTTCATTAACGCCACCAGCGAACAGGAGATCGTTTTTACAAGAGGTACAACGACTGCCATCAATATCGTGGCTAGCAGCTATGCCAAAACGCTGCGTGAAGGCGATGAAATCGTCATCACGCCGATGGAGCATCACAGCAACCTGATTCCTTGGCAGCAAGCTGCGAAGGCGTCGGGAGCCACGTTGAAATATATTCCTTTACAGCCGGATGGCTCGATCGCCATCGCCGATGTGGAGAACGTCATTACAGACCGTACGAAAATTGTCTCGGTCGTCTACGTCTCTAACGTGCTTGGCGTGATCAATCCGGTGAAAGAAATTGCAGCTATCGCACATAAACATGGTGCGAAGATGATGGTCGACGGCGCACAAAGCACGCCGCACATGAAAGTGGATGTGCAGGATTTGGATTGCGATTTCTACGGGCTTTCCGGTCATAAGATGTGTGGCCCTACCGGAATCGGGGCATTGTATGGGAAGAAGGCTTTGCTGGAAAATATGGAGCCGGTTGAATTCGGCGGCGAGATGATCGACCATGTGGATCTTTATGAATCGACATGGAAAGAACTGCCTTGGAAGTTCGAAGGCGGAACACCGATCATCGCCGGTGCTGTCGGTTTAGGCGCGGCAATCGATTTTCTGCAAGAAGTCGGAATGGACAATATTTTTAAACACGATATGCAGCTGACGAATTATGCGCTGGATCGTATGTCGCAGATCGAAGATCTGACGGTCTATGGTCCAACGAACAACCGTGCCGGACTCGTAACGTTCAATCTGGGCGATGTCCATCCACATGATGTGGCAACCGTACTGGATGCGGAAGGAGTCGCTGTCAGGGCAGGTCACCACTGTGCTCAGCCATTGATGAGATGGCTGCAAGTGACGGCTACCGCGCGGGCCAGCTTTTATCTGTACAATACAGAAGATGATATTGACCGACTTGTAGCGGCCTTACAAAAAACAAAGGAGTACTTCGGTCATGCAATTGGATGATTTATACCGCAGAGTGATTATGGATCACTATAAAAATCCACGCAATCGTGGGAAATTCGAATCTGACGAGGCTGTGACGATCGACCTGAACAACCCTACCTGCGGCGATAAAATTTCGCTGCAGATGCAAGTGGAAGGCGGCGTCGTGAAGAACGCTAAGTTTCTTGGAGAGGGCTGCTCGATCAGCCTTTCTTCCGCTTCGATGATGACAGATGCCGTCAAAGGCAAAACACTCGAAGAAGCGCTACGTATGGCTGAAGACTTTTCAAGCCTGATGAAGGGCGAGCATCCCGAGTTTGAATACGAGGATATCGAAGCTTTATCCGGCGTGAACAAGTTCCCGGCTCGGATCAAATGCGCAACTCTTGCCTGGAACGCACTGCGCAAAGGCATTGAGCAGACGCAAAAGAACGGAAAGTAATGAAAGAAGAGGTGGAAATCAACCATGGCTAAACAAATGCCAGATCTCGAAGATTATAAATATGGTTTTAGAGACGAACATAAAGCGGTGTTCCAATCCGGTAAAGGCTTGACTCGCGAAATCGTTGCGGAAATTTCCAAAATGAAAGGCGAACCGGACTGGATGCTTCAATTCCGTCTGAAGTCTTTGGAGCAATTCTTCGCGATGCCGATGCCACGCTGGGGCGGCAACCTGGATGATCTGGATTTCAACGACATCCAGTACTATGTGAAACCGTCCGAGAAGCAAGGTAAAACGTGGGAAGAAGTGCCTACAGAAATCAAAGAAACGTTCGATAAACTCGGTATCCCTGAAGCGGAACAAAAGTTCCTTGCAGGTGTATCTGCACAGTACGAGTCCGAGGTCGTTTACCACAGCATGCAGAAGGAACTTGAAGAGCAAGGCGTTATCTTCACAGATACTGATACGGCGCTTCGTGAGTACCCTGAGCTGTTCAAAGAATACTTCGGCACGGTAATCCCGCCTAGCGACAATAAGTTCGCGGCGCTAAACAGTGCGGTATGGTCCGGCGGTTCGTTCATTTACGTACCAAAAGGCGTAAAATGCGAAATCCCACTGCAAGCTTACTTCCGGATTAACTCGGAGAACATGGGTCAATTCGAGCGTACGCTCATTATCACTGACGAAGACAGCTTCGTGCATTATGTAGAAGGCTGTACAGCTCCGATCTACAGCACGAACTCCCTGCACTCTGCGGTGGTTGAGATCGTATGTAAGAAAAATTCCCGTGCCCGTTATACAACGATCCAAAACTGGGCGCCTAACATCTACAACCTCGTTACTAAACGTGCAGTTGCTGAAGAGAATGCAACTATGGAGTGGGTTGATGGCAACATCGGTTCCAAGCTGACGATGAAATATCCAGCTGTTGTGCTGAAAGGCCGCGGCGCCAAAGGCATGGTTCTGTCCATCGCCGTTGCGGGCAAAGGGCAACACCAAGACGCTGGCGCGAAAATGACGCATCTGGCGCCTGATACAACTTCGACGATCGTATCTAAGTCGATCTCGAAGCATGGCGGTAAAGTAACTTACCGCGGCTTGGCTTCCTTTGGACGCAATTCGCAAGGTTCCAAAGCGAACATCAAGTGCGATACGTTGATTCTGGATAACGAATCGACTTCGGATACTATTCCTTACAACGAAATCATGAACGATAACATTACGCTGGAGCACGAAGCTACTGTATCCAAGGTATCTGAGGATCAATTGTTCTACCTCATGAGCCGTGGTTTGACAGAGGCGGAAGCTACACAAATGATCGTTATGGGCTTCATTGAGCCGTTCACGAAAGAACTGCCAATGGAGTATGCTGTTGAGATGAATCGCCTGATCAAGTTCGAGATGGAAGGTTCTATTGGTTAAGAGTTAATCGACACATATATGTGTAAAATCCGTAGATATTATCTACGGATTTTTTTATTTTGCCCTTGCATTGGACCCGGTTCTAGCAACAAACCGTCAAAAGGCGTTCTGTAGACAAAAAGCGCATCAAGCGCCTTTTGTTGAACTAACTATCGGAATCCGTTGTTTGAAAAGAATCCTGCGTTGCTTATTTATGTAAGGTTGATAGTCTTTTGCTTATGCTGTCGCAAAAAGCAGGGAACCCCATCTTCTCAACAAGTGGGGCTGTTCTTTTTCAATATGCTACTTAGCGACCCGTTCATCTGCTTGATCTTCATCTTCTTTGAAGGATACACCTTCAACCTTTACATTGACGGAAACGACTTTGAGGCCTGTCATATTCTCAATGGTTTCCTGAACATTCTGCTGCAGCTCGCGGCATACATCTTGAATGCGGGAGCCATAAATGACAATCACACGAAGGTGGATGGCTGTTTCCACTTGGCCGACCTCTACAGAGACGCCTTTTTGAATGTTTCTGCCGCTCAGCCGTTTAGCCAAGCCTTCTGAAATGCCTGCAGACATGGCTGCAACGCCTGGTGTTTCCAGTGCGGCAAGTCCTGCGATGGTTGACACGACGTCATCGGAAATCGTAATTACGTTAGTCTGATTGTCTTTTGACATACGGATAGCTCAACTCCTTAAATTCGATATACAAATGAATCCTAAAAATCAACACCACGCAAGGATTCACTGAATGAAGGGGCAATTTCGTAAAGTTATTGTAACAACAAAATATGACAAAAGTTCGTTAGTAATTGTTATTAAATGGTTAGTTTATCCGTCTCCAGACTGATTTCCAAGCCTCCCCTGGACGGTTTTGAGTAACTAACTCGTATGCTATGCTAAATGCAATAACGGCCGTGATATCAGGCATGCAAAGCGAGGGAGCGACATGTCAAGCGAGAAATGGTTCAACGGAATGTGGGAAAGCCGCGGATGGAATCAGCGGGAGATCGACTATCAGTGGCCATCTCCAGCGATGCCGATTATCAACATTCGGACAGGCGGGGGCCGTGGCAAAAAGGTGGCTGTAGGCTTCATTGCCGTCGGGGACGTAGCGATCGGTGTATTCTCCATTGGTGCCGTGAGCGTAGGCGTATTCTCAATCGGCGCAGTGGCGATCAGCTGGCTGCTGTCCATCGGGGCAGTCGCGATAGCTACGTATTTGGCTGGAGGCGCAGTGGCGATCTCTAGCTGGTTTGCGGCTGGGGCAGTCGCCATCGGCCAGTTAGCTTTAGGGGCTGTTGCTATCGGGCAAACAGCATTGGGGGTAGTCGCCATTGGTGCGAGAGCATATGGGCTCGTGCCCATAGGGAATCACGGTTTTGGCCTCGTACCGCTTACCGTGGATTTTTTGAAGTGGATAGCAGGATGGTTCAAAACTTCATGATTTCCATTTAATTTGCAAAGTTGGATCCACCCAGAGCGGCACGGCGATGCTTAGCACCCAGAGAACGATCAATAAGAAGGAAATGAGCGATAAAGCCAAACCATATTTCTTTCCATAACGCAGGTAACTGACGATTCCGCATACAAGCGCTGCCAGCCCGAAGAGGAAGCCGAGTGGGATGCCGAAGAACAAGGCGTTGAGAAGAACGGCGATCAAGCCGAAAATAACGCTAAGCAACGGCAGCGCGGAGCGATTAGGGCTCTGGTACATTGTAGTCCACATCCTTATTAACAATTTCTAGTTATTCCTACATTACCACAATTCATGCATATTTGTAGCAGGGTTGTCTCACCCTAAGGAGGTCAAAACATGTCCTTAAAGGAGAAGAGAACCCATGTGGAAAAGGTTAAAATCAACAGCAGTTGGCGGTATGGCCGTTATTCTGGCAACGACGACGGGATGCGGCAGCGACTATGCACAGCCTAAACCGACAACGCCGGCAGCATCGCCTTCAATTCAACAAGGCACGAGAAGCTTGTCACAGGCCGGCCAAGGCGTAAATATGCTTAGCACTAATCCAGCCAGTGGTAATGCTATTATCCCTATAAAAGCAATAGGAAACGTGAATTATGTGTCGGCCAATGATTTGATCAAGCTGTTGAGATTCCAAACCGATTGGGATTCTACGAAATCAAAGCTTATGATTGGCGATAATGACGCAAACTTCGAACTTATCGTGAATTCGAATAGAGCCATCAAAGAAGACAACGTGATTCATTTGAGTCAACCTATTGTCAAAGAAGGGGATACTGTCTATATTCCAGTATCGGCTTTGGGGGATCTGTTTCAAGATGATATGTCCTTTGACGTTATGGAGCATCAGGTGAGTATTCACCCAACGACGATACCGGTGATTGAACACGAAGGAGATCCGGATCCGGATCCGAGCAGCAATTCGCCTGAGCTCGATTTTGCTGATGATCCGAACGATCCTTTCAAGGGGAATGAGTCGGCCACGAATCCGGCGTCCATTGAAAATCTGAGCAGAGAAGATCTGGAGGTATGGGCGCAGTCGGTCGCTCCGGAGGCAATTCCTGTGTTGAAGAACATCAATCTGAATGCCGTGATCAATAAGGGCGAGCAGTACATGGGTGTAAAATATAAATTCGGCACAGGGCCTTATCCGCAGACAGGAAAATTCGATTGTTCAACCTTTACACAGTACGTATTTGGAAAATATGGTGTCAAACTACCGCGGGTTGCACGCCAGCAAGCAACAGTGGGGAGCCAGGTGAGCCGCAAAAGCTTGAGAAAGGGCGATTTAATGTTTTTCTACGTGCCCGGTCGCTTCAGAACGAACAAAACCGTGGGCCATGTCGGTATTTACATGGGAAATAATAAAATGCTGCACGCCTCGCCAGAGCCGAAAAATGGCGTTCAAATCAGCAATATCAATATTCCATACTGGAAGAAAACATTTTTACGTGCCAAACGCGTTGCAACTTAAGAACAGGTGGAAAAAGCCGATCCTGCGGGATGGGCTTTTTTCTTTTTTAATAAAACTTTGAAACAAATTGCCCGCTCTTGCGTTTTACATATTAGTCACATTTTTGAGGAGGATCCTTGATGAAAATCGTATTCATGGAAAAACTGGCTGGCGGGCAGCTTCGCAACATTGGTGATCGTCCATGGGATCAGTCGTTGATCCAATCGCTGCAGTCAGCCAATTATGTGCTTATCAACCAAAAGGAATATGAAATGATAGAGGGAAGACTCAATTTGGATGATGACACATTCGAATTGCTGTTAATCACAGCAGGTGGACATGGAGGAGGTAGCGAAGAGTGAAGAGGCCGTTCAAAGTGGTGACAGCATCCGTGGGCTTGCTGTTAGCCAGCCAACTGTTCATCTACCCGCAGACACCAGCCATTGCTGCAGGGACGCCGTCACTGGTCGAGTGGTCGAACGATGAAGTGAAAGCTTATTATGACGCGGCCGTAGATTGGAGTCTGCCGATTCAGGCAGCGGAGAAGGACAGCTCCGCGTCACCTTCGCCAACACCATCAGCGGCGGTCGGTGGATCTACTGTCACAAGCAGCGGGACTGCGCCGATTATTGTAAATCATAGCTATGGCGGCGGGTTTGGTTGGGATGACCTGCTGCTGTACCACCTAATTTTTAACTCGGGCAGCCCTTATTCCTCCAGTACTTGGGTCAGCAATCATACGACATATAATTATCGCTCAAATACCCCTTATGTCACGAAGACGTATCAAGGTAATTCCTTCTCCAACCGGTCTGTAGCGAAATCGCCGACGACTTCCAGCGGCAAGGGGACGTTCTCAACGAATAAATCGTCAGCTAGCACAACAACGGGAACCAGCACCAAAAGTACGTCAAGCAGCAGCACGAGCTCTTCAAACAGTGCTAAAACAAGCACAGGCAGCAGCTCCAGCGTAAGCACAGGCAGCAGTTCCAGCTCGAGCAGCGGAAGCTCGAAGTCCACTTCAACGTCCAGCGGCAGCATCGGTGGGAAGTCGAGCGGCTTCAGCTCCTCCTCCTCGTCCAGCTCGGGAGGTTAATTCGGATGGTTTACGAGGTCATCGGAACCCCTTCACCCGACCGGGCGGCCCGCGTACGACAACTGGCGGAGCTTGGATTCACGTGGGCGGACCTGGAGGAGGAAGCCTACTGGATGGACCAGCTCCTGGTGATGGAGCGAGCGTCCTATCATGAGCTGTTCCGCGCGGCAGAGCTGCTGTGGAACATCTTTGATAAAGCGGCCAGACGTGTCAAGGGGCGCAGGGATCTATACGAGCAGCTGTCAATTCCCGAGGTGCTGTGGGATGGGCTTGACCGGCTGGAGATGGCTGCGCCGGGAGTTATCAGCAGATATGCCAGGTTTGATTTTGCCGTCGATCAAGCAGGCCGCATCAAACTGCTGGAGCTGAACGCCGATACGCCGACAGGGTACGTGGAAGCGTCGATCGCAACACCCTGGATGTGCGCTCAGTATGACATCGCTTCGCCGAACGCCGGCATGAAGGAGCTTATCCGCAGCGCCTGGGCAGCGGAAGCACCGGATTATGCCGCTTGTACGGGCTATGGGCAGCACGTCGAGGATAGCGGCACTATCGACGCCTTAGTCAGTCATAGCGGGCGCGAGATCACTTGCATCGATTGCTTGGATTTATGGATCGATGAAGGGGTTGTGAAAGTCGGCGAGCATCAGAGAATCGAGCGAATGTTCGCCCTGTATCCGAAGGAATGGATGGGAATTGACGACGGGGGCGAGGCGTTTTCCTATGCGATTGAGGAACGGTTCATCGAGCTGTTTAATCCGCTGCATGCGATCATTCTGCAATCCAAAGGCCTGCAAGCGCTGATCTGGGAGCTGCACGAGAAGCGGGATCCGATATTTACTGAAGAAGAGCATGCCGCAATTGACACGTATATGCTTGCGACCTATGTAACGCCGGCTTTGTCAGGGAACTACGTCTCCAAATCGATGTTCGGCCGCGAAGGAGGTTCCGTCCAGCTGTTCGATGCGAATGGTGAGCTGGAAGTAATGGACGAAGCGGGTTTTGATACGAGTATTTTTTTCAAGCGCGTATATCAACAGCGGACGGAACTGCCGAAGCTTGGATTTGCGGATGGAGAGATGCATGTGCTGACAGGACTTTTTGTGTTGAATGGGCTGCCTTGCGGCTTGTTAGGCCGCGCAGGCGGCATGATTACCGGTAATTCAAGCCGCTTTGTAGCGATAGGAGTGAAATCAACTTGAAACAGACACGATTTTGGCTAATGGCCGCCGTTATTGTTTTTGCCATCTTTGTGATTTGGGGAATAATGGGGATTTTCCACAAAAAACCATCGGCTATGAGCGCGGCATCGACGGCGTCCGGAAATTCAGGAACAAGCGCGAACGTTGCGGGCAGCAATAATATGCCGTGGGATTATCAGATTCAAGAAGCCAAGGTAGGGGATTTGCTGGATGGTGACATGCTGCTCTTGCCTAACCAGGAACGTATTTCGAATGATCAGAACTTTGCGACCGGCGATCAAGTATGGGTGCTTCGTTATATGAATGCCGCGTTCACGACTAACGATCAAGGGAAGAACGACGTGACGCTCTCGCAATGGAAGCCGATTAAAACGTACAAAACCAAAGAAGAAGCCGATAAGGATTTGGCGGATTTGAAAACGGAAATCAAGACAGACGTGCATTTGGTTGGGGAATATAAAACAGAGCTGGATGGGAATTTTCGCTATTTTGCTGTTGTTGACATGCCGACGGGGCAAAAAGTCAAGCAGCCGATTTCGGAGGAACGCTACGCGAAGCTTAAGGGTAAGGAGAACGTGTCCGTGGTGATCGAGGAAGTTCATGATTACAGTGACTATGATTTATCGATGGCAAAATTCCGGGGGTGGGCAGATTGATCGCCATAAATATTATTATTAGTTTGTTAGTTATCGTTATTCTGCAATTCGCCGGAATGTACGTGTTCAGTTTGATGACGCCATACCGAGATATGGAGGAAATCAATAAGGGCAATGTGGCTGTGGGCATCACGATGGGAGGCAAATTTATTGCAACTGCCATTGTACTTGCCATTGCCGCATATACGAATTCCTCCATCTGGCATATGAGTCTATGGTTCGCGGTAGGCTATGTATGCTTGATTGCCGCATACTGGGTCTTCGATTGGCTGACGCCAGGCTTCCGGCTTTCCGATCAATTGAAGCAAGGCAATGTTGCCGTCGGTACTTTATTGGCAGCTGTCTATATTGGAATGGCCTTAACCATTGGCAGCTTGATTATTTAGGATTTACATGATGATCGACGTGATCTCTACGCCTTTGAGCATCGAGAGATCGACGAAGTTTTCATTAATTTTGATCAGCGGGTTGAAGAAATCGCTAGGGTTGGTCATCACGATCAGGCCTTTTCTTCCGTCGCTGAGTAAAACTTTTTTCCCGATGAAGTTAGGAATCATATTCCGGATAAACACCTGCGTGAGTTTTGGGTCCAATTGACCGAAGCTCATGCGGTGCAGTTCTTTTAGGACATAGAGCAGGTCCCGTTTCTCTTGATAGATGCGGTCGCTGATCATGGCGCTATAAATATCGGCAACCGCAACGATGGATGCGTAAGAATGGATCTGCGTTTCGGTTTTCTTCAGCGGATACCCGCTGCCGTCCATACGCTCATGATGCTGAAGGGCGACAAGGGCCAACGTATCATCTTTAAGCGACTTGCGAATGATTTCATAGCCGTAAATGGTATGCTTCTGGACTTCGCTAAACTCGTCGGCGGTCAGCTTACCCGGCTTTTTCAAAATCTCTGGGTCAACCTTGCTTTTCCCGATATCGTGCAGATACCCCGCTTTCCCGATGATTCGCGCTTCTTTTTCAGGCTTACCCAGCCACGTGGCCAAATAATACGAAAGCATGCCAACTTGTACGCTGTGTTGATATGTATACTCATCCTGGTTGTTCAAACAGAGGAGCAGAGATACAATATCCTTCTCGTCCTTAAAGTTTTGCATGACATCATTGAAAGCGGATTCAACAACTTCACTTGAAATGGATTCGTTCAAAGCCGCACTTTGAAATAGAGCTTTAATGGCCTGGTTAGCCGCGTGGAAGGAATGAGTCTGTTCGGATGTGATCTGATAATGAAACGTCTCATCTTCCTCTACGCGTTCTGCTTGTCTAGGCACAATGTCGACATAATCCACTTGGTGACGTGCGAGAGTCGTAATATCACCCGCATCAACAATCGTTCCTGCGGATAAGAGGTGAAGTCCAGAATGATTGTAAGTATCGGATGCTAGCTTGTCACCGATATTTAATTCTAGTACGTGAATGCGCATCGGTATCCCTTTCCAAGGCCTATATGTCATATTAGGTATAAGGATATGGTATCAGCAGAGAAAAGGGATGACAATAAGCATCTGGACCTACTTTTTTTGTGAATTTCCACACAAATTACATGCCGATGTAGCGGCTATATAAGTTTTTAGCCTGAATTAAATCATCAGTTCCTTGGACAAGCACGCGTCCGTCAGGGAAAATGACAAGGTTGAGATCAGCGCTCGGCTGAAATTTTAACAGGAAGCGATTCTTTTCCACCGGCCCAAGAGGCGAGAGCCGCTTCTCCCAATCGTCGAGCGACAGCTCGGCGGGCTGGACGGGATGAATTTGCACGGAGTTGCGTCCGCACAGCGATTGAATCGTGTCACTATCCAGCAAGGCATCCAAATACTCATAGCGCTCTTGCCCGCATGCCGGGCAATCCGCTTTGCGGGCACCTGCTACATGGATGGAGGAAGTCTGGTTATACCAGAGATCCCATTGCTGCATATGGAGATTGAGACGCTCCTGCGCGCCGACAAGCAGCTTGAGCGCTTCCGTGGCTTGATGAGAGGCGACGACATGAATGATGCCGCCAATGACACCGGCGGTATCGCAAGTCTCCGTCGTGCCGGCAGCAGGGGCCTGCGGGAACAAGCAGCGTAAGCAAGGGGTCTGCCCTGGCACAATCGTCAGGGATACCCCTCGGGAAGCGACGGCGCCGCCGTAGATCCAAGGGATGCCCAGCTTCTGGCTCACGTCATTGATAAGGAACCTGACAGAGAAATTGTCGGTACCATCGAGAATAAGGTCAACGCCGCCTAGCAGCTCTTCGGCATTGGTAGGGTTTAAGTCTGTCACATGAGGCTCGATGGCCACTTGGGAATTCACGAGCGCTAATTGTTTGGCTGCAGCGATCGCTTTCGGCATTGAACCGGCTGCATCTTGTTCATTATAAAGCATTTGCCGCTGCAGATTGCTGGGCTCGACGAAGTCGCGGTCGATCAAGCGGACATACCCGACCCCGGCCCTGACCATATGGTTCGCGAGCACGGTGCCGAGCGCGCCCATGCCGACAATGGCGACCCTGCCGGCGATAAGCTTGCGCTGTCCTTCTTCGCCGATCGGCGCAAACAGCACCTGGCGGGAATAGCGAGCATCGACGCTCATATGTTGTTCAAGTTCGCTAGCATGTTCCACGATCATTCATCTCCCGTTCCTGATTCCGGCGTCTGGAGCGGATTCCACGGACCCGTCTGGCTGCCTTTCCACTCCGAGCCGTCTTCCCATATTTCTTTTTTCCAAATGGGCACAATCTGCTTGAGGCGCTCAATCGCATAGCGGCTCGCTTCATAGCAGTCGGCACGGTGCGGCGAGGAGACCGCGATAACCACGCTGGCCTCAGCAATGGCGACGGCACCTAGTCGATGCGTGATGGCGCACAGCGTTCCAGGCCAACGCTCATCGATTTCGTCGCCGATTGCGGCCATCATTTTGAGCGCCATCGGCTCATACGCTTCATATTCCAAGAGGACAGTGCGCTGCCCGAAGGTCATCTCGCGTGTGGTCCCGACAAAAACGAGCGAAGCACCATGGTTGGCATGGTTCACCTTCGACGTAACTTCGGCGACGTCAATCGTCTTATCCGTGATGACATAATATGCGGGTTGTCCACCGGATACCGGGGGAATCAAAGCTAGTTCGTCACCTTCCTGAACCGTCTCCTGATCGCCTGCATACGCTTGATTTTTGGCAAAAAAACAAGAGGAAATGAGCGCGTTGGACGCAGGAAAGCGTTCTATTAACGCTGCCTTCAGCGCTCCGATCGTCATGGTGTCTTGTTCGATATCCATGGTAAGGACAGAAGTTCCCAGCAAGTCGACCAGACCTGCAAAAAGTCGAATATGTATTCGCATAGCTGCGCTCCTGAATTATCATAGTATAGTGTAGAATCCTCCTCAGCATATCATATTTTAACGGGACAATGGTATAATGGGGGGAGCATTTTGCCAGGATCAAGGAGCTTCGGCTTGTCGTCCGAGGTTCGCATCCAGTGACCAACCGCTGCAGCGCGAATGAAGCGGGGATCCCGCGAGGCATGCAGCGCCGTTGTAAGCGTTTGAAATTCAAGAAATGAGTACGCCTGAAACTGCATAAGAATTAGACATGTTGGTTGGTGAGCGGAAGTCGAAAGGCGACTTCAGGGAGGTGAGCGGCTTGTCAGAAGATCTGAAACGTCTTGTCATTTTACATACGAACGATATACATAGCCATTTTGAACAAATGCCCAAGATTAGTGCCTATTTCCACCGTGTCCGGGATACGCTGCCTGCCGATCAGGTGCTGACGCTGGACATTGGCGATCATATGGATCGGATGCGCCCGGAAACCGAAGGGTCAGATGCGGTCGCAAATGTGGCGATTATGAACGCAACCGGTTATGAGGCGATGGTTGTAGGCAATAATGAAGGCTTAACGTTTACGCCGGATGCGCTTGGCGCTGTTTTTCGCGAGCATGCGGCTTTTCCGGTGATTGGGAGCAACATTTTGGAGCGAGAGACGGGAAGAACGCCGGATTGGATGCAGCCTTATCTCATTATCCATAAGGCAGGAATGAGGATAGGATTAATCGGAGTTACAGTCTCGTATCCCGATTATTACAATTTGCTGGGCTGGCATGTCAGCGACCCGATAGAGGCTGTTAAGGCGCAGGTTCACCGGCTGGCCCCGCAAACCGATATCCTCATCGTGCTGTCGCATCTCGGCTTGCGGACAGATCAGCGTATGGCGGAGGAGGTGGATGGCATCCATCTCATCCTTGGCGGACATACGCATCACTTGCTGGAGGAGCCGCTCTTCATTAGCGGCACCTACATCGGCGCGGCCGGCAAGTTCGGGCAGTACGCCGGCCGAATCGATCTTGCCTACGATCCAGCGCAGCGCCGGATCGTCTCGCTGCAAGGGCGCGTCGAGCCGATGGCCGGCGCGCCGGACGACAGCCGCGTAACCGCGCTGCTGTCGCAGTACCGCGCGTCCAGCTCGGCGGCGCTGGACGCGGAAGTCGCGAGGCTGCGGCAGCCGCTGCGCCTCGATTGGTATGGCGAATCCCCGCTCGGCAACTTGCTTGCCGCGGGGATTCGCCGCTGGACCAGCGCCGAGATCGGGCTGGTCAATAGCGGCCAACTCCTTCAGGGACTGAAGGAGGGCCGCCTCACCCGCGGCAGATTGCTGGAAATCTGCCCGGGGCCGATCAACCCCTGCCGCCTGCGGCTCAGCGGGGCTGATCTGCTGCAAGCGCTCGAAGAGTCGCTGCTTGGCGAGTTCGTGGAGAAGCCGATCCGCGGGTTCGGCTTCCGGGGGGAGGTGCTGGGCGTACTGTGCGTCGACGGCCTGCGCGTCTGCGTGGACAGCTCCCGCCCGCCTTATGCGCGCATCGTCTCCGTGATGGTGGGCGATGAGCCGCTGCTTGCCGACCGGGAGTATGTGGTCGGCACGATCGATATGTTCACGTTCGGCTCCGGCTATTTATCCTTAAGCAAGGGCACGAATGTGGAATATATGCTTCCTGAGTTTATCCGTGATGTGCTCGCGTCAGAGCTGCAGAATGAGAACGCCATCGCGGCCTGCGGTGAAGCAAGGTTCACGGATGTTGCGGATGCATCCAAGGCAGAGGAGAATTTGGAAGCATAAAATTTTTATTAAGAAGTTGTCACACGTCCCCAATTACAGGTAAAATGTAATAATGGACAACGAGTCCTATCATTAACTCTCAATTGTAGGGGGAAGTCATGCATACTCTTTTTGAAGCGGCAATCATTGGGATTGTAGAAGGGTTGACCGAATTTTTACCGGTTTCTTCGACAGGCCATATGATCTTGACGCAAAGTCTATTGAACACACAAAATGACGAGGTTATGAAAACCTTCGATTTTGTGATCCAATTAGGCGCAATTTTAGCTGTTGTCGTCATTTATTGGAAACGTATTTTATCTTTGTTTGGTCTGATCAAAAGAAAAAGTGAAAGCCGCTCCGGGAGAAAATTGAATTTGCTTCATATTTTAATCGGGATTATCCCGGCTGGTGTCGTAGGTTTTGCTTTAAATGATTTTGTAGATGAAAAGCTGTTTAATTCCTTGACGGTTATCGTAGGTCTTGTCCTCGGCGGGATTTTGATGATCATTGCGGAAAAAAGCAAGGCTCGACCAACAACGGAAGTCATGGACGATCTGACTTACCGTCAGGCATTCTTCATCGGTCTCTGGCAACTGGTTTCCATTTGGCCGGGTTTCTCCCGTTCCGGCTCGACGATTGCCGGCGGGATGCTTTCTGGTGTTAGCCGTGCGGCTTCTGCGGATTTCACCTTCATTATGGCGATTCCGATTATGTTCGGCGCTTCAGGCGTGTATTTCCTGAAAAATTATCATGCCCTTTCTTCAAGCGATTTTGGCTTTTTTGCCGTTGGGTTTGTTGTTGCTTTCATCGTGGCGCTGCTCGCTGTCGTTACGTTCATTAAGCTCGTGCAACGCTTGAAGCTGACATATTTTGCTTACTACCGTTTTGCCGTAGCGATTATTTTTGCCATCTATATGCTTGTTTCATAGGCATTAAGACCTGACGAACCGTGTCGAAAGATGCGGTTTTTTTTGTTGAACTTTTGCAGGAAATCTATTACAGTTAAGGAATGACAATGTTGACATAAGCGAGGGAATTGGAATGCGTTTGATGCCGATCAGCAAGTGTCTCCCTGGCATGAGGCTGGCTAAAAATATATACAATGAAGATGGTATGGTATTGCTCGCCGTTAACGTAGAACTTACCCAGCGGTTGATAGACCGCCTTTTCAGCCATGGTTTGGACTACGTTTATATATCAGATCCGCGTACAGACGATATTGTGCTAGAAGAAATGATAAGCGATGAGACCCGGAACAAGGCGATTGTTGAAGTCCGTAATACGTTCCGCAAAGTGACGGAAAACGCTCATAAACGCGGCGCGGTCAGCTACTATGATATGGGCCGCAAGTTCCGCGATATTATGAAGATGATGATCGACGATCTCAGCACACATCGCGGTGCGATGGTTATGCTTAACAATATGAATATTAAGGACGATTACTTATTCCAGCACTCGGTGAATGTGGGCATCTATGCGATCATGCTGGGGATTAGTTTCGGATACAGCCGTGAGAATCTGGAAACGCTGGGTTTGGGGGCGCTGCTGCATGACATCGGCAAGATGAAAGTGCCGTTGGAGATTTTGCGCAAGCCAGGCTCGCTCACAGACGCAGAGTTCGAGGAGATGAAAAATCATACCGTCTACGGCTTTCAACTGCTCAAGGATGAGCCGAACGTTCCGCTTTTGTCGGCGCACTGCGCGCTTCAGCATCATGAACGCATGAACGGGAGCGGTTATCCGCGCGGTCTTCATGATGTGGACATCAACGAGTTTGCGCGTTGGGTCGGTTTGGTGGATTCCTATGACGCGATGACGACGACGAGGGTATATCGGCGACCGCTGCTGCCTCATGAAGCAATGGAGCAGTTGTTCACAGGCTCCGCTACGCTGTATGACCAGAGCCAAATCGCGTTGTTCCGTGATAAAATCGCCATTTATCCGCTCGGGATAGCCGTCAAACTGAACACTGGCGAGCAAGGGATCGTATCGAAGCTCAACATCGCGATCCCGCATCGGCCCGTAGTCCGCGTCCTGCAGGACGAAGGGGGCCGGAACTTGAAAGAACCTTATGAAATTGACTTGTCCACGAAGCTGTCGGTGCTCATTTCGGAGGTAGGAGAAATCCAAATTGGAGATGAATTACCAGATCTAAGCATACCGATGCTATTTTGAGTTAAACTAATAGAACTTTCAAACTTGAAGAACCTGGACATCCAGGTTCTTTTTGCAGCTTATGGGCTTTCATCAAGGGGGATTGACATGAAAGAAACCGAGGTCCAAGGCCCCTTCTGGCATTGGGGCTATGCGATGTACCGCTTCCGCTGGCTGGTCTTGGCGGCGGGTATTGTCCTGCTGCTTAGCTTTGCGTTCTTTGCCCAGCGAACACCCGGATTGCTGAAAGATAACGGGTTTACGCCCAAAGGCAGCGAAGCGGATCTCGGCGATACCGGACTCCGTAACGACTTAGGCCTGCCGTTAACCGTCATCCAGCTCGTCTATTCGGGGAAAGGGCTTGATCTGACGGAGGAGCGCCAGAAGCAGGCGATCCTGGATGAGCTGGCTGACTTGGGCAAGCTCCCGTATGTCGAGAACATCAGCTTCGTCAGTTCTCCGCGTAACGAAGGACATCGCGATGTGCAGGCGGTGTCCGTAGCTTTGTCCTTGGACACGGATCCAGCGCTGGAGAAATACCCGGAATTGAAATCACGGGTGCGCGCGCCT
The DNA here is from genome assembly GCF_027789125.1 of Paenibacillus aestuarii. Taxonomy (GTDB): domain Bacteria; phylum Bacillota; class Bacilli; order Paenibacillales; family NBRC-103111; genus Paenibacillus_E; species Paenibacillus_E aestuarii. The sequence continues at coordinate 8,405 of NZ_JAQFVF010000044.1, read as the reverse complement.
GCGGGGATGAACGTCTATGTGACCGGCGGCCCTGCGATCATGTACGATATGCAGACTGCCAGCAAGCGGGACATCGCCAAGTCGGAAGCGATCGGTCTGCCGATTGCCTTGGCCGTGCTGCTATTCGTATTCGGCACACTGGTCGCCGCTGTCCTGCCGATGATTGTCGGGCTCATGAGCGTAACCCTGACATTGGGGATTACATATTTCATCGCGCAGCATCATTCGCTATCCAATTTCTTGCCCAATATGGTGACGATGCTGGGGCTTGCGGTAGGGACCGATTATGCGCTGTTCCTCGTCAGCCGGTTTCGCGAAGAATTGGGGCGTCGCCCGAACATTGCGGAAGCGGTGGCGATGACGAGCCAAACGGCGGGCAAATCGATTTTTTTCTCCGGCATTGCCGTATTGATCGGCCTGCTCGGGATGCTCTTTGTGGATTTGACCTTTTTCCGGTCGCTTAGTTTAGGCGGCGTTATTGTCGTCTCGATCTCCGTGATTGTAGCGAACACGGTGCTGCTCGCGCTCTTCGCTATCTTGGGGCAGCGGATTGATGCGCTGCAGGTCGTCCCCCGGCGGTTTCGCAAGCAAAACAGTGGGAGATTATGGGAACGGATAGCCTACGCTGTGATGAGGCAGCCGCTCATGTTGGTCATCATCGTCGGTGGCTTGCTGCTCTATGTCATGATACCGATCAACCATATGAAGCTGAACATTCCTAACGCGGAAGTGCTGCCCCCGAGCTATGAGTCTCGATACGGATCGGATCTATTGAAGCTGGCCTATGATTCAAGAACGATGGGGCCGATCCAAATCAGGGTTCACTCCGCTGCGCTCATCTGGGAGGAAGCGTCGGTTCGCGAAGCGCGCGCATATGCGGAGCGGATCAAGGGCATCGCCGGGGTCAAAGAGGTGCAAAGCTACCTGACTCAGCTCGGCAACCACTCCGATGCTGAGCTCTCCGCTTTGCTGCAGCAGCCCGGCGTCAAGGAGCGGATCGAAGCCGCCAAGCTGGCGAAGGATCATACGGCGCTGATGAACGTCGTGCCGGAGTACGATCCGGATGACCCGGCGACATCCGAGCTCGTCAGGCAGCTGCGCAGCCTTGATTCGGGCGGCCTAGAGACCGCCGTAACCGGTGGACCGGCATACCGAATCGATATCATTGACCGGATCCAGGGGGAGATTCCGCAGGTACTTTCTTTTGTCATGGGAATAACCTACCTTGTGCTGCTGCGGGCTTTCCGCTCTGTCCTGCTGCCGCTGAAAGAGGTGCTGATGAACATGCTGAGCCTTGGCGCCAGCCTTGGGCTCGTCGTGCTGGTGTTTCAATACGGACACTTTGCCGATATGCTGCGTATTACATCGATTGGCTATGTCAGCGCAACGCTGCCGGTCATTATTTTTTGTGTTGTATTCGGCATCTCCATGGACTACGAAGTGTTTCTCATCTCCCGTATGATGGAAGAATACGAAGCGACAGGAGACAATGACTACAGCACAGCGGAAGGCCTGAAGAAAACCGGCAGCTTGATTACGAGCGCCGCCTTTATTTTAGTCGTGGTGGTCGGTTCCTTCCTCTTTACGGATATTGAGATCATGAAAGCGCTGGGGCTTGGACTTGGTCTGGCGGTGCTCATCGATGCCACGATCATCCGTGTTATGCTTGTGCCGGCGTTGATGAAGCTGCTGGGGCGGGCGAACTGGTGGGCGCCCAAATGGCTGAGGTCGCGGGCAGCGGCACCGAGGGCTTTGCGGTAGCGTTAGCCCTCGGCCCTCTCTGGCCGATGGGGCTGGTTTCCTTTTTTCTTAATCATAAGTTACAATATAGGGCATAGGTATAGGCGTAAATATGAGTAAATTGTTAAAAACGATGAATATTTAGGAAATAGGTCAGGTGTAACAGCATGAATATGAATGAAACAGGCTCCCTCTTGCCGGAGCTATCTCCCCAGTACGATCCTTGGGATCCGATCCGATCCTATCGAAAGTACGGGAAGCATGTGCTCACCAGTGTGGAGCTTACCATTACCAATCTTTGCAACATGCGCTGCGAGCACTGCGCGGTTGGCGATTCCTTGACGATGTCGGAGGGGCCGCGCCTGCCGCTGGACATGGTGCTGCGCAAGCTGGATCAAGTCGAGCACTTGGAGACGATCAGTTTGACCGGCGGCGAGCCGTCTTATCATATGAAGACGGTCAAGGACTATATGCTGCCGATCTTGAAATATGCGCGCGAACGCGGCGTCCGAACGCAAATTAACTCCAATTTGACGCTGGATTTGGCCAGATACGAGCTGCTGGCGCCTTATTTGGATGTCATGCATATCTCGTTTAATTACTTGAACGCACAAGACTTCCATCAAGTCGGCTTCGTAAATGCAAGCCATCCTATCAGTTACGAAACCGCGGCCCGCATGTATGAGCGTATGGTTGAGAATACAATCGCGCTGAGCATAGGTGGCTTGTATGTTTCAGCGGAATCGATGATTAATACCCGCACCTTCGACAAATTGCCCGGCATCCATCGGTTAATTGAAGAAATGGGCTGCAGGCGGCACGAGGTACATCCGATGTATCCGAGCTCATTTGCCTCGCATCTGCCGATGGTCACGTTGCCACAGCTGCGCGCCAGCATTCACCGCCTGCTGGACGAGCGGAACAAGGACATGTGGATGCTGTTCGGCACGCTTCCATTCTTCGCCTGCAATGACCAGGCGGATGATCTCGCGCTGATTCGAAGATTGCGCGAAGAGCCGAATGTGACCGTACGCAACGACCCTGACGGACGCAACCGCTTGAATATCAGCACGTTCACCGGTGACGTGTATGTGACGGACTTCGCCAATGAACCGCCGCTGGGCAATGTGCATGATGATGATCTGGATACGATTTTTGCCCGTTGGGAGAACAATCCGCTGAACTTGCGGGTGAATTGCTTCTGCAGCGAGGCGGCATGCTGTGGACCGAACTTGCTTGTCGCGGATTCTTATTATAAAGACGTTGATTTTAAAAACCGTCAAGCTATTATTTAATTCCTTATTTTTTAAAAGGAGATCGACGCTTTGACACACACTTCCTTTGACTTTGGAGCAGTTGTACTGAATCTGATCGTGGTCGTAGCCTTGGTGCTGATGAACGGCTTTTTCGTAGCTGCCGAGTTTGCCCTTGTGAAAGTGCGCCAATCCCGCATCCAACAACTGGTGAATGAAGGTAGCGGCAAGGCCAAATATGCGATGTCCGTCACCTCGCAACTGGATACATACTTATCGGCTACACAGCTTGGGATTACGCTTGCCTCCCTTGGTCTGGGTTGGGTTGGCGAACCTGCGGTATCGGAACTGATCATGGAGCCTTTGCTGCATTCCTTGCATATCGAACCCTCCGTCTTTACCGATACGTTGTCATTTATCGTGTCCTTTGCGTTTATTACGTTCATGCACATTGTGCTCGGCGAGCTGGCGCCTAAGTCTTTTGCCATTCAAAAAGCCGAGCTTACCTCGCTATGGCTCTCTGCGCCGCTGCTTTTCTTCTACAAGCTGTTCCGCCCGATCATTTGGCTGCTGAACGGCGCCGCCAATACGTTTCTGCGCTGGGTCGGCGTCGAGCCGGCCAGTGAGCATGAAGCGGCACATACGGAGGAAGAGATCCGCATCCTGATGGACGAAAGCGTGAAAAGCGGCCACATTGACCGGGATGAAATGGTGCTGTTCGATAACATATTCGAGTTTTCCGAGCGGATTGCCCGTGAAGTGATGCTGCCGCGGACGGATATGGATTGCCTATTCCTTGACTTAAGCTTTATCGAAAATTTAAGGATGGTGCATGAAACGAAGCATACCCGCTACCCGGTCGGGTTGGAAGATAAGGACAACATCGTCGGTTTTGTACACATCGCTGATCTGCTGACTTGTGACCCGGATGAGGAACAAGACTTGAAGACGTTTATTCGACCGATCTTGAACGTACCGGAATCGATGGAGGTCAGCCGCGTTTTGAAGTTGATGCAGAAGCGGCACTCCCAGCTTGCTGTCGTCATCGACGAATATGGCGGCACGGCAGGGCTGCTGACGCTGGAAGATATTATGGAGGAAATCGTCGGCGAACTGCATGATGAATTCGATATCGACGAACGCCCGGGTGTCGAGGTCAAAGACAAGTACACGTCCGTGGATGGGCGTGTGCTGATTGAGGATCTCAATGATATGCTGGATCTGGACATCGAAGACGAAGATGTCGATTCCATCGGCGGCTGGCTGTTCAAGAAGCTGGAAGGCGCTCCAGTTAAAGGCAAGAGGGTGGAGTTTGGCGCTCACATTTTTGAAGTATCTGAAGTCGATCGGCTGCGCATTGTGCGCATCCACATCACGAAGAACAGTTCTATGAAACCAGCAAATGAATAGGCGGAGGAGCTTCGATCCATGTCATTGAAAACAGTTGTTATCATGGCTTTAGGACTGCTGTTATTGTACGGTTTGTTTACGATCGGCCTCCCGTTCATGCTGGCGCTGGTGGCGGCGATTTTTCTCGATCCGATTATTTTGCTGCTGATGAAAGCGACCCGGGTCAACCGGCTCTCGGCCGCTTCCGTGATCAGTACGATCTTTACGCTGCTTACAATTGCATTGTGTTACTTTCTCGGCTTAAACGTGGTCACCGAATTGATCCAGCTGGGGCGTAAAGCTCCACACTACATGGATGAGGTCAATAAATACGTGGATCAGGCCGTAACCCGCACACAGGGCTTCTATGAGTCGCTGCCCCCGGACGTGGCGGAGCAGGTGCAGAACTGGCTGGAACGTAGCACGGAAACCATTACAGGCACGCTGACAAGTGTCATCAGCGGCATTTCAGGCTATTTTCTCAATGTTGCAGGAAAAATTCCCAATATGTTCGTATGGCTGATCGTGTTCATCATCGCCCTTTACTTATGCACAATCAGCTTGCCCAAGCTGAAAACCTCGTTTCTTTCCGTGTTCGAGGAACATTCTAAAGGGAAGATGGAGCACGTGCTGGTCAACCTGCGCGGGGCGATCTTCGGTTTTATTCGGGCTCAGCTGATCATGGCCGTACTCACGTATCTTATCACTTTTATCGGCTTGCTTGTGCTTGGAGCGCCTTATCCGCTTGCCATTTCGTTATTGGTTATGATTATGGAGTTTGTGCCTGTAATCGGCACTGGTATGGTTTTTATTCCATGGCTGCTCTACCAGTTTATCGTGGGACATACCGCTATGGGGATCGGTTTACTCGTTCTTTTTCTGATTCTTAGCATTTTCCGAAGAATTGTCGAGCCCAAAGTGCTTAGTGATGCGGTAGGCATCAACTCGCTTGCGGCATTGATCAGTTTATACATTGGCTTCGAGCTTATGGGGATTATGGGTCTGTTTCTCGGACCACTGGTTGTTATTATTTACCAGGCAATGCGCAAGGCAGGTTTGTTGAAGTTGAACATTAAGCTGGATTAAAAAATCCTGGAGGTGTGAACAGCTTTGAAGCTGATCTTATTCGATCTCGACGATACACTGTTTGATTTTGCAACGACATTTGACGTCGTATTGAAAAAGCTGTTCGCAGCACATCCAGTCATAAGCCGGTATGATGCGGATGCGTTTTTTGAAACTTTTCAGCACTATAGCAATGAACTGTATTACTTGTATGAGCAGCGGATCAGTACGGTGGAGGTTTACCGCAACCGCAGGCTGATTGAAGCTCTGGCAGCGTTTCAGTACACAATGACGGAAGAGGAAGCAAGTGATTTCAATCAGAATTATATTCGCGAGTATGTGAGGAGCTTGCAGCCTGACCCGGCTGTGCAGATGCTGCTAAACCGCTTGAAGGAACGTTATCAGCTCGGAATTATCACCAACGGGCCGCATGATATGCAAGAAGGCAAACTTGAGCGACTGGGGCTGATGGAGCTGTTCCCGTCTGAACAAGTCTGGATCTCGAATGTTGTCGGCTTGGCCAAGCCCGACCCGCAAATTTATCAGCTGGCACTGGATCACTTTCAGGTGCAAGCGGAAGAAACGATGTTTGTCGGGGACTCCTGGGAAGCAGATGTTGCGGGGCCGATACGGGTAGGGATGCAGGCGGTATGGGTCAATAAATACGGCAAAGCGCCGCAAACGGATGTAAAGCCGCATGCCATTATTTCGAACATTCATGAACTTATCGATCTCTTATAAAAAAACGCCGACTTCTACGAATAGAAGATCGGCGTTTTTGGTTTATGCACTTTAGTAGACGCGCTTGGCGCCCATATATTTGGGTCCCCAATAGGAGCTGTTCATACTTTGCGGGTAGATGCCTGCAGAACGTGTAGCCGAGAGGAACTGGCCGTTCCCCATATAAAACCCGACATGGTCCACAACGCCTGGTGTCGCAATCGCAAAAAAGACGAGGTCGCCGGGCTGCAAATTAGCGGTAGCGACGGATGTGCCCATTCCGTAAAGCGCAGCAGAAGTTGTACGGGCAATCGAGACGCCATGAGTCTGGAACATGTAGTAAATAAAACCGGAGCAATCAAAACCTGTCGGACTACTGCCGCCCCAGAGATACGGAACATGCACATAATTCATGGCATCGTTCATGATAGTGCGCTTAGTCAACGCATGGGCAATGCTCGTTTGGGTTGCTGCGTCAGCAACACCTGTAACAGGCAAGCTGTAAGCCTTTTGAAAATCTTTGACTGCTTGTGTTGTAATCGTGCCAAAATATCCGGTATTGGTAGGGTATGTAAAAAATCCGAGTGTTTTCAAATTGGCTTGCAAGCTGGTAACCGAATTGCTGGACATTCCTTGCGATAGTGAAGAACTGGTGGCTGTAGCGGCGTACGCGGGCGTTGTCGGCATCATGCTGCTTACGGAGGCTGTCATGAGCATGGCAGCAGCAGCGAGAATAAGCTTTTGTTTGAACATGTGATTTCCTCCATTTTCTTCTAATTATGTAAGTTTAATTCCTTTTTCCTTATTGTAAAGGGTTGTACAGCTTTCATACAATATAGAAATCTTGGAAAACAGTTGAATGTTGGTCAAGTAGGGCTGCATAGCCTTGTTATAGGCGTCTGTTCGAGACAAAAGGAGGGAGTTGCATGCACTCACAGTTTAAAGCATGGTATCCGTATGCCGGTCCGTTTGATCCGTGTCCGCCGATTCGAGTGAAATTTTACAATACACCGCCGCAATTATTTATCCCTTTTCAGCCTCCGGGATTACCGCAATTCAGTCCTTATGAAGCACTGAGACTTGGAACACTTTGGCCGGCGTTATACGGGCCTTATGAAGCTAAACCGGCAGAAGGAAGTGACAGACCATGAGCCATCCTGTATTGCCGGAATCGTATTATAAGCAGTTGCATGATCTACAGGCCGTTGATTTTGTACTCGTTGAATTGAACTTGTATTTGGATACGCATCCTGATGATTTTGCCGCTATTCAGCAGTACAATCAATTCGCGCAAAAACGGATGCATATGGCCCACCACTTCGAGATGGAATTTGGACCGCTGATGCCCTTCGGCCACTCCTATTCCAAACATCCTTGGCAGTGGATTGAGACGCCATGGCCATGGCAAGTGTGAGAGGAGGCAGTAAAGATGTGGATCTATGAGAAAAAGCTGCAGTATCCCGTAAGAGTCAGCAAATGCGACCCCTACATGGCCAAATTACTGCTTGAACAATATGGGGGTGCAGACGGGGAGTTGGCTGCTGCGCTGCGCTACTTGAATCAGCGTTACACGATTCCGGATAAAGTCATCGGCCTGTTGACGGACATCGGCACCGAAGAATTCGCTCACTTGGAAATGATCGCTACGATGGTGTACAAACTCACCAAGGATGCTACTCCCGATCAAATGAAAGCTGCGGGCCTGGGGGATCACTATGTCTCGCATGACAACGCGCTGTTTTATCAAAATGCAGGAGGCGTTCCTTGGACGGCTACATACATACAAGCCAAGGGTGATCCGATCGCGGATTTATATGAGGATATCGCAGCTGAAGAGAAAGCCAGAGCCACGTATCAATGGTTGATCGATATGACCGATGACGTCGACTTGCAGGACGGCTTGAAGTTTTTACGCGAGCGGGAAATCATTCACTCTCTACGCTTCAGGGAAGCGGTTGAGATTTTGAAAGAGGAACGAGAGGTGAAAAAAGTATTTTAGACGCAAGGAATGATTTTGCAACTAAATAAGTCGGGTAAAGGATAGCTAATAGGCTATCCTTTTTGTATTTGGTAATGAGGCTCGCGTCAGTCTAATGGGATAAATGGACGGCGGGGTAATAGTGGGAAGCTGGTTCTGTGGTATCTACAAAGAATGGGGGAGGTGAGGGAAGGGCTGGCTATACAGGTATGGTGGGGCACGTGGCGGGCGGCGGGCAGGGTAATAGTGCGAAGCGGGTT
>NZ_JAQFVF010000043.1 GCF_027789125.1 Paenibacillus aestuarii | reverse complement strand
CGGCAGTTTGGTGCCTTCGTGCACAAAAAGCACGCTGCAACTCGGCGAAATCGGACTGCGGCTGACTCAACCGCCTTTGCCCACGCTCCAACTGGCTTTTTCGGACTACGGCCGCCGACGTAGCTGCCTGTACTCCGCCGCGCCGTAGTCCGATTCTGCCCAATTGGAGCGGCACAGCGCGGGCGGTTCGGCTGCGCAGTCCGATTTTGACTGCTTGCAGCGAGCTTTTTGTGCCTCCGCGCACAAAAAGCTCGCCGCAACTCGGCGAAATCGGACTGCGGCTGACTCAACCGCCTCTGCCCACGCTCCAATTGGGCTTTTTCGGACTGCGGCGGCCGCCGACGTAGCTGCCGGTGCTCCGCCGCGCTGTAGTCCGAATTTGCCCAATTGGAGCGGCCTTGCGCGGGCGGTTCGACTGCGCAGTCCGATTTTGACTGCTTGCAGCGGCAGTTTGGTGCCTTCGTGCACAAAAAGCACGCTGCAACTCGGCGAAATCGGACTGCGGCTGACTCAACCGCCTTTGCCCACGCTCCAACTGGGCTTTTTCGGACTACGGCGGCCGCCTCCCACGGGCAACCCGCCTGGCTATCGCCACCCGAAAACAAAAAATCAGCTGTCCGAGACGTCAAGTCCCGGGCAGCTGATTTTTTGTTCATTTAGACAAGTTGGGCCGTAGCATGTCAATTAATTCTGCCAGATCGTCAATTACCGCATCAGCCTCCACGACCATATCGCCGCGACCATTTCGCTTCCATACCGCCGTCATCCCCACACCTCGGCTGGCCCTGATATCATGATCAGGGTGATCCCCTACGAAGACCGCTCTCTCAGCGGTGACTCCCAGTTGAGCTAGAGCTCGATTGAAAATCGCCGGGGCAGGCTTGCGCATCCCTTCCCATTCCGAAATAAGTACCTTATCGAAAAATGGCTCGATCTGCAGCGCTGTGAAATTATCATATTGAAATTGTCCAAAACCGTTTGAAACAAGCGCAACTTTTACATGATGTTCCTTTAACCATGTGAGCATCTCCACTACATTTGGATAGCCTATACAATACTTTTGGAAATTACAAATGTAATCTTCTAACAACTGCGACCCGTCTACGTCCTGGATAGCAAATTCGTGGATCAGCTGCTGATACACCTGATCCTTCCAAACGTGACCATGATTGTCCAGCTCGATAAATCGTTTGACGAAAGATTCTTTTTCAACAACTTGTAAAGCTGCATAACGCTCGTATTGCTCCCTCACAAACGCGTCCAGTGATGTGTCCCGATCTAATAAAGTACCATCCAAATCAAAGAGAACCGCCTCGATCGACAACGCTCCCACCTACTCCTTCAAGCCATAGCCTTCATAAATGTCCTGCCAATTCATCGCCCGAGACATACGGTTCTCCACTTGCGTCAAAGGCTTGAAACCATACTGCGCATACAAGGAATGTGCGTCTCTAGTGCCTAAGTTGAAGCTGGTTCCTTTCAATTGAGGGTGATTCACGATAATGCTCATCAACCATTTGCTTAAGCCGAGCCCGCGGTACTGCGGAAGCACAAAAACATCCCCCAGCCAGGCGAAGCGGACGAGGTCCGAAACGACTCTGGCGAATCCAACTTGCTCAGCTGGCCCCTTGGACGGATCTCCATGGAAAATGCCAAAACAAAGGGTTGAATGTTCAACAGCCGCTTCAACCAATTCTCTTTGGATCTCCTTCGCCCAATAGGATTCCTGGGTTAGAAATTGAAAGATGACCTCGAGATCCAAAAATCTTTTATCGATATGGACGGTAAATCCATCCTCCCGCACCCATACGGTCTGCGCCTGAACCTTGCGCGCTAGCCTCGCTTCATCCCGATACCTGCCCATCAAGATGGTGCTGTAATAGTTGCCGTCAGCGTGGATTCGATCATATTTTAACCGGCCTTCCACTTCAAAACCGAGTTTCTGGTACAGCTGAAAAGCATTTACGTTCGTTTCCACCACTTTTAAACTCATTTTCTTGATCCCGTTTGCGTCCGCCCAAGCTATAGAAGCCTTCAATAAATTTGTCCCCATGCCCGAGCCCCAACATGCTTTCAACACACCGACGCCAAACTCGACTTGGTGCTCGAATCGCTTTAATTCACTCCCTTGGCATCTCGAATAGCCAACGATTCGATCGTCCATGACCGCAACGAGCAGCAAATGGCTCGGATGTAAGGAATCCGCTTCAATCAATTGCTCGAATCCTTGAGCATCAAGGAAAGCTTCCCCAGGCTCACGGTCAAAATTGTCGGTCTCCCCATCGAGCTGCAGCCGCAATGCGGCTAAAGCCTGCGCATCTTCGATCTCCGCCGAGCGAATGATATAACTGACATCTTTGACACAGAACGCTTGTTGGTTGATTCGCATGTCTTTCCACTCCTTTTTGCACTTTGCATATTCATTCCCTTTGATTCATCTACTTTTCGACAGGAATGAAACCATATCCTTCATTTGGTAATTCGAACAGCATAAACCATATTCATTTCAACGCAAAAAAAGACTGCCCGAGGTCCTTCAAACCTTGGAAACAGTCCCTTCTTATTTAATGGCCCCCGAGATAAGCTTCCTTCACCTGGTCACTAGCCTGCAGTTCTGCAGCTGTTCCCGAGATGACGACTTTTCCGGTCTCAATCACGTAAGCGCGATGAGCGATGGATAGCGCCATATTTGCATTTTGTTCAACCAGCAATACCGTTGTGCCCGTGCGGTTGATCTCGACGATAATTTCAAAAATCGTTTTCACCAACAATGGCGCGAGGCCCATGGAAGGCTCATCCAGCAAGAGCAGCTTCGGGCGCGCCATCAAAGCCCGGCCCATCGCCAGCATTTGCTGTTCACCGCCGGACAATGTGCCTGACAGCTGTTTGCGCCGCTCTAGCAACCGCGGAAACAAACGATAGACATTCTCGATATCCTCGCGAATTTCACGTTTGGCAGTGCGCAAGTAAGCGCCCAGCTCCAGGTTTTCTTCAACGGACATGTTGGCGAAGACACGACGTCCTTCGGGCACGTGGGAGATTCCCGCCTTCACAATCTCTTGCGCCGGTTTGCCGGCAATCGATCCGCCCAGGTACTGGATATCGCCTTGCTTCGGCTTCAGGAGACCGGACAACGATTTCAGCAGCGTGCTTTTGCCCGCACCGTTGGCGCCGATTAAGGTCACAATCTCGCCCTGATTGACTTCGAGCGAGACACCCTTCAGGGCTTGTATATTTCCGTAATACACATTAATTTCATCCACTTTAAGCATCGCCGCTCTTCACCTCCTCGCCTAAGTAGGCCTCAATGACCTTCGGATGGTTACGGATTTCATCAGGCGTTCCGTGCGCAATAAGCTGCCCATGATCGAGCACATAAATCCGTTCACAGATCCCCATCACTAACTTCATATCGTGTTCAATCAGCAGAACGGTAAGCTGGAATTCCTTGCGGATGAAGGCAATGAGCTCCATCAACTGGTGCGTCTCTTGCGGGTTCATCCCCGCTGCCGGCTCATCCAGAAGCAGCAGCTTCGGACCCGCGGCGAGAGCACGAGCGATTTCCAACCGCCTCTGCTGGCCGTATGGCAAATTTTTGGCAATTTCATCTTTATAGCCTTCCAATTGGAAAATTCGCAGAAATTGCAAAGCTTTCTCTTCAATCTCCCGCTCGCCGGCAAAATGCCCGGACAAACGCAGGATCGAACTCATCATCGAATGCTTGGACAAAGAATGATACGCGACCTTCACGTTATCAAGCACGGACAGCTCATTAAACAGTCGAATGTTCTGGAACGTTCGGCTGATTCCGCTGCGCGTAATCTGATAGGGCGCAAGACCGTTCAGGCGCTTGCCGTCAAACAAAATATCGCCTTCTGTCGGCACATAGACACCCGTGAGCAGGTTAAAACTCGTTGTTTTCCCCGCACCGTTAGGACCGATCAGTCCTATCAGCTCTCCTTGGTGAATTTCCATATTAAAGCCGGATACCGCTTTTAAACCGCCAAATTGAATGCCGGCGTCTTTCACTTGCAGCAAAGGTTTACTTGCCATGCAGACGTCCTCCTTTGCCTAGCGACCATTTACCGAAGTATGACGTGATCTCTTTGGTTCCCATCAAACCTGTCGGACGATACAGCATGACCACAATCAATACGATACTATAGATGACCATGCGCGTTTCCGGATAACTCTGCAGGAAAGTGGAGACGATGGTCATGAGAATCGCCGCCAGCACAGCGCCGGACAAGCTTCCCAAACCGCCGAGCACAACGAAAATCAAAATATCAAACGACTTCAAGAAGCCAAAGTTCGTCGGCTGAATGATGTAAAAATTGTGCGAATATAACCCGCCGGCAATACCGGCAAAAAAGGCGCCGATCGCAAATGCGACAACTTTGTAATACGTCGTATTGATGCCCATCGCATCCGCAGCAATTTCATTTTCCCGGATCGCGATACAAGCACGGCCATGTGTGGAATTCGTAAAGTTCATGATGACCAGCAATGTAATGAACAAACAGACGAATGCATACGTCCAATTGGTTAAGTGGGAAACCTGCATCCCTGCTGCACCGCCGACATATTCGATATTTACGAACACAATGCGGATAATTTCTCCAAAACCGAGCGTAGCGATCGCCAGGTAGTCACCTTTTAATCGCAAGCTCGGGATACCGACGATGAGGCCCATGAGCGCAGCCACGACACCACCGACCACTAACGCCAATGGGAAAGGAACGTGAAGCTTTGTGCAAATGGCCGCCATATAAGCGCCCACAGCGAGAAATCCTGCATGACCGATGGAGAATTGCCCCGTAATCCCGATGACCAGGTGTAAGCTTACGGCCAAAATAATATTAATGACGATATAAATCAACGTATTGGAATAAAATGGATTTAACACACCTGTGCTGATCAGCAGCTGAACAAGGCCATACACGACAATAGATACAACGAGAAACAACCAGAATCCTTTAGATTTTTTCATTCTCGTCCGTCACCTACACTTTCTCACGGGTATTTTTACCCAAGATGCCTGACGGCTTGAAGATGAGAATCAAAATCAAAATGATGAACGCTGCTGCATCCCGCCAGTTGGAGTAGCCCAGCGCACTGACCAAAGTCTCGACCAGCCCGAGCACGAAGCCGCCGATTGCAGCGCCTGGGATAATGCCGATACCGCCAAGCACGGCAGCGACGAATGCTTTTAAGCCGGGAATAACACCCATAAGCGGTTCAATCTTCGTATAGTAGATACCGAAAATCACGCCCGCTGCACCAGCCAGCGCAGAACCAATGGCAAAAGTTGCAGAGATCGTGCGGTCTACGTTAATCCCCATCAAGCGCGCAGCTTCCGCATCGTGGGAGACTGCTCTCATTGCTTTACCGATTTTGGTGCGGCGAACGATGAACTGCAGGATGATCATTAATACCACGGAGACGCAAAGAATGAAGAGGGACGTGCTGCTGATGGTTGCGCCAAGGAAATGAAAGCTTTCGCTCGGCAGCACTTGCGGGAACGCTTCCGGTTGAGCACCGCGAAGGTAGATAGTTCCGTATTCAATCAATAAGGAAACCCCGATTGCTGTAATCAATGCCGCAATCCGGCTGGCATTGCGCAGCCGCTTGTAAGCGATCCTCTCGATCACGACCCCGAGCAGCGCGCAGATCACCATTGCGATAATGAGCGCAGGGAAGAAGCCCAGGCCTGCGTACTTGATCGCGTAGAAGCCGATGAACGCACCGACCATGAACACATCGCCATGCGCAAAGTTGATGAGACGAATAATGCCGTAGACCATCGTATAGCCTAGTGCGATGAGCGCATAGATACTGCCCAGTGAGATTCCGTTAATAATCTGCTGTATCCAATCCATAGTTTTCAATCCCCTTCTGAAAATAAAACAGGTGGGGGAGATTCCCCCACCCAGGCCTAAACGCAATTATGGATTCACTTTCGTTTCGAACTGCTGTTTACCATCTTTATACTTCAAAACAGTTGCTGTTTTGATCGGATTGTGCTGAGCGTCAAATGTAATTTTACCGGATACAAGGGACAAATCTTTCGTTTGTGCCATTGCATCTTTGATTTTCGCGCCATCTGTCGAACCTGCACGTTTGATACCGTCTGCAATCAGGTAAATAGAGTCGTAACCAAGCGCGTTGAAGGCGTCTGGAGATTTGTTCTCATATTTCGCTTTGAACGCGGATACGAAGTTTTGGATCGTTTTGTCCGGATCTTCAGAAGAATAGTGGTTCGTGATAAATGTGTTGTTCAAAGCTGCTGCGCCCGCGAGTTCAACCAGTTTCGGGGAATCCCAACCGTCGCCACCCATGAATGGAACCGTAATACCCATTTCACGCGCTTGTTTGATGATCAAGCCAACTTCTTCATAATAGCCAGGAATAAAGACGAACTCTGGATTAGCCGCTTTAATACGTGTCAACGTTGCGCGGAAATCTGTATCTTTTGCTACATAAGACTCTTGCGCAACGACAGAGCCGCCGTTTTTGGTGAACGTATCTTTGAAGGATGCAGCAAGACCTTTTGCGTAATCGCTGGCGCTATCGGCGAAGATGGCTGCCTTCTTCACATTCAAGTTTTTAGCTGCAAAGTTAGCTGCCACGTTTCCTTGGAAAGGATCGATAAAGCATGTGCGGAAAATAAAGTCATTCACTTTGCCGCTTGTGCCAACCGTTACGTTCGGGCTTGTGCCTGAAGGTGTCAGCAATACTGTTTTGTTGTCTGTTGCAATTTGCACTTGAGCAACCGTGTCACCGCTAGTCGCTGCGCCAATGATCGCCGCCACTTTATCTTGGCTCGTCAATTTGATCGCTGCATTCGTCGCTTCCGCTGCGTCGGACTTGTTGTCAGCTTTAATAATTTCGATTTTCTTGCCGTTGATGCCGCCATTCTTGTTAATCTCTTCGGCGCCGAGCTCGATGCCTTGGGCAATGGATTGTCCGTAAGAAGCAACAGCTCCTGAAAGCTCCAAGTTAGCTCCAATTTTGATAACATCGCCTGAACTGCCGGACCCGCTTCCTGCAGCACCGCAACCTGTCAGTAATCCTGCCAACAATGATGCGCCCATAACCGTATACGAAACTTTCCCCAAGATACTCTTCTTCATGTTGTTCCCCCATTGTCATTTAGTATTTTTATATTATGTAAAAAGGATACATAAACAGAGTTCAACTTGCCCGGCATGCCCGCTGGAATAATGACATGTTTGAATGTTGCAAATTATTAACGAATTGTTTCGAAATATTTAACCAAGTGTTAAATCATTTAACCGATTGTCAATAATACTATATCAAAGTTCACAAGTTGTCTATAATTTCGATAAATTTTTAGACATAATGTCTAATGCCCCTACATTCTATCTTGGCTATAACAAAAAAACGCCTTACAAGGCGTTCAATTACATACATATTAAGGGTTCTCTAGTCTCACAGATCCAGCAAATTTAATTGGGCTGCAAGCGCTACAGCGCGCACTCTATTATTCACATCCAGCTTGTCATAGATGTTGCGGACATGCACTTTGACCGTCTCACTGGACAATTTCAATTGCACTGCGATCTCTTTATTGGACAACCCGGCAGCCATCTCCTGCAGTACTTCGATTTCGCGGGCCGTCAAACCATGGTCAGCCTCCCTGCCCAGCAGCTTAATCTTATCGCTGCCCGCCATCATGAGCGATTGATAAATAATTTGCATTTGTGTAGCCAACACATGAAGCACAGATAAACGATCTGGCGTGAACACGCCGGCAACTAGGTTATTTTCGAGATAAATCACACCGCTCAACGCGCCCTGTGCAAAAATAGGGAGCCCCAGAACCGACTTGGGCTTATAGCGGATCACATACGGATCATCGACGAAAGCTCCATGAAGCGCCGCATCTTCAATGATGATCGGCACCTGGCGGGCCGCAGTTTCCCGGATGAAGCTGCTGCAAGCTTCGGCAAATTCAGATAGCGGCATCAAGTTCAGCGGAGATGCCGCTTGCGGTTGAACGACGAAAAGCGCATCGGCTTGAGCGGATATATAGAATCCTTTTTGCGCGCCAGCAGCCTCCAGCATAATTTTCATTAATTGTTCTGCCAAATGAAAACCATTCTTTTCCCCGGCAAAAGCCTCCGATGCCCGCACGATCGCCGCAAGCTCAAGCATACGCGCATACCCCGCTTGATCCACTTTCGCATCGATGGCGCTCTCCTCTACCTTGAGCAGACGATAATCTTCACTAGGCTGAAGATCTAGCAAACTGGACTTCCGCATGTCCAATCGTCCAAGCTCAAACGGTTCGATCTGCCCGTGCTGCTCCCAGAGCTGCAGGCAATGCTCCAGATCCGCTTTTAAGCCGGATGCGCTCAGATACCTTCGCTCTACCGTCTTCTCCAGAAGACGACTGATGATCGCCTCGATCATACCAGGAACGGACGGCACGTAGGTGGATAGAGGCACGGGACTAAGGGCGATATGGGCATGCCCCCAAGCCAGCGGATCTGCTGCAGTGAAGGGCAGTCGCTTCGCCAAAACCTCATAGAACGTAATGCCCAGTGAATATAAGTCTGAGCTTCCCTCAACGGGCCTGTTTAGCGGCCCCGTTCGTTCCGGCGCCATATAAGCGGGGCCGCTCTCGAACAGCGGCATATTTCTTGCCTGCGGCTGGCCTGGAATGTCATAAATGGAATGCCCCATGCCAGTGAAACAAATGCGCAGCGAAGACGGGACGACGACAATCGTGTCCGGTCTTACGTTCATATGCAGGATATTTCTGTGATGCAATTGCTCCAGTACGCCGGTAATGCGAATGGCCAGCTGCAAAAAAAGCGGGATGGACATTTCCGCAGATTGCGCAAAATGCCGCAGCGTCAGCCCTTCCAACCATTCGCTAACAAGAATTAAGCTATTGCCCTGCCTTAATAAGGCATGCGGCTGAAGCACGCCATCCATTCGCAGGTTGGATGTCATTTCATATTCGTTCATGAGCTTCGCATTTTCCAGGATCATGCGCGGCCCTTCTTTTGCAATTTTGACCAAAACAGCTCTGGACAACGCCTCCGATGTCGCATAGCAAACGATAATTGATGGTTCTTCCAATATCACCTGATGAATCTGATAACCGGGGATTTCAATCATGCCATACTCCTAATCTCGCAGCTAATTCTTCTATATATTGAGATTAACATAAATCGTGGAAGATTCTCATCATCGTTTTTGGCATGCAATGTGAAAATCGTAAAGACGGTAGTCCTTTTGGCAACTGGGGTCGAATCGTTTTGTGTGGAAGCGTATACTCTTAGGGGCGATGGGAGTTGCGGGCTTGGATTCGTGTGTGTAAAAAGGGGAATGGCCCTAAAGCGGAATAGCCGCTTTGGACGGGAACGCGGGGACGCGCGGGGCTGCGCGTAGAACGCTCTAAAACGGATGATCCGCTTTAGAGCGCCCGCCAAGCCGCATATTGGCAGCGAATCGGGTTCATCCCTCTTCCTTGCGGCGCAAGTCATCAAGCGGCTTGACAATCTGCCGCCATCTGGCAGGCACCGCCATCGCCTCATCCACATAGATCGCCCGTAAATGTGCCGACACATGGTCGATGCGATGCTCAACGAGCACCTCTTTGATCTCAGAGGCTTTGACGGGGACGATGCTGCTGCTCACTTGCATGAAGTGGTCTATGGGCAAAAACAAGTCAGGACTTTTCCTATATGAACAATGCTTCGGAAACCTCGGCGCGCTCCCGGAGTCATATTTGGCCAACTTCACACGGTCATAATGGCTCGCCAATAACGAATAGGCATCCAATTCGAATACCGCAAACGTCCCATCCGGTTCCCTTCTCGAATAAGTGTCCAGCATCTTCTGGCAATCCTTCTTCGTCGGCCAAAGAAACACATGCCGATTCAACGCCTCGCGAAACTGCTCCTGTGTTGTGGAAGGATCGATCATACTGTCCGGAATGCGCAAATGGGCGTTCAAGGTGACAGTGAAACCTTGATACACCACTTGCTTCGCTGTTGTCCTGCGCCTGCGCGAATCCAGCGGATCCAACGCATAACTGGACATGAAGGCATCAAAATGAGCCATCGCTTCCAAATTCCCGCTTCTAGCAAAATGATACAGGGATTTTCTTCCAATGGATTTTGTAATTGTAGCAAGAATGTCAGTGTTCAAGCAAAAACCATATTTTTTCCATAAAAGATTTCATCCATCTCCCACTTGACGCTCTTTTCAATGTCCTGCTGCTCTTCCTTGCTGAGTGTGTCTTTCGTGTAGCCAAACAAATAGTTATTCAGATCGAACTCGCGAAGTTTGCATTTGGTGTGAAAAATATTTTCCTGATAAACGTTCACATCAATCATATGGTACATATCCTTGATCTCGTTCGGAATGTAGTTTTGAATGGAGCTGATTTCATGATCGATAAAAAGCTTGTGCCCTGTAATATCGCGCGTGAATCCGCGAACCCTGTAATCCATCGTCATAATATCGGTGTCAAAGGAGCGGATCAAATAGTTTAAAGCTTTCAGTGGAGAGATTTCCCCACAGGTGGACACATCAATGTCAGCTCTGAACGTGCTAATCCCTTCATCAGGGTGATACTCAGGATACGTGTGCACGGTAATATGACTTGTGTTCAGATGGGCCACCACTGCATTCGGCAAAGGACCCGGCGACTCCTCGAACGATTCGCTTGGCGCTTGTTCGATCGGCCCTTCCGATACCAGCATCGTTACGCTGGACCCTTGCGGTTCATAATCTTGCTTGGAGATGTTCAGCACATGTGCGCCGATAATGTCGGCCACCGTATTCAGGATCGCGGTCAAGCGATCCGCATTGTACTGCTTGTCTATATAAGCGATGTAAGCTTCACGCTCTACTTTGGTTTTGGTAAAGCAAATGTCGTACATGTTAAAGCTGAGCGATTTAGTCAAATTGTTAAAGCCATGAAGTGTGATATGCTGTTCCGATGATAATTTCAAAAAGGCTCCCCCCTTGATTCACGCACGCATTAGGCGCTGATTTTACTAAGATTTAGCATGCGAAGCAAGCACTGGTTTTATTCTTCACCTCATAGGCAGGTAATTATGTTAAAATGTAGCCAAAGCTTGACAGACAAAGGAGAGATTCGCATGCAAATCGGACTGGCACAGACTCCATTCCCGCGCTCGGCTGCGGAAGGCGTCGCAATCGTAAAACGAATGATTCGTCAGGCGGCTGACCGCCACTGTGCGCTCATCTGTTTTCCGGAATCGATCATTCCGGGGTTAAGAGGCGTTGGGTTTGCGGTTGAACCGTATGACCACGCTGTACAGGCCTCCGCGCTGGATGACATTCAGGCAGCTGCCCGTGAGGCTGGGATTGCCGTTATTTTGCCTATGGAATGGGACGATGAAACGGGGCTGCACCTCGTAGCTTTTGTCATTTCAAATACCGGAGAAGTGCTCGGCTATCAAATAAAAAATCAAATCGATCCCGATGAAGATCAATTCGGCTATGTTCCAGGAACAGGTCGCCAGTTGTTTGAAATCGATGGCCTTACGTTCGGCATCGTCATCTGCCATGAAGGCTGGCGATACCCGGAAACGGTGCGCTGGGCTGCCGCAAGAGGCGCGCAGATTGTGTTTCACCCGCAATTCACGGGGACTGTGGGCAATCCGGAATTCTATAACGGGGCGATGGTGTGCAGGAGCGCGGAAAACAATATTTATTTTGCCAGCGTCAATTATGCGCTTGATGGCCAACAAGTGACCTCCTCGCTCATTTCGCCAGCGGGAGAACGGTTGTGCAGCGCAGGATCCGGCGCTGAAGAGCTGCTCGTCTATGCGATCGACCCGACTCAGGCGACCCAATTGTTGGCTAGCCGTTTTCAGCCGCATCTCCTGTAAGCCGTTCCCCCCCCCCAAGATGCCAAACTTTACCTAGCACATAACGGAAGAGATCCTTCCGCTATGTGCTTTTTTTCGTTTTTTGCGTCAAAAATAGCTGTTGCAAGATCATAATAATCAGGTATAATCGTAACGTGATATATTCAAATTTGAGTATTTAATCCTGCGAGGGGTTGGAAGGAAGTGGCAAGTGGATAAAAAGAAAAGCAATATTAATCTGGCAGTAGCCGGATTGTTATTAGGGTTATTCATGTCAGCACTCGATCAGACGATTGTATCTACGGCAATGACAACCATAATCAAGAAGCTTGGAGGTCTTGAAAACTTCATTTGGGTGTATTCCGCCTATATGATTGCGATGGTGGTCGCTACGCCGATTTTCGGCAAACTGTCCGATATGTACGGCCGTAAGCGGTTTTTCCTCTCAGGTCTCGCGCTGTTCATGATCGGCTCGATTCTGTGCGGCACCGCGCAAAACATGGATCAGCTCATTATTTACCGCGCCATTCAAGGGATTGGTGGCGGCGCGTTGATGCCGATCGTCTTTACGATTATTTTCGACTTATTCCCGATCGAGAAGCGTGGCAAAATGATGGGGCTGTTCGGCGCCGTATTCGGTCTCTCCAGTGTATTCGGCCCGATTCTAGGCGGAGCGATTACGGACAATTTCAGCTGGCGCTGGATTTTCTTCATTAATGTACCGCTCGGGATTTTGTCGTTCTTGTTCATTGTGCAAGCTTACCGCGAAACACCGAACAAACGGAAGCAAGTGATTGATTGGCTTGGCGCCATTCTGCTGACTGCGGCTATTCTCTGCCTCATGTTCGGGCTGGAGCTCGGCGGCACGGATGGTTGGGCGTGGAATTCACTAAAAACCATCTCCTTGTTCATCGCCGCTGTCGTCCTGTTTATCTTGTTCATTTGGGCTGAACGTTCGGCGAAAGATCCGATCGTACCGCTTAGCTTATTCCGTGGCCGTGTATTCACCGGGAGTATGGGCATCAGCTTGCTGTACGGCGGCATTATGATGGCTAGCGCAACATACATTCCGCTGTTCATTCAAGGCGTCTTCCATCGCACAGCGACTCAGACGAGCTCGGTATTGACGCCGATGATGCTTGGCGTCGTCGTCAGCTCGCAGATCGGCGGACGTGTTGCCGCCAAATTCCGTTACCGGGATACGATGACGGTATCCGCGCTATTCCTCATTGCCGGCACAGCGTTGCTAGGATTTGCAATGGATGTGCAGACAAAAGAATGGCTCATTACGATCTTTATGGTCATCGTTGGGCTAGGCATGGGTGTTTCTTTCTCCTTGCTCAACATGGCGACGCTCAACGCGGTTCCGCCGCAATATAAAGGTACATCCTCCTCGCTGATTACCTTCTTCCGCACGATCGGTTCCGCACTCGGTGTGACCGTGTTCGGAGCGCTGCAGAAGCATGCTTTTCAGCATGGATTGACAGAAATTCCGAATCTTTCGCCGCAATTAGCCGAAAAAATCAAAGGCGGTCAAGCGCTGCTCGATCCTGTTATTCAAGAGCAAATGCACTTGTCCAAAGAAGTGATCAGCCAACTGCTCGGCAAGCTGGCGGATTCGATCTTGTTCATTTTCCAGTGGTCTGTCGCCCTGCCGGTACTGGCGCTCTTTTTTGTCTTCCTCCTTGGCCGCGCCCGGCTGGAAAGAACGCAGGGTGCGCCCGGCGCTAACGGACCACACCATCCGAAAGGCAGCCCGGACCAAGACAAAGGCGATCCTCAGCTGAACAGAGGCTAAACGACAACGCCAACATCCCCGTCAAACAAGACGCCTCCCTCCGATGAATTCGGGGGAGGCGTTTTGTTTAGGACTTGCTTCTTAATTCCGTTAAATCGCTGACCAACTGGATCGTACGTTGTTTGTTCAAGGGGTAAAGGAAGGTGAGGATCAAAAATATGACCAGTAATACAATCGCCGGGATTAAGGTCGCCAACGTGTGAATGCCAGTGAGGGCTTCATGGGTTTGCACCTTTTTCGCCGCATCATAACCGACAGCAGCTATGGCAATGCCGCCTAGACCGCCTGCCAGCGCCTGACCGACCTTCCGGGCAAAGGAATAGATGGAGTAAACGGTTCCATCCTCGCGAAGGCCAGTTACATATTCATGGTAGTCTATAACGTCTGTGACAAAAGCCCAAATGACCAGATTGAAGAAAGCGTAGCCAAACATGGCAACGGAGAGCACGCCCATGAACGACATCGCGGATAAACCAGGCAAGAAATAAAGACTGGCATAGACAAGGCTGGCCAGCAGCAGCCCGGCGGAAGCTACTTCCTTTTTGCCGAATCTCGCGACTAACGGCTTAACCATCGGGATGGCGATAAATACAGTCGCCGTTTGAATCAGCCCAAGCAAGCTCAGCGCCTTGGCATTGCCAAAATAGTCTTTAAACAAATACACATTGACAGCGCCGATCAGCATAAAGCAAACCATGAATGTCAGGGAAACAATGAGAATCCATATCAACGGTTTATTTTTCGATAAGCCTGCAAAAGTTTTAGCCAGGTTCACTTTCTTAGCAACGTTCCCGTTAAGGGTAATCCGCTCCTGAGCCAACTGACAACAAGCCATATAGCAGCTGATCGCTAGCACGCCAAACACGATGGCTCCCAATAAAAAGCGCCCTGCATCAGCTTTATTATCCACAAATAGCAGCAAAGGGCCGGTGACATTGATGACTAATCCAGCCAGCATCGCGCCCATCGTTCGGTACGTCGATAAAGTTGTACGTTCCACGGGATCACTTGTCATCACAGATGCCATCGAGCCGTACGGAATATTGACCGTGCTGTACAAGGTCCCCCAGATCAAATAGGTGATAAACGCATAGGCCAAATAAAACCCGCCCGACATGCCGGGAATGTGGACGAACATCAACACGCCAGACAGTACAAGAGGAAATGACATGCGGAAGATCCATGGTTTGAACTTTCCCTGCTTGCCGGACTGCCGCGTATCGATGAAGCGTCCCCATAACACATCTGCAACCGCATCCCACAATCTGGCAATCAAAAACATAATGCCTACCGCGGCGGCGCTAATGTGGAAAATATCGGTGTAATACACCATCAAAAATGAACTGACGAGAATAAAGAAGAAATCGTTGCCGAAATCGCCGAACAAATAGCCAAGCTTATCTCTGAATCCAAAAGCGCGCACCGCTCGCTCCGCCAACTGTCCTTCCCCCGCGCCTGGCCGGATCGCCGTTTGACTCATTGTCTACCCCTCCAATGACTTTAGGTTGATACTTGGGGCCGCCCTCTCCTATCCTTTGTAACCAAAGTCCGGAATCGCCGACCAGCGTTTGCGCAATTCATGTGCGGCTGCCTTCGGTTTGCGGTCGCGCGTAAAGACCCCCTTCTTGTTGCCTTGCACACGAATGATGCCTTGACTCGTGTTAAAATCGGCAAAATTCCATACATGCTCCCCGACAAACTGCTTGTAGGCATCGAAAACCTCATGGTTCGCTTGGAGGTAAGCTGTCTGATACTCCTCCGTAAACATGACAGGATCCACATCATGCAACCCGGCGACCGTATCCGCGCCATATTCGGTCATGATGATCGGTTTGCCTGGGCAGCGCTTGTTCCAGCCTTCGAACTCAGCGCGGAGCTTCACCTTGGCCACTTCCAAATCCCCGCCGTCCACATACCAGCCGTAATAGCGGTTAAGCGCCAGCACATCGACCAGCTCCGCCACTTTGCACGTTTCCGGTGTGGACATCAGGTGTGTCACGATTGTAACCGGTCTGTTCTGCGGATCGATCTCCTTGGCCAAGCGGACCAAGGGCTCAAAATACGCATGCGCCCCATCTTCTTCGGATGCCGGTTCATTGGCAATCGACCACATGACGACGCTCGGATGGTTTTTGTCGCGGGCAATTAGCTCGCGGATCATATCCTGATGGTGCGAAGCAGTTTCCAACTCTTCCCAGGTATTACGTTTCGCACCGCCAGAGAACATGCCCATAAAGTTCAAATGCAAGCCGACCGCTGGCGTTTCATCGATAATGACGAAGCCTTCTTTATCAGCGAGACGCATGATTTCCTCGGAATACGGATAATGCGCGGTCCGGAACGAATTGGCGCCTATCCATTTCATGAGGCGAAAATCCATAATATTCGCCGCTTCGTTGATGCCTCTTCCGTGAATCGGTGTATCCTCGTGCTTCCCGAAGCCTTTGAAATAGAACGGCTTTCCGTTAATAAGGAATTGACCGTCTTTCACTTCAACCGTTCTAACGCCAAAAGGCTGCTCATAGCTGTCGACAACTTCGCCGCCTTGCGTCAGTTCGATCCGGAGCGTATACAAATAAGCGTTAAGCGGTTCCCACACGTTCACGTTCTCGAGCGTGATTACACCGCTTGAACCTATTTGCTGGCCGATCACCGCTCCGGATTGATCTATAACCTGCACCTGCAGTTGATCGCCGCCGAGAGCAACGACTTCATAACGAACCGTCCCCGTCGTTCCGTTCAGGTCAGTAACAATCGTCACATCATTCACATGCGCGTGTGGCGTCGTATAGATTTTCACCGGCCGGTGAATCCCTGCATAGTTAAAGAAATCGAAATTAGGCGAATTTCGCACCACTTGGCCAAGACCCGGCACTTCTTTTTCCACATAGTTGCCTACAGGCAATGTCGTATGATCCACAATATTATTGACCGCAACCGTTAAGCGGTTCGCCCCGGGCTTTAGAAATGCGTTGATCTCCGCTTCAAAAGGCGTAAAACCGCCTTTATGCTCCATCACAGGCTGCCCGT
Organism: Paenibacillus aestuarii; assembly: GCF_027789125.1. Taxonomy (GTDB): domain Bacteria; phylum Bacillota; class Bacilli; order Paenibacillales; family NBRC-103111; genus Paenibacillus_E; species Paenibacillus_E aestuarii. The sequence goes on along the minus strand of NZ_JAQFVF010000043.1, from coordinate 66,068 downwards.
TTACATAAACCTTAGCCGTATGCGTCGCTGAGCCGAAGCGTATCACGACCCGTTCTTGCAACAGCAGGCGCGGAACCATAAAGCTTCTTTCATACCATACCCATCCGACATGGTCGCGAATATCCCGGGTCACACCCAGGTCGTTATAAGATGATGGTACGGACATGTTCAGCGTGTCTTGAAGTTCGGCGGCAAACCACTGTTCCTGGAATCCGTTTCCCGGATCCAATTTAAAATTCCAAATTCCACTCAAGTCAATCACATTGCGATGTTCCGTTACAATTGGATATAGCATAGCTCCGTCTCCTTTTGGCCCCTTTGTCTTGTAAGCACTTACAAAAAATATTATACTAAGATACTCACATTCTTCGTATAATTTATTTAACATAAATAGGACTATTTTAACATGACAAACGAAAGGATGAACCCTGCACATGACGGCGCCTTCCTTAAGTCTGACGGCAATCAGTATGACGTTTTTTCAAATGACAGCTATGAACCTTTATTTGTTGGATGATCAGGGCGCAGTTATACTCGCCCATATTCATGATCAGCTGCCTGCAAGTATACGCGCTGAACAGCAGAACGATTTTGAATTCCTCTGCGAGGAGGTTCATCGGGATCGCATCCGAAGCTGCGCATTCACTAATGCATGGGGGATGCATTACTTGGCGCGCTGGATTCAGACCGAAGATGGGGACACAGCCGTACTGCTGCTTGGTCCGTTTCTGATCCAAGCCCCCGATTTGCAGATGATCATGAAGGCGCAGCAGCGGAAGCATCTGGATTTGGAAGCTTTTTACCGCGGACTCAAGCTAATTAGCAGTTCCACCCTGCATAGTATCGTCAATATCTTGGAATTAGCCGGATCGATCCGGCAAGCTGCGGTGCGCATGGTCGATCGCCGCCCTACCGCCCCGTCTGCTGCCGATAAAGCTCATGCCAAACGGATCGTCGACCAAGCAGATGAGGAGCATATCGAGCTGATCGACCTGCGCTATCAAGTGGAAAAAGAGATGCTTCACGCCATTGCTGCTGGAGACATCATTAAATACAAGAAAATCTCCAGCAAGACCAAAAATTTGTACGATTTCTCTGAAAGATTCCCAGGGCAGCCGATTCGCACCATGAAAAATGCGCTCATTGTGCTAAATACACTGCTGCGTATTTCCGCCGAACAGGGCAGGGTGCAGCCTTTTTTCCTGCATCAAATATCCGAAAAGTTCGCCAAACAGATTGAACGCTCGGAAACGATGGCAGCGCTTAGCCTGCTCAGCGAAGCCATGGGTGAAGACTACTGCGAACTTGTCCGCACGCGTGCCAACTCCGGGTATTCCCCCATTGTGCAAAAAGCGGCTGCCTATATCTCCATTCATTTAAGCTCAGCCCTGCAGCTGCAGCAGCTCGCACAACTCTGTCAAGTGCATCCCGCTCATTTGTCGAGACAGTTCAAGAAGGAGACGGGCATGACGTTGACGGACTTTCAACAGAAGCAGCGCCTGGAAGAAGCCAAATACTTGTTAAAAACGACTGCGGATCCGATCGGCTGGATTGCCAGCTACGTCGGCTTTGACGATGCCGGGTACTTCACCCGCGTGTTCCAAAAGCTTGAAGGTGTAACCCCTAGCGACTATCGGAAAATTCAAATAAAACCGAGTGTTTCTATTGACCACGCTTTTTCCGATATGGAATAATATGTATGAATGTTAGAAACTTTTGCCAGGAAAGTAAAGGAGTGGTCCAATTGAATCAACTCGAATATAAATGGGTTAAGCAAACACGAGATGAATTGCTACGATTTTGCGGTGAACTGACGCCTGAAGACTTCGCCCGTAATTTGGAGACGTTCGGCGACCAGAGCGTGCGCGGTCTTTTGATGCATATGGCTGACTGTTACCATGCTTGGCTGAACGCCTATTTATTGGCCGGAACGACGAAGCCTTTAACGCCGAAGGACATCGTGCAGCACTATACGATCGAGGATGTCCGCGCCCGGTTTGCTGCAGCCGATGAGCTTGTTGAGCAAGTGATGGCAGTATTTGCGGACCGCCTGGATGAAGCTATTGTCAAGCGGATTCCGTGGCGAGAGAACGGCGATAGCGTCAGCCTCACGGCGCGGAAATTGCTATTGCACACAGTCACGCATGAGTTTCATCATAAAGGACATATTACGGCAATGGCTCGTCAAATGGGCTATATTCCGGTCAATACAGATGTGCTAGGAACGGAAGATTAATAGAATCGCGAGCTATTGTTCCAAATTTTGTATATATCTAGTTCTATGATAAAATAATTGAGGATCATCGTTCATGATGACAATTCAAATTTGAGGAGTGGAGTTAATGGCTGTCAATGTGTACCTCAATTTTAATGGAAATTGCCGAGAAGCGGTGGAGTATTACGCCCAAGTGTTTGGTACAGACGCACCGAAGATGATGACGTACGGCGAAGGCCCATCCGATCCGAATTATCCGATGCCTGAAGAAGCCAAATCGCTCATTATGCACACGCGTCTGAACATTCAAGGCAACCTTGTGATGTTCTCCGACTCGTTCCCCGGCATGCCATTTGTTCAAGGAAACAACTTTACCCTGTCCATTGTCGATTCGGACATCGAATCGTTGAAAGCCATTTTCCACAAGCTTAAAGAAGGCGGCAATGTCATCATGGAATTGCAAGAAACGTTCTGGAGCAAGCTGTATGGCTCTGTAACGGACAAGTTCGGTATCCAATGGCAAATCAATCATGACAACGGCGAGATGGCTTGGTAATTGTATATAAATAGCAAGAGGGTGTCCCACAAGCCAAAATATTGGCTGTGGGACACCTTCATTTTTTGTGGCGAGTGCTTTTGCCGCCTCAATTCGAGCCACAACACAAGTTGCTCTAGTTGGATTATGCCGGCTTACAGAGCTCATCTCGGCAGCTTAGGCGTCTCTAGTCCGAAATTCCCCACTTACAGACACATTTTCTCCTCGACACTACCCTTCACCCCGCTCTAATTGGGTAAAATCGACCTGCGCATGCTCACTACAAGTCAGCCACTCTCCAATTGGGCAAAAGCGGACTGCAGCACCTTACACGCACGCACCCATTCAACACTCCCGCAGCGGCCCCGCCCTATGAAAAAGCAACGGAACTTGTTCCGTTATTGCCTTTTCATGTCTTTAGCGAAACATGTTCGCCGATGTTCCCGCGCATTGCGATCCTGCATATGCCACCGACCCTATTTTTGAACTTTGTGTTAACCCGACAATTCGACAACAACTAACAGCCCGGATAGATTACGATAAGACTAAAGCAAGTTGCGCTATCATTTATAGATGGAGGGTACACGACTGCATGCTAGAAATCGTATCGAATCCGAATCAACTGGATGAACTTTCCCGTATGCTCGGCTTGGAACCGAGTGCACTCCTGCGATTGTGCCGTTACATAGAATCCAGAGGGCACACATTTAAGAAATCCTTGGATGGCCGCTTCGACTTCTCAGATCGCGATATTGCCGTCATTCTTTCTAATATTTATTGAATGTACCAGAGGGACGCTTAGACAGCGCCCCTCTTTTTATGCACTCTTCGGCAAACGCCCCCGCTTCCCCCAAGGCTTGAAAACCGAAATCGCAAACATGGCCACAAGCGAAGCGATCTGCAGGCCGATGCCGGCGAACAGATATAAGCTGTTGGCAACGTAAGCGCCTTGATTCGGTGAATCGATGAGGGCAATGCCGCGCAGCGTCCACATATAGATTCCGATCGGCCCCAGTACGATCGTCACCGCGGTCAGCGCCTCTTTGACGATAATCCAGTAGTACTTCAGCAGCCCCCAGTGCGTCCAAACCGATAAAAGAATACCGGTTACGATCGTGCCAATCGTCGATGCCCGCAGCGAAGTTTCGGATAGCACATGCATACTCGTATAGCAGGCGAGCAAAACGCCAGGCTCATGCACGGTCGCCGCTGTAATGCTCAAAATTAATACGACCACGCTAGTTCCCAGCATGATAGCTGAGAAAATGAGATGCAGCACAAGCAGCCATTTCTTCTGTTTCATGGATAACGTTGTCACCGCGGTTTCTCCCCTCGTCCTTTTTCCTCTAGGATAACCAGCAAATCTAAACAACGCCTTATCCGTTTCTTAAATTTTCCTAAACCAGCGCTACAAAATTGGCGAGATCAGCTTGGAGATCGATTCTAGAAATCGAATCCGCAACGAGCGCTCATCATATGCCTCCATCGTCAACTCCAAGCAACCTTCCATATCTCTCCAGAAAATGTTTTCCAGCTTCTTCGCCGTTTCCGCATGATAGATGATGGCATTCGTCTCGAAATTAAGCCGCAGGCTGCGAATATCGAAGTTCGCCGTGCCGACGGAAGCCATCTGTCCGTCAACGACAATCGTTTTGGCATGCAGGAAGCCATAATCGTATAAATAGCACTTCACGCCGGCCTGGAGGAGCTCACCTACATAATACAGCGAAGCCCAGTGCACGAATAAATGATCGGCCTTCTGCGGAATCATGATGCGCACATCAATGCCGGACAGCGCAGCGATGCGTAAGGCGTTCAGCATGCTTTCCTCGGGAATGAAATACGGCGTTTGCAGCAAAATCCGTTTTTTTGCCGTATGAATCATTTTCAGAAACGTAAAGACAAAATGCGGCCACGTTTCATTCGGGCCGCTGGCTACGATTTGCATTGGCACCTGCCCCCTGACATCATGCTCCGTCCATTCAGGGAAATAGATGCCCGATTCAATATCCACCGGACTGGAGGAAGCCAAATTCCAGTCGAGAATGAACCTGGATTGCAGCGAGCGAATCACGCTCCCGGTTAAGCGCAGATGCGTATCCCGCCAGAAGCCGAATCGCGGATCCAGGCCCAAATACTCGTTGCCGATGTTAAAACCGCCCATATAACCGATTTTACCGTCAATAATGACCAATTTGCGGTGATTGCGGTAATTGACGCGATAATTCAAGTACGGGATGCGTGAAGGAAAGAACGCCGCGATCTCCCCGCCCTCATGCAGGAACTCCCTAAAGAAAGCGTCCTTCAGCGAACGGGAGCCGATATCGTCATATAAAAATCGGACTCGCACCCCTTGTCTTGCTTTGCGCGTCAATGCTGCCATCACGCGCCGGCCCAGGTCATCATTTTTGACGATATAATATTGGATATGAATGTGAGACTCGGCCTGCTCAATATTGGCGATCAGATTATCAAACTTAGATACGCCATCAGTAAAAATTTGAACATCATTATCCTGCGTCAAAAATGAATCGTTCGTTGACACATTCATGTAGATGAGATCACGATATTGGCTAACCATCGGATCAAGATACGGCATCGTCCCGTCCGTTAACCGCTGGCGCTGGTCCGCGGCGATCTGCTTGACACGCTCCAGCATGCGCTTATTCCATTTATACAGCTTCCTGCGGCTCAGATTCTGGCCAAAGATGACATACAGCACGAAGCCGAGGATCGGAATGAAGAGCAGCACCATGAGCCACGACCATGTGGCCGCCACATTGCGCCGCTCTAAGAAAACAACCGTCAAAGCCAGGATAAAGTTGATGATAAATAAAAAAGAAAAAAGATTAGTCATCCATCCCATATAAGCGCCCCAGATCATAAAAGTTCATATGCATATTATACCTAAATCTCAAAAATTTGCATGTCGGCGGCTGTCTTGCGATTCCATCGGGCCAAAGACCCGTGCATCGTCCGATAAAATACAATTGCAGGGGAGCCTTCCTCCCAAACGCCAAATAGCTGCTCTTCATCATCCAGGATGACAAAGAGCAGCCTTATTCACGTTCGCCCCCATACACTTGCGGGTCTATTCATGATTATGCAATACGATTAATTTGGCATAATTTGCGCATATAATAAACGCCGCCTACTTTAATAATCTCATCCGTGTACGCTTCTATGAACGATCCGGAATCCTCCAGCTCCCCATCGAACCAGACTTCAACAGGTGTATGAAAAAGAATGCAATTGTACAAGTCCACATCGGTCAAACAAAGCGTCCGTTTCAAAACATACAGATCCTTTCTCTCTAAATTTTGTTCCTGTCTTCCCTATATGTTTTGTTATCGGTACTTTAGTCTGGATTTATTAGCGCAAATAGGAAAAAAGACTGCAGATAAATAAGTCTACAGTCCCAATTTCTAGCAATCTATGCTTTTTTCAGCTCTTTATACACATTCACATATTGCTGAGCCGACTTCTTCCAGCTGTAATCGCACTTCTTCATGTTCTGCTGAATACGCAGCCAAGCTTCGCGGTCGTTCTGGTAAAAGTCCACCGCCCGTCTGATCGTATGCAGCATATCATGGGCGTTATAGTTGCTGAACGTGAATCCGGTTCCTTCGCCGGCAAACTCATTGTACGGCTGAACCGTATCTTTGAGACCGCCGGTTTCCCTAACAATCGGCACGGACCGATAACGCAGCGCAATAAGCTGACCGATGCCGCATGGCTCGAATTGCGAAGGCATCAAGAACAAATCGGATGCCGCATACATTTGATGGGCCAGTCCTTCATTGAACATGATCTGAGCCGCTACTTTATCCGGATGCGAGTAGGCGGCATCGCGAAACATTTGCTCATAGACGCGATCTCCGGTTCCCAAGATGACCAACTGAATATCGAGCGCTAAAATCTCGGGGAGCACATGCTGGATCAGATCCAGCCCTTTTTGTTGAACCAGGCGCGTCACCAATGCGATCATCGGCACATCGCTGCGCACCGGCAAGCCCAGCTGCTCCTGTAGAGCCAGCTTATTCTGCTGCTTCTTGGGCAGCGAATCGCGATAGTTCATGACCAGATGTGTATCGCCCATCGGATCGAACACTTCATAATCGATCCCGTTGACAATGCCGATCAACTGGTCTCTGCGGTGCCGCAGGAGGCTGTCCAAATGTTCGCCGAAATAAGGCGTTTGAATTTCCTCTGCGTAGGTTTGGCTCACCGTCGTGATCCTATCGGCGTACAGCAATCCGCCTTTCAGGAAGCTGGCGCCGCCATGCAGCTCCAGCGCAGTCCCTGTGAAATGGTCATCGCTAAGGCCGAACAAATCCTTCATCAGCTGCTGACTGAATACGCCTTGATATTTGAGATTGTGGATCGTTGTGATCGTCTTGATGCCGCTAAAGAAAGGCAGATGGCTGTAGTGGGCTTTCAACAGCACAGGGATCATTCCGGCTTGCCAATCATGACAGTGGATGATATCCGGCTGAAACTCGATGATCGGCAGCGATTCAATCACGCCCCGACAGAAGAATGCAAAGCGCTCCGCCTCGTCGTCATAGCCGTAAAGCCCTGAACGGCGGAAATAGTATTCGTTGTCCACGAAATAGTACGTCACGCCTTCATGCTGCAAAACTTCGATGCCGGTGAACTGCTTTCTCCAACCTACATAGATTTCGAACGTGGCGACGGCTGTCATCGCATCCCGATACACGTCCGCAATACTCCCATATTTCGGCAGCATGACTCTCACATCAAGCCCTTGGCGGGTTAACTCTTTCGGGAGGGAGCCGATCACATCGGCCAATCCACCCGTTTTAGCAAAAGGCACCGCTTCGGAAGCCACAAACAAGACTCTCATGATTCCACTCCTATTGGAGAACCGGAAACCAGGCCGTACGGCGCGATCCTGCACCAGCTTCAGCCGGCTTCCCCGTCCTCATTTATTTTATAGCGAAGCTAAAAATCTTCCTTAAATCACTTTTGTCTTCGCAGCGATGAATGGAGCCTTGTTGTCTCCGGTCAGAACGCGTCCCCGGCTAATAAAGACGTCTTTATCCAGAATTGCATTTTCGATAATGACGTTCTCTTCGATCTCGCAGTTTTGCAAAATAATGCTGTTCTTCACATAAGCGCCTTTGCGGATTTTGACGCCCCGGAATAGAATACTGTTCTCCACTCGGCCTTCAATGGTGCAGCCGTTGGCGATCAGCGTATTTTTCACTGCGGCGCTTTCCAAATATTTGGCAGGCGGCTCATCCTTCACTTTCGTATAGATCAGCTTCTTCTGGAAGAACAGTTCCCGCCATACGGACGGATTCAACAGCTGCATGCTGTGTTTGTAATAACCTTGGATCGAATTAATGACGCCGAGATAGCCTTTGAACTTGTAGCCGAAGACACTCAGCTTATCGATGTTTTTCATAATGCCGTCACGCACGAGATGGTCATAGCCTTGGGCCAGGCAGGACTCCACCATGTCCAGCAGCAGCGCTTTGCTCATGATGTACATTTCCATGGACACGTTATTCGTGCGCAGCCGGCCGGTGTGATCTTCCATCAAGGTCACTTGGCCGTTCTCTTTGACTGCCAGACGGCGGAATTTGCCGTGGATATCTTCGTCGGTCTCTTTGTAAATAACCGTAATATCGGCTTGCGTATCCTCATGATAGCGCACAGCATCTTCCAGATCGATATTGCACACCATATGGCTGCGGGAAATAATGACGAGCTCTTCTTTGCCACGGTAAAAATAATCGCGATGGCTGTAGAACTGGTATAAGTCTCCGCGGGAAATGCCCGTAGGCTCATCCAGCACGGACGGAAGGACGAACAACCCCCCGCGCTTGCGGTCCAAGTCCCATTCTTTGCCTGATCCTAAGTGATCCATTAGGGAACGATATTTGTGCTGCGTAAACACAGCTACGTTATCAATCCCCGAATTAACCATGTTGGATAACGAAAAATCGATCAACCGGTAGCGGCCGCCATAAGGAACCGAGGCCGGGCAGCGGAAATAAGTTAACTCCTCCAAATCATCTGGTTCATTCACTAAATTGATGACACCCATCACATGCTTCATTTGAACTCATCCTTTCTGATTTGCAGTCGCGATAACCCGTTCATTGCCGCCTATCAAAACAATTTCCCCATTGCCGTCAACAACAGCACCATCTTCAACGACCGTATTTTCACCGATGATCGCTTTATGAATGGTGACATTGTTGCCAATCTTGACGTTCGGCATGATCACGGAGTCGCGAATGACGCTGCCCTCCCCAATCTGCACACCGTAGAACAATACGGAATGGTCAACATCGCCGAAAATCGCGCAGCCCTCGTTGACGAGTGAGCGTTTCACATTCGCCGTAGGCGCAACGTATTGCGCAGGCTGATATGGCGACTGCGAGTAGACGCGCCAGTTCTTGTCGTTCAGGTTCAGCTCATTGCCGTCGTCGAGCAAATCCATATTCGCTTCCCACAGACTGTCGATCGTACCGACGTCTTTCCAGTAGCCATCGAACGGATAAGCGTACATCCGAGCCTGATCGGCCAGCATGGTTGGAATAATGTCCTTGCCGAAATCTTTGCTGGAACTCGCATTCTGATCGTCGTTCATCAAATACTGCTTCAGCGCGCTCCAGTTGAAAATATAGATGCCCATCGAAGCCAAATTGCTGTTCGCCGCCTTCGGCTTCTCGGCAAATTCCGTAATCGCTTGCTCTTCGTCAACGCTCATGATGCCGAAGCGGCTCGTTTCCTCCCATTTCACTTCAATGACGGCAATCGTGGCGTCCGCTTGCTTCTGCTTATGGAAATTCAGCATTTTGTCGTAATCCATTTTATAGATGTGGTCACCGGAGATAACCAACACATATTCAGGGTCATACTGCTCGATAAATCCGATATTTTGGAAAATCGCATCCGCTGTGCCTTTGTACCAGTCGCCACCTTTTTGCTTCATGAAAGGAGGAAGTACCGTCACGCCGCCATATTTGCGGTCCAAGTCCCAGGAGCTTCCAATTCCGATATAGGAATTCAAAACAAGTGGCTGATATTGTGTAAGCACCCCGACTGTATCGATGCCAGAATTCGTACAATTACTAAGCGTAAAATCGATAATCCGGTATTTCCCACCGAAATGTACGGCTGGTTTGGCCAAATTGTTCGTCAGTACGCCTAATCTTCGTCCTTCTCCTCCAGCGAGGAGCATGGCAACACATTCTTTGCTGCGCATAGCTGATTTCCCCCTTTATCATCCTCAAGCTCTGATTGAAACACTTCGATGCATTTGATATATACAGCCGCAAGCGGCGGGATACAGAGAGCCAGACTATAAGGCATTCGGTGCCATGGCTTTGGATCACTTGAACGGGGTACCGGGTTACCTTGGCCGGATCCGCCGAATTCGGTGGAATCGCTGTTAAATACTTCCTTGTATTTGCCAGGTCGCGGAACACCGATTCGATAATCCGGATGGACGACAGGTGTAAAGTTGCAGATCAGAATCAAGTCATCCTCAGGCTTCTTGCCTTTGCGCATAAATGTAACGACGCTTTGGGTTTCATCATGCGGATTGATCCACTCGAACCCGTCGGGGTGGTGATCCAGCTCCCAGAGAGCCGGTTCCTGTAGATAGAAGTGATTAAGCTGCTTCACATATTGATGCATCTTGCGATGCATGTCATATTTCTCAAGCAGGAACCAATCCAATTCTTCCATATCTTTCCATTCATCAAATTGACCGAATTCACTGCCCATGAAAAGCAGCTTTTTCCCGGGGTGACCCGACATATACCCGTATAAGGCGCGCAAGTTGGCAAATTTCTGCCAATAGTCGCCGGGCATCTTATGAAGAAGCGACCGCTTGCCGTGAACAACTTCATCGTGCGAGAGCGGCAAAATATAATTTTCAGAGAATGTATACATGAAGGAAAATGTAATGAGCTTGTGATGATATCTTCGATGGATCGGATCTAATTTCATATAGCGGAGCATGTCGTTCATCCAGCCCATGTTCCATTTGTAATTAAAACCAAGGCCTCCGTCATGGACGGGAGCTGTTACCAACGGCCAATCTGTGGAGTCTTCAGCCATCATCAGTGCGTGCGGGTAATAGGAGAAAATAACTTGATTCAATTTGCGTAAAAAAGCTACGGCTTCCGGATTGTCGAGACCTCCGAATTGGTTGCGGATCGGTGCTTCGTTCCAGCGGCCGAAGTTCAGATGAAGCATGCTGGCGACAGCATCCACGCGGATTCCATCAATGTGGTACATGTCCATCCAGAAAACTGCATTGGAGATTAAAAAGCTCTGTACTTCCGGTCTGCCGAAGTCGAACGTCAGCGTGCCCCACTCCACCTTCTCCGCTTTGCGCGGATCCTGGTATTCATAGAGCGCCTTGCCGTCAAACTGCCGCAGTCCGTGATCGTCCTTGCAAAAGTGGCCAGGTACCCAATCCATAATGACGCCGAGTCCACGCTGGTGAGCGCGGTCCACGAAGCGCATGAAATCCGTAGGTGTCCCATGGCGGCTGGTCACTGAATAATAGCCTGTCGCTTGATAGCCCCAGGAACGGTCAAACGGATGCTCAGCCAGCGGCATTACCTCAAGATGGGTGTAGCCCATTTCGATGGCGTAATCGATCAATTCATCAGCGAGCTGCTCGTATGTATACAGTTCTTCGCTGTGCCTGTCTTTCTTCCGCCATGTGCCGAGGTGCACTTCATAAATCGACAAGGGCTTGTTGTAAATAGCGCCATCTTCCTGCTTGCGCTGCTGCCACGATTGATCCTGCCAATCGTAGCCTTCGAGGTCATAGACCCGTGAAGCCGTACCAGGACGGAGCTCAGAATAAAAGGCATAAGGATCAGCTTTCAAAAGAATGCGTCCGGATTCAGTATGAATTTCATACTTGTAAAAGTCGCCTGCGCGGGCTTCCGGAATTAGCAGCAACCAGACACCTAACGTGCTGATGCGTTCCATGACATGACTCCCGGACTTCCAGCCGTTGAAATCGCCGACGACATGAACCTGTCTGGCATTCGGCGCCCATACGGCAAATCGCACTCCTGCCTGACCCGGAATTTTACAAACATGCGCCCCTAAAAGCTTATAGCTGTGGTGCAGGGAGCCTTCATGAAGCAAAAATAAATCCTCTGAGCTGGGAATCACGCTGCTCTTCACCATATCCCCCCTATTCAGCTATTCTTCAAAGCGAAATGCTTACGCACTCCTCTTACAACAAATACTACAAACAGACAAAGAATTCCTTTAAGTAAGAAGAATAAAAACAGGAAATTCATGAAACTTCATACAACTTTAAAATACTAGCTATCGCGCTTATATGTACGACCACGCAAAGCAGCCTTCCGAAATCTCAAGTATATGCAGATGATGCGGAAAAAGAACCACAGTGTGCGTGTAGCATTCGGTAACCGCAGCGTATCAGACACGGCATTAGCGAGAGCTTAGGAGAGCGCTGCGGCCATCGCCACCGTCATCGCTGCCCATATCAACTACACAACTCGTTTTTTTCAAACATCAGCTGATTCTCCCAAGCATTTTGGTTGAAAATATCGATTTAGGTCAATAAATGGTGTACAATGGATATTTAATCAGGATCTGAACCTACAGCACATCAATGGCGCATTGAAGTTCAGAAGTAAATAAGTTGAAGGATGGATTATAGCATGTTTTATGCAAAAAATTGGCTCGATTATGAACTTCTCGATACAGGCGGCGGCGAAAAGCTGGAGCGCTGGGGCACTTACGTGCTCCGCAGACCCGACCCACAAATTATTTGGCCGCTGGAGAAAGAAACGCAGCCTTGGCGGACCGCAGACGCGCACTATCACCGCAGCTCCAGCGGCGGCGGCCAGTGGCAGTACCGCACCGAGCTGCCTGAGCGCTGGACGATCACCTATGACGAGAAGCTGACGTTCTACATCAAGCCGACCGGCTTCAAGCATACCGGATTATTTCCCGAGCAAGCGGTGAACTGGAAATGGATGATTGAAAAAATCCAAAACGCCGGCCGCCCGATCAAAGTGTTGAATCTGTTCGCCTATACAGGAGGCGCATCGCTCGCTTGCGCATATGCTGGCGCCGAAGTATGCCACGTGGATGCCTCTAAAGGCGTCGTCCAGTGGGCGAAGGAGAACCTGCACCTGTCCGGGCTTGGCAGCCGTCCGGTCCGCTTCATCACCGACGATGTATTTAAATTCGTCCAGCGGGAACAGCGCCGCGGTGTCAAATACGACGCGATTATCATGGATCCGCCATCTTACGGGCGCGGACCTAATGGCGAAACCTGGAAGCTGGAGGACGACCTCTACCCGTTCATCCAGACCTGCATGTCCATTTTGACGGATAATCCGTTGTTCCTGCTCATTAACTCCTACACGACCGGCATTTCGTCAACGGTTCTGCACAACATCCTGTCCATGGCGATGAAGGCCAAGCACGGCGGCACCATCTCCAGCGGTGAAATCGGGCTGCCGATCACCCATTCCGGCTTGATGCTGCCTTGCGGCATTCTCGGCCGCTGGGAGGCGTGACGGTGGCAGGACCTAAGGATGTCTCGGAAGCAGCAAGCATTCCGATTCTGTATGAAGACAACCATATTCTCGTGGTGGTCAAGCCCGTCAACATGCCGACGCAGGAGGACGAGTCGCGCGACCCGGATCTGCTCAGCGTGCTGAAAGCGGATCTCAAGCACCGGCACCACAAACCAGGGAACGTCTACCTCGGGCTTGTGCACCGGCTGGACCGTCCTGTTGGCGGCGTGATGGTGTTCGCCAAAACGTCAAAAGCCGCGTCCCGTTTGTCGGACGCGGTGCGGACAAGACAGTTCGACAAGACGTATGTTGCTGTCGTTCACGGCAAGCCGCCGCAGCCTGCAGCGACGCTGCGGCACTTTCTTCGCAAAGACACGCGGACGAATACCGTCAGCGTGGTCAAACAAGGCCAGCCGGACGCCAAAGAGGCCGTGTTGGACTATCAAACGCTCGGCAGCGCCGACGGCTTCAGCTTGATCAAGATCAAGCTGCACACCGGGCGGCCGCATCAAATCCGCGTCCAGCTGGCGGCGACGGGCTGCCCGTTATACGGCGACCAGCGCTACGGAAGCACGGTCAACAAGCCCGGCCAGCAGCTAGCCCTCTGGTCGACGGAACTGGCCTTCGAGCATCCGACGCTCAAGGAGGAGCTGCGCTTTCGTTCGGTGCCGCCGGAGCAGCACCCGTGGTTCTTGTTTGCAAGCGACAACTACTAACTTGCAGCCCTGCAATCTTACTGCACAGCACGGGATCAGGTCCGAATTAATTCGCGACCTTCCCCAATAAATAAATAAGCAGTTTCTGATTATGAGCGGAAACGCGACTGAGGTACGTATCCAACAATTGTTCACGGACAACGATGCCCCGCTCGCGTTCCGCTTTTCCTTTGTCGGTCACATTTACCCAAACGATACGGCGGTCTTTCTCATCCCTCTCCCGCACGATCAATTCATTCTTCTCCATGCGGTCCAGCAGCGTCGTAACCGCCGCCGGTGTTGTTGACAAGTGTTCGATTAAGTCGGAGGGCTTCATACGATCGTTCAAGTTAAGCAGCTCTAGTACGCCAAGTTGTCCTTCCGTTAAGGTGGGGGCCAGACCGGATTCCATTTGCGACTTTAATTCTTTGGACAGCCTCTGCCATAACTTTCCGAATTCATCGGAATACATGATCATCAACTCTCTTCCAAATTACTCCTATTTCTAGTATATCATGCCCTATAAGAGGTTTAAAGATTAACGGCATTAATACTTTCAGACAAGACTTGACATTTTCCACCAATTGTGCTGTCGATTCCTATGGATTGCCTTGGAAATGTGTAACATCATGGTGTTGGCGAAGTCACGATTAACATTTGGGCGCACTGCGACATATACTGCACAATCGGGCTTGTAGATTAAACACAGAGGAGTGACTTAAGGTGGAAGCTTGGAAAATAGAGCTAGGCCAAAAAGCGCTGCAGTCGGGCATAATCAAAGACCCACAGTGGCTGGATCGATTGGACGAACCGATGCCCCTGTGGGTCTTATTGGAGATTGCTTTTCAACTTATGGAGAAGCTGGATCCGCCTACCGTCAGTTACGATTGAGGGAATCGCAGCACGTTGAGAATCGTTTCCGTCTTCGTAGCAGATACGACTTGCTTGCCTTGGGATTTGCGGTCTTCGAGCGGCGCCGTCTCTGTAGAGAAGCGAATTTTTTCACCATTGCTCATAATGGCTACTACCGTATAATCCATCTTCACAATAAAGGTGCCGATCAACCCTGATCCGTTCGGTCTCACGCGCTTGCCTTCTTTGAACTCAAATGTCAGAATGCCTTTACCGCCGCGGCCCTGAATCGGATAATCGACCACGAGCGAACGCTTCGCATAGCCGAGATCCGAAATGACGAGAACTTCGCCTTCATCGCCATAGATCCACTCCGCTGCGATCACCTCATCGTCATCTTTGAGTTGGATGCCGCGGACGCCGGCAGCTGCCCGGCCCATCGCGTTCACTTCCTCTTCACGGAAGCGGATGCTCATCCCGAGCTTCGTCACCAGCAAAATTTCTTTCGTATTATCGCTCAAAATAACCTGCAGCACTTCGTCCTGCTCGCTCAGCTTGCACGCTACGATTCCGCTTGAGCGGTTCGTCATATACTCTTTCAGCTCTGTCCGCTTCACCTGGCCTTTGCGGGTGACAAACACCAGCGATTTCCCCGGCTCATCGAAGCCTTTGACCGGAATGACGCTGATGATGCGGTCTTCCTTGGAAATCGGTATAACGTTGACGATTGCCGTCCCATTCTCTTTCCATTTGTACTCAGGCACCTGATGGACAGGCAGCAAAAAGTACTGGCCTTTTTGCGTGAAGATGAGCAGGCTTTCAATCGTATTGACATCCAACAGGAAGCGCACGTAATCGCCTTCCTTGAGCCCTGTGCTGTCTAATTCGCCACCAGAACGGGTGAACGACAGTTTGCTCGTCCGTTTCAAGTAGCCCTCATTGGACAGTGTCACGAGAACGTCCTCAGGCGTAACCATGACTTCCAGGTTCACTTTCAGCTCTTCAACCTCGCCTTGAATCTCTGACCGCCGGTCTATTCCGTACTTTTTACGAATATCGCCGATTTCGTCTTTAATGACGCCGAGCAGTTTCTTCAAGCTGCCTAGGATGCCACGTAAATGCGCGATCGTTTTCTCGACCTCTTTCAGTTCTTTTTCCAGCGACGTAATTTCGAGATTCGTCAAACGGTAAAGTTGGAGCACGAGAATCGCATCCGCTTGCCGCTCGGAGAAGCCAAACTTCGCCACGAGGTTGTTTTGCGCATCTTGGCGGTTCTTGGACGCCTTAATTGTCGCAATGACGTCATCCAGAATGTTCAGCGCCTTCACGAGTCCTTCCAGGACGTGCGCGCGGTCTTCCGCTTTTTCCAGCTCATATTGGGAGCGGTGCGTGACCACTTCCTTCTGATGCTCGATATACGCCTCCAGCATCTCTCGAATGCCCAGCTGGCGTGGCGCTTTATTGACGATGGCCACCATGTTGAAGTTGTAGGTCACCTGTAAATCGGTCTTTTTTAGCAAATATGCCAAAATCCCCTGTGCATCTGCATCCTTCTTTAGCTCCACGACGATACGCAATCCGTTGCGACCGCTCTCGTCGCGAACTTCGGCGATACCTTCCACCTTTTTCTCCAGGCGGATGTTCTCCATGGCGGTTACAAGACGCGACTTCACGACTTGATACGGAATTTCGGTAATGACGATTTGCTGCTTGCCGCCACGCAAATCTTCGATCGCCGTCCGGGAACGTACATAGATTCGGCCTTTGCCCGTGCGATATGCTTCGCGAATTCCCTCCTCGCCCATGATAATACCGCCGGTCGGAAAATCCGGGCCTTTGACAATCGCCATCAGCTCTTCGACCGTGATGTCAGGCTTGTCGATCATTGCGACGCAAGCATCAATGATCTCGCGCAAGTTATGCGTCGGAATTTCCGTCGCAAAGCCTGAGGAGATGCCGCTCACACCATTGACCAGTAAGTTCGGATAACGCGCCGGAAGCACGACAGGCTCCTTGGTTGTATTGTCGAAGTTATCTTTGAACAGTACGGTGCGCTTCTCAATATCGCGCAGAAGCTCCATGGCGATTTCGGACAGCCGCGCCTCGGTGTAACGCATCGCCGCGGCCGGATCGTCATCGATCGATCCCCAGTTCCCGTGGCCGTCGATCAGCGTATGCGCCATTTTCCACGGCTGCGCCATGCGCACCATGCCTTCGTAAATCGAGGAATCGCCGTGCGGATGGTAGTTCCCCATCACGTCACCAACCGTTTTCGCCGATTTGCGGTATGGTTTATCCGGCGTATTGCCGGCATCGTACATCGCGTACAAAATCCGGCGCTGCACCGGTTTCAGCCCATCGCGAACGTCAGGAATGGCACGGTCCTGAATAATATATTTGGAATAACGGCCGAAGCGATCGCCTACGACCTCCTCCAGATAAGCGGGTAAAAAATTCTCCAACATGCTCAACTTTCAGTCACCACTCTTTTTGGTCTACTCTTCGTATTCGGTAAAGTCGACATTCTCGATAATCCAGCGTTTGCGCGGATCTACCTTGTCGCCCATCAATGTCGTTACCCGGCGCTCCGCTTTAGCCGCATCTTCAATCTGCACTTGCAGCAGTGTGCGGCTTTCCGGATTCATGGTCGTTTCCCACAACTGCTCAGGATTCATCTCGCCAAGTCCTTTGTACCGCTGGAGCTCGCTATTTTTACCGAATTCTTTCATGATCACCTGCAGCTGATCGTCGGTCCAGGCGTAGCGCAGCCCTGCGTTTTTGCCGCCTTTTTTGGTCACCTTGTACAGCGGTGGCTGGGCGATATACACTTTTCCCGCATCGATCAACGGCTTCATGTAGCGGTAGAAGAACGTCAGCAGCAGTACCTGGATGTGAGCGCCATCTGTATCCGCATCCGTCATAATAATAATTTTGCCGTAATTGGCTTCATCCGACTCGAATTCTGAGCCCACGCCTGCACCAATTGCGGCGATGATGGCCTTGTACTCATCATTTTTCATAATGTCGAGCAGCTTCGCTTTTTCCGGATTCATCGGCTTCCCTTTGAGCGGGAGAATCGCTTGATACTTCGAATCGCGGCCCTGCTTCGCTGAACCGCCGGCCGAGTCCCCTTCAACGATGAACAGCTCATTGCGCTCATAATCTTTGGACTGGGCAGGTGTCAGCTTGCCACCTAGGTTCGAGCTCTCGCTCTTGCCCTTCTTGCCGCTGCGGATTTCTTCGCGGGCTTTGCGCGCAGCTTCACGCGCTTTGGAAGCCTGTACCGCCTTTTTCAGCATCATTTGCGCGACTTGCGGATTCTCTTCCAGGAATACGGACATTTTGTCTGAAACCACGGCGTCAACGGCACTGCGGGCAATCGCGCTGCCGAGCTGGTCTTTCGTCTGGCCGACGAATTCGACCTCGCCCATCTTAATGTTGATGACCGCCATCATACCTTCACGCAAGTCGGTGCCATCCAAATTTTTATCTTTTTCTTTGAGAATGCCCCCCTTGCGGGCATATTCATTCATCACGCGCGTATACGCCGTCTTGAAGCCTGTCTCATGCGTGCCGCCGCCGCGCGTCGGGATGGAGTTCACGAACGAGGCGATCGTCTCGGTATAGCCGTCGTTATACTGCAGCGCGACTTCGACTTCGATCTCGTCCCGCTCCGCTTCAAAGTGGATGACCGGATGCAGCACGGTCTTCTCTTCATTCAGGAAAGCAACGAATTGGCTGGCGCCGCCTTCATACTGGAAGGACTCTTGCTTGTCCGTACGTTCATCCTTCAAGTTGACCTGCAGGCCGGAATTCAAGAAGGCGATTTCCTGCAAACGCTCGGAGAGCGTGTCATAGTTGATCGTTGTTCCCCCTTGGAATACGCGCTTATCCGGTTTAAACGTAACTTTAGTACCCGTACGGTTCGTATTGCCGATAACTTCAAGCCCGGTTACAGGCTCGCCGACATGCTCAACCCCTGCATCATCCACCCAGTATTCGAACCGCATTTTGTGGATTTTGCTATCGCGATAAATTTCAACTTCCAGCCACTCCGAAAGGGCGTTCGTTACGGAAGCGCCTACACCGTGCAATCCGCCGGATTTCTTATAACCGGCTCCGCCGAACTTACCTCCTGCATGGAGAATCGTAAAAACGACCTGCGGCGTTGGAATCCCTGTCTTATGCAAGCCGGTCGGAATTCCCCGTCCGTTATCCTGCACTGTGATGGAATTATCCTTATGAATCGTCACATTGATTTTCGTGCAAAACTTGGCCAGATGTTCGTCAACCGCGTTGTCGACGATTTCCCAAATCAGGTGGTGCAAACCCGATGTGCTTGTGCTGCCGATATACATCCCCGGCCTTTTGCGCACCGCAGCGAGTCCTTCCAGTACCTGAATATCATCAGCACTATATTCCGACGCCGTCGCGTTAACATTTGTGAATACTTCTAGCTGCTCGGTCATCGAAGCCCTCCTTTTTATCTAAACAACCATTAATTCAAAATATCTTTGCGTGTAAACACCGTAAACGAGACGATGAGCGAAGCGATCGCCCAGATGCTCAATACGCTTAAAGAAAAAGTTAAATTCATTCCTTGAATCGGCGGCACGCCGCCTGTTAAATAATTCGTCAGGTCCAGATTCACCATGAATAAATATTTCGCTGTCTCCCAGGAGGATACCATGTTCGAGAGAATGGTGCCAGAGATTAATACCGCCAGCATAACGCCCATGCCTGCAGCCGTGGAGCGGATCAGCACGGACAGCATCAAGGACATCAGCGCTACGACGATCGCCGAGAACCAGACAAGCCCCATCTCCATCAGCAGGAAGAACCATTGATCCACTGCGCGGACAAGACTGAAATCGACGTCTGAGCCCGATAATTGGATCCCGGTAAATACTGGCATCGTCCATCCGTTATAACCGAAAACAAGCCCGGAAATCAAGTAACACAGCACGCCGGTGGACAATACGGTTAGCGAGGTGAAGAACACAACGGTAATTAATTTACTCAATAGGATTTTCCAACGCCTAACCGGTCTTGTCAACAATAATTTAATAGTCCCCGTAGAATGCTCTGATGATACGATATCAGCGGAAATGACCATAATGATGAGCGGAATGAATAATCCGACGGCATTTTTAACGAACTCGCGGGTAAAGGTTACCGCATTCGGCGAGCTCGGGTCAACCCCTTTGTCCAAATAATAGTTGGCGATCTGGATGCGTACGCGCAGCTGCTGCTTCCATTCGTCGGGCGTACGCGCCGAACTTAAGCGCTTCTCCCAGTCGGCAATTTTTTGCCGCTGATCCGTCTTCCAATCCGTCGTGCCAAACTGCTTTTGCGCCTGCTGCGCCACCCGCAGCTGGGCATATGTAAACATAGGGATGAGGGCCAGCAGAATAAGCAGGATGACATAAAATCGCTTTTTCTTAATCATCTTGATGCATTCGTTGCGGACGAGCGCATACATACTACCCAATTCGTTCACCCTCTGTCAGGCTCAAGAACAAATCTTCGAGCGTCGGATTTTTGATTTCAACAGCATATAGGCGAATTCCTGCATCAATTAATTGTTTTGTGACTAGCGGCACATGTTCTTGGTTCATTTGCGCCTGAAAATACGCCCCATCCGCCACGATGTGAACATCGTCCAACCGCTCCAGAGCGGTCACCGCTGACGCTGCGCCCAGCAGCTCCTCCGCTTGCGCGGCCGGGGCCAAGGACCAAACGACCTGCCCTCCTTGCGCGACAAGCTCATCGACCGCGCCGACTTGAATGACTTCGCCATGGCTGATGATCGCCACACGATCGCACATCTGCTGAATTTCGCTGAGCAAATGGCTGGACACGAATAAGCTGAGACCGCCTGCGGCCAAGCGTTGAATGAACTCCCGCATTTCTTTGATCCCCTGGGGATCAAGTCCGTTCGTCGGCTCGTCCAGAATGAGCAGGCTGGGACGACCCAAAAGCGCTTGGGCTATGCCCAATCGCTGACGCATTCCGAGGGAATAAGTCCTCACTTTATCATGAATCCGCGCATCCATCGAGACGATCTCCACGACTTCCGCAATGCGCTGCGCATCGACATCCGGCAGCATGTTGGCGAAGTGTTCGAGGTTCTCCCAACCGGTCAAATACGAGTAAAGTTCGGGATTTTCCACAATGCAGCCGACATGCCGCATCGCCTGATCGTGCTGCTCATGAACGTCAAAGCCGCAGATCTGAATCGACCCTTCCGTCGGGCGGATCAAATCGACGAGCATGCGGATCGTCGTCGTTTTGCCGGAGCCGTTAGGTCCGAGAAAACCGAAGATTTCGCCGGCGTATACGTCAAATGAGATGCCTTTAATAATCTCTTTGTTCTTAATGCGCTTTTTTACATTTGTAACGGACAATACCGTTGTTCTTGGGGAATCCGCTGAAGCTGTCATCTTGACGCCTCCTCTACTTTAAAATTTGCACGATTCGATCAGCTATACGCTCATAACCGTCACCATTCGGGTGAAAATGGTCGGCTGAGGACAAATACTTGATCAAATTTTGTTCAAACAAGTCATAAGTAGGCACCACAACCATATGCGGATAACGATTCGCCATTTCAAACACACTGTTATTCCAGCGCTGCACGATCAGCGAACCTTCACGCTGCGGATCTAGATCCAGGAACGGATGATAGAGGCCGATATACATCACAGTAGCATTAGGATTCGCCTGATTAATCGCTTGAAACACCTGATCCATGCGCTTCAAAGCCGGATCAATCCGCTTCAGCGCGCCTTCCGGATTAAATTCCGTCTGATTCTCCCCTGTAAAAATGTCTTCGCCGCCTGCGAAAATATCGTTGCCGCCGATCGTCAGGAGAATAATATCCGCTCCGGCGAGCGCGTCTTGCGTTTTTTTCAAGGCTAAATCGCTGAGCAGCTGATCGCTTTTGTAACCGGGAATCGCTAAATTGTTGAGGACAAAAACAGGCTTGCCTCTCTGCTGTTCCAGCTTCTCGCGGACGCGGCCGACATAGCCTTTACCGGTGTTATCCCCTGTGCCAGCCGTCAATGAATCGCCGATGGCCACGATGTTCAGCTTGTTTTTCACGTCAATCACTGTTTCTTGTTTAGGCGCAGGGGTCGCTGCGACAAATTCGCCGGAAGCTCTCGGAAACCAAATTTGATTGGCCGCATAAGCAAAACCGACAATAAAGACGAGAGTAGAGATCGAGGCCGTAAGTCCGACAGCGCCCCAGAGGAATCGAGATGATCGCAAGTGAGTCCCCTCCTGCAAATAATGGCATAATTCACTATTAGAGTATAGCTTCTGCAATGAATTTGCAAACTTCGAGCATTTCACAACCCGAACACACGTTTGTTACCATTATAAAATCAGTCATCCCCAATATCAACAGACGCTGCCAAAATAAAAAACTGCCTGACCGCATTCGCAGTCAAGCAGCCTGGCAAACGTGCTTTTAGCCCACTTCTTTCAAAAATTTGTACTGGGCTTGAATAAGCCCGTAGTAGATTTTTTGCTCGCGCATCAGTTCCTCGTGATTGCCGCTTTCCATCACACGGCCGTGGTCGAGCACGATAATTTTATCTGCGCCGCGAATCGTCGACAGCCTATGCGCGACGATGAAGGAAGTACGGCCGGCGAGCAGCGTCTTCAGCGCTTCCTGAATTTTGAGCTCTGTCTCGGTATCAATGCTTGCCGTAGCTTCATCCAGAATCAGGATGCGCGGATCGGCAAGCAGGGCGCGGGCGAACGAAATCAGTTGCCGCTGCCCCATCGACAGCACGTTTCCGCGTTCCTGAACCTCGGTGTCATAGCCTTGCGGCAGACCGAGGATGAAGTCATGCGCATGCACCGCTTTTGCGGCCATCTCGACCTCTTCATCCGTGGCGTCCAGACGGCCGAAGCGGATGTTATCGCGAATCGTCCCGGAGAAGATAAACGTATCCTGAAGGACGATGCCGACTTGGGAGCGAAGGCTTTGGATCGTCACTTCGCGAATATCCGTTCCGTCGATAAGCACACGGCCTTCCACCGGATCGTAAAACCGGCAGAGCAGGTTCATAATCGTACTTTTGCCTGAGCCTGTATGTCCGACGAGCGCGATCGATTGACCGGCCTCAGCCTCGATGTTGATCCCTTTGAGCGCAGGTCTTCCCGGCTCATATTCAAAGACAAGATTCTCAAACTTCACATGACCGGTGATCGAAGGCAATTCCTTGGCAGCAGGCAGCTCCGCCACGGTAGGCTTTTCGTCCAAATACTCAAAGATACGTTCCGATGAAGCCATCGCCACGAGAAGCTGCGAATACATTTGGCCCAAGCGGGTAATGGGCTCCCAGAAATAGCCGATATATGTAGCAAAAGCAACCAACAAGCCGATCGTAATCTCTTCCGTTTGGATCAGATGCGCACCATACCAGAACAGGATGCAATATCCGATAGCCCCGGTGATCTCAATCAGCGGCCCAAAGCTCTGATTCAGCATGGAGGCGCGGTTCCAGGACAGCCGATTGCCCATGTTCATATGATTGAAAAAGCGGATGTTTTCCTTCTCTTGCGTGTACGCTTGCGTCACGCGAATCCCTTGAATACACTCATTCAAGTGGGAATTCAAGCGGGATTGCTTGATCGTCACGTCCTGCCAGGCACGGCGGATGCGCAGGCGCAGCTTCGTCGATATCAGAAACATGAGCGGCACGGTAATAATAATGGCGGCGCCCAATTTGAAGTTAAAACTGAGCAAAATGATCATGATGCCGCAAAGCTGCACACAGTCGATGAGCAGGTTGACGACGCCGTTCGTAAACAAATCTTGCAGCGAATTGACATAGTTGGTGACGCGCACCAGGACGGAACCCGCCGGGCGCGTGTCAAAAAAGCGGAAGCTCAGCTTTTGAATATGGCTGAATAGATCGTGGCGCAGATCGTAAATGACGCGCTGCCCCACGATATTCGTATATTTGATCCGAAACGTATTCGCAAGCCATTGGATAATATAGACCCCGAGCATGATGCCGACGATCGCAAACAGCAGTTTATTATTTTTCGGCGTAATGGCATCGTCAATGGCGACGCGAATCAGCAGCGGAACGGTTAATTTCGTAATCGCCCCGACGAACATCATGATGATAATAATCGGCAGCATCTGTTTCCGGTAAGGCTTCATGTACGTAAACAATCGTCTTAATTGATTCCAGTCAAACGGTTTATCGATAAGCTCATCGTCCTGATAGACAAAGCGCTGTCCAGCCTGCGATTCAGCCGGATTCTCAGCCGGATTGGCTTGCTTGGCGTGCGTGTTCAATGCGCTAACCTTCTTTCCAGAGAAGATACGTGTTTGTCAGCTTTCAATGCCGGTTCATAGGCAGCTGCCGCAGCCTCGCCCGCGCCAGACTGCTCGCGCGGCTGGTCGGCATATTGAATATTATACGTCTGGCGGTACAGCCCTTCCTGCTGAAGCAGCTCTTCATGGGTGCCCCGCTGCACGACCCGGCCTTCATCAAGCACAATAATCTCATCGGCATGCTTCAACGAGGAAATCCGGTGCGCAATAATAAACGTCGTGCGCCCTTTCATCACTTCACCGAAGCCGGCTTGAATCTCGTGCTCGGTCTCCATATCGACAGCGCTTGTCGCGTCATCGAGAATGAGAATCTTCGGATCTTTCAGCAAGGCGCGAGCGATGGAAATCCGCTGCTTTTGCCCGCCGGAAAGACCCAATCCGCGTTCCCCGACGACCGTGTCGTAGCCTTCAGGCAGCTCCATGATGAAGTCATGCGCTTTGGCAAATTTCGCGGCGCGGACAATCTCCTCCATGGTCGCATCCTTCTGTCCATAAGCGATGTTATTGCGGATCGTGGATGAAAATAGGAATGTTTCTTGAAACACTGTCGCAATCTGATCGCGGACGCTTTTCACTTGCAGGGAGCGGACATCTTTGCCGTCTAAGGTAATTTTGCCATCCTTGACATTGTAAGCCCGCATCAGCAGGGAAATCACGGTGGATTTACCCGAACCCGTGCTGCCGAGCAGACCGATCACCGAGCCTGGAGGCGCATCGACGGAGAAATTATACAGAGCCGGTTGCTTTTCCGGATATGCAAAGGTGACATTTTCAAAGCGGACATGTCCCTTCACTTCAGAGTCGTTCAAGGCTGCAGCATTCGGCTGATCTTTGACATGCAGATATTGGTGCAGCACATCCAAAATTTTCTCACCGGAAGCCTTTGTATTCGTAAAGTTGTTGATATGGAAGCCAAGTCCCCACATCGGGCTGATAATGTACCAGATCAAACTGAAGCAAGCGACAAGCTCGCCGAGCGTAATGGTATTGTTAATTACCATGTAGCCGCCGGCACCCAGCAGGATGATGACGCTGAGGTTCGCCAAAATCTCCATAATGGGAAAATATTTCGCCCAGATGCTGGACGTTTGAATATTCATGGAACGATACGTTTCGTTGCGCAGCGAGAATTTGTCAACTTCATGCGGTTCGCGGGCGAATGATTTGACGGTGCGCACCCCGGTAATATTTTCCTGAACAGCCGTCGTCATCGTGCTGAGCGATTGCCGTACTTGGCGGAACGCCGGATGAATTTTGCCTTCGAAGCGGATCGCTGTGTACGCCAGGAATGGCATGGAAATCATCGTAAGCAGCGCAAGCTTCCAGTTAATCGAGAACATCATGGCCGTCCCGAAAATCAGCATAAACATGACGTTCAACAGTTGGGCAAAGCCAAAGCCAATAAATTGGCGAATTTGTTCCAAATCCGCTGTCAAACGTGACATTAGATCCCCTGTACGCGCTTGATCATAGTACTGAAAAGATAAGTACTGCAGCTTTTCATAGAGTGCGTTTCGCATGTGAAAGGCCACACGATTGCCTAGGCGTCCTCCGCTTAGACCATGAAAAAACTGAAACATACCTTTGAGACTGACGACACCGACAACGAATAATGACAGCTTCGGCACGAGCCCGAAATTCTTTTTGCTAATGACGTCATCGATCAAATACCGAAGCAAGTTCGGATACACGAGGCCGAGTCCAGTGGCCACCGCCAAGCAAAAGATTGAAACGAATAACAATTTTTTCTCTGGCCAATAAAACTGTTTCAATTGCCTGAAGACATCCACCTGTAGAAGCCCCCTCCTCAAGAAGGAAAAATTGGAAAAGCCTAAGAAAGCGTTTTAAAACCTTTATGAATATTAACACCATCCCTATAATGGGGCAAAGAGAGAATAAGAGGATTTAAACGCTTAAATGACCATAATTTCACAAAATCAAGCAGGAATCCACCCTATTCTTGGAAATCATCCAGATAACCGCCAATGTAAGCCTTTACATGATGGCACAAAAAGAAGCCGATCTCGTGAAATCTCACGAATTCGGCTTCTTACGATTTGTCAATCCATAAATGCTTTTAATTGATGCTGTTTGGAGATGAGTTCGGTCAAATCAATCTTCATTTCCAGTGCATCCCGCATGCCGCTGACATGCTCATGAAGCTGCTGAAGCATCAGTTCCTTCAAGCTGCCCAGCGACACTTCCAACTGATCGGCATAAGCGAGCTCAAGCTCCTTCGTTTGCTCTTCCATCAGCGCAGCGACAGGCGCATTCATCCGGCTTTCGAGCTCCGCACGCAGCTTGCTCTTGCCGTCGCCTTCAAAGAACTGCTTCGCGTTCTTGAAGTAGCTTTGCAGCAGCTTAATGGTGACGTCTTGCACCTGCACATTCACCGCGACTTCAGGCGTATTGAACTTGCGCTCCTCATAGCCGCCGCTCTCGAATCCGTCGATCAGCTCGCCGAGCTGTTCATCCCATCGGCTTACACGGCTTTTGCTGAGCTGATTCATTTTGTTCTCGACGCGCAGCGTCGTCGCCAGCACTTCCTGCGACAGGTCAAAAGCGATCATGCGCAGAAGCTCCGCCCAAGCGCCTTGCAGCGCCTGTTTCGGATCGCGCGCTTCCTCGCGGAATGTCGAAGGGTTGAAGGCGTAATTATAGAGCTCGCCAAAACGGAACATCGTCCGCTGTTTGACATAGTAAAGAAGCTCTTGGATTTCCTTCTTCATCTCTTTAAGCTCGGTCCCGTACTCGGTATTCTGAAGCAGTGTCACGGCCTCAGCTTCCGCAGATTGCAAGCCGGCAATACGCTGCTTCCGCTGCTCCTCCCCGGACTGGGCGCTGGTGACCCATTGCTGCATTAGCTGCACCGCTCGCCCCAGCTCCAGGTTAGCCGCATGGATCGCCACGTCGCTCAGTTCATTAAACGTAAAGTTTACAAAATCGTGCTCAAACGGCCGGATACCCGACTGTTCGATCAGCGCTGCACTGTTTTTAATTTTGCCTTCAGCCGCCAAATAACTGGAGATCGGATAAATCCGCGGATTGCGGATGCCGTGCGCAAGCAGATTCGTCTCCACATGCTTCACGACGCCCTCCAGCTCCTCCGTACTGGAAGCCAAGTCCGCCGCGTTGACGATGAAAAACATTTTATCCATCTCAAAGCTGTCCTTCACCCGGCCGAGCTGGAGCAGGAACTCGCGGTCCGCTTGGGAGAAGGCGTGGTTGTAATAAGTGACGAACAAGATCGCATCTGCGTTCTTGATATAATTAAACGCTACGCCCGTATGACGCGCATTGATGGAATCTGCGCCCGGCGTATCGACGAAGATAATGCCCTGCTCCGTGAGCGGATTCGAATAATACAATTCAATAAATTCAACAAAACAAGATTTGGACTCATCCGCCACATAACCGGGGAATTCGTCTTTCGTAATTTTCAACTCTTGGCCTAGATGCGATTCAGCCAAGGACCAGCCCTTCTCCACCGCTTTGAGGAAGGAATAGTGGGGCTTGCCTTTAGGCGTCACGCCCGCCGGCGACAGCGCGCTGATGCGCTTGAGCGCAGTCGCCATATCATCTGCCGCAAGGCCCAGCAGCTCCAAGGAATAGAAGACGTCCTGGCGGATCGCATCCGCGGACTTCATCTTCACCTTGGCTGTGCCGTGCGGCCAGCCGTCTTGCGGCGGCATGATCTTATTGATCGCCGCCGTCGTCGGGTTCGGCGACACCGGCAAAATCCGTTCGCCAATGAGTGCATTGGCGAACGACGATTTGCCGGCGCTGAAGGCGCCGAACAGCGCAATCGTAAACGTCCGGTCTCGCAGACGTTCCGCTTTGCCCTGCATGGAGCGCGCGATCGACTTCATCGACGGCAATCCGTCGATGAGAGCCGCCGCCGCCTCGAGCGAGGCGGCCTTGCGCTCCATGCGCTTCCCGTGTTCACCCGAGGAGAACGCGGAAGGCGCCGCCGTTGCCGCTGCTGCAGTGTCGCCAGCGGGAGCGGCCGTACCAGCTGCCGCCTGCGCGCTCGCAGCGTTGGCCGCATTGGCAGCGGCTTGTAAAATCGTATCCATGGCTGTCACGTGCAGCCTTGAAGCAGCATCGGCCGCCGCGTTACCGCCGGCCAGCCCAAGAGCCGCCGCAAACAGCGCGGCGTCCTGCGCTGTGAACTGCTGCAGATCCGGCATGGCCGGCAAGGACGGCTTCGGCCAGTCCGCCATTTGCAGCAGGGCAGCTTGGGCAGCGGCTTCTTTGTCTTCGAGCCGCTGCAGCTCGCGGTAAGCGCTAAGCCGATCGTTCAGCCCCGCCAGCTCTTCCTCAAGCGCAGAGATCGCTTGTATAGAGCGCTCGCGCACAGCGTCTGCGACCAGATCAATGACCGCAAACGCCTGTCTGCGGTACAGCTGCTTGAGTTCTGCCGCAACCTGCTTCATGTAGTTGAGCGTGTATTCGCCGCCGAATACGGCTCCCGCAAGCACTTGCGCGGCGAGCCAGTCCGGCGTCACGTCGACCTTCAATGCCTCGATCTGACTCAGCAGCTCGGCATCGTGCAGCCCTTGCTGCTGCGCGCTCTTCTTCAGCGCATCCCGCAAATGCCAATCGAGCTGGGCTTCCACCTGCTCGGCCAGATCGTCACGAAACGCTTGCAGCCGTTTCGCGATCTCCGCTTGCGTCTTCTCCGCACGCGCGAACAATCCGACCTTGAACCCTGGCTTGCGGCTCTCCAAATACGTGTGAGCCTGATCCCGGGTCAAGGCTGGCGTAATATTGGCGTTCTCGATGATGCCGCCAATATCTTTGCGCAGTGCTGCCGTCAGCGTCTCCGGCAGCTCGCGCAAGGCCGCGAGCTCGCGCTGCTTGGCCGCCGCCAGCTCCTGCGCCTCCTGCACGTCGCCCTCCTGGCGGATTTGCTCCATGAGCTCCGCCTTCTGCGGCTCATGCTGCTCCGCCAGCCAGCCTCCGTGCTCCGTCGCCAAATAGCGCGCTGAGGCGTCGAGGCTTACGCTTTGCAGCGCCTCTCCGCGCTCGATCAGCGCGCCCAGGAGCCACTTCAGCTTCGCGAATTCGTTATGGGCATGGTTCGGCTCCTTCATCGTCACATAGAGCAGCCCATCAGGCTCAATACCCCAGCTTAGAAATGCCTGCTTCGTGCCTTCTTGATATTGCGTAAAGGACAGTTCCCATTCTTTATGCTTATCAATCATGTTGACAATCAGATAAAGCGGTTTGCCCCACTCTTTCATCTTCTTCGTGAATGCCAAATTCACTTCCGACTGCACATGGTTATAGTCCATGACATAGAAAACCACATCCGCCAAATGCAGCGCAGACTCGGTCGACTGATGATGCGCATCGTCCGTCGAATCGATCCCCGGTGTATCCAGCAGCGCGGCGTGCCCGCCAAGAAACGGTATCGGATACGTAATTTCCACCGATTCAATATCGGTCCCATTGACCGCATAAGCTTCCAGCTGCTCAAGGGCGATCGTCTGCATCGCCTCGCTATCTTTCAGCTTCACATGCGCCCCAGGCTCCCCATTGCGAATGCTTACGATATTCGCACTTGTCGGAATCGGACTTGATGGCAGCAGCGGATGTCCGCATAGCTGATTAATCAAAGTCGACTTGCCTGCGGAAAAATGTCCGCAAAAAGCAATGTTCATGCGATCCAAGCTTATTTTTTCAAGCAGCTGCTCCATTTTCGCCGCATTTTCCTCATCGCCGGTTTGACGGAGGATGCCATGCATTTGCTTCATTGCAGCCGACATCGCTGTCATTTTCGTTTCAACCATTTGATTCATCGTCAATCTCCCCCAGCTGAACTTGCCCTCTACAACCTAACATTATAACAGAAAAAAATCTCCCTGAGGGAGATTTAGGACATGACTACTTTTTCGTTTTCCGGTAAGAAAATTTCGAATACATCACGATGTTGCAAAATCGTAATATCGGAATCTTTTACTTTCATCACGACAACTTCAGGCTTCGTTTTCATTTTGTCTATGTAGTTTTGCGGAACCTCACCGGATTCGCTGACCGTAATGCCTTCGATGACTTTCTCTTCGTTCTCTTTCAAAGGAGTCTTAATCACTTGCTCATAGATATCAGAGAACATTTCAAAACTGCTTGTGTATACGGCGATGCATTTCATTTCCATCCCATCCTTTGTTTGCATATCAATTGTTGGTACTAGTTTTTCTACGTTTACTTGGTTTCATACGTTGTTTGCCTTCACGGCATTTATCCAATAAGGGACAAACGTCGCATGCCGGATTTTGCGCTTTGCAGTGGTACCGTCCGAAAAAAATTAAACGATGATGCGTCTGTGTCCATTCATCACGCGGCACTTTCTTCATCAGCTTCTTCTCAACTTCAAGTACAGAGTCTTCCTGACCGGCAAGACCGAGTCTCTTGGAGACGCGCTCCACATGCGTGTCTACAGCAATCGCAGGCACGCCAAACGCATTCGAAACAACGACATTCGCCGTTTTCCGACCGACGCCAGGCAGTTCAACTAGTTGCTCGTGTTTTTCCGGGATTTGACCGTCATACTTGTCCAGCAGCAGCTGACATAGCTTCTGAATGTTGCTGGCCTTGTTGCGGAACAAGCCGATCCGGCGAATATCTTGCTCTAACTCCTCAAGCGGAACGGCTAAGTAATCTTCTGGCCGCTTATACTTTTGAAACAACGTATGCGTCACTTTATTGACTGTTTCATCTGTACACTGTGCTGAAAGCAGCACGGCAATAGTCAGCTCAAACGGGTTGCTGTGGTGCAGCTCGCAATGCGCATCCGGAAACAGCTCACCAATCGTATCTAAAACATGCCTTACCAGCTTCTGTGTCATCTCAGTTCTTCCTTGAGGCGTAATATTCTTCAGTTTAGCGAATTGTGCAGGCAGAATCAATGCTTATCAGCAGTTAAATGCGAACATTTTTTAAAAGTTGAGCGAATTTTTATTAACTATGACAAAAAATCCGTCTGCATAAGGAACAGCGTTCCTACATAACAGACGGATCACCTTGAAATTAGTTCAACTTATTGCTTATCCAGCTCGACAATTTTATCATCCAACACATATACCATCACTTGGTCGCCAGCTTGGAACGACGAAGCGGTTAGAACATCAGCGCCTTTATGATAGTACGCGCGCGAATACAGATTAAACGCCGTCTTATCGCCGGAGCTTACAGCTTTGAAATTCATCTGGTTCACGATGTTGTTGTAGCTGACAAATTCACGTTTGGCCGAAGTAGCGACTTGTACCAGCATGCGGCTGCTCGCATCTTTCATCACTTGAATGCGATCGCCGACTTTAATCGAATTGAAGCTTAGTGCCGCGCCGCCATTCATCGTGACCGCATAGTTGCCGCCTAGCGCAATGACTTGGCTATTGCCGCTATAATCTTGCACAGTCAAACTGTTGCTCGCCGTATCAACGGCTGTAACTTTCCCACGCACCGTGTTCACGATCTCAGCGCGAGTGGCTGACGAACCTTTGAAGGAAAGCAGCACGTATTCATCGGTTACGAAATCGGAAATCGCTCCCGTATTTTGATCGGCTCTCACGATTGGCACGCCGTCCAAACTGACGACATACGTCTTATTCGCTGAATCGGATACAGTTAACTGATTGCTGTTCACACTCGCCAGGACGGTTTTGAACATCTCGGTTTTGCTTGTGACGATTTTCGTGACGATGGATTGATCGTAGCTCAACATCAGGCTGATTTTATCGCCGATCGACAAGTCGGACAGCGTGCTGCCCGTTCTGTTGGCCAGGTCCACCGTTGGCGAGAAAGTCAGCTTAAAGCTCAAGCTTTGTCCGCTGTCTGTTTTCAACGTCAGATCGCTTGTCGTCAAGTTCAGCTGCGTCAGCACGCCATCCAGCTGCTGCGACATTTGGATCTGTGTGACATTATTTTTGGAAACCAACAGGTCTACATACTTCCCAGGTATAAACGTCACGGCAAAGCTGCTGAAAGGCAATTTCGTGCCGGCATACATGATGGTCATTGTATCTGTCAATTGATACGCGTGCGGTAGCCCGGAATTATCAGTTACCGTCAAAATTTTGTTCGTTTGATCATAAGAAATAATTTTAGCAAAATATAAGTTCTCGATCGAGCGGTTTACAACTGTAATTTGCGTTACTTTATTGTTGAGGATATCCAGCTTCAATTGGTCTCCAGGAGCAATATCGTAAAGACTGGCGTTCGTCAGGCCGGTTATGTTGATCTTCACGTTATCTCCGATCAAATAAGCACCCAGCTGTGCATCTTGCGTTTTGCTAATAGTCAGATACGTTTTGTCGCTGCTGATGTCCTTCAAGGTGCCTTCTACCGAGACGCCGACTTCCGCTTGTTTCTTCACGACAATTTTGACAATTTCACTGTTCTGCACCGTATAGTCGATCGTATCGCCAACATGTAAAGATTGCAGATCGACGAGCGTGTTATCAGATAACGTCGCCACCAGCTTACTGGAGAAGCCATACGTTTCCGCTTGACCAGAAGTGCTGTCCAATACCGTTAGCTGCAGCGTGTCTTTATTCAGTGTCTGAATCGTACCCGATGCCGTCTTGTTGACCGGAACTTGCTTGACGATCACTGATGTAATTTTGTCGCCCTGCACCAGTTTGCTCTTCCGCAGTTCTAGCGTACTGCCGGCAACTAGCGCGCCCAAGCTGAGGCCATGTCCATCCGCATCCGTGACTGTAGCATCCGGCGCCAAGTCGTAGACTTCGTAATTGTCCAGCGTCGCCTTCAGCGCATTCATATTTAAGTTCAAAAGCTTGCCTTGGTAAATATCCATTTGCAGCTCATCGTTCAAAACTTCAACGTAATACGCAGTTCCGTTGACTTGCACAAGTGAAACCTGATAAGTCTCTTGGATCGTTTTGGGATCAATCGGTGTATCATTTTTCAAGCCGTAGAACGTCGTGTTCGAAGCTAGCTTGTATGTACTCGTGTTACCTTCATCATCCATAATGGCGATACTGCCTGTTGTCAAACCTGTCACGTAGCCTTTCTTTGCGCGTGCAGGCAGCGTATCCAGCTCTTTCTGCGAGCGGCTTAAGAAAGCGGCCATTTGCGCACGTGTGACGGCGCCTTTCGGTTGGAAAGAGCCATCTTCAAAGCCGTTGACGATGTTAAGCGCAACCGCCGCATTCACATACCCAAGCGTCGAAAAGCTGATCGCGCTGTTGTCGTTGAATGCGCTTGGCGAAGAGCTCATGCTCTGCGCCAAGGACGCTTTGCCAATAGCACGAATGACAACTTCGGCGACCCATTCACGGCTTGCTTTGCGCTGTCCCCAGCTATCCTTGGACGTTTCGTTCTGGGCTCTTGCTTTCTCCTCTTCATTGGAGATCAGGCCCTTCTGCAGTGCAACGGCTACATAATTACGGGCGTAGGAATCCACCTGCATGAAATCAGGGAATACAGTAGCAGCTGTCAGGCTGTCCACTTGGCTCTGCAGCCCCATCATACGGACCGCCATAATCAGCACGTCCTGCTGGGAAACGGAATTTTCCGGACGGTATGCCCCGTCTTCATAACCTTGAATAATGCCTTCAAGGGCCAGCTTGGAAATATGGCGAATTCCCCAATAATCCGATGTGACATCCGGGAAAGAAAGCTTCACTGCATCGGAGCTTGTATTGGATGTTGTTGACGTAGTAGAAGCTGCCAAAGCAGGCGTTCCCGCCAAGCTTGTCACGATTAATGAGCTTACAATTGCGCTTGCTAATTTCCTATTTTTCATTGATTCATTGGACTCCTCTGCTTGATCCTTTAATTAGGACGCTTAATTGGATAAGGCAATTCGAGATGGCCCATCAAGCTCTCCACTTGTTTGCCATCCTTCAGCACATAAAGCGTTTTGACTTCTGGAAACTGGAATGCGGTTTTCTTCAAAGCCTGTAGAAAAAGATCCTCGCCTGGCGCTCCTAATTGCGTCTTCGGACCGAACTTCATATCCACATGCAGTTCGCCTTTGGCTGCATCCAGCTTCACGCTCGTAAACGCCATATCGTCGAACAGCGATACGGCGTTCGCATCATTGCTCGATTTCAGCGCGTTAAAAGCAGCTTCATACATGCCGCTGTCCTGCTTGTAACTGACGGTAACTTCCTTCTCGACCAGCTTCATCTCGTCCGGATCGCTGTAGTACGCTTTTACCTTCTTCTGGTGCAGTGGCTCCTGCGTAGGCTGTGGCGTAGCTGTCGGCGTCGGTTGCGGAGTTTGAACGGCCGGCGAAGTAGCTTGACTTGTAGACTGAGGGGCAGCGCCTCCAACCAGCAGCTGTTTCTGCCCGCATGCAGTTAATGTTAAGGTGAGGGCACCTACGAGAAGCGCCCCTTGCACCAGGCGGCTTGTTTGAGACATCTGATTCACTCCTTAAGGGCTTCCCGACGGAAAGCAGGTTTCATCCGCGAAGCTATTTGAGATTCAAGTATTCTTTGATTGCTGCTACAAGGGATGCGGCTACCTGACTTTGAAAATCATCCTTATACATGGCGGCTTCGTCATTAGCGTTGGACAAATATCCGACTTCGACCAACACGGCCGGCATCGTCGTTTTATTAATGACCCGATAGTCGGCTACACGTACTTTGCGGTCTGGAAAACCGGTTGCAGCCGTTACATATTTATGAACGACTTTCGCAAAATCCAAGCTTTCCGGTCTGTAATAGTACGTTTCCGTGCCGGAGATCGTCGCTTTGGCGCTGTTGCCGTGAATAGATAGGAACAGGTCCGCCTGCTGGTTATTCGCAAACGCCACACGGTCGTCCAGCGGAATAAATGTGTCATCCGAGCGGGTCATCAACACGTTAATACGCTTGTCCTGAGAGAGAAGCTGCTGTACTTTCTTCGCTGTAGACAGGGTAAAATCCTTCTCATGCCTGCCGGTAATGGACAGCGCCCCCGGATCTTGATCGCCGTGTCCGGCGTCGATTACGACGGTCAAACGGCGTTCTTCAATGACGGCATTCCATTGATTAGGCGTCTTAACGGGCTGTACGCGGTAATCCGCACCGCCGTCTTTGAGATCCAGAATCACTCGTACCGTAGCAGGACTATCGGAATAATTGGAAAATCTTACTTTCTGAACGAGCGGATGTTTAGAAGGCATCTCACCGGCGTTCTTCACAAGCATCTTCTGGAAAGAGTCATCCAGCGCCATATTCGGAAAATCAAAAACGATCCGTGTCGGATTGCTTAGTTTCATTACTGCTGGCTGCAAGGTTCCGTCCTTTGATTTGACGATTAATTCTTTATCCGTCAGCTCGATGGACGTGATGAGGCTCGCCTGTACCGAAGGCTTCGTCCCCGTAGTCGGCGGCTGATTCGTCGCGGTTTGACCTGAAGTTGATTGGCCCGGTGCCGGTTGGTCCGGCACTACTGCGGGTGGAGTCCCTTCGTTCTTATCGTCACCTTCGCCGTCAGGTGTTGCTGTTACAGGAACGGATGCCGAATCGTCCTTTTTGAACATATGTACGGAAGACGTGATAGCGTCCCAATTGAACTCAATGCCCAGCTGTTCGCCAACAAAACGCAGCGGCAGCATCGTATTGCCGTTCATAATGACAGGAGCGACTTCCATCGTCTGCTTCTTGCCCTTGATGATCGCCGTCGTGCTGTCAATCGTCAGCTGTAAGTTCATATCGCCTTTGGCAATTGTCACCTTGCGAGTGGCTCCGTCCCACCCTACCTTGGCGCCGATTTCCTCGGCAATAATCCTTACAGGTACGATGGTGTTGCCATTGACAATAGTCGGAGCTACCTCGCTTACGACCAGTTGCTTTTCATTCATAAAAAGCTTGATGGCCGGTTTGGCAGCTTCAGCTCCAAACGCATAGGCAGGCATGGTTAGGATGAAAACGATGAGAATTAAAAAAATAGCGGGTAATTTTGCACGCAGTTTCATTATTCACCTCTATGTAAGTCGGATTGTAATTTTCATAATCGCACCCATGGTTTCGTCTTCTAGCAGCAGCTCTATTATTATAGCAAAATCACCATTGATCTGACAGCACAACCTCCGTTCTTACGACAATCTAGTAAAAAGTTAGACGCGGAAAACTGCCAAAAGTTGCAAGATGACTAGAAAAAAAGAGGAGGCTCTCCTCCCCTTGAAAACGCACAAAAAAGCAAATAGCGGAAGAATCTCTTCCGCTATTTGCTGTATGAAACCTTACCTGGCGCTCGCAGGAGGCTAATTATTTATAAGCCAGACGCTGTTTATGCAACTCTTCGTATGCGGAAATTTTGTCCGCATGCTGAAGTGTTAAGCCGATGTCATCCAAGCCTTGCAGCAGGAACTGGCGGCGGTGCTCATCCAGCGCGAATTCAATGCTGAGGCCGTAATCGTCCGTCAGCTTGTTGGTCTCCAAGTCAACATGCAGCTTGTAGCCATCATGCTTTGCTGTACGCTGGAACAAATCTTCCACTTGCTCTTCAGAAAGCTTGATCGGCAAAATGCCGTTTTTGAAGCAGTTGTTGTAGAAAATGTCCGCATAGGACGGTGCGACGATGACGCGGAAACCGAAATCTTGAATCGCCCAAGGCGCGTGCTCACGGGATGATCCGCAGCCGAAGTTGGCTCTGGAGATTAGCACGGATGCTCCTTGAAAGCGCTCCTGATTCAGCGGAAAGCTCTCAATGACGTTGCCCGCTTCGTCCCATCTCCACTCGAAGAATAGGAACTGGCCGAAACCTGAGCGTTCAATGCGCTTCAAAAATTGTTTAGGGATAATTGCATCTGTATCTACGTTCACACGGTCAACAGGACCGACAAGGCCTGTATGTTGTTTAAAAGCTTCCATATTCACATTCTCCTTTAACTAAGGTAAGCTCAGCTTTCCCTCATGCAAATTAAGCTTGTTGGTACGCTTTGATTTCCCAGTCGCGCACATCGACGAAACGTCCTCTGATTGCGGCAGCAGCTGCCATTGCCGGCGATACCAGGTGCGTACGCCCGCCACGGCCTTGACGGCCTTCAAAGTTACGGTTCGACGTTGATGCACAACGCTGTCCCGGTTGCAGAACGTCCGGATTCATCGCCAGACACATGCTGCATCCCGCATCGCGCCATTCAAATCCTGCTTCGGAGAAAATTTTGTCCAAGCCTTCTTTTTCGGCTTGAATTTTAACGCGTCCGGATCCCGGTACGACGATCGCCGTTACGGAAGGATCCACTTTGTATCCTTGCGCGATTTGTGCTGCTGCGCGAAGATCCTCGATACGTCCATTTGTACAAGAGCCGATAAAGACATAGTCCACGTTCAGCTCCGTCATTGGCGTTCCAGGCGTTAAGCCCATATATTCAAGCGCCTTCTCAGCCGCTTTGCGTTCGTTCTCAGTAGCGAAGCTTTGCGGATCCGGAACCAATGCGTTCACGTTCGTTCCCATTCCTGGGCTTGTGCCCCAAGTCACTTGCGGAATCAAGGAATCGGCATCAAAGTCAACGGTCCAGTCATAAACCGCGCCTTCGTCGGTAACATAATGCTTCCATTGATCTACAGCAGCATCGAACGCTGCGCCTTGCGGCACATATTCACGTCCGCGCAGATAGTTGAATGTCGTCTCATCCGGTGCGATCAGACCTGCTCTAGCACCAGCTTCGATGGACATATTACATACAGTCATACGCTCTTCCATCGAAAGACCGCGAATCGCTTCGCCTGTATATTCGATAACGTAGCCCGTCGCGAAATCCGTGCCGTATTTGGCGATTACGCCCAGAATCAAGTCCTTCGCCGTAACGCCCGGCTTCAAGCTGCCGTTCACGCGCACTTCCAAAGTTTTGGCTTTGGATTGCTGCAAAGTTTGTGTCGCCAAGACGTGCTCAACTTCACTCGTTCCGATACCGAAAGCGAGCGCGCCGAACGCGCCGTGCGTGGACGTGTGGCTATCGCCGCAAACGATCGTTTTGCCCGGGTGTGTAAGTCCAAGCTCAGGTCCCATAACGTGTACGACGCCTTGATCAATGCTGTCAAGATCAAATAAAGTAACGCCGAAATCACGGCAGTTTTGCGAAAGTGTATCAATTTGCTGTTTGGAGATCGGATCTGTGATGTTGTAGCGATCCTTCGTCGGAACGTTGTGATCCATCGTTGCATACGTCAGGTCCGGTCTGCGGACTTTGCGTCCCGACATGCGGAGACCTTCAAACGCCTGCGGCGAGGTTACTTCGTGCACCAGGTGCAAGTCAATATAAATGACGCTAGGCTTGCCAGCTTCCTGGTGAATGACGTGATTTTCCCAAATCTTTTCAAACATCGTTTTTTTACTCATTTCCAGTCACCTCTTATCATTATCCGCTCTACATTGATAAATGTATTACCCTCATAACGTATACTAGCATGGATTTCGTCATAGTTCCAAGATATAATATCTATAGAGTTGATAGGTAAAAACAATAATAAAAGCGACGAATACGTACGAGGAGTTATCAATTATGGAATTGCGCCAACTACAATATGCCATTCAAATCGCCGTGGAACGCAACTTTTCACGTGCAGCCGAGAAGCTTCATATCGCTCAGCCTTCGCTCAGCCAGCAATTGTCCAAGCTGGAGAAAGAGATCGGCGTGCTGCTCTTCCAGCGGAGCACGAATTCGGTCGAGCTTACGCATGCGGGATCGCTGTTCGTGGAAAAATCGCAAAAAATTCTCGACATGGTCGAGCAGTTAAAAAAAGAGATGGAAGACATCTCGCAAATGAAAAAAGGACGCCTCGTCGTCGGCAGCATGCAGATTACAGGATCTACGATCCTTCCGTTCGTCGTGCCGGCCTTTCAAGCGGCTTATCCGGAAATTGAAATTTCGCTTGTCGAAGAAACATCGGCGAATCTCGAGACGCTGACAAGCAACGGGCAGACGGACATCAGTCTCCTTTCGCTTCCGCTGCGCGAAGACTCATTGATCTACGAAACGCTGCTGGAGGAAGAGATCGTGCTCGCTGTCCCGCCGAAGCATCCCCTTGCAGACTCGGCGCAGCCGATCCGCATCGAACAGCTGGCAAATGAATCGTTCATCGCATTAAAAAAGGGTCAAGGCTTCCGCACCCTGACGCGGGACTTGTGCCAGAGTGCAGGCTTTACGCCTAACATCGTATTTGAATCCAGCAACATGGAGACGGTGCAATCGCTGGTAGCCGCCGGAATGGGCATCGCCTTCGTTCCTTATCTGATATCCCGGCGAAGCTACAGCGAGCTTGCGCCTGTTCATGTGCCTTTGGAAGGGCGGCCTGTGCGGACGCTCGTGATCGCCTACAAAAAAGGGAGATATATATCCAAAGCGGCTGAAGCCTTCATCTCCACCATGAAAACAGTGATGAGCGGAATCGTCTAAAGGAGGCTGCTTCAGGTGAACAAGACGCAGAGACTGATTCAGTTGATGCTGACCGTCAACGAGCGCATGCAGTTTACCTTGAAGGAAATGGCCGATGAATTCGGCGTTTCCGAAAGAACGATGCATCGCGACCTGCAAGAGTTGTCCGAAATGGGCATGCCGCTCTATACAGAGTTCGGCCCGCACGGCGGTTACCGGGTGCTCAAGAAACGCATGCTGCCGCCTATTTTATTTTCCGAGCAAGAGGCTGTGGCGATGTTTTTTGCTTTTCAGTCTCTGCAGTACTATCGTGCGCTTCCTTTTGAAGCGGAAACAGCTTCGGCGCTGAACAAGTTTTATCACTACCTCCCTGCGGATGCCAAAGCTAAAATAGATGCCATGAAGGATCGCGTTGTATTTTGGACGCCATATCGGACCACGAGCTCCCCGTATTTGCAGCAAATTATGGAAGCTGCACTGGAAGGCAAGGCACTAAACATCGACTATGCTTCAAAAAATGGAGCCAGGCCAAGAGTGATTCAGCCTATTGGCCTTTACGCCAATCAGGGCTATTGGTATATGCCGGCCTACTGTTTCGAGAGGGAGAAAAATCTTTTGTTCCGCTGCGACCGAATTCTCGCCTTAGCTCCTGCAGAAGACAGTCATCCGGTACGCGAGATCAAGAGTATGACGATTACAGAGTGGCTCCGCAAAGCTCCTGCTGACGGCAGCAGGGTGACACTGCGCGTTAGACTGACGCCGGAAGGCGTACAGATGTATGAACGCGGACAAGGGATGAGCGGCTCATTGCAAAAGCAGCCCGATGGCAGCGCAATCCTGCTTGACGAAATGCATGAAGAGAACATGGGCCACTTCTCTCAATACTTTTTAAGCTTCGGGGGCAACGCCATCGTCGAAGAGCCGGAAGCAATGGTGACTTGGATTCGCGAGCAAGTTCAAGCCATGGCCAAAGCTTACGGCGGATAAAGGTTTCTGGCCACTATCCCTTAGGCTCAGGAGCACTCTTCCTTGGTCGCCTTCTTCTGTGCAGGATCCCCTTGACTCAGGAGCTCACCTTTCTGAGCAAACGGGATCATCGTGGTGTGAGCACGGGCTGCCAGGACAAAGTGATGGCAAGTACATAACCTCTTTCAAATACCATGACAGAATCTGTCATGGTTTTTCTGTATCATTAGCGGTATAGGGATTCCTAAACTATTTTAGGCTAACCTAAATAGATGAACGATATGAATTGGAGGCGCTTATGAAACAATGGACAATTCCTAACTTGAAAGGGAAAATAGCACTCGTTACCGGCTCCAGCAGAGGTGGCGGGCGCGGAATCGCCCAAGTGCTTGGCGAGGCCGGGGCTACGGTGTACGTCACAGGGCGCAGCACCAGACAAAGCGCCAGCAGAAGCGATGTGACGGGTACCATCGAAGATACCGCGGAAGCCGTGACGAGACGCGGCGGCATCGGGATCGCGGTGCGCTGCGACCACACAGTCGATGCCGACGTAGCCTCCTTGTACGCGCGGATTAAAGAGGAGCAAGGAATGCTCGACATCGTCGTGAACAACGCTTGGGGAGGATATGAAAATTACGATGACGTTGATTTTCTCGCCCCGTTTTGGGAGCAGCCGATGAAACGGTGGGACAATATGTTTCAGGCCGGGCTGCGTGCGCAAATGCTTTCAAGCCGCTTGGCCATGAGCAAATTTTTTCTCGAACAAAAAAATGGACTGATCATCAATACCGGCGTCTACCCGGACATTGGCGGCAATTATCCCGTGAACGTCTTCTACGACACGGTCAAAAGGGCTGTTGCCATCATGACGCGCGGCATGGCGGCGAATCTCCAAACGGGCGGCATAGGCGTGACCGTACTGGCGCTTGCGCCGGGCTGGATGCGTACGGAAGCTGTCAACCAACATTACGGACTGGAGCCGGACGACCCGGATTTCATGAAGGTAGAAGAGCTTCATCCTACCGAGTCGGTGGCGTACATCGGCCGTGCCGTAGCCGCGTTAGCTGCAGATCCGGTCGTTCACAACAAAGCGGGCTTGCTGCTCGAGGTCGGCAACCTGGCGGCCGAATATGGTTTTACGGATATTGACGGCAGACAAATCCCCCCTTTTCGAGTCGTGTAAGCTGAAGTTACTTCCATTTTTTTCTTAATTGCACAAACCGCTTCGCCTCCTACTGCATACGATATATCAGAAAATCTTATCAAATCCCTAATAAAAATTGATAAGAAAACCGAGGCATTAGCCTCTAGGAGGCGGACATCATGACATTCCTAAAAGCAATTGAGCAGACATTCTGCAAGTTGCAGCAACCTACCCTGGAAGATCTAAAAGCTGCGCTGACTGCGCTGGGACCTAATCTGCAGCATGTGCCAGCGTATAAAACGGAGCCTGCGCACCTGCCTTATGGTCGTAATGTGATCTATGGCAACGATCAGATTGAAGTGATTGTGATTCACATTCCAGCGAACCGGTCGACGGCGATTCATAACCATGGCGCGTCCATCGGCTGCGCCTATCTGGCTGAAGGGTCGCTGGTGAATACGACGCATGTGCTGGATGAGCACGGGTATCCGAAACCGCAAAAGGATGATTTCATTCAAGCCGGGCAGCTGTTCGTGGCCCCTGCTGACCAAATCCATCAGCTCAGCAACCCGTTTCCCGAGCGTGCGATTTCCCTGCATGTCTATTCTCCACCGCTGAGGAATACGAACCGATATCTTCCCTATACTGACGTGCTCGATTATGTCATATAAAAAAATCCCCTGCACGAGCTCTCACGAGCCCGCTACAGGGGATTTTTGCA
This sequence comes from Paenibacillus aestuarii, assembly GCF_027789125.1. Lineage (GTDB taxonomy): Bacteria > Bacillota > Bacilli > Paenibacillales > NBRC-103111 > Paenibacillus_E > Paenibacillus_E aestuarii. Next base: position 23,674 of record NZ_JAQFVF010000043.1, on the reverse strand, counting down.
TTAAAATTGCAGCTTGCTTTCGATGAACGCTTTCAGCTCGCTGATCGGCATGCGCGTTTGCTCCATCGTGTCACGGTCACGAACAGTCACTTGGCCATCTGTTTCCGATTCAAAATCGTATGTGATGCAGAACGGTGTGCCGATCTCATCGTGGCGGCGGTATCTTTTGCCGATCGAACCGGCATCGTCATAGTCTACCATGAAGTGCTTCGCCAAATCGGCGAACACTGCTTGCGCGCCTTCCGCCAGCTTCTTCGACAGCGGGAACACCGCCGCTTTGATAGGCGCAAGCGCAGGGTGGAAATGCAGCACCGTGCGGCTGTCATCACCTTCGAGCTGCTGCTCCTCGAATGCATCGATGAGCAGCGCCAAAGTTACACGGTCAGCGCCGAGGGACGGCTCGATGCAGTAAGGGATGTAACGCTCATTCGTTTCTTGATCGATATAGTTGAAGTCTTCGCCGGAATGCTCCATGTGCTGCTTCAAGTCAAAATCCGTACGATCGGCAATACCCCACAGCTCGCCCCAGCCGAATGGGAATTTGTACTCGATATCCGTCGTTGCGTTACTATAGTGGGACAGCTCATCCTCGTTGTGATCGCGCAGGCGGAGATTTTCTTCCTTCGCGCCCAAGGACAGCAGCCAGTTATGGCAGAAGCTTCTCCAGTACTCGAACCATTTCATGTCTTCGCCCGGCTTGCAGAAAAATTCAAGCTCCATTTGCTCGAATTCACGTGTACGGAACGTAAAGTTGCCCGGCGTGATCTCGTTACGGAAACTTTTACCAATTTGGCCGATACCAAATGGCAATTTTTTACGCATCGTGCGCTGCACGTTTTTAAAGTTCACGAAAATACCTTGCGCCGTTTCCGGACGCAGATAAACAACGTTAGCGCTCGACTCCGTTACGCCTTGGAACGTTTTGAACATCAAGTTGAATTGGCGGATGTCCGTGAAATCGTTGCTGCCGCAATCCGGACATACGATGTTGTGCTCCTTGATGAGCGCCGCCATCTGATCGAACGTCATGCCGTCGACGATAATTTCGATATCTTTTTCAGCCAGTTTGTTCTCGATCAGTTTGTCAGCACGGTGGCGTGCTTTACACTGTTTGCAGTCGATCATCGGGTCATTGAAGTTGCCCACGTGGCCGGATGCGACCCAAGCTTGCGGATTCATCAGAATCGCGGCGTCCAAGCCTACGTTGTACGGGGATTCTTGAATGAATTTTTTCCACCATGCCCGTTTGATATTGTTCTTCAGCTCAACGCCGAGCGGACCGTAGTCCCAAGTGTTGGCCAGACCGCCATAAACCTCGGAACCTGGAAATACAAAACCTCTGTGCTTCGCCAGTGCGACGACTTGATCCATAGTTACGCTCATGTTCATACTCTCCTTCATCTGTTGAAAAATGGGTCCTTCGACCAGCGACACCGTTGTGAAGATGAGCATACAAAAAAGGCTCATCATCCAAAGGCATCTAAATATGCCTAGGGACGAGAGCCTTACGCACCCGCGGTTCCACCCTAGTTGACACGCGCCTAAACACTCGCGCATCCCCTTTATCGACACGGCTCCGGATTGCCTTTTCCCCGAACTTCATCTCTGGGCTTGCACCGACCCCAGCTCGCTGAACATGAAGGCGCTTCGAGTACTATTCATCCATCACTGCCGCCATTGTTATCCAATTGCTCTAAGTGTACAAAAAAACGCGAAAAAAATCAAATGATGTTCGCCCTCATTCTAATACAATTGCGGACGGCGGTCTTCGAAAACAGGGATTTTACCACGCACACGCACAACTTCGCTCAAATCGATCGTCGCCCGCAAAATCGCTTCGTTCTCGTCGCCCTCGACCAACACCTCGCCCCACGGGTCGATGACCATGGAGTGGCCGAAGAAGTTCGTCGTTCCGCTCGTGCCGACGCGATTGCAGGAGACTACGTACATTTGATTCTCTATGGCTCTGGCCATGAGCAATGTACGCCAATGATGCAAACGCGGATGCGGCCACTCGGCCGGCACAAACAAAATGCGCGCGCCATCTAGGGCAAGCTTGCGCGCAAGCTCCGGAAAGCGGATGTCATAGCAGATCATCGCGCCCGCCGGCACGCCTTCCAGCTCAAAGCGGCCAAGCTGTTCGCCGCTGTGCAAGTATTTCTCTTCATCCATCAGGCGGAACAGATGAATCTTGGAATATTCGGCGATTTCCGCGCCTTGGCGGTCAAAAGCATAAATCGTATTAAGCACGCGATCCCCGCGCTTATCGGCAATGGAACCGCCAATGAGGTTCACTTGATGGTTGCGGGCAAATTCGCTTAAAAAAGCTCTCGTGCGCTCGCCTTCCCGATCGGCCAGCTCGTGGATCTCGGTCAGCGCGTAACCGGTGTTCCACATTTCCGGGAAAACGATGACATCCGGCTTCACTTCAGCGGAAACCGCTTCGCCCAGAAGCTTTTCCAAATGCGTATAGTTGGTATCGGGTTCCCCGATGGCAATGTCCATTTGAATCAATGCAACATGCAATAGCTGTGTTTCCTCCATCTGAATGCCCCTTTCAGCCTCATCGCTGATCTTTTTTTTCTATATTAGTCGAATCGGATATTCCCGGCAAGATGGGAACAATCTTACTATACACCACAGGGCAATCGTGGTACATTAGTGTTATTATGCCAATCCCGACCTACGGAGTGTGAATTAAATCGTGTCTAACGTACCCCAAACACAATCTGCCTTTTCCATACATCCCGCCGAGCGGATGCAAGGTCTGCCTACGCAGTTTTTTGCGACGCTTGTAGGCAAAGCCAATGCCCAGATCACCCAAGGCCATGACGTCATCAATCTGGGGCAAGGCAATCCGGACCGTCCGACGCCTCCCCACATTGTGAAAGCGATGCAGGAAGCGTCTGCCAACCCGCTGTACCATAAATACCCGCCTTTCAGCGGTTTTCTTTTCTTGAAAGAAGCGATTGCGCAGCGCTATAAGGAAGATCATGGCGTTGAGCTTGATCCGGAGACGGAGGTCGCGATCCTATTTGGCGGCAAAACAGGGCTGATCGAAATTGCTCAATGTTTGCTCAACCCAGGCGACGTTTGTCTCGTTCCCGACCCGGGTTACCCGGATTATTGGTCAGGCGTAGCTCTGGCCGGTGCGCGGATGTCCTTCATGCCGCTCAAAGCGGACAACGCCTTCCTGCCGGACTATTCCGCGATCGAGCCAGCTGATCTGGAGCGCGCGAAGCTGATGTTCATCAACTATCCGAACAATCCGACCGGCGCGACGGCGCCCGCTTCTTTTTACCAGGATACGGTAGAGTTCGCCTATAAAAATAACGTTGTCGTCGCCAGCGATTTCGCGTATGGCGCCATCGGTTTTGACGGCCAGAAGCCTGTCAGCTTCCTCTCTACGCCCGGCGCGAAAGAAGTCGGCGTGGAGTTCTACACGCTGTCCAAAACTTACAACATGGCCGGCTGGCGCGTCGGTTTTGCCCTCGGCAACCGCGAAGTCATCCGCCTGATCAACCTGATGCAGGATCATTATTACTGCTCCCTGTTCGGCGGCATTCAAGTTGCGGCGCAAACAGCGCTGACAGGCCCGCAGGACTGCGTCAACGAACTGCGCAGCGTCTACGAAAGCCGCCGCAATGCGCTTTATGCAGCGCTGCACGAAATCGGCTGGCAGGCCAAACCATCGCAAGGCTCGTTCTTCTCCTGGCTGCCTGTGCCTAAAGGCCATACGTCGCAAAGCCTGTCCGATTTGCTCCTGCAGGAAGCCAAAGTCGTTGTCGCACCCGGCGTCGGGTTCGGCGAACATGGCGAAGGCTATGTCCGGCTTGGCCTGCTCTCGACGGAAGCCCGCTTGGAGGAAGCTGTGCAGCGAATCGGCAAGCTTCGCTTATTTGAATAAAAGCCGCTTTACAAAGGCTTGTACAGCGTGCTATTCTAGATAGAACAAAAAACGGAAACGATCGGTGTAACGCCACGTCTTCCATATAGCAACGTTATGATGGGAATAGTAGGAAGTGTGCAACACGCTGCAGAGAGTAAGCTCCATCGGCTGTGAGAGCTTACCGTGATCCGGTTCCGAACCCGCCCCTGAACGGTCAACGATGAGTTGAACAGTCCCCTGCTGTTATATAGGGATTCCAGAGTTGGGTGCAGCCTATAAAGCGTGCGCCAATCTAAGGTGGTACCGCGGAAGTGTCAGACTTTCGTCCTTATTTGTCATGAGGACGGAAGTCTTTTTTGCATTTACATAATGATGATTAAAAGGATGGGATCAAGATGACTCAGCGAATCGTTGTCAAAATCGGCAGCAGTTCATTAACTTCAGAAACGGGTGGCTTGAACCCGGATAAAATACGGTTCTTCGCCTCCGAGCTGTCGCGGCTTCAGGAGGACGGCTACCAAGTGCTGCTCGTCACCTCCGGTGCCGTAGCCGCAGGCTTTACGTCCTTGGGCTACAAGACGCGGCCCAAGGTGCTGCACGAGAAGCAGGCCGCCGCTTCGGTCGGCCAGGCACTGCTGATGCAGTCGTACCACGAAGCTTTTGCCACCCATGGCATCCGTGTGGCACAAATATTACTGACCCGGTACGACTTCTCCAACCGCAAGCGCGTGCAGAACGCGCTGATGACGATCGACGAGCTGCTGCAGCGCGGCGTCGTGCCGATCATCAACGAGAACGACACGGTGTCGGTGGATGAGCTCAAATTCGGCGACAACGACACGCTGTCGGCGCTGGTCGGCAATCTGGTGAAAGCGAGCCGATTGATCATCATTACCGATATGGACGGCCTGTACACGGACGACCCGCGCAAAAACGCGAACGCGCAGCGCATCGAGCGCGTGGATGCGATCAGCGACGAGCTGTTCAGCTTCGCTGGCGGGTCCGGGAGCGCGGTCGGCACCGGCGGCATGCGCTCCAAGGTCGAAGCCGCCCGCATCGCGATGCGCGGGGGCGTGCCGGTCTTCATAGGGCGCGTGCTCGAGCCCTATGATCTGCCGCTTGCCGTCGACGGACGCGGCAAGGGGACGTATTTTGACACGTCGCTGAACAATCTGCCGGTCAAGAAGCAATGGGTCGGCTTCCACTCGCTGCCCCAAGGAAGAATCCTCGTCGACGCAGGCGCCAAAGCGGCGCTGCTCTCCGGCGGCAAGAGCCTCCTCCCCGCCGGCATCACCGCCGTGGAGGGCGACTTCCACCCCGGCGCTGTCGTCGAGGTGGCAACGAGCGACGGCGCACTGCTCGGCCGCGGCGTCGTCAACTATGCGGCCTGGCAGCTGCAGGCCGCCGCAGGCTTATCGACCGATGAGGTGCAGAGGCGCGTCGAGGTCGCCCGCATTGAAGTCATTCACCGGGACGAATGGGTCCCATTAACGTAAATATCGGAAAGCGAGGCGCATCGTCATGCGACAACAACATTTGCTTCATCCGACGCTGCGCGACAATCCGGCGGAAGCCGAAGCGCTGAGCCACCGTCTCATGCTTCGCGCGGGCTTGATCCGCCAGTTATCCAGCGGCGTCTATACGTATTTGCCTCTCGGCTTCAAGGCGCTGCGCCGTATCCAGGACATCGTCCGCCAAGAAATGGACGCAGCCGGCGCGCAGGAGCTGCTGATGCCTGCCCTGCATCCTTCCGAATTATGGAAGGAATCGGGACGCTGGGACGTTTACGGTCCAGAGCTGATGCGGCTCGAAGACCGCAACGGGCGCGAATTCGCCTTAGGCGCTACACACGAAGAGGTCATCACCACACTTGTCAGAGATGAAATTCAATCGTACAAAAAACTGCCGGTTACTTTGTACCAAATTCAGACGAAGTTCCGCGATGAGCGCAGACCGCGCTTCGGGCTGCTGCGCGGGCGGGAATTTCTGATGAAGGATGCCTATTCCTTCGACCGTTCCGCAGAAGAACTTGATGAGAGCTACCAGCGCATGTATGACGCTTATACTTCTATTTTCACGCGAATAGGGCTGAACTTCCGTGCGGTGGAAGCCGATTCAGGCGCGATCGGCGGCACCGATACACACGAATTTATGGCGCTCGCGGACATCGGCGAAGATACTATCGTGCACTGCCCGGCTTGCAAGTACGCCGCCAATATCGAAAAGGCGGCCGGCGTTGCCCCTCCGCTAGCTAAAGCTGCCAACCAGTTCGCCGCAGCCGAAAAAGTGTATACACCGAACACGACGAGCATTAAACAGTTGAGCGAATTTTTGCAAGTATCTCCGCAGCAAATCATTAAAGCGATTGCGCTAAAAGCGGACGGACGGCCTATGCTGGCTTTATTGCCAGGACACCGCGAGCTGAATGAGATCAAGCTGAAGGCGATCATCGGCGCCACGCAGGTGGAGATGCTGAGCGAAGATGAGATCGCCTCTGAACTTCAATCCGTTCCCGGATTTATTGGACCAAACGGCTTAAGCCACATCCCGATTATCGCCGACCAAGAAGTTCGCGGAATGACGGATGCCGTGATCGGAATGAACGAACGGGATTACCACCTCGTTCATGTCGACGTCAGCCGGGATTTACCCGAGTTCACCTATCGCGATTTACGCAATGCCGCCGAAGGCGACCGATGCACGCGCTGCGGACATGAGCTTGCTTTTACCAAAGGCATTGAAGTCGGGCACGTATTTAAATTAGGTACCAAATACAGCGAAAAGCTGGGCGCGCTCTTCAGCGATGAACATGGCGCATCCATGCCGATGATCATGGGCTGCTACGGCATTGGGATCTCCCGCGTGCTCGCCGCCGTGATCGAGCAGCATGCCGACGAGCAAGGCATCGTCTGGCCTCACACCATCGCCCCGTTCGCGGTTCATCTGCTCACGGTGAGCATGCAGGATGACACGCAGCGGAACGTGTCCGAGGACATCTATCACACTTTAACGCGTGCAGGCATTGAAGTGCTGTGGGACGACCGTGAAGAGCGTGCAGGCGTGAAGTTTCACGACGCCGACCTGCTCGGCATCCCGCTCCGCCTTACCGTCGGGCGCAAAGCGTCCGAGCAGATCATTGAATGCAAAGAACGCCGCAGCGGTAAGCAGTACGAACTGAATGTGCTGCAGTTGCTGGCGCATTGCCAGTCCTTTTATTCAACCAACGACTAATTAGGAGGTTTTCCCATGAGTGAAGTTGTACAGAAATCCAAGCTCGCCAAACAAGCCGCCCGCCAAATGGGCAGCTTGACCACCGAGCAAAAAAACGCTGCTTTACTGCTGATGGCCGACAGCCTGATCACAGAGCAAGCAGCCATTATTGAAGCGAATGCCAAAGATTTGCAGCGGGGCAAAGAAAATGGTCTCAGTGCCTCCCTCCTCGACCGGCTTGCGCTGAACGAAGGGCGTATTGCTGCCATGGCTGACGGCTTGCGGCAAATCACCGAGCTGCCGGATCCAATCGGCGACACGCTCGAATCGTTCGATCGCCCGAATGGGCTGCATATCCAAAAAATCCGCGTCCCGCTCGGCGTCATCGGCATTATTTATGAAGCTAGACCGAACGTGACTGTCGATGCAGCAGGCTTATGCCTGAAAACAGGCAACGCGGTCGTTTTGCGCGGCGGCTCTTCAGCTCTATTTTCCAATGAAAAAATTGTCGAAGTGCTTCATGGCGCCCTCAGCCGCTCGGCGATTCCGATGGACGCTCTGCAGCTTATATTGAATCCGGACCGCTCGTCGGTCGATGAAATGCTCAAATTGAACGGGTTGATTGACGTTCTTATTCCACGAGGCGGCCATTCGCTAATTCAAAATGTTGTCAATAACGCTTCGGTGCCTGTCATTGAAACGGGCGCAGGTGTATGTCATACTTTTATTGATGAAAGTGCACAGCTCGACATGGCGATCCGCATCGCGGTCAATGCCAAAGCTCAGCGTCCTTCCGTTTGCAATTCCATGGAGACGATGCTGGTGCATAAGGCTTTCGCTGAACAGCATTTAGACGCGCTGGCCGTGGCTTTTGAAGCAGCCCGCGTCGAATTGCGGGGCGATGAACGCGCACGGACGCTAGTTCCTTCCATGAAGCAAGCAGAAGCCGGCGATTGGGGCACGGAATATGGGGATTACATTCTAAATGTGAAAATCGTGCAAAATTTGGATGAGGCTTTGACGCACATCCGGACGTACGGGACCATGCACTCCGAGTGCATTGTCACCGAACATGCGGAGAACGCCAGCGTATTCCTGCAGGAAGTCGATGCCGCAGCGGTCTATCATAACGCGTCAACACGCTTCACAGACGGCTTCGAATTCGGCTTTGGCGCCGAAATCGGCATTTCCACGCAGAAGCTGCACGCTCGCGGTCCGATGGGATTGCCAGCGCTGACTTCAACCAAATACCGCATTTATGGAAACGGCCAAATCCGCGAATAGCGAATCCCGTTAATTCCGGCGGATCTGCCGCCCCCTATTCAGGCTATTGCAATCATAAGGAGGAAAACTCATGTCGAATTTATTATCTCAAGTTAAAATTGCTTTTGTCGGCGCAGGCTCGATGGCGGAGGCCATCTTCCGCGGCCTGATCGAACGCAAGGTCGCCAGCCCGCAGCAGCTGTATGTCATGAACCGCGCGAATCAGGAGCGCATGGAACAGCTCCGCGCGCAGTACGGCGTCCACACGACGAACGATGCGCAGACCCGGGAAGCTTATATCCGCGAAGCTGACGTCGTCGTCCTTTGCATGAAGCCGAAAGATGTGGAAACGTCGTTCCAAGATTTGAAGCCGCTTTTCCGTGAAGAACAGCTGCTCATCTCCGTCATCGCCGGCCTTACGACCGACAAGATCGAGCGCTTGCTGGCGACGCGCATGCCAATTGTCCGTACGATGCCGAATACGTCCAGCACGATCGGCTTAGGCGCCACAGGCATGTGCTTCTCTTCCACCGTCACGCCTGCCAACCAGCAGCTTGCTATTGACATGTTTGAAGCCGTTGGCATCGTAAGCGTGATTGAAGAGGACAAAATGGAAATCCTAACCGGTGTATCCGGCAGCGGCCCTGCTTACGTGTATTATCTCATGGAAGCGATGACGAAGGCCGGCATTGAAGGCGGGCTTACAGAGGAAACCGCGCGCGAGTTGACGCTGCAAACGGTGCTCGGCGCCGCCAACATGGTCAAGTTAACCGGAGAAGATCCGGCAGAACTGCGCCGCAAGGTCACTTCGCCTAATGGTGCCACTCATGCGTCCATCCAAGTGCTGGACCAGTACGACTTCGGCGAAGCCGTCTCGCGCGCTGTAGCCCGCTCCGGGGAACGCTCCAAAGAAATGGGCGATGCAATCGCAGCCCAAAGCACACAAGCGTAACCATCTTCATGGTTGCTGCTCATATTATTTGAAGCAGGTGAAATTAGAACAATGAGCGCATATTGCTTAGCTACATATCGGTGTTTCGACGAGAAGGCCGATTTTCATAAAAAAGCGACCGGCATCGCCGTCGGCTTGACGGTTGGCAGCTGGACGGAGCTGCCGGAAGCGCAAAAAGCGCAGATGGAGAAGCATTTGGGTAAAGTGGTCGCTGTTGAAGTCCATGAGCCTGCTCCCGGACAGCCGCCGTCCGAGCGCTATGCGGACATCCAAATCGCCTATCCGGACGTTAATTTCAGCCGGGATATCCCCGCGCTGCTCGTGACGGTATTCGGCAAGCTGTCCATGGACGGCAAAATCAAGCTGATCGACCTGAACTTCTCCCCTGGATTTATGGCCGGCTTCGCCGGTCCTAAATTCGGCATGCAAGGTGTGCGCGACCTGTTAGGCGTACATGATCGTCCGCTATTGATGAGTATTTTTAAATCTGTCGTCGGCTATGAGCTGCCTGCGCTGCGCGAGCAGTTTTACTTGCAGGCTGCCGGCGGCGTTGATTTGATCAAGGATGACGAGATTTTATTCGAAAATCCGTTGACGCCGCTGGAGAAACGCATCGAGGTCTGTCTTGAAGCCGCTGAGCAAGCGACAAAAGAAACCGGTCAAAAGCTGCTCTACGCTGTCAACTTGACCGGCCCGACGTTCCAACTCGCCGAACAAGCCAAGAAGGCGATTCGTGCGGGAGCGAACGCTTTGCTGTTCAACGTGCTGGCTTACGGATTTGACGTCCTGCAAGCGCTTAGCGCAGATCCGGAGATCAACATTCCGATCATGGCGCATCCCGCTATGGCAGGCGCGACGTATCCGTCGCCGCATTACGGCATCTCCGCTTCCGTGCTGCTCGGCAAGCTTATGCGTCTCGCCGGTGCGGACCTGGTGCTGTTCCCTTCTCCGTACGGCTCTGTCGTGATGCCGCGAGAAGAAAACTTGGCGATCAAGCAGGTGCTGCTCACGAATGATTTGCACCGCGATTATGCCTACGGCGCCGCATCGGATACGGACTTGAAGCTGGCTGCCAGTTTTCCTGTGCCATCGGCTGGCATTCATCCAGGGCTCGTGCCGCTGATCCTGCGTGACTTTGGCGGCGATGTTGTTGTCAATGCCGGTGGCGGCATTCACGGTCATCCGCTGGGCACGATCGCCGGCGGACAAGCGTTCCGTCAAGCGATTGACGCAACCTTGCAAGGGATCACCCTACGCGACTATGCCAACAATCATCCAGAACTGAAAGCAGCTATTGACACTTGGGGGATCAAAGAATGAAGAAGGAACGAATTATTTTCTGCGATTTCGACGGCACGATTACCGTGAGCGACAACATCGTAGCGATTATGAAACATTTCAACCCGCCGGGCTGGGAAGATTTGGTGCAACAGCTGGTAGATAAAAAATTGTCGCTGCGTGAGACGGTTGGCGCAATGTTTGCGCTATTTCCCGCTTCCCGCAAAGAAGAAATCGTTAGCTATGCCATTCAAAATGCAATCATCCGCGACGGCTTCGGCGAATTTGTCAGCTATTGCCAAGACAACGGCATTAAGCTGCTCGTTACCAGCGGCGGCATTGATTTCTTCATCTATCCGCTGTTGAAGCCGTTCCCGATCGCGAACGAGAACATTTTCTGCAACGCCAGCTCCTTCGAAGGCAGCACGATCGAAATTCTCTGGCCGAATAAGTGCGACGCGCATTGCCAAGCGGATTGCGGCATGTGCAAGACAAGCATCATTCGCTCCTACGATGCGAACCGCTATGAGCGCATTCTGATCGGTGACAGCATCTCCGACTTTGAAGGCGCGAAGCTGGTGGATACGATCTTTGCTAGAAGCCACCTGATTGATCTGTGCAAAGAAAAAGGATATGCATATTATCCGTTTGAAACGTTTTTTGATATTATGAAGCAATTGGAGGCTGAACCGGTTCGATGAGTATTTTATTGGAGGAGAAACAGCGCGCATTCGCTGAATTGCGTGACATCAAGGCTAACTTGGCCGCTAGAGGCTGGTTCCCGGCTACAAGCGGCAATCTTTCCGTACGTGTAGGCGGATTCGATCCTGATGTGTTTACATTTGCCATCACTTCGAGCGGAAAAGATAAATCCGTGCAGACGCCGGAAGACTTTTTGCTCGTGAATGAGAAAGGCAAACCGACGGAAGCGACAAGTCTCAAGCCTTCTGCAGAAACGCTGATTCACAGCGAAATTTACCGTTTAACCGGTGCTGGCGCTATTTTTCACGTACATACGATTTTTAACAATCTCGTTTCAGAGCTTTATGGGGAACGCGGCAGCATTCCGGTGGATGGCGTCGAACTGATTAAGGCGTTCAACATCTGGGAGGAAGAAGCCCACATCGATATCCCGATTTTGCCTAACTACGCGGAAATTCCACGGATCGCCGAGCTGGTAGAAAGCGCAATCGTCCCTCGTATTCCTGGTATTGTGCTGCGCAAACACGGCATTTACGCTTGGGGAGCGAACGCTTTTGAAGCGAAGCGCCACTTGGAAGCTTTTGAATTCCTGTTTGAGTATGTGTATCGCTCGCATTTGCTGTTCAAAGCTTAATGCTCTTAATCAAGTCAGGCTATCTCCCCAATGGAGGTTGGCCTGATTTTTTTTGTGCTGACGCTATAAAAAAACGCCCTGACTTCCACGTGGGAAATCAGGACGTTCATTCCGTTATCTCGACTGCCGGTATCGCTGCGAATATTCTTTCGCCTGTTCCACGGTGGCAACCCGATTGCGGCTCCATTCGAGCAAAATCCGGTCGATGTAGCGGAAATATACTTTACCGGCGAAAACAGCCTCTTTCAAGGCGGTAAGAATGAGATCTTCGCGGTAACGGTCTTTGTCCAGCCAACCGCTGATCGTTTCCAGCTCCATGGGCGTAAGCGGCCGTGCGAACTCTTGTTCGAAGGTGCTGAAAATGTCCTTGAATGCAGCATCGCTGGCCACTGGCGCGCGCGGCGCCGTAAGCGCGGCTGCCTCAAGCTCAATGACATGCTGCGCCAGCTTGCTGTACAACGAGGACAAGTTGTACCGTTCAATCCGTATGTCTGTCGCCAGATCCGTTTCCTCGTCGATGGCAATGAACTGATCGTGCAGCAGCTTCTGCAGGCTAGCGATCACTTGGTCTGGCGAAGCCGCCATGCGCGATTGAATTTCCTCAATCGTCGGAAAATCTTTCTTTTCCTTTTCCACAAAAGCAAGCAAGTGAATAATCGTCATGACATCGATTTCGGTCAATGATAACGCACGGTAATGCTTCAAGAGAAGGGTCGGGACGCCCACGCTCCCCTCTCGCACGCCGATCAGGAGAGCGGATTCCAGTTGTCTGCGTTGTATGTCCAGTTTGCTCATCCGAGTCGTTCCCCCCTTAATACCTGCGGTCTATCCACCTTATTACGGATACAAGCGGTACAGCAAGCGAGGGAATGGAATGGTTTCACGCACATGATCCAAGCCGCAAATCCAAGCTACCGTACGCTCAAGGCCAAGTCCGAAGCCGGAGTGAGGCACTGTGCCGTATTTGCGCAAATCGAGGTACCATTGGTACGCCTCGTTCGGCAGATCATGCTCCTTGAAGCGCTGCTCCATCAGTGCGGGATCGTCGATCCGCTGACTGCCGCCGATAATCTCGCCATAGCCTTCTGGAGCGATCATATCCGCACAAAGCACAACTTCAGGACGGTTCGGATCCGGCTTCATGTAGAACGCTTTAATCTCCGTCGGCCAATGCGTAATGAATACCGGCGTTTCGTACGGGGATGCAATAGCCGTCTCATGCGGCGCGCCAAAATCTTCGCCCCACTCGAATTCGTGGCCGTTATCCTTCAAATATTTAACAGCATCGTCATATGTAATCCGCGGAAATCGGCCTGTGATTTTCTCCAGCTTGCTCGTGTCGCGCTCCAGCGTTTCCAGCTCGGCTTTGCAATTCGCCAGAACCGTTTGCACGATGTGGGAAACAAACTGCTCCTGCACTTCCAAATTCTCTTCATGGTCGACGAACGCCATCTCCGGCTCGATCATCCAGAACTCAATCAAGTGGCGACGCGTTTTGGATTTCTCGGCACGGAACGTCGGACCGAAAGAATACACTTTGCCCAATGCCATCGCGGCTGCTTCCATGTACAGCTGACCGCTCTGTGTCAGGAAGGCGTCTTCATCAAAATATTTGGTGTGGAACAAATTGGTTGTACCTTCGCAAGAAGAAGGCGTCAAAATTGGCGGATCTACCAGATGGAAGCCGCGTTCGTTGAAAAACTGCTGAACAGCTTGAATGATCTGCGCGCGAATGACCAGCACGGCGCGCTGACGCGGGCTGCGGATCCACAGATGGCGGTTATCCATCAGGAAGTCGACACCATGCTCTTTCGGCGTGATCGGATATTCTTCCGTCAATTGAATGATTTGCACGTTGTTTACTTCCAGCTCGAAGCCGCCTTTACTGCGGGTATCTTCTTTGACAATCCCTGTCACATAAAGCGAGCTTTCTTGTGTCAGCTTCGTAGCCGCTTCCCAGGCTTCCTCGCTGACATCGCTTTTGACAACCACGCCTTGTATATATCCGGAACCGTCGCGCAGCTGCAAAAATTGAATCTTTCCGCTGGAACGCTTCTTGTTTAACCAGCAGCCAATCGTGACCGATTCGCCAACGTGATGTTTAACTTCTGAGATCGTACACTTCATACTTCTTTCATGCCTCCTGTAAAATACCGGAAACCCGGTTTATGAACATCTTCTCTATTGTACACTATTTCCACAAAAGAAACAGTTGCTCCATGCGATGTTCAATGTTTCACGAGCGCGTAAGTGTCACGGGCGATCATCCATTCCTCGTTGGTCGGAATGACCAGCACTTCCACCTTCGAGCCTGGCTTCGTGATCCGCTTCTCAAGCCCCCGCCCGGTGAGGTTCGCTTCCTCATCGAACTCGATGCCGAGGAACGACAGCTGCTCGCACACGGCTTTGCGCAGCAGCGCCGAATTCTCTCCGACACCGGCGGTAAAGACGACCGCGTCGAGCCCGTTCATCGCCGCAGCGTATGCCCCGATATATTTACGTATCCGATATTCGTACATGTCAAATGCGAGCTTGGCGTTGCGATCGCCCGCTTCCATCGCTTCCACGATCTCCCGCATATCGCTGCTGAGCCCGGAGATCGCCTGCAGCCCGCTGTGCTTGTTCAGCATGGAGCTGATCTCGCTCAGCGTCAGATCCTCCTTGCCCATCGCATAAGGTACGATGGCCGGATCGAGATCGCCGCTGCGCGTGCCCATCATCAGCCCTTCGAGCGGGGTCATGCCCATGCTCGTATCGACCGAGCGGCCGCCTACGATAGCTGCGCAGCTTGCGCCGTTGCCGATATGGCACGTCACGAGCTTCAGCTGCTCCAGCGGGCGGCCGAGGAAAACGGCGGCACGTTCGCTGACGTAGTTGTGCGACGTGCCATGAAACCCGTAACGGCGCACTTTGTGCTTCCGGTACAAGGCCATTGGTACCGGATACAAATACGCCGGCGCCGGCATCGTCTGGTGGAAGGCGGTGTCGAACACAACGGCCTGCGGCACGCCCGGCATGTTCGCTTCCACCGCCGCGATGCCGAGCATCGCCGCCGGGTTGTGCAGCGGCGCCAGATCGAAGAGGCGCTTGATCTCCCGCTTCACTTCGTCATCGACGAGGACGGAGCTCTTGAACGCCTCGCCTCCGTGAACAACGCGGTGGCCGACGGCGTCAATCTCTTCGATCGCGCCAAGCACGCCGTGCTGTGCATGCAGCAGCATCTCGAGCACTTTGCGAATCGCGGTCGTATGCTCCAGAATCTCACCGACCTCACGCGCCTCTGCCTTGTCGGCAGGTTCATGCGTAACGATGGCGGTATCCATGCCGATGCGCTCGACTTTCCCTTTTGCCAGCACCGAATCATTTTCCATATTAAATAACTGGTATTTCAGTGAGGAGCTGCCTGCATTAATGACGAGTATATTCACAGCCGGTCACCATCCTTGTCATAACGGAAAAAGCCTTCGCCCGTTTTAACGCCCAAATGGCCGGCGCGTACCATCTGCTTGAGCAGATAGGAGGGGCGGTATTTGATATCCCCGTATTCACGGAACATGCCTTCCAGCGCGGCCTGGACCGCATCCAGACCGAAGCGGTCGCACATCTCCAGCGGACCATAGCGGAAATCGTAGCCGATGCGCATCGCGGTATCGATATCTTCTGCTGAAGCCACACCTTCCGACAACGTGTGCAGCGCTTCATTTATCAACGTACAAATCAGCCTTGTCGTAATATAGCCCGGCGATTCGTTCACTTTGATGCTTTTTTTCTGGATTAGCTCTGTGACGAATTTGCGGGTACGCTCATAGGTCTCATCTGTCGTTTTCATCGCACGGACAATTTCGACTAAGTCAATTTTGGCTACCGGATGCAAGAAATGAAGTCCGATAATCCGGCCAGGGTTCGTCGTGACCGCGGCAATTTCAGTGACGCTAAGCGTCGACGTATTGCTGGCTATAATGACCGATGGCGGACAAATTTGATTCAGCTGAAAAAAGACGTGCTTTTTCGCATTCAAATCTTCTTTGATCGATTCAATGACCATATCGCAAGTGCCCATTTCCTGCAGAGAATCGGTCACTTTAATTTTATTCAGAATGAGCTTCTTCTCTACTTCGGTAATCGCCCAGCGCTCAATCTGTTTATCTAAGCTTACGGTTATCATTTCAAGGGCATATGCGGCCTTCTCCATTGTTTTCTCGGCAATCAGCACGTCTAGCCCGCGAGCCGCCAACATCTCCGCGATGCCTTGTCCCATCGTGCCGCCGCCGACGACACCTATCGTCTTGAATGTCATAGCAGTATCTCCTTTGCACACCTGAACTTGCACGTTCTCAATGTATTCTCAATTGCTATCATGATTAAATATACTGGTTTTTATAGCTCTTTGCATTAGTATACACTAAACATTCATAGCCTTTGTGGGCGTGGACACAAATTCGACAAAACCGATGCTAGAAACGCAAAAAAAAACCGTTGACCATTGGTCAACGGGAATGGATACGGATTGCGCACTAGGCCACTTGCGGCGCGTCCAGCAGCTTCCGGAACGTATCGCCCGACAGCACTTCCTCTTTCATCAGAATGTCCAAGGAATGAACGAACACATGGCGCTGTTTTTCCAATAGTTCTTTCGTGCGGCGCATTAATTCATCGAGGATTGCCGCGTTTTCTTTCATCAACTCTTCTTTTGTCACCATATCGCGGTCGATAATGCCAAGTCCAGTCAAACCGGCATCCATCATGTTGCGCACCATCGACAACGCTTGTTCAAAGTCGTTGCGCGAACCTGTGCTGCGGCCGCCGTAAAAAATCTCTTCCGCCGCCGCGCCACCAAGCGAGATAATAATTTGCTGCTCGATGTAATCTTTCGTGTACAAGTAATGTTCCTGCGGCGGATTGTGGCGTACATAACCGAGCGCTTTGCCGCGCGGGCTCACCGTTACTTGCTGTACGGAACCTGGACGGACGAGCTCTGCGGCAATCGCATGGCCCAGCTCATGGTAAGCGACCCGCTCTTTTTCACCTTGCGCCGCTTCTTTGTCAGTCCGCTCACCCATCATCACTTTATCAATCGCAGAAGCCAAATGCTGCTGCTCAATCGCATCTTTCTCTTCACGCAGCGCATAGATCGCCGCCTCGTTCAATACACTTTCCAGCTGCGCGCCGGAGAATCCGAACGTTTGTTCGGCAATGCGATCCAGCGATACATTTTCCGCTAAAGGCTTATTTTTCACGTGGATGTTCAGAATGGACAAACGGCCTTTTTTATCCGGCAAGTCGACATCAATATGACGGTCAAAACGGCCTGGACGCAGCAAGGCGCTGTCCAGCATCTCTTTGCGGTTCGTCGCTGCCATGATCAGCACACGCGGCGCATCGCCAGTATGAATACCGTCCATCTCGGTCAGCAGTTGGTTCAGCGTCTGATCGTACTCACGATGCTGGCCGCCGTCGCGCTTACCGCCGATGACATCAATCTCGTCGATGAAAATAATCGCGCTCTCTTTGCCTTCTTTTTGGGCACGCGTTCTCGCTTCCTTGAACAAATCACGCACACGGCTTGCGCCGACACCGACATACATCTCGACGAATTCACTGCCTGATGCAGCGAGGTAAACCGAATTCGTGTAATGCGCGGCTGCTTTCGCCATTAATGTTTTACCTGTTCCCGGAGGGCCTGTCAGCAAAATACCTTTCAACGGACGAATACCCAGCTTTTGAATCTGTTCATGCTTAATCAGAAAATCCAAAGCTTCCATCAATTCATGCTTCGCTCGATCCTGACCGCCGATTTGATCAAAGGTCAAATAAGCCGGCGTCCGGTTCTTACTTTCCCGCTTGCCGCCACCGCCGCCGGAAATGCCGATGTTGCCGCGGCTGCGAATCACAAAGAATAGAGAAATACCCATTACAGCGATAAACAATAACGGAATTACATTCACGCCAATAAACGCCAGAAAAATAAGAAGCACAGGAACAAAGCCTATGCCGATTTCTTTATAAATTTTACTCATTCGGCCACACTCCTATCTGAGAGACTCTAGGGAGCATTTCGAACTTGGAAGATTCACCATCTGTCATGCGAATATAGACGTACGTGCTGTCCATTTCACTATCGACTTTCAAATTCGGCATGTCAGTCGCATATTTCTGAAGAGTTGCCGGAATATCGGCATAATGCTTCGTTTCCATCGCTTGCGCGACATCAAATAATGCTTTGGACCACCACTCATCTAGCTTGGCAGAAGGTGTGCCTGTCAAATCAAAATGAACCGTGCGCTTTCCAATAATCGAAGCACCGTCGGTTTGAATATGATTCACAATTTCCCGCAAATTCGCATCAGGCTTCAATTGCAGCTTTATATTCACTTGGGTGCTATCCAGCTTCATTTCACTGCTCGTAACCCCTTGCGATTGATTAATAATCGATGATAACGGATTTTCCATAGCTAAACTTGTATAAGTAAACCAACCGCCGAACAAGACCGCGGCAGAAATTACAACGCTCAAGACAACAGGTAAGAGACGTAGCTTCATCAGACAACGTCCCCCTTTCTTTGTTCTATTTTGTCGAACATGCCATACGAACAATCTCGAATTCCATCAACTCGCTACACACAGAGTATATCACTCCGTATATCAGATAGCTCTATGAAATGAGTGGAAACAACAAAACTCAGCCTATTGCAGGCTGAGTCTGAATGTATCGATATAAGTTCCGTCTTTGAAGCGGTAATAATCATAATAATAACGCGTGCCCGCGCCTTCATCTTTTTTGTAGAACACTTCCCATACGTAATCATTGCCTAACTTGCCAGGGAGTACGCGCTCAATCTCGTACCCAGTTCCCTTCTTGGCCATCACGTCTCGCACTTGCGCTTCTGTGAAAGCTTCCGCGGCCATTTCGGTGTGAACTTCCTTATCCGATACCCACACCGTGACCGGCTGACCGATTTTATCCTCGCCCATGACCACCTTGTAAGGCTCATCGCCGTAGAACGACTCGACCCGCGTCGCCTTGGTCAGAATCGATTTTTCATAAGCGGTTTCGACGGCCTGGCTGTTATCAGCCCAATGCTGATCCTGGATGTTCAAGTAAAATCGGCTAAGCACGACGCCAAGGGACACAATGATGAACGCACACAAGACCGCGATTCTCTTCCAATTCATGTGCGTCACTCTCCTTCTCATTTATCCGATTAAGCGATGAAAAGAGAGCTCGAACTCACGCTTGATTTGCTCTTCATCCAACGTCAAACATTCGTTGTTGCGAACGATCCAGTTGCCGTCGACACACACATCGACCACATCTTTGGCGGATGCGGAATACACCACATGGGACACGAAATCCGTCTTCGGCAAGAAATGGGGCTGATCGATATCCAAGGCGATGAAATCTGCCTTCATGCCTGCAGCCAGCAGACCTACATCCTCCAGCCAAATCGATTCCGCCCCCATCTTTGTGCCCATGAGAAGCGCTTCTGCAGCTGGAACGGCAACCGGATCGCCGGATACGCCTTTGTGGATCAGCGCCGCCAGTCTCATCTCCTCGAACATGTCCAAATTGTTGTTGGACGCCGCGCCGTCTGTACCAAGCGATACTTTTACACCGGCACGCAGCAGCTCAGGCACACGCGCAACTCCGCTGGCGAGCTTCAAGTTGCTGCCCGGGTTATGGGAAATACGAACATCATATTGCTTCAGCACTTGAATCTCTTCATCGGTCAAATGGACGCCATGCGCCACCAGCGTAGGTCTCGAAAAGACGCCGATCTTCTCCAGATGAGCTACTGGACGAAGGCCGTACTGATCGACATTCGCTTGTACTTCGCGGCTGGTCTCTGACATATGCGTATGGATCGGCAGGTTTAAGTCGTGAGCCACTTGGACAATCTTTTCAATATAGTCCGGAGGACATGTATACGGCGCGTGCGGAGACATCATTGTCGTAATCCGGCCATTCGCTTGTCCGTGCCAGTTGCGGGCGAACTCCGTCGCATCCTTTAACTTGGCGTCCTGAATTTCCGGCGGACATAAGCCGATCACCCCGCGGGTCAGAACACCGCGCATACCGGAAGATTCAATCGCCATCGCGACTTCATTCATATGATCATACATATCGACAATGGTCGTCGTTCCGCCTTTGATCATTTCCAGGATGGCGAGGTACGAACCCCACTTCACATCGTTCGAGCTGAACTTGGCTTCCATCGGCCACATTTTCTCTTCGAGCCAGATTTGCAGGGCAAGGTCATCCCCATAACCGCGAAGCAGCGTCATCGCCGCATGGCCATGTGTGTTGACAAGGCCTGGCATGTACAATTTATGCGAGCCATCGATGATTTCATCATATTGCTCATTCGGTTCTGGCGCTTGTTCGCCAATATATGTAATGCGGGAGCCTTCAATGACCATAAAACCCTTCAGCCAAGATTTCGATTCATTTAATGTAATGAAAATTCCATTCTTAATTAATGTTTTTTTCATACTAAAAAACCCTCTCTATGCTCATTCTAAAAACAACGACCGCCTTTTCAAATGTACATCTTCATGCTTGTAAAATCAAGAAATTGCGAAATGTTGAGGAATTGTAAAAGTACACACTTTTTTCGTTGATTTAGTCTCCTACAATATGATATTTTTAATTTCGTGAGTTTTTTCTACAAATTGGTCTGTTTATTTACAAAAATTAGACAATCATTTGTACATAGAGACAATTGGGAGGTTTTTATGACTACGTTATTTACTAAAAAGAACGAGATTGACTTCTTACAGCTTTTGATCCGTTCTGCGGAAAATGCTCTACAAACCGCACAGCTATTTCGCACAGCCATGATGGGTGACAAGTCACCGGTTGAGTATGTCAAAGCGATCAACGATCTGGAGCACCAAGGCGACTCGATTACTCATGAGATTTTCAAAGGCCTTAATAAGGTGTTTATTACCCCTTTGGATCGTGAAGATATTATGGAATTGGCGTCCAAAGTGGATGACGTTACAGACGGCATTGAAGCAACGATTGCACGTTTCGACTATTTGAACGTTACGCAAACCGATAATTTCATGAGAGACTTTTCCGCTGTCATCGTCGACTCCTGCCAACATATGCTCGATTCGTTCAAGTTGCTGGCGAAAAAAAAATATATGCAAATCCCTGAACATACCGTTGCTATCAACAGCCTTGAAAATGAAGGCGATCGCTTGATGCGGGAAGGTATCCGGCAAATTTTTATCACTCGCAAAGATCCGTACGAAGATTTTAAATTGAAAGAAATTTATGAGCGCCTGGAAGAAACGACAGATGCTTGCGAAGATGTTGCCAACATCTTGGATAGCGTTGTCCTTCGTTACTCATAATAAAGTTTTACATACTTATCGTTTCCATAGCGGAACACCCAGCATATGCGGCTGGCATCGGTTTGGGCTTGTTTGGGCCATGCCTAAGCTTCAGCCTATGCGCACGAAGAAAGCTTCCTTAAATCGCGGAGGCTCCTAGGAGGAACTCATGCTAACCTATCTGATCGTCATCGTGGCCCTGGCATTATTGTTTGATTTTATTAATGGATTTCACGATACGGCGAATGCAATTGCTACATCTATTTCAACTAGAGCACTCAGTCCCAAAATTGCGGTCGTGATGGCCGCCGTCCTCAATTTCGTCGGTGCGATCGTCTCCTCAGAAGTTGCCAAGACCGTAGGTGGATCCATCGCTAACCCGGCGAAAATTGAAAACGGTGTTGAAATCGTCATCGCCACTCTCATTGCGGCCATCATTTGGAACTTGCTGACCTGGTATTTAGGGATTCCGTCCTCTTCATCACACACACTGCTCGGCGCACTCGCTGGTGCTGTTATTGCCGGAGCCGGATTCCATTCAGTCAATTGGGGCGGCTTTACGCAAATTATTATTATTTTGATTTTATCGCCGATTATTGCATTCGCACTGGGTTATGTCATCATGGTGCTTATCAAATATATCGTCATCTGGTCAGGCAATACTTCGAGATCAAAACTGAACCGCATGTTCCGTACGCTGCAGATATTATCAGCTGGTTTGCTTTCCTATTCCCACGGCGGTAATGACGCTCAGAAAGCGATGGGCATTATCGTATTCGGTCTGGTTGCAGCAGGGTATCAAACCGATCTGAACGTACCGCTATGGGTGAAAATCGCCGCTGCCCTAGCCATGGGTCTCGGCACGTCGATCGGCGGCTGGCGGATCATTAAGACGGTTTCCGGCAAAATCGTCAAAATCGAACCGATCAACGGCTTTGCAGCTGATTTAACTTCCTCTTTGGTCATCCAATTTTCTACGCACCTTGGAAAGCCATTGTCCACAACGCATGTTATTTCGTCTGCGATTATCGGGACAGGCAGCGTCTTAAGATTCCACGAAGTTCAATGGGCAACGGTCGGGCGTATGATTATTACTTGGGTTATCACGATTCCAATCAGCATCGCGCTGGCGTATGTCATCTATTCCGTGTTGTTTAATTGGATTTTATAGCGTGTATAAACTGCGGCATAAGGGAATTATCCTTGTGTCGCAGTTTTTTTGTTGGGAGCGGGGCTGGTGCGGCTCTAAATGCGAATGCGCGGCTGATCTTAGGCGATAGAGTATCGATTGTTCCGCTATCCCTATCGGATTCGCCGGTTTACGGCCTTTAGGGGAACCACGCTTCCGCTAAACCTCCAAAACGCGCGAGTTGCGACGGATCTTACGGAATAGCTGAAAATTTGTTCCACTATAGCGTCGGATCCGCCAGTTTCCACCAATTTAGCGGAAGGATTGTTCCGCTGTTCGCATAATAACATGCGGTGAGTGGCGTTTCAGCGAAGCGGATCGCTCTCGAGTCCGATTCTGCCCACTTACAGCAGTGTTTCCGCGCGTTGGCAGCCATATTCCGCGCTGTAGTTCGGCAAAATCGGACTACAGCATACTCACCCACCCCGAACCCTGCTGCAAGTGGGCTTTTTCGGACTACAGCGGCTATGTGAGGTGTGAGAAAAGGAGGACGGGTTGCATTAGCTACTCCAAAAGCTCCGAGTACAACTGTTAGTCCAGTTTCGCCCACCTGAGCAGCTTTCGCCGCACTTTCCACGCTCTAGTCCGGTTTTGTCCAATTGGAGCAGCCTCCTCAGCACTCTTCCTACGCTCTAGTCCGGTTTTGCCCAATTGGAGCAACCTCCGCCGCACTTTCCCACGCTCTAGTCCGGTTTTGCCCAATTGGAGCAGCCTCCTTAGCACTTTCCCACGCTGCAGTCCGGTTTTGCCCAATTGGAGCAGGGTTTCCGCACCCTGGCACCCAATCTCCATGCTGTAGTTCGGCAAAATCGGACTACAGGACACTCACCCACCCCAAGCCCTGCTCCAAGTGGGCTTTTTCGGACTACAGCGGCTATGTATGGTGTGAGAATAGGAGGACGGGTTGCATTAGCTACTCCAAAAGCTCCGAGCACGACTGTTAGTCCGGTTTTGCCCAATTGGAGCAGCCTCCTCAGCGCTTTCCCACGCTGCAGTCTAGTTTTGCCCAATTGGAGCAGGGTTTCCGCACGCTGGCACCCAATCTCCATGCAGTAGTTCGGCAAAATCGGACTACAGCACACTCACCCGCCCCGAGCCCTGCTGCAAGTGGGCTTTTTCGGATTACAGCGGCTATGTATGGTGTGAGAATAGGAGGACGGGTTGCATTAGCTACTCCAAAAGCTCCGAGCACGACTGTTAGTCCGGTTTTGCCCAATT
>NZ_JAQFVF010000042.1 GCF_027789125.1 Paenibacillus aestuarii | reverse complement strand
CCGTCCCTCGGTTTTAAGGGTTTATCTCACGTATACTCAGTCATTCGCAGGATTTCTCACGTTGGAATGCAGTGGTCCGTAGGAAATAGAGCTTTTTTACCCGTAAACTTTGTGTTGTGGGCATGCCGAAATAGAAGAAACGAACGCTTTGGAACATTTCCCCAATTATACTCTGCTGCACGTATCCTCCACAATAACCCTGGAAGTTTACCATCCCACGGCTCTACGGGTCCCTGCCCTAACATTCCTTCGTTACACTTATCCAAGGTGTGGAGACCGATAGCGTTTAGCGGATGGGGCAAAGCCCTTATCGGATACGAACTCGGTCCTCCGTGCTTTCTTTTTCTGAAATCCTGCGAATGACTCAATTCACGTTTTAATAAATCTTACGCAGCTTGAGTGTAATTATGGATCGTTTTTTCAGGAGTGAACGACTCATCACGCTGAACCATACCGACTAGAACCCGCGCCAACTTCCCAAGCAGTTTAAACACCGACTGCTGTTTACTCATATGCTTTATTTGGACATTTTCTTCATGCAACTGTCGGAAAACAGCATTGATCCCCACCAATGTAAGAGTAGCCAGATACAAATATTTCCGCAGTTTGGCATCTCCTCTTTTCGAGATTACGATTTCCCCTTTTCGTTTTCCCGACATGCTTTCAGCGAGGTTTAACCCAGCCCTTCGTAGTAATTGTCGTCCATGGGCATACTGTTTTAGATCACCTGCACCTGACAGAATGGCTGCAATATAGATTGGCCCCAGCCCTTTAAGAGATCTTAGCTGGCTTGCTATAGGAATCTCATCGAGTACGGTTGCAATGTCTTTTTCAATTTGTTCTAATATATCGACGATGCGCTCGTACTCGTCTATTAAGCGTTGGAGATCCTGCTTTGCATCCTCGAGTGCCGTTGTATCCCCCACACTCTTGCTAGCGTGAGAGATGAGTTCGGCAGCTTTCTGAATACCAGTTGAACCACCAGCTCGCTTCATATGGTTTCTCCAACGTGTAATTACATCCGCTGTCGATTGATCTTTAAGTTCTAGCGGGGAAGGAAATTCTTTGAGGGTCGCTATTGATCGTGGACAGGTCCAATGTTTAAATACCGTCGTATATTCAGGGAAACGCATATCAAGCCAGCGGATAATTCGATTCTGCAGCCGAACGCTATTCGTGACCCAAAATTCGCGATCGCTCATAATGGTACGTATTCTTTGGAAATTGGTTGCCTGGCGTGTGTAATCATAGTAGTAGCCGCGACTAACAACGTCTGCAATGACAAGTGCATCCTTCGGATCACTCTTAGAAGGGCTGTTATCGCGATTTTCCTTGTTTCGCTTCGTAGTTGCGGGATTTACTAGGACAACATTTATACCTTTGTCATCAAGCCAATTGGCTAAGTTATACCAATAGTGGCCTGTGGGCTCCATTCCGATTATAAGACTCTTTAATCGGTGTTTCTGTTGTAATCCGTCGATCCACCGTTGTAATTTCTCGAAGCCTTCAATGGTGTTTTTGAAAGAAAGATGCCTACTAGAAAGTACGATCCCACGAAAGTTCGTAGCTTGGGCTACGTGGACTTCCTTCGCCATATCAATTCCTACAACAAGATGGGAAGTGGTAATTCGTTCTATCCGTTGATTTTGTCCGTCTGATTGCTTAAACTTCATAATAAGAGCGCCTCCTTGATGGTGTTGGGTTTTGAACCCGTGGACAAACCCATCATACCGAGGCGCTCCTTTTTTGACAAAGCCCAATTCTTAGGCTATACAGGAATGTTTAGCTCAATCACTTGTGCTAACTAAAGACAGACCACAATCCAACCATTACTTGTCAAAGGTAATTTATTTATTCTCGATATCTTCATTAGAAAAATTACTGCTGAGTTATTCGTATAACTGCCAGCTAGCACTACGAGTCCGCCGATCCATGCAAGCAGCCGCTTCTTGGAGAAATCCTTAGTTCTTTTTGAATGCGTTCAAAGAACAGTTGTATCAATTGTTTTTTCGATTCCACCGAATCGGATCTTACAATGCATTTGGTTTAGCAAATACTGCCGTACGGCTTCCTTAACGGCTTCAGGTTCGTCATCCCACAGACAGTTCGGCTCTTGTAGTGACTTTTAAATTTAAGCCAATAAAAGAAAGGTTTCAGTGTGTTTAAATATGAAATTACAGAACTCTCATTAATCCTTTTGATCTGATCATGATAAAAATCTGTCAAGGGAATGAACACCTCTTTTGCATCATCAAAAACAATCAGTCGATACTTACTCTCAACTCCCTCAGGACAGTAAATATGAAAGAAAAAAGCCATTTTCTCCTCCTATTTATTCACAAAAAAAATAGACTATGCCGTTTCTCAAAACGGCTGTCCATATATGGTGTGTAGTAACACTATAAGAAAATACAGTAGATTCATAGGTTCGTCAACAGAACTTAGCATATAGTATTACATTGTATTTTATACATATGTCTATAAAGTGACTCAAACCCTTGTTGTATATAGATTTGTGTCGGATGACAAGAACTTTATAACATAAATGACAAGAACTAACCGGATTCAACCTTCCGTACTATTACGGATCAGCTTGGCTCGGGGCTGCAGCTTTCGCAGCGATTGCTCAAGCTCGCGAAGTTCATCCCTTGTTCCTCATCGATATAAGTAAACGTCTGCGCAACGGGAACCGGTTCTCCGACACCTGTCGATTCGATTAGAATATAGTCGAAGCGACCCTCATTGACCAGTCGCTCCACCTATCTCAGCAAGTCTTCCCGCAGCGTACAGCATATGCAGCCGTTGGGCATCTCCACCAGCTTTTCATTAGTGCGGGATAATCCACCGCCGTCACGGACCAAACCGGCATCAATATTCACTTCGCTTAAATCGTTAACGATCACGGCCACTCGTAGCCCTTGCCTGTTATTTAAAACATGATTCAGAATCGTTGTTTTTCCTGCCCCCAAATATCCACTTAAAACCGTTACAGGGATTTTATTAAACTAATTGTTGTTTTTCCATAACCTTCTCCTATATTTGTGATTTTTACGATCATAGATGACTCTTTAAGATACACAAGCCATTGTAACCATTTCATCCTCCTTTTAATCGTAATTATTACAAATAGATTTTACGTAAAAATATCGATATGTATAACTACTGTCAATAGATGATTAACATTTCGAATAATCCGTGAATGAAAGATTGCAACGGCCTATTTGAATTTATACTCTAAAAATTACTATCTTGACACTCTTAATCATAAATATTACTATTAGCATTGTTCGTAACTTTTACGAATATCCTTCTCTTGCTGGCCATTGCCGTAGCAGAAGCCGTACAAATTGTTGGGGCGCTTCTTGTATTCACACTCATGACTACCCCTGCCTTGGCTGCATTACTTGACACACTCCGTATCCAAAATGCTTCTATCCTCATCGGTCATTGCTGTTCTTAGTGTTTGGCTAGGGCTTGTACTGGGCTACTATACCTAAATAGCTCTTTGAATACTTTTAAAGCTTACATTTGAGAATATTTTTATTTCCCTTTCATATGTTTACCGTTAGCCCAAGAGTTCTGGAAAATATTTTATGATAATTCATCTAATCTTAATGAAGTCAGATTAGAATGAGATCAACCCTTGTGCTTTTGGTTTTCCGAAGTTGTAATTCAAATCTTTCATCATATACTTTTAATTTCAATAAACTTAACTTCTAGGGGTACTATTTTATGCAAATTTCTTTGTTTCAATGGAGTAGAAATATAGTAGTCACCTTCGGTATTATTTTCTTGGTTTATGTTTTTCTACAGAGTGACTTAAGTATCCCTTCTTTGCTGGAGTCGAATACGGTTCAGACCTTTAAAACCATGTTTATCAGTATCATTTTAGAAGCAATTCCGTTTGTGTTGCTTGGAGTTGTGTTATCTTCAATCCTCCAAGTTTTTGTTTCAGAAAAGTTCATCCAAAGAATTATTCCTAAAAATCCAATACTGGGAATTTTGTTTGCTTGTTTACTTGGGATTATTTTTCCTGTGTGCGAGTGCGGCATGATCCCTGTTGTTAGAAGGCTTATTCAAAAAGGTATGCCGGTTTATGTAGCTATTGTCTTTATTTTGACGGGTCCCATTATTAATCCCATCGTATATGCTGCAACTTTCATGGCTTTCCGTACGCATCCCGATATGGTTTATGCTCGTATGGGACTTGCTTTTGCCGTTGCAGCAGTGATTGGTTTTATCTTACATAAGACTTTAAAAAAGAGCCCTTTAAAACAAAGCTTAACCCATTTTCACGCCATTGGTTCCAGTCATGCGCATGATCATGATCATGATCATGATCACGACCATCATTATAATCGATTATCATCCATGCTTTCACATGCAGCCGAAGAATTTTTTGAGATGGGCAAATTTCTGATGTTCGGTGCCATGCTAACGGCACTCATTCAAACTTTTGTTGTTCGTGAAAGTCTTGTTGCCATTGGGCATGGTACAATCATTTCACATCTTTTCATGACTGGATTTGCTTATATCTTATCGCTTTGTTCTACTTCCGATGCATTTGTGGCTTCTTCTTTTCTCACTACGTTCTCGAAAGGATCGTTGCTTACTTTTATGGTTGTAGGGCCTATGCTTGATTTCAAAAGCACACTAATGCTTCTCTCTGTTTTCAAGAAAAGGTTTGTCCTCGTGCTCAGTATGCTGATTGCGATTTTCACCATAGCCGGGTCTATGATCATTGAACATTTTTATTTTTAAATGAATCATTATTCATACTAAACGCTAAAGGAGAGTTGAGATGGAGCATAGTCATATCAAAACCCCACATTATTTCCTTCGCGCGATGATTTTGTTAGGATTTGCGATGCTGATCGTCTACCTTGTAAAAACGGATAGCTTAATCTTTTATATCGCGCCTCACATGCAAAATTATGTTAAATACTCAAGTGTATTGCTCTATGCAATAGCGATTTATCAAGTCTATCTTGGCATTAACTCAATTTGGGGAAAAAAAGCCGAGCTGTCATGCGGTTGCGAGCATCCCCCTTCTACGTCACGCTTCAAAAATACAGTCGCTTACAGTTTATTTATCTTCCCATTATGCTTAGGGTTTTTACTGCCGAGTACAGCTATGAGCAGTTCTTTAGCTGAAAAAAAAGGCATGAATCTAAGTACAAGCGTTGCGGCCAAGAGCATAAACAAACAATTGGATGCCGCCGGGTCACCAGACAACAATGCTTTGTCTGTTCCACCAACACCTGCATCAACAGCATCACCGCTAGCACCAGCCCAAAGTGACAAACCTACAACCGTGACTGAAACCGCAAGAAGCTCGAATACTGCCAAAACACCTCCGACTGAAGCGCAGCTTCAGGAAATGTTCAAGGCCCCGGATGAATTTAATGAAGACTTCTCCAAGATGGGAATGATCCTCTATAAGAGAGATCTGATCACCGTGAAACCAGAAATATATATGGAAGTATTATCGACGATCGATCTGTTTAAAGAGCATTTTATTGGTAAAAAAATTGAATTGACTGGCTTTGTTTACCGGGAAAAAGATTTAAGAACTGATCAATTCATTGTCGGTCGCTTTGCTGTTTCCTGCTGCTCCGCTGATGCTTCTCCGTATGGAGTTCTGACAGAATTCCCGACTGCGAATAATTTTGCAAAAGACACTTGGGTCAAAGTCACAGGCACCATAGAAAATGGGAACTACAATGGTAATGACATTTTTACAATTCACGCCACCAAGGTCGAAAAAATACCAGATCCGAAAACACCTTATGTATACCCTAACTTTGATCCAGTACCTGAATTAAATAAAAATTAGAAATCTTGCCCAATTTGCTATCTGAGGCCAAGCCGATGACCTTTACTATGGTCCATCGGCTTATTTATTGTATCTTCAAAGTTCTAGACTGTCGCTACTTCGTACAAATAACATACAAATAACCGTTCTCCATTCGTAGGTTAATTTTTGAGTAATCTGCCCGTTACTTTAATGAAAACAGGGAACAGCTGCCGCGGCAATCTGCTCCCTGTCTTCCTGGTTATTGTGCTATAGTGTCAGTGACGATTGTAACGAAATTTTGTCCTATCGGAGAGGTTGTGTAGAAGCAAGCCCTATGTTACTAAAGTTGCCAGTCGAAGTAGTACCACTGACAGAACTTGATGTTTCTAGCCTCTCAGCTGAATCTCATAATCTGTAACAATCTTTCCATCATACTGAATAATTTGGCCATTTTGATTCTTATCAGACAAGATAATGTCAGTACTCATCTGCCCAGCGGCTTCGGGAGACTTGACGAATCCTCCGTGCGCACCAGCTTCCATGCCGTTCAAGTCGGTTGCGACAGCGCCAGGCATGATGCCGAAAATCTGGCGATGGCTGCCCATTTTTTCAAACTCGTAAGCGTAAGTCAGTGTCATCACGTTGAGTGCTGCTTTGCTCGTAATGTAAGCGAGCGGGTGCCAAAAGTCGGTCGGTGAAATCGGAACGGTGATGTTGACGATTTTCGCGTTGTCTGTCAGAGATGACAGCAGACTTTTGATGAGCTCATGTGTGCCGAGAAAATTCGTTTCCATCGTCGTGCGTAAATCCTCAGTTGTATAGTCAAATGTGAGCTTTGCGAGGTCGAGCGCCGCGCGCCCAGGCTTGACACTATCAGGAATTCCAGCATTATTGACCAAAATATCAAGCGAATTAACCATATTAGCCGCTGCGTGCAAGCTGTCAAAATTATTCAAATCAATATTGATGAACGTCGCTGATATGTCTTCTGCGGCAAGTTTTTCGACTGTTGCCTGCCCACGGGCTTCATCACGCGCTCCAACGAGAATGTCATAGCCACGCTTACCAAGACTTCGAGCGATTTCGAAACCGATTCCTTTATTTGCGCCAGTGACGAGTGCTTTCATAGTGAGCTCCTTTTCGTTTTTTACTTGATACATGCACATTATAACTTAACGATAGAATCATCAACATCCTCCAAAACGTCTCGATGCGTTTCTGCGTTGGAAGGGTCGTTAATCATGAAGCTGATTGTTGCTCCAGCCAATCCGCGATGTGTGCAGCTATAAAATTGAGTGGTGCTTCACGGTCTACCACATTTGGAGTCTCAATTCCCCTATCCAATATTAACCAAATTAATTGTACTTCAGGAATCGGAAAATATGCAAATTTATTAATTATTAACAATTAGAAACGAAATATTATTATACTCTTCTGCCCGTTAGCCAATCATGCAGCGCGCGAAACAGCGCTGCATCACAGAGGATGAAAATGAAATCAAAAAGCCGTCAATACTGCTACTACGGCTGGGAGAAGAAGGTCGATGAACTATGGTGCGGTAGAGCCCATCCGTTAGTCTGACTCCGACGACCACGGTGCATCACAGAATGTCGCTCCCTCTTGGGAAGCACTCATGGTAGATTAATCCTATTTTGGTTGTTGCACCAGCTCCAATTTTAGTGCCGTAGGAAGGATGCTTTCAATGGAAATTCTCATTGAACGCGCATGTGGTTTGGATGTTCATAAAGACTCCATTACAGCATGTGTAATGACACCAGAAGGAAAGGAGATTTGTACGTTTTCTACTAAAACAGTCTTTTTGTTGCAATTAATCGACTGGATTAAAAAACATGGATGTACTCATGTTGCTATGGAAAGCACAGGAGTCTTTTGGAAGCCAATTGTTAACCTGCTAGAAGCTGAGGATATCGAGTTTTTAGTCGTAAATGCCCAACATATGAAGGCACTACCAGGACGTAAAACAGATGTCAAAGATGCTGAATGGATCGCCCAACTTCTACGCCATGGACTTCTAAAAGCTAGCTTCGTTCCAAACCGCGATCAACGAGAACTTCGAGAGTTAGTCCGTTATCGCCGAAGCATTATTGAAGAACGGGCCAGACAGCACAATCGAATACAAAAGGTTCTAGAAGGAGCAAACATTAAACTCGGCTCTGTTGTTTCCGATATTATGGGCGTTTCCTCTAAGGATATGCTTCGCGCTATTGCAGAAGGTGAAGATGATCCTGAGAAATTGGCAAACTTCGCTCAACGAACACTGAAAAAGAAGAAAGCAGAACTTGAGCTAGCTCTTCGAGGTTACGTAAACCCCCATCAGCGTTTAATGATCAAGACAATTCTAACTCATATTGACTTTCTGTCCGAACAAATTGAAATGTTAGATCAAGAAATTGCAAACAGGGTTAGTTCGTATCAAGAAGACGTAGAACGCTTGGACTCCATACCTGGAATTGCCCCTCGGATGGCGGAACAGATTCTAGCTGAACTCGGAACAAACATAGAGAAACAGTTTCCTAGTGCGGCTCACTTATGTTCTTGGGCTGCATTAGTGCCTGGACATAATGAGAGCGCCGGCAAACGAAAGTCTTCCAAAGGCAAAAAAGGAAACAAATATTTAAAATCTGCTTTAACAGAAGCAGCGCATTCGGTAGGTGCATCCAAAAACTATCTTGGTGCAATGTATAGGCGAACTTTAGCACGAAAAGGCAGAAAAAGAGCTGCTATTGTTGTGGCCCATGCCATGCTAAGAATCGCTTATTATTTATTGACAAGAAAAGAAATGTATGTTGATCTAGGTGAAGATTACTTTGACAAACAGAAACTCGGAGCAATTGTACGGAATTCAGTTCGAAGGCTTGAGAGCTTAGGTTATAACGTTTCGATTTCGGAAGTCTCCTGATCCCCCCATTTC
>NZ_JAQFVF010000041.1 GCF_027789125.1 Paenibacillus aestuarii | reverse complement strand
TACAGGCGGCTTTTTGCGTGTGGATACCTGTTTTGGGGCATGCAATTGGGCAAAACCGGACTACAGAGCATGGCGGTTCGAGAAGTCCTTCTGTAATTCGGAAAAATCGGACTACAGCTCCCGCCGCCCCCCCGCTCGCGCCCCGCCGTCCGTCCCCGCGTTCGTCTGCGGCCTCGCTCGCACCCCGCCGTCCCCGCTTTTGTTCACTTTTCTCCTGCTGAATCAGAAGAAAATCAACTTTTTTGCAGAGATTTATCCACTCTCATTCCTGCTCCGTAAAGCTAGAATAAGCTCATAGCCACTGAACATGAGATTGAAGCAAGAGGTGAGGTCATGAGTGAAGCTCTAGTCCGGATGGAGGGTATCGAAAAACATTTTCCAGGCGTGCACGCCCTTCATCAGTGTCGTCTGGAGTTGGCAGCCGGTGAAGTCCATGCCTTGGTCGGTGAGAACGGGGCCGGGAAATCGACGTTAATGAAAATTTTAACAGGCGTCTACCAAAAAGATGAGGGCCGCATTCTGGTGCGCGGTCAAGAGGCGGAGCTGCCGAACACCAGAGCAGCGCAGCAGCTCGGTATCTGTATGATTCATCAGGAGCTTAATTTGATGCCGGATTTGACGATTGCGCAAAATATTTTTATCGGGCGCGAACCGCGCAAGGGCATTCGGCTGTTCGTCGACGAGCGCAAGCTGAACGAGCAGGCGCAGCAGCTGCTGGATCAAATGAACCTGAAGCTGGATCCACGCACAAAAGTAGCCGAGCTGACGGTAGCTAAGCAGCAAATGGTGGAAATTGCCAAGGCGCTCTCGTTCAATTCGGAAGTGCTGATCATGGATGAACCGACAGCGGCGCTGACGAATGCCGAGATCGAGGAGCTGTTCCGCATCATTGAGCAGCTGCGCGGACGCGGCGTCGGCATCGTGTACATTTCGCACCGGATGGAAGAGCTGAAGCGCATTACGGATCGCATCACCGTCATGCGTGACGGTCAATACATCGCGACCGTGCCGACGAAGGAGACGACGATCGATCAGATCATCGCGATGATGGTCGGGCGCGAGCTCTATACGAGCCATCAGCAACCGTCTGCAAGCAAGTCGGAGCTGAAGGTGCTCGAAGTGAAAAGCTTAAACCGCGGTTCGGCGGTGAGGGATGTCTCTTTTCACTTGGCGAAGGGCGAGATTTTGGGCTTCGCCGGGCTTATGGGCGCAGGCCGCACAGAAGTGGCGCGGGCCATATTCGGCGCCGATGCGCTTGAATCGGGCGACATCTTGGTGCACGGGAAGCGCGTCCAGATCCGGACGCCGAACGATGCCGTGAAGCACGGAATCGGCTACTTGTCCGAAGACCGCAAGCGGTACGGACTGATGGTCGAAATGGACGTGAAAACGAACATTGCCATTGCCTCTTACCATAAAGCGAAGCGCATGTTCGGCTGGATGAAAGACGGCAATATTGACGAGACCGCTTCGCACTATGTGGAAGCGCTTCAAATCAAAACGCCGAGCATCCATCAGCATGTCAAATATCTCTCCGGCGGCAATCAGCAGAAGGTCGTCATCAGCAAATGGCTGCACCGCGACTGCGACATTCTTATTTTCGACGAACCGACGCGGGGCATTGATGTCGGCGCGAAGACGGAGATCTATAAATTGCTTGACGAGCTGGCGGCGCAAGGCAAATCCATCATTATGATTTCGTCCGAGCTGCCGGAAATATTGCGAATGAGCCACCGCATCATGGTCATGTGCGAAGGGCGCATTACCGGCGAACTCCGCCAGGAGGACGCGACGCAGGAAGCGATTATGCGCTACGCGACAATGCGAACCGGCTGAACATCAATATGCGAAATTCGAAGGAGGAAATTATGGCAACAGTGCCTGTACGTAAAAAGTTAGTCCCTTCACTGCCGAGCGGGTCCGGAGCAGCGCAGAAGCTGCTTGCTTTTGCCAGTTTGATTATGCTGGTCATCATCTTTTCGGTGGCCTCAGATAATTTTTTTCAGTTTGACAATATTGTCGCCATTATGCTGTCTACAGCAGTTATGGGCGTCCTGGCCCTAGGCTCGACGTTTGTCATCATTACGTCAGGGATTGACCTGGCGGTCGGTACCGTGATGACATTCTCTTCAGTGATGGCTGGCGTCATCATTACGACGTGGCACTTGCCGATGCCGCTCGGCATCATCGGAGGCATCGTGGCCGGCGCCATCTGCGGGCTCGTCAGCGGGCTGCTCGTCGCCAAGATGAAGGTGCCGCCGTTCATCGCCACATTGGCCGTGATGATGGTGACCAAAGGATTGTCACTCGTCATTTCCGGGACGAAGCCGATTTATTTTAACGATACGCCTGCGTTTACGCAGATTTCCATGGGCTCGGTGATCAGCTCGGTCATTCCCGGCTTGGAAATTCCGAATGCCATTCTCA
The DNA here is from genome assembly GCF_027789125.1 of Paenibacillus aestuarii. Classification (GTDB taxonomy): domain Bacteria; phylum Bacillota; class Bacilli; order Paenibacillales; family NBRC-103111; genus Paenibacillus_E; species Paenibacillus_E aestuarii. The sequence goes on along the minus strand of NZ_JAQFVF010000041.1, from coordinate 30,546 downwards.
TTTTTTTCGGGGTCGCCATTATTGCGAGCATCATTTTATCAAAAACGATTATCGGCCGTTACAATTTCGCCCTGGGCAGCAATGAGGAATCTACCCGGTTGTCCGGCGTGAACGTGGACTATTGGAAAATTGTCATCTACTCGCTCACCGGCGTATTCAGCGGCATTGCGGGCATCATGATGGCGTCGCGCTTAAACTCGGCGCAGCCGGCACTGGGCGCGGGCTATGAGCTGGAAGCGATCGCCGCAGTCGTCATTGGAGGCACCTCTTTGAGCGGTGGCAAAGGGTCCATCCTCGGCACGATCATCGGTTCGCTCATTATGAGTGTGCTGACGAATGGACTGCGCATTTTATCCGTGAAGCAGGAATGGCAGACGGTCATCGTTGGCGTCGTCGTCGTGCTGGCTGTTTATGCCGACATCATGCGCCGGCGCAAGCAATAAGATTCGGTATTCGCTCCGAGAAGGAGTCCTATACAAACAAATGACATGTAAGGGGAGATCAGGATTGAATTTGCGTAAAAAGAAGTTAACGGTTGTTACCACTTTGCTGCTGCTGTCCTCGATGATGCTCAGCGCTTGCGGCGCTAAAACGACGGAAACGAAACCGGCTGCAGCCTCTACAGCGCCAACCCCGGCGGCATCTGCAGCAGCGCCTGCTGCGGCAAAAACGGATAAAATCTACATCCCAGTTATTTCCAAAGGCTTCCAGCATCAATTCTGGCAAGCTGTCAAGCAGGGGGCAGAAAAGGCCGCCAAAGAATTCAACGTCGAGATTACGTTTGAAGGTCCGGAGACGGAACAGCAAGTGGATAAGCAAATTGAAATGCTGCAAGCTGCTTTAGGTAAAAAGCCTTCGGCTATCGCCTTTGCTGCGCTGGACAGCAAAGCGGCGACACCGCTGCTGGAAAAAGCGAAAGCTGCCAAAATTCCCGTGATCGGCTTCGACTCCGGCGTCGACAGCGACATTCCGGTCACAACCGCTGCAACCGACAACAAAGCCGCAGCTGCGCTGGCCGCTGACAAAATGGCAGCATTGATCGGCAACGAAGGCGAAATTGCCCTTGTTGTGCACGACCAAACGAGCCGTACCGGCGTCGACCGCCGTGATGGGTTCACGAACCGGATTAAAGAGAAATATCCGAATATCAAAATTGTCGATACGCAATACGGCGGCGGTGATCAGTTGAAATCGACCGACCTTGCCAAAGCGATCATCCAGGCGCATCCGAATATTAAAGGGATTTTCGGCTCTAATGAAGGCTCGGCGATCGGTGTGATCAATGCGGTAACGGAGCTCAAAAAAGACGGAAAAATTATCGTCATCGGCTACGATTCCGGCAAGCAGCAAACCGATGCGGTCCGCAGCGGCAAAATGGCGGGCGCGATTACGCAGGATCCGATCGGCATCGGCTACTGGTCGGTGAAAGCAGCCGTGCAGGCGATCAAAGGTGAAACCGTTCCGAAATCGATCGATACCGGCTTCCACTGGTATGACAAAACGAACATTGATTCTGCAGAGATCAAACCTTTGCTTTACGATTGATCAAGTTGAGGCTGCGCCTTTATGGGCAGCCTTTGTTTCCGTTTACTGAAAGCACTCCCGTGTGTACAATACAAATAAAGCCTTAAGTTCATCACAGGAATATGAAACGTCCCGGGGGGAAATCGAGATGTATCGGATCATCATGATTGATGATGAAGATGAAGTCAGGGAAGGAATTAAACGAAAGACAGATTGGGCAGCGTGCGGCTTCGAACTGGTCGGCGATTTTGATAATGGCCGGGATGCGTACGAGGCGATGAGCGGTCTTGCGCCTGACGCAGTCATTACGGATATTTGCATGCCGTTTATGGACGGCTTGGAACTGACACGGCTGATTGCAGCCGAATACCGGGATGTTAAAGTTATTATTGTAACCGGTTACGAAGATTTCGACTATGCTAAGCAGGCAATCAAATTAAAGGTGAAGGATTACTTATTGAAGCCGATTAATGCGGCTGAGTTCACGGAATTTCTGCAAAAATTGAAGCTGGAACTCGACGATGAGCGCAAGCAAAAAGAGGATGTCACTTTCCTCCGCCACCAGTTCCACGAAAGCATGCCGCTGCTGCGGGAACGGTTCCTTGAGCGGCTGGTGACGTCACGCTTGAAGCGGGAAGAGATCGAACGCAAATTCCACATGTTCGGGCTGCATTTAGCCGGGCCGGCCTACTCGGTTGTTGCCCTGGACATCGATGAATTTCATCGCGACTTCTACAGTGATCAAGCTGCGGAGGAGGAGCTGCTACGTTTTGCTGCCTATAATATTGTGCATGAACTTGCCGAAAAGGAGCACGGCGGGATCGTCTTTCGGACGCGTGACGATAAATTGGTTGCGCTGCTCTCCGGCGCTGCGGAGACGATTGATGTGACGTGCCAGACGCTTGCCGAATATGCCCGGTACAGCATTGAGAAATATTTGAATTTGACGGTGACCGTTGGGATTGGACGTACATGTAGCGAACTTCCGGATGTATGTAAAGCGTTTCAAGAAGCGCTTTCTGCGCTGGATTACCGGTTTTTGCTCGGAAAAAACCGCATTATTTCGCTGGGCGATATGGAATTCGGCCGCAGTCTCGATCATTTGAGCTACTCACAAACGGAAAAAAAGCTGCTTTCCGCCATTAAGACCGGGGAGAAGCTGACAGTTTCGCTGACGCTGAAGGGCTGGATTGAAGAGCTCAAAAACTCCGCCTGCGACGTCGACAAATGCTACGGCAAGCTGCACAAGCTGCTCGTAGCGCTGCTGAATCTGCTGGTGGAAACCGGCTTTGAGGAGGCAACGGTGCTTGGCGATCATTCGTTCATGCAGATCTACGCCCGCAAAACGCTCGACGACATCCGGGTATGGCTGGAGGAGGTATGCCTGGCACTGGTCGACCTGCTGGCCGAGAAGCGGACTACGGTCTCGCAAGCGCAAATGGAGGCGGCAGTCGCTTACATCCATGAGCATTATGTCGATGAACAGCTGTCGCTGCAGCAGGTTTGCAATCATATTTTTATGAGCATGAGCTACTTCAGCGCCTTGTTCAAGCAGCATACCGGCCTCACCTTCGTCGAGTACGTGACCCGGCACCGCCTCGAGCGGGCTAAGGAGCTGCTGGCCGAATCGCAGCTGAAGACGTATGAGCTCGCAGCTCAGGTCGGCTACAGCGATCCGCAGTATTTCAGCGTTATTTTCAAAAGACATACCGGCATGACGCCGAAAGAATACCGTGCTACACAGAAAGTGCAGCCGGGCAGCCTATGAGAAGATGGGGATGGCAGCGCGCATTTCAATTCAAAAGCATTCATACGAAAATCGCTCTTGCGTTCTCGTGCCTCATTTTATGTACGACGATCGTTTTAAGCTATAGCGCTTATCGGCTGTCGACGGTGGCGGTCACAGACACATCCTTAGACTACACGCAGCAGTTAATCGAACAGGTGAACAAAAATATCCAGACCTACATCGGCAATATGGAAAGCATTTCGGCTTTATCGCTGAGCAATGCGGATTTGCAGCATTATTTGGAGCTGGCGAACCCGAATGGGCCGGAAGGTTGGCAGCTGGCGAGCCAGATCAGCCGTTACTTCCATGAGATTGTCGCTTCGCGTAACGATATTTCCTCGATTTTGTTTGTCGGCTCAAACGGAGCGCTGGTGTCGGATCGCAGCTTTGAGCATTTGAAGCCGTATGCGGAGTTAATTGGCCAGGATTGGTATGCCAAAGCGAGTGAAACCAAAGGTGACATCGTCATCTCCTCCTCGCATGTGCAGCATTTGTATCAGGACGAATACAAATGGGTCGTGACGATCAGCAAGCAGCTGCCGAAGTCGTCGCCGATGACAGCGAGCGGCGTGCTGCTGGTCGATCTGAATTATAATGTCATTAATGATCTGTGCAATCAGATCCAGCTGGGGCAGCGAGGGTACGTGTTCATTCTCGACCCGTCCGGCGATCTCATCTACCATCCGCAGCAGCAGCTCGTCTACTCCGGGCTTAAGTCGGAAGACATCCCCAAGCTGCTGCAAGTGAGCGACAGCACGTTCCGGACGGAGGAAGCGGATCAGAGCAAGATTTATACAGTCCGCACGACCAAATTCGGCTGGAAAATCGTCGGGGTGACGTATCCCGAGGACCTCATCGGCAACAAGCGGGACATGCAGCTGACCTCGGCGGTGTGGGGCGGCATATCCCTGATCGTTGCGCTGGCGATCTCTGTGCTGCTGTCCATTACGCTGACCAGGCCGATCAAGCAGTTGGAAGTGCATATGAAGCAGGTGGAAAAAGGCAACTTTGACATTCGCGTCGATGTCGAAGGGACGAATGAGATCAGCAAGCTGTCCCGGACATTCAATTTGATGATAGGCAAAATCAAAGAGCTGATGAACCAGACGCTGCAGGATCAGGAAGTGAAGCGCATCAGCGAGTTGAAGGCGCTGCAGGCGCAAATTCAGCCGCATTTCCTGTACAATACGCTCGATTCGATCATTTGGATGGCGGAAATGGGCAAAGTGGAAGAGGTCGTCACGATGACCTCGGCCTTATCCAAGCTGCTTCGCTCCAGCATTAGCAAAGGCGAGGAATTGATCCCGATTGCGGTGGAGCTGGAGCATATTCACAATTATTTGACGATCCAGAACATTCGTTACCGCAATAAATTCACTTATGCGATCGACGTGGAACCGGAAATATTGGACTGTCATATTTTAAAAATCGTGCTGCAGCCTCTTGTAGAGAATGCCATTTATCATGGCATGAAACATTCGCCTGAGCGTGGCCATATCCAGATTACGGGGCGCAGAAGCGCAGGGATGATTGAGCTCAAGGTGGTCGACAACGGGGTGGGCATGAGTGAAGCGCAGCTCCAGCGTCTGCGGCAAAAGGCGCGCGAACCCGAATCTGGCAAAGGATTTGGCTTGCTGAACGTCAACCATCGCATTCAGCTTTATTTTGGTGAGCATTACGGCTTGCAGTTTGAGAGCGAGCTGGAGGAAGGGACGGTCGTGACCGTGCGCATCCCGGATATACTTCCGATTCCAATATTAGATAAGGTGGCTGGCGAATGAGAAAAATGCTTTTCGTGGCGATGACGGCCGTCCTCCTTCTTGTGATCGGCATGGGGGTCATGCTGGTTACGAATCGGATCGAAGCGAAGGATAAACCGATTATTGTCATTCCCAAAACGATTGACAGCCGGGTGGAGTTTTGGCAGGTTCTGAAGCAGGGTGTGAAGGTGGCGGCCAAAGAGTACAACACCGATATCACCATTGTTGGAACGCCGTCCGAATCGGACATTGACGAGCAAATCCGGCTGGTGGACGAGGCGATCGCGCAGAAGCCCAAGGCGATTATTTTGGCTGCCACCGATTACAACCGGCTCGTCCCTGTCGCGCACAAGGCGATTCGCGCCGGCATCAAGCTGATCACGGTCGACTCCGGGCTGGAAGGGGGCATCTCTTCGAGCTTCATTGCGACCGATAGTTATGCTGCAGGCGGCAAGGCAGTGGACGCGATGCGGCGTTATGTGCAAGGGCCGGCGAAGTTTGCCATTGTCAGCTTTGTCAAAACGTCCACGACCCAGCTGGACCGGGAAAATGGGGTGCGGGACAAACTTTTGAATGACCCGTCGGCTCAAGTTTTTGACACGCTGTACAGCAACGGATCGGAAGAGAAGGCCTATGCGCAAACGAAAGTGCTGCTCACTGAGCATCCGGATATCCGTGGTATTTTCGGCCTAAATGAGGTTTCGACCGTGGGGGCGGCGCGTGCGCTGAAAGACATGGGCTTAGGCGGGAGCATTAAGCTTGTCGGGTTCGATAGCTCGATGAATGAGATCAGCTTTCTCGAAGCGGACATTTTACAGGCGACGATTGTCCAGAAGCCTTTTAATATGGGCTATTTAGCGGTTAAAACGGCGCTCCAGGTATATAACGGGGAGAAGGTCAAGCCTGTCATGGATACCGGTTCGGAAGTGATTTCCAAAGAAAACATGTATACGAGTGAGAATCAAAAGCTTTTGTTTCCATTTATTGAATGAGAATTCGTAGGTCGATAGACTCATTTTTGGACTCATTCCAAATTTTGGGTTGTCAGATTTCGACCCATATTCTACAATATGATGTATATTCATGTCGTAAGTCGGAAGTCGGAAATGGGGGGCACACGATGCTAGGACTTCTAAAAAAATGGCTGCAACAGACGCCAGCTGCCAAACAGGAACCTGTGAAAACGGAAGATTACAGATCGATGGAGATCGACGTTGTAATCAAATGTTTCGTCTCGGATAAAGAGAAGCCGTTTCGCGTCATTTTTAAAGTCGAGAAGCAGGGCTCTTTCTTTACCAAGGACATTTTTATAAAGCATGTGGATGATAGAACGGCAATGGAGTTAGTACATAATTACTCGACACTGGGCATGGGGCCGGAGGAACTGAAGAAATATGGCGGCACCGACCATGCTGAGTACAGCTTCGCTACTTTGGAGGAAGCTAAGAAAGTAAAGGATACGACTGTCGGATACATACGATTTTTGATCCGTGAGCACCATCAAGAGGCGGTTGCCAAGATTTCATAATGCAGCCTTTATAAGATCTTAGTAGGAGCTAATGGCACGGGGGCTAGTCCCTTATGGTGCTGTTGGCTCCTTTTTATTATAGGTGCTTGCGGGTATGGAGGCCTAGATGCGACGCTGCGCTGCGTGGTGCAGGGGCCGTCAGAGGAGGAGCACGTTAGGCTTGGGCAAGATGGCGCTGTGCATCAGCGCAAACATGCCAAAGCGGAGCCCGCTGGTTGCGCGCAATTCGATTTTCTGTAATATGTACAAAAGCTGTTGGGGTGGCGGGGACACGAACGTTTGCGGGGGAAGGCACAACTTATCCTGGATTTTAAGCAGGATTATCCGGGTAATAGCACCGATTCGGCGGGATTACATCGAATATGATGCCGAAAATGCAGGATAAGCCAAGAAATCGGCTTCGACGCACAAAATGCTATCCTTTTTGCAGGATAGTCCCACCAGGCTATTACTAGCGCGAGCACTCACCGCTGTTTTCCCATCGCAAGCCCCTTCCTTACCCTCACCTAATGTGGTAAAATGGTCATGCGGTTTAATTGTAAGCGTTATCATTTTATGAGGGGGAAAATAAAAATGAATGTAGCGCTCGAGATTAACAACACCTATGAAAATTTTGAACTCGCAAAAGATATTATGTATTTCAGGGTCGGAGATCGGGGGCTTGTCAGCTTCCATGGTAAAAATTATCACATCAAGAAGAGGCTTTCTTCCGACCAGATGAATGAATTGATTTCAGACAATTTCTTTTTTAAAGTGAATACAGATTGCTACGTGAACCTAAAAAAAATTATGCGCATTCAAGATGGCAGAGTTTATTTTGAAGTGAAAGGCACCGAGTCCAGATACACAACGATTACCAAACTGCGCCAGTATCGTCTGAAAGAGATTTGGCAGCAGCAACAAAAACCCCGCGAAGTTTGACAGCAACCGTGTAACAACCACCAAGTGGCAGCACCGCTCCGGAGCCGCTCCCGATGCGAAGCAAGTCACCGCCCCTCCGGGCCATAACACATCAAAAAGCGGAAGAACTTCTTCTGCTTTTTTCATGCTCACTCGAGCTTCGCGCGCCTCCATCACGGCCACCCCAGAGCATTTGTAGAATATCACAGAAAATCGGATCGGGCAGTAGAGAAGCACCAACCGAACCTCCGCGCTGCGCAGCTAGTATCTCGTTCCCGCAACGCTCGTTTCCCCGTCATCCAAGCAGCATTTGTACATATCACAGAAAATCGGATCGGGCAGTAGAGAAGCACCAACCGAACCTCCGCGCTGCGCCACCCAGTATTTGCTCCCGCAACGCTCGTGTCCCCACCATCCCAGCAGCATTTGTAGATATCACAGAAAATCGGATCGAGCAGTAGAGAAGCACCAACCGAACCTCTGCGCTGCGCCACCCAGTATTTGCTCCCGCAACGCTCGTGTCCCCACCATCCCAGCAGCATTTGTAGATATCACAGAAATAGCAAGATCAGTAGCATACTAGTTAAAGGGGAGAGGAATGAGGGAGAGATGGGAGAGCTCCCGTACCTGCCCCTGCCGCAGTACACAAAAAGCCGCATCTCCCAAACAGTCGTTGATGGACTGATCAGGAAATGCGGCATATGCCACATGGTTGGCGAAGTGTTCTTAGTGGTTCAACCGCTCAAAAATATTTTGCGCGATCCACACGCCCGCCGCGCCGGCTTGGGCCAAGCCGCGGGTGATACCGGCGCCGTCGCCGCCGCAGAATAAGCCCTTGATCTCGGTCTCAAAGCTTTCGCTGAGCTTCGGACGGGCGGAGTAGAACTTCGCTTCTACGCCGTAAAAGAGCGTATGCTCGGCAGCGATGCCGGGAGTCACTTTCTCGAGGGCGTGAATCATCTCGATCAAGCTTTTCATCGTGTTATATGGAAGCACAAGTCCGAGGTCGCCAGGCACGGCTTCTTTCAGCGTCGGCTCCAGGAAGCCTTCACGGATACGCTCGGTCGTCGAGCGGCGGCCGCGCATAATGTCGCCGAATTTCTGAACGATTACGCCGCCGCTGGACAAATCGTTTGCATGCTTGCAAATCTCGCGGGCATATTCGTTCGGCTTATCGAACGGCTCGGTAAACTTGTGTGAGACGAGCAGCGCAAAGTTGGTATTGCTGGAGCCCAGCGCTGGGTCCTTGTAAGAGTGGCCGTTGGCGGCCATGACACCGCTGTGATTTTCCACGACAACGTGCCCCGACGGGTTGCTGCAAAACGTACGAACGCGCGTGCCGACCGACGTGTTGTAGATGAACTTGCCTTCGTACAGATGCTCGTTAATTTCGCGCATGACGACGTCGGACGTTTCGACGCGCACGCCGACATCGACCTGGTTGTTGTACATTTTGAGGCGGCGTTTCTTCAATACTTGTGTCAGCCACGCCGAGCCGTCGCGGCCTGGGGCCAGCATGACGTAGTCGCTGCGAATTTCGGTGCCGTCTTTTAAGCGGATACCTTGAATGGCATGTTTGTCTTCATTTTTTATCGTAATAATATCTTCAACTTCTGTTTTGAACTGCATATCGATGCGGGTTTTCAAGTATTCATAAATGGATTTCAAAATCATCAAGTTCTGCTCGGTGCCAAGGTGCCGCACTTGCGCGCGCAGCAGCTTCAAGCCAGCGGCATAGGAGCGCTGCTCGATCTGTCTTACGGCTTCTGTGGTCGGATCTGTGATGTTAGGCGTAGCGCCGTGCTGTAAATTGATGTCGTCGACATAACGGATCAATTCCATCACTTTGGATGGGGCGAGATAGTCGGTCATCCAGCCGCCGAACTCGGTCGTGATATTGAACTTACCGTCGCTGTATGCGCCTGCACCGCCGAAACCGGCCGTAATCGAGCAGGCTGGCAGGCAGCCGGAGAAGTCTTTTTTTCCTGCAGGGGGAGGGCATAGCTTAATCTTGTTCTCCAGAATCGGGCAGCTGCGATGGTAGATGTCATGGCCTTTGTCAACTAACAGCACCTTGGCAGCAGGGTAACGAAGCGTCATTTCATAGCAAGCAAAAATACCAGCAGGTCCTGCTCCAACTACAATGAAATCATAAGCGTTCATTTCGATTCGATCTCCTTTTAAGTGCGCATATGCACGTGAAATCCGATTAGTGGACGCAAAAAATCCCAGCCACACGGGTATGCGAAAGCATGCACCCGTCGTAGCTGGGAAGTTACGGCTCCCCCTAGAGACCCTTGAGCCCATTCCCAAGGATATACGAACGATAATAGCGTTTGTGGCTGTATGTTTTTGACTTGTTTATCATAATACGAACATTAAATGATGTCAATGGTTTAATGTTCGTGTATTTGCGTTATACAGGAATCGTAATCGTGAAGCGGGTTTCCGCATCTATACTGCTGACCTGGATCGTTCCGCCGTACTTCTCAACGAGTTTTTTCACGATGCTGAGGCCTAGTCCGGCGTGGCTTCCATCGCCTTGTTTGGTGGAGTAACCGGGTTTGAACAAATGGGGGAGATTGTCTTCCAGAATCGGATCACCGTTGTTCGCTATTTCAAAAACAAGTATATTTTTGTCCACGCGTCCAAGCAGCTTAACCTCTTTGTCCCCTTTGCTGGAAGCAGCTACGGCATCAAATGCGTTATCGATCAGATTGCTGAGCATGCGCACCAAATCGGTCGCTTTGATGGCACCCAGGCTCAGGCGGCTCAAGTTCGCGACTTGATGCTGGAAGTTGATTTTGCGCTCGATTGACTGAATCACCTTCGCTTGGACGATCGCGCTGATGGACGGCACGTTGATTTGAATGACGTCATTAAGCGCAGCGGTTTCACCGACCAGCTCTTTCGTATAACGGTCAAGCTCCTCATATTCTTTCAGATGAACGAGAGCGTGAATAGCAGCGACATGGTTGTTAAAATCGTGGCGCTGTTCCTTCATCGAGCGGAAGAGGGAGCTGATATGGTCAACATATACTTCCTGAACGCTTTCCGCGGTAGCCTCGCGATACCAATTGCTTAAGCGGACGACGATAACGACCAACAGAATGGCAATGATGGCCGTTGTGCCGATCAGAATCAGGAGGTTCGCCTGCTGCTGGTCGATCGACTGTTTGATGCGCTCGTAATCAGCAGTCAAACTGATCACAACGGGCACATCCAATTGCAGCGGAACAAACATTTTTAAATACGATTTGCCATCGATGGTCATGAAAAATTGTTTGCGTTCATGCGTATCTACGACAGCTTGGACGTAAGCTTGGTCACGTTCGTCTTTCAGCTGATAAGAACCGAATAAAATATCCCGATCGGAGAACCAGACATAGCCTTGACTCGAGATCTGCTCCTGCTGCTTCAAAAAAATCGGCAAGTTATAAACTGTAATCTCCTTCGCCCCATGATCGGTATAACCATGGATCATTTCATTGATCACGGCGTCGACGCCTGTCTCCTGCTGGTATTTGCGAAAAAAGGTGTCGTGCACAAACGGATCAATAATGTAATTGGTTGCACCGTCATAGAAGTAGCCCCACTTGTCCACAAACTGCGGGTTGGAGGAGGAGGTGTTCATCGGACCAGACCAGTAATACGGCAGGGCTTGTCCACTCTGGACATGCGTTGCCCGCTGGTCGAACAGCTGATTGAAAGCTTGAAACCAATCGCGGCTCCAATGCTTCGTGCTTATGTTGATTTCGTTCGGATCGGTGGATTTGTAGCCGATGATGTCATCGCCGCTGCGTTTCATCAGCGTTATATGATCGACCAGCAGATCATCGCGGATCGCGGCCAGCTCTGGATCGGTCACCTGTTCGATATCCGGATTTAGCCGATATTTGGCGGCGACCGAGGCGGTTCGCAGGTTTTGGCCGATCAGGTTCTCGACGTATTTTTCGCCCGTCTTGGAATGTTTAATGGAAATGGCTACATTGTCAGCGATCAGCTGCAGCTTGGTTTCGAGCTCGGTTGTCAGCATCCGTTTCGTATAATAGTAAAAAACGCTGTCCGTCAGCAGGATGATGATGAGTGCAATCATTAAAATAAATAGCGAGGGCCGCAGGTGGATTTTTGGTATCGGTATGTTTCGTTTGTTCAAGTCGTTCATGCTGTTCATGGAGGCCTCCCAATATATTACATTATCACCATCTATCATAATACATGTGGGGGCTGTTGTGACAAGCAAAAAAAGGCTGACCCAGGGCATCAGCTTTTTTCGTATTGGCTATGTAAGGTTTGCTCCAGCTTCTTCCGCAGCAGCATGCGCAGCCCTAGCATGAGCAGCGGCAAGCTGAAAGCGATGGGCAGGGCAATACGCGGCCAGTCGTGCTCCAAGTAGATAATCGCGTGAAAATGATCTTGGACCACCCACGTGCCAAATGCGCCGAGAACGAGGCAGACGGGCACAATCATGCGCTTATGGCTCTGTAGGCCAAAAATTTTGGAAACGCCGACCGACGTGCCGTAGATGCAGAACATCACTTCAAATAAGACGGAGAAGGAGTACAGCGCGATCATAATCATTTCATAGCGCTGCAGGAAGTTGCCGATGTGCGCGTTCCGCGCCAGTTTCATGCAGGAGATCGTATACTGGCTTGTCACCTCTGCCGACAGGACTCCCCCCTCCAGGATCGCCCAGATGGCAATAACCATGCCGCTGGCGAGCATGCTGGCGACACTGAGTTTACTGCCGTGTGCTGCTGCGCCGTTCACGAACGGCATGATCAGTGCGACAAGCATAATGGCCAGCGCCCAATCGGCATCAAAGTGCAGGCTGGCGGCAGCCGTCTGGGGAAAGCCATGCTCCAGAAGCGGCAGCAAGTTGCGGATGTCGAACTCTTTCAGCGAACCGATGATGATCAGCGTGTTGAGCAAAAAAATAAAAAGCGACCCGATCAGCGCAATGCGCGCCATCACTTCCAAGCCGTAGAAGCAGCCGATCGAGCCTACGATCAGCGCTGAAGTCGTAAACAGCCAATACGGTGCTTCCGGGAGAAAGTAGTCTTTTAAATGATAGACGAAGGTAATCATCACAGGGCCGAAGGCAGCCAAATAGAAGACAGAGATCAGCAGGGCGATGAGTTTGCCAAACCATTTGCCTAGCAGGAGATCGCCCAGTTCGATGTAGTTAAGATGCGGCGTCTTGCATATCGCCAAATAAGCGATGTACATCATAGCCGCGCCCTGCAGCGTGCCGAGGAGCGTAGCCATCCACATATCCTGACCGATAGAGCGGGCCAGTATGCCTTGCGTGACGCCGATCGCCTTGGCGAAGATGAGATTGACTACCATGGCGATGAACATGCCGTTCGTAATTTGTATCTTCCTCATTTGACCTCCTGCTTCGCCGTTTTCAGCACCGTTGACTTAATGGTGGCCTCGACCTCAATGCTTGTCTCCGCTTTGGCGAAGATGTCATTCCAATCCGTTCCGAGTGTCTGCCATTCCATCGGAAACTTATTGCGAAACACGTCGCTAAGCTTCAGGAAGTCGGAATGGTACTGCTTAGCTTTGGCCACGGCCTGCTCGATATCCGACGTAAGTTTGTCACGGAGCGTACGCTCCGTTGCTTCACGAATATCCCTCATTGACGCTTCGCAATTGTTCTCGACCACATCAGCGTGGGTTATCATCCGGATGTCAAAACGAGGAGTTTGGTTCGCATAAGAGGGAGTCACCTTGAGGCGAATGTCCTTTAATTCCAAGGTCACTCTTTGATCTTTGCTTCCAGGACAGGCGACGACCTCAATACCGCTTTTCTGCTTTTGTAAAAAGTACATCGTACCCTTGGTCTCGATCGTCGACAGCCAGCCAATCATCTTGTCATCATCATAGAATACCGCAGCGCCTGCTAGTTCAACCTGCTTAATCGAGCCGTGCTCTTCCGGCTTCTTATTGGAGATACCTCTTTTCACAAGCTGCACCTTCGCCAGCACCGGCTCCACGGAGCGGCTTAAATACGCCTCCTCCAAACTGCGCATATCGCTGGCTGGCGCTATGCCGACGATTTGAATGTTGCGGAACAGTCGGTCGACCGCTTGGCCCGGCACGACTTCAAGGCCGGTGATCGTGGAGATCACCTCATCCGGCGGGTCTGGGCTGACCGCGACCCAAGTATTCATACGAAGCTCATGGTTACGTGTGAAAAAATCAATCATATCGGCAATGCCTCTGCGAGCATAGCTTTCATGCATCACGATCAAAAAATTGTGCGCCCAGTATACCCGCCGTGAGGTAAAATGTCCGAGGTTGCGGATGGCATCGAAGATGCTGTCGCCTTCTGCACTGATCGAATAAATCGGCTGCCCTGTACCGCCAGCAGGCGCGCCCGTTTGCCCCCTGGCATCCGCCGGCCGAATGATTTGCACGGAAAGCTTAACGGAGCCTGGCGTTTTGCCAACGTCTAAGCCGACCGCCGTGACGATGGCCAATTCGTTAATTTGCCGCAAGCCGTAACAAGAGGTGGTGAGCAGCAGAAGAAGGAAGGTCATGAACAAACAGAGCCATCGCTTCATGGTTGTGGTTCCTTCGGCACCTGCGGCTTTTGATGTTCGCTCATGCGCTTCGTATCTTGGGCAAAAGCCGGCCGTTCATCGAGCATCCACATCGGCAACCGGAGCATCATATCCCGCTGCGCCTCCTGCTGAAACGGACTGACCGGCGCCAGGTAAGGTTCACCGAAGGAGCGGATTGACAGGGCATGCAGCAGCAGGATGAAGAACATGCCGGAGAATCCGAGTAAGCCGAACGAACCGGAGGCAATCAACAGCGGGAAACGGAAAATGCGCAGCGCCAGCGAAGAGGAGTAGCTCGGGATGGCAAAGGATGAAATGCCGGTAATCGCGACGACGATGACCATGAACGGCGATACCAGCCCGGCCTGCACGGCCGCTTGCCCGATAATGAGCGAACCGACGATGCTCACGGCTTGTCCGATCGGCTTCGGCATGCGCAGGCCTGCTTCGCGCATCAGCTCAAAAGCCAGTTCCATCAGAACGGCCTCGAGCAGCACGGGGAACGGCACGACCTCGCGGCCGGAAGCAATCGTCAGTGCCAGGGAGGTCGGAATCATCTCATGGTGGAACGAGACAAGCATGACATAGATCGATGGCAGCGTCAGGCTAATCAAGAAGGCGACGTATCGTACCATGCGAAAAAACGTGCCGACCCAATACCGGTTGTAGTAATCATCCGGAGCCTGAATAAACTGCCAGAAGTAAGTAGGCGCAATGAGAACGACCGGTGTATTATCGGTGAAAATAGCGATCCTGCCCTCCAGCAGGGCTGAGGCTACTTTATCCGGACGCTCCGTGCTCTGGAGCGTATTAAATGGCGAGAACGGGGCATCTTCGATCATTTCCTCAATGTACCCGCTCTCCAGAATGGCATCAATCTTAATGCGGGATAGCCGCTGTTTGACTTCATCGACGAGTCCGATTTTTACCAGGTCCTGAATATAGGCGATGTTGACATCGGTTTTCGACCTTGTGCCGATCACCATGCCTTCCACCCGCAGCATCGGATCTTTAATTCTGCGGCGGACGAGCGCTGTGTTCGTGCGGATGCTTTCCGTGAAGCCATCGCGCGGACCGCGAGTATTGTTCTCCGACGCCGGCTCTTCCACACTGCGGTCTTTCCAGCCTTTGGAGCTGATCAGCAGCGTCTGCTCCACGCCCTCGATCAGCACCAGCGTATCGCCGGAGAGGATCCCTTCAATGCCGGCGGCAAGCGTATTGCAGGCACGGACCGCGGCATTGAACATAAGGCTGCTGAGGATTTCCTCAGCAGTAGCCAACAAGGCTGGTTCGTCTACCAGTTCAGTGCCCGAGACGACCAGGGCCTTTAACGCTGCGTCGATGACCGCCGAATCGACGAGGCCGTCGATGGAATAGCAGCAGCCAGGGTAATCGGGATTGCCGCAAAACATGAAATCGCGCCGCTGCACATCGACACTATCGCCGAGAACTTCCTCGATCAAAGCGGTTTTGTCCGACAGTGTCAGCCTGAAGATTTCTTGCCTTATTTCCTGCATGGATGTCACCCCCAATCATTAGCTTATGGGAATAAGCTGCCCGTCGCTGGCTACACTAACTAGAAATTTCCAATCAGCGAAAGGAGCGGCCGAAATGGACTTCTATCATTCTGTCATTTACATGTATGTCTTTAACACGGAGTGGTTCATGTGGATCGTTGTCAGTGTTGTGTTGGCTGTCAATATACTTGTGCCGGTCTTCATTTGGTACTATTTTAAAGGGAGGTCCATCATTCAAAGGTACAAGTCGATGAAGCAGCAGGGTAAGCGTTAATCATTATATTTTGCCAAAAATTTCTGGAAATATTACGGGCGGGAAAACCCTTGGAGTGGTTATATTTATAGGTGAATATCTATTAAATGGACCAATGATTTGAAAATGTTGGTTTCTTTGCTTTTCTTTTTATCATTACTTAATATAAAATTGGTTGAATCATCCATTGAATTTATTAATGCCATCATTTATTTTAGTAAGGCTATTTTACTTCTTAGGAGTTGTCTATCGGATTATGAAAAAGAAAGAGCTCGCGCATATTCGCAAACAGTTTAAGCTTGATCACGACATGCTGGAAATTTTCGACATTCTTAACGTCTATATCATGAAAGAAACCAATGAGCTGTATCATTACGAGCGTCAGCCTTTCGCCCTCGTGGAGAGGGAGAAGCAGGAACTGTATATGGTCAATTTCAGAAAACTGCTGACCGGTGAATTGGGTCAAAAAATGTTTGAACTTAAGTTTCAGGAGGAAGCCGAGGAGCCTACACGGGTGCTTCTTCATCAAGGTCTGGTGACCGGTAATCCAGAGGAATGGCAGGATCTGATGCTCCTATTGGTGGAGAAGATGCTGGCGGATACCAAATATGAACGGGATACGGTCGTCACTTTCGTCCGTGGGCAATATTTCAAGCCGACCAAGGTAAGAAACGAAGAAGCCGAGGAAAGCGAAAAGGACGAAATGTTCTCGAATCCGTTCATTCTGTGCAGCGTAAATTCCACGGAACATCAGAAGAAAACCCTCATGTTCGATTATGTCGAGCGGGAATTCAAGTATAATGTCTTCGTAGATCCAGTCATCAAATTGAACACGCCGGAGCAAGGTTTTTTCTACCCGAGCGTGACGGACAACTATTCAGATGTGAATCGCATTTTATATTGCGCAGGGAAAGCGAATGATCCCAATTTGCATTTTATCGATCAAGTTTTGAATGCCGAGAAGACGGTGACGGCGATAGAAGAGAGAGCCATATTTGAGGATATCGTCAAGGAAGTGGCGGGGGATCAGCTTGACGCTGCAACGATCGCTCATGTGTACGAGGAAATCCATCGGGTCATCGAAAGTAATGAGGAAGAAGAACCGCCAAAGCTGGATTATAAAGATGTGGAACGCATGCTTACGGTTAGCGGCGTGGAGAATGTGACACCGGAAAAAGTGGAACAAGCGTTCTATAACGTCGTCGATGATAAAAGCTATGAAATCAAGGCGAGCAGCGTTATTCCGAAGTTCACTTCGAAATCGATCAAAATCGAAACGAAGATCGCCACGATTTCGGTCAGCCCGCAAGATTTAAAGTACGTGAGACAGGTGAATTACCAAGGGAAACGATGTATCTTAATCGAGGTTGACGAAGATGCCGTGATCGAAGGATTCACGCTCAATACGGAGACGTTGTTTTAGGTGAAGCGGCCCTGGTGGCCCTGGACTGGAAAAACTCTAAAGATCAACACCATAGCCGAAGGTAACGATCATTCCCGCAATATGTTAATTGAGCATAACCTCAGATTGGTGGCGCATATTGTCAAGAGGTTGTGGACACGAAGCTATGTAGTTATGTTGGACGAGCAAGCCTGGAATGTGCAATAGCCGCGGTGAATAGTAAAAGGTATCTTGAAATGAGTATACTTTGTTTAAATGCCTCCTTATGTAGAGATCGTTACAAAGGCATGATTTGTTAGGCAAGTATCAGTTATTTATCCTGACATGAAATAAAAATACTGAAAAGACCGTTTAAAGCATCTCACAGGCTAAAACGGTCTTTTTGTAATCTTTGATTTCAAGTCACAAGACTTTTGCAGCAGTCTCATGAAGGCAAGCTTTTTTTGTCAAAGTGTATGGTGAACAAGTCTATCCAATCGTTTGCCGGTAGGGAAGTGACCGTCATCGGCGCTGGCGTCAGTAATTCACCGCTGATCCGCATGCTGTGCTCGGCCGGAGCGCACGTAATGCTTTTTCTCCATTACAGAAGACCGCTTACAGCCTTGTTGCTAACGATTCCTTTTACACTTGGATTCACGCGTGGATCTTTGATTATTTCTAATCCATTCGCCTTATTGTCAATAAAAAAGACACTGGAGTTGAATTTATGACTATCAGTAAAAAGGGGACAAGAAAGATTACTGTCGGGCAAGAATCGTACAGATGGGTAATCACGCCTTCAGCAAAGGGTATTCTAACCTTAACCGTTCAGCATAATGAAGTTAACGGCCAATTACTCAGGGTTAATATAGAATCAGATATTAATGAGTTCTGGGTGGGGTTTCCGTATGTTGAGAAACTCAATAACAAAGTTGTAATGCCTGCTGAAGTGGCCTTAATAATTCCTGAAGCAATTAATCAGGGATGGAAACCTAGGGAAAAAGGTGCCTTATTAAGCTTCAAACTGTCTGGAAGAAAGCTCGAATCGTTAAACTAAATGGATAGGTTTATGCAGGTACTCAAACAAAAGAGCCCCAGAGAACAGTGTCTCTGAGGCGAATCTTTTTACTCTACATCATAATTAGTATCTAAAGAAATACCTATCCTATAGAACTTTCGCCAAAAAATCTTTCGTACGGGTGTTAGACGGGTTTCCAAACACTTGCTCAGGAGTCCCTTCCTCCACGATCACACCTTTATCCATGAACACAATTCTGTCGCCTACTTCACGGGCAAATCCCATCTCATGGGTCACGATAATCATCGTCATGCCACCTTTAGCCAACTTCTTCATAACATCCAGCACCTCTCCTACCATTTCCGGATCAAGTGCCGAGGTCGGCTCGTCAAATAGCATCACATGCGGCTGCATCGCCAAGGCGCGTGCTATGGCAATCCGCTGCTTTTGTCCGCCGGAGAGTTGGGAGGGGTAGCAATCCTTCTTATCTGCCAGTCCAACAGTGTGCAGCAGCTTCAACGCAGTTTTCTCCGCTTCAACGGTTGACAGGCCTTTCACCTTGGTAGGTGCCAGGGTCAGATTTTGCATAATGGTCTTATGCGGAAACAAGTTGAAATGCTGGAACACCATGCCCATTTTCTCCCGGGTGGCGTTAATGTTGTGCCCACAGGCGGTAATGGACTCGTTTTCAAACAGGATTTCCCCGCCGCTGGGCTGCTCCAGAAGGTTGATGCAGCGCAGAAAGGTGCTTTTCCCCGAGCCACTCGGCCCGATGACAACGACGACCTCACCGCCTTCGATGCTGATATCTATTCCTTTGAGAATTTCTGCTTCTCCATATGATTTGCGTAAATCTTTAACGGTGATCACTAGCACCCATCCTCCGTTCCCATGCGCCAAGCAGCTTGGACAGCGTGAAAGTCAATACAAAATAAATTGCGGCTGAAATAATGAGCGGGCTAAGTCCCTTGTACGTGATATTCTTCACGACTCCAGCCTGGTACATAATATCTGCCATTCCGATCACGGATATAATGGAGGATTCTTTGATAATCGTAATGAACTCATTTCCGATCGCGGGAAGGACTGACTTAAACGCCTGCGGCAAAATAACATGACGCATCGCCAGCCACCTGTTCATTCCAAGCGAACGGGCTGCTTCCATCTGCCCGCGATCCACGCCTTGAATACCCGCACGGAAAATTTCCGCCAAATAAGCCGAACTGTTCAGGGACAGCGTGATAATACCTGACTGCAACGGGGTAAAGTTGATCCCCAGAGTGAGCGCTAGCCCATAGTGGATAATCAAAAGCTGCGCCAACATAGGTGTACCGCGCAAAATCTCAACATACGTTGTACTCAGCAAGGTTATCGCCCGGATACCTGACATTCGCAGCAGACTGATGATCAAGCCAATAATGAAGCCAAACAGGACGCCGAGCGCAGACAACAGCAGTGTATAACCGAGGCCAAGCGCATAATAGCTGCGGTATTCCCAAAATATTGTAAATATATTTCCAGGTGATTGCGGCTTATCTACAGACAGCATACTGGCTTGTTTAACCATCTCTGTAATACGGTTCTCGCTCTTCAGACGGGCGACTGTCGAATTGACTTTTGTCAGCAGCTCTGTGTTGCCTTTGCGGATGCCGATAGCCGCTTGAACAGGTGCATCGTCCGGAACAGCTTCCGCAAGTGTAAGCGCACTGTTCTGCAGGTAACCGACGGCAACGGTGTCTTCCAGAATGACGGCATTTATTCGTTTCGTCTGCAGCTGCAGAACAAGGTCCGGTATGCGGTCCAGAGATGTAATAACAGCCTCCGGAATGGACCGCGCAATCTCCTCTTGAACGGAGCCTTTTTGTGCGCCGATCTTTTCCCCCTTCATGCTGTCCATACTCTTATAGCGTTCTTTGTCTTCTGTACGAACCATTAATACCTGCTTGGATTGGTAATAGTTGTCGGAGAAGTCGATACTTTTCCTGCGTTCATCAGTTGGTGTCATGCCTGATATTACCAGATCAACCCGGCCGCTTTGCAAAGCGGGCAGCAAGGCGTCAAAGCTCATATCCTCAATAATAAGCTTTGCTCCCATGTCCTTGGCGATTTCACCAGCAATATCAATATCAAAGCCCACTATCTGATCTTTTCCATTTATCGTTTTATGAAATTCATAGGGCGCAAAGTCGGCGCTGGTACCCAGCACAAGGGTGTTCTCCGACTGGCTGCCTGCCCCATTCGCGGTCTGAACGGGAAAGCCAGTCAGCAGCACCAGCATCAACAATAAAAGCGCCGTATAACGGTAATGCTTTTTCACTTTACTTCTCTCCTAACTTGTAGTATAAACATGAACATCGTGTAATTATAAAGAAGTATGAATGATTATGCAACTGCCTGCTCGACTCGATGCGGGATCATACACAGAGATTTCCATACCGTGCTTAGGGTATGGAATAAGGATACGAAGGCAGCCGGCCAAACTGATGAGTTACGATTCCCATGATTTCTGGCAAGATTGCTCAAAGAATAAAGGGAGTATTTTTAATATCTAACACCTGTTAGGGGGGTGCTCTATGGGAAAGCAAATTAGATTTTTTATGTCACAAGCAGATGAATCAGTATTTTGTGAAGCTGTATGCACAATTGAGGGGCGGTTTTTCATTCAGAATTTCATTGAAATTCGGCGAGTTCACTTGTAGAGAACTTCCATAGAAAAGTTTATATTAAATTCCTGGATCATAATTCAGCAAAGGGAACTCAGGGCAAACAGACGTGTAAAAACTAGCCTAATTGAATTTGTCAGGTGTATTAGTGTTGCAGATTCTTTAAGTTACGGATTTGAGAAAAAGCCTGATTTTCCTAACGAGCAAATGGGTAAAAAGGATTGAACAAACGGATTCGATAGTAAAGGAATTTGCTGGAGATTTTTTACACCAGGAATTATGATACGGAGAATAGAAAATTAGAAACAAGCTTAGAAGCTATTCTAAGCTTGTTTCTAAATAGCGTTATTGAACAGTAGTTTTTTTTACGCTTTTTGACCATAAAAAACCGATAAACGCACCAACTAGAGCAGGTAAAATCCAGCCAAGCCCAATATCGTAAAATGGTAAATAATCCATGTAGAACAGTTTAATGGATTCGAACAAAGACAGAGACGCGCTTGGTAAACTATCGACTAACGCACTGTAGCCGTCGAAGAAGCTCACACAAAAAGTTAAGAACATTGTGGTAACGAAAACACTCTGCTTATGGCGGAATAAAGATGAGAAAAGGGTCAATATAATTAGAACAATGGCTAAAGGATACAGTAGCATTAAAACGGGTACCGCATATCGAACGATATTGTTTAGACCAAAGTTGGCAATGAAAAATGATATAAGACATAGTATTAGAACGAACAATTTATAGCTTATTTTTGGAAATAGATCAATAAAAAACTTGCTGCAAGAAGTAATAAGTCCGATGCTCGTTTTTAAACAAGCTAATACGATAATGATTGCTAATAAAATGGATCCGAATGACCCGAAATAATGCTGTGCCACTGCAGCAAAGATTAAACCGCCATTATCGTATGTCTCAATGGCCGACACGCTCGATGCCCCAATATAGGTAATGAGTCCGTAAATCAGCATCATTAGTAACATGGCGATTATGCCTGACTTCCAAGTGGTTTTCGCTATCTCTTTTGGATTGGTGATGCCTTGTCCTTTAATCGCTTGGATGACAACAATTCCGAATGCAAGTGACGCAAGGGCATCCATCGTGTTATACCCTTCTTTAAAGCCTGTTATAAAGGATAAGCCACTATAGTCACCAGTTGGCTTACCGAAGTGACCCATCGGTTTGATGATGGCGATGACAATTAAAATGAATAAAAACACTAAAAACGCAGGGGTTAAATATTTACCGATATAGTCTAGAACTTTTGCTGGATTCAAGGAGAAATAATAGACAATCGCAAAAAATACAAAGCTAAAGAACCCGAGATATAAACTGCCATGTACTGGATTGATATACGGTTCAAAACCGACCACAAAAGGTACTGTTGCTGTCCGTGGAATTGCAAAAAATGGTCCAATGGTTAAGTAAAGTGCCACTGCGAAGACGACTCCAAATAGTGGATGAACTCGACCTGCTAAATGACGTAATCCATTACTCCCGGATAAACCGAATGCTAAAATCCCCATAAATGGAAGTCCGATTGCAGTTATAAGGAAGCCAATTAATGCCGGCCAAAAATTCGTGCCAGCGAGTTGCCCCATTTGGATCGGAAAAATTAAATTTCCCGCACCAAAGAACATTCCGAATAGCATCGTACCAATGATGGCATAGGTAGAAAATGATATTTTTTGTTGCATACTTGTGCTCCTTCTAGATGTAGTTCATTTATTTTAACACACATTAGAAGTACAGCAACAAGAATACGTACTATGCATTAGAACAAGAGAGTGATTAGGCTGTTAGGAATTTTTAAAATAGAGAAACATTTCCTGAATGTCCGAAGGCGAATCAGCAGTTCTTTCAGATCCCCGTAATTCGGGGATTTTTTAATTCAAAGCCCCTATGTTTGTGTCGCGAGCCAACGACACAAACATAGGGGCATAATCGTTATGCGACACAAACATAGGGGCATAATCGTTATGCGACACAAACATATGCGCATAATCGCGGTGAAAGTATAGGTTGGATTAGTATTTCGAGTAACTGATAAACTGAAATTACCTTCGCCACTGCGAAGGTGACAGACCCATATACTTTTTGAATACAGTGGCAAAATGCTGACTAGTCTTATAACCTAGATCCATTGCTACTGTTGTGACACTAATCTCTTTCTGAATAAGTATCTGACAGGCAAGTTCAATTCGTACCCGATCCATATAATTTGCAGGTGACTGTCCATGCATAAGATGGAACAGTCGATAGAAATGGGATTCACTTACACCGACCTGATCAGCCAGGTCTTTATTAGTCCATCTCTTTTCTGGCGTTGCTTGAATGGTTTCGGTCAATGTAATCATGGCCTTTTGGAGATCATACGAGATTTGACGATTAGAGGAAGGGCTCAACATTTGCAAAATAATTTCGAGTACATAGTGACGAACTCGGCAGGAGGCGAGTGGCTCGTAATGTTCAATGATGTCTCTTAGCTTGGTGAAAGGTTCACGAACACGGCTATCCACAGATATGATCCTCGGTAGCTGCTGTAGTTGGTTATGAATCTCCACACGCTCTTTTGCAGGGCTCAATGAAATTAAGACGCGCACGATGCCATTCTCCAGGTCGGGTGTGGAAGATCTGTCCGGTGTGGGTAGTAAATAATTGACCGTCTACCTCCCATGTGACTTTTCCGCTGTCCACGAATACATACTCATACGAACGTTTATGCTGGTGAATGTTGAGAGGAGCGGCTTCTTGAAAGTGATCAAAGCCCAGCATTATTAACTCAGGTAAATGGGATAGCTGATCTGACTCTAGAAACTCATACACCCAACGTGCTGTTTCCGTTTTTATTTTCACCATAGGTCAAGGTCCTTCGCGTTTCTAATAATTTCATATGTTTCTAATCCTATTTGATAGGTTTTGGAAAGTCAATGCTCATCTTGTGGTCTACAATAAAAGTAGTAAGCCACTTTGACTTAGAAAAATGAGGTGTCCATCATGGGAGTTATTTCTTATAACATCACGGCAGCTGATAAAGAGAGATTTGATCAAGACGGTTATTGGATCAGCCCGAAATTACTGGATGACGAGACGATCGAGCAACTTCGCAGAGCGCATGAGCGGATCTGGAAGAAAGATTATGATGGAGCTGGGATGCCACTGCATGACTTCAAACTTTCGGAGAATCCACATGCACTTCGTAAATTCGATAACGGTTGGTGGATTAACGATGAAGTTCGGAGTGTCGTCACTGATCCGAATTTAGGAGAAATGGCAGCGAAGCTGCTGAACGAGGACGAGATTCGTCTATGGCATGATCAAGTGATCTACAAGCCGGGTACTTCAGGGCAAGAAACAACAGCTGGAAATGTAGGTTGGCATCAAGATTACGGCTATTGGCGATCAAGCAGCACAACCAATATGGTGACTGTTTGGATTGCTTTGCAAGACACAGATCTGAATAATGGCGGCATGATGACGATCTTGGGTTCACATAAGTGGGGCTCAGTCGAGGGCAGTGATACATTCTTCGAACAGGACATGGCGAAGCTGAAGCAGCGTTTTGCAACGCGTGACTGGATAGAGGAGCCTTGTATACTAAAAGCTGGACAAGCGAGCTTCCACCATGCATTAACATTCCATGGATCGTCAACGAATTTCACAGATCAGCCTCGGTTATCGGTTGTTGCTCATCTAATGCCTGGAGATACATTTTACAAAGAGGGCAGAGCACGGCATGATAATGTTCGATTGCTTGGGCCACGTCCGCAATTTGGACAGAAGTTCGATAATGAGTTTTTCCCATTACTTTATTCCAAATAGGCAATAGACAGTGAGAGTGTGGAGCTTCTAAATGATTTTCAAAATAACCAAAATTCAGGGACACAAGAAATGTTGCTGAGTTTCTAAATTTGAAGGAACTTAAGATTTTGAAGGATAAGGAAAAGCTTTTTTTAGCGATAGAGTTGCGTTGTGGCAAGAAAGTGATGGAGTAAATCATTGAAACGTAGGGCTGTCCACTGCCATGGAAAAGGCGGAGGGATGGCCTTTCCTTTTGCCTTTCACAGAAAAATTCCTGACATCCGCCCCAAAGTCAGTACTTTAACAAAGATTTACAGTACTAAATTCAATATTCTTACACTGGATAAACCAATACGATAAAGGTATACAAACTTAAAGGAGGTCATAGTAAATGAGAGATTCCAATTGAGCAATGGCATGGCGCATGATTTTATCAACGATCTTACTTTCAGTCGGCTGCGGAAGCAGAATCCAGACCTCAAGATCGCCGTTTGGCCTGATCGACAATGCGTATAAATACAAGCTCGAAGTCCGTAATACGGGCAGCAGCAACTGTAATTCTCTGAAACCGGCATGAGGATAGCAAGGGGATGTCTTCCAATTTCAGAGGGGACATTTCTAAATTACAAGCTGGCATGGGTATGTTACTGCTGTAAGCTTGAATAAAAGAACAGAGGTGCTGTGCTAAATGCTCAACAATGCATGCAAGAAACTCTTGTTAATGATAACCGCATCGGCAGTCATCATGACCTCTTTCATCAGTCAGGTTGGCATCCCAAAAGCGCACGCTTCGGAAGAAGGCTTAGCTTTAACGCCTCCAATGGGATACAGCACGTGGAATGCGGTGCGAAGAAATGTGAGTGACGCATTGATTCGAAAAACGGTAGACAGTATGGTCAGCAACGGCTTGGTCGATTTAGGGTACAAATATATTAATATTGATGATGGTTGGTGGGATACGGAAGGAGCGGGCGGCAGCTCGAATGGCCGAGATAAAGACGGGAACATCCTTTACAATAAAAACAAGTTTCCAAATGGAATGAAATCGCTAACAGATTATGTGCACAGCAAAGGAATGAAGATTGGAATTTACACCGACATTGGCCAAACCGGGTGTTCGTATTTCGGCAGCTACGGCTACTATCAAAAAGATGTGGATCAGTTTGCCGAATGGGGATTTGATTTCATTAAGTTAGATGCATGTGGCGGCGATGCGATGGGTCTTGACTTCAAGAAACAATACGCGGAATTCAGTCAAGCTATTCAAAATGCAAATCCGAAGCGTCCGATGGTGCTTAACATCTGTGAATGGGGTAAGCAGCAGCCGTGGAGGTGGGCGCCGGGAATAGGCCAAATGTGGAGAGTCGGCTTCGATATCGATAACCAAGGCTCATTCTGGAATGGTGTTCTCTATGAAATCGATAGAGCGGCTGGGCATGCTGACATCGCCGGACCAGGGGGCTGGAACGATCCGGACAGTCTGGAAGTAGGCGTAATCGCGGATAAACCGGGTCAGCTAAGCCTGAACCGCGACGAGGCCATTTCTAACTTCAGTATGTGGGCGATATTATCGGCTCCGCTTATGCTTGGGCTTGATGTAAATACAATGGACAATCCGACGACGTTTAGCGGACAATTTGCCGATATCGTTACGAACGCGGAAGTCATTGCCGTGGATCAGGATGCTGCTGGAATTCAAGGGACCAAAGTGAAAGAATCCACGCCTGGTTTACAAGTCTATGCCAAGCCGCTTATAAGCCGGACCAGCGGCAGTCGCGCCGTTGTCCTCTTGAACCGTACGGATGCGCCAACTACCATGACGGTGACGTCTGATCAAATTGGTTTATTGAACCAGTTTAGTGTGCGAGATTTGTGGCAGAAGAATGAGATGGGGATGTATACAGGCAGCTATTCTGCCTCCGTGCCAGCGCATGGCAGTGTAATGTTGAAAATTAGCGGAACGAATGATCCGTCTTGGACACCACCAAGTCCAGTCGTTGATCCGACCCAAATTCCCCAGACGCAGATGACGGCATCGGCAACAAGTGAGGAATTGATAAATGAAAGTAACGGAGCATCGAACGTACTCGATGGAGAACAGGATACCTTTTGGCATACAAAATGGGATAAGTCTAATCCGCTGCCGCAATCGATCACATTGAATCTTGGCGGCACGTACGACGTGAATAAAATCAAGGTTCTCCCTAGGCAGAGTGGAAGCAATGGTATGATCACAGCCTACAATGTCTATGCGAGTACGGATGGCATTCAGTACACCAAAGTCACAAGTGGAACATGGGCTAAAGACGCCACGGAGAAAACAGCGGAGTTCCCGGTGACGAAAGCGTCCTTTATTAAACTGGAAGCAACTGCCGGGTATAATGGTTGGGCATCTGCAGCAGAAATTAATGTCTTTCGAGCCACGGTGCCGGCAACCGGCGTGCAGCTGGATAAACCGCAAGTTTTGCTGAAAGAAGGGCAAACGGTTGAGCTGGTTGCAACTGTGCTTCCCGAGAACGCAACGAATAAGAATGTCACTTGGGCGAGCAGTGACAATACCGTTGCTAAAGTAGAGGTTAGGGACGGCAAAACGGTAGTAACCGCATTGAAAGCGGGAATGGCCGACATTACAGTCACGACAGCTAGCGGCAATTTTACTGCGGTAAGTCATATTACAGTACAAAAAGGAGACAGCACGCAGAAGGCTGTAACGACGCTAACCGCACCCGGCACCGTTCAGACAGGCGGGGAATTCACTGTACAGCTGGGATTGAGCAGCGTCACACAAAGCGTATACGCGCAAGATATAAAGATGGACTACGATTCGAATGTATTTGAATTCGTCTCGGCTCGTGTCGTGAAAGACGGAGTTCAACTCGTAGAGACAAAGAATACGCTGGGCAAACTTCGGTTTATTATTGCAAGCGTAGGCACAGCTGTGACAGGTGATGCAGGAATCTTGGAACTGAAGTTCAAAGCCAAGACTTTGCCACAGCTGGCGACGGGAACGATTGCTGTAACCGACGTAACGTTGGGCGATGCGCTGGGAGCGGAAACGAAGGCGCAGGCTTCTACGGTCAACGTGAGTATAACAACACCACCTCCGGGAATCCCAGGCGACGTCAACCATGACAATAAAGTAAGCATCGGCGATCTTGCCATTATTGCAGCGGATTATGGCAAAACAACTTCCAGCCCGGATTGGGAGCAAGTCAAGCAAGCAGACGTAACTGGCGATGGCAAAATCGATATTGATGATCTTGCGTTGGTAGCAAGGAAAATTATAGAGTAAATCATTCAAGAATGAATGGCGATGTTAGGTGCATGGAGCGATGATTGTTGCATAGTGCACCTAGCTTTGCTTTTAGAAGCAAAATTCAATCCTTTGTTACATGAAGACTGCGACATGGACGATTTATTCAATAAGAAAAAGCATTTTATCCGGGGACCCTTTATATATCTACTTATAACTTGTTGGCTTTGTTGAATGCTTGGGTAAGTGTTGTCGGTTTTGCTTTTCTCATTTTCCTGCATTTCTTGCCTGCTCGGCTTTGGATTAGGAAAGAGAAGAGGAACCCTTCAATATAAAAATGAAATATGAAGGAGTGATTGGCGGATGACGCAGCAGGAAGAGATTATCAGAACCGTTAATGAATTGTTTGTTTTCACGGATGAGCGGAACTGGGAAGGGGTCCGGCGTTGCTTGGCGCCAGAGGTTTTGCTCGATATGAGTTCCATGGGAGCTGGAGAGCCGTCGGTTCTATGCGGCAAACAAATAGCAGCGGGCTGGGAGGAAGGCTTGAGGAAACTTCAAGCGATTCATCATCAGGTCGGCAACTATTTAGTGGACATCTTGGGGAACGAAGCGGACGTATTTTGCTATGGGACTGCCAGTCATTATTATCCGAACCCTACAGGCCAAAATGTGAGGACATTTGTGGGGTCTTATAACATTCACTTGATGAAATCGGATGCCGGCTGGAGCATCGATAAGTTTCGCTTCAATCTTAAGTATATAGACGGCAATAAGGACTTATAATTTCAATAAAACGAAAGAGTTCCGCTAGAGGCAGGAGCTCTTTCGTTTTACCACAGCTTAAAGTTTTAGTTCATTAGCGATAAAAAGATGAGTAGCCAATGTGCGCATGAAAGCACATTATTGGTTGTCCAAAGAAAATAAAGTTTTAGACTAGAAAATTAAGTTGTAGACTAAGAAAATATAGTATTAGACTGACGGTGGCATTAAACTACCATGAAAATTAAAGATTGGGCATTCTCAGAAAAAGGGCAGCATGAAAGAAGACGCTGCTCTTTCATTTTTTAAAGTGTAGCGGCGCCTATGAAATGGGGGGATCAGGAGACTTCCGAAATCGAAACGTTATAACCTAAGCTCTCAAGCCTTCGAACTGAATTCCGTACAATTGCTCCGAGTTTCTGTTTGTCAAAGTAATCTTCACCTAGATCAACATACATTTCTTTTCTTGTCAATAAATAATAAGCGATTCTTAGCATGGCATGGGCCACAACAATAGCAGCTCTTTTTCTGCCTTTTCGTGCTAAAGTTCGCCTATACATTGCACCAAGATAGTTTTTGGATGCACCTACCGAATGCGCTGCTTCTGTTAAAGCAGATTTTAAATATTTGTTTCCTTTTTTGCCTTTGGAAGACTTTCGTTTGCCGGCGCTCTCATTATGTCCAGGCACTAATGCAGCCCAAGAACATAAGTGAGCCGCACTAGGAAACTGTTTCTCTATGTTTGTTCCGAGTTCAGCTAGAATCTGTTCCGCCATCCGAGGGGCAATTCCAGGTATGGAGTCCAAGCGTTCTACGTCTTCTTGATACGAACTAACCCTGTTTGCAATTTCTTGATCTAACATTTCAATTTGTTCGGACAGAAAGTCAATATGAGTTAGAATTGTCTTGATCATTAAACGCTGATGGGGGTTTACGTAACCTCGAAGAGCTAGCTCAAGTTCTGCTTTCTTCTTTTTCAGTGTTCGTTGAGCGAAGTTTGCCAATTTCTCAGGATCATCTTCACCTTCTGCAATAGCGCGAAGCATATCCTTAGAGGAAACGCCCATAATATCGGAAACAACAGAGCCGAGTTTAATGTTTGCTCCTTCTAGAACCTTTTGTATTCGATTGTGCTGTCTGGCCCGTTCTTCAATAATGCTTCGGCGATAACGGACTAACTCTCGAAGTTCTCGTTGATCGCGGTTTGGAACGAAGCTAGCTTTTAGAAGTCCATGGCGTAGAAGTTGGGCGATCCATTCAGCATCTTTGACATCTGTTTTACGTCCTGGTAGTGCCTTCATATGTTGGGCATTTACGACTAAAAACTCGATATCCTCAGCTTCTAGCAGGTTAACAATTGGCTTCCAAAAGACTCCTGTGCTTTCCATAGCAACATGAGTACATCCATGTTTTTTAATCCAGTCGATTAATTGCAACAAAAAGACTGTTTTAGTAGAAAACGTACAAATCTCCTTTCCTTCTGGTGTCATTACACATGCTGTAATGGAGTCTTTATGAACATCCAAACCACATGCGCGTTCAATGAGAATTTCCATTGAAAGCATCCTTCCTACGGCACTAAAATTGGAGCTGGTGCAACAACCAAAATAGGATTAATCTACCATGAGTGCTTCCCAAGAGGGAGCGACATTCTGTGATGCACCGTGGTCGTCGGAGTCAGACTAACGGATGGGCTCTACCGCACCATAGTTCATCGACCTTCTTCTCCCAGCCGTAGTAGCAGTATTGACGGCTTTTTGATTTCATTTTCATCCTCTGTGATGCAGCGCTGTTTCGCGCGCTGCATGATTGGCTAACGGGCAG
>NZ_JAQFVF010000040.1 GCF_027789125.1 Paenibacillus aestuarii | reverse complement strand
AATGCGCGTTGATTGAGGGCGATCTTCTACTTCATGTATACCGAGGGGAGAACGAACCGCCTTGGGAGGAACGACTGAAACTAGCTTGGCTTAATATCACTGCAGTGACTCGAAATTTGCTTAGGCATGGGCTAAATGTTGTTATCGATTTCGTAGTTGAAGACGAGCTGCAAGGGTTCTATGACCAACTGTCGGATCTCGACGCGACACTCTATTATGTTGTGCTGCATGCGGAACCGGAAACCCTCGCCGCTCGACTCAGTCAGCGAGGAGATGCACAGTATATCCAACGTTCGCTCTTCCTTCGGAATAAGTTGATGGCGTCACTGACTAATGAGCCATTCCTGCTGGACGCCGACCGCAAGCGGCCAGAGGAAATCGTTGAGGAAATCGTTAAAGGTACCAGATTTCGGATCCAAAGGTTACTCTAAGTGAGGAAATTACCTTATTACAATTCAACTAACGGGATACGATAGTTCAGCAACACAAATGCAGGAGGTTTCAGATGAAGAAGGAGTGGATAGAAGCAACAAAGCTATTAGCTAACGATCCGACCATATCCATTAAATGTCCGGATTGTGAAAGTCATGTAATTGAAGTGCTTGACGTTGATTCCCCGTTAAATGCAGTGGATTTTGAAAGGTATATGACTTGTCCTCATTGTGAAGCACGAGCTGTTTTAAGAATGAAGCGTAAAGAGACTTAAGCTAAAGGCGAACTATAGCACAATAAACAGGGATACAGGGAGCAGATTGCCGTGGCAGCTGTTCCCTGTTTTCATTAAAGTAACGGGCAGTTTAGCGTCAGATAGAAACATCTAATATATTGTGCTTATCCACTTGAATGGAGGGTCTAACCTTGGGCATTAGGAATTATCTGATTGGAGGCGTTTCCGGCGCTGGCAAAACTACGGTCTGCAACGAATTGCATCGGCGCGGCTACCATGCCATTCATGGTGATCGTGAATTGGCTTATCAAGAGCGATCCGGAAACTGGTACCCCAACGGATGGCTTTAAACCCGAACACCACATTTGGCATGTAGATAAAGTAAAAGCTTTGGTCGCCAATCAGGATGAGGCGGTAACATTCTTCTGCGGTGGTTCGCGGAATTTTCCCAAATTCATCGATCTCTTCGACGACGTGTTTGTCCTTGAGGTCGACTTGGAAACCAGTCTCCGGCGGATTGATGAGCGAGTAGCACTGGACCCAATACGAAATGGTAATAAAAAGAACACCATCGAAATTACATATGCAATCTATAAAGGTGGAACAGTTCCTAATTCCACGGGGAAAGATCTAATTGAATTATCAAAAAATGTTGTAGTTAACGAACGATTTCTATCTTTTTTTCAAGAGTCAGGGAGCTGTGGTTTTGGGAAGTACGGTACAGTTGCATATACCGCTCCCTCAATTCCTAGATTTCAAGTATGGCATATTTCAAATGGGAAAGATTTTATTTTCCTAACTCATGAATGTCTCGAAAGTCCTACTGAAGAAGAAATCGATGAAGTTAGACAAATCGTTGCAATGCTCAGTTTGAATATTGTTGAAAGACCCTGGTGGAAATTTTGGGTTATACCGTAAGGTCACGTTCAACTAACGGATACGATAGTTCAAAACGAGGCGCAGACGCCGCGGTCGGCAGCGTTCCCTTATTCAAGTAACTGGGAGGTTACTGAACCAGCTAGCTATTACATTTAAAGGGTAGCTCTAATAGTGTGTCGAATAAATAATACGACTTATTTTGAAAGGAGATCTAATTATTTTGAAAAAATTAACGACGACTTTAATAACCCTTTTGATGACATTCTTACTTATTGAATCCTATATTACACCGAGCTTTGCTTCAATGAATGATAAGTCGCAAATGTTGAATCGAATTTTTCCAGATATAAAAAACCACTGGTCTGAGAACACGGTCAAAGAGGCTATAAAAAAAGGATATATTGATGGATTCGAAGATGGAAATTTTCATCCGGATCAAACTGTTACTCGGGCTGAATTTATTAAGATGTTGGCACTGGCTCTTAAACTTGACATCCCTAAAGGGAATGAACAAGAATGGTATTCTCCTTTTGTTAACGCGCTAGTTCATGCCGGTATTCATCAATGGAGCGATTTTGATAGCGGTGATTGGAATACTCCCATTACCCGAGAAGAAGTGGCCCGTCTTTCGGTTAGAGCAACGGAAAAAGAAAAGCACAACATTGATACAAGAAAGTGGATGTACGATGCCACCAGTACTGGGTTAATTACCGGATTAAATGATCGGGGGGACTTGGGAATCCTAGAATCATCTAATCGTGCACAAGCGGTTACGATTATCGAGCGTATTTTTAAATTAAGGCACAATGAAAATTTGGAAGTTGATAAACATGCGGAATCACAAGCTGAATTTTTTTGGCACAATACAAATATGTTTACTATGTGGAAGAACTTCCTAACCACTAAGGGGTGGAATGGGTTTAATCCTGAAGGCTTTGATTCTAAGATGACTATCGATTCCCCAGACGGCATCTATAAGGGTAGAATAACCGGAATTTATGTCATTGATTTGGCTGATACAAATGACCCCTTTTGGTCTATCATTCCATACTCGATTAATGATTTATATTGGAATGCTGGTGATAGAGCACAATTTCCGATTCGAGACATAAAAGATGCATTTTTGGTTTATTACACTCAATCGTTGGACTACAACAATGATCCCGGACACATCTCAACAAATTTATATTATAATACTGATGGTTCAATTCAACTACAAATGTTAGGAGTTGGAGAGGAGAATAAAAAAGAGTTCGAGGATGGTACTTGCTGCAAATATGATGTTGAACAGTACAATCGTATTGGGCAGGGTTCATTGGAAGCAAGTCAAAGTATCAATCTGAAACTTGACCCTAGTTATAACGGAAAGGTTTATCAAGGATATATTGACCATAAAGTTGCTAGATTACCGATGATGATCGTACCAAAGAAAATTAAAGAATACAGTTACGTTACAGTTGATGCGGAAGTGAGCAGATCGTTCTCTCAACCTTATACTAATCGGCTTTATTATAAATGGTTTACTGATGACCATCTCAATACGAGTACAAAAAGAATTGAACTTAATTAATTGAGAATACGTTACTTTTCGATATTAATTGGACTTGGTAACGTGCCTAAAAGATAACGAAATGCCTCATTAATAGTCCCAAAAAGCCGCTTAAGTAGGTGGATCGATGATAAAGTCCCGAGTAGTAAGCTCTGACAATCACGCTAGAAAATATCATTGTAAGCTAACGATCGATTGCTGTTTACGTTGAAGTAACGAGCAGTAAGGTGCAAATAGTTGTCCAGTTAATAGAGATGGGTTAAGGTGCACATAAGGTGATCAAAAGAGATCTTAAATATATGGGGGTCCGAATGGTACAAGACGATGAAAAATGGTTTTATAAGTATGGTGTTCAGGAAAATGGCCCCTTTACAACGGAAGAAATGAATAACTTGATTCAAAAAGGTGAATTGAAGCGCGTTACAAGTGTTAAGCGAATTGGACAAGAATGGAATGCGGCGGAATCGTTCAAAGAACTGCATTTCAAAAACTTAGCAAATAACGTTGCACGTCCTTGGACCCGCTATTGGGCACGAGGACTTGATATGTTAATCTTAGCATTCCTACTGGGTATTCTCATGAACATTTTACCGACGATTTTCTTCAATACCCGTTTTGAAGGATTATTTCTGGGAATTATGACTCTTATGCTATCCATCCCATTTGAAGCATGCCTTTTAAAATTGTGGGGAACCACACCCGGTAAATGGATCCTTGGTATCAGGATTCGGGATTTGGAGGGCCAGAAACCGAAGTTTAGTAAGGCCCTTCAAAGAAGTGTGCTCGTATGGTGGCGAGGGCAAGGGGCCGGCTTACCGATTGTCTCACTAATTTTTCATTTAAGAGGTTATCAGCAGTTGAAATATGATCTTGGTAAGACAACATGGGATCGGGATTCAGAAATTGTGGTATCTCACCGATCAAAGAGTTGGTGGGGGGAGCTGCTTGTCTGGTTAGCCGCTACTCTTATAATTTACTTTAGAATTAAAAGCTTTTTGCCCAACTAAAGTGGTTTTGACCACGTTGGGGTAAAACGCAGTGTTTTTTTTGTATCAACGCGAGTAATACAAATAGACATTCATTCAAAAGACGCATTCATTCAAAGTCGCTGACAAAACGGAGCGGGTAGCTAAAATGTAGGGAACTTTGTATCATTAATGTAGTGAGATTTGTGTCATTAGACACGACACTCCTACCGACAACCGACAATAAGACATTTACACCTGTTGTCGGGTGACAAGAACATTATCTCATTAAATGCCGCTTAAATAGCGGCTTTTTGTGTTTATGGGATAAAGTTCTTGTCAAAACCAAATGACAAGAACTTTATCCTATTCCCGATTGTTGATAAGAACTTTATCTCATTCCAGACGTGGGGCAGGGAAAATGTGAGGTCATTTGTAATCTGGACTTATTCGTTAAACTACCATGAAAATTAAAGATCGGGCATTCTCAGAAAAAGGGCAGCATGAAAGAAGACGCTGCTCTTTCATTTTTTAAAGTGTAGCGGCGCCTAGGAAATGGGGGGATCAGGAGACTTCCGAAATCGAAACGTTATAACCTAAGCTCTCAAGCCTTCGAACTGAATTCCGTACAATTGCTCCGAGTTTCTGTTTGTCAAAGTAATCTTCACCTAGATCAACATACATTTCTTTTCTTGTCAATAAATAATAAGCGATTCTTAGCATGGCATGGGCCACAACAATAGCAGCTCTTTTTCTGCCTTTTCGTGCTAAAGTTCGCCTATACATTGCACCAAGATAGTTTTTGGATGCACCTACCGAATGCGCTGCTTCTGTTAAAGCAGATTTTAAATATTTGTTTCCTTTTTTGCCTTTGGAAGACTTTCGTTTGCCGGCGCTCTCATTATGTCCAGGCACTAATGCAGCCCAAGAACATAAGTGAGCCGCACTAGGAAACTGTTTCTCTATGTTTGTTCCGAGTTCAGCTAGAATCTGTTCCGCCATCCGAGGGGCAATTCCAGGTATGGAGTCCAAGCGTTCTACGTCTTCTTGATACGAACTAACCCTGTTTGCAATTTCTTGATCTAACATTTCAATTTGTTCGGACAGAAAGTCAATATGAGTTAGAATTGTCTTGATCATTAAACGCTGATGGGGGTTTACGTAACCTCGAAGAGCTAGCTCAAGTTCTGCTTTCTTCTTTTTCAGTGTTCGTTGAGCGAAGTTTGCCAATTTCTCAGGATCATCTTCACCTTCTGCAATAGCGCGAAGCATATCCTTAGAGGAAACGCCCATAATATCGGAAACAACAGAGCCGAGTTTAATGTTTGCTCCTTCTAGAACCTTTTGTATTCGATTGTGCTGTCTGGCCCGTTCTTCAATAATGCTTCGGCGATAACGGACTAACTCTCGAAGTTCTCGTTGATCGCGGTTTGGAACGAAGCTAGCTTTTAGAAGTCCATGGCGTAGAAGTTGGGCGATCCATTCAGCATCTTTGACATCTGTTTTACGTCCTGGTAGTGCCTTCATATGTTGGGCATTTACGACTAAAAACTCGATATCCTCAGCTTCTAGCAGGTTAACAATTGGCTTCCAAAAGACTCCTGTGCTTTCCATAGCAACATGAGTACATCCATGTTTTTTAATCCAGTCGATTAATTGCAACAAAAAGACTGTTTTAGTAGAAAACGTACAAATCTCCTTTCCTTCTGGTGTCATTACACATGCTGTAATGGAGTCTTTATGAACATCCAAACCACATGCGCGTTCAATGAGAATTTCCATTGAAAGCATCCTTCCTACGGCACTAAAATTGGAGCTGGTGCAACAACCAAAATAGGATTAATCTACCATGAGTGCTTCCCAAGAGGGAGCGACATTCTGTGATGCACCGTGGTCGTCGGAGTCAGACTAACGGATGGGCTCTACCGCACCATAGTTCATCGACCTTCTTCTCCCAGCCGTAGTAGCAGTATTGACGGCTTTTTGATTTCATTTTCATCCTCTGTGATGCAGCGCTGTTTCGCGCGCTGCATGATTGGCTAACGGGCAG
>NZ_JAQFVF010000039.1 GCF_027789125.1 Paenibacillus aestuarii | reverse complement strand
AATCGGTCGAGGGCTTAACCTAATAGAGGGATCTTTGAACGGAGTTCAAAGTCTCTCAGATTTGCTTCTTACTCAAAGAAGCAACACACTTTACGCAAGTTTCGTATCTAGTTTTCAGGGTGCAAGACGCTCTGAATAAGTACAGATGTTTCCTGGCAGAAGCATCACGTTTGGTGATGATGGCGGAGGGGACCCACGCGTTCCCATCTCGAACACGACCGTTAAGCCCTCCAGCGTCGATGGTACTTGAACCGAAGGGTTCTGGGAGAGTAGAACGTTGCCAAGCGAATGCCCACCTGGTGGGCTTTTTTATTCTAAGGGCCCTCGCTCCTGTATCGATGGGGATTAGCCAAGCGGTAAGGCAACGGACTTTGACTCCGTCATGCCAAGGTTCGAATCCTTGATCCCCAGTATGAAAAGGCTTAAAAGCAAAATCAACAGTGATCTGTTATCCTGTTGATTTTGCTTTTTTTATTTCTTTTTATCCTATAATGGCATATAGTAGGGAGATAGAGATGGGAGAAACTAGAATCCTAG
Source organism: Paenibacillus aestuarii (assembly GCF_027789125.1). Classification (GTDB taxonomy): domain Bacteria; phylum Bacillota; class Bacilli; order Paenibacillales; family NBRC-103111; genus Paenibacillus_E; species Paenibacillus_E aestuarii. The sequence continues at coordinate 14,857 of NZ_JAQFVF010000039.1, read as the reverse complement.
TTTCATATATTTACTAAGAAAGCAGATGACAACAATGCCGGTAAGTGGTCAAATCAAACGTTTGCTGCTCATGAACGCCTCATCAACGGTCATTTTCAATTACATTGGGATATTCGTCAATTTATATATATGGGAAAAGAATCACAATATTTTTGAAGTCGTATGGTTCAATTTGATCATGTTCGCAACGTGGACCCTGGCATTCGCTGTCGGCTCCAGAGTGCTGACAAGCTATACAACCCGGGTGCTGATTCGGGCCAATGCCATCTGCGGGGGAATCGTGTTTTTGCTTTTATCCGTGCTTGAGCTGGAAAATCGGCTCATGTGGATCACCATCATCTCCATACCGATTGGGGTCATGTGGGGCTTTTATGCCTCTGCGCAAAATATAACGTTGAGCGTGTACGGAAAAGGGAAGGACTTTGAACAGTATTTTGCAATAGCAAATATTATCAACCAGATCGTATCGATTATTAACCCGATAGCATTCGCGCTTATTATCAAATGGATGGGGTACTCCGGCTCCTTTTTGCTAATGTTCTTGTTTGTTGCCTTGTTGTTTATCGTTTCATTTTATATCCCGACGATTACGCTGGCGGGCGAACGCATGCCTTTATTCCAGGGCATCCGATTCAAGCGCGTATACTCTACGCCCTCGCTGCGCTGGATGGTCCCTTCCTTAATGGCCGCAGGCGTATTTTTACAGTTCCAGGTGTTGTTTGCGCTTGTGTTTACGTTTTCCGTGTCGGAGGACAAGCTGGTCATCGCTTTGTTGAATGTGTTGTACGCATGCTTCGCGATAGGAGCGATGATGCTGTACCGTCGCCTGAAGGTGCGGGAGGGCGCATGGCTCAACATTGGTATGCTCTTTATTTCTGTCGGCTTTTTGCTGCCGTTATTTCCTAAAGCGCCTATCCTGATTATTTCTAATATCTTAACGACCATTGGCATGTTTTATTTCGGAACGGTGTGGAACACGCGGCAATTTAGGATCATAACGAAGCAAACCGCGATGAAACAAGCGCAAATTTTTCTGTGGCGGGAATGTTTTCTGAATGTTTCCAGAATTTTCATGCTGATATTAGCCTTATCGGTAAAAGACATTCGTGGCGGCGCGTTCATCGCGTTAATTGCGCTGGCACTCGTCTGCACGTTAGTCGTCCCTTACTTCTCGGGAAGAAGCACGAAAGCTTTCGAGCAGCAGTCAGAGGAAGCGGAATCAGCTATATAACAACAAAAAACCTGCGTAAGCAGGTTTTTTGCATTTCTTATTTCTTTTCTAAGCTGCTCAACGTCTTGTCCTCAGAAGAGCGGACAACCTTGGTCTCCACGATACCGATTTTACAATCATCGCAAACCCAAGAGGTGCCGAACTGTCCTTGTCCAGCCGTTCTTTTGCACATATCACAAGTTACCATCATGCTACCTCCAAACCGAAGTGCTGCGATCCCATCTTTTAAGAGAAAAATTGGTCCAAATCGACAAGCACTTTTTCCGTTAATGTAAAAATAAGCTGTTCTTCCATCGTGAAGTGATCGTTCAAAATTAAGCAAGCCTGAATGAGGTGCGAAGCCGCCTCGGCCAATTGCTTTTTGTCAACGAAAGCACTTAGCTGATTGACAGCCTCGTTATACGAATAAATAAACGATACGCCGAGCTGATGGTCCTTTTCCAAATCCTCAAAGGAAGGCTTGATCGAAGAAAGGGACGCCTCATGGAAATAGGCCAAAAGAAAAGGGAAGAACACGTCTTCTTCCCAATTAGCATGGTGCTGAAGCTCTTGTATAAATCGTGCGGCATGGCTGTTCAAATGTCTGAGGCGTGCTGCGCCTTCCGCAATATCGTTATTTAAAATGGCTTCTTTGGCACTCGCTTCAAGTCCCTTTAATTGAATCCGTAACTGTAAATGCTCTTGTTTAAGCTGATCCGTTGCATTCAAAAGCACATCCGGGTTGGCTGTAACGATTCCTGAACAACAACGGCTTAAAACATGAACCTCCAACCCATTCACCCCTAGTCTCAAGTGCACGCATTGCATGGTTTCGTGGTTTCTTAATGATTAAACTTCGGCTTGCTGTGAAAGTTATCTTTTACTTTATCGCACCAGCGGTGAACATGCGGAAGGATTAAATAATCCACACCGAATTTGCCGGCGTTCACTCCAGCTGCGATGATGAAGAAGCCAAGCATCGTTAACCATGGGTTCGTGCTGACAGTGCCTGCGAACATATACATGAAGTTCATTAATAAGCCAAAGAAAACTGCCGCTGTTGTCAATGCCCCTAAGATAAGACCTAAGCCAACCAGCAGTTCTCCCCACGGGATCAGCACATTAAAGAGGCCTACATGGGGCAGGGCAAAGCTTTTCAGGAAAGCAACAAAGTTGCCGTAAACCGCATCTGTTGTGCCCGTTTCAACGACGGGCTTGGCGATCGCATTTTTCAGAAATCCTGTCGCATCAAAAGCTTTGTCACCGGTGATTTTGTGCCAGCCGGCAATGAGCCACTCCCAACCTACATATACGCGAATAAATGTCAGCAGTACGGCAGCGTATTTGTTTTCTCTAAGCCAGTTCATCATGTGAACCATCTCCTTCTTCTTTATGTCTTCATCATAAGGCAAAGAAGAAGATGTGTAAGTGAAAAAAATCACATGCAAGCAAATTTTTTTAAAGATGGGCCTCTAACAAAAAGGGCTTGATATTTTCATCTGTAATCGTTATAATTACAGTATATTAACTGTAACTTAATAAATAACACTTAAGGCGGTGGTCGTTGTGAAACATTTTAACATTGGAGATTGGGTGCAGGGGAATACGCAAGAGGGAGAGCTGGTACACGGCTATATCGAAACTGTTGACCCAACGCGCGGCACCGTAGGCATTCACGTCATTGCTTCAGATAATGAGGAATCCGTTGGCACAGAAGTCGAAGTCCGCAGAAGCTTGGTGAAAAGATTGCAGGACTCTTCTTCCTATGATAAAGAACAATTGAACAGCTTGATTGATCTTGCGTTGGCCGCAAGGGACGAAGTTTGGTTCATGGAATTGACCACGAAGCTGTTTGCGCTTCAGCCTGGGTCCAAAGTGAAAGAAGCGCCTATGCCTGCCGGCGCCTATATGAAAAATCGCTTGGGCTTTTCACTTGGTGAAAATAAATGATGGTCGCCCGCGGCGATGAATGAACAACCTCTGGTTACTACAACCAGAGGTTGTTTTGTTGTATGCCTCGCGAATCGCGAAAGCGCAGCGCGGCTAAAACGCAAATGAATTGAAGAACGTCAATTCGCAAATGATAATTTGGAAGCTCGCATCAAAATCGTTATCTCCAATATCGTTTGCGGGAACATATGAATGTATGCAGAATCCCCGGCAATTTTGTACGGTATCAGAACGCCTTGGCTCCTTACAGAGAATCCAGGCATCGCTAACCCATGTGGATAACCGCTAGATTGCGGGCATTGTTTAGCTGTGGAACGTCCTGAACAATTGGCCGCTTTGCTTTGCAGGTTCATGATCGGATACGGATGCGGCTCTAGTATGGCAGGCTCCCACCGCAACTTCGGCCAGCCTGTTAAGAATCGGACATATTTTTCGTTAAATGAAAGCGCGATCAAAATAATTGCGGTTATTCAAGGAAATTTTCACTGGAATTTCAATACTGAACGGTGTTCCTAGTGATTTTTGTCACAGAGCTTATGTGTTGGCGACAAATTACGATTTACAAAAAGGAAAGCTGCGATTTTTCACGAAGTCATGTATGGAAAATAAGCGCTGCTCGTCCTGAGCGAATGAATGCAGCATATCGTGCATATAGCTGAAAAAACGAAAGGAGCGTGAAGGATGAACCACGCCAGACCCCCTTGTTAATCTTGTGACGCATGCCACTCACGCGCGCCCCCGCTTGTTCGGTTGAGTATTCAACCTAAAGTGAGAGGAAGGTGAGAATGGGATGCAAAACATATGGAAATTAATGGTTATCCGTTTTTTTAACAGTCTGATTCCGGCTTATGTCATTGAACGGCTGTTCTGGGAGCAGCGGGGCATGACCATCCAGATGGTCGTATATACAGAGATTATTTATGCCGTCACGATCGTGCTGCTCGAGGTGCCGACCGGCATCTTGGCAGACAAGTGGAGCTGCAAGCGCATGCTAGTGATCGGCGCGTGGCTGGGCTGGTGCGAATTCGTCATCCTCGTATTCGCCACGCAGTTTTGGCATTTTGCGGCCGCTGTGCTGCTGGCCGGAATCGAGCGCTCGGCGGGCAGCGGTGCGGAGCACGCGCTGTTGTACGATTCCTTGAAGCGCTGCGGCAAGGAACAGCAGTTCGAGCGAATCGTAGGCCGCCTGCGCGCCTGCGATTTGCTCGGGGCCGTGCTGGCCGCGCTGAGCGGCGGTATGCTCGCCAGCCGGTACGGCTTTGCTTTCAACTACTGGCTGTCCGCAGGCAGTATGCTGATCGCATTGGCCGTCACCTTGACCCTGACTGAGCCTGCGCTCAGTCGTCCGACCGATTCTAACGGCAAGAGTAGAAGCTTCCTGGGGTATATGCAGGAAGCCATGCTGTTCTTCAAGCAGCAGCGGGCCGTCCGGCTGGTGGTGCTGATCAGCATGATTACAGGAGCGGCGCTCAGCTTCCTGGACGAGTTTTGGCAGCTTTATTTGAACCGGCTGGGCATTGGCGTAAGCTTGTTCGGCTTTTTTTCCACAGCCTGGCTGCTGCTGCGCATGCCGGGGAATCTGCTTGCTCACACGTTAAAGAGCAAGCTCCCGATAAGAACGCTGCTGCTTGGCGTGACCGCGTTGTTTGCGGCCGGGCTCCTTTGCGCAGCGGTTATGCATGGCAGCGCAGGCTTGGCGGCGATCGGCCTCATTTTTCTCGCCGCCGGCATGGTCGAACCGCTGGCTGCCGGCTATTTGCATCACCGGCTGGACGCGTCCATGCGGGCGACCATCGAGTCGTTCCAGTCGCTGGGGCTGAACGCGTTCACGGTTCTGGCGGGCTTAGGCTTCGGCTACTGCTCGTCGAAGCTCGATGTGTTCGGCGGGTACGGGTTCATCGCCGTATTATGCGCGGTGTTCCTGCTTTATTTGTGGCAAGCTTCGCGCAAAGAAAATATGTAAACAGAGGGTGTTCGAAGCCAGGTTCATGGCTTGCGGGCACCCTCTTCTTTTTAGATGCCAGAAAACGTCTTCATGAATTCCCGCGGGGCGATGCCTTCCGCCAGTTTGAACGCTTTACTGAAAGCGAACACGCTGCTGTAACCGATCTTTTCGGCGATGGCCGTCAAGGACAGGCGGCTGTATATCATAAGTTCTTTCGCTTTTTCCAGACGATACTGCATTTGATATTGATGGGGCGAGGTGCCAAATTTCTGCTTGAACAGTCGAGAGAAATGATAGACGCTCAAACAGGCGATTTTGGACAAATGTTCCAGCTGGATCGTTTGATCATAATGCTCCATGATGTAGGTGACCGTGTTGTCCAGCGCATCCTGGTGCAGGATGGAACGGGAATTTTCGTTCATCTCCAGCCCCTTAGCCAGCAGGTACAACATTTTGAGCATGAGCGATTTTTGCAAAATCGGGAAATCCGCATCTTTTCTTTCATAAGCGTGAATTAACGGAACTAAGCATTTGTGCACCTCGCTGTGGTTAGGGATGCGCATAACGTCAGGCATGTGCAGGATGCGGCCGAGCACATCGGGACGGAGCCAGTTCCTTTCCGCCTCTGAGCAGTCTTTCCACTCCTTGAAATTGATCGGCACTTCTTCAAAGTTGTCATAAAACAGCGCGTCAAAGTGCACATGCGGCATCCAGCACTCCCCGGCAATGCCTTGAAACTCGTGCTCTTTGCCCGGCTTGAACAGCACGATGTCTCCTGGCTCCAAAGTGTAGCGATCCTCGGTAATTCGCACTTGCAGCGAGCCTTTCTCCAAATACAACAGCTCATAATCAAATAGAATACGCGGCTTCAGAACCGCCTCCGCAGCCCGGTGATTCCAGGCTCTGCGCACGTTCGGCGAGAGACGCAGCAGCAGGTTTTTGCGGTCGGCGGCCATGGCGAAAGTCTCGTGCATGCTGATTCCCCTTTCTAGAAAAGCAAGAATGGACAAGTTTTAACAATAAAGGGCAAAGAAAAGAAGAGCTATTTTTGATAAGATCGGAGATGTGTAATCGTTATCATTAGTATAGAAGAAGCAGTTGGATGCGAGCAAGTGCTTGGAAGTGAATATGACGACGGGAGTGAGACGCATAGTGAATATGTTTAACGGTTTGGATATGGGGATGGGCAGCCTGGCGAGATTGTCCAATGCGAAGACGCGCTCGATTAGCGCAGAGAATGTGAATGGGGAAAAAGGCAAGGGCGGCATGGCCACGACCGGAACCGGGGCCAACTGTGCACGGGACTTGGGCGTTGGCTGGAAAGTGTCCCCCTCCGTGGAAATTCCTGCGGGAACGACACTTACGATGGCGCAAATCGATGGGCCAGGCGCAATTCAGCACATTTGGCTGACGTGTTTCCCGACCAACTGGCGCAATTTGATAATCCGCATGTACTGGGATGACGAAGCGGAGCCGTCTGTAGAAGTGCCCCTGGGCGATTTCTTTTGTAACGGTTGGCAGGAACGCTGCAATGTCAATTCGTTTCCGGTTGCCGTCAACCCGGCTGGGGGCATGAACAGCTACTGGTTGATGCCGTTCCGCAAATCCGCGAAAATAACGATCGAAAATTTACAGCCGGATAAAGTCGTGCTCTATTACCAGGTCGATTATACGTTAACAGACGTTCCGGAGGATATGGCGTATTTCCATGCGCAGTGGCGGAGAAGCAATCCTGTGGCCTATAAAGGTGTACATACAATTGTGGATGGCGTGAAGGGCAAAGGGCATTACGTAGGCACCTATTTAGCTTGGCAGGTCAACAATACAGGCTGGTGGGGCGAAGGGGAGATCAAGTTTTTTATGGATGGGGACGATGAGTTTCCGACGATTTGCGGTACGGGCACGGAAGACTATTTCGGCGGAGCCTGGAACTGGGAGCATCCCAAAGGGGAGTATGGCACGTATTCGACGCCGTTCCTCGGCATGCATCAAGTGATTAAGCCGGATGGGCTTTACCGCAGCCAAATGCGCTTCGGCATGTATCGCTGGCATGTGATGGATCCGATCCGTTTCGAACAGGACCTGAAAGTGACGATTCAGGATTTGGGTTGGCGCTCCGGTGGACGTTATTTGCCTCAGCAGAGCGACATTGCCTCGACGGCGTTCTGGTACCAAAGCGAGCCGCACACCAGCCATCCGCAGCTGCCTGGCAATGATGAACGTGAGGTAATATAGCCGATGGCAGACGAATGGACAGCATGGTTGGCAAAGCTGGGGACGGATCGCTTATCGTTGTTTAACGCGCTTTTTAAGTCGGCATCGATCGTCGATCTGTCCGTTTTATTGGAGAAGGGTATCCCCAAGTATTATTCGCATCCATCCTTGATCATTGACCGGACGGCGACCCATGAGCATGACGGATATGCCAATCAAGCGCTGCTGATCAGCGAACACACAGGGACGCATGTCGATGCGCCGTATCATATGCATGCGGATATGGTGGACGCGACGATCGAACGGATTAAGCCCGATGCTATCATGGGGCGGTGCACTGTGATCGATTTATCCCGTAGAGCCTGGCAGCCGGGCGAAAGAGCCAGCTTGGCGGATCTACAAGCTGCGCTGGATGAGTCTGGCGGTCGCATCGAGGAGGGGGACGTTGTCCTGATCCATTTTGGCTGGATGCAGTATTGGACGACTTCCAAAGATTGGGGCTATTATGCGGATAATCAGCCGGGCTTTACCGAAGACGTCGCCGATTATTTGATCGCCAAAAAGGTGAAGGCTGTCGGGACGGACACAGCTGCCGTCGGAACACCGGTGATCAACCGGAATGCGGTCGGACCTTGTTATTTTCATGAAAAAGTGCTGAAGCAGCACATTTATTTAATCGAATGTTTGCATCAATTGCATACCTTGCCTGCGCAATGTTTCTTTGTTGCCGCACCGCTCAAAATTGCCAACGGCTCCGGCTCGCCGATCCGCGCTTTGGCCATCGTCCTTTAAAGACAAGACCCGCTGTAGAGTCTGTGACTAATGTCCGAGACTTGCAGCGGGTCTATGTTTATTTAACGCAAAGTAATGTCGTCTACGTTGATCCAGGAATCGCTGCCTGGTCCCCAGAAGCCGGCGTAAATCTTGACCGTCGAGCTTGAACCGGAATTAAACGAAACCGTCAGTTTGGTATAAGGCATGCTGCCGTACTGGACTTCTTTAATGACCGCGTTGCTGGAATTACGTACCCCGAAGTAACCGCCTGTAATGTTGGAGGAGCCAAGCACCCACCCGCTAAGGACATAGTTCGTGTTTGGTGTCACATTGATTGTCTGGGTGATCATGTTCCAACCCGTGCCTGAGGTGCGGATGTACGCGCTCTTGGCCCCGCCGTGCTGATGCCCGTTGCTGACATCGATGCCGTGCGAATCGGTGCCTTCGAAGCCCCATGGCGCGCTGATCGTGCCGACTGTCGTTGTCGTCGGCTGATTCTCGAAGCCTGGATCCTGAACGAGATTCGTACTGGCGTAGTAAACGGAAAGCTCGCTGATCGATGTGAAAGCCGCTGAGCCGCCAGGTACGCCGATAATACGGACAGCATCGCCCCAAGTGTCGTCAAAGGTGAATGTATACGGCTTGTTAGGGCCAGCCGAGGAATTATACGGATAATCCGGTCCAATCACTTGATTGGTGACATCCACCCAATTGAAGTTTTGCCGGACTTGAACTTTGAGCCCGCTGCTGAACCAGCCGCCGTCGCTAAACATATTGCCCGTCGTATAGACGACTTTATTCATGTTGACATTTTTATTAAAATAATAGCCCCAATCATCCGTTGTTTTGTTCTCCTGATCCCAACTGTCCTCCGATGCCGTATAATTGCCATCGTTGTAGTAGGTATTATTACCGAAGTGAGCTGCCTTTTCGAAAGGGACGACACCGGAAGCTTGCGCTAAATTCGAGTCGCTCTTCGTGTTCGAAGCGGTTGTTGCTGTGTAAGGGACAACATTCAGCTTGCGCACAGAGTAGTTATAGTTTTGCGGAGCATCGACGAATGTATTGGATTGTACCCACATCGACTTGCCGTCGCTGCTGATGAATTTGGACGGTATTGTTGTCGCATAACCGCCGTTCTTCGTATTCGTCCAAGGATAGCCGCCGTAATCTTTGGTGTAGAAATGTTTCCAAGGGCCGAAAGGCGTAGGGGATTCATAGAACTCGTAGGTGTATTCCGTCCAAGAGGTGTACATATAACGGTTTAACGGTTGATTGTATACGACGCTGCCTTGCGAGACAACCGTCATATTTTGGGGGTGATTCGGATCGCGGGTACTTTGATAGATGTGCCGGTCGTCCTGCAGGACGGGGGTCTTCAAGGCGATATTGCTGGACCAAGTTGCGTTTCCGTTCAAGTCACCGGTATAAAATTCCCATGTAGAGCGGTCCTGGATGCTGGTTTTCGGCACGCGGGCCAAGAACAGCTTGGTTGGATCTGTTACGCTGTTGTTAAACGAATCCCGCCAGTTGTAGTCGAGCCCGTAGGCGTAGACGTAATTGTCAGGGGCGTTCACATTGTTCTTTCCGTAGTCAAGGAACATGATGGTTGTGAACGTATTGTTGCTGAACATCGGCGCCGAATGATCCCAAGTCCAAGTGACGCCGTGATCTGTCGACTTGGCAATCGTTGCTGCAGGTGCATCGTCAAAGTTGAAGTTCAAATCTTGTACGGCGACATACAGATTGCCGTCGACACAGACCATGCCGGTCGGCTTGCGATTGTGCCCGGATGCGCTCCACGTTTGGCTGATGCCGCCGGAGTTGATCGTGGAGCCGGTCAGACTGCCCGGCGATCCGCTGATCCGGCTCATGGCGATGTCGACGGAGGGAGCGGTCGTCGTAAATCCGGTGCCATCCCCGTTAGCCGCATACAAGTTGTTGTCATCAGCCCAACAAGAAGCCCAGAGATCGCCGTTGCTGGCGGAGTTATAAGCCTGATGCTCGTCGATGGAAGCCGAGGAGAAGAAAGTGCTCTCTGCCGGAACGATGGCGTATGTCGTGGAAGCGTTTGCAAAAAAAGTCGAAATCGTGAGCACGATGAAGCTGAGGCAGAAGATGAATATGGAGTTCCGGGATTGGCCTCTACCGGATACTCGCCGACTTTTGAGTTTCATAACAGACACACTCCTTTAATAAAATAGAGATTTCATGAGCCTGAATGCCGGCTGACGCTGGGCTGTCAGGGAAAGCCGAAGGCGGTATTCATCGCGATCACACCTCCTTTCCAGTCGTTGTTGCCAGTATAGTCCATATCGGCGGCAGCGCGTAACGGGGAAATTTTTTGGGCAGGAGGATAAATTTTATGTTGCTGAAAATAGTATTGACAGATTCGGGCGCACGGAATTAGAATGTGTGTAAACGATTACGTAATCGATTACACAATAAGCGCCATATGGCTGGAGGGACCGACGATGGAACGAATTAAAATTGAAAATCGTTTGCAAGGATCGATGCCGAAAATAGGAATTCGCCCCGTGATTGACGGACGGAGAGGCGGAATTCGCGAATCTCTGGAAGATGTCACGATGGATATGGCCGTTACGGTCGCCAACTTCTTGAGCGAGAATTTGAAACATGCGAACGGATTGAACGTGGAATGTGTCATTGCCGACACATGCATTGGCGGCGTAGCCGAAGCTGCGCAGGCGGCGGAGAAATTCGCCCGGGCCGGCGTCGGCGTCACGATCACGGTCACACCGTCCTGGTGCTACCCGACGGAAACGATGGACACGGACCCGTACACGCCGAAAGCGATCTGGGGCTTCAACGGAACGGAGCGTCCGGGAGCCGTCTATTTGGCGGCAGCGCTAGGCGCGCACAATCAGAAGGGCCTTCCGGCTTTCAGCATCTATGGCAAAGACGTGCAGGACATGGGCGATACGTCCATTCCGGAGGATGTGCAGGCTAAACTGCTGCAGTTTGCCAAAGCCGGGCTTGCTGTCGCCACGATGCGGGGCAAATCGTATTTGTCGATGGGCTCGGTGTCGATGGGGATTGCCGGCTGTATCGTCGATGAGAATTTTTTCCAGAACTATTTGGGCATGAGAAATGAATATGTGGATATGAGCGAGTTCATTCGCCGCATGGAACGGAATATCTATGATCAGGAAGAGTTTGACAAGGCGTTGAAATGGACCAAAGAAAACTGCCAAATCGGGCAGGACGTCAATCCCCCGCATTTGACAAGAACGGATGAGCAGAAGCAAGGCGACTGGGAAACTGTGGTGAAAATGACGCTGATCGCCCGCGATTTGATGATCGGCAATCCTAAGCTTGCGCAGCTGGGCTACGGCGAGGAAGCGCTTGGCCGCAATGCGTTGGCTGCCGGCTTCCAAGGACAGCGGGCTTGGACGGATCATTTCCCGAACGGCGATTTCATGGAAGCGGTGTTGACCAGCTCCTTTGATTGGAACGGCCTTCGCGAGCCTTTCATGCTGGCGACGGAAAATGATACGCTCAACGGCATCACGATGCTGTTCGGCCATTTGTTGACAGATGCGGCACAAATTTTTGCCGATGTGCGCACGTACTGGAGCCCGGATGCGGTGAAGCGCGTGACCGGACATCAGTTGAGCGGGGTGGCGGAGAATGGCATTATCCACCTGATCAACTCCGGACCTGCAGCTTTGGACGGAACGGGCCGTCAAGAACAAGACGGCAAGCCGGCGATGAAGCCGTTCTGGAAAATTACGCAGGACGAAGTGCAGGCGTGCCTGGAGGCTACGCAGTGGTGTCCGGCTGTCGATTTCTTCCGTGGCGGCGGCTACTCCACCGATTTCACGACGCGTGAAGGCATGCCGGTGACAATGGCTCGCATCAACTTAATCAAAGGGCTTGGACCAGTGCTCCAGCTTGCTGAAGGCTACACCGTTGAGCTTCCGGACGACGTCCATGACAAGCTGGACCAGCGCTCCAATCCGACTTGGCCAACGACTTGGTTCGTTCCGAACCTAACAGGCGAGGGTGCTTTCAAAAGCGTATACAGTGTCATGAATAACTGGGGCTCCAACCACGGCGCGCTGAGCTATGGGCACATCGGCGGCGACCTGATTACCTTAGCGTCGATGCTGCGTATTCCGGTGTGCATGCACAACGTGTCGGAAGACAGAATCTTCCGTCCAAGCGCATGGACAGCATTTGGCGTGATGGAACCTGTTGGCGCTGATTTCAGGGCTTGCACGAACTTTGGGCCGTTATACCGATAAGGGAGGTTATCCCAACGTGCGCGCTTCCCGGTCGCGCGTTGGCGCGTGTTGTGTCGCCGACGTCTGGCGGCGGTTTAGTGTAGTGGGAAGAAAATAAAAGGACAGGTGGACCTATGTCGGCAACGAAGCGACTTTTTACGATTGGCATTGACTTTGGCACGCAATCGGGCCGTGCGGTGCTTGTTGATATTCATAACGGCTGCGAGGAGGCCGTACATGTGACGCCGTATCGTCACGGTGTCATTGACGAAGTGCTGCCTGGCAGCGGCGTGAAGCTGAAGCCGGATTGGGCGCTGCAGCATCCGCAGGATTACCTGGAGGTGCTGCGTACCTCCGTCCCTGCGGTCATCGCCGCCTCCGGCATCGAGGCGTCGCAGGTGATCGGCATTGGCATCGACTTTACAGCGTGCACGATGCTGCCGGTTGATGCGGGCTTTGAGCCGCTTTGCCTGAAGGACGCATGGAAGGAACGGCCGCATGCCTGGCTGAAGCTGTGGAAGCATCATGCGGCTCAGGGCGAGGCGACGGCAATCAACGAGCTGGCAGCCGAGCTTGGTGAAGGCTGGCTGCAGCGATATGGCGGCAAGCTGTCTTCGGAATGGATGCTGGCGAAGAGCCTGCAGATTCTGAAGGAAGATCCGGAGGTGTATGCAGAAGCGGATCTGTTCGTCGAGGCGGCCGATTGGGTCGTTGCGCAATTGACAGGCGAACTGAAACGCAATAGCTGCACAGCCGGTTACAAATCAAACTGGCACAAAAGCGAAGGCTATCCGTCCAGTGAGTTTTTAGGGCAATTGCATCCAGGCTTGGCTGATCTGTATGAGACGAAGCTGCGAGGGGACGTATATCCGCTCGGCAGCAAAGCTGGAAGCTTGCAGCCAGAGATGGCGGCGCAGATGAATTTGCCGCCTGGGATCGCGGTAGCCGTTGGCAATATTGACGCGCATGCTGCCGTGCCTGCCGTCGGCGTGGTGACGCCGGGTAAAATGGTGATGGTGATGGGCACGTCCACATGCCATATGCTGCTGGCGGAGGAAGAACGCCTGGTCGAGGGCATTTGCGGCGTCGTGGAGGATGGCATCATCCCTGGGCTGTTCGGCTATGAGGCAGGGCAGAGCGCTGTGGGCGATATTTTCGCCTGGTTCGTGGAGGAGAATGTGCCTGCCTATGTGCAAGCAGAAGCACAGGAGCAGGGGCTGTCCGTCCACGAGTGGCTTGAAGTGAAAGCAGCGCAGCAGCAGCCTGGTGATCACGGCTTGCTGGCGCTGGATTGGCACAACGGCAACCGCTCCACGTTGATGGATGCGAATTTGACCGGCATGATGCTCGGCATGACGCTGAGCACGAAGCCGGAAGATATGTACCGGGCGCTTCTTGAAGCGACGGCGTTCGGCACGCGCACAATTGTCGAGGCGTTCCGCAAAGGCGGTCTAGACGTTAGCGAGCTGTATGCGTGCGGCGGTTTGCCGCAGCGGAACAAGCTGCTGATGCAAATTTATGCGGACGTGAACAATATGGAAATCATGCTGTCCGACACGGACTTAACCCCTGCGATCGGCGCAGCGATGTTCGCAGCGGTCGTCGCCGGCCCGGGAGCTGGCGGGTATGCCACACTGGCCGAGGCAGCGACGCACATGGCGCGTGTGAAGGAAGAGACGGTGAAACCGATCCCTGCGCACGTGGAAGTGTACGACCAGCTGTATGCGGAGTATAAGCGTCTGCACGATTTATTCGGCAAAGATGCCGGCAGCGCTATGAAGCGTGTGCGAGAACTTCGGCGCGTGTAGGTAGCACGGGTGCCCAGGCGCTTCATGCACCGGCTAACGTAGGATGCGTGGAGGGGCGTGTGTGGGAGCTTGGGCGCAAAGGATGCACGAAATGCGTGGGGTGTAGGTAGCACGGGTGCCCAGGTGCCCCAAGCACCGGCGAACGCAGGATGCGTGGCGTGTGTGGGAGCTTGGGCGCAAAGGATGCACAAGATGCGTGGGGTGTAGATAGCACGGGTGCCCAGGTGCCCCAAGCACCGGCGAACGCAGGATGCGTGGCGTGTGTGGGAGCTTGGGCGCAAAGGATGCACAAGATGCGTGGGGTGGACAGTAAGTGTGGTAGGGTGTGCGTACGGAAACGTGGAAGTACGACGTGGGTGTGCATGTAAGAGTAGAATTAATTGAGTATAGTCGTGTAGAAGCGTAGAAAAGTTGAAGTGTAGAAAAGTAGCATAGATAAATTGGTTGTGTTGGCTTGCAGAGTGACATGGTGAAATAGTGGCAGGTTTGCAGCAGCGCAGCAGTAGGCGAGACGCGTTTGGCTGCAGCAGAATGATCTCAGCAAGTATTCATGCAAATGGCGGAAGATCAGCTTCCGTTATTTGCTTTTTTGCGTGAGGGGTCGCTGAGAGGGAGCTCGGCGCTGCTCAAGCTCTGCAGTCCGTAATAGCCCAATTGCAGGCGGCGCCTGCGCGCATTTAGTCGCTGTAGTCCGGATTTGCCGAACTAC
>NZ_JAQFVF010000038.1 GCF_027789125.1 Paenibacillus aestuarii | reverse complement strand
TTCATAATGCCAAAGAAGTTCTCCATCACCGCGTTATCGTAACAATTTCCTTTGCGTGACATGCTTTGGGTAATTCCTTGTTTCTTCAAAGCATGTTGATACGGCTTCATCTGGTAGTGCCAGCCTTGATCCGAATGTAGGAGGAGTTCATCCTCTTCGGATAAGCGTTTAAAGGCCTTATCTAGCATCTCAGAGACTAAGGAATAAGTAGGGCGGGGCCCTACTGTGTAAGTGATAATTTCACCGTTAAACAAGTCCAAAACAGGTGATAAGTACAGCTTTTCTCCAAATAGCTTAAATTCCGTAATATCGGTAACCCATTTCTCATTTGGTTTTTCCGCGTGAAAATTACGATTGAGTACGTTAGGTGCAATTTTACCTACTGTTCCTTTATGGGAACGATATTTCTTCATACGCACCACTGATTTCAAGCCTAATTCTTTCATGATACGCTGCACTTTTTTATGATTAACCCGATGTCCCCGATTATATAGTTCATCACGGATACGACGATAGCCATAACGTCCTTGATGTTCGATGTAAATGGATCGAATAAGGAGTTTTAGATCTTTGTCTAGATCGGGCTTATTCAACTGCTTTACCCAGTAGTAAAAGGTACTACGAGGGATGTCAGCAAACGCTAGCAATGCAACCACCGGGAATTCAAGCCTTAATTCATAGACTACTTGTGCTTTGTCTTGTTTGGTGATTTTTCCTTGTTTTGAACTAAGGCATTCAACTTTTTTAGATAGGTATTTTCCATACGCAAACGTTCTATTTCTGCTTTCAGAGCTTCAACTGAACCCTCCGCAGGTTCTAGTTTTTTCGAATTGTTCTCTTTCTTATTTGTCATAAGTGGGCGCCCCTTTTTCTTTGATTTCAGGGCGTCCTTTCCATCTTCATTAAATTGATTGCGCCATTTTCTAATGATCCCAGGGGAGGAAATATTAAAAATGACAGCAGCTTCATTTGGAGACGTCCCATGCTCGTTCATATAGTTGAGTACGTCTAGTTTAAATGACATGCTGTAAGCTGTATAGCTCTTTTCAAAAGCTTTTACCCCGTGATATTCGTATTGCCTAACCCACATACGTAAAACTTCATGGTTTATCCCTAATGATTTTGCAACGCTTTTAATTCCTTCCGTACCATTCTGATACTTAAAAATGGCCTTCAATTTCTCATCTAAACTGAAATTAGGCAAAAAAACTGCACCTCCATTGTTAGTCGTGTCTAACAAATGGGGTGCAGTTCGAAGGCGTAGGGCTGCCTTTTTTAGAATCGCTGGCAAGCGGTGTACCGGTCATTGTTACCGGATGGGGCGGGCAGATGGATTTTCTGACAAGTAAAAATTCGTTCTTGATCCCTTATCGGCTACAGAACCCTTTAACGAGCATGAGCAGCAGGCATTCGATTTCGCGAAAGATTGGCTACCTGTTTGCGCAGAAGGGGCAGCTTTGGGCGGAACCGGAACTGCCCAGCTTGAAGAAGATCATGAGAGTCGCATACGAGAATCCTGGTTTGTGTAAGCAGAAAGGTCTCCAAGGCAGGAGGGATGTGCTGGCTTTACCCTGGGACCGGGCAAGGGTGAAGATGAAGCGCGTGATTGAAACCGTGATTCGTTTCAAGAACTAGTTGGAGAGCGAATTAGAGTTGACCCAAAGGGACTCCCCTGCACCAGCTCGAAAAAACAAATAGCGGAAGCAACTCTTCCGCTATCTTTAGCATCCTTGATGTCACTCTTCGTTGGAGAATTATCATCGAGTTCTTTGCTTTTCTTCATGTGCAGTGGATTCACTACAACTTACTTATTTTTCTTTTAGAAAGTGAGTCTCAACCAGAGTGAATCGTTGGTAGCCATGCCAACGATAATCTCCTGGGAGTCTAGTTCTATTGAAATCTTCTGAAACCTGCTTTCGAATAAGTCAAACTATTCAGTATGCTCCTCCGCAAACGTCTAAAATAAAATTTTCCCATGACTTAAGCTACGATTCTAGAACTCACTTCTTACTCTTCAATCTCAGTTGATGCTCTATTGAATAGAAGAGAGAGACAAGCAACCCCGCCCAAAGCACTACTGCACCGGCTAACGGGAGGTTTAAAGCATTCGTTAAAACAGCACTGATAATAATTGCTATCACGAGAATAGATGCTAACCGCCCATCATCAACGAGCAGCCCCCACAATGTGGACAATACTTTCATCTCACATAACCTCCTTTTGCATCTCCGTAATTCGGGAACTTTGCCCCATTTGTCGCTTGCAGCGCTTGACAGTCAGCCAAGAAAACAACAATAAAGTGATGGTCATATACACGATTGACAGGTCCGCTTGCGGCCAATCAACACCAATTGCCTCGCCCACCCAGAAGGCACCAAAGCTCGTCAACATGACACCGACAATAAACTTCATTGAGTTTTCGGGCACCGATGCAAGTGGTTTACGCAAGATTAAGCCTGCAGCCAAAACTACGATCACGGCTACCACCGCACCTAGGATCGTATACTGCATCAGACCAGTGTCCGCAGTTTGCGAGCTGGAACCAAGCGTAAGAACAATAAAAATCGCTTCCAGGCCTTCTAGGAATGTGATGCTGAGTGTCGTCATAAAGCCAAACGAGTCGATCCCCTTCTTGTTTTCACCCGCTTTGCGCTGACGCTCCACCTCCTCCTCATAGCTCTCTGTTTCATCGTGGAGGGCCTTCAGACCGGAGTACCGAAGAATTGCTTTGCGCAGCCAACGTATACCAAAGAGCAGCATGAACAAACCGACAATCAATTGTACCCAGAAAAGATGAATGAATTGAACTAACGATTCTCCAATCCCAAACACAAGCACAATCAAAATCACTATAGCGGTGAGGGCCCCCGCCAGCGAGGTCCTCCAGCCACGAACCGTACCTACAGCCAAAATAATCGTCAATGCCTCTACAAATTCCACACTGGTTCCCAAAAAACTAGCTAACATTGCATACCAATTAAACAATAGCAATGACATCTCTTCCTTTCTATATCATTTTCTCAAAATGGTAAATTACGACACTTCTGATGTGGAAGGTGCAACATCGCCTGCTGCCCCGTAGGTATTTTGTCCGGGTGAACAAGCTCTATCGGCTGTTCAAACTCCGGAACATGGATCAAGTACCGGTACTTATGCCCCTGAAAGGAGCACTGCATAATTTCGCCCCTTACAATTTCATGAGACGCATAGTCGACATCTTTTATAGACTCCGAGAAGATCATCTGAACGTCATCAGGTCGAATACATTTCTTCTCAGGCATTCCTTTTATTTGGAGTATATTCGCGGGTCCCATAAACTTGGCAACATATTCGGAAACAGGTTCATAATATAGCGATTCTGGTGTGCCGAATTGCTCGCAACGGCCATTTTTTAAAATCATAATTTGATCCGCCATGCTCATCGCTTCCAGCTGATCGTGTGTTACATAAACAACTGTCATATTCAACTGTTTAAAAATCCTAACTAGTTCGTAACGCATCTCATTTCGAAGTCCCGCATCCAAAGAGGACAAGGGCTCATCCATTAAAATCAAATTCGGTCTCGGCGCTATTGCACGCGCCATCGCAATCCGCTGCTTCTGTCCTCCGGACAACTCGTGCGGAAACCTCGCAATGTACTCTTCCATATGAAAAATAGCAAGGGTTTCCATGACACGCTCTTTAAGCTCAGATCCTTTCATACCTCGAATCTTAAGACCAAATGCAACATTTTCAAATACATTCATATGCGGCCATAGAGCAAAATCCTGAAAGACCATCCCGATATTCCGCTTCTCAGTCGGTAACTCTCTACCCTTCTCCGATACAACAAGACCGTCAATCAAGATTTTACCGTCGTCAATGGAGATCAAACCTGCGATCACTTGAAGCAACGTCGTTTTACCACATCCCGATGGACCCAACAAAGCAAGGAACGTTCCTTCCTCGACCTCCAGATCAACACCGGCCAAAACCGTCTTCTCGCCAAAGTGCTTACGTACCGATTCAATTCGGAGGCTCATCTTAAAGCACCTGCCTTTCCACATCCAGATGGATTGCTGCCGAGCCTGATAAAGAATCTGTTGCATATCCTCTATTGATTCGCTTGTTCAATAACTCGCGCATCATTCGATCTGAATAGCTTCTCTTAACGTTCTTATAGACGAGTGCAAGTTGTTGCCCTGCACCATAAATAAGAAGTACCAAAACTACACCTAATATCGTAAGCGCGGCTCCTTTCTCCACCTGCAAATCATTGTAAAAATGTATGATTTGTACAGGGAAAACAGGTCGGCCGGGAGGATACAGTAACTCGGAAACAGGCAACTCAAAAATCAAATGGCTAAAAATGAGATATAAGGTTGCGGATACGGTCCCCGAAACCAAGGGGAACAAAATTTTGCGAAACAAAGTGAATAGTCCTGCTCCGCTAACCTGTCCAGCACTTAATAGAGAAGGGCTTATTTGGGTAATTGCTGCGATTTGGAGTCGAATCGCATTGGGTAATGAACCGGCGATATAGGCTAGAAACACACAAAACATCGTGCCGTACAAATTTAAGTGGAACGGAACCAGATAAGGAGCATTCCACGAGAATACGTAGCCGGCGGCTAGTACGATGCCCGGAATGGCAAGCGTAGACATCGTAAGCACGTAGAGCACCTTGGTGCTGAATCCTTGCCCCCGCTGGATGACGAAAGCCAAGCCAATGGCAAGGAGTGACGCGACAATTGCTGTTCCAAGTCCGAGGAGCAGCGATCTCAGTAAGGCCTGGTAGGATGCACTTCCAAACTTTAGAGCTTCCGCATAATTGTGCAAAGTTAGGTTCGCCAAGTGAATTCCTCTTGCCGAATTTTTCATAAACGAGCTGATCAAGATCCCGCTAAGCGGCATTGCCAACGCGATAAACAGGAATACATATGCGACCAATGATGTTGCAATCGTCTTTTTGCGCGTCGATCGGTAAGGTCTAATTTGATTTTTCACGGTGCTGTAAGACCCTTTGCCGAGTATCCACTTCTGACCCCACATCGCCAACGCAATGATTGCGATTAATACAATGGACAGAGCTCCCACCTGCGAGAAGTCGACAGGGCTCAAACTCAAAGCCTTATATATGGAATATGTCAACAACGGAATATGCGAATTGGGTACAAAAGCGGAGGCGAATCCGAAATCGCTTACCGATTCAGCAAAGGTGATTGTCGCTCCAGCTAAAATAGATGGGAACAACAATGGGATATTGATTTTCATCCAGATGCTCAGTGAATTGGCTCCCACTGTCCTGGCAGCTTCTTCGTAATCAGGTCCTAGTCCCCTTAAGCCTGTTAAGACTGAGAAAAAAATAACGGGAAATATACGAAAGGACATCGCCAGTATCAAACCGGCAGGTGTGAAAAACCAATCGAATCCCCCTAACGGAATACCGAAGATCTCACTTAGGATACCTTTGCGCTGCATCATTAAGACCCAGCCTTCAGCGATCAGATAAGATGGCGTGAAGAACACAAGCCATATTAATAAAGCAATTAATTTTACTCCATGTACTTGATTACGATAAACCAGAACGGCTAAAAAGGTGCCTAGTATAGAGCTAATCACTGCTGTAGCACCACCAAATAATAAAGCATCCAGAATCGACTTGTACGTGTAGTCATCTCTAAAAATTGTGGCAAAAGATTGTAAAGATATGTTTGCAAAGCCTTGCTCCATCAGCTTTGGGAATAGACTCTGCAGCAGAATCGTTCCAAGAGGGTATGCAATAAGGCCTAGTAGCACGAGAATACTAGGCCATATCAGCAAAAGCTTGTGAAGCTGGGCTTTGCTCAATCTAGTTCTGAACAATATTCTTAGTAAACCAAGTCTTGACTTCGGTCTCGTGCGAGGCGCCATCGACTGGATCTAACGTATTCCACTTGATACCGTCAGGGCGCAGACCTGCTTTCGTGGGTGCATCCTTGATAATGGATTCGAACAGCGCATCACCAGAATCAACGGTTTGGGCTATCTGTTGCGCTTCGGCACTTAGTACATAATCAACAAACTGTTTTGCGGCTTCAACATGAGGGGCTTTAACATCAATGGCAATGTTGTTGCTTAGCGTCGAAACTCCCGAAGCAGGATATACAATTTTAATTGGGTTATTCGGGTCCTTCATTTTGTTCAGGATCGCGGAATCCTGAGCGATAGCAAACTTGACTGTACCCTTTAGTAGGTTGGTAAGCGTTGGGCCATTGGAGTCAAATACGTTCAAACCGTTCGCTTTGAACTTCTTAAAGAAATCTTCGCCTTGAGGGATTCCGCCTTGAAGATTCATTAAACCAAGGACCGCCGAATAAGTCGGTCCGGAAATGCTAGGGTTGTTCATGGCTACAACGCCTTTATTTTCTGGCTTCAGCAAATCCGTCCAGTCCTTCGGCACTTCAGAGTCTTTCACAAGTTGCGAGTTATAACCGATTGCGCCTGCAGCTGTAATGGTTACCGGTGCGTACGCATGGTCAGTCGGTACTAACTTCTTTCCAATATCCGTATAATTGGCTGAGTTAGCCGGAGTATAATCCTTAAGCAGCATACCTTCATTATCTAAGCCTTGCATGCTAGGTGCGCCATCAGCCCAGATGATATCCCATTGCGGATTACTTTTTTCAGCAGTTACCTTTGCGAGTAAGGGACCCGTGGAATCTTGAACAAGCTTAACCGTAATTCCTGTTTTCTTCTGGAACGCATCCACCACGGCTTTATCAAAACCTGTAGCCGAATATACGACGAGTTCCTTAGCGCCTGCGGATGAGTTCTCAGAAGTTTGAACAGTGGAGTTGCTCGCAGCAGGTGTACTTGTTCCTGGAGTTGCAGATGTACTTGAAACGGGGGAATTGTTTGCACCACAGCCAGATACCATTAAAGCTACCATACTAATGAGCGAACCGAATAATACCAATCGTTTTTTCAAGCGATTTCTCCTCCTAAACATTTCCACGAATGTTCTACATGAAAAATTATATATCATTTTAGGAGTTTTGATAGTTAAAATATCATTAAAGTAATTCTAAGTTATTGTTAAGCTTTCCATGAAAACATATCTAGATCCCTTTCATATTACTTGGCTAATTGGTTTGAGAAGCGGCGCCGTAAGTTTTGAAGTGATTCCAAATTGGCAAGTGCTTGCTTCTCAATGCGAAATCCAACGGCAATAATCAGACTTTCAACGACTGCGGTAGGGGCCACCATAGAATGGAACTCCCACAATTCGCCACGGCAAACATAGAGGACAACTGTAGAATGATCGTTTAGGTCGGAGACAAGTCGATCTGTTATGACCACCGTAGGACACTTTAATTCTTTAGCATAATCAAGAATAACTTGAATCTCCGGAGCGATCTTAAAAAAGCCGAATAAAACGATTACATCCTCCGGTGACAGATGAATCATTGCTTCGTATACTTCAATTCCACTCTTGGGTATGATTTGAATATCGACACCAAAACGATTCAAACGAAACTGTAACAAGCTTCCAAGCCCTTCTGATGGCCCCGGAGCGAATACATAAATTCTCTTCGCTTGCGACATCGCGTCAACAGCAAGATTGAAACTGTCTCTAGATAGTTTATATGAGGTATCTCGCAAATATCCCGCCGTCCGTTCCAACATATCCCCTAGAAGATCGCCGTCAGAAATTTTATTAAATATATTGCTCATTTTTTTGGCCGGATTACTTACATCCAAGTCACGTAGACTGCTCTTGAGCTCCTTCAAATTCGCAATGCCAACAGCGCTCCAGAAACGAGAAATCGAAGCGATACTCGTCGGCACTTCTGCGGCGATATCTTTCTCATTCATGTAAGGCAGTCTATCTATATTTTTTTCAATAAAATCTGCAATATTTTTTTGAGTGGTGGATAATTTGTGAGTATCCCAATTAAATATGTTCTTCATCAAAGATCTTCCCTTTCATCCATGAGAATAAAACTGTGGCAATGAACTCATTATAGTTCAACAAACCAAAGATACCCATAGGATTAATAAAAAATTCAACTTAAAAGAGCAGTTTCTGCATATTCACTGCTCTTCTATCATGGTGACTTTTAACCAAGCGAAAATTAAGATTAATTAATACGATTACTAGTCTATACACCAATATATATTTGTCCTCGATGAATACGATAATCCGAAGAATTATCCAGTGATTTGGAAGGTGGTAATTCATTTGCGGATTTTAATTATTGCCCCAGAGCAAATCCCAGTCCCTCCACCAGTAGGAGGATCTGTCGAACACTGTATTTTTCAAATTGCAAAAAAAATATCATCCAAGCATTCTGTGACGATTGTAAGTCGTTGGCGCTCCGGTTTCCCAAAGAAAAGTATTCACGGGCATATTACTATCATTCGTGTCCCAGGTTCGACCAAAAAAGCATACTTAAACAACGTGCTGCAGTACATCAGATACCACCGTTATGATGTGATTCAGATCGATAATCGTCCTCGCTTTATCCCTGTCATTCGAAGAACGTTCCCACACTCCAAAATCTCCCTATTTCTTCACTCCACAACATTCATCTCGCCTCCAATGACCTCAGTCCGGCAGGCTGCTTCCGATCTCAAATATGCAAATTTGATTATCGGGAACAGTCGTTCTTTGCGTAGTTATCTAATAAAGACATTCCCATCGCAAAGTCACAAAGTGCGATTTGTTCATCTTGGCGTTGACTTGCATGCCTTTCGCCCTCGTAAAATGCGGAAAGCAAAAGGCCGCTCGTTCGTGATTCTATTTGCCGGGAGACTGATACCTCGTAAAGGAATTCCCGTTTTAATAAAAGCAGTCAAAATCGTAAGAAAAACTGTGCCAAATGCCAGGCTTTCTATTGCCGGTGGTACCGGTGACCCGAGCTATAGGCTGCATCTAAGACGCCTCGCCTCCAAGTTGAAAATTCCTGTAACCTTTAAAGGATACGTTTCTCGCCGCAGCATGCCAAGGTTCTATAACTCCGGTGATTGCTTTGTATGCCCGTCTCAACGTCATGAGGCCTTCGGTCTAGTAAATGTTGAAGCCATGGCTTCCGGCACGCCAGTGGTCGCGTCACGCAATGGGGGTATACCGGAAATTATTCAACATCAGCGAAATGGACTATTAGTAACGAAGTATACGAGCCCCTCTGCCTTTGCCAAACAAATCTTAATTATTGCTCGCAATAGGAAAAAAGCTAAAAAACTTGTCAGACAAGCTCGCATTGATGTACAACAACGATTCAGTTGGCGTTTGACGGCAAAGCAGTTGACTGGAATTTACGCTTCAAAACGTTAAAAAGATGTACCCCCACCCTAAATGATTTTTTTCTCTCATTTATCCAATTGAGACCACGCTGGTCTAATATGCCAAGGTCGAGCATGACATACTGCTCGATCTTTTTCATTGTTTTCTCATTTGGATAGATTAAAGTGATATCAAAATATATGGTGGGAAACCACTTATACGAAAGGAAACTGAGTATGGAATTAAACCAAAGTAAGCTAAAAATCCTACTTAATAAAGTGCCGCAAGTTACTATTTTCTTTTGGATCATCAAGGTATTATGCACGACGGTTGGAGAAACCTTTGCTGATTTCATTAATTTCAATCTTGGATTTGGTTTATCTGTTACAACCATCATTATGGGATTAGCATTTTTCTTCGTACTGATATTTCAATTCAAAGCAACGAAATATGTTCCCAGCCTCTATTGGTTGACGGTCGTGCTGATTAGCGTATTCGGGACGTTAGTTACCGATAACTTGACAGACAATATCGGCGTACCACTTGAAGTAAGTACGATCGTATTTTCCGTACTGCTTGGTGTTGTTTTTCTGTTGTGGTATCTAAGTGAAAAAACACTTTCGATCCATTCGATTTATACAAGAAAAAGAGAGGTTTACTATTGGCTTACTATTCTTTTCACATTTGCTCTGGGAACAGCTGTCGGGGACTTATTTTCCGAACAACTCGGTCTAGGATATCTTAACACTGGATTAGCAGTCCTCTTTATTAATGCTTGTGTTTTCTTAGCTTGGAAATACTTGAAGCTTGACGGAATCTTAGCATTCTGGATTGCGTATATTCTAACCCGACCACTTGGAGCATCTTTGGGCGACTATTTATCTCAACCTAAAGCGAATGGCGCATTAGGTTTGGGGACAACTGTAACGAGTATCATTTTTCTTCTTGCGATCTTAGTGATAATTGTTTTTCTTGCTGTAACAAAACTTGATGTGACAGTAAAGAATGAGATGCCACAAACGGATGAGCCAAATCGAAATAAGAAAAATGTTCTGACTCAAACAATCGCGGTATTGTGCATATTCTTAGTCGTTGGTATAGGTGGTTATATTGAATTAAGCAATCATATTTCATCTACATCAACAGCAGCTTCTTCACAATCCATTGGATCGGACAACCAATCACAAGCTAATAAACTAGCTGGTCAGTTAACTGATTTTATTAAAATTGAAAACGATATGTTAAATAATATTGCTTCCAATGACTTTGCTTCGGCGAAAAAAGGAGCTGATGATTTGGAACATCAATGGGATGCTGCTGAGCCTAAGCTCAGAAAATTAGATGGCAAAGCCTGGACTCAAATTGATGGAACAGTTGATATCGTATTAGCTGCAACACGTTCAAGTAGCCCTGATGCCAGCAAATCCAAAGCTGCACTGAACAATTCACTCGGTACTTTAAATGATGCAAATCACTCAGCAGCAACGCAAAATGATTCTTCGCCAACACCTACCCCTGCTGAAAAGTCACAGACCGAAGCGTCAACAGAGAAAGGAAAATCACAAGATGCTGCTTCACATAATAAATTAGCCGGTCAGTTAACAGATTTTATTAAAATCGAAAATGACATGCTAAACGATATTAGCTCTAATGACTTTGCCGCGGTGAAAAAGGGAGCAGACGATCTAGAACATCAATGGGATACGTCGGAGCCTAAGCTTAGGAAAGCGGATGGTAAAACATGGACCCAAATAGATGGAACAATCGATGTGGTCTTGGCTGCCGCCCGGTCAAGCAAATTTGACACCGGCAAGAGCATTTCTGCAATTTACTCTTCGCTCGCTGTTTTAAAAAGAGAAAATAACTAAAAAAAAGGATGTCTGAATTCAGACATCCTTTTTTTTAGTAAACTGATAAAGATCATCTCTATGTTTCAGCGTACAAACAGTCGCTGCTTCGCAGTGAAGAACGGAAGCGTGCGCTTTCGCTCACTCCTACACTAGCCCATTCTTATGTGCATACACCGCCGCCTGAGTCCGATCGTCAACCTCCAGCTTGGCCAAAATATTTGTAATGTGCGTTTTAACTGTCTTTATCGCTATGCTTAACTCGTCAGCAATTTCCGTATTTGTCCTGCCTTCGGCAATGAGTTGCAACACTTCCAGTTCTCTAGCTGTCAGCTCCTCATGTGGGCGCCGCTCTTCTGCAGTGCTGCGCATTCGTGAAAGTACCTTACCCGTCACTTTGGCTTCTAATACTGGCTCGCCCTTTGCAGCGGCGCGAATCGCATCCGCAATCTCTTTAGCCTTCGTTGTCTTAAGCAAATAGCTCAATGCACCCGCTTCCAACACAGGATACACTTTATCATCGTCCATAAAGCTAGTAAGAACGATGATTTTCGCTGACGGCCTTTTTTTTACGATCTCCCGTGTAGCTTCAATCCCATTCATGACCTCCATAACCAGATCCATCAGAATCACGTCCGGGTTTAACTCCGCGGCGACTCGCACACCTTCTGCTCCGTTTCCTGCTTCCCCTACCACATCAATATCTGGTTGCGTGTCTAAATAAGCAGCCAGCCCCATTCGTACCATTTCGTGATCATCGATCAATAATACACGTATCAAGGCCCTATCTCCCCTCTGTACTCACAATAGGCACTTTTACATCAACTTGCGTCCCTTTCCCCGGCGCTGACACGAAATCGACGACCCCGCCGATTTCGTTTGCCCGCTCTTGCAGAGTCTTCAATCCGTAAGATGTGTCTTTTACATCACCGGTCTCAAAGCCAATGCCATTATCAGTCACTCTCAAATGAAGCATGCGGCTGTCCACAACACGAAGCTTAACTGACGCCGAAGTAGCCTGAGAGTGACGCAAGACATTGGACATGCCCTCTTGTACCATCCGGAACAAGTGATCTTCAATCCCCTTGGAAAGTTCGGGAAGATGATCTGCCAGCTCCCAACGCAGCTTGATCTGTTGCTGCTTTTCCACGCATTCAAGAAGGAACTGCTCTATAGCTTCATTTAAGCTTTTGCCAGCCAATGTCGGCGGACGGAGCTGCATAAGCAGTGCCCTCATCTCGCTCTGCGCTGTCTCAGCCAGATTCTCCACAGCGGCGATTCTTTTCCGCAGCTTTCCTTCGCCAAGTTCATCACTTTCAAGTATCGCTGCAGTCATCATCGATATCGCAAACAGTTGCTGGCTTACCGCGTCATGAAGATCTCGAGCAATCCGTTGCCTCTCCTCCAATACAACGGTCCGATTTGAACGCTCCAAAAGCTCCGCTTTCTCAGCCGATAACTTTTGGAGAGAAGCAACTTGCCGTTCAATTTGTTCAGCCATCTCGTTTAAATGCAGACCTATCAACCCAATCTCATCTTGTCTGCGATTGACATCGATTTGAAGCCTGTGGCCGTAGCGCCCTCTTCCAAATTTATATACCGCGTCACCGAGTTCTTCCAAACGTACTTTCATCTTTCTCGCGATGGAATGTCCAACGAACGCCCCCAACATGACGACGAAAAAGCCAATCCACAGCATAACAGGGATATTGAGCCATTCGACTAAGAGGATCACACGCAGTGTCAAATCGAAAATAATCAGAAACGTGGCTGTAGTCAAAATGAATACAACTAAGGCGAGAACGCTGCATAGTGCTGAAAGCTTCCAACGGATACTTGCGGTTGAACGATCATTCATAACCATCTCACGGTCACATCGCCTATACCGGTGGTTAATCTCAGTAGGACCTTCCTTTCCGCATCTTGATAATCCGAAGTAATGAACTGCCCGCGATACTTCTTCCGCTCGCCGAACAAGTCTACTGTACCGATACGGGCTGAACACATCATGTTTACCTCAAGATCGTAGGGTACATAGATGCTGACGCTACCTACCCACCGGCTTACATCAATCTTCATCTCCCCTTCAGGGATCATCATTTTGGACAAATCTAGATGCAAATCACCAAATTTGGGGGATGTACTTAGCCCCTTCAGCTTTTGCATCAGCTCGTGTCTTAGGATCGCAAATACCGTTAAAAGCCGACTGCTTGTGTTTACTTGCAACTCGCTATTTTCCACCATTTTCCTCCACACCTTTTCAGCAACCGCCGGTCTCCTCCCGAGAATGAGTAATAATCCAATAAAAAGAAGGGCTGTACCTGTTACCGTACCAGGAATATTCATTTTCATGGATACAGCTATATGATAAGCTGCCAGCATAAAAGCTGGTAAGCCAAGCCACGACCACATCGTTCTGTAGAGCAGATACCCAACGCCTATCCAAAAAAGAGGGTCCAGCAATGCATAGCCTCCGTGACTTAAGAAGACACCAGCGTATGTGGAAGTAAATAAAATGATAAATCCGGTCCATGGATTCCACACTAGTTTCATCACTGTTTGTCTGACCCTCCTTTCGAGTGAATTTTAATGTTTCCGTCACCTGAATTTAATACGATTGGAACGACACCTTGCCCGCTCCTCCCATGAAACACATTCGTTTGTTTGCTATCTAATGGATTCGATAGGTAAGAACTGTTCTCAACAATTCCATGACTAGCAGAAGCATCAAGTGTAAAATCCCCAGCAGGTGGCAGTTCTAACGTAATGTCTCCAGAAGCTGCTTTCACATTTATAGGTTTAACAATCTGCTTAAGACCAAGATTCATTTGTCCTTTACCAAGCTCCGCTTGAAGTCCGCCCACGTAATCGGACAAATTCATATCTCCCTTGTCGATCGTTGCCTCCAAATCGCCCTTATAATCGGTGAGTTTGAAGTCTCCTTTGCCTATCTTCAGAGTACCTTTTGCGCCAGTACTTTCATTAACGCTCATGTGCCCAGCTGCTATGGACGTAGCCCAGCTTCCTGAGAATTGCGAAAGACTGACGTCACCTTTACCCATAATGATGTCTGCCTGGTTCGCCGTCACCAACTCCGCTTCAAATACACCGGTCTTTAGCTCCGTATGCAGATTGCCATCTACTTTGTACAGGTCAACTTTCCCTGATTCGATATTCATTGAATTGGTGTCTATTTTAGATTGCCGCGCGTATAGCCTACCCTTTTCTATCGTTAATTGAAGCTCACTCAATGTTACATTCATAAGCATCATTTCCCCATGGTCAACGCTGACCTCCAAGCGCTCCAGATCAAGCTTGTGCTGCTCCGAAATGCCAGCAAAAGTAACTTGACTATGATTAGCTGCTACAGAAACAGTCCGGCCAAAGGATTCAGGCAAATGAACCACTACCGTAGTTTCAATTGGAAATAAAGACAGTGGCCTGCGTGTAAGTGAGATATTTAGACGATTCCCTTGGCGTTTTAGAACAACCTCACCGTTTGCTTCTGAAGTAACGGCCAAATCATCCCTGTCTTCCTTCACAATGTGGACGTCGACATCTCTGCTATCTATATGAACCTCTTGCATGTCGCTTTGAATCTGTGCCGTTTCTTCTTGTGATCCCCACAGTGGCTTATGTTGCGACATAGACAAGGCGATAATCAGGAAGCCAGCCAACATAACGATTATTCCGATGATCCGTCTCATAAGCATTCTCCTTTCTACGGATTCACCGTCTACTCTCTTTATGCATCCAGTATATCGGAAACACCTCAAATGCCCTACAAGCCATGGTTTGATTTGCTCTAAGACCGTGGTCTTAGTTTCTAGTTGCAGTGGTCTTATATGTAGTTACAACCGGGGTACGTTTTAAAGAATGCATAAGTATTTTACCATAGAGTCATAACGAATCACGCAGGAGGAAATGACTATGAACATCCAAAGGCTCAAGCCGCTTCTAATTGCTTTATGCTCGCTTTCAATTATTCCGTTACTTGGAACTATATACGTTCATTTGAATCATGCCGGTGGTACATCACATAGCTTAGTCACTGACTTGGATAGGCAGCTTCCCTTTTTGAAAGTCTTCATTCTTCCCTATATGGGCTGGTATGCCTTTCTAATTCTTGCTTTCATTTATTTGGCAGTAAAACAACGAGAAGTTTATTACGAAACCTTGCTGCAATTTATCTTCGGGCTTCTTACATGCTATGCCATCTATGCCCTCTATCAAACATATGTACCGCGGCCTGAGCTAGTTGGCAACGACTTTCTGACAAAAGCTGTCCGCCTCGTATACAGTACGGACGAACCGCTAAACTGTTTTCCAAGCACGCATGTACTGACGTCCTATTTGATGATGAAAGCCTACCTTCGATCTAGTTCCGTTGCCAAGCCCGTCCGAATTTTAGTTACCGTCATGTCGCTTCTGATTATCGCATCTACACAATTTGTCAAACAACATGTCTTGCTTGACATCGCTGGCGCCATTGCCGTAGCTGAAACGGCCATCTACGCGATACGCCGTCTGCGTCAATACGCGTACGGTAATAACTACTCCCTTAGTATGTTGAAATTAGAGGTGGATTTGCCACAGTCTACCCAAGCATTGAAACGAGGTGCTTAAGGCATGCAGCATGAAAAAATATTGCTATTAACGGGATCCCTAGGCGATGGTCACATTCAGGCAGCAAATGCCATTATGGAGGCCGCGAAGCTGCGCTGCCCGGAAGTAGAGATCGTCTCCGTCGATTTTATGGAATGGGTTCATCCTCAATTGCATGTAGTTGGACAGTTCTGTTACTTGCAGTGGGTGAAAAACCTTCCTTCCATGTACGGATACTTCTACCGCAAAACACGCAGTGATAACAAATGGTCCACTCTATTCAAAAAAATCCGTTCCTTTCGAACTTATCGGATGATGGAGCTGCTGCGTAGTGTGCAGCCAACTCGAGTCGTCAGCACGTTTCCCGGAGCAGCTGCAGCTATGTCGTTCCTCCGTTCCACTGGGCTGACGGATGTTCCGACAGCCACCGTCATTACTGACTATACCGATCACAGCTACTGGATTCATCCTTTTACCGATCGTTATCTGGTAGGAGCCGATCATGTGAAAGATGCACTTCTGAATTACGGAGTGCCAAGCTCTCAGATTGAAGTAACCGGCATTCCGATTCGCCAATCTTTCTCCAGATCTTATGACCGCGGTGAATTATTAAAGAAATACGGATTAAATCCGGATAAGTCTGTCGTTCTTGTCATGGGCGGGGGCTGCGGTTTGATTGGTAAAAGTATGCTGTCTCAATTGCAGAGCGGTAATCTTACAGAAAAAGTACAGTTCGTTGTCGTCTGCGGGCGTAATAAAAAACTTCAGATGTCACTGGAGGAAGAATTACTGCGAATGGGAGATGCAGAATTCGATCTCCGTAACTTTCGAATTACTGGTTATGTCAATGAAGTTCATGAACTGATGGCATTATCCGACTTAATCGTGACCAAACCAGGGGGGCTCACTGTTAGCGAGGCACTTTCGCTCGAACTTCCCATGCTGCTGTTTAAACCACTACCTGGCCAAGAACAAGATAATGCTGCTTTCCTTGTAGGGGCTGGTGCCGCTTTGGAAGCATCCAACGAAAGCGAGTTGACGAGTTTTCTGCAACAAGTGCTTGCAAATGACTCACATCTAAATCGCATGAAAGAAGCAGCCCAGTTGATTAGTCGAAAGCATAGCGCAGCCACTGCCTTTGAAGCAATTATGGGAATGGAAAATCCATATATTCCAACGCGTAAAATTGATTTTCCTTTCGTTGTTGCCGCGAATACGTAAGATCCGTTATCGAAAGGATGATGATTTTTTTATGATTGGCCAATCTGTCTTTATTATTATCATCGTATTTATAGCTTTGTATGTGATCTTACCTTTTGTTATAACCCGTATACTCGGTATTGGGGTTATCCGAAAAGGTGAAAATTCACAGGAAGTTGCTTTTACTTTTGATGACGGGCCAAATCCGGTTTACACCCCACTCCTTCTCGATTTGCTGCGTAAATACGGGGTTAAAGCCACCTTCTTCGTTCTCGGAGAAAAGGCTGCAGCTTATCCCGAGCTCATACGTCGAATGCAGCGGGAAGGGCATCTTATCGGAGTCCATAACTATACACACCGGATGAATATCTTAATGCCGCCGTGGGTAGTTAGACAGGATGTAAAACGATCTGCAGATGTGATCAAGTCTATCACTGGCAAACGGCCACATTATTATCGACCACCGTGGGGAATCTTCTCACTTCCTGATCTACTTTTAATAAAGCGATATACTTTTACAATCTGGTCTGTGATGAGCTTCGATTGGAGGAGAGATACCGCGGAGAAGAAATTAAAGGACAAGCTAATGCGGCAACTCGCCTACACTTTAAATCTTAAAAAAGAAGGCGCGATTGTACTGCTTCATGACTGCGGCAATACTTGGGGGGCAGATTCAGAAGCACCGAAATATATGCTTCTTGCTCTTGAAAAGGTTCTATCTGAACTTAAGTCTAATGCAATCCATTATGTACGTTTAGATCAGATGACTTTAGCTTCGAGTGAAATGCACGATGTGAACGAAGCCGTCGAGCTACCTCTTTAGCCCCAATGTACTTTTTTCTATGTTTGTTTGAAATTATAAAGGAGGATGTAAATTGATTAATAATAGTTTAGCCAAGAAAATTCCTGAAGTATCCCTTTATTTTTGGATCATTAAAGTATTGACAACAGGGATGGGTGAAATATTTTCCGATTATCTTGATCGCCAATTTGGTACAGTAGCAGGTGCGGTAACTGCAGTATTACTTGTTGGTTCATTAGTACTTCAGATGAGAGCGAAAAAATATGTAACTTGGATCTACTGGCTAGTTGTAACGATGATAAGTATATTTGGTACAATGGTAGCCGATATTATGAGTTTTGCCTTAGGAAGATCTCCGATCGTATCAACAGTGTTTTATGCCGTCTTACTAACCATCATTTTCGTCATTTGGTATAAGAAAGAGAAAACGTTGTCTGTCGATAGCATAACGACACCGAGAGCCGAGGGCTTTTATTGGGCAATGGTATTTGCTACTTTTGCCCTCGGTACTGCAGCTGGAGATATGTCAGCTCAAGAACTTCATTTAGGCTTCTTAAATTCAGGTATTATTTTCACGATCTTATTAATTGTACCCGCATTACTATACCGTTATTTAAACTTAAATAAAATTTTTGCATTTTGGTTTTCCTATATCATGACAAGGCCAGCTGGGGCATCCTTTACGGATTGGATGTGTTCTCCTCCTCGAATGGGGGGCCTAGGTTTTAACAGAGGGGAAGTTAGCTTAATTCTAACAATCTTAATCGTTATCTTAGTGGCCTATATGGGGATTACCAAAAAGGATATTAAAAGTGAAAGAATGGCCATTCAACTTTAAAAAAATTTTCATGATACTACTGCATAAAAACACTCTAAACATAACATCAAAATTGCCCGTACACCTTATTGATGTACGGGCTTTTCTTACATAATTTTAGTTAGCCTAGTCATATCCAGCTGCTTTTATTATTATATGAAAATATTCTAACCGAATCTCCTTACTATTTGTCCACTACTTCTCCATTCACTCGCATAATTTGTTTACAACAGAACTAGAAAAGAGTGATAAATGAAATGGTGAAAAGACATTACAAAATCGTTCAGGTTATATCAAATTCCCCGAACGCTAAACCTATCCCCACAGCCAATCAAGGCGGGACAGAAAAGATTGTTTATGAACTCACGGAGAGTTTAGTTAAACGCGGACACGATGTGTATGTTTTCGCTGCAAAGGGAAGCAGAACTAGTGCCAAGCTGATAACGTATCCAAAAAAACTTAAAAAGGGGGCAATTAAAAAATTTGTTCTTCGCAGAATCCCCTCAAAAATTGATATTATCCATGATCATACTTTTAATTCAGCATTAGGTAAGGCTCGATTGCGAATTCCGACTGTTTGTACGATACACATGCCATCAAAAAATCGTGTCAAATATCCTGTATATGTAAGCCGAAGAGCAAGAAAAGTAATGGGAAATAACAGAGGATTTTGTGTTTATAACGGAATAAATCCAAGTGAATACCAGTTCAGTTCAAAGAAAAACGACTATCTCTTATTTTTGGGTAGAATCATCAAGGAAAAAGGAGTTTTACATGCAATAACAATTGCAGAAAAAACGCATAAAAGATTGATTATCGCAGGTCCAATTAAAGATAAACATTTATTTCAAAAGTATATTGCTCCTAGGATTCGTTCTAATCCAAGGATTCATTATGTAGGACCAGTAGGTGGCAAGCGGAAGCAAGAGCTTTTGAAACATGCAAAATGCGTGTTGTTCCCTTCAATTTGGGAAGAACCTTTTGGCTTAGTTATGATCGAAGCGTTGGCATGCGGTACTCCAGTTATCGCGCTAAAAAGAGGTTCTGTCCCTGAGGTTCTTGCTGGGTTCCCCCAACTCATATGCAATTCTATACCTGAAATGATTAAAAAAGTGAATATAGGAATTTACCCAGCACCGGATAAGTTGCGAAAATATGTAATTAGCAGGTTTACTACCGCTAGGATGACAACTAAATATCTTCAGATATACAAAAGCCTTTTAAAGAAGAAAAGAGTCTAATTTCAATATATAGATTTCAAATTGCAATAAAGTGATAAAACTAGCAGCTAATCTTTACTGATTAGCTGCTAGTTTTATCCTTACCAGGAACAACAATAATATGATTTAAAATAAATTTTTTCTCTGCATCTGATAAATTTGAATTATGAATCAGAACTTCAATTCTCTGTTCCAATGAGTGAATCGTTTGTAAGAACTTGTCCATATCGCCTGTGAGTTCATCCATGTAAACGCTCCTCCTTCAATCGCATTTCCTTTGACATTCTTATAACCGAAAGCGATAACCTACTCCCCATACAGTTTCAATGTACTCTGAATTTACCGAAGCATCTTCGATCTTCTCCCTGAGTCTCCTAACGTGGACCGTAACCGTCTGTGCATCTCCCATTGAATCGACTCCCCATATTCTTTCAAACAGGTGTTCCTTACTATAGACCCGATTTGGATTTGTCGCCAGAAAATAAAGCAAGTCAAACTCTTTTATCGTTAACGAAATTTCACGATCGTGGATGAACACTCTTCTTGAATCAAAGTCTATGAGTAGCCCGCGAATACGAATCACTTCTTTATTTTCCTTCCCTCCCACCAGTCGCTCATACCTGGTCAGATGGGCTTTCACCCTGGCAACCAATTCACCAGGTTTGAACGGCTTCGTAATATAATCATCGGCGCCAAGCCCTAATCCGCGAATCACATCAACGTCTTCTTTCTTCGCCGTCACCATTAGAATCGGGATATTATGGGTCTCACGAATTTGTTTACAAACCACATACCCGTTAATAACGGGGATCATAAGATCCAAAATGATTAAATCGTATTCGCCTGACATCCCAAGCCGTAGTCCTTGTTCTCCGTCGGTAGCGATATCAGCTTGATAACCGCTTACTTCCAAGTAATCTCGCTCTAGTTCAGCGATCAGTTGCTCGTCTTCGACAATCAAAATTTTTTTCATTATCGTCCATCACTCACTTTATTTGATCTTAAAGGGAGCATTATGCTTACGCAAGTCCCCTCCCCCTTGACACTGCTGGCACGAATCGTACCCTCATGGCCTTCAATGATTTGTTTCGAAATGGCAAGGCCCAACCCACTCCCACCAGTGTGGCTGTTGCGCGAGGGATCCTCTCGATAAAATCGCTCAAAAATAAATGGGAGCGCCTCTTCTGATATCCCCAGACCATTGTCTTCAGTCTGAATGACTGCATGCTCACCAGACACATATGCACGCAAGTGAACGTTCTTTTCTTGTTTATTCATATATTTCAAGCAATTGCTCATAATGTTCGAAAACACGCGTCGGATCTTATCCCTATCCAGAGAGATAAGTGTATGTTCAGGCATCGCGATATCCGAAGCAAAATGCACACCTTGTTTTCCGAGTTCAAATTCCAGCTCATCGGACCAATCCAAAAGAAAGGCTTGCAGATCTACTGTTTCATAATTGAAAGGTATCTTTTTCAGATCGAGCTTGGAATATAAGAATAATTCATCGATTAAATGATCCATCTCTTCCGCTTTTGCAGATATGATCTCTACATAGCGATGTCTTTTCTCGGGCGTATCCGCAATCCCGTCACCTATGCCATCCACATATCCTCTAATAGCTGTGAGAGGTGTTCTTAAATCATGAGAGATGTTAGAAATGAGTTCCTTTCGATTTTCTTCATACTGAATTTGTGTTTGAATTGATGCTTTCAATTGGCTGCGCATTTGCTCAAACGCTAAACTTAGCTGGCCAATTTCATCTTTTGTTGTAATAGGAACGTGAACATCTAAATCACCGGATTTCATCCGATTCATCGCATTTTTCAATCTGAGCAGCGGTTTAATAATACTCCTTGAAACAAAGTAAGTTAACAGCGAGTGCGTGAGAATCAAAATAATCACCAAGACTGCAAACAGAATCGGGAAAAACTTCTGCGCAAAATGAACCAGCGGATTAACCTTAGTAGCAACAATTACGCTTGTTTGCTGGTGATCAGCGTTCTCATACTCGAAGTGAATCAGTTCAATCAATTGTTGGCCATACTTCACAGGATCTTCCCTGTCCAGGTGTCCTGAACGATCATAGACGGGTAATTGCCGAAGCAGTTCCGTGTTTTGAAGAGATGGTGATACATAAACTAATGTGCTCTGAGTACGCACGATTAAATTGGACTCACTCAGCTGAAGCTCCTGGTTGATATCTGTCAAATAACTTAAATCAGACAACATCACTGGATTGTTTTCAGATGTTCTTTTCAACTCCTTCATCACGCGTTCGACATTATGATTTTCAAATATGCCGCCCGTAGAACGATATTGATCACGAATGCTTTGAATATCGCCCCGAAATACAACGACCAAAAGAAGTGCGGTAATCATCATAAGAATCAGCGGAATGATTAGCATAGCGGCATAGGAAAGTAATAATTTGAAGCGAATGGACACTTGAAATGACCCCATTTTAAACTTCTTTTTTATCAAATCGATAGTAGCCTAATGTAAAAAATAACATACAGCTAGAAATGAGGAACAACCCGGATGTGAGCAGTTTTCCTGCCGAAATCGTGGGGCTCAGCCAGAGCATATGCCAATCGGTATAAGCGGTTGGTGAAAATGCTGAAAATGAACTGAATACAAACGGTACAATTTTTGCCGCGGCGTAAAAAATAATGGCGGCAACAATAAAGCCACTTGCGCTTTTAAAAAACTGAGCCATACAAGCGAACAGTGCAGCTATCGCAATCATTGCAATAAAGGCTGCAACATATGCCTCCACGAAGTGGAACCCCTCGGCGGCACTGAGCATTGTCCCCGAAAACAAATTGCAAATGAATGTCATGATACCAAGTACAAGAAGGATAAGCGCAATTCCTGTGCCGATCGCAGCAAGTTTAGTACTGAACACTTGAAATCTAGAGTTCGGCCTAAGTAATGACAGCTTTAATGTGCGAGCGGCTACCTCTGCCGGAAATAAATCAGCTGTTACAGTAAGAATGTATAGGGGAATCCATAGGCCAGTATAAATGGAAAGCAGTGCGATCGGAAATGATGAGCTAACTGCCAGTAGTCCTAAATAAGGCTGCAACGCGTTCAATGAAACCGCAAGAAGGACCGGAAGAATCGCGGAGATCACGATGAAAACGATCATCTTCTTTCTGTATAGCATGAGTAATAGTTCATTAAGATATCCGGCTTGCCATCTATGCACGTGCTGAGACCTCCTTCGCCAGCTGTAACTCCTCAATATAAAATTGTTCAAGGGATTGATTGCTCTGCAGAAGCTCATCCACATACCCTTCTTTATGCAAGCGGCCTTTTAAAACAATACCAACTCGATTGCACAGTTGCTCTAACTCATGAATCATATGGCTGGAAATGATGAACGACATCCGCTTCTCTTCAGAAAGACGTTTGACCAGTGAACGAAACATAACCGTGCCCTCAATATCCAGCCCATTTGTAGGTTCATCCAAGATGGCGAGCTTTGGCCGCGGCAAAACCGCAGCTGCTAGGGCAAGCTTCTGTTTCATCCCTGTAGAATAACCTTTGATTCGCTCTTTGCGGTATGTGTAAAGCCCTACAGTTTCTAAGAGTTCGTCAATTTGCTTTCTTTCGATGGAAGGATAGAACCTTGCCACTAACTGAAGATATTGTTCTGCACTAAGAAAATCATGAAAATCAGCGGACTCTATCATGCACCCGACATGCTGGATTCCTTGAGCAAACTGCTCTTTTAGATTGACGCCAAATAACTGGATGCCGCCTGAATCCGGGTGAATCAATCCGGTAATCAGTTTAAGAAAAGTAGTCTTTCCCGCACCATTTGGCCCAAGCAGTCCATAAACATCACCTTCAAATAATTGCAAACTGACATCATAAACGCCTCTTCCCTTGCTATACTGCTTGCTGATCGACGCAGTTTCCAATATAGGATTCATCCACGACTCCTCCATTTCTAAAAATGCTTTCGCAGAAATCCCCTCTAATTGAGTCCTTTCTGCGAAAGCCAAGCCTTTATAAGTAATGATTATTAATCTTGATTATTGTTCCTGCCCTCGTGTCCACGCTTCAGGGTTTGCACGTTTTTGCCTGTCAAGTCAATGGACTCCGGTGTTGTGTTATTGAAATCGGATAAATCAGCTTGTACATGCAGCGTAACTTGATGAGGAGCTCCATTATCATCTTTGCCGGATACCGTCAAATCCGCTTCTTGATGCTCAATGTAATTGGATGCATTAACGGAAGCTTTGATCGAGACCTTTTCAATCTTAATATCTTGTGACAATTGTGGAGCAGCATCTTTTAAGAAATCTTTTTGGAAAAGAGCTGGCGCTTGCGTGTCATCCTGCTTTTCACCGTCATTTTCCTTTTTCGTTGCTTCTTTGATTGCAATTGGAGCAATGGCATTTACAACTGTAGGGATTTGCGTGTTGTCCAGTTGAACTGAAATCTGCTTAGAGCCGTCAGCTTGGGAGTCGACATTAACGTAATCCTTCAAATTGCCGACAAGAGCGTCAATGACGGTTTCAATTTGCTGTGATGTTTGTGCGTCATCTTTAGTTTCATTGTCGTCATGCGGATGTCTTCCCTTGCCCTCTTGTTTCACATAATACACATCGCTAGCGCCTGACTTCAGCACAGTTTGACTGTTTTGCTTAAAGAATGCAAGCGACTGTTTACTGCTGTTCGCTGTCATATCCACGGTACCGCTAGCCGTCTCATTGCTCAAATTCACCTTTAGATTGCTTGTCAAATCGGCCAACACATTCCCATTATCTTGTAAGGATGCAGCTGCTTGTACCGATACGTTAGAGGCTGCTTTCGTGTTTTTGAGTGCAGACTTATAAGCGTCATATCCCGTAGTGCTCGCAAGCGCGCTGAATCCGGTAGTTACCATCAAGATGCTGCTAATACCAACCGCACCGCCAAGCATAATCCATTTCTTCTTCATGTTTACCTCCTAGAATTATCATTTGACTTCCTTTCCTATCATAGGACTCAAAAATGAAATACTGGTGAACCAATTCTTAAATCTTTCTTAACTACCTTCCCGCTCCATCTTTGTTACATAGAGCCCGCCGCTGCATAAGATGTAGAATCTCAATCTAGCCTCTTTGCCAGGCTTGAAAGGTTGGTTCGAATGACGCGGATCCTAGTCGTTGAAGATGAAGAGAAAATTGCCCGTCTGCTGCAGCTTGAACTTGTGCATGCCGGTTATTCCATCGAGCTAGCCCATGATGGGCTCGAAGGGCTACACAAAGCCATCAAGAATAAATTTGATCTCATTCTGCTCGATATTTTATTACCGAGGCTAGGCGGGTTCGATCTGATCAAATCCATTCGAGAGGTCGACACAAGCACGCCCATTATCTTTGTCACTGCATGCGAAGCAACTACAGATATTGTAAATGGGTTAGATCTCGGCGGACAGGACTATGTAACCAAGCCCTTTCAGATGGATGAATTGTTAGCTCGTATTCGCGCCAATTTGCGCGCGCGCCCTTTACTTCAGGAACCGTCAACCACGTTTCAGCTGAACGATACTCGCATCAATCTCAGAACCAGAGAAGTGACGCACCGCGGGGAAAATATCGAGCTAACGGCCAAAGAATTCGAACTCCTCGTTTACTTCATCGAACATCCCAATAAAGTACTAAGCCAAGAGAAGATTATGAATGACGTGTGGAAGTACGATTTTTTCGGAAATTCTAATCTGATCGCTGTCTATATCCGCTACTTGCGAAAAAAACTACCCTCTTCTGTGTTCAAGATTAAAACGATTCGAGGTACTGGTTATTGTTTTGAGGTCAATGAGCATGAAAATTAAAACAAAGACTGCAATGCTCTCTTTCATCGGTGTCATGAGCATCGTATTTCCGATCACAATTGTCATTTATATGCTTTTTGCCATTACAGAGGAAAATGAAGCAATAAATGATCTCCGCATGACGGCTAGCACAATCATTCATCAGCTATCACCTGATACATTGATGCAAGCCGGTAATCAGCGCTCCCTGCGAAAGTTTCTCCCTGATCACGCTCTCATTCGAACCCTAAATACAGATTCAGAAGTTATTAATCAGTCTTACTCCACAACTGAGCTGTTCACTATCCCGCCTAAGTTCGTGGAGCAAGAAGACATTCTAACGAAGGTCCCGAATTTCACGGATGAGCCGCTCATTATTGTGCGATTGCCCATTACTCAGGATGAGCAGTTCGTCGGTACGCTGGAGATCGTGGCTGAACCTCTAGAACTCAAACAACGGCTGTTTCGCTTAATTGAAATATTGATTGCGGTCACTCTACTGGCTTTCATTCTTTCCATATCAATAAGTCTATTGATGTCCAAAATGTTGTTATCTCCTATCTCGCGAATGGTAAGGACAATGGAAGATATCGAATTGAGCCTGGAGATCCGAAAAATCCCAATGGATCGCAAATCGAAAGATGAGCTGTATCAATTGACCACTACCTTCAACCGCTTAATGGAGCGGATTGAAACGAGTATGAACCAACAGCGACAATTTATTTCGGATGCCTCACATGAATTCAAAACGTCATTAACAATTATGGAAGGATACGCCTCTCTTGTCCGCAGATGGGGTCTTCATGACATGGAGCTTTATCAGGAAGCGCTTGAAACGATTTACTCCGAAAGTATCCGCATGAAGTCCGTTACCTACCAGATGCTCGATCTTGCCAAAATTGAACAGGGAGCATCACTGGAGAAGAGCTGCTTTAATATTGTTCAGCTATGCACTGAGATCATTCAAACGCTTCAGCCGCTCACTACCAAACACATTCGTCTCCAATCGAATGAAGAAACAATCTTAATGGAAGCTGACTCGACGAAAATCAAACAAGTCCTGTTCATTCTCTTAGATAATGCGTTGAAATATAGTAAACACACAATTGATATTGAAATAAGCAATTTACACAACCAAATTCTCCTTAAAATTGTTGATGACGGTATTGGCATTCCTAAAGATGAGCTTCCTTTGGTCTTCAACCGCTTTTATCGTACAGACCGCTCCCGAAGCCGACATTCTGGCGGAGCAGGTCTAGGACTTTCCATCGCACAAGCGATTGTCAAGCAGCATCATGGAAGTATTCACATCAGCAGCGAGTTACAAATTGGAACAGAAATCACGATCCTCCTTCCTGTATATTAAAAAGCTTCCGATTACTTTAACCGTAATCGGAAGCTTTTTTATGGATACATAACGCGGCGTCGAACTGAACCTAACTCCTATGAGCACATCCGTTGTTAATGAATTGCCGGTCAAAGGCATGAAATAGCGATGAAATCTACAATTCTGCGGAGCAGTTTCGCTCAAATTCATCTCTCCAGCAAATTAAAGTGCAACATGATCTATCAAGAAATGGTATTGAAGTTTAGATGAAGTTAAATTTAATTTTTTTAATTGGCGATACACACAAAAAATTTGCTCATTACTGAATACGATGCATTTGAATGGATCTGTACAAGAAAGGCTATCTATTCAACACATTAAGGATGGGGTGCTCAATTGAAAATTATTAGGTCACGTACTTTGAGCAGTAAATGGATCAAAACGAGGATTCTTCTACGGAATGAAATTCTTCGCTCGTTCGTCCCAGATACCAGATTGTATAATGAATCCAATCTCCTGTACATGTTAAACAAGCATACAATGGTGTATGTAAAACCCGTTAATGGTACCTTTGGCCAAGGGGTAATCCGGGTTGAGAAACTGAGTGCTGGACGATTCAATTTTCGAATCGGGACCACCTCAAGAACTTACACCACCTATCGCGAACTATTTCACTCGCTGAAAAATGTGAAATTAAATCGTGCCTATTTGATTCAGAAGGGGATTCGCTTGTTAACCTATCGGGGCCGAATCTTTGATATCCGCGTAATGGTTCAGAAAAACGCCAGTGATCGCTGGGAAACCACCGGCTATATCGGGCGCGTCGCCCATCCTAAGAAAATCGTGACTAATTTTCACAACAGTGGGAAGCCCCTGCCGCTGGAGATCCTGCTAGGTGATCATATCAGAGAGACGGAGAAGAAGGAATATATTGACAAGTTATCGCGTCTTGGCCTAAAAATTGCGAAGCAATTTTCAAAAACGCACTCGGGTTATAAAGAAATCGGTGTAGATATTGGCCTGGATAGAACCCTCAAACCTTGGATTCTTGAAGTCAATACGGCACCAGATCCGTTTATCTTCAATCAATTAAAAGATAAGCGTATGTTTAATAAAGCGCTGCGGCTCGCTCGACTACGCGGCAGATTTATTGCCAGAAAACGAACCAAAAGACGTTAAAACGAAACCCTCCAGTACCTTACCAATAATTTGGTAGGTAGTAATGGAGGGTTGATTTATTTCTAGCACAAATCGAAATTTTTTTTTAATAAGAATGCTTTTTAGTTCTTGGCCATACTTTCATCTCGATCTTTTCATAGATCGTAATACAGGCAGATAACCAAGCTTGCATACGAGTTGAGCTCTTCAACCACTGATGCATGCATACCGCAATTAGCAAGCCTAATAAGGCACCCGCGAGCACATCGGTCGGATAGTGAACGCCGGTCCATACACGCGAAACGGCGATGCATGCTGCCAGCGCCAGCCAAACCTTACCGGCCTTCCTGTGATATAGCCAGATGGAGGTTGCGATCACGAAGGCTCCAGTCGCATGATCGCTCGGGAACGAGGCATTGGCCGGATGCGCAATGAGCTGCAACACATGATGCGTTACGAACGGCCGATCCCGGTAAAAAAAGTGGCCGATGATGCCACTAACAGCCAAACTCACACAAGCGGAAAGGAGTGCTTGCGCGACCATTCTGCGATTGTCGTTTCTTCTTGTGAACCAATAGACAATGACGCCTAGATAAAATAAATATTCCGCATCTTGGGCTAAGAAGCGCATAATCGGATTTAAGACTGCAACCGAATCGGCGTATTGATTGATCCATTGAAACCATTGATAGTCGAGATCGTTAAAACTCATGTTCATCATCCTTTTGTTTTTCTAAGAAGCGCGATTTACAATTACTTTATAAAAGGAAGATGAGAAGCACATGAGAAATAATTAAATTAATCTGCAACTTAAATTATGCCTATATCTATAATCATCGCATTACATAGCCGACGCCGCGAATCGTTTGAATGAAACTGCTCGTGCCAGAGTCGTCCAATTTAATTCGTAAATATCGTACATATAGATCCACCACATTCGTTTCAGCCAATGAATCGTGGCCCCATACCTGACCCATCAACATATCTCTTGTCAGCGCAAGGTTGAGATGTCTCATGAACATCACTAACAAGTCAAATTCCCGTTTCGTCATATCAATTAGGTGGTTCCCTTTATAAACAACTCGGGCATCTACACCCACATTGAGATGGCGAAATACAAGTTTCTGATGCGTGGATATATC
This sequence comes from Paenibacillus aestuarii, assembly GCF_027789125.1. Taxonomy (GTDB): domain Bacteria; phylum Bacillota; class Bacilli; order Paenibacillales; family NBRC-103111; genus Paenibacillus_E; species Paenibacillus_E aestuarii. The sequence goes on along the minus strand of NZ_JAQFVF010000038.1, from coordinate 69,657 downwards.
TTGCATCTCCACACGACGAAATAGAGCTCTCATTCTCGCGAGAAGCTCCTCGATGGCAAATGGCTTTGGAATGTAATCGTCGGCGCCACTGTCTAACCCTGAAATGCGGTCTGTCACTGTATCTCGAGCTGTCAGCATGATGACCGGTGTTTTCTTTTGATTGCGCAGTGTACGGCATACTTCTATACCGCTTACAAAAGGCAACATGATGTCGAGCAATATCATATCCCGCTCCGCCCATCATAAGCCATATTCACATAAAAAGCCTCATGCTCTAATTCCAGCTGAATGAAGCGGGCTAAACTTTTCTCATCTTCAATGACTAAGATTCGCTTCATGACATTCCTCCTCCATGTCCCAGCTCCTACTGGGAGTAAACCGCAGTAGAGCTATGACATGGCTGTTCTAGCTTTTCTTTAATAGAAATTTGGCGTATTGCAAAGGCGTTACATACGTACGATAGAAGGTTTTGTGCATTTTGGCCTTTTGAAATGAATATCGTTGATCCCGCCCGTTCATCTCGATAAATTTGATGCGACCATCTTTATCAATTCCTAAATCCAAACCGATATCCGCTAAATGTGGAAGCTTCTCACTCAAATACTGAGCAATCAACAGAGACACTCTCTTCAAAGTAACCGTCATTAACTCTGCATTTAACCCGCTATGTTCAAAAAGCAACTTGGCACGCTTGACTTTACCTCCCTTAGCGACATTTGTCACGTGCCTTCCTTTCCCCGCCACTTTACCGACAATCCCTGTTACCTGCCACTCTCCGTTTGAACCTCGCTGTACGGAAACTCTTAAATCATACGGTCTTCCTTGATAGGTAGCCAAAGGTATTCCCTCTTGAATCATATAGGATTGATGGGACACTTTTTTATGAACAAACGATACTGCCACTTCCCTCGATACGATCTTAGGATTCCCTTTTCTCCAATGTAAATGCCACTTCCCGTCACCTACTCGCGATAACTTAATAATGCCGTTACCTACGCTGTTATTTGTAGGCTTTACAAATAACATTGAATACTTATTCATGGCAATTAAGAGCTTCTCGTGTGAATATTTCATGGATACGGGCAAGTAAATGTTAAGTGTACTATTTTTCTTTAATAGTTTATGAATTCGGTATTTATCAAACCGATTTTCTCGGTTAAAAACAGTACTTGACTCAGATAACAATTGAAGTTTACTTTTTAAATATCCTGATAATGAAATCGAGCGATTATGTGTCACATGAGGAATGGGTTTGCGCACTAATTTAAACGAATTGCCAATGTATGAATAACCTAGTGCAGATTTCCTTCCGATCTTAGAAAGCGTTATAAAGAAAGGTTGAAGACCAAGTTGATCAGCGACTCTAATGTACAAATGAATGCGCTCGGTACCCGTTTTCCCTTTTGGGGTCCCTGTAAATGTGTCTCGATCTAATAAGACGCCAACGATTTGTTTCATGAGCCTCTCACCATCCGTTATTATTCGACTATGAACACTGTATGACTAGACGAATAGAAGCATCACGGTAAATACCCACTGTAATCAATTAGAATGTTCTCATCCTTTTCGCTTTTTCGAGACCAAGAGACGAATTCCAAAAGCAAGTACAAGTCCGAATAAAGCTATGGCCACGAACCAAGAAGAGTGCATCTGAGTTTTAACGCTTCCCCAGTTTTCCCCCAATTTCATGCCAATGTTAATAAAAATGATGGACCACGGCAAACTGGCTGCTAATGTGTACAAGCTGAACTTCCAGAGATTCATTCGAGTGACCCCAGCTGGAATTGAAATAGCATGTCGGACAACGGGAATAAATCGTGCAAAAAATACGACAGGCGAGCCATGACGTTCGAACCATCGATCAGCCAATTGAATATGACTTTGTTTAATCAACAAAAACTTTCCGTATTTTAATAAGAAAGGCCGTCCCCCATAGTAACCGATTGCGTATACGATACATTGTGCGACCAATCCTCCGACTGTACCGGCGGCGACAGCGCCCCAGAAATTTAGGTGTCCTTGAAATACCAAATAACCGGCATAAGCTAAAACGATTTCGCTAGGGATGATTTCTATTGCTAAGCCCAATATTACTCCCAGATAACCTAACGAAACGATCGATTGCAGTAACTGCTGCGTCATTCCTACTTACCTCCTCTTAATAATTAGCTACAACTATACATGCCCAAAATGAAGTAATTATGAGAAAGGCTCTATAGAAATAAGATAGCAGCTCTAGATCAGCTGCTTCTAATTAATATTATCTTTTTAGAAGCATTTCAATTAATTTATACCAATCTGGGATTTCATTATCACTTTTCGTATTTGTTTCTGGGCCTTCTTGGTTTTTAGATTCTTCTAGGAAGTCCAATTCGTTATAATACCAATCCATTTTTTGCCCATTTGATGATCTCTTTTTTTTCGTATGCAATGATTTCTTGCTCATCCTCGTCAAGCCTCCCCTCAATTTAATACCTCTTTACAACAGTCCAGTCCTTATTATTTGTTCACACGATATTATAAAAAAAGAACACCCCTAGGTTCTCTTAGGGATGTTATTAGTTGGGTGATTAGTTAGAGGAATGACCTTACAAGCATATTATATTCGATTATGTTCGATATTGCTTTGTTAGTACTAGCCTTTTTATGTTAGATTTTTCTAAGCTATGTGATCCTGTCCTTTGATTATTAATTCAATAAATTTTTTATCAAAACATTAGCGAGAACACTCCAGCCTCTAATGTGGAGATGAACCGCATGCCTTCTTACTAAGTATAGAAGCACCGCCTCCTTATGGAAGAGCGGTGCTTCTATGCTTAGTTCACAGCCGAGCTGTTTGTGCTTTGTGATTCAGTAACTGGCTTCTGATGTGTTGCTTCCACGAACTTTTTCAGTTGGTCGGTCATGCCGTCTTTCAATTTGCTGACCAAATCATCTTCGCTGATTCCCTTCGCTGCTGCGATTTCAGCAATGGATGTTCCTGCGTCGAGTTGTGTTTTCAAATCATCCTGCGTGATGCCAAGAATCGTTGTCAGTGAATCATATCCGCCAAAACCAAAACCCTTATCGCCATGGCCGCCTTTTAAGCCTCCAAAACCTTTGTCCTCCACTTGGTTTTTCACACGTGTCGATAGATCAGTTTTGTTTTTGACGCGTGTCGACAAATCGGTTTTGAACTTATCCGCTTGATCTTGGGCCAATTTTCCAGCCGTTACCTGTGCGTCGATGACTGTGGTTTCTGCTGTCACAAGCTTCGCCACGAAATCGTCTTCGCTCAAGCCTGCCGCCGTTGCAAGATCCAGCAGCGTTTTGCCGCCTTGTAAGGAAGTCTGGAGCGAGCTCTCGTCGGTGCCTAGGATTGTTGCCGCTTCTTTTAACAGATTGCCACGCGCACCATCCATGCTTGAATTTCCTTTTGCAGCGCCTGGTTCGCATCTTCTTTTTGCTTTACAGTCTGTTGCATCATCTGATCAAGCTGCTGCTGAACTGCTTCGGTCACAAAAAGCCGAAAAAAAAAGGAGGAGAGAAAAAAAAAAGCCGGAGGCCACGCCCCCGGCTCTTGCTTACGAACACCTGCTGTACCCGCAGTTGGCACAGTTCTTGCAGCCCTCGCTGTTAATCAGCGAGGCGGAGCCGCACGACGGGCACAAGTCCTTCGACAACGACGCTGAATCATCAGCGCTGTGTCCGTGCCCGTCGTGGCTGCTAGTCGCAGCCGCTGGAGCTGGCGCATCCAGCACTTCACTCGTCGCGGTCACATAGTTCCGCGCGTCATCTTGGTCGTTCATCACTTCGTTGTGCTGCTCTAACGCTTTAGCCACCGCGTCTGCGATCGACTCGACGCGGTTGGAACCAAAGCCAATCGCGCCGGAGCCTCCGATGCCTTTGAGATGCTTGATGAGCAGCTTCACTTTGTCACCATGATCTCCGTAGCGCAGGAATAGCGAGCACACGCGGCCCAAAGCCTCGGACATCGCAAACACATCGGAGCCTGCTTTGCCGACATTCAAGAATATCTCACTCGGCGAGCCGTTCATGTCATTAATGGTAATATACGCCATCCCAAAAGGGGTATTAATTTTATACGTAGCCCCTCGCAAAATTTGCGGACGGCGCTTATACTGCCTGTCAAAAACCTGCTCCGTTTTGGCATCCACGTTAACGGCCAATTTGCCTGACAGGGTTGTTAAGCCCTCATCATCCTTAACAGCCGCCGGTGCAGCAGTTGCAGCGACCGTAGCGGAAGCAGTTTCTTCTTTGTTCTCTTCTTTTTTTCCAGAGTCCGTGCTCAGAACTTGCACATCACGGCTGCCGTCACGATAAATAGTGACCCCTTTGCAGCCCAGATCAAAAGCCAACTCGTATAAACGTTTGGTCTCCTCAACGGTGAAATCTGCAGGGCAGTTCGCTGTTTTGGAGATCGAGCTGTCCACCCAGCGCTGAATAGCCGCTTGCGCTCGGATATGATCCTCCGCCGTCAAAGACATCGCAGTGACGAAATAGTCCGGCAGCTCCTGGCCTGGATGCTGATCTCTCCATTCTTGAGCGATAGGCACATATTGCTTATCGAAGCCTAGACGGCTTTGACGGAAATACTCAAAGGCAAAATAAGGCTCAATCCCCGTCGATGTTCCAACCATCGTGCCTGTGCTTCCAGTAGGTGCCTGCGTAATGACCGTTACGTTACGCATGCCGTTTGCCTGAATGGCTGCGCCTACCTCTGGGTAGACTTCCGTCATATTTTTCATAAAACCGCTTTGCAGGAACTTATCCTCGATATACGCCTGAAAAGAGCCCTTCTCACCGGCGATCTCCGCCGATGCCAGATAGGCTTCCTTAGCCATGAAACCGTACAACTCATCCAAGAACACGAGCGATTCCGGGCTGCCATAACGGATATTCAACTTAATCATCAGCTCCGCCAAGCCCATTGAACCTAGGCCTACTCGGCGTTCACCCTGTTGGTTAACACGGTTCTCCTCAAAATGATATGGTGTTTTATCGATCACATTATCAAGAAAACGCGTCGAGTAACGAACCACTTTGCCAAGCTCAACCCAATTCACATCATGCTTCTGTGCATCATAGAACTTGGATAGATTAATCGCTGACAAGTTGCATACGCCCCAAGCCGGAAGCCCCTGCTCACCGCATGGATTCGTACAAATGATCGGATTAAAGTACCAGCTGTTGGACATTTGGTTATAGTATTCCATGAATACAACACCAGGCTCCGCAGATTTCCAGGCAGATTCAATAATCGTATGCCATACATCGCGGGCGCGGACGGTACGGTAAGGCTTCACAGGTTTGCCGAGTTGTTTCCACGCATCCAGATTGCCATCCCACAGTTCATTGTATTCAGGATCCGTCGTATCCGGGAACACCAGTTCCCAGTCTAGATCCTCTTTGACAGCTTGCATAAAACCGTTGCTTACGCAGACGGACAAGTTGGCGTTCGTAATTTGCCCCATAGTGGACTTCACCGTAATGAAATCCATCAAATCCGGATGCCAGTCATTCATCATCAGCATCAGCGCACCGCGCCGGCTACCGCCCTGCTCAATCAAGCCTGTCGTATAGCTGAACAAACCGCCCCAGGATACGGCGCCGCTGGAGGAACCGTTAACACCTTTGACAACAGACCGGCGCGGACGCAGTGAGGACAAATTAATTCCTACACCGCCGCCTCGCGACATGATCTCCGTCATTTCGCTCAAAGTGGCCATAATACCGCCACGGCTGTCCTTAGGCGAAGGAATAACGTAACAGTTGAACAACGTCAACTCGTCGCTGGCATCAGCGCCCGCCGCAATGCGGCCGCCAGGAACGAGCTTCCAATCGTCCAGAATATATCTGAACTTCTCCTTCCATTCCACTTGCTTCTCCGGTGTGGATTCCACAGAAGCCATGGCTCCGGCCAAGCGGTCCCACATTTCTTCCGGGGATTTCTCTATATTTAGCGTCAGCTTCTCAACCGAAGATTCCACAGTCTCTCCGCTTCGCGTAACAACCTTGACCATATTGCCTTCGCGGCTAACAATTTCACCAACTTCTTTGGCTGGGAACTTGGGGTCATCTTTCGTCAAAACAAGAACGGTATCGCCAACCTTTGCCGCACTTGTATCTGCATTTTTCAACGCATATCGATCTAAAAAAATCTTCTCACTCAACCCGCTTAAACGCTTGTTTGCTTGCATGTTCTCCAATGATAACACCCTCCCAATAGGCTTCAATTCGAGCTGCGGTTATATAAAGTCTGGACATGATGTGTTATGTAAGCACAATATATAGTGTGGGAATTTCATTATACATCACCATATGTAGTGTTTCTAATGGATGACAGACCAAATTGGCTGAATTAGACAAGTTTACTTCAAATAATCTATGATTATCTGCGGATTACTCTCTTTCTCGAAGGTCACCCACATATTTTTTACGACATCTTTCGACCCATTTATTGGAAAATATTAGCTCTACCAACCTGCTGATGCTGCACTTTTGACGATCCGTTCCTCCTCTGCTAACCTATAGTTAGGATAACACAAAAAACGAATTTTTAGAACACGTGTTCTTGTTTTTATTTTTTCAGGCATGGAGGTGCTTTCATTGTATTTTTACAAGACTGATTTTGTGGAGAAAAAAGGCGTGAACCTGACCCCGGATGACCGTGGATATTACTTCGGCGACGGGATTTATGAAGTATTCCGCGTGTATAACGGCCGGATTTATGAACAGCAAGCACATATGGATCGGTTGCAAAAAAGCGCTGCCGACGTCCGCATCACCCTGCCCTATTCCCTGGAGCAAATTGGTGACATTCTGACCAAACTGGTTCAGCTTAACGAGCTCGTAGAGGGTACGATTTACATGCAAATTACCCGGGGTGAAGCGCCGCGCGCCCATCCCTTTCCAGCAGAAGCTACACCTGTCCTGCTCGCCTATACGACAGAAGTCAAGCGCCCGCTCACGACGATCCAGAACGGCATTCATGCGATCTCCCTCGAAGACATCCGCTGGCTTCGATGTGATTTGAAAACGCTGAATCTGCTGCCTAACGTCATGGCCAAACAGACAGCGCTCGATCGAGGCGTGCAAGAAGTCGTCCTGCACCGCAATGGAACGGTGACGGAATGCAGCGCTTCGAATTTCATGATCGTCAAAGATAACGTGCTGTACACGCATCCGGCTAACAACCTGATTCTGCATGGCATTACGCGCGCCGTCGTGCTGAGGTTGGCGAACGCGCTGCACATCGAGGTGCAGGAAGTACCATTCACTCTGGAGCAATTACAGCAGGCGGACGAAGCTTTCATCACAGGCACGACCGTGGAGGTTACACCCGTGCTAACCGTCGACGGCAGCCCGATCGGCACAGGCCAGTCCGGACCGGTGACGCGTAAGCTGCAACTTGAATTCGAGCGCACATTTGCCTTGTAAAAAGAAAAGGTTGAGCGGAATCAGGGATTCTGCTCAACCTTTTTGTGTGCGGAAACAGGCTCATCCTGCATGATATGAAGACGAATTGGCAGCAATTGCTCCAACAGCCTTAATATCTTGCCCTTTTTGCAGGATAACCGTGCCATATGCCCGGCGGTGCCGATTTATCCTGCTATATTTGCAGGATAAGCGCCAGCGGGCAGGGGCGTGCAGCGTTCCCACCGCCTCGCCCACTCCCCGCCGCCCCATCACCGGCGGAAGTTCCACGCCTCCGCGCCGTATTTCTCGCGCACGAGCCGCTCCGTCAGCTCGACCTCGTACGGCGTCAGCTCGGCATCCGCCAGCTCCACGCCGAGCCCTGCGGCGATCTCACGCCGGAACGCCTCCTCGACCTGCGGCAGCGTCACCTCCGGCTTGCCCTGTGCGCGCAGCAGCTCGTTAATGGCGACCGCTTTCTTCAGGAAGCTCGCCTTCATCCGCTCAGCCAGCTTCTCGCTGGAGAAACGGAGCAGCCTGAACAGCTGATCCGTGTCCAGGTCCAGCAAAATCGAGCCGTGCTGCAGCACTACGTCTTTTTGCCGCACCTGCGCGCTGCCGGCGACTTTGCGTCCTTCGACGACGAGCTCGTACCACGACGGAGAATCAAAACACGCCGCCGAGCCCATCGAGGCGTATTTCTCCTTCTCCTCCTCGCTGGCGAGCTGCACCATCTCAGCGCCCAGCCCCAGCGCGCGGAATCCTTGCAGCAGCCCAACGCTCAGCACGCGGTAAGCTTCCGTGACATTGCGCGGAATACCCGGGTAATTCTCTGCGACGATAATGCTGTACGTCAGCTCCTTGTCGTGCAGGACTGCTCTCCCCCCGGTCGGACGCCGAACGAAGCCGATCCCCTCTCTGGCGAGCGCCTCCTGATCAACTTCCTGCTCTTTCTGAAAATAGCCGATCGAAAGCGTCGGCGGATTCCATCCATAGAAGCGTACCGTCGGCGGAGCGAGCCCTTCGCTGTGCGCAGTCAGAATCGCTTCATCTATAGCCATATTTTCAGCAGGAGAACGATCCCCTGTATGTATAAAACGCCATGCTGTCATAGATGTCATCATCCTTCCTTCATTAAACCTGAACTCTATCATATCACAAAATAACCCTGACACACGAAACCGCTGCCCGCCCACGCCGCCTCCTGCATGGAAAAGTTATGAAAGCAACCGGAATGGATATACTAAAACGTATTCACCTGTCTACATCCAAGCTACTTGAGGAGGCTCGCGCATGCGCCATGAACAGCAAGAGAACATTCGCCCCATCCATCGTCAGCTTCAGATGCATTTTGAACGGGAATCGTTTGCCGAGTTGGATCAGCGCGTTCGCGGAGGAGGCCCCTGGGATGATTGGACCCTATATCAGCTTGCCTACGAATCGGAAGAGGCCGGGCTTATTTCTAGCTTCGATGAAATGCAATGCCTTGTGCATTTGGGCCAGCTGGAGCCTATGCCGCATCAGCTTGAGACCGCCAAGCGGGTACTGAACGAAATGCGCGGTCGCGCGATTTTGGCCGACGAGGTTGGACTTGGCAAGACGATTGAAGCCGGCCTTATTTTAAAAGAATATATGGTTCGCGGCCTGGTCCGCAAAGTGCTCATCCTCGTGCCCGCATCGCTCGTCCTGCAATGGGTGCGGGAGCTGAACAGCAAGTTCGGCATCGCTGCCGTCGCCCAGAAGAAAGCTTACATGTGGCAGCAAAGCGATGTTGTCGTCGCCTCTATGGATACGGCTAAACGGGACCCGCATCGCGATATTGTCATGAATCTGGAATATGACATGCTGATCGTCGACGAAGCCCATAAGCTGAAAAATAAAAAGACAACCAACTACACCTTCGTCAATGAGCTGCGCAAAAAATACTGCCTCCTGCTCACCGCCACACCGGTGCAGAACGATCTCAAAGAGCTGTATAACCTGATCACCCTGCTGAAGCCCGGGCAGCTCGGCATCCAAAGCAGCTTTACCACCAACTATGTCGTCGGCAAACGCACGCCGAAAAACGAGATGATGCTGCAGGAGGAACTTTCCAAAGTAATGATTCGCAATCGGCGCGGAGATGGCGGCGTTCATTATACGAAACGTTTTGTGAAAAATATTCCGCTCACCCTGTCGCCGGACGAGCAGGCGCTCTATGACGGTGTCACCAATTTTGTCCGCACACGCTATAAAGAGAATTCCGTAGATTTGACGAGTATGCTCTCTCTCATCACCTTGCAGCGGGAAGTTTGCAGCTCCAGGGACGCCGTGTTCCTCACCCTCGTCAATCTGTTCAAGAAGACGACAGAGGAATCACCGGACCGCGCGAAAATTTGGGAGCTCGTCGAGCTGATCCGAGGCATTAAGGCGAACACCAAAGCGGAGAAAACGATGGAGCTGGTCCAGGAAATTAATGATAAAGTCATTATTTTCACCGAATACAGGGCGTCCCAGGAGTACCTGCTTAACTATCTAAAAGAGCACAAAATCGTCGCTGTGCCATACCGAGGCGGGATGAACCGAGGCAAAAAAGACTGGATGATGGATCTGTTCCGCAACCGTGCCCAAGTGCTCGTCGCGACGGAAGCAGGCGGCGAAGGCATTAACCTGCAATTTTGCCACAACATGATCAACTTCGATCTGCCGTGGAACCCTATGCGCGTGGAACAGCGAATCGGCCGTGTGCACAGACTTGGCCAGCAGCATGACGTGAACATTTATAATTTGTCGACCACGGGTACGATTGAAGAGCATATTTTGTCCTTGCTGCATGAAAAAATCAATATGTTTGAAATGGTCATCGGCGAACTCGACACCATTCTGGAGCGGATGGAGAAGAAAGGATCGTTGGAGTCTTCGTTGTTCCGCATGGCGATGGAAGCCAACTCGCCGGAGGAGATCCGCCGTAAGCTCGACGAAATTAGCGATTCCTTCACGGAAATTCAGTCGGAAGTTGCCGAGGAAGTGCCCAAGGGCGGCGCTTTTCGCACAGTGCTGGATGCCGCAGGCGGCAGGAGTGTGGAGCTATGACGATCAGCAAGCGGAATATCCACACATTTGTCATGCGTTTTCTGGAAGCTTACGAGTGCACAATTCTGGAAAAAACGCCAGCCTACGTAACCGTCAAGCTCTCTCCCGAAGCCGATAAGGAGATGACAGGACGGCCCTATTACTGGAGCTTCGTGGAGCGAACAGGCGCTGCGCCGGAGACAATGACATACAAGTTCATTTTCGACCCGGAACAGATGAAAGCGGAAGCAAAACCTAGAGCGGCGGCAGCCGGGAAAGCTGTGCCTGCTGGCGGCGGATCAGGAGCGCCGGGAGCGCCAGGCCCAGTAGGGCAAGCACAAGGACAAGCTCAAGGGCAGCCGGCCGCTCAGCAAGATGACAGCATCCTGGGCCGCTACTTCGGTTTCGTGCCGACGACGGTGACCGCACGCGTCCCACAAGACGAAGTTACGCTTGGCAGCCGGCGGCTGGAGCAAATGTTTGGCATCGTTCGCGAGAAGGGACGTTTCGTGCACCTGTTTGAAGAGCCCTTCCCGACAGGGGCCGTCACCAATCAAGCGCTTGTCTACGATACGTGGCTGTGCGTGAACTATAAAGTCGAATTGGCGTGCGACCGCAAACGCAGTGAAATTCATTCGCTCGCCATACAACTTAACAACGGCGAAATCCGTGAACATTTTCACAAACACTTATTGACCAAAAGCCTCTCGCCTAAGCTCCCGGCGAACAGCCATATTTTGCCTGACACCATCTCGTTGTCCAAAGCCATCAACGCCCTGGAGATGACTCTGGAGCGCAAAATCAGCGTTTACGACCACAGCTGGGCCGATGAAGCGAACGAACAGCACCGCAGTGAAATTAACCGTGTCGAAGCGTATTACAACGGACTGCTGCTCAGCGCCGAGCCGGATAAAAGAGATGAGATCGAGACGCAATGCCGCAACCGGCTGCAGGAAATCGACTGGCAGTATAAGCCGCGAATCGTAGTTTCTGTCATCAATTGCGGTCTGTTTCATTTAAACTCGGGCAGAGCAACCAGAAATTGACTTAAGTCGCTAAAACTTCGCAAATAAGCCGTTACAGGTTCTAACATTCTTTTTAGGGCATAAGTTTTACAATAGGAGCATATCCATAAGAAGTTATACGAATGGGCAGGTGAAGCATAATCATGTTGTGGAAAAGATGGACAACCATGTGCCTGATCAGCGTTTGCGTGCTGTTCAGCGCGCCCTTCCATACCTCGGCTGTTGATGCCCCGGACCGGACAAGCCTGGATCAAGCAGGAACCGCTGTTGCCGCAGCCCCTGCGGATAACAAACCACTGATCAACGCAAGCAGTGATTTGTCATTAACCGACACTGTGAATAAATGGAAATCCGTTCTAGCACAGAAGCAAGGTTTCGAGAATTGGCAGCAGGCCAACTGGCAAAGCTATCCGCTCGGCCCTGGAACCCATGGCTGGGTCGTTATTTTCGGAGAGACCGGTCATGAAGTCGGCTATATGATCATTCATGCAGCTGAGGACGGCTCCCTCCGTCTGACGGAGTACGGCACCGGCGACAGTCCTTTATTCAGCTATACCACGCTGTATCGTTCTTTGGTACAGCAGGCACTTATTCCGGATACCCTTTCATTAACCGATTTTATTCAAAATGACGCTATTCGCAAAGACCGATTGTATATGGATGCCCTTACCGCCGTCTGGAAAATCAACTTGCAGGACCAGACTTATTATCTGGATGCCAAATCCGGCGAGCTGCTCCCTTTAAAAAGCGATCCCGTTCCCGTACTGCCTGTTCAGCAGATTGGTGCTGCCGATTTGACGGGAATAACGGATGAACGGCTGCTGCCGGCTTTTGACCCCTACAATCGGCTGCCTTGGGTCCAAGGAACACCGCTGCAAGCGTCGAATCTGGCCGAGCTCAAAACCGCACTGCAGACACAGGAACAACTGACCTATGTCGTCCTGCTGTATGGTAAGCAGGTGACGCTCCCCCTTGCTGTCATTGGGTACCAGCAATGGGGGGATAACGCGCCCTTTCTTGTGCTCGACCACGTCGGTCCGCGATACGTGCTTCTGAACGAAGCCCTCATGCAGGGACGGTTGTACCCCTGAATGAGAAGAAAACGCAGTATTGTCCTTGAGGACAGTACTGTGTTTTTTTGCGTCATAAAGCGGGTATTCCGCTTTGCGCGAGTTGCTCGCGGGCTAACTGCCCATCTAGAGCGGAAAATCCGCTCTGCAGCCTCACCCAGCCCCTCCTGTGGCCCCTCCAAAGTAGAACATGCGCTTTAGCGTGTGAGGCGCCAGCGGCACAACCCGAGCCGCACTTGCACGCATCCGCGACTTCCCCCTCCGATCCCCCAAGTCCGATTCTGCCCAATTACAGATGACGTGGTGGGGCGGCGCGGGCTGCAGTCCGATTTTGCCTGCTTAGAGCAGCTTTCTTGCCATGCGGGGAGCTTTTCAGCTGCTCCAATTGGGCGAAATCGGACTGCAGAAGCATTGGAGTGCCAGCAAGCTGCTGCAAATGGGCAAAATCGAACTGCGGCACTGCTCACAGGGGGAATCCTGCTTTGCAGTGCGGCTCAGGTGCGCCAACTGCACGCATAGCACGTATTTCCCGTTCTTCAGCCGAGCCCAACTTCCCTAGCTGCACACATAGCACGTATTTCCCGCTCTTCAGCCCAGCCAACTTCCCCAGCTGCACACATAGCACGTATTTCCCGCTCTTCAGCCGAGCTCCCGCCAACAACCAACACAAAAAAACCTTAAACCAACCGTCACGAAGGCTTAAGGCTTTAATTTTATTTCCCGGGAAACTTCGGCATTTTTTTTCCGTCTTACCTGCTTAAACAACATGCTCGCCGCCATCGGCATCAAGCCAAACCAGCGCGTTTGCCAGCTTTCCCGCTGCTCTTTTATCGCTACTTTTGCCTGCTTGCGGACATCTTTCGGCGTCTCCATGTAGGAAATCACCTGAAGCGTTATGTACTTCACCAAGTCATCGCTTTTCGCCATGCCTCCACCTGCCTTCCCTCCCTATTTTACCCATACAGGCGTGCGCCTAAACGGAATAGACAGGCGGAAGCGGTTGATTTATCCGACTTTGCCACCGCTCTCGGCCACGATTTTATCAGCAAACGATTTAATCGTTCCGCAACCTAACAGCATAGGCTTATTCACACATTGCAACAATAACGTTTGCCCGTTAGTATCCCAAGCATACTGAAATCCGACACTCATCCCTGCGACCGAAATCACAAATTTTCCGGAAGCTGCGTTCGGAATCGTAAAGCCTTGCTTCCTGCCCACGTTTTGCAAGCTTTTAAAAACCGAAGCCGAAATGCCTCTGTATGTCCAAGTGCTGCATGCCGCCACCTGCGTCATCTCCTCTCAACTTGGATTCGAAATCAATAAATTGTATGTCGAGAGAAGGCAAATCGTGCTTGTTCCAGCTGCCCCAATAAAAAAAGCACCCTCTGAAGCCGTGCAACCAGGCACGTTTCAAGAGAGTGCTTAACGAATTTCACTTAATCTCTGTTCACTCCGGCAATGGAGGCCAGGAAGCGAAGAATGTACAAGAACAGGTTAATAAAATCGAGATAAATATTCAAAGCAGCGAGCGGCACTTCTTCTGCGCCAACACCATCGCGGTATTGAGCAACGTCATAAAGGACCCAGCCGCTAAAAATCAAAATCCCGATCAAGGACCAGACCAGGTTCATCACGGAACCAAATGAGACGAACAAGGAGATCAAGCTCATCAGCACAAGCCCGATCGTTCCCGCGAACAAGAATCCACCCAAGAAGCTGAAATCCCGCTTCGATCTATGCGCATACAGGGCCAGTCCGCCAAAAATAACCGCAGTCGCCAGGAACGCACCTGACACCACATTTGCGCCAAGCAGGCCGCCGTAAGCTTCAATTACTGGATACAATGTCACGCCGGAGATCGCTGTAAAAGCGTACAAAAAGCCGTAGCCGATGTTTTTACCGCGAATACGAATGACAATTGCTGCAACCAGCATCACAACTTCTGCGACCACAAAAAGCATGATCATCGAAGGCGGAACCACAATCGCGCCGATCAGCGTGCCGAGGAAGGATACCAGAAGCGAGATCGCAAATGTCTGCAGGACATGCGCGAAACTGCCTGAATGGGAAACCGTAACCGTTCTTTCCATGGATTTTCATCCCCTTTTTGATATAGGTACAATCTATAGTATGAATCATACCAAACTTTCATGTAAGCTGCCAGATGTTGGGACGCCTCTTACCCATTGTCGACAAACATCAGCTTTTTCAACCGCATCTCCAGCTCAACCAGCGAAAATGGCTTGGCCATCCGTTCATCCGCCGTAAAGCCGGCGGCCAGCCGCTCTTTTTCCTGCGCATGATCCGTGATGGCGAAGATCTTGATATTCTTCCGCTTCGATAGCGAACGCAAGTTCGGCACAGACGCATCCATAATGCACAGATCCACCTCATGCTCCTGCACAAAAGCTATGGCCGCTTCCCGTTGGGTTACACTGACAGTCTGCAAAGAGAGCTCAGCCAATTTCGCGGTCAAAATGGCATGCATCATCTTGCTCTCATCGACAACGAGCACGAGTGGCAGGCGTTGCGGAACGCCGGCTTCGCTCGCTTCTTCCGGTGTGTCTGAGCTCCCCCGTTGGGACCACCCGGCGCATTGGTTTCGGCCGGCCTGCTTGGCGGCGTAGAGCATTTGATCGGCGCGGCTGATCCATTCCGCGCGCGACACCCCAGGCTCCCAGGCGGCCAGCCCCCCGGAGAAGGTGATCCGGATCTGCTGATCCTCCACGTGCGCCATCACATGCTCGCGCACTTTGCCCAGCAGCTCGTTCATCACGCGCATCGCTTCTCTTTCGGAGGCGCCGCCGAGCATAATGACGAACTCTTCACCGCCGAAGCGCGCGACAAAATCTGATTGGCGCAGATTCTCCTTCAACAGATGCGCCATGCCTTGCAGCACGAGATCGCCGATCGGATGGCCGTATGTATCGTTCACGCCTTTGAAGCGGTCGATATCGAGCAGAACCAGCGTTGACGAAGCATGTGTGCGCTGGATTTTTTGCAGTTCCACAGCCAAATAATTATCGAAATATCTGCGGTTGTATACACCTGTTAACGCATCGCGGAACGCGATATGCTCATATTCCCGGGCTCGCGTCAGCATGCGGCCGACTCTTGCTTTCAGCTCGCGAAACTGAAACGGCTTGGTTACATAATCGTCGGCGCCGAGCTCGAGACATTTGACTTTTTCATCCAAATCTTGATGACCGGACAGCACAATCAGCGGTATCCATTTGAATTTCGGATCGCTTTTCAAGAAGTCAAATAGCACATAACCAGACTCCGGGACCATCATCAAGTCCAAAATAATGAGATCATACGCCGCCTCATAAAGCCGCTCTGTGGCCATGTGGACACTGGACGCTTCATCGACATGGAAGCCCTCGGCTCTAAACTTTCGCAGGAGGAGCGCCCGTAAATCGGCATCATCATCAATGATGAGCAATCTGCTCTCTTGGCTATCTGACAGCGTGGATGCGCTTTTATGCAATTGGGTTGGGGTAAATCCGGTCACGTTCATCGTATCTCCTTCACAAGCAGCTTGCACGAATTAGCATTCGATATAAACAATCTCAATTTGAGTTAAATAAGCTTGCATGTCTTCCAAAAGTTTGCCAATCGCTTCCCCGTCTTGTAAGCCCGCCGCCTTCTCCATCGCCGCTCCAAGCTCAGACAAAGGGACAAAGCCGTACGCCGCTCCGTTTCCCTTCAAGCCATGCGCAATCAAGGCAATCGCGCTGAAATCGCTTGTTGCCATGGCGGCGGCCATGCGCTCGATCTCATTTTGCTTATTGCGCAAATAACCGGGGATCAAGTCTTCCAAATCCGCGTCGATTTCAACCGTAATTTTATCTTTCAAGTTGTTGTACTGGCCCACGATAGTTGCCCTCCGCAAATAATTGAATAAATGATAGCAAGGATTGCTTGTAAATAGGCTTCGTCAAATAATCGGTACAGCCGCAATCCAGACATTTTTGCATATCCTCCTTGAGCACGTGCGCCGTTAAAGCGATAATCGGCACCGGACGCAGCGACTTTTCCCGCTCTCTGGCGCGGATCAGCTTCGTTGCCGTATATCCATCCATGACAGGCATCTGCATGTCCATGAAGACGAGATCGTACTCGCTTTCCTGCACCTTCTTGCTGGCGATTTCCCCGTTTTCGGCCAAGTCGATGTGATGGCTCGTTTTCTTCAAGTACGATCTAAACAACAGCTGATTGTCCTCGTTGTCTTCCACAAGCAAAATCCGCAGCTGACGCGGCTCCTGCTTCCATTCGGTCACATTCGCAGACAGCTCAGCCCTGTTGACCGCCGGAGCGGCGGCCTGCAGGATCGCCTCCAGCAACCGCTGCTTTTTGACCGGCTTAATCATGTAATAGTTGACCCCGAGCTCCTTGCAGCGCTTGATATTGCTGCTTTGATCGTCGGACGTGAGCATCATGATCACCGGCTTCTTCTCCGTGCAAACCGTCTGCAAGCTCTCAATCATCTCAAAGCCGCTCATCTCTGGCATCAAGCAGTCCACCAGCAGCAGCGCATATGGCGTTCCAGCCTCTCGCGCCCGCTTCAGCTCCTCCAGCCCTTCGCGCCCGCTTTCCGCTTCCGTAATCTCCAGGCCGTACTTAATCAACATTTCGCGGACAATAAACCGGTTCGTGCTGTTATCATCGACCACCAGCGTTTTTAAGCCCTGCAGGCGCTGCTCCTGACGAGGAAGCGCGTCCAGCTGGCCGCCGCTTTCCACCAGCTTCACCCGGAAGAAGAACGTGCTCCCTTTGCCCACTTCGCTCTCGACCCAAATCTCGCCATCCATCTTTTCCACGATGCGTTTGCAGATCGTTAAACCGAGCCCTGTCCCGCCATATTTGCGGGTAACCGACGAGTCGCCCTGCGTGAACAAGTCAAAAATCGCGCCCAGCTTGCTCGGATGAATGCCAATCCCCGTATCCGAAACGGAGACTAGCGTCATCTCCGGATGCTCCGGATCCTTTTTGACGCGAACGACGATTTCGCCCGCATCCGTAAATTTAATCGCATTGCCGATTAAGTTAAAAAGCACCTGCCGCAGGCGGTCCGGATCGCCGCAGATAGACTTGGAAATGTCCGGCGCGACGTAGGACAGCAGCTCCAGCTTTTTGCCGTGAGCACGGATCGCCAATATTTCCAGCGTCTTTTCAATCAATTCTTCGAGGTTAAAATCAACCTCCTCCAGCTCCAAATGCCCGGCTTCCACTTTGGACAAATCCAAAATATCATTAATCAGGTTCAGCAAATTGTTGCCCGATTTTCGGAATACTTCCACATACGTCTTCTGCTCTTCCGTAAGTTCGGTT
This sequence comes from Paenibacillus aestuarii, assembly GCF_027789125.1. GTDB lineage: Bacteria > Bacillota > Bacilli > Paenibacillales > NBRC-103111 > Paenibacillus_E > Paenibacillus_E aestuarii. The sequence continues at coordinate 51,758 of NZ_JAQFVF010000038.1, read as the reverse complement.
TCATAAAGCAGATCAGCCATCCCGATAATCGCATTCATCGGCGTTCGAATCTCATGGCTCATGCTCGCGAGGAACTCGCTTTTCGCTAAATTGGCCGATTCAGCCCGTTCCTTAGCGGCGACAAGCTCATTGCGCTCCAGCAAATGATGGTACAGCTCTGTCGTGTTATAATACAAGCGGTTGAATTCGAAAATGAGCATCGCCAGCAAAATATTCGATGACATGAAGCTGTTCACCTTGGCCATATACCAGCCGTAGCTGTAACGGGCGCCGGAGAAATACGTCAGCAGCACATCCAGCAGAGAGGCCAAAATTGCCACGATCAGCCAAAGATTGGTGACATTTTTACCTCTGGTCTTCATCATCAGCGCGACGAGCGCAATGAAGTTGATCACGATATTGCCCGGACCTACGACATCCTCATAGAGCGGGGAATAATTGCCCTGTTCAAAAATAATCGGCAGGCTCTCGCTGAAATAGGTCGCGTACAACGTCATCAAACCTGCCACAATGACAACGGCCAGCATAATGATGGCGGACCAGCGCCGAGCGTCCCGGACATTTAATTGCACATTTTTAAAACGGTTCTCCACCCACACATAAATCAGAATAATGACCGGAAATCCCGCTCGCCCCATATTGTAAATCCAAGGTGAAGATTGTATGGTCGCATGCCACAGTCCTGTTTCTGAAAACAGCTTCGGAAATGTTAAAAGAAACGGGATCGTAATTAACGCCGAAAACAAATAGGCCGCCGAAAGGACCAGCACCGCAGGCGAGCGCTTCACCCGAAACTGATTGAACAGGACGAACAGCGTGATGAAATCGAAGCAAATAATCGTCGACATTACAGCCGGGATAAAAGCCGGAATTTCCGCACCTTTGGTATTTCCGAACGGTAGTGTAATTAGCGAGATAAGCACCAGCAAGGCACTTAATAAAATGACATAATTCCGCTGCGTCTTCGAAGTTTCATAAGCGACTAGCGTAAGCGGTTGGGCAGACATGGTGGGACACTTTCCTCTCCAGAGCGTCTAGTTCATATCCATACTATCATATATGATTTGTGCCTAGCGCAAAAAACAGAATTTTACAATTTTCGCCCGAAAACTTCAAAAAACCGTTACCCGTTTCACATGCAACGAATGACGGCTTCAACGCCAATGCGGGCAAATACAACAATTGTTCACTTACAGTAGGCGACTTACGGCTGCTGTAAGCTTTAGCTGGACGTGTGCTTGGCGATCACCTCAAGGACCTTTCCCTCTTGCATCGGCTTTATGATAAAATCGATCGCACCCGCTTGAATCGCGCGGACGACCATTGCTTTTTGTCCCATCGCTGAGCACATGACAATTTTGGCACGGGGGTCTTTCAGCCTGATTTTCCGCACGGCTTCAACCCCCTCCATAATCGGCATGGTGATATCCATCGTCACCAGATCAGGGCGGCAGGTAACGTATTTCTCAATCGCCTCCACGCCGTTCGCCGCCTCCCCGACAACAGAGTGACCGTTGTTCTCAAGCATCGTCCGCAACATCACCCGCATAAAAGCTGCATCATCCACGACCAAAATATTCGCCATCCCGAACCCACTCCTTAATCAACCTGATTAAGGATGATTGTAGCGAATAGATCTAATATAAAAATAAACAAATATTAAGAAATATTAAGCGCTCGCGGAAGCTGCACCTGACGGCGAAGGAACACTCCCATGCCGCCTCTTGGGCCCGCACCTGTCGCCGCAGGTAAACACGCTCCGCGCTGCTCTTGGGCCCGCACCTGTCGCCGCAGGTAAACACTCTCCGCGCTGCCTCTTGGACCGCACCTGTCGTCGCAGGTAAACATGCTCCATGCCGCCTCTTGGGCCTCACCTGTCGCCGTTAGGTAAACATGCTCCGCGCTGCCTCTCGGACCGCACTCGACGGCGCAGGTAAACATGCTCCATGCCGCCTCTTGGGCCGTACCTGTCGCCGTAGGTAAACATGCTCCATGCCGCCTCTTGGGCCGTACCTGTCGCCGTAGGTAAACATGCTCCATGCCGCCTCTTGGGCCTCACCTGCCGCCGTGGGTAAACATGCTCCGTGCTGCCTCTCGGACCGCACCTGACGGCTCCAGTGAGCATACTGCGCCGACGCAACCACTCCTCAGATCCCCACTTGCATACGCTCACTCCCTAGTCGCCCCCAAGCCCCCACTTATCCTGCAAAAACAGCATGATACTAAAGGATAATCACTCAATCGGCTAAAATCCAAAAATCATCCCATTTTGCAGGATAGCGAAGGGACGAAATAACATCCGCCCCATGAAGGGCAGCCACAACTAGATATCGCCCACAACTCCCTTGTAGATACGACAGAAACTTAACCTTCCTTAGGCTCCCTCGCAGTTACCACAGAAACCATCCATTCCCAGACTCCCTCGCAGTTACCTCAGAAATTATCCAGCCTTAGACTCCCTTGCAGTTACCACAGAAACCATCCATTCCCAGACTCCCTCGCAGTTACATCAGAAACTATCCATTCCCAGACTCCCTTGCAGTTACCTCAGAAACTAACCATTCCCAGACTCCCTTGCAGTTACCTCAGAAAATATCCAGCCTCAGACTGCTTTGCAATTTCCTCTGAAACTAACCATCCTTAGACTCCCTTGCAGTTACCACAGAAACTAACCATCCTCAAGCTTCCAAGCAGTTACCACAGAAACACAAAAAAACCGCAAAGGACCAACCCTATCCTCCACGGCACACAAATAAAACTATTCCGCCCGGCCCCCGGTAAATTTATACCCAGCGCCCCAGACGGTCTTAATATATGTATTTTCTCTATCGAGCTTATCGCGCAAATTTTTGATATGGACCGTCACGGTGGTGATGTCCCCGAACTCGCCGCTCCCCCATATGGCGTCGTAAATCTGCTCGCGCGACAGAACGCGCCCGCGATTTTCCGCCAAATACACGAGAATTTGAAACTCCTTCGTGGACAGTACGATACGTTCACCATCCTTGGCGACATCGAACGTTTCTTTATCAATCGTGAGCTGCTCGAATTGCATCACACCTTGGGCACGTTTCCGCTGCATAGCGCTTCGCTGCTCACGCCGCAGATGCGCCTTGACCCGAGACATCAGCTCGGTGGTCATAAATGGCTTAGTCACATAATCATCAGCTCCAAGCTCAAGCCCAATGACACGATCCATTTCACTATCTTTGCCGCTTAAAAAGAGGATCGGTCCCGCAAACCGCGCGCGAATTTGCCGGCACACTTCAAAGCCGTCCATCCCTGGCATCATGATATCCAGAATGAGCAAGGAAAAATTTTCAGGCTGGCGCATGAGCTCCAGCGCCTCCTGGCCACTTTTAGCGACGGATGTATGAAAGCCTTCTTTGCTTAAGCTTTTTTCAATTAAAATCGAAATTGCAGGATCATCATCGACTATTAAAATAGTCGGCATCTGGTTCATCATCTCATTATCCCACTATGAATGTTCTTTATTATAAAAAAGAAAAGCCCCGGTCCGAAGACCGAAGCTCTTGCTGTGGATGCGGTCGAGAGGACTCGAACCTCCACGGGGGGTTAGCCCACACGGACCTGAACCGTGCGCGTCTGCCAATTCCGCCACGACCGCGAGTTACTGTTTGAACAAGCTATGTTCAGCAGCGACATTTAGTAATATATCATGATTCCAATTAGGAAGTCAACAATCTTTTTACAATTCACGAATAGCAATGTCATCCAATCCGCATCCTAAGCGCAAAGGAGGGATTGCCTTGGATCAAGAAGAAATCGATGCACTGGAACCGAAGTACACGGGCAACCAACGCGACCTCACTGAAGGTGAGGCCGAAGCTATCGTGCATGACCCGAATTACCGCGGCGAGGATGAAGATGTCCCCGATATGGCGAACGGCCTGGCAGCCGGGCTAGCATACGGAGTCTTCCGCCGCACGTAAAACGGCTATGCCTATCTCAATTCCCTGATTTCGGGAAATGAGATAGGCTTTTTTCATATAGCAGTGCCGAAGCCATCGTTGCCTCATAAACGGTCCTGCCAATTAAATATCCCAGCTGTGTCGCAGTTCCAGCGTAAGCATGCATCCGCCCGCGGTCTGTAGCCGCGATCAGAACGGCATCCGTCGTGGTGCCTGTAGCAACGCGGCCCTCCTTGTGCACGTTCAAGTCCTGGAGCGCCGCCGCCTTGGCCTCTGTAGCCGTAATGACCGCATTCACCATCGCGGCATCCGTTAACTGCCCGTCGATCAACAGGATGATATTGATCGTCCCTGGATACAGCGAATGCGCCGGAAGTTCGGCGCCGGCCCGCGCTTTGTTGCCTAGCCCCACCGTTACATAGGCGCAGACTTGCAGCGCGCCTGAACCAGCGGCTCCACCGTCGCCGCCATCGCTCCCTTTCACCGCTTCCCAGCTCAGCGAGCTAACGCCAACGTCCTTCACCCACGCCGCTGTGAGCATCCCGGCGGTAGCTGCCGGGTTGAGCCCTTCCTGCAGCAAAAACCCGCTCATTTCCGCCAGCGGATCCTCTGCGTGGTAAGATTTTCCCACTTGCCGATTCACTACATGCTGGTGCCGACCAAAACCGCCGCCCCAAGGCGAAGAATTGAGCGTCCGCAGCGGAATCTCGCTTTGAAACCATAAATATGACCCTTGCTCGCTAGTCACCCGGTTCATAGCGATGCCAGGAATCGATGTCGAAGCCAAAGTCTCCCCCTCCTCATTGCCCCGGATCAGGCTGGCTGATCCTTAATTCTCATCACGCTCAGCGTAAGGCTCGGCAGGCTCCTGCGGCAGCATAAACTCAGGCGGTCTCGCCTCTTCGTACGGCTGGTACACATAGGAACGCGCAAGCTTGACGACCCTGCGGTTTTTTTTGCGGATCAAGACAGTGTCATCATCCCATGCCACTACTATCCCGCGCACATCATTCGCCGAATTAACATCTCGAATGACGCGCAGCAGCGTGCTCTCCACGCGATATATATCCAATTGATCCTCTGAAATCATGATGATTGATACTCCCTTTCTCTTCCTACTTTACAAGCACAAGCGTTACTGGCATACTGCTCTCCATCTTTCTAGCATACACAAAATCCCAAAGAGATCAAACCTACATATTTCACTTTCAATGCGGTTACCTTATACATAGTCGGCTAAATTCGTTCACTCTCGGGGAGGCGCTAACTAAAGCATGGATAAGAAAACGTATTACGTGACGGTCAACACGGGTGAAGTGCTGGATAGCAAAGAAAACATCAATTATGACTTTGAAATCATGGCAGATCAGGAAGAACTCGATCAACTTCAGGAACTTTTTGAAGAAACGGATAATACTTCTCAGAACAGTTATGGCACCTCTTATGTCCCTTGGCGCGTCTACTACAATAACGAGGCCAACGAGGATTATGACTATTACTTAACGGAAGTGTACCGTATGATACATAAACTGGGCACGCAAGAAACGCGTAAGCACATCGAAAGCATGCACATTCTGGAGAACGGAATATGAGCCAAACAAAAAAGGCCATGAATCAAAAGGATTCAATGGCCTTATTCTATTCCATGCACACATTACCGATTAGCTGACATGTTCTTTGGAATCATTCGTTTCGAACCAGAAATCGAGTACTTTGCTGGACATTACGCGTTTTTGAATATATTCTACTTGCGCCGCGGAAAACTGTTGTTCCCACGCCACCGAAAGCTCGGTGCACAATTTGACGATCGTCAACAGCTCTGACCACGCCACATAGCGTTTATACCAGAAGAATTGCGGGTGCTCAATCATGTAAGGATACAGGTCATCAAACTCCGTGTGCTTGCAATCGAGAGCACGCTCAAAGTGAGTCTTGGCTTCCCCCAGCTTTGTCATAAAATATTCAACAGAACCATTCTCAATCCCCATCGATGTCAGCCTCCTCTCTTACCTTGTTACTCATTATAAAGGAAAAATCGGTTTCATGGAAGGCATCGGTTCCATGAAAAATTAGTCAAACTGGATTTGTCCGTTCGATAGAGATGCAATGCGCGCCAAGGAATCTACGCGAATGCCCCGCTCACGGAGCGAGTTGCCCCCAGATTGGAACATCTTCTCTACAACTATGCCTACACCGATGAGTTCAGCTCCGGCTTTCTCAATAATCCGGATGAGCCCGCGCGCCGCATCGCCGTTGGCAATGAAATCGTCGATCAGCAGGACTCGTTCACCCTTCTTCAGCAAGTGCGAGGAAACCATAATATCCGTGACAATCCCTTTCGTAAAAGACGGAACGCGTTCGCTATAAGTGTCTTGATCCATCGTCAACGTCTTCTTGCGGCGGGCAAAAACCATAGGAACACCGAGATGGAGCGCTGTTGTCAACGCGATGGGAATACCGGACGATTCGACCGTCAACACCTTGTCAGGCTTCTCTTCCCCGTACAATCTGGCAAATTCTTTGCCCATCTCCATCATCAGCACCGGATCCACCTGATGATTCAGAATGGCGTCAAGCTTAAGCACTTGATCCGATACGACGACACCTGTTTCCAAGATCCGCTGCTTTAATAATTCCATATTATGACCTCCACAATTGAATAGGGAATTTCCATATGTATTATGAGTAAGTTACCATATTGTTCAAGTAGGTTTCAAGTCCCAATTTACCCGGCTAAGCCTTTAGGAGTGAAACTTTTTCTATTGTAGCGGTGTCTATATAGGTGAGAACTGGAAATTGCCAATATTTGCTCACATTTGAGCATTGAGGTTGACAACCTTATAGGTTTATGATGTATATACTTAACACGACTCGGAGAAACCGATCAAGCAGAGAGGAACGATGGCAATGAACAAACTAACTAAACTACTTGTTCTTGGCTGTGTCCCAGTTGCCCTGGTGTCGCTTGTAGCAGCTGGCTGTCAGAAGTCATCTGTTCCGACTGCACAGCCCCCTCTAGAAACACCTACTTACATACAGACTGTCGTTCATGAGACTAAACCTCCGGTTGAACCTGCACCGACCCAGGCACCAAGCCCAACGCCAGAGGATCAATCGAAGCATGAAGCGCAAGTCGCAGGCACAACCAAGACGGATCTGTCGGACATTCCGCAAACCGCGAATAACCCGAAGCCGACAGCCAAGCCGAAAGTGAAATCGGAAGATGCGTACCAGCAAGATAAACCGACACTGATGGGTTTGAAGCTGGGAACTTCGAAGGACTTCGTCCTGAAACGCTTCGGAACAGCCAAGAAACAATTCAATATGGATGAAGACCAAGATACGCTTCAAGTTTACGATTACACGGATTTTTCTGTAGGTTTTAACGCACAGGATGCTTTGCAATTCGTCGATGTGCGTTCTTTTGATATCGATCCCGGTTTGCAGGGTCTTCATCTCGGCCAGAAAGTGCAAGACGCTATCGCCATATTAGGCAAGCCTGATTCCAATTCTACCTATGTGCTTTCGTATAAAGCACAGGGAACGATTTTGAGGCTGGATATCGATCCGAAAGCAGGCACCATCCAATCCATCAAGCTGTTCGCCGATGAGTAAATATAAAAAGCCTCCTTCCGTGAGTCTGTTGTTCCATATCTGGAATCTCAGATTCATAGAATGAGGCTTTTTTTAAAATTCGCGCAGGCTGCTCTTGCGTCCCTACTCTCCTACGCTTTTACTCTCCTACACCGTCTTGCGCTTCCGAAAACGGATGTAGATCCAGGCGCCCGCTATCGCGGCAACTGCCAGAATGAGGAAACTCATGCCCATATATTTGTGGATCAGCTCGAACATACTGTCCAAATTACGGCCAATAAAATGACCAAGTGTCAAAAAGGTCGTACACCACAGCATTGCTCCCGTGCCTGCGTAGAACAAATACTTATAAAATTTAACGCCGCTGACCCCCGATAAATAACACGTGAAGTGCCGAACGCCCGGCACAAAATACCCAAAAAATACCGTCCACAAGCCGTATTTCTGAAACCAGCCCTCGGCTTTTTCGATCCGCGCCGGCGTCAATTTGAACCATTTGCCATAGCGGTACAGCAGTGGTTTGCCGACCCTATGACCCAGTACATAGCTGACAATCATCCCCGTCATCGTGCCTGCATAAATGACGATAAGCGCCGTTGTGAACTTGAACGGTCCGCCAGGGGCCGTCAGCGAGCCTACGACAGCCATGAGGGTTTCGTCCGGGACAGGCACGCCGACGATCCCCGCTGAAAGCAGAATGTATAAGGCAATGTAGCCGTATTGATTAATAAATTCAAATATGACTTCCTTCACAAGTCACACTCCTAATGAACCTATTCTGCACTTTCACATTTTACCAGAAAATAGAGCTTGCCCCAACTTCCTGTCATGAGGATGTAAGCAATAACATACCTTGTACTATATCAAACGTCGGAGAGAGGGGCAATATATGCGAACAGGATCACAGATCATCCGCGTCGCCTTTACATATATCGGTACGATTGTCGGCGCAGGATTTGCCTCCGGTCAAGAGATACTGCAGTTTTTCACCCGGTATGGCTGGATGGCAACACTAACGATCGCGCTTTCCAGTTTGATGTTCGTCTGGATTGGAATCAAGCTCATGATGATGGCACACGATCTGAAAGCGGAATCGTATGAAGACTTGAATGCCGTACTGTTCGGGGCCAAAATCGGCAGGTGGATCAGCCTGTTTACGATGATTGTGCTGTTTGGCATTACGACGGTCATGCTCGCCGGAGGCGGGACCGTATTTGAAGAGCAGCTTCACCTCTCTTACCAGACCGGCTTGCTCGTGACGCTCGTCCTCTCCTACCTGGTGCTCTCGCGAGGGATCGGAGCCATCATGACCGTCAACTCAATTGTCGTGCCGATCATGCTGTTGTTCAGTCTCGTGATCGTCATTTATACATGGAACTCGCCGGCTTCGGGCAACTGGCTGCGGATCACCAGCGATTACCCACTTTCCAAAATATGGTTCGCCCCATTCCTCTACACCGCTTTTAACCTGGCGATGGCACAGGCCGTACTGGTTCCCATGGGCGCTGCCATACAGAACCGCTCCGTTCTGTACTGGGGCGGACTGATCGGCGGCATCGGCATTGGCTTGCTGCTGCTGTCGGCACATTTTGCGCTGTCTGCCCAAATGCCAGGCATCGCCCAATTCGAGATCCCCATGGGCAACATCATCAACAGGCTTGGCTCAGCCCCGCAAATCGCTTATCTGCTCGTGATCTACGGTGAAATCTTCACAACGTTTATCGCCGATGCATATGGGTTGTCCCTCCAGCTGCAGCAGCGAGTTAAGCTGCATCCGAAACTGATTTTAATCAGCATTCTAACCTTAAGCTATGTGGTCAGCCAAATCGGCTTCAAAGCGCTGCTCTCCGCGCTATATCCGCTATTCGGCGCGATCAGCATGGTGTGGCTCGTGCTGATGATTTGGCGCAACCGCAGCCGAACGTTGTAACCCTTGCAGCTCATTGGATTTGACAAACCCAAGCACGGCCAGCAGGCGAGCGAACAGCAGCAGCATGCCCATAGCCGAGAGGACGATTCCGGTCAGTAAATAAGCAAAATGGAAGCTTTCAAACGACGACCGGTCGCGCAGTACGGCGAACAATTCAGCCAGCAACAGGAGCAGGCCAACGATAAATAAACCGACGACCGCATAGTCTAAGAACGTCCATCTCAAAAAGTAAACGGCGGCAATTTCCACCTGACTCGCCGGTTTAGGCGCCGCAGCCTGCTGCTTCCACAGCTGACGCACCGCCCAAACGGTGTACACCGCAGCGCCGGTAACGGCTAGACCAATCAAGCCGCCGATGACGGCTAATAACAAATTCACGTATAAGTCCCCCTTCTCGCTTCAATATTTCCCATGCCCCAAGCTTTAGCTGTGCAGACGCAGGTGATAGACGAGCAGAATCGTCAACATGAAGCAGATCACTGGCAGCGCATACAGGAGCGGCAGCAGCAGCGCGCCTGGCAATGCCGGGACCGCGCGCCAAAGCAGCTGCAATCTTCGCTCGCAGCTCGCTGCGTGAAGCTCCTCTGGCGTATGCGCTTTGCCGCCACCCTCTGCGCCGGCTCCTTCCTGCCACTCGATTTTGCCCTTTTTCCAGCCAACCTGATACGTAATCTCACGGTGGTGGTCTTTCTTTTTGTCGATCCCCGGCTCCATAGCTCGTTTGCTCCCTTCCTCAACGTTGCCTTATAGCTCTATAAATCGGCTAGAGCCCAACAATCGGGCAGCCGCATCCCGCACATGTGCGTGGCAAGTAAATAGCAGCACCTGGTGGCGCTGGCTCACATCCGCCATAACCCGCAGACAGCTTTCCATTCGTTCCTCATCAAAATTGACCAAAATATCGTCCATCACCAGCGGCAGTACCGCTCTGCCCGCATACTCCTGCGCCAATGCGAACCGCATCGACAGATAGAGCTGCTCCGCCGTTCCTCGGCTGAGCTGATGCGTTTCGAGTGCTTGCCCACCCGCTCGGATCACGATTAGCCGCTGTTCACCGAACGGCGCCTTGATTTGCACGAAACGTCCATTCGTCATTTGCTCGAAATAGACGGAAGCCTGCTGCAGCACGCCCGGCTGCCGTTCGCGCTCATATACGTCGCGTGCTTTTTTCATCAGCAGCGAGGCGAACGAAGCGACCGCATAGTGCTCGACTTGCTGCGCGACGGCCGCACGGAGCGCCTCCACCTGCAGCAAACGGTCCGCATGCTCAGTGCCCTGCTCCAGCTGCCCGATCATGCCGCTTAGCCGCCCAACCTCCTGCCGGAGCTGATTGGCTTCCTCCGTCGTTGCGACGAGCTCGGATTCGACCGCTAGATAGCGCTGCGTCAAATCTTCCTCGCCGTGCGACTCCATGAGCGCCGCAAAATCTGGCAGCTGACTGCTGCCGAGCAGCGACTCCAGATGAGCCTGCAGCGCCGTCTCCTCATCCCGCAGCTTGCTGCGCTCCACCTGCTCCCGCTCATGCTTGCGCAGCGCTTCGCCATCGGCAGCGGAGCCTTCGGCCAGCAGCTGCTGCAGTCGTTCGAGCAGCCGCTGCCTGTCTTCCTGCACAGCCAGCAGCTCCTGTTCCCCTTCAGCAAGCTGCTGCTGCAGACGCTGCTGCACTTCCAGCTGCTGAAGCTGTTCCTGCTCCTGCTCTTTCCAGCGCTTGAGCCCCAGGAGCGGCTCTTTCATGCCCGCGCTTAATCCGAGTAACCGGATCAGCTTTTGTTCATATTGATGAATAGCCGTCTGATAAGAGGCTAGTTTTGCATCTAGTTTATGCTGCTGCCGCAGCAGTTCATGACCGTGCTCCACCGCTTGAATCGTCTCCAGCGCCGCATCGGGCGAAAGCCGGTCGCTCATGGCCAGCGATTCCAGCCATTCGCCCCACTCCGCTTGCAGCTGTGCATGCGCATTCCCCAGCTGCCGCCAGGCGGCGCTGCGCTCCTCTTCCTGCTCCCGCAGCTGCGCAAGCTGCTCCTGCGCGTCCTTCAGCTTCTCCAGCTGGCGGACATGCTCGCTGCGCTGCTGCTTCGTCAGCTCTTCCTCGCGCAGCCAAGCTTCCAGGTGCGGCTGCAGCTCCTGCAGCGGCACCGCAGCAGCGGCTCCCCGCCGCGTCCATGACGTCCCTGCCGCCGCCGCCGTTTCCGCCATGGCGGGATCGTGCCGGCGCAGCGCATATAGCCGCTCGAGCTGCTCCTGAAGGCTGCGTTCGAGCTGACGCAGCTCCTCTTCCGCGCGCTTCATTTCCGCCGGCTTGCCCGAGCCCGCCCCCGTACTTTCCGGCTCGCCAGTAAGGGCATGCCACGCCACCACAGCTCGTTCAGCGCGCTTGACTCGCGGTTTGGCGGTGCGGCTTGAGGCAAAAGCAAACCAGGTAACGGCGGCCAGGACGACAAAAGCCACAGCCGCCGTTTGCCAATTAACCTGCCACAGCAGCCAGCTAGGCAGGAGCATCGTGAACAGGCTGCTCAGCGCAACCAAGCGCTGCTGCATCCGCTTGGAGGCGGCTTTGCTTTGCGCCGCCGCTTCCTCTAGCTGCTGCTGATGCCGCTGCCGTTCAGCCTGACGTTCCTGATGGTGCTGCACCTCTCTTATCAACAGCTGCCATTTGGCATAATCTCTGGCCAGACGCTGCAGCATTTCGGCAGCATCCACAAGTCCAGCGCGCCGGGCTTCCACAGAGATCCCCTGCCTATGTAAATCCGCTTCCAAACCGCGGATTTGATCGTGATAACGGTCACGCTGCCGCTGCAGACCTTCCAGCTCCGTACGCACACGAAGCTCATCGGCACGTGCCGTGCGGAACTGTTCTTTGAACGAACGCACCCGCTCACGCAGGGAGATCGACACCGGAAAAGCAGCTACATGCTTCTCATCCCAGCGTTCATCGATTTCACGGAGCAGCTTGCTTAGCTGCATGCGCAGGTGCTCCCGCTCGACGCGCAGCTCCGTTACGCTGCGCTGCTGCTCTTCATAGGTGGAGGCTTGCTCCAGCAAATAGTTCAGCTCCACCTGGTGCGCAAGCAGCTCAGCGGGGAGCAGCTTTAGCTCTTGCAGCTGAAGCTGCAAGCCCTGCTGCTTGATCGTAAGGCGCGTGCGCTCCGCCTCCGCGCGCTCCAGCTCCGCTTCCAGGGCGCCTAGCCGCGCCGAGGCATGCTCGGGGAAGCCGGGCCGCGCAGGCAGCGCCGCCAGCTCCCGGCCGATCTGGCGCAAGCGGACCCATCCGCTGCGTCCTTTGACGGCCAGGCCGATCTTGTGCAGCTCCGCCCGCTGCGCCTCCTGCCGCTGCTCCAGGCCGGCGATACGCTGCTCCGCGGAGCGGCGCTCTTCCTGCAGCCCATCATAGCCGGCTGCATGGTCGCGGCTGCGGCGCAGCGCCTGCTCCAGCCCCTCCAGCTCCTTCAGGAGACGATTGATCTCCTGATTGCGTCCGCGGGGCTTGTACAGGCTGTCGGCCTGCGCCGCCAGCTTGCGCTCGGCCTCCATGATGGCCGAGCCGCTTACCCCGAGCCCAGCGCTATACAAATAGCCGCTGAGCTCATCTGTCTGCAGGGTGCGCAGCTCCTGCAGCTCGGTTAAGCCGAAGGCGAACAAGCTGCGGAAGAGTTCGGCCGAAAGGCCTCCCAGCAGCGTGTTCAGCAGCTCTTCGCCCCCGATGGTACCGTCACCGAGGGTGACTTTGACGAGCCCCGCCGAGGCTCGTTTGCCCCCTGCGGCGGGCGCGTCATAGCGCTCGACGCGGATGCGCTGGCCCTGCTCGTCCAGCAGGGTCAGTGCTCCGCCGTGGGCGCCGCCCCCGAGCGGCTCGTAGCGCTCCGACCGGCCCTGCCGCGGCGGAAAGCCAAACAGCACCGCTCGGACGAAGCCCATCAGCGTGCTCTTCCCCGCTTCGTTAGCGCCGTAGAACAGCACGAGCGGTGCATCTGTATCCAGCAGCTTGCCCTGCAAGCTGCCGAAGCCGTCCACCTGGATGGATGTGATCCTCATCCAGACCACCCCCCATCTGCGGCCAGCAGATCCGCAGCCAGTTCCTCTGCGGCTCGCAGCCACTGCCGCAGCCGCTCGGAATCCGCAGCAGCTCCGCCGGCAGCTTGCGGCAAACTCTGCAGCGCCGCTAGCGCCTCCGCTGCAAAAGCGGCCAGCGCGGCCTCATCGTCGCGCAGCCCTTGTGCAAGACGCAGCAGATCACCGACGAAGCTCTTCTCCTGCGTTAGCGCCACCATGTCGATGTCACTGCCTGTCCGGTCCTCCATCGACTCGATCCACACGAAGGGGCTGCGCTCCGCTTCGTCTTCGCGAAACTCGGCGGTCAGCTCCTCCAGCGCCCGCCCTTTGCGCAAGAGCGCATGCACGGCGCTGCGCCCTTCCAGCACGAGGCGGACGACGGCATCGCGGCCGTCCGCCTCTTCCCGAACCCGCTCGAGCCGCTCGCCGATCTTGTCTTTGAGCGCTTGCTCGCTCACAAGGCCTGCAACCGTCAAGCGCTCATGAAACCAGCGCACCCGGTCCAGCGCGTGGAACGTCAGCTCGGCGCGTCCATCCTCGTGCACGTCGACCACATAGCAGCCGCGCGGCCCTGTCTCGCGAATGCTTCGGCCCTGGATATTGCCTGGATATACAATCGCAGGGCGCTGTTCTTGAATCACTTGTCGGGTATGAATATGGCCCAGAGCCCAATAATGCATGCCGCTTGCGATTAAATCTTGTTTCGTGCAAGGCGCGTAATTATCGTGACCAGGGTCACCGTCGACATTCGTATGTAATAAACCGATCTGATACACATCTTGCCGCGCTGCCCGATATTGCCGGGCAAGGTTGTCCGTTACACTGGAAGTGGCATACGATATCCCATGGACTTGGGCAATGATTTCTACCCCTTCCTTGACGACGTCCAGCGTCTGTACCCGGTCACAAGCAAAAAAATGGACCGCCTCCGGCCAATCCAGCTGTGCCGCGCGTCCATCCTGAGGGTCATGGTTCCCGTGAATGACATAAACGGGAATACCCCGCGCCGCTAATTGCTCCATCGCTTTCTGGAAGCGTATTTGCGCGCGCAGGGACCGATCTGACAAATCATATACATCACCGCTAATTAGTACGAAATCAGCCTTGACTTCTATAGCTAAAGCAACGAGCTCTTTGAGCGCGCCGAAGGTCGATTCCCTTACCCGCTCGCGAACCCGCTCCGGCAGCGCCGACATGCCCTTGAACGGACTGTCCACGTGCAAGTCGGCCGCATGCACAAACCGCAGTCGTTTCATCCAAGTTCGCTCCTAACGATTCTCTTTAAACTTGATAGATTTCGTACACGCTTTTCAACTGGCGCAGAACCCGGTTGAGCGAATATGTCTTCTTCGCCTTCTCCCAAGCCGTTCTGGCGAGATTATAGCGGAAGGTCGGGTCAATAATAACCTTCTCCAACGCCAGGCTTAATGCGTGCGCATCTCCGACCGGCACCAGCAGCCCATTATGCCCGTGCTCAATTTGCTCGGCGATCCCGCCGACATTCGTTCCGACCAAAGCCAGCCAGCATAAAGCCGCCTCGGCAAATACGGAACCGAATGCCTCCGCGCGCGAAGGCAGCACGAACACATCAAAAAACGGCATAAATTCTTCCGGGTGCAGCATATAGCCATAAAAAATGGTGTCTTCATAAATGTTTTGCTCGATTGCCAGCTTTTCCAGCTCTTGCCTGCACGGGCCGTCACCGATAATGTGCAGCACGAACGGCAGTCCGCGTTTTTTTAGCTCCCCGCACGCCATGAGCAGCGTATCCAGCCCTTTGGCTGGGACCAACCGGCATACCGTAATAAATTGCGTCACCTGGTTTTCGTGGGAAATGGGACGGAAGCGCTTCTCATCGAAGCCGTTCGGGATGACCCCGAGCCGCTCGCTGTCCTGCACGTATTCCGATAAATACTGCTTGAAGGAATTGGAAACTGTAATAATTTGATCGACCTTCGCTTCCAGCTCACCATAGATTTGTGTCAAAAACTGATGTTCCAGTCCGTTCTCTTGAATCCTTCCATTCAAAATTAGCTCCCGTTCAAAGCTCGAGTGAATCGTCAAAATCACCGGTATATCCGGGTACAATTGCTTCATTACCAAGCCTGCAATCGGATGATGCGCATGAATAATATCGAATTTTTTCACCAATCGCAGTTTTGTCCACCAAACATAATCTTTGTAGGTCTGGATGTATTTATCTACAATCGGGTTTCCGGCATATTTTCGCCAATCGAAGGTGGTGAATTCCACTTCCTCCGTTCCTTTGTTGCGAATGCGCTTTGGCAGCGAAAACAGTTCCATCTCCCAGCCCTTTTTATTAAAGCGGTCCAAAATATAGGGAACCATGGATGACACCCCGCCTGGTTGTTCCGGCGGAAAAAACAATGCTTGCAATATGTTCATTGCATGAGCCCCTCTCCAAAATCCTTGAGCTTACCTTCTTATTGTAACGTGTGTTCGCTGAATAGAAAAGAGAACACAGCCCCACCCAAACTCGATTCTATCTCTCTATCACATTTTCCTTTATAATAAGAGATAGTTATGTCGATAAATGCCGAATGCGGAGGAACATATGAATGTAGCAGATTTATTATTTGGTGACCTAGCCTCCATAATTTCGATTATGATCGTACTCGTGATTCTGGTACTTATGTTTGTAATGTCTGTAAGGCTTTTTTTAGACCGGCGCAAAAAAGGCTACTTATCCATGACCATCTCCATTGTGATCGTTGCCTTACATTATATGCTTCAGTTCTACTTGAAGCTCCACGCACTGGATACCAGCTTAACCGCTTACATACTGCTCGTGCTGAAAATCATCTCCTTCGTCCTGCTGAACATGGGGATCTATCAGTTGTACAACAAGACGAAGCGGAAGCAGTACGTTTTTTTCTATGGGTTGATCGTCATGGGCCTTATCGTATCTTTACTCCATTTTTTCATTCCCCGGATGTACAGCGGGACTGAAGAGCAAGTCAAGCTGCTCCAGGATTTAGGCTTGGAGCTGTACGTTTTTTTATTGATTTTTCTTTGTTTTTATCTCATACCGCCCTTTATCGGGCAGCAGGTTAAATATCAAATCGCGCTAACTGTCTATTTTCTCAACCAGACGGCGCATCTCATCAACGTGTACGCGTACAGCGATGCGAACCGCTGGTTCTCCCTGGCGGATCGTGGGTTGCCTCTCATTTATTACTTTTTGTTATTTATGCTGCTTTTCGAGCGGATTGTCGAGCTGATGCAAGCGATTTACAACTCATCGATTACCGACGGGCTGACACGCCTCTATAATCGCAAATTTTTCTATAACCGGGTGACCCAATATGTGCAACGGCATTTGCCCATCGCCATCTTGTTCAGCGACATTGACAATTTCAAAAAGTTGAATGACACCAAAGGCCATCAAATGGGCGATGACGTGCTTAAGCAGGTGGCGCAAATTTTAAAAGATGAAGTCGAGGAATACGGCATTGCCGGGCGATATGGCGGCGAAGAGATGGTCGTCATGGTGACAGACCCGAGTGTCAAAATGGAGGAATTTGCCGAGCGCGTCCGCAAACGAATCGAATCGGAAACGATCGTCACCGCCAGCATCGGCTTCAGCAAATATAAAAGCGGCCTCAGCGCGGAAGAGCTCATTAAGCAAGCCGATGAAGCGATGTACAAAGCGAAGTCAACCGGCAAAAATAAAGTGGTAAAATATGCCTAATATGAAGCGATACCGTGAAGTCGCTGATCAAGGAAAATAAAGTCCGTTAGTGGAAAATAGAGTTCGTTAGTGAATGTTTACTTTTGTGAACATTCACTTTTTTATTTCTAGGTAGTTCTTTGATTAGTGAAAGGGTTGCCGCGTGGTAGTCCTTCCTAGTAGATCTTGGTTGGTATCCGTCATTCAATCCTAACGGACTTATTTTCTTCGAACTACAAACCCCCACAGTGGACTTTCACCACCTAGTTAATCGCCATGCGTGGCGCACAAAAAACTGCCCGGCACGCGATAACCGCATGCGGGCAGTTCTGTGCTACTCTAGCTTACTTGTTACCTAGGGATTGAAGGATACTCTGCACCAATACCGCGTATCTAGCCTCCAGTGCTTTCCCTGTCTGGGCGCTCACTTCATTGCTGAGGGCGTTCAGAACATTGCCTACCTGCTTGGCGTCGCTGCCGGCCGCCTGCACCTGCTTCACCTTCGCCAACAGGCTGTTTAACACCTCTGGTTTCGTAATGAAGCCGTTAACACTGCCGGATTGGAACAACGAGTCCAGATGCGCGGTATCCATATAAACGGTAATTTGATGAGTGACCGTAACGGAATTCCCCGCCTTATCGCGTGCTGTCACTATGATGGGATGTACTCCGAGCGATAGACTCAATGGTGCCGCTTCAATCAAGCTGGATGCAGGCTTTCCGTCCAAAGTGACGGACACCGAATCCAAGCCGCTAGTTGCATCGGATACCACAATCGGATACTTCAGGGCATCACTAATCAGAACCTTCGTGATGTTCGGCATCGTGATCGTGGGGGCTGTCAGATCGATCTGGATGATCTTCTCCTTCACCGCTTCCTTGTTGCCTGCCCGGTCCACGCTGTAGTAACGAAGAGTGTGGATCCCTTCCGATGTAATCGACACAGAATTGCCGATGGTATAGGCTCCTCCGTCCAGGCTGTAATACGTGGAAGCAACTCCGCTGCCTTCATCGGTCGCTTGGAGGACCACGTTCACGGGATGGGTCTGCCACACGGTTGGGGCGTTGTCCGTGGTTACAGGAGGTACCGTGACGGACCCTGCGACAAGTTGCAACGTGCCAATCTTGAATAGATCCTGATAAGCCGTTCCGCTAGCGTCGTTCCAAGCGTACGCGCCAATGCGCGCACCGTTCATCGCTTCGTTCACCTGAACGTCAAAGCCAATATTAGTGCCAACCGTAGGCGTAATATCGACAAACGGAATCTTCATCTCGACGGTGTAGGAGTACGTATCCTCGATGACCGTCGCAGAGGTCATCGTCGTTGCTTTGCCCTGATTGTCCGTCATGTTCGCGTCTACCGACGCAAAGCCGTCATATCGAACTCGGTAATGCCCGGCAGCGTTCGTGTACATGGAGCCACCGGTGCCGTTCAGAAGGTCAACAAATGCTTCGAATGAATCTTGCTCCCAAGGGTTTCCGTTCCCCTTGTCCAACGGTTCGGACGGATCTTTGGTCACCTGCGCGAGTGCGTACAGGTTCGCGTTGTCCCACAACATGCGAGCGGTAGCGGCTGGCATGTGCGCACCGGTCTTCGTGTTGCCCGCCTGCGTTACATTGATATCGATAGGCGTGGTCGTATTCCAAATGTCGTCCATCTTGCCATCGATCGTCGGTGTTCCCTTTGCAGCGGTTGCAGTTTTGCCCCCCGCAGGCTTCCCTGGTGCTTTGTAATTCGCAAGGTATCCGGCCGGTTCAATCACGGCGTAAAACGCGTCTTTCGGGTACAGCTTGCCGTCGAACAGCAATGGGCTACCGGAAGATAACCAGCTGTTGGTGTCGGTCAGCCCCCAGAATGTGATACGCTGCACCGTGTCCTTGAAGGTGGGATCGGTATAAACTTGCATCAACCGCGCGAACTGTGCGGCTTGGGCTGTTTTCTGATCGGCAGTCTGTGTTCCGCCCGTGCCAGCGGAGATGTCCAGCTCGCTGATTGAGACTTTGACGCCAATATCCTTGAACATCTGGATCGTTTTGCGCGTATTGCTAGGGTTGGTGCCGAGGCCGTCATGTTCTTGCATGCCGACGCCCTGAATGAGCTGCTTGCCAGGGTGATCCACAGCCCAACGGCTATTGATGTCTTTCACCATGTCGCGAACTGCCGCTGCCTTATTCTGGTCGTCCATGCTATAGTCGTTGTAGTACAACAGGACGTTGTAATTCGGCTCCGCTGCACGGGCATCCTTGAACGCCTGTTCGACGTAGTTATCGTCCGTCGCCTTGAGCCACGGGGTGGATTTCAGGTAGCTGTGCCAGTCTGTCGGACTAAGAGAGCTGTCACGAACGGATCCACCCATCGCTTCGTTGACAACGTCCCATGAGATGATGTTCTGCGTGCTCGCGTTGAACTTGCCGTCAAAATGATTGAGAACCGCGTTAATATAGTCGTTCATGTTCACATACGCCCCAGCCGCGGTCAGACCTGGGTTGGACGGAGCCGAGTCGGTGCTGGACGTCACATCGTTGTTCAGCCACGGAATCGACTGCCCTTGCCAGACGAGCGTATGCCCATGTATTTTTAGGCCATTGTCGATCGCGCTCTGAAGCTCCGTGTCCGCTTCGTTAAAGCTCAGATCCGCGACGTTATGCGTAGAGGCGCTGGTGCCGATCAGCGAAGCTGGCTTCGTCGCGTTTTCAGGCGTCACAACGCCGAACTGGGCTTTCAGGACGGACATGATTGGGGCTTGCATATAATATGGGCCGATGATGCTGCCCATCAAATAATCCGGGTACGTATTCTTAATGCTTGGCAAGGTCAGTACATTCGGGTTAAGGGTTGGTGTTGTTGTAGCACTAGTACTATTAACAGTAGACAGTGTAGCATTCCCATTTGGTACAAAACCATCAGTAGCTTGGTCGTTAAAGTTGGCTGTGTAAACAACATTGCCACTTGTTGCGTCTTTAACAACAAAGTTGTCGATGTAGTAAGTTACATTCTTTGCATCTGTAGCTCCGCTATCGCCGGCTTTAACAAACTGAAGTTGTCCACCGCTTGCCGCTAGATAAGTATATGTCGCCGTGTATGAAGTCCAAGCGGGGCTTGCCGCACTTAAAGCTCCTGTATTTTTAATCCAGTTGTAGTTTCCGTTAGTTTGTAGAACAATGCCTGCCACATCTTGGTCAGGGTTGTATAAGTCATATGAGAAGGTATAGGTTGTGCCAGCAACGAGGTTTAAGCCGCTTGCCCCTGTGTCTATTTGCGCGCCATCCCATTGTTGCCCACCTGTAGTTTGAATCTTTAAGAAATAATCGTTTGCTGCTCCCGGCGGTACTACCGTGGACAATGTAGCCGTCCCACTTTGTTTAAAGGCACCAACCGTTTGGTCCTCAAAGTCGGCTTTGTAAACAACAATACCATTCGAGTCTTTAACAACAAAGTTGTCGATGTAGTACGTTATGTTCTTAGTGTCTGTAGCTCCGCTATCGCCGACTTTAACAAATTGAAGCTGTGAACCGCTTGAGGCTGTATACGTATAATTCGCCGTGTATGAAGTCCAAGCGGGGCTTGCCGCACTTAAAGCTCCTGTATTTTTAATCCAGTTGTAGTTTCCATTAGTTTGTAGAACAATGCCTGCCACATCTTGGTCAGGGGTATATAAGTCATATGAGAAGGTATAGGTTGTGCCGGCAACGAGGTTTAATCCGCTTGCCCCTGTGTCTATTTGCGCACCATCCCACTGGTGCCCGCCAGTGGTTTGAACTTTTAAAGCATAATTTCCATTCGCACTGGCCGCACTTGTCTTTTGCGCGATTCCAAATTGCGGCAACAACAATGCAACCGCAAGCAATAACATCAAAATCTGCTTAAACCGTTTGTTCATCGTGGTACTTCCCCTCCCAAAATATTAGATAGCCTCTCGGCATTCTCCGAGGCTTGCGGCACAAGGATTTTCTTGTACCACCAAACTTGTTACGACAAAGGGATTTGATAACACACGCTAAAGATTGTGAATTTTTGCTTTATGGATATCCGCTAGCGTCCCGTTCAAGAGGAAGAGCACATTTTGCACACATCCTGTAAGTTGTCTAAGACCCTTGAGGATGTTGATTATAAGGTACTGACCGTCGCTCGTCGTGCTCGGAACGCCCAACTTGCTCGTGTCCAACTACCAAACAACCGTACTGTCGGAACTGTCAGCCGCCGCCGCTGTCAACGCTTCAAAGGGCATCGACGCAACGACCAGCAATAGGCTGCAAAGCAGCGCCAAAATCCTTTTGAACATGTTCTTAACGTCGCGCCGCCGGATTGCTTCGCAATGCCTTGACCGCCCGCGAAGACTCGCTTAAGCATTCGATTCTTTCTTCCATGCATTCCCCCTAATCGAGTGTGTGATAAAAGTTAAGCGTTTACAATTCATCGTAGCTCCTTTCCAGAACTTTCATTTCGATAATAATGCAAAAGAAAGCGGTTTACACTACACGAATTAAAGAAGGAACCTGTACTTTTTATAGAAATAAGGCGTGGGAGGAAGCAAAATATAGGGGGCTCCAACCGAAGGGAACAAGGAAGGTATCACTTCTTGGTTAAGGTACAGTTG
This sequence comes from Paenibacillus aestuarii, assembly GCF_027789125.1. Classification (GTDB taxonomy): domain Bacteria; phylum Bacillota; class Bacilli; order Paenibacillales; family NBRC-103111; genus Paenibacillus_E; species Paenibacillus_E aestuarii. Next base: position 29,963 of record NZ_JAQFVF010000038.1, on the reverse strand, counting down.
GAAACATTTCAACATTCACATGGCCCGTCAAGACCTAATTAAATACATTTAAGAATTCAGTGATTCATGACATCCACGACGCCAGCAACCGTGTCTGGCTCATCGTCACGCCGACGCCCTGCACCATAGAGCAATTTCGCACAGCGATCTTGCAAACGATTGTGCCCGGCCGGCTCATCGACGGCATTTTCCTCGATGGCGACGGTTCCTCACAACTGCGGAGCCGGGAAGATAAGCTGCTCGGCAATGGGCGTGAAATTTACCAAATACGGCAAGTCGTCAAATAACAACTGCAGCCTCCCCACCGCTTGGCGCAACATGCTGTATTGCGAGTTTAGATGAAATTAAAAAGGCTATGAAAATTTTCATCATAGCCTGTGGCCCGTTCGAGGGTCATAAATGTTTTTGTCAGGTAGTTTGCGCTTGGACTAATTATCCTCTGCATCTTGCAGATGCTCTTTGCAAAAGGCCTCAATAGCCGCCACTTCATCATCTTCCAGATCAAAGTCGAGGTATTGCTGCGTCGTTTTTTCATACAACTCATATTTCATCAGCCCGGACTTCATCTCGCCCACATTATAAATCGCTCTTACATACAGTCCGTTCTCGGAGTAGAGCTCATCATCATCCGGAACCTCAATGTCGATCATAAATTCATAACGCTGCCCCTGCAAAATGCCAAACGGGTCCTTCACTAATTCCACCGTGTAACTGGTCATGGTAATCATCGTCTCATCCCTTTCTTTCCTTATTGAAATATACTTGAACGAGCGCCATCGTGCAAATGAACTCCGTTCTGCCCTGCCGCCTCTTGGCAGCTCGTCCCTTTCCTCTCAGCTTTTTTCTGGTCGCGATCTCATTGATTCAGAAACTCTCTTGCTATTGAATGTAAGACATAGTAGTTGGAGTTCCGACTGCTGGTAACATAAAAAAAGCCATGCCCAGGGTTAAACACCCAGGCACGGCTATTCCTTATTTCAAATTCAGCATGCGTTCAATGACGATAACGGCTTGCGCACGGGTTGTTGCTTCACCAGGCGCGAGGGAGCCATCGCTCAACCCTTGAAGGATGCCTTTATTTACAGCTTGCTCCATCACATAGTTGGCTTCCATGGATGTGTTCGGTTGCTTCAGCTGCGGGCTGACGGAACGCAGAGCCACGGCGGCGATTTCTTGACGCGTGATCGGCTGATCCCACTCCGGTTGGAAGTCGCCTGCTTGCAGATCGCCAGCTTTTTGCAAGGCATCGACGTAAGGTTGATACCATGTCTGGTCAGCACTTGCTGGAGCAGGTGTTAGTTGAAGAGCGGTCGCAGCGATCTTGGCGAACTCGGCTCTTGTGATGGAGTGATCCGGCAGAAAGCTTCCGTCGCTATAGCCGTCCACGTATCCTTTTGCAGCAGCTTGGATAATGGAATCTTGTGCCCAGTGGCCGGCAAGGTCTGTGAAGGTCTTGTTCAGCCCTGTTACCAAGCCAGGCTGAGTGCGATTCGCAATCGTACCGTCGCCCAATTGGCCGGAGTAATTGCCCCCCCAAGTCCAGATGGAGCCGTCTTTCAGCTTGACGATGTTATGCGATCCGCTGGCAGCTGCGCTATCTGCGTTTTGGATGCTTTTGACTTGCACCGGTCTGCTCTGGTTCGTTTTGGTGCCGTCGCCTAACTGGCCGAACATATTTTGTCCCCAAGTCCATACAGTGCCATCACTTTTAACAGCTAGCCCGTGATATGCACCTGCTTGAATGGATTTGATGCCTGTCAAATCAAATACTTGAACCGGCTTCGTTTGGGTGGCTGTATCCGCATTGCCCAACTGGCCGAAACCGTTGTAACCCCATGCCCAGACAGTTCCATCCTCTTTTAAGGCGAGGGCAAAGTTTTTGCCGGCAGCGATCGCGGTTACACCGGTCACACCGGTAATCTCCACCGGTTCTTGCTTACCTATATACGTGCCGTCTCCAAGCTGTCCGCTTGTGTTGTCGCCCCACGCCCATATTTTCCCACTGTTTTGAAGCGCCAAGTTAAAGTTGGAGCCTGAAGCGATTGCGACGATATTGTTCAGCTGAATAATTTGATTCGTTGCTGCAGCACTATCGTGTCCAAGCTGGCCGTATGTGTTATCGCCGAAGCTCCACACAGAGCCATTGTTAAGAAGTGCCAGCGTATGGTTGCTGCCGGCTGATGCCGCCACAACTCCGCTTAGTCCTTGCACCTGTGCCGGAGTAGAGCGGCTGACCGTTGTTCCGTCGCCTAATTGGCCCATGAAGTTTTGTCCCCATGTCCACAGTGTCCCGTCCTGCTTCACGACTGCCGTATGAGCATCTCCCGCTTCAATGGCTGCTGCCTGGTCGAGGTGCAACTGTTCAGGCTTGTTTTGGGAAGTGTTGGTACCATCGCCAAGCTGACCGAACGCATTGCTTCCCCAAGCGTATAATTGATTGTTTTTAATGACAAAAGAATCGCTATCCCCGGCGGCAAGTGAAACGGATCGAGGATTTTTGACGATAATGGTACCTTCCCCGGGCTTGATTACTGGAGGGTTGAGCCAATTATAAATTTGCGTTTGAATCGGGGACGGCTGGTTGTTCACCGTTTTATCGCCTAATTGGCTATAACCGTTATTTCCCCAAGCCCAGACTTTTTCGTCTTTATCAATAGCGAATGTAAAATTCGGCCCTGCATCCATGCGCGTAATTGCCGGTAGGTCATTTACACGGTTAGGCAGCGTCCGTCCCCATGTATTGCCATCGTAAGCGACGCCCAAGCCGAGTTGTCCGGATTGGTTATCTCCCCACGTATACATATTTCCATCTTTATCCAAAACGAGAGCATGCGAATTACCTGCAGCAATCTGTACGACATGTTCCAAACCTGACACGAGCACAGGGTATTTCTGCTCCTGAAAGGCAAGCGTATTCGGATCATACATCGTGCTGGAATCTTGGGTCATGAGCCCCCAAGTCAGGACGGTACCATCGTCTTTGAGTCCCATAGAAAAATCAAGGCCTGCGGCAATTTGCGTTATGTGCCAATTGGGGCTTGTCGCCATGATCGGGGTACTCAATTTGTTCTTGTCGTATCCATAGCCAAGCTCTCCGAAATAGTTATCGCCCCATCCCCATACAACGCCGTCCTTATCGATGGCCAGTGTATGAAAAGCACCTGCGGCAATCTGTTTGACCGAAGAAATATTGCCTATTGCTTGAACCGGCTTTTTCTGGGAATCGGACGAACCGTTCCCTAGCTGTCCGTACGTATTGTCACCCCAGCTCCAAACCGTTCCATCGTCCTTAAGAGCGACAGAGTGGTAGGTACCAGCTGAAATAGCGGTCACATGAGTCAGATCCGCCACCTGCACCGGCGAGGAGCTGTCCACCGTAGAACCGTTGCCCAACTGTCCAAACGTGTTCTCTCCCCAAGCCCAGACGGTGCCGTCGGATTTCAAGGCAAGGGTATGCGCTTGGCCTACAGCAATGGCTTTAACGCCTGTCAGACCGCTGATCTGTGCAGCCTGGTTGCGGTTGTTCAGCCCACCGCCAAGCTTGCCCCGCAGGTTATCGCCCCAGGTCCAGACGGTTCCGTCCTTTTTCAGCAGCACGGTGAATCCTTTACCACCTTTAATCTGCAGTATGGAAGAGGGCGTTAATTCTGACGTATCGAAAGCCGACTGGCTGGCATCGGCCCATGCTTTCTCAGGCATCCCTGAGAAAGCAGTGAAGGCGCTCAGCAGCAGCAAACCCAACAGCCATAATGAAATGTTACGTTTAACTGTTTTCATAACCCTGCTCCTTAGTGTTTATCGCCAGAACAACTGGCTCCGAAAGCTTTTTTCGCTAAAATATTATAGTGTCACGGCCGTCCCGGATTGCGGGTCTTTCGGTTTACGCTTGAATCTTCCGCTGATCGCGTTCTTCCAGCCATCAAGCAGTGTGTAAACGACCGGCACGAGCACAAGGGTGACGAGTGTCGACAAGGTCAAACCGAAGGCGACGACCGTTGCCATGGAAGCTTGCGTTTCCGCCCCTTCGCCGAAGCCGATCACGAGCGGAAGCATGGCCAATACAGTGGTAGCCGTCGTCATCAAAATCGGACGCAAGCGCACTTTTCCCGCTTCCATCAAAGCGTCAAACAGCGACATGCCTCTACCGCGCAGCTGATTCGTATAGTCGATCAACACGATCGCGTTGTTCACGACGATACCGATAAGCATGATCATCCCGATGATCGAGTTCATATTAATCGTCCGCCCGGTTACCACGAGTCCGAGAATCGCGCCGACAAACGTAGGCGGCAGCGAGAACATAATAATAAAAGGTCCGTATAACGATTCAAACTGGCTCGCCATAACCATATACACAAGAACGACTGAGAGGATCAGGATCATATACAAGCTTTTGAACGACTCGTTCTGGCTTGTTTGCTGGCCGCCCATTGTCACTTGATAGCCGTCAGGTGGCTGGATCGCGTCGATTTTCTCTTTCACCTTAGCCGCAACATCACCGACCGATGCGCCAAAGACAGATGCCTGTACGGTCGCAACCCGGTTCTGATCCTGTCTGCGGATCTGCGCCGGACCTGTACCAGGCTCAACTTTAGCGATTTGGCTGACAGGAACAACAGTTCCCGAGGAGGTGTTAATCGTAATGTTATTGAAGTTTTCCAGCTTGTTCGTAAAATCGTTCGGATATTTAACGAGAACGGCAATCTGCGAGCTCGCTGTTTTGAATTGGGTCGCTACGCTGCCCTGATAAGCGGTGCGCAGTGCTGTCATCACATCTTTGAGCGATACTCCGTAATGAGCCGCTGCGTCGCGGTCAATGGTTAAATTGAACTGCGGAATCGAGCGATCGAGTGTGTTTTGCACGTTACGTGTGCCCTCCACGGAGCTGATCTCTTCCTCAACAACATCCCCGAGCTTCTGCAGGATGGCTAAGTCCGGACCAGACAAGTTCACTTGAATGTCCCCGCCGCCGAAGTTGCCGCCTCCACCAAGTCCCGGAAGACGAACGCCGGACGGAATGTTGACGCCGATTTGCGCGCCGGCAAAGCCGGTTGTAAACCCGCGGATTTGCTCCGCGATTTGATCTGTACTGCGTTTTCTCTCACTTAACGGCTTTAGACGAATCTGTATGCTTGCCGTATTCGTTGATGCGGATTGGAAAGCCCCGCCTCCTGCGGAACCAACGGATGTAAAGACGGAATCAATCTCTGGAACAGCCTTCAATCTTGTTTCCAACGTTCCGGCTACTTGATTCGTAACCTCAAAGTCCGTTCCCTGCGGAAGGTTGATATTCATGTTAATCTGACCTTGGTCAGTTTTCGGTGTTAATTCACTGCCGACGAAGCGAACCGAGTACACGCTAGCTGCGAACAATATGACGGTTACCGCTATGATGACCCAGCGATGTGTTAACGACCACTTCAGGAAGCGGCTGTAAATTCGGGTTACAACATTCATCGCTCTGCCGAACAAAATAAACGGATTCAGCGTTCTGCCTTCAGGCAGTTCCTCGTCGACTTTCCCACGCAGCATTTTGGCGGCGAGCATCGGAACTAAGGTCACGGCCGCAAACCAAGCCGCAATATGGGAGAAACAAACGACCAACGCCATCGGCCAGAAAAATTGCTTCACCAGACCGCTAATAAACGCAGTTGGCAGGAATACGGCAATCTGGGCAAGCGCCGAGGCCATAACCGCCGTACCGACTTCGGCCGTTCCTTCTTTGGCCGCCTCATCCGGCGATAGACCTTCGTGCCTTTTACGGAAAATGCTTTCCAATACAACGACCGCAAAGTCGACAAGCGACCCGAGACCGAGTGCGAGACCGCCTAAGGTGATCGTATTGATCGTCTGGTGGCCAAAATACATCATACTAAATGTACTGATAATCGAAATCGGAATCACGATACCGATAATGAGTGTAGCGCGAATGCTGCGCAAGAAGAATAGCAAAATGATGACAGAGAACACACCGCCAAGCAGCGTATGCTCGACTACGGTTTTTAAGGAATCGCGAATGAACTTCGCGGAGTCATTCAACACTGCGATTTGCACACCTGCCGGCAGCTTCGATTGAATCGATTGCAGCGATTTCTGAATATTATCGGATACAGAAACGGTATTGCCGTCGGATTGCTTCAGCACCGAGAGACTGACACTGGATTCGCCGTCTTTACGGGATTCGAGCGTCACATCTTGGTAGGTGTCGATGATTTGCCCCAGCTCGCTCAGCGCGATCGTCTGGCCTTTGCCAATCTGTACCTGAACTTTGCCGATATCAGCCATAGACTTGAAGTCGCCGTCAATATGCAACGGAACCAACTGTTGCCCTTTGTTGACAAGACCTGCGTCCGTCGACGAGTTATCGTTGCCAAGCGCCGAAGTCAATGCACTGAAAGATATGTTATACTGCTGCAAACGGGCTGGGTCCACCAAGATTTGGATCTGACGGACACGGCCTCCCGTTACGCCGACCGATGCAACGCCGTCCGCACGCTGCACGTCGGGACTGACGACGTTGTCAGCCAAATCGCGCAGCGTCACCAGGTCGGTCTTGCCGTACAACGCCAGCGTCATAATCGGCGTACTGTTCGGGTCAACACGGGATACGACAGGCGCGTCGGCATCCGTTGGCAGCGATCTTCGTACCCGGTCGAGCTTATCCCGCATGGTCAGCGTCGCCTGGTCAATATCTGTGCCGTAGTTAAACTGCAGCGTTACGTTGCCTGATCCCGTCCGCGAGTTGGAGGTAATACTCGTCACACCCGCTACGGTTGCCATGGCATTCTCGATCGGCTTCGTTATCTGTTGTTCGACTTGTGTTGGGGAGGCGCCGCTCCATGAAACGGACACCGTCGCCGACGGGATTTCCAAATTCGGATACAGGTCCACTGGCAGCAGCGGGACCGCAATCGATCCCACGATCACCAGCGCAACCATAATCATAAAAATAGTGACCGGTCGATGGACCGAAAAGTTAGCTAATTTCACTGGCCAGCCCCCGCTTTCGCAGAGCCTGCGTCAGCTCCACCAGCGGTAGGCTTAGCGCTTGATTGGCCACCATTCTGGCCTTGCCCTCCAGCTCCGGCACGTTGACCTTGACCGCCTTGACCGCCTTGGCCGCCTTGTCGACCTTGACCTTGACCTTGGCCTTGTTTACCTTGGCCCTGACCCTGACCCTGGCCTTTACCGGTTCCGCCTTCTTGACCTGGTTGAACGACTTGTACCGGCACGTTATCGGACAGCAGCTCCTGACCTTTGACTACAAGCTCGTCGCCGACTTTCAAGCCGCTCGTAATTTCAAATGAAGAGCTGGTCATAACGCCCACTTTGACAAGCACTTTAGAAGCTTTGCCGTCTTTCACAATAAATACTGCGTTACCACTTGATTGGCTGATAACCGCATCGGCTGGAACGACGATCGTTTGCTTGCCTTCGCTTTTCAGGGAAGACTCTGCGAACATGCCTGGAAGCAGCTCGTGATTGTCATCTTTGATCTTAATGTCGACCAAATACGACTTGGAAGTTGCATCCATTGTCGGATGTACGACATAAACGGAGCCTTCAAAAGATTTGCCCAATGTCGGCACACTCACGCTCATCGGTGAGCCTACCTTCATTTTGCCGACAGACGCTTCGGAAACGTTGACTGTAGCGATGACCGGATCCATCGAAGAAATGGACAGCACTGCGGCGTTTTGCCCGGCATTTTGTCCTTCAGGAACTAGGATCGAAGAGACGAAACCTTCAACTGGGCTCGTCAGCACCCCATCCTGTAACTGCTCGCTCAGCACCTTGAATTTCGTCTGTGCTTGCTCCAACTGGGCACTGCTGAGTGCCACTTGATCCGTCGATTGCGCTGCTTTCAAGGCTTGTTTGGCTTGATCGAGGCTAGCATCCGAACTGTTCTTGCCTGTCTCTTGTGCCGCCTGCGCTTGCGCGAGCGATGCGCGGCTCTGCTCGATTTGCGTTGCAGCTGACGCCTGTGTGTTAGCCAGTGAGAGCAGCGCTGTATTGAGCGCCTCTTGCGCGACCTGTACAGACTGTGAGCTTTGCGCAGTTATAAGTGAATTTTGTAAGCTAGTCAGCGATTGCTGAGCACTTTGTGTATCTTTATATTGGGATTGCTGGGCTTGCTGCAATTGAAGCTGCGCGCTTTGCAAGTTGGACAGCGCCGTTTGCACGCCAACGCCAGCTTGGATGGCGGCGTTGTATGCAGCAACAGCCTGCTCAACTTTGAGCTGGTATGTATCCATATTGTTATTTTGTGTGGTTAGCAAATTATCAAGCGACGAATTCAAATTCGATTGCGCCGTTGTGACAGCATTCGCTGCATCCGCTTGCGCTTTACTGAAACTGGCTTGCTTCTCGTTAACCCCTTGCTTTGCGTTCTCCACGTTATTTTGCTGCGTCGTGATGGCATTGTTCAATTGAGCTTGCGCCAAAGCTACGGCATTTTTCTGATCGCTGATGCTTTTCTCATAAGCCGCTTGCTGGACGGCAAATGCTTTTTGCGCGGACGCGAGCGCGTTCGCTTGATCATTGATCGCTTTGTTGTACTGTGCCTGGCTCACGGCCAGATCGCTCTGTGACTGCTCAATCGATTGCTCGATCGTAGATGTGTCGATATGTGCCAAAGCTTGTCCTACTGTGACATGATCTCCAATTTTCACGTCAAGCGAAGAGATTCTTCCGCTAACCTTGGAGGAAAGGTTCGTTGTGAAAGCAGGCGTAATGGACCCGGTAAAAACTTGCCCTCCACCGATGTCGGATAATTTGACAGCTTGTGTTTCCACTGTCATCTGACGCGTGCCGGTACGACCGTTTGCCCCTGGTTTAGCCGTTGTTGGTGCGGAGCTGCACCCGGCTATGGTGACGGTTATCGCGGTGGCGACTGCGATGATTGTGGTGCTCTTGAGTGAACTGTACTTCCTCATTGGATTGAAACCTCCGTCTACTTCTATTCATTTGGGCAAAGCGCTCTCTTCCACAATAGAAGATTTTCATGATAGAAATGTGAATGACATGTGAAAAATATGTAAAAATTCTGCGTATTCATTCACATTTATCTTAAATCGAAATCTGAGCTCCGTACAGCAGAAAAATTGTCGAGGGAACGCTGGCGGCGAGCGTATGGAATAGCGGAAGGAGAGTTCCGTTATCCGAGGCAAAATACCTCGCAGGCGGCTGTTTTCGCGCAACACCCTCTGCGGCCAAAACGCAAAAAGCCAACCCCATGGGATTGGCTTTTGCTTAGAAATTTGCTCTGCCCCGGCCGGCTTGGCTCAAGCTCGCATCGGCTTCAGCACGCCAGCACGCTGCTACTACTGATGTGTCACTGTATAATCATAAACCCAGTTTTCCGCGTAAGCATCCGGGCTTTCATCAGGCGCTGTGGAATCGTTGGATTGCGTGTAGTTGCCGATTTTGAAGTAGCAGCCTGTGACATTTTTCGTTTGCGTGTAAGGCACGGGCTGGCCATTGTACTCGTAGCTGATGACGCCGCCGGAAGCCGTTACTTTGACTGCGAAGACGGTGCCGAGCGTATAGTTGTCGTCCAACAGGTAAGCGTGCGTATTGTTGCCGTCAGTAACATAAACTTTGGCCGTTGTCGAGACGCCGCCCGGATTGTTGCCTTCCACCCGAAACACGGTGATGTCCGAGCTTGCGTCATGAATTTGACCGACGACCGTATGCGGCTTTACGCTCGTCAGATGCGTCACTTTTTGCTTGATGAACATGGAATGGGTCTTGCCATCGTTCGTTCCCCATGACGCAAAGTTGCTGGAATCAGCGCCTGAATAGTTATCTTTCATTTCTCGCAGCTCGCTGCGCGGATTTTTAGAGCCGCTTGTGGAGATTGCGCCGTGGTTGGCACGGAATTGCACAGCATCGCCATCAGCGTCATGCACCACTTTGAACCATGGATCTATTGAATACGTATCCAGCTCCGGCTGGACGATTTCCTTCGGCTTCGTAACATCTGTATCTTGCGGGATCGGCAGCGTAATTTTCCAATTCTTGAGATACAGCACATCAGATGGCAGCATAGGCGTCCCGTCAGCTTGTGTCGTTGCAGTGGCCGTATTGCTCGCTGCCGACAGATTGCCTGCAGCATCTTTCGCTTTCACCGTGTAGCTGTAGGTAGTGGAAGCGCTTAACCCGCTATCGCTGAAGGAAGTGCCTGTTACAGAGCCGGCAAGCGTCGATCCCCGGTACACGTTATAGCCCGTTACGCCGACATTATCGGTGGACGCTGTCCAGCTCAAGTTTATTTGGCTGCTGGATGCGGGCGCCGCCGTCAGCCCTGTCGGAACTGTAGGCGCTTGCGTATCCCCGCCATCTCCAACGCTTCCGCCCGTCACCGTGAAGTCATCAAAGCGGACATCCGTTGACGACGTACCACGAGCGAAAATGACCGCACTTGTACTCGACGCGCCGGTTGCAAACGAAACCTGAATTTGCGTCCAAGCCGAAGAATTGCCGCTGACGGTCACTTCGTTGCCACCAAACGCGTTCGCGCCAATCAAGCCTTGGCCAAGAATCCAGGCACTCACGGTGTAGCTGGTGCTTGGGCTTAAGCCGGAAATCGTCTGCGAAACCTGGGAGCCGGAAGCGGAAACTTTGGCAGATTTGCTGCCGCTGTGGAAATCGCTCGTCGAGATCGCCGTGCTGCCGCTTGTCGTCCAGCTCGTGAAGCTGCTTTCAAAACCGGGATTCGCGACTGTCACGGTTGTACCGCCGCCGCTCGCCTGCGACGTAGCGCTGGCTGTATTGCTGGCGGCCGAGACGTTGCCTGCGGCATCCTTCGCCTTGACCGTGTAGCTGTACGATGTGGACGGGCTCAGGCCGGTATCGCTGAACGACGTTGTCGTCACGGATCCAACCAGCGTCGAACTGCGATACACATCGTAACCGGTCACGGCAACGTTATCTGTGGACGCCGTCCAGCTCAGGTCAATCTGGCTGCTGGAGGCTGCGGCTGCCGCCAATCCTGCAGGCGCTGTCGGAGCTTGCGTATCGGTGCCGGTAATATCGCTGACAAGCACATCGTCCCACCAGCCTGCGCCTGTGGAGTAAACGGCGATTTTACCGCTGGATAAACTGCTGTCCGTCGCGCTGACTTGCTGCACGCCATTGACGGAGCCGGAAATGTCCGAGCCGTTCACGGCCAATTGCAGCGTGTAGAAGGTCGATGTGTTGTATGTAAACGGAGCGCTCTGCAAGGTTGTGACGATGCCGCCGACTTTCTTCTTCAGCACGACGCTGCCATTATTCAATGCGAGCATATAGTAGTTGTTGTTATCGGAATAGCGGGCCAAAATGCCCGTTGTGGCGCTAGTTGATCCTGTTTGAAGGCGTGAAGCGTAGGTATAATTCGTCCAAGTGGTCTGACCGTTCGTCATGATGTAGTCAGTCGAGGTTGTTGTGGTTTGTTTTGCGAGTTTGGTGCTGATCGTAGAGATGGCCCAATTGCCGTTGCTGGTTGCATTCACCCAGGCGCCTTGCGGAAACGCCGAGTAACTTTCAAATGTATCGCTGAATAAAGTTGCCGCAAAAATCGGCGTAGCTGGAATCATCGCCACCAGTAAAAGCATGCAAAGCAAGAAACGCATTCCTTTTTTGGCATGAGAACGCATCATTATTATATCCTCTCCGCTTTCGTATTGGATTGTTCAGCCGCTTTCATTCTAGCCGTACCCGATGTGGTCTGGTTGTCCTGAAGTCACAACTTCATCCATCTGAAGCGCTTTCAAAACCCGTCAACCTTCACCTCCGCCTTTGTGTTTGATGCCGAATTTACGGCGCTATGGTCGTTTGTACCTCCCATGTGATCCCATTATAGCCGTTTCCCGCAGCAGGCCGTTAAAAGATTTTTTAGGTCCAGTTGTCTAAATTATAGGTTTGCATAGTTCGCTGATCTGTGGGAAAAATAACCAGAATCAGGATGCAAAGGAGAGATCCGAAGCGTGGATCAGACGTTGCAGGACCTCATATATAAATTCGAGGATAACGACGATTTCTTTTTACAACGGGATTTTTTCGCGGATCGGCCTGTCTACTTGATAGGTCTGAAATCGCTGATCGATATGACGCGCAGCCGTTCGTTCATGCATCAATATTTGGATCAAGCGATTTCCAACCATACCGCTCTTTCGGATGGGGCTCTCATGCAAATGTTAGGCGAAGTGCGGGGCATCAATCTGCAAGATATCGCCTCATCGGTGTATGATGGCAAACTTATTATTTATTTCGAGCAAGTACAGCAGTATGTCGTTGCTGAGCCCGTCCCCAATTTGCTAACGCGTTTATTTGATACCCCCACGAACGAAAATGTGCTGCAGGGCACGTCAAGCTCTTTCGTGGAGGACATTGATCATAATATCGGTATTGCCAGAAAACAATTCTCTTCGGAAAGTCTGCGAGTGAAATCGTTCTCCGTCGGACAGAATCAGCAGAAGAGGATCGCTTTGCTGTACGCCGATGGCCATGTCGATATGGCCTTGGTCGAGCAGATCATCGGGCAATTCGAGACCTATATTGACCATGATATCAATCATATCCAGGACTTATCACGTACGTTGGGGCTATCCCCCTGGAGCTCCGTTGCCAAATTTAAAACAACTGAGATGCCGCAAGAAGCCTCTCACTCCCTGAAGACAGGCAAAGTCGTGATTTTCGTAGACCGGATCCCCTTTGCGCTCATCCTTCCCAACCTGCTATGGGACATGTTCTGCCTGGACAACGATCATAATTATTCGCTTCCCCTAATGATCATTTTGCGTTCCTTACGCATCGTTGGCGTCTTAATGACCTTGATCGTCCCTGCTTTGTACGTCGCCCTTGTGGCTGTGAATCCTGAAGTGCTGCGCATCGAGATTGCGCTTACTGTCGCGCAAAGTCGTGAAGGTGTCCCGTACCCGGCGCTCGTGGAGATCATTCTGATCCTGCTCATTCTGGAGTTAATTATGGAAGCCAGCGTTCGGCTTCCCCGGAGTATCGGTCCGACGATTACGATGGTCGGCGGGATCATACTCGGCGAAGCGACCGTTGCCGCCAAATTGGTCAGCAATCTCCTCATTATTATTCTTGCTGCCACAACGATCGCGAACTCAACGGTCGTCGGATTTCAGAATTCACTCTCAATTCGGCTGTTTAAATATTTGCTGCTCATATTGGCTGCGATCTACGGCGTACTCGGCATTCTGGCAGGCGTCGTCATTATTTGCGCTTATCTGTCGAGCCTTAACACATTTGGAATCCCTTATACTTCCACGACACAGATGAAGGAGAGAGGCAATCATGGATAAAGCAATCATGGATAAAAGCCACTATGTCATGCTCATGTATCTTATCATGCATTTTGGGCTAATTTTTTTCATGTATCCGGAAAATATAATCGCCAGTACGGACGCCGTCCATTGGATCGCCATCCTGAGCGGGCTTGCTGTTCAGCTTATCTTCATTGCTGTCTATATGAAGGGGCTCAACTTTTTTCCCGGCAGGGATATCATCGATATATACAGCAGCACCGGCCTCGGAGTCTCCCTCCTTTTTTTACTGCCGATCGCTTTGTACTTCTTGATGGTCAATATCATTACCATTCGTGCCTATTCCGAAATTATTTCGATCGTTTTTTTATCCAACACACCGCTCTGGGCGATTATGATCTTACTGCTGCTCGTGGCGACTTATATTGCGGGTAAAGGCGTGGAAACGATCTTTCGCACGGGCTTGCTGCTAGGGCTGCTTTTTCTTCCCCTGATCCTGCTGATCTTCCTGGCTTCCTTTCAGAATGTCGACTGGAACTACGTCTTTCCGCTGTACGAGAACGATTTCTCATTTTGGACAAAACCGGACTATTATCAAAGCTTCTTTGCCTTTGCAGGCAGTTTTTTATTTCTTGGATTCGTCAGGCCCCATTTTCCTTATAAAGACAAAAAGGTTTACCTGACAGCTGCCGCTCTCATCCATTTTTTCGTTTTCTCGGTTTATGTGCCTGTTCTCACAGAACACGGCGGTCACCCTGCACTTCCCTTATGTGGTTGTAATCGACTCACTGCAAATTAATTGGCTGATTTTTGACCGGATTACGATGTTTTTCCTGTTTACTTTAATTACGTTCATTATGCTTTTTACCTCGTTAATCTTGTGGATGACAAGCCGTATCGTCAACTGCTGTAAACCTTCCATTAAGCAAATATATATTACACAAGGAATTGCGGTTGTCATTTATATTCTTTGCTTATTCGTTCCTGACTGGAAAAAAGTGGAGACTCTTTTTATATGGAATGCGCCTCTGAGGTTTTACTGCCTAATCGCCGTTCCGCTGTCTATCTATTATTTAGGGCTACGTTCGAGGAGAAAGATGCGTCATGAGCATGCTTAAATGGACCGGCCGGATCATCATGCTTCTAAGTATCATGGGGCTGCTCAGCGGATGCTGGGACAATAAGGACATCAACCACCGCACACTGCCGCTCATTATGGGGGTATCGCTGACGGATCATGAATATAAAATTATTATGCAGGTCCCGGAATTGATCCACGATTCCGTTGAAATTAAAATGATCAGTGAGACCGGCAAAACGATCAATCAAGCGATTGACAAAATCAGTGTAAACTTGGAAAAGCAAGTTGATTTGCTTCATATCAAGGTCATCATTTTGGAAAGGAAGCTCGCCGAGCGGGGGATGAAAGATGCGATTTCCGGCTTTATGCGTAGTGAGGAAATATCGGACAAGGCCTATATTGTGATTTGTGACGAAGATCTAAACGACTTTTTTAACCACTTGAACAAAACAATCGATCCCAAAGGGATGACACTTTATAATTTTTTCGAAAAAAATGCTGGCTGGAACCCGCAAATCTCTATATCCCCTATTTGGCAAGTGTACCGCAGCATTCACTCCTACACGCGTGACGTTGCGATTCCGATGATCAAAGCGGGGACAAGCACCATATGTGATTATACGGGTTCAGCCGTGATTAAGAATGGGAAAATGATCGAGCGCATCACTCCCGATGAAACCCTCTTGTTCAATGCCTTTAACGAACAGAGCACACAGGGAAAAATTGAAGTGATGGATCATGCCAGCGTTCTGATTGTCCACAATTCCTTAAAGCACACAACCAGCCTTACCAATAATAAGCCCTATATGCAAAGCCAGATGAAGTTGAAAGTCGTCATTCTGGAAACACGGGGAAATCCAACTTCGGCGGTCATTAAACAAGAGATTGATAAACTGCTCACGCTACGGTTTCAACAATTATTCAACAAAATTCAGAAAAGCAAAGCTGACATTCTCGGCATCGGGCAGCATTTCCGCAACAAAATTCCGCGACAGGAATTAGTTCGCTGGCGAACGGACTATTTCCCGAATCTGGAATTATCGCTCCGAATCGTAACGGATATCCAAAATGAAGGATATCTGAAAATAAGCGCGGACTAATTTACAGTCCACTAAAAGCGAGCTTGCTGCTCTGCACAGCCTCCAACCAAGCATCCGCGATCAGCTGATGGCCCGCGGCCGTGGGATGCACACCGTCGGCGATCCAATACGCAGCATCAGCGCGGGAACAAGCCGCTTCGAAACGCGCTTGCAGCGGCACCCATACCGCATCGTATTCAGCGGCTAATTGACGAGCAGTCGCTTGATAACCTGCAATCAGCGCCTTCCATTCATTCCATTTGGCCGCGGGCACTCCGCAGTTCAGAATAAACGGTTCCATGAGAATCAGACCGGTTTCTGGTAAATACGGCTTCGTCACCTGCAACAAATGGCGGTAAGCGCTCTCGAACCGGTCCGCTGCGCCGGTCGGCAGGTTGTCCATGATGCGCCAGGCATCGTTCACGCCGATCAGAATGCTGAGCCGCTTCGGCTGCAAATAGATGGCGTCCTCGTTCCAGCGCGCGTATAAATCAGATACGCGGTTGCCGCTGATTCCACGGTTCATGAACGCCGGCTGGGATTCCGCCAGCCGGTAGCCGAGCTCAGCGGCAATCAGATTGGGATAGCCGCGTCCAAGACTCCACACATCGTCGCGGTTACGACTGCAATCGGTAATCGAATCCCCTTGGAACAGGATTTCAACCGTATGTTCAACTTTCATAAACGAATCACCTAACCTCTCCATGATTTTAGAATGACTAGGAATATATTTGACAAAAGGCCCAAGTTCCCTCCAAAGATGGAGAGAACTTGAGCCTTTTTTATGAGCATTGGTTTAATTCGAGAAGCTCTGCTGCTGCCGCCAAGCCGCTCGCACATATCCGATAGCGCAAATAATGGAGACGATCACGATAATCGTCAATCCCCAGTAGATGTTGCTAAAGGCATGCGACAGCGCCAAATCTTTTTGCCAGACGAGGGCGCTGGCCGACATCGCGACACCGAAGGCGCCACTGAAAAATTGCAGCAGCTGGTATAGGCCGAGCCCGGAGCCGATCTGAGGAGCCGGCAGCAATCGCGACATTTCATTGGAGATGCTGCTGGTCAAGATCGTGAAGCTGATGCTCATGATGATATAGATGAACAAGATCGCGAGGAAGGACACGCCTTCGAACAACGCGAAGAGTACAACCGACGCCAGCAGGAACAGCGGAACGTACCGGATGATCGCGCTGTTGCCGCGCGAATCAATGATCCGCCCTGCCTGGCGGGACACCATCATAGCCAGGAACGAGCCTGGGAAAATAACAAATCCAGCTTGGATGGCGCTGAGACCGTATTGTTTAACCAAAATTTGCGGCATAAGAAACAGCGTCGCAAAGCTGCACAGGTACGCCGCGATACCTACCGCGCCTAGAATAAGAAAGGAACGGTTGCGGAATAATGCCGGCAGGACGAACGGATCTTTGGCCGTGCGGATGCGTACAATAAATAGAATAAGGGCAAGAACACCAGCCGCCAATGTGATCCAGGAATGATTCGTTAAGAACAGCAGCAGACCCGTCGTTCCCACAGCAAGAAAAATTGCGCCTGCTGCGTCAAAAGAGCCTTTGCGCAGCTCTTCTTTGGGAATGAGCTTCAGAAAGAACGGAACTAACAGGATCGTGATCGCAGTCACGACGAACAACAGGTGCCACCCTAGAAACTCGACGATCGCTCCGCCTACCACAGGTCCTAATCCGAGACCAAGCGAGACGGATGACATAATCAAGGCCATCGCTTTACCCCGGCGTTCAATAGGGATGTACCGCGACAAAAGCACTAGCGACAGCGCCGGGATCGAGCCTGCTCCGGACGCTTGCACGATCCGGACGATGAGCAGCATAACAAAATTGCTGCTGAACAGTCCGGCAATAGCTCCAAGGCTGAGCGACAACAGGCCGATGATGAACAGCCGGCGGATCGGGATAAAATCAGCTAAGCGGCTGTACGTAATCGACGAGATCGCAAAGACGATGGAGTAGCCCGTCACGATCCACGATGTGGAGGAAGCCGAGAGCTGGAATGCTTTGGCTACGTCCGGTAAAGCGAGATTAAACATCATCGTGTTCATAATCACGAGTACGATCGTTATGCCCAGCAGGAGGGTGACAACATCTTCTCTCATTGCGCCTTTATTTGGCGCATAGCTTTTTTCAGCATTGTTTTGCATAGGGATGTTTCGCCTCCGTGTTTTTAATTTCATTAGTTCGATAATCTTCGAACAATAGAATAATAACATGCTTTGTGTTATAATTCAATCAGGAAACTTAAAGAAGGAGGCCTAGGATATGAAGTTCCTATTTCATCCAGACCGCGCAGATATCCACTTGTCCACTGTTCTATATGCCTTAAGCGACCCTGTGCGCTTATTAATGGTTTCCGAGCTTCACCGTATAGGTGAAAGCGCTTGTGGCGATATTGAAGTCCCAGTCGTGAAGTCCACGCTGTCGCATCACACGCGCACGCTGCGCGAAGCCGGCGTTGTGAATGTTCGCTCTCAAGGAACGCTGCGGCTAGTCTCGCTAAGAACCGAAGATCTGGAAACTCGCTTTCCTGGGCTGCTGGCGGCTGTTCTTGATGCGTATGAAGCTTCCGACGAGAAGCAAAAGCTCCTGAATCCAGAGTCATGATTGACTCATTTGGCATAAAAATAAAGAGGCTGTCCCGCATGTAGATGTTGATCTACGATTGGGGACAACCTCTTTTTTACGTTCGGATAGACGTCTCTTCCGCGGGCATATTAATTAGAAGCAAAAGGCTTGATCGACGAATTAAAATGCGACATATCCACACCGCTCCATATATTCGGAACATTCACGGCTTCGGGATGATCAAAAACGAGGAACGCCGTCGGCAAGTATCGCATGCCGTAACTGCTTGATGGCTTGTTCACGACCTCGTTATCCTTGACGAGTACGGAGGATGAACCGCCATCCAGATTGGCAGCCGTTACAGCGCCTTGGGCCAGCAAAAGCTGCTGCGCTTCATACAACGTCGCACCGATGGAGTAGCCGGGCTGTCTGCCGTCGATGACGAGGAAGATGATCGTGCCGTCCTTCGTTTGCGCCATGCATGTGCGCGGGGCGATGCCCCAGCCGTCCGCTTCATTTTTAATTAACCCTTTGCCATTCACGATAAACTTAGGTTGGAATGTGACGGCGTCTTCCACACCCATCTTTACCAATTCAGATGGTTTGTAGCGCCCGGCCACCATAACGCCATCGCGGTCCAGGCCGACCACATTCACAGGATCCTCCATGCCGCCGTCACTATACAAGAGCTTGCCTCCCGACATGACGACCCCAATCGGCCGAAAACCGTTGCCATCATAGTTCGGATCGTCAAAGGCGCCGCCATTCACACCGGCAATCGCGCCTGTCCGCTGAACCATGCTGAGGATCTGCTCTCCTTGCCCTTGCAAGCTCGTCGTGACCACTCGAATCATTTTGGGATTATGAACAAACATCATATAGCCTTTAAAATTTTTCCCGGTCACAGGCTCAACCGTGACGGCGTTATTGGCGGTACTGGTATCTGGACTCACATCGTGGTCATCCTTCACCAATCCCATGTTGTCAAATTGTTTCGCGTAGTCCGCTGTGCGCCGGTCCAGCTCGCTCTGTCCGATCAAATATTTCGCATAGTCGCGATGCTGCGACGTAATGATCGTATCGGCAAGCATATACCGCCAATTCGTACCGGACGGCGTGAAATAAAACCAGCCGAGAAACAGACCTCCCAACAGGACGAAACATAGAGCCAAGAGGCCCAGTTTAGATTTGCGCTTTCGCTTTATGACAGGCTTGGCCCCTGTTTGCCGAGCTAATGGATAGCTTTGTAAGTCACTCATTGTCTACACCTCTTTATGTTCTGCAAGCGATCCTAAACATTCTAAAACACAATCCTTAAGAAAGAATGAAAAAGCCAATGCCAATAGGTGCCAACGATTTGCAACAAAAAAATACAGCTCTCTCATCGCCTGAGAAAACTGTACTTTACTTTGTTCATCAATATTTTCGTGTAGAAATATCCCGTTTCGCGGTGTGTGCGATAACCCGGATTTCCATATTCTGCGACAACACTTCTTCGAATCCTTGTCTCCGCTCAATCGCCGGCGCCGATCCCTCGGTGCCCTGCAGCTCCACAATCTTCACTTCCCCGCCTTAGGGCTGTTTGTGACTGGGACATCTAACGCTACAAAAGAAAGCGTCCACCCCATGCAGCCATGAAGTGAACACCTGATCATTTCTTGCTCGACCAAAATCTAAACCTCAATTCTAAATAAATCCTCTATGTCCCGCCCGAGCACATCACTTAACTTGCGAGCTGTTGCAGGACCCACGGACTTGAGGGACCGTTCCAGCAAACTGATGTACGAATGGCTTAAACCCGTGTGTTTCGCCAAATCTCTTTGTGAGTATCCCTTAATGATGCGTGCTTTGATGAAAACATCGGTTCTAGCCATAATTCTCATTTTGCTGCAGCTCCCTTCAATGTTCACTTTTGTAAACATGAGACAACACTTATAGAAAGGAAATACAAGACCTGCTTGTATGTTGTATCCCCCGAAAAGCCTGTTCTCATGCCGTTCCCCATTCTGTAATTATATCACTTAATTTTACTTATGCAACCATTTTTGTTTACCTAAGTATAAAACAATAAAAAAACCCAAAAATTTATTCACTTGATTTTATCCTCCTCTGTAGTTGAAAAAAGGCAGCCGATGGCTGCCTTCATGCGTAATGATGCAGCTATCTTTCTTGTTACGCCCACTTTATTCTATTCCACAATTCTAACAAAAATTGGAGACGGTCGGATTGAGAAGAGCTGTTTTCGATTTATTCGCGAACATATATTCGAATTCCTGTCTCTGGGTTATAATAAACTCGCTGCTTTTCATGCGTAACGGGATCTACACTAACTTCCTCCGTGCGGATAAACCCCTTGGGAATATCCCCGGATTTTCTTTTTTTGTAGCGTTTGTCATAGATTAGCACAGATAAAATAATGATCACCAGAACAATAACGAACTGAACGCCATAATAACCTAGGATCCAGTTCATTCTCTCTCTTTTTCAATCACTACGGCGGTGCCGTATGCTACAATTTCACCCATCGTTTTCCCAATTTCCCCCGAATCAAAGCGGACCATCACAATAGCGTTCGCGCCCATTGCCTGAGCATTTTGCACCAAGCGGTCCATGGATTCTTTTCTGAGATCTTCTAGCAACGTTGTGAACTGTTTGATTTCGCCTCCCACCAAACCTTTGAATCCTGCTATGATGTCAGCGCCAAGCCCGCGACTCCTAACAATCAGTCCAAAGCACATCCCTTTGACTTCTTTGACTTTATATCCCGGAATACTTTCAGTCGTAACGACGATCATGTATATACTCTCCTTTAAAATTTTCCATTATTGTAACTCAACAATCCTGAATTTATGAATAAGCATTATTGCCCTGAACTCTGTTACTTTAAAGAAAAAGGGATCAGTTGCCGGCCATGGCGGTCTGTTCCCTAGAATTTTTTATGAGTTCACTTGCATTGGTGTATGACTTAAGTTTGAGGAAAGTAAAAATTTTATTATTTTATATTTCTTACATCTGCATTCGTATTAGGAAGGAGGTGCAAGTAATCGAACTGCACGACACATCCGTCACCAACTGGACTCTGCGCAACTACACCGACTTTTAAACTTTGGATATTATTCATCCCAAAATACCGCACTAATGCCCATTCATTACCATCTAGAGAATAATGAAAAGCTATACAATTATCGTATCGAGATACCCTTAAGAAGGGGTTTGTATGCCCGACATAGTCACCGATACAATCATCTGAAATATCTTTAGTTACAACACTAATAATAGAAGGTCGACCTCTGAAATTCTCATAACATAACTTGGCCCAGTTATTCTCGTCTGCCATTACCATCAGGCACCCGGAGTCATTCCGGTCGCGTATGTCTACGCTGACCCGCGTGGTTAAAATAAAATTTTCATTTGTTGTCGTATATAGGAATGGAGCGGAATTTTTTCTACTTTCCTGTGTTGGGTTATGGAAAAAGTCAGCACGAGGAGGCGCGGTAATCTGAAGTGAATGTTGTTCGGAAAATTCCCATTCATGTGGTTCATTCATCCATTTAAGAGAACCATTTAGTCTCTTCCCCACGCAGTTATTAAAAAGACTCATACCAAACCATCGCCACCCATTCATATAGTATATTTAACATAGTGTATTTCTAGTGTGATTATAACAGAGGGAGAGCGATTTTGTTCCTGTTCGTTTAACCATAAAAATACTACGGAATTTGAGCCATACTTGAGCGTTTCCATACAGACTTTGTGAAGGCAACCCGAAATCCTGATCTCTGCAAATTTCGAAATGCAGTTGTACCAAACTCACATTGAGCAACAATCAGATTGCACCCTCTTGTTTTGGCATCTAGTAAGGGTCTTTGCAACATGGATTGCTGTAAACCATTCCCCCTAAAACACGCTCCATCCAAACGGTATCATGGAAAAAGCCGGATACAAGACGCCTTTGCATCTCCTGTGTCATCAACAAATAGGCACGCTGAAATACGGCCCGATGGTCTCCAGATTCCTGGAAAACATGAAGCCGCTGCCTCATCACATCGATGACGTGATTCATGGTTTGCACCTGCTCAACTTGATTGCGTACGAATTCCATGGTACTCCTCCCCGAGGCTCGGTCGATGCTAATAAAACAAACAGCACCATAATATTCGTATGCTAGAAATCAACATTTATTGCGTGCCTCAGTGAGCTTAATAAGTATTAGACTGGCTTGGAAACAGAAACAGCGGTAGCCTTGGACTGATAAATAAAATCCTATATTGCCGCTTAGTTGGGAACTCTTTTGTGTCACATGAACCGGACAACTTAGGCCGAATATGATATGTTACTGTGACATTTCTCACAGCCGTTTCCTCACGGGATTGGTAACGTAAACAGGGAAGTTAAAATAAGGAGTTGAACTGACTGTGAAAAAAGAAATTACCATCCATTTCAAAGTCATCCATCATGACAGAACTTCTTTGCTGAGAGGCATTATTCTCTTAGAGGAAAATCAGAAACCGACCTTGGCGGACTTTCAGCAATGTCTCACGGATTGCGGTCATGAGGTTGTACTCATCGACAAAGAGCATGTTATCTTTAAAGCTTCTAAGCCGGGAGAAGACTATCTGATTCATGTTCTGGATGAGGAAGAAAACGGCCTTCGGGATGTTATTATAGAAAATTTAGCAAAAAACTTGCTGAAAACAAAATTTTGATCTTTCTGACTAAATCTTAACTGAAATTTGGTATGGGAGATTGAAGATATCCACATGTTCGTTTTAGATATTAAAGGAGGTGTTCTAGAATGAAAAAGAGTTCTGTACAGCTTCAAGAAAAGCATGTAATAGTTCCCGAGAATCCCGTTTCCCGATTTTTACTTAGCGATACCCGGGCAGCTTGGATCTGGTTGGTAATCCGTTTGTATGTCGGATATGAATGGATCCTGGCGGGGTGGCACAAAATCACCGCCGACACATGGGTAGGAGCCAAAAGCGGAGTTGCCCTTGAAAGCTTTGTCAAAGGCTCTTTGACGAAAGCCGAGAGCGGTAAGGATGTTAGCTGGTGGTACGCGACCTTTCTACAAGATGTCGTCCTTACCCACTCCAAATTGTTTGCTTACATGGTGGCCTATGGAGAAGTATTGGTAGGACTCGGTTTAATCCTTGGCCTTCTTACCGGAATTGCAGCATTTTTTGGTGGAATGATGAATGCCAGTTATTTGTTTGCCGGCACTTTAAGTAGCAATCCACTACTCTTTGTTTTAACGACCTGGCTCGTGCTAGCATGGAAAATTGCCGGTTGGTATGGGCTTGACCGCTGGGCACTGCGATATTTGGGTACACCATGGCACAGCAAAAGCTCGTCAGCAAGTATAAATCAGTAGAACAACTATAAGCTGAGAGTATCCGGATCAATACGACAGCGAAGAATAGACATTGCTAATTATGCGGTCAATCTCTTGTATCCACTGGAAAGAAGCTGACCTCGTTTGCGAGATCAGCTTCTTTATCGTTTAACTCTCATACTATATTTACAGCACGGGCAGCTAAAACAGCAAGGATGACCAAAGATATAGCAGCTTGAGTCATCATTAGCAACTTTGCGCGCCCCGACATCACTAATGTGTCGGTTGGACTGAATGCTGTATTCGTATTAAAAGCTAAAAATAAATAATCGAAAAAGCTTGGCTTCCAATCTGTCCATCCTTCCGTCATTTGCGGGAAAAGAAAATCTGGTGACTGGGTGTACCCTGTGTGACGACGAATCGGCCCCCCTTGATCAACTTCCCAGTACCAAATTGTAAAAACAATAATGTTTGCAACCCACAAGAGAGCCGCATTTCGAAACAAACTCGATGCAACAGCTAAATGGGCAAACAAAGTATGAATCAAGAATATTACACTGCTTATAAGCCCTAATGTCATGATGCTGATTATGATAAAAGTAAAAAATCGAGTAAACGCATGATGGCCTCTAGCCACAGTATAAACTAGCGGCACCAGGAAAAAAAACGAAAGTGCGGGAATAATCCAACTCGGACCAACCGTTAACATCTCAGGTAAAGAAGCAAGCATAACACCGATGATGAGTATTGCGATTAGAAAAGACCATCGAGGAATCCGGATGTTCTTGGGTATCTCATGCATCGATATTGAGATTTTCTTCATGTTAGAACCCCCATTATTAAAACAATTCCAATGTCGTAGCCGTTTCTTTTTCAAGATAAAGATTTTTCTCGCCCTCATCGTACATCCTTACAACAGCTGGCGATAGGAAGACTAACTTGTTACCTCCGTCATACCTTTGTGGCCTGCAGCGAGAACGTGAGTGGAATATTATTGGTAGCGTCGTTCCATCTCCACCGTCCATCCTCGCCCTGCGCCATGAACGGGAAACGCCGGTTGCCACCATGAGAAAACTCATGGAGATAGTCCAAACGCAGACCAGCACCAATCAGAGCATTCAGGATATCGCTGAAACTGTAGCTCCAGACATATTCAACAGTCCGCTGGTCGGTCGCTGGATCAGAATATGGCAGGAGGCCCTCGATCTTAAGTGGTTGCTCCGTATGAAAGTAAGGGTAACGTGTGTGCAAATCCGTCACATCTGCAGCATCATCAAAGACATTGAGAAACGGATGCTCCTCCTGTAGGTACAAGACGCCACCTGGTTTGAGGAAATGCGCGATGATCTTCGCCCACCGATCAAGATCGGAGAGCCAAAACAAGACGCCGCCTGACGTAAAGACGATATCGAACGTATCTTCGAGTACCTGGGGCAGCCCGTAGATATCCGAACAGAGAAAACGCGCATTTAGCCCTGTTTCCTGGCTCAACCGCTCAGCGATTGCAATCGCATCCTCGGAAAAATCTACGCCAGTAACGTGCGCACCGAGACGAGCCAAGGAGAGCGTATCCAAACCAAAGTGACACTGGAGGTGTAGCAACGACTTACCCGGCAAATCACGCAGTTCCTCATGCTCAATCGGGGTTAGGGTGGATTTACCTGCCTTTAGCCCCTCGATATCGTATCTGGCTGCACTAGCGGCATTGACTGCAGTGCGGGCGTTCCAATGCACGCGGTTACTCTTCGTATAATCAGTCAGGTTATTCACCTCGTCTCTCAAAGTGTAGGCAGCTGAGACTCGGGAAATAGTTTTAGCCGCCGCTGTCTCTTATAAATAATGCATGGTTACTTCACTTCTGACAAAAAGTCTTGCATTGACTCCTGTTTGCCCAATACCTTTAGATATGTAGTAAGCCCCAAATTGATATTTATGTAATCCCTTATAAATCCCCATTCTAGGCAGCTTACCTGCGTTTTTGATATGAAAGAAAAATGGAATATTGAATTGTTTACCGTGGAGATGTCCGGCCATTAAATAGTCAAAGTTTTTATTTAGATGCAGTACTACGTTAGGATCGTGGGTAATTATGAGCTTAGTTCTACGAACATCAACAGCTTTAAAAGCTGCTTCAATGTCACTCTTACCTGAATCGAAATCATCAATTCCAATTAATTCAAATCGTTCTAAATGCAGTGACTCGTTTCTCAACAAATGAAGCCCATATTTTCTTAGAAGCTTGACAATATCTATGACATTTTTCTGCTGATAATCATGGTTTCCAAGAACACAATATATAGGCACGTTACAAATAGTCATAGCTCTTAAGTACTCTTCTAGTCTAGGAAGACTTTTTCGGTATTTGGTAAAATCACCAGTAATAAATATATAATCGGGTTTTTCATCATTAATGATAGCGGCTATTCTGGATGGACTAATTCTTAATCTTTCAACATGCAAATCACTTATTTGCAGGATTCTCACATTTAAATTAAGAGCATATTTTACTCGCTCAATTTTTAGCCATTGTGTTGGTAAGATAAAGATTAAATAGCAAATAAATAGAACTAAGAATAAGTAAAGACAGTTCAATAAATTTCCTTCCAAAAGCATCCTCCTCACCAAAATGGAATACCTTCAAACCCGTCATCTAATTTTGCCAACAGGCACTTCGAATTGTGCTTCTGGGATCCAGCTCTGGCGGTAAAAGTCGCGGCCTTTTATCTTCACCTTGTCTGGATATACCTCTACGTAAAGTCCTTGACTTTCGTCCGGCCCCATTTCCACTTCACCACCGCTGCCGTTATCTGTCCAGAGTTGTTCGGTCGAAGCTGAATTTACCATCGTAAACGTGTCCCGTACGAATGTTTCCGGAAGCTTCAGCTCCCAATGTGTATGGCCGGAAAAGAAGATGATCTGCGGGAATTGTGAAAATATCTTCCGCAGCTCCTCGTTCTGAATGACAGCCCGGTTGTTCGTGCAGCATAATCGCGTACCCGCCACAGTATTCGGCAGAGGCTGATGCAAAAATACGAAAATCGGCTTCTGTCCATCCGCTTTGGCGCTCAGCTGCAGCTTGGCCTGTAGCCAGTCCAACTGCTCTTTGGATAGATATGCATCCTCTAAGTTCGCCGGATCGGATTGCCGATAATGCTCCATCCCTAGAAAAATAAACGAGTAACCGTTGATCTCTCGATCATAAAAAACATGATGCTCTCCTGTCAACTGGAGGAAGCGATCAATCGAGGCTTGTTCCGTCTCGCCGTTCGGAAATGTCTCCGAGCTCCACGCCCTATTATCGTCAAACCAGGCTTCATAAAACTCATGATTGCCAATTGCGTATTCTACTCGATCCGGGTGCGGATTCGATACTAGGATCTGAGCTAATTTTCTATAATCCGCCGGCATACCATTCGTCATATCGCCATTGATCACGAGCGTATCCGCATGCGGGTTAATCTGATCCAAATCCTGCAGTGCGGCTGCGAACTTGCGCTTGGATTGCTCGTCCCAGGACTGCACATGAATGTCGCTGAGCACTGGGAAACTAAGCAAAGGCTGGTTTTCCCCGCTTTTGTTCAAGGAATTGGCCTCATCCGACGGAAGCTGAGCACCATTTTCCAAGACGTAAGAAGACTTATTTTCCGAAAAACCGTCTCTGACGACGTAATTCCCATACTGTGAAACCGTCTCGGCCGATGAGGAATACACGCTTACCGCAAGCATCAATACCGATTATCCCAAAGTCTTCCATCCCGTTGTCAAATGGTCCACACTCCTCAACCAACAGTAGTAAAATCCCTCACGAAGACCTTAACTGTTGAGTGTAAACAGAATGTTCGAGCCATCTTAAACTTATACGAACGCTCTGGGCCCCCTAAACAATCTCTTTATGGCATTTGACAAGATGTGACTCGGTGCGTCGAATATGATGCGCATACCATGCAGGTCGGAGCTCTTTCTTTCAGCCAGATCAATGAGAAAAAGGCAGCCATCTGGCTGCCTTCATGTGTTGATCTTCGACTAACGTTTCCGATAGCTTAATATGGCTACAGGAATATAAACGCGGTTGTTATCTTAAAAGATTGTAGGCACCATGCCCCCGTCCATCCGGATTGGAGAACCTTTAAATGCGGTTGCATAAGGACTGCATAAGAATGCTGCCAGCCTACCTATTTCAAAAGGCCTGATAAACCGCTGTATTTCCGATTGGGGCAGGTTTGCAGCCATAAATTTTTTCTCTTTTTCTGAAAATGTCATATCATCAGGATACAAACTATCAATGATTTGATATACATGTTCCGAAAGCGTTGGCCCTGGCATGATCGTATTGGAAGTGACATCCGTTCCTTTCGTTCGTTTAGACAAGCTCTTGGACAGTGACAATAACATGGATTTAGTCATACCATACTGAGGCATTTGCCCTGAAGGCATAACCGCTTCCTCACTTGCGATAAAGATGATTCGTCCGTCGTTGTTTTTCAACATCTTAGGCAAATAAAATTTAGATAAGCCATTAGCGGCAAGAACGTTCGTTCGGAAGTATTTTTCCCATACCTCATCGTCAACATCCTCGTACGACATGATTTCATAAATCCCCATATTGTTAACCAGAATATCGACATCGGGATATTGCTCGAATAGAGCTTCTCTTTGCTGCCTATCGACAATATCGGCTGCAGCATTTTGAGGGGAGGTAGACGGGAAATCGGACTTCAATTCATTTACCGTTCGTTCTACCTCCTCGTGATTTCGTCCATTCACGAGGACATGGACGCCTTCTCTGGCGAGTTCAATGGCAATCGCTTTCCCTATACCTTTCGTCGACCCTGTTACTAAAGCGGTTTTGTTACTTAATCCCATATCCATAACTTATGTCTCCTTTTGTTGTCATTCACTGTACTCCGGATAGAGATCATCTTACTTTATTCGGATCGTTCGGTAACTAGCGTGCAACGCCAAATCTCTTGTTTAACCCGCCAAATAAGGAAGCCCGAAAATGAAAGCACTTTTGTAAGCGTGTTAGGCTGGAATGCTATGACGGCGGGTTTACCGCAAAATATTCGGAACGCCAATTTGAAGGCGTATCGCCTTCCCAAAGGCGAAAGGCACGGTAAAACGAGTTCTGGTCCTCATATCCAATTAAGAAAGCCACTTCTTTAATTTCGAGCTTGGGGTCAGCCAAGCATTCTCGTGCCTGTTCATGCCGTGCCTGTGTCAACAACTGCTTGAAAGTTGTTCCTTCGTCAGTAAGACGGCGCTGCAGGGTTCGATCACTCATGCCTAGCTCACTTGCCACAGTCCGAATATCCAGGCGCCCTCCACTCAAGCTGCGCTTCAAAATCCACTTCACCATCTCGGGGAGGGAACGGCTGCACTGTTCATCCAACGATCGATCCAATGCGGGAGTCAGGATCTCCAGAAGCTCTTTGTTATATGAAATAAAGGGGCGGTCCAGATCTCTCCGATGCAGCGTCAATCGGTTAACGGTTGCACCCAGCCGGATAGGGCACCCGAAGTAAGCTTCGAGGACCGATACATCGCCTATCGAGAGAGACAATTCCACAGATCGTGCAACTAAAGGCCGGCCCGTGCCCCGTCGCCCAAGCTCTAGAAGAAAAGCCAGCGTGGCGCCAACCAACACTGGCGGTCCGGATTGCTCGTTATGCATCCATTCCAATTCGATTGTACAGCGTTCGCCCTCTTCCTTTATACGCAAGCGTTCTGGAGGGCACAGTTGTTTGTAACGAACCATTCGGTTCAGAGCGTCACGATAGTCACGAGCATGGTAGGTCGCCAAGACGGTCGGTGGGTACTGTGTCGCTTCAAAGACGGTTACAAGCCGAACGATGGCGGTGGCAATATCACCACCGAGCTCGGAGTAGGCTTGCCAGATTCTGAAATATTGGGCGGCGGTGACCGCCTCTGATTCTGTTATGGTGAGCGGCAGCTCCGCTTTACGAGCTACTTCGTGTGGGACAATGCCTAATTGTTGTACTCCCGCCCAAAATCCCGGCGGAAATTTTATATGGTCAGGTTTCATTACATATGAATCTCCTTTAGTTGTTTACCTATTCGTGTGATTATTTTAGAGGAACGATCGAGTAACTATCCTAATTTCACACGATCGTCCACTGACATTGACCAGCTATTCGCATATACTCAAAAAGCCATAGTCAGTAAACTAGACGATGGCTTTTGGGGACTTTTATGTATCTTTCTAATTAAAATTCACATTAAAAAGCCTTTCATGAGATCATCTCATGAAAGGCTTTTCCCTATGCTTGGCAACGTTCTACTCTCCCAGAACCCTTCGGTTCAAGTACCATCGACGCTGGAGGGCTTAACGGTCGTGTTCGAGATGGGAACGCGTGGATCCCCTCCGCCATCATCACCAAACGTGATGCTTCTGCCAGGAAACATCTTTACTTATTCAGAGCGTCTTGCACCCTGAAAACTAGATACGAAACTTGCGTAAAGTGTGTTGCTTCTTTGAGTAAGAAGCAACTCTGAGAGACTTTGAACTCCGTTCAAAGATCCCTCTATTAGGTTAAGCCCTCGACCGATTAGTATTCGTCAGCTCCATACATTGCTGCACTTCCA
>NZ_JAQFVF010000037.1 GCF_027789125.1 Paenibacillus aestuarii | reverse complement strand
AATGCAACAATCGCAGTAACTGTTGCAGCGGATGGTTCGATCTCGGTTGGAACGATTACTCCGTATGTAGCTACGCCAGCATTTACAGAAGCAACAGACAAATCAGTAGCCAACGATGCTGCAACCTTAGGCTTGACTGGAACAGGTGTGAGTTCCAGTGATGAAACGATTGCGAAAGCAGAGATTGGCACAGGTGCAGATGCAGGGAAGATCGTGATCACATCGGTGGCTGAAGGTACAGCGACGCTCACGGTAACAGACGGAACAAACAATGCAACAATCGCAGTAACTGTTGCAGCGGATGGAGCTATTGAAATTGGAGCGATTACTCCGTATGTAGTTACGCCAGCAGCCCCTAAACCATTCTCTATCGATAATGGCTCAATCGACCGCTCTGCTGGCATCACAGCCTCTGTAACCGTTACGCCAGTAGCAGGTTCCACTGTGCCTGCAGGCGACAAGGTTGTTATCTTCCAGTTGATGCAAGGAACAAAACCTGTGAGCATCGTTGCACTGAAGAAGGACATCCAGTCCGCAGAGAATCTCACAGCCTACTTTAACGTAACAGGTGACGGCTACACAGTTAATGTATACGTAGCGAGTGAATTCGGCACCAGCCTTGTTAGCAACGGCGACAGCTTGGCTGCTCCAGTGCCGCTGCAATAATAAATTTTTGATATCGAGCCTGGCTCTAGCCAGGCTTGATCCTAACAAGAAAGCGAGGATATCAAGTGAAGAAACGGTTATTAAGTATTGCAGCAGCAGGCTCTCTCGTCCTCACCTTATTGCCATCGGCGATGCTGGCCGCAACACCAGTTACATTAACGGATATTACGAATAAATATCAGGGAGAAACGGTAACAATCTCTGGGACATCCAGTGATAATGATGTGATTATTAAAGTCATTCGCCCGGACAACACGGTTCTTTATTATGATGATGTACCAACAAATATGGGGAGTTATTCCCAAAGCTTCACTTTACCCGCAGATGCAGCTGTCGGTACATATACAGTTGTAGCAGGCATTGGCACGAATGTGGACACAGATGTTTTTAGTGTCATCAGCACAAGTGGCTCTAATGACAGCGGTAATTCAGGCTCAAGCAACGGTGGTGGTGGAGGAAGCGGCGGCGGCAGTACTTCATCTACGAATTCCAACACCATTTCCATCTCCAACGGAGGTACTGTCAGGCTAAATGGGGCTACGATTGACGTCCCGGCTGGAGCCCTGGATGGTACTAACTTAACCATTACTGTGAATAGGTTGTCTAATCCATCTGGATTGCCGATGAACGCAGGGTCCTTACTTGTGAGTGATGTATTTGATATCACCAAAAACATACCTGGCCTGTTCACGAAAGCCGTTAGAATTACGCTACCATTTGATGCAAGTAAAGTCGATCAAGATCACTCCAATGTTGGTATTTACTGGCTGAACGAAACCTTCAATACATGGATCAAGCTTGATGACAATCAAGTCGACATGACGAATGGTACAGTCAGTGCATCTGTCAATCATTTTACGAAGTTTGCCGTACTTGCATCCAAACCGGAAGGTCAAGCGATTGCTCTGAAATTCTCCGACTTAAACGGACACTGGGCTGAACAAAATATTAAGAAGCTGGTTGAGATGGGTGTTATTGATGGGTATTCCGACGGTACCTTCAAGCCGGATAACAACATGACGAGAGCTGAATTCGTTTCGATCATTGTCAAAGCCTTCAATCTTCAAACGCAAGAGGGCAAAGTTTTTGCTGATACGACGAACCATTGGGCAAAATCTTTAATCGCTACAGCTGCGGCGAATGTAATTATTAGTGGCTACAGCGATAGTGAATTCGCTCCGAACGACTTGGTGACGCGTGAGCAAATAGCATCAATGCTGGTTAAAGCAACGCATATGGATTTAGCTTCATCTAACCTAACCTTCAAGGATCAAGACGAAATTTCCGATTGGGCGCAGGATGCCATAAATACGGTAACGGCGAAAGGCCTGATGGACGGGTATCAAGACGGTACGCTGAAACCGCAAGGTAATGCAACTCGTGCTGAAGCGGCAACCCTTCTGTTAAGAATATTGCAGCAAGCGAAATAAATGAGCATAAACCATTCCTTCACTATGACATATAGCGAGGGGATGGTTTTTTTCTATAACTCGCCCGGGTGATTTTTGGGGTTTGTGTTTATCATCTTTTTTATTTTTGCAGGCGGACTACTTGTCGTTGATCAGAAGCTTGTTCAAGCTGATACGATCATCATCGTAGGCGGTGGAGTTGGAGAAAGAGCTTTGAACAAGCCTTGATAAAAAGAAAGATGACCACTTCTAGGCGATGTGGTCGTTTTTTTCATTCAATTGCAGTTGTAAGTTCTTCCTTTTCTCAATGCAACGATCTAACACTTTGGACAGCAGTTCCAACTGTTCGAGACTGGCTACTTTCAAGAAATATCTCATCATTCTTCTAATTTGAATGTTTTGTAAGGCCCCTTTGCGAACTATGATCATAACCTCCCCTAAATGGTTGACAGTTCTATTTTACATATGTTGCAACATATAGGATGTAAAATCATGTCGATGATTTTCTAAAGAATACATCAAATGTCTCTGGTCTCTTCATAGGTTAATACTTTGAGTAAGCTGGGGTTTTCCAAGTCGGGTGAAAATAAAAGCAGAACTCTCAATACAAAAGATCAGCTTAATATGCTACAAAATGCAAATTATGCTTTTGACTCTAAATGAGAAAGTGAAGGGGCAAAGCTAATTATACAGTTAGCGAAAGCAGTTGAGGATAATAAGAACATTGTAAGCCAATTGAAGGACTCAAGCAGTATTACATTTTTTTGAAAAAGCATATTGAAAACCAACACCTCATACCTTACTATAGGAAATAGTACATTATACCCATGTGCAAAAGAGTCGCTTAAAGAAAAACTAGTCTTATAGCCTAATTAGGGGAGCGTTGAAGGGTAGTCTGTAACTGGACACTTGGGTTGCCTGGAGCTAATAGTGTAACCGGCCCTCTTAGAGATTCAATCACTGAGAGGAAGATGATCGGTATGAAGAAGAAACTAAGGAAACTGGGAACTGCTGCAATAGCCAGCTTATTGGTCTTAAGTGCAGTTCCGTCGGTATCGGCCGCAACGACTACAACGAGTACGGTTGCAACAGGCAGGACTCAGCAAGATGTTGCGACTGGTGTTATTAAGGTAGACTCGATGCAGATTAACAAGAAATCGTTAACAGGCACCGTATTGATCGACGGTCCAGAGCTTGTGATGTCTGTCAAGGATTCGAACGGAGTGATTGTAAGATCTGCTGTAATTAGAACATTCCCTATCTCCGACAAACTCTTCGGTTTTTCTATTGATGTACCCGAAGATGGCAATTACGTGTTAGATGCTTGGACCGTCTATAAAAATGGAAAAACCGCAGGTCAAACCCACACTCAAGCCAAGTCAATAACAGTGACTGTTGACACGACCCCTCCTGTCATTACTTTTAATCCATATAATACGAATCCGACGAATCAATCCATAACAGTGCAAGCTATCACTAATGAAGGTTCGTTGAATGAAACGTCCCATACCTTCGAAGCCAACGGCAGCTTTACTTTTGTTGCTATCGATGCAGCCGGTAATAAAACGTCAAAAACAGTAACGATCTCCAATATCGATAAGACAGCTCCGACGGCAACTGTGGGCTATTCCACCACTTCCCTTGTAAATACCGATGTGACTGCAACGGCTATCCCAAGTGAAAAAGTGAACTTCACCA
The DNA here is from genome assembly GCF_027789125.1 of Paenibacillus aestuarii. Classification (GTDB taxonomy): domain Bacteria; phylum Bacillota; class Bacilli; order Paenibacillales; family NBRC-103111; genus Paenibacillus_E; species Paenibacillus_E aestuarii. The sequence goes on along the minus strand of NZ_JAQFVF010000037.1, from coordinate 19,358 downwards.
ACGAAGGCGGATCCAGCCATGTGTTTACGGAGAACGGAAGCTTTGAATTCACCTTCACGGACGAAGCCGGCAATACTGGTAGTGCTACTGCAGTTGTAAACAACATCGATAAAGCGGCTCCTGTTGGAAGTATTTCATATTCAACAATAGAACCGACAAATCAAAACGTGCGACGGTCAGCTTTAGCAAGAAGGTTATCATCAAGGATACGACCGGTTTGGATTTGAGCGAGGATGGCTTGACGTTATCCTACACCTTCTCGGAGAATGGGGAGCTGCCTATTGACTTTGAGGATACTGTAGGCAACAAGGGAAATGTGATTCTGAAAGTAGATAACATCGATAAAACTCCTCCGACGGGCGAAGTTGCTTACTCCAAAGTCACTCCTACCAATAGCGATGTTACAGCGACGATTACACCAAGCGAAGATGTGATCTACACAAGCGATGGCGGATCGAGCCATACATTTACGGAGAATGGAAGTTTTACATTTGAATTTGTAGATAAAGCGGGGAACAAAGGTTCTGCTGTAGCAATGGTCAGCAATATCGATAAAATTAAACCGACAGCGGAAGTAATGTATCCTTCCAACATGGGACCTACCAATCAAGATGTAGTTGTAACGATTAACCCAAGCGAAACGGTTAAAGTAACCAACAATAATGGCGCTCTCAGCTACACCTTTAAGGATAACGGCAGCTTCACTTTCGAGTTCGAGGATGAAGCGGGCAACACTGGTACGGCAACCGCCATTGTGAGCAATATTGATAAAATTATACCGACGGCTAAAGTCATTTATCCTGCTGAAACTGAGCCAACCAATCAAGATGTTGTGGTTACGATTGAGCCAAGCGAAGAAGTTAAGATTACAAGCCAAGGCGGCGCAAGCCACACCTTTACCGACAACGGCAGTTTCACATTCGAGTTTGAAGATCTCGCAGGCAACAAAGGTTCTGCTGTAGCAGTCGTCAGCAATATTGATAAAGTGCCGCCGACCGCAAGCATCGGCTATTCGACAACATCCTTGGTAAATACCGATGTAATTGCAACGATTGTAAATCCGAGTGAGCCTATTAAGGTGACGAATACCGTCGACGGTTCGCTTAATTACAGATTTACTCAAAACGGCTTGTTCACGTTTGAGTTTGTGGATGCTGCGGGCAACAAAGGAACGGCTGTTGCCACAGTAAATAACATTGATAAGACATCACCGATTGGTTCTATCGAATATTCAGAGACGAAACCGACGAACGGCATTGTAACCGCCACCCTGAACCCAAGTAAGCCGGTAACCGTGACGAATACGGTATATGGAACTTTAAGCTATACGTTTAATGACAATGGCAGCTTTACCTTCGAATTTACGGATGCCGCCGGTAATACAGGGACGGCTGTCGCTACTGTCAATAATATCGATCGCACAGCACCAACTGCTACCGTTACGTACTCGACAACCGCTTTAACAAGCGGTAACGTCATCGCGACGATTACGCCAAGTGAAGATGTTACGGTAACGAATAACAACGGGTCCAAGAGCTATACCTTCTACACCAATGGTAGCTTTACCTTTGAATTTGTGGATGCTGCGGGCAACAAAGGAACGACTGTTGCCACAGTAAATAACGTTGATAAAACAGCACCAACAGCAACAGTAAGCTATTCCACAACAAGCCCGACGAATAAGGATGTCGTAGCAACGATCACTCCTTCTGAAGACGTAACGGTGACCAATAATAACGGATCTAAAAGTTACACGTTTACAGATAACGGCCTGTTTACTTTTACATTTACAGATGCAGCAGGTAATGTCGGTAGCGTAACTGCGGTGGTGAATAACATCGACAAGACGGCGCCAGTCATTTCAGGAGTTGTAAACGGTCAAACCTACACAGCAGCCGTTGCACCTACATTTAATGAAGGAACAGCGACCTTGAACGGTCAGCCGTTTGTATCGGGAACGACCATTTCGACAAACGGCAGCTACACATTGAGTGTTATCGATGAAGCTGGAAATGCGACAAGTGTTCAATTTACAGTAAATCTGACCGTTGTAGCGAATGAGATTATTTTCTCCTCGCTGACACCTGTCGCACAAGGTCTCAATCAATTCAAAATTGTAGCATCCTATACTGTGATTTATTCTAACGGTACGACCAAGACGGTTAACAATGCGACTTTATCCGGCGGCAACGTATCGAACCCGGGAACGCAAAATGCGAACAAATCTTCAAAGGATTACACGATTGAAGGGCTTGTATACACAGTAACTGTGATGTACGATTCAAGCTCAGGCAAATTTATCGCCACTGCTGATAAGAAATAAGTTGAAAAGAGGAACTCCGTAGCTCTAGGTTACGGAGTTGTTCTCATTTTAGAGGTGGTAATACCCGAAGCGCTCATTTAATGAGTAAAAGCTCTTGCAACACGGCTTACAAATTTTCGCTGTTTTTAATGATATCGAGGTGCAAAAAAAAAAGACCGCTGGGCGCATGTGACGGATGCTCAGCGGTCTTTTTCTGCTGCCAATGGCAGATTTTATCGTTAGACTGTAAATTTCTCAATCAAAGCTTGCAGATCTTCAGCCATTTTCGTCAGTGCATTAGCGAAAGAAGTGATCTCCTGCATGGAGGCAAGCTGCTCTTCCGTAATGCCAGCTACCTCTCGAATATAAGATGCGGTATCTTCGGAAATCCGGGTTACTGCATCCATGGCAGCAACAACATTTGTTGTGCTCTCAGACATGTGTCGACTCACCGATGACGTCTCGCTGATCTGCTTGACAACCTCATCGACGGATACGGAGATCTCTTCGAAGGAGACGCCGGCCATATTCACTACGTTCACTCCCTCGTGAACTTTCAAAGTTACGTGCTCCATATTGGCCATCGTCGCATCGGTATCTTGGCGCATGGCCTCAATCAGATGCGAAATCTGCTTCGCTGATTCAGCGGACTGCTCCGCCAGGCGGCGAATCTCGTGTGACACGACAGCGAAACCGCGCCCATGCTCGCCGGCTCTGGCTGCTTCGATGGCGGCATTCAGTGCAAGCAGATTGGTTTGACTGGCGATGCCTGTAATGACATCGATGATCTTCACGATTTCGGCGGAACGCGCGCCAAGTCCTTGAATGACGGCTTCCAGATTGCCGACACCTTCGCCAATCGCCTGCATCTGGTTCACGGCGCGTTGAATCGCTTCGTTGCCGGAAGCGGCCCGATCCTTGGCATTCTGTGCGGAAGCGGAGGCTCTGTCAGCATTCTGCGAAATGATAGCGACTTGGATAGCCATTTCGTGCGTAGCATCGCGTGTTCCTTCCGTGCTCTGCAGCTGGCGCTCCGTCCCGGAAGCCGCTTCCTGCATGTTGCCGGCGATTTGTTCGCTTGAGCTTGCGCTGACTTCTGCACTCGAAGAAAGCTGTTCAGCCGAGGCCGACAGTTGAATGGCACTCTCACTAACTTGATACAAAACGCTGCGTAAGGAACTCGACATTTCATTAAAGCTTTTCCCTAACAAACCGATTTCATCGTCACGGGTCACAGCAATTTGCTCCGTCAGGTCGCCATCACTGATCTTTTTGGAGAGACGGTTCAATTGTTTCAAAGGTGAAATGATCGAAGCTAGAACCCAGATAAGCAGCAATGTGCCCAGTACCATCGCGCCAATGAGGACTATTAGCGTTTGATGTAGGATAGGAATCGCTTCTTCCGCGACTTCTTTCTGATACATCGTACCGGCGATTTTCCAACCTGTTAAAGAGTTCGTCACAAAGCTCATCTTCTTAGCCTCGTTATCTCGCTGGTAGGAGAAGCTGCCCGAGTCAGAAGCAAATAGCTGGCGAGTTTCTGGGCTATCAGCGGCTTGGGAACCGGCTTTTTCTGTAGGATGTACGATGTATTTGCCATCTTTGTCCAAGAGATAGATGTAACCCTCCTTGCCAATCTTCACACTGCGGGTAATCTCTGCCAGATGTTCAATGCTGACATTAATCGCAGCGACACCTAGCCCGTCTTTGGTCGCTTGCGCTATGGTGATGACTAACTGGTTCGAGGATTTGGATATGTATGGTGCTGTCACAATTGGCGTGTTTTTATTTTTCATCGCTTCTTGGTACCACGGCCTAGTTCTCGGGTCGTAGTCCGGAGGATTCTTCAGTGAATCCGGAGCATTCATGAAAAGGCCGCTTTCTGCGCCGACATAGACTTGCTCGATTTCCGGATGCACGGCCTTATAATTTTCCAGCTGTTTGCGCACTTGCGGATTGCTGCCAATATTGCCCCCATCTATAGAAGTCGTGCCTTGCAGTTCCATGCTGCTCGCCAACCCGGAAACATCCAATTGTTTAGCTGTAATAAACTGACTAAATACGTTGTTCAGCAGCTTAACATTCGATTCCGCAGCTTGAATCATGTGCTCGTCCACGGTTTTTTTGGCCGTATTGTAGGAACTCCAGGCCAGGAAAAAAGTAGGCCCGATCAGAACGACCAAAAAGGCTAGGATCAGGCGGTTTTTTACATTCAAAAAGCTTTTCTTGGTTTTCTTAGATTTCATTAGCTGGTTCGTCAAGCGTTTCATAATTTCTCCCCTCACTGTTCTCAAGATGCAACAGTAAATATAGTACCTTTGTAGGGAATTGTAAATACAAGATGCTGCAATTTAAAATATTTGAAGGTAGAAATATAGGTATTTAGTGGTGAATTTAGAGATGTGTTGCAGAATACATCGATATCGATATTCAAATCTATCATAAGCACGAATCAAGTAGCCGAGACTTAAAAGCAAAAGTTTCCCCACCTGGAAAAATTAAAGTTAGGCGTGGATCTAGGTGGTGACGGGTACTTAGACCCGTGTTTTTTTCGTTAATTCATCATTTAACTATTGCTATGGGGGCTAGAGGTTTGTTTTTGGGAAAATCCCTCCGTTTCCGTTTATTTAAGACTTAAAATTTGGAGGGTGATATAGGTCTTGTGAAAATAAAGTAAATAGAGTTTGTCGAAAATTATATTCCATCTCCATTAATTAGCTAGTATAATTAGACTATATTCGACATATTAGTGGTACATTTTAACTAGATGAGGGGGTCATCGACCTAGATGACGCGCAGAAGTAACAGGTCTTTGGTATTTGCCATTCTTAGGATTTGTCTTTTATTTATTCTTATAGGGGGACAAGTTCCGCTGCCGCAGGCAGCAGCAGCCGGAGCCGGCAGTACGCCGATTCAAACTTTTAACGATCCAGTGGCAGCGTGGCCGTCGAGCTTCACGGCTTATGGGGATCGAACAGGGGTGCTTTACGATCCAGCGAACGAACCGGGAATCAGTCCCGATGATGTCGACTTTACTAGTGGCAACAGCAAAGGTATTGGGGACAAGCCGTCTTTCTATGCGGCTGGGGACGGGGCTAACTTGTACTTCCGGATGCGGATGCTAGGTGATCCGCGGGATGAGAAGGGAGGCTTTCTTTCTTCTGTATGGCTTATCACGATTTCACAGGGAGGCGCTGCAAAAGCTGTAGTAGGCCTGAATGGCAAATCGCCGCATGAAGACTACATCTATGTGACGAACCCGAACGGTTCAGTTATTCATTATATTAACAAGACCGACAGCTCGGGCTCTAACGTGCCGGGTACAAGAGTTACGGTAGATACAAACGGGGATTATTTGCTCGATCTGCAAGTGCCGATCAGTCGCCTGACCGAGATCGATCCCAGCCTGACGATGTCCTCCGTTATGCAGTACTCGTTCGCGACATCTAAGGCAGCCAACTTAGCGGTGGTGAATAAAGACGGTATGACAGGAGCCGGCGTTTATGTGAAGGCGTCGCCGTTTGGCATCTATTCACCAACAATTGGGTTCACGAATTTGTCCTCTTCCTATGATAATAGCACGGGATCGGCGACTCCGCAGCCGACGGCAATTACAGGCACGACGACAAATGCTGCGGACGGAAGCTCGGTGGCGTTGACGATCACCTCTTCCGCCACTGGACAGTCCGTGCAAACGGCGGCAACGACCGTGAACAGCGGTACGTGGGGCGCGGCAGTGTCGCTATTGGCTAATGGCTCTTATTCGGTTAAGGCTGTTGTTACGAATGAGTACGGAGATACCGGAACAGCTACTCAACGACTCGATATCGGCGACTCTAAGATCTCCATTAACGGCGGCAACAGCTACTCGACTTTCACGTTCCCGACGACAATCAGCGGGGGTCTGGTAAAGTCGACGAGCGGTAATCGTACCGTCAATCTAACGATTACACCGTCGGACGGCTCACCAGCCGTCTACACCGAGAATGGTATTAAAGTTAACGGAGCGGTCAGCAGTGGTACGTGGACTAGCGGTACGATCACTGCTCCGCTGGCGAACAATACGTACATCGTCAAAGCGGTAGATAGTAACAGCTCTAGCGTCGTAGCGATGCAGACGATCAAATATTTAAACGGAACGCTGACGATTTCTGCTCCGGCCAACAACTCGCGTTCTTCGACCGTCACGACGCCGACAATTACGGGCACCGCTGACGCTGGATCGCAGGTCAGTCTGTTCGTGGACGGTCAACCATACAGGACGGTAACGGCGGACAACGGCGGCAATTGGAGCACCGTTATTGATCGGGCGCTCGGCGCCAATGCCAACAGCACCTCCTATCATGTCATTATGGCGCAAATGACGGACGGAGCTGCTCATACCAAGCAAGTCAGTGTCAACTATGGTGTCGATGCCGTTGACGTCAACATTGAGAATAGTGGCGATACGGTTTATGTAACTAGCGCGCAGCCAACTGTGCGGGGCAGCTCAACCGATACGATGGTCAACGTTACATTCCAGGAGAAGCTGGATACATCGAACACATTCACTATTTCTAATGTTCCGGTAACCGGCGGCAAGTGGTCCGCCAAGGTGCCGACAGCCAACGCACTCAAGGACATTACGGATTATAAGGTGACGGTGTCCGCCGCTAGCAATGCGGCCAAGACGGATACGGCTACTTTGAAAGTGAAGACATCCACATTCGTGGTGATTGAATCTCCGGCCTCCGACAGCGCTGCCGCGTCGAACGCCAGCGTGAAAGGCACGACGGAGCCGAATGCAGTCGTCAATCTAAACGTGGATAGTCTACTGGTAGTCGACGTAACGGCGGACGACGCCGGTAATTGGACGTATCCGAATACATGGACCGACGGCACGCACAACGTCAAGGCGACAACGTCGGATTCGGCTGGCAATGAGGCGAACGATATGACCACTTTCAAGGTCGGCGCCAAGACGGTCACTTTCAACAGTAATGGGGGCAGCGCGGTCAACAGCCAGGCCGTAGACGCGGGAAGCACCGCCGTTAAGCCGGCCAACCCGATCTTGCCGGGGTACACGTTCTCTAATTGGTACAGCGATGCCAATCTGCAAAACGCTTACTCGTTCTCTACACCAGTTCGGAGTGACCTAACGTTATATGCGGGATGGACAGCGAGCGGCAACGCGATCACGTTCGACAGCAACGGGGGGAGTACGGTGGTCGGTGAGACGGTAAGCACTGGCGGCAAGGTGATGAAGCCGAGCGATCCGGTGAAGAACGGCTATGCATTCGCGGGCTGGTACAGCGACAGCCAACTGCAGTCAGCGTTTGATTTTGACAATACGACTGTAAGTGGCGCCTTGACGCTGTATGCGGGATGGACGGCGGATGCATCTGCGGGCGTTAGCGGCTACGTATATAGTGCCACGGGGGCTAGCGTACCTGACATTACGATTAGCGTGATGGACGCGCAGGGCCAGCTTCTGGGTACGGCGGTGTCAGATAACAGTGGGCAATACACCGTTAAGGGGCTTCCATCGGTAAGCGCAGCGGTCTACATCGCTAACAGCAAGAAGACGCTCGTGTCCGCACAGGTCAGTTTACAGAGCGGCTCGGTCGTCAAACAAGATCTTCATTTCCCAGACATCGCATCGATTGAACTCACGGCCGATCCACAAGTGATTGTCGGCGACGGCAATTCCACCAGCCAACTGCAGGCGGTAGTGAAGTACCGGGCCGACAATACGCCAGTAACAGGAGCAAGCGTCCTTTTCTCCACGGAGGCGGGTACGTTATCCACGGCGACCGCTGTTACGGACTCGCAGGGCTCGGCATCCAGCGTGCTGACAGCACCTGCGATCCAGGGCTTGTCGAAGACGGTGAAATCGAGTTTAATTGTCGTCCATGACCTGGAATCCGGAGTGTTCGCGGAGCAGACGGTCGATATCACGTACAGTCCGGCTATTGTTAAAGGTATTGTCTCCATCGGCGGAAAGCCGGTGTCTGGGGCTAAGGTGAAGATCAGCGAGGACCTTGGACCAGTGATTGGCTTGTTTACAGCGGAAGTAACGACTGGGCCAGACGGTAGTTACAGCATCATTGTGCCGCTCGCTAATCACAGCTACACTTTGAACATCACGACGCAGACAGTCATTGACGGTCAGCCGATGGATTTGACCTTCCAGCAAGTTGCAGATGTTAGTTCGGCGGGACAGGGCGAGACGGTCAATGCTGAAAATCGGATCAGTGGTCAACTGTTCATCCGCAATCAGCTCGGCAAGACGATGACTGGTATTTTCGGCGGCACGAATCCTGTGTCCGGAATGCTATATGCCGGCAATCAAGCTTTGCAGCCGTTCACAGTGGACGCAAACGGCAAGTTCGTCATCAGCGGTCTGAAGTCGGGGTCCTACCGCATGCTGTTCCAGGTGACAGTCGCGGGGCAGAAGTTGGCAGGAATATGGAAAAATGTGACCGTAACCGAAAATGGCGAATTAGCGATCGAACCGACGCTGATCGATCCCTACGGGATCGTTACGGAGGGAATAATGCCTGTACCGGGGATGGAACTGCAGCTTTACTGGGCTGATACGGAATTGAACCGCCAGAAGGGGCGTACGCCGGACACACAGGTAGCTCTCCCAGAGATGCTGGAATTCGCTCCGAGCCAGAACCATAACCCACAGCTGACGAACACGCAGGGCGAGTATGGGTGGTTGGTATTTGCAGATGGAGATTACTACGTGAAGGCTGTGAAATCAGGCTATGAGACTTACGACAGTCGAGTGGAAGGCCGCAATGTTCCGGCAGCGGAAGGTGAAGACGGCTATATTCAGAACGGCATCATCCATGTCGGTCAATCCATTGTAAAATACGACATCTCCGTCAGCCGACAGGGAGCTCCGACCGGTATGTTGCAGCTGACAGTGCCCGCCGTAACAGAGTCGACTGCGCAGCTCGTTTGGAACACCGTATTCGGGTCTGCTTACTATGATGTGTATCAGAATAGTACGCGGATTGCGACCGTGACGTCGAGTACGTATACCGTAACCGGCTTAAGTAGCGGCACAGACTACCCGTTCGTCGTCGTGGCAGCCAATGACGCTGGACGCCTTACCTCGAATACGGTGCATGCGGTAACGCCGGAATCGATTAGCGAGCTGAATGATGACATCAAGAACGCGATAAAAAACTTGAAGGTCGGATATTCGAACAAGACCGACATATGGGAAAGCGTAACGTTGCCAGTTTTCCTCGTGAAAGATGGAGACTATGGTACCTTGGTCGGGTGGAAGTCGAGTAACCCGGATGTCATCAGCATCAGCGAGGATACCGTGTCCTCTGCCGACAGCGGATTTGAGCCAACGAAGCGCAAGTTTATCGCAACCGTCAAGCGTCAGGCAGCGGATGTGGATGTGATTTTAACGGCGACGGTCAGCAAAGGGGCAGGAACCTCTCTTGACCGGACGTTCCTGTTAATCGCGAAGAGCACTAAGGTAGACGTCAACAAGACGACTGTTCCCCGCGGTGACAACACTGTTGTCATCGACAATCAACCGGTTGTAGCGACCATTACCCGCACCACGCTATCAGATAGCAAGATTATCGATAAGTTGGTCATCGGCGATTCGGAGGTGCAGGCTTCTTCGGCATCCGTACTGAATGTATTCTTCAGTGATCGGCCGGACAACGGCGCCTCGCAGAAAGCGGACCAGCTTGCCTTCGAAGTGCCAATCCAAAGCATCGAGAAAATCATCGCCAAGAACGGCGTCTCGCAAGCGTTGCAGGTTATGACGCCGGAGGGTGGCATAAAGCTCGCCTCGGAGCAGCTACAGAAAATCAGCAATAAAGGCTACGATTTGTACTTCGTTATTGTCCCTGACCGTGACCAGACAGCCGAGCAGGCCAATCAGTTGAAGCAGGAGGTAGCTGCAAAAGCCAGTTTGTCGAATGTCACGCTGCTGGATATTCCGAGGGAGATTAAGACAAACTTGTCCAAGAACGACAACATCACGACCGAAGTGATCCTACCGCTTACGAATCTCAGCTTGCCGCAGGACCCGGCACAGAAGCAAGCTTATCTGAATTCGCTGCGTGTATACGTCCAGCATACGGATGACAATACGACGGAAATCATCGGCGGCGATGGCAACACCCCAGCTTATGTCGTCTACGACGATAACGGCAACCCGACCGGGTTGAGATTTAGCGTGAAGCACTTCAGTACGTTTACTCTGTTCCGGGCCTCAGCTGTACCGGCAGTCGCTTGGTCTGAAGGCGGCAGCTACAGCGGCGCGCCTGAACCGGTGACAGTGTCCGTGGCCGATTCCAAGGCGGTGTCCGGCTCCTCGACCATTGAAGTCAGTTTAAGCGGGGGCAAGGCTGGATCGGTAGACACATCGGCGCTGCAAGTGCTGGTGGGCGGCAAGGCGGCGAAAGTGGCAAAGGTCGAACTAAGCGCCGACGGTAGTAAGCTCTTGATTCAATTAGTGAATCCGGTCGTTGCCGGATACCAGATAGTAGTGAAGTATGCTCCTTCGGAGACATCGGGAAGCGGTGCCTCCGTAGTGCCGGCGTTCGAACTGAAATTCGATAATCCGGAGACTCACGAGAGCTACCTCCGCGGTTATCCGGACGGCACCTTTAAACCGGACAACTCGATCACCCGCGCCGAGATGGCGACGATTCTCGCTCGACTGCTGGGCAAAGGAAAGTCGACGCTGCCGGCCAAGTCGTATCCGGACGTTACTAATGCGCATTGGGCACATTCCAGCATCGAAGTGATGTGGCAGACCGGGATCATGAAGGGTTATGACGACGGCCAGTTCAAACCCGAGCAGAGCATTTCCCGCGGGGAATTCGCGGCAACGGTGCTTCGCTTCCTGGGACGCGCGGCGTCCCCGGCCCAGGCGTATTCCTTCCCGGACATTGCCGGCCACTGGGCCCGCGACGAGATCGAGACGATGCACTCGCTCGGTTACATGTTTGGTGAGAATGGCATGTTCCGTCCGATGCGCAACTTGAGCCGTAACGAAGCGGTAGCTACGCTCAACCGTGTGTTGAAGCGAGGGCCGCTGACCGGTGACTTCCAGCCAAGCTGGCCTGACGTGCCGCACGCAAATTGGGGATACGGTGACGTCGAGGAAGCATCCCGAACACATGAATTTACGCGGATCAACGATACAGAGGAAAGGTTGATTCGTTTTAAGGAAGATGAATGAGCTTCATCATGTAGAGACAGAGGAAATGGCGGCATTCCCGGTTAGGGGATGCCGCCATTTCACTTAGATGGGATATTTGAGGCTTTGGACCTCGTACGTAACCAATCAAACTTCTAACAAGCATATTCAATCATAGGTGTAACTGATCCCGCATTATTTAGAGGAAATAGCAAAGGAAGCTGGTGACCAGAAATTTATCGCAAAGGGGCCCATTTCTTTGTTTTCTGCGCAGATATAAATCGGCATAAACAACGTGCGTGATTTAGAATTTTAAGAACAATCGAGGGAATTGATCTATACTAAATTGTGCCATTGATGCTACGCTAGCTGTACAGAATTTAGTCACAGCTGCTGAATAGTTATTGTTTGTCCTGTGCAAGAACAAAATCGAATTAAATGCCGTGCAAATCGCAGCTTTTTTGATTTATAAGAAGTCATAAATCCTTAGCTTTGCTACGATATTTTGTGATTGAAATAACATCTATAATTAGAAACATGGGGTAAAATCGTAGTATAGAATTCTGTTATTACTATTTTGAGGGGAGTTAATACATTGGAACTATACGATTACTTTGGAGGAGAAGGGACAATACGGAAAATCGTAAATGCGTTTTATCCGAAAGTTCTAGCGCATCCACTGCTTGCGCCCATATTTCCGGAGGAAATCGAGCCTCTGATCGAAAAGCAATATCAATTCCTGACACAATTTTTCGGCGGACCATCCTTATATACGGAGCAGCATGGGAATCCGATGATGAGAGCTCGCCACGCACCATTTCCGATTACCGTGAAGCACGCGGAAGCTTGGCTGGATTGCATGCAAAGGGCACTTGAAGAAGTCGTGTCCTCGAAAGAAATGCGCACAATTATTTTAGAACGTTTAAAAGGGCCTGCTTATTTTTTTGTCAATAAGCAAGGTGAAGAGTAAGCACACTCTGATTATTTGATGACTGTGAGGCGGCAGTGGGTATCAAAATAGTTTAGTTTGATCCATATCCACGGCAATCGTTTTGCATTTTGACAAAATTACCTTTAAATTTATAAGTCATTAGACCTATTTTATTATATAATAACTCTAGTCAATACGGCCTATGTGAATTTATAATTTGGAGGAAACAATGAAGAGCAGGATTAAGACACGTTTTACGAAGTTCAGTTTGTCTTTAGTCGCAGTTTTGGGTCTAGTTTTGTTAAGCGGCTGCGTGTTAACAAACTACTCCTCGATGTCATTTATCTTTGGGAATACATTAAATGATGCAAATCAAATCATCGTAAGGTATTCAGACGGACTTACAGCAAGCCATACGATTGAACCTGGTCAGACATCAGCAACAGTCTCGACAGACAGCAGTAAAAAAATTGTAGGTTTCTACGTGAGCGACGGCACTGTAAGCTGGGTTCCCAATCTTAATTATGGGGGGCCTGCTGTTCAAGCTATCACCTTCAACCCAGACTCAACACACATAACGCCAAAACCGGGGTCCCCTGCAGATCATGCCATTCAAGTAGGTCAACCAGAGATGGACCCTGTTTATACAGGCTATGTAGATCTGACATTTGCCGTTTATAATGCCAATGATAGACTTGTGGATGATCGAACGGAAGTATTCGCTCATTCTTCTGATCCAAACGTTGCCTTTTGCAACGCAGACCCTAATGATTATTTAAATGGATTTAGTGTAACGGGAGGTTTCTCCTGGTATACGGTCAACGGGCTTGTCACCTTCAGGGTTCAGTCTGATATTAGTAATATCTCAACTAAACCAATTTCTTTACTCTCAGGTTCGAAACACATCTATGATTCCTCTTATTCTTCTGACGCTACGCTAAGTTCGTTGAGTTTAAGCGGTATTACGCTCGATCAAACGGTAAATGGAAGTGTGTACGATTATACAGCGGCGGTGCCTAATGATGTATCTGTAACCACAGTGACTTATACTACTGCTGATAGCTATGCAACAGCGAACTTGCAGCTCAATGGCGCTTCAGTTAACAATTCGGTTAATCTAGGCGTTGGCTCTAATGTCATTAGTATTGTGGTTACGGCACAGAATGGAACTACACAAATCTATACGGTCAATATTACACGAGCCGGATCAAGTAATGCTGCTTTAAGCTCCCTGACTCTAGATGGTATTACACTCGATCAAACGGTAAGTAGAGATGTGTACGCCTATACCGCTGCGGTGCCTAAGAATGTGTCTGTCACTACAGTTACTTATACTACCGTTGATAGCCATGCAACAGCGGACTTATATCTCAATGGAGTATCTGTCAGCAACCCGGTAAATCTTGGCCTAGGTACGAATGTCATTAGCATTGTGGTTACGGCACAGAATGGATCTGCGCAAACCTATACGGTTAATATCACACGCTACAATCGCTCTTCTCATCGTAGCAGTTCCACCTCAACTGTTACTAACCCAGCGCCTGCACCTGTACCTGTACCTACTCCCGATCCAGCACCTGCTTCTACCACAGATGTGTTCAAGTCGGATGTAGTGAAGGGCGACGCAAATGTGCTTAAGAATATTTCGAAGCTGGTTCAAGAAGCTGTAAAAAATCCGGTTAAAGTAACCCTGTCGGACACAAAAGGGCACTGGGCTGAAAAGACGATTGATGCGTTCGTAAAGCTGCACGTGATTGACGGTTACAGCGACGGTAGATTCGAGCCGGATGGCAAAATTACTCGCGGGGAATTTGCAGCGATTCTAAATCGAGTGTTCGATATTAAAGGCAGCGGTAATACGAATGCTGCATTGAAGGATGTGGGCAACCACTGGGCGAAAGAGGCCATCAAGAATCTTGTAGAGGCAGGAATAATTAGCGGTTATGAGGATGGTACGTTCAAGCCGGATAACACGATTACTCGAGAAGAGATGGTTGTCCTTCTGTCCCGCATGCTGAACCTTAATAACGTGCCGAAGGATACGACCAAAGGCAACTTTGACGACTTGCAAGGCTCCTACGCAGCAAACGAAATTAGAGCTGAAGCGCAAGCCGGTATTATCACCGGTAAAGCGGATGCCAAGTTTGACGCAAAGAGCAGTGCTACTCGCGCAGAAGCTCTGAAGATCATCTTGAACGCTTTGAAGCTTAATCCGCAATTGAAGACACTATTGGATGAAATTAACTAAATCTGTTTACCTATACATAAGAGACCAGCCGCATTTAAACTGGCTCTTTTGTTTTTTTATCGAAGCGGCAGAGATAATGCGCCCCCGTACGTTGATCTTACCGGTTATTGGTCATCCCCAAGAGTAGCCCCTAATAAAGATTGGAACGATGAAATTTTCTATTCATAAACCAGGCGACATTTAAAATAGCGATGTTTGTTGGGCAAACGGGGAACGATGGTTTACTTTGATAACATGGCTGCAGGTCAGAACGAGCGGCTGCCTTTATCATTGAACTGATATGAACGAGGCGGTCAACACCCCACTTTTTGGAAGGTTTTCTTATTTCTTTACTTCCATTCTTTCAGCCTAATAACCTAAAGATTCTTTCGCGAAGTGATTGTCAAGGACGGTGACTTTGCGTCCTTGACAATCAAACGGAGAGAAAGAATATCATGGG
The DNA here is from genome assembly GCF_027789125.1 of Paenibacillus aestuarii. Classification (GTDB taxonomy): domain Bacteria; phylum Bacillota; class Bacilli; order Paenibacillales; family NBRC-103111; genus Paenibacillus_E; species Paenibacillus_E aestuarii. Next base: position 4,272 of record NZ_JAQFVF010000037.1, on the reverse strand, counting down.
CACGCTGAAAAAGAGAATGCTTTAAGATCTTGGCACGAAGGCAAAGTAGTTGACGGTGGTTAACAGTCTGATATGCGCGGGTTGGTTACCGCATTTCAATCCATCCGTCGCGGAGCTGCCTCGGACTAACGGCGCACATTCGGTTATAAAAACAGACCTAGTGCATAGTTCAACATGAGGGTTCTCCTTACCAGAGCTTTGCCCCCGAGCCAAAACCTCAAATTATTCCTTTAAACCAATGCGATGCTAATAGATGATTAAGCTGCCGAAACAGCTTCCAATTGCTTTTTTTCAATTTCACAACCAATAGCCCAAATGAACCCCATGAGTTCCCTAGCAACAGCAACGGCGGCCTTCTTTCCGGCATTCCCTCGAGAAGTTATTTGATGATATTTTTTGTGCAAACGATGCTGAGCTTTCCATGCAATACGCTTGGCCTCAGGGTCTTGTCCATTTTGTCGAGCACGGAGTTGGCCCTTTAACGATGGTGAGTGACGATATGCCCAAGCTGATTCTACGACAACATGACGAATGTGAGCATTCCCAACCTTGGTGATGGAGCCTTGCCACCTGGTAGTTCCACTTGAATATTCTTTAGGAACGAGTCCCGCGTAAGACATTAATTGCCTGGGGCTTGAGAAACGAGAGAACTGTCCGATTTCGGCTACCAATGTGGTTGCAGTTACTTCTGCAACACCACGCATGGTTTGAAGAGCTTGGATGACAGGTGCATGAACACTGCTTATGGCTTGCTCATGTATTTCTGATTCGATGCGTTTCATACGATCGGCGACTTCATCAATAGCATGAAGATACTCTTGAAAAACAATTTGTAATGAAGATCGTTCAAAGTGCAGACTGTTCAACCATTCGCGATGTTTAACCGACCAATTTCTTGTTCCTTTTGGAGAACGCAGATCATGACGAAGCAAAAATTGGACAAGACGAAGACGAGCTCGATGCAAGTCTTCCTTAGCGTCATGCCGAGCGCGAACGAGATCTCTTAATGCTTCATGATCTTCATCTGGTGTCCAAACAGGAGTAAGTTCACCAGATCGAAGATGCTTTGCAAGTTTCAAAGAATCTCTTCGGTCCGTTTTAACTCGGTCTCCTGCGCGCTTAGGGATAAGGGTTGGGGCTACAACGATGCAGTCAATTCCTATGGAGACGAGAAATCTGAAAAGAGCGTACCCAGTTGGTCCTGCCTCATAACATACATGCAATTGCTCAGGAGTGCCTAGCTTTCTCATACACTTACGAATAGCTTCAGGTGTATGAGGAATGTTGCCGACAAACCGTGGCTCACCACGTCCTGTGTCTGCAACAGCAACAGAAATTGAATCTTTTGATACGTCTAAACCAACAAATTTTGTGTAATCCTTCATAGTAGCGGCTCCTTTCGAATGTAGCTCTGCATTTGGTTTTTAGTAGAATCCACTACACATTTTTACCAAATGTAACCTACGATAAGCGAAATGGGGCCGCCTCGTTCATTATGACTAATTGGCAGGATAATTCCGGGATGTGGTTATTAGTTTTATTGAAATACAGAAAATTGCATTGGCCTTCAACTCCTTACTATATTATTTTATATTTAGATTTACAAAAATTAATATTAAGATTCATTGCGTCAGTATATGAAGGGAAAGAATGTAGGGATGGGAATTTATTACGCTTCAAGTAAAGAGGATATAAGTGCTGAGGAACTGCAAGAATTGTTTCTTTCAGTAGGTTGGGAGTCCGGTAAGTATCCCAACGAACTTTTACAAGCAATACAAGGGTCTCATTCTATTGTTACAGCTTGGGATGGGGAAAAGCTTGTTGCCTTGATAAATGCTTTATCGGACGGAACTTTAACGGTATATTTCCATTATATGCTTGTCCATCCGAGTTATCAGAGCAAAGGTATAGGAAAGAGATTAATGAACATTATGCTTGAAAGATATAAAGAATATGGTTCAAAGGTATTAATTTCATATCCTCATGCTGTTGAATTCTATAATAAAATTGGCTTTAAGACAGAGGACGGAGCAACACCAATGTTTATTTCTGAGCTGATATGATTGCTTTTTAATCTAACGGACGCGATAGTTAAACAGAAATCTGAGGACCACAGGTTAGGAATCATGCTTGAACCTCTTTTTTTATACCGGTTGTTTCGTAGCAGATGAAATCGTTTACTCCGCTGTAATAGACGAACTCTTGAAAGCAATACCTGAACTTAAGCTACTTTACTATGAGATTCGGATATGTGGCTCGATGATTATCTGCCATAACGCTGTCTTTGATAGCGTGGTCGTTCCAACAATGGAAGAGCTCTCCAAAATGAAAGGCATAGCCCCATGTTGAAAAGGTTCTTCGACTTAATAGAACAAACAATACTAAGTGAGCATGATGACGTGAAAACACTCGCTTACTAAATGGATAGCTTTTGAAAGCAACCCAAGTGCATGAATTTGTCCAAATAATATACATTAATATAAAGACAAAACCACTCCCTACAATAAACTGTACCCTTTGTAAAGGACATTCTAAAAAAGTCTAGGCAGATTGAAGAAGATGATCTCTGTATTGAACGAGGCCACTGAAAAACTTGTGATTTTTACGGAACAACTGAAGAACATAAAATAAAAGACGACCATAATTCCCAGTTTTTGGGTATTGGGGCCGTCTTTTACTGTCTAGGAAAGCCTTTATAGCTGGTTGCTCACTTCATCAGTTTCAATATTCTCTTTAAGTTAACGGTAAATATCGTCATCGCCCCCTGTAACTCCATGCCAACCAGACCCGAAGATGACGCAACGTCATATCCGTGTCTATGTTTTAGTTCACTGTTCTTCGCCTCTATTTTGTAGCGTTCCTTCGCCTTTTCTTTGAAGTACTCACTTTCCTGAAAGGCGATGTGTTCAGTATGCTCGCTAGACTTAATACTCACCGAGTAGGTCTTGCTTTTTGCTCCTTCGGTGTAGCATCCCTCTTTGAACGGGCACCTCTTACACACTTCTATATTGAAGTAGTAGGTATTCTTTTGGTTATCGTTTACTCCCTTTTTCCCTGTCCGTGCCTTCTGAGTCGCCATATGGCCAGCCTTGCACACATACATGCCTGCATCTTTATTAAATTGAAATTCATCTTCTTTCTTACGCGCCCCTTGTGTAATAAGCGGATTTAGTTTTGCAATAAGTTCAATATTATTGGTTTTCGCATAAACGATATTGTCTTTTTCAGAGTAAGCTGTATCTCCGATGACGGACTTGATTTCCATGCCTGTTGCCTTGCTTTTTTCGATGAGTAATTGCAGTTGCTTTCCATCATTCTTTTCACCCGTCGTGACAATGGCAGCTGTTATGATTCGTTCCTCGGTCATGGCAAGATGGGTCTTATAGCCAAAGAACGAAGAGTCCGCGCTTTTGTGACCGACCTTTGCATCCTGATCTTCTGAAATCCGTAATTGTTGCAGGTCATCGGCAACTGTTTCTTTCAAGAAATTCAATGGTTCTTTAATTTTTGGTAATTCGCAAATACCACCTTCAGCTTCAAGAACAGCTATGAGTTTTTGACAATAGTCGATCTCGTCTTCAAGTACATTACTGGTATTCTTAACTGGGAACTTGGCTTTCAGCGACTCATCAGCTTTATAGACCGCTCTTCTTAACTTGCGTGAACGATCCAGCAAGATTTCCCGCGGGGATTTTTGGTTGTAACGGGCTTTGGTATGAGTAGCATCGACAATGATGGCTTTGCTTTTAATAATGCCCTTCTCCAATGCAATTTCAACTGTTTTACCCACGAGCATGTCAAGTAAATTCGAGTCTTTCAGTCGCAGCGTCCGAAACTTGGTTAAGGAACTAGCGTCAATCACTGGATCTTCAGGTGCCATATCAAGAAAATATTTAAACGACATGTCGTACTTCGAACGTTCGACGATGTCGTTGTCGGACAGTTCAAAAATGGCCTTCAATAGCAAGTACTTGAACATTCGGATGGGGTCGATCGCATTTCGGCCGTTGTCTAGACAGTAACGTTCCTTCAGTTCTTCATATACAAAAGAGAAGTCAACTAGTTCGTTGATTTGCCGTAACATATTGTCTTTCGGTACCACCAAGTTATAAAGTTCCAAATAAGGGCTAAAAGTCATAGATTGTTGTTTTTGAATCATTTTTTCACCTACTTGGTTTAATACCTTAATTATACAGAGAAAAGACACACCATCCTCACAAAAACTTGAGCAGGGTGTGTCTTTATCATACGAAGGACTTTTTCAGTGGCCTC
>NZ_JAQFVF010000036.1 GCF_027789125.1 Paenibacillus aestuarii | reverse complement strand
TACTATACAAAATAAATTAATGTCAATTAATAAAATTTCCCAGATAATTTTTGAAATAATGTATCTGAATAGATTTTGGTCTCCTGAAAAGTATATTAATTCAAAAAAAAGAAACCCGTTTTTTAGAGTGGATTTCCCTCAAATCATCTCTATTTTAAATAACTAGCCTAATTTAATACCTATTGAAGCATTATTAAGTTTTCATCCCCATTCGCATGGTACTTAGTGAGAGTTTCTGTGCTGTGCAATGGACTCTTGAACCTTTTTCGCCCACTCTACTCTCGGAGCATCTGAACCATTGAAATCAGGATCTTGGTGCACATGTACCCGTTTAATGAGGTCACCGTCAAATTCAAACACGTTACAGAAGCGGCCATGCGAATACGCGTTACTTGGAAAAGCTTCGCCGGAAGTTGTGGTGCCTTTTACTTGTCCCTCAATTACTACATAATCACCGCTTGGCATAACATTAAAGTTCTTTATGTCGTGTTCCATATGGGCGATTTCTAAAGCCCCAAATCCTTGAGCAAGTAGGCCAATTTCATCCTTGCCGTGTACCATACCTACCTTCGGGAAATAAATCGTAGCATTATCTTTAAAAAGTGCCATTAAGCGTGGATCCCCTTCTTCAACATATCGGAAGTAATTGACTGCCGAATCAATACGTTTTTGCTGCAATTCAGTTTGGTTCATCAAAAGTCGCTCCTTAGAAAAAAATTATTAGCATTAAATTAGTGTGTTCTCACCGTTGCAATAAAGAGTACAGGCGTATTTTGGAAGATTATTATTGTCAATCTGCTTGAGCTTGAGGATTTTTAGTGGTAAATGCCCGTATATGAAATTTCCTATAGCTTCTAAAAAATTATAAAGTGATAATTTGATAACCTTCAGCAATTAATTTGGCAACACTAAAGTGGCCATCTACTTCCGCTAATGTATCAATACCAGCAGCTTTAACATCATCAGTGATACCGAAAGTATCAGCACAAGACTCACATGCTCCTGCAATAACGCCACTGGATTTTACCGCTTTATACAGGGGATTAAACATGTGCGAAGGATCTTCCAAAGTTTTTATCCAAACAGTGCCTTGGCCATCAAAGTAAATTTTAACTTCAATGTTTGCTTCATTCAGTTCTTGTGCATATAAGAGTGCATGAGCTGCTCTGCCCATTTCATTTTCTGTTGCATGAACAATAATTGCTACCTTTTTCATTCTTAAAACAGCTCCTATTTTATAATTTTTTGATAATTTATTCAGGTTACGGATACTATAAATTATTGTTTTTAATTAATTTATTTTTAATTTTCTTTCCTCCCTTTTTTAACGACCAAAAACATCATAGCCCGAATGATGGGATTCCTTCTGTAATTTTTTTGCAGAGTATTGCTGATTCATGCTTACCATAGAAACAGATATATATTTGTAAAGTTTCAAGCCTGAAATATCAGGCTATTTTTATTTGCTGCCGTTTACGTGTAAGTTCATTCACTTTCAAAAATAAAATAAGTTATATGTTGAAATATTGCCCGTTTTCCCTCCTCCTTATCTGCTCCCCTATTATAAGGCTAACCATTTATTTATTCTGTTATCTATCTTACAAAAGTCGGATGTGCTCGATTTTAGTAACCCAACTAATTAATTCGCATGGCAATGATATTCATCACGAATATCTCTGATTACAGTTCAAAAATTAATTTGAACTGCTGATTTTATTGCATATATTTGAATGTAAATAGTGATAATAAATGAATTCAGAAAAGGTTGAGAATATTGAATTGCAGATATTAATAAATAAGGACTCATAAAATAATAGTAAAAAAGGTAGAACTTATGAGTAATACGATCATATATGGACTGACATTACTTTTGCTAGTTCTCTCCTATTGGAAAGAAAAAGAAAGACCAAAAACTCACATGTCATTAACCCTGCAGCAGCTTTCCACTAATTAAGTGTTTAATAGTCCGAATAAAAATAATAACAATAACAGATGTAGTCAAGATAAGGATAAAAGCTGCAATGACCTTCGTCGGCCATGTGTTTACATACAGGGCATACTTCAAAGCTGCATTGCTAAGAACAGCCAATGGAAAGCTTACTGCCCACCAAGCCGTACTAAACGGAATGGACTTATTAACTGCCTTGAAAAACAATACCATGAATAAAAAAAGTCCAAAATAAAACAAAATTGATGCAGATATATCAATAGATTTTGTCATAGCTACATATGCAAGAAAGCCAACCTCAAAAGGTGCAATCAAAATTAACAAAGAGGGGTTCATGCCTGCTGCCATAGGTTCGTGATGGATCAATCGAGTAAAAATCATAGTCAAGAAAATGAGGGACGAAACGCCCCCTACCGCTAAACAAAATAAGTTCAATTCATGAATCCAAGCAAACGGCATTGCAACCCCCGTAACTGGTACATTCAAAATGGCAACAGCAGGAATTAACATGGCAGGAACAGCATGTTGTGGATCCTGTTTAACCTTAAATAAACGAGATACCATGAAGTAGCTTAATAATATTGTTAGACTTGTACCTATTATCCAAATCGCTTGCCCAAGAATTTGGTTGTAAGGTAAAATGACTGAAGAAAGAAGTAAGATAGCAACGGTGATCGCTCCATAGAAATTACCGCCAATTGGGTTTGAAAACTCTGAATAAATAACACTTGGGAATTTCACCCACTTTATGGCAAAAAAAACACTTAGAAGCACAAACATAATGATACCCATCAAACCAATCAATTCTGCAATCAGCGAGGAGGTTCCAAACAGATTATGAGATAACCTTCCAGCAAGCGAAAGTCCTGATATGCCCATAACCGAGCCAAATGAGTTAACAGATAAAAATTTTAGTCGATCCATTCTAGATGATCTCACTTGTGATATTCCTTCTTTACTAATTATTTTTTACTTTCTAAAATTCCTTATTAGCAATTATTAATTGAGATTGAGCCAATTATAAGAAAAAGGAACAGCTCTCAATTTTCAAGTAGCTGAACCTTTTAATGAAAAACTTTAAGTTGATTTTAGGAAAAGTGTTTACCAGCAGTAATCGTAGTTCCCCATTCTCCGAATGTTGAGTAGAAACCAAGCTCTCTACCCAACAAGAATTCTGCTGCACGAGTGTATGGACCTTGACGGTAAGCTTTCGTTTCTTCCTCTGCCAGCCAAGTCTCCTTAGAACAATTCCAAATTTCGTAGAGTACAATTTCATCAGGATCATCAACGTTCTCATGTACAATCCCATTTACAAAAGTTGGTTCTTTGGACATTGTATCAAAGAGCGGCTTTAGGTTATCAAAAAAGGCTTGTTTATCTGAGTTAGCTTTCAACTTAAAGCGAGCAATAATTACTGTCTGTTCTGTTTTATTCATTTTAAATCCTCCAATAATAATTATATTTTTTTCGTTCATTCTTAGTATTTATACATTAATCTCAGGCACAAATTCTTGTACTTTGTGCTTGCCCGAACTGTGTTTTCTTCTGTTAAATTTGGGCTAAGCCCCCGTCTACGAATAATTCTACGCCGTTCACATAACTGCTTTCCTCTGAGGCCAAGAACGCAACGGCGTTCGCAATCTCCTCCGACTTACCTACACGGCCCATAGGAACGGTAGTCTTAGCTGACTCGAGGACATGATTAAGTGCATCGCCAAACAAACTATCATAGGAAGGCGTGTATATCATGCCCGGACTCACCACATTTATTCGCAATCCGGTGCCTTTTAGATCCAAAATCCAATTCCGTGCCATTTGACGAACTGCCGCTTTGGAAGCACCGTATACGCTGAATGCTGGATCGCCTAGCGAGCCCGTTGTAGAACCGGTCAAAATAATCGATCCAGTTTGATTTGGGAACAATGGCAACGCTTTTTGAACAGTGAACAGGGTCCCCTTCACATTCACGTCAAACGTGTTTCGGTACTGTTCTTCCGTAATCTGACCCAGAGGAAGAAATGTTCCGAGTCCTGCGTTAGCGAACAAGATATCCAGATGTCCTTTCTCCCGTTTAACCGTCTGGAAAAGCCTATCCAAGTCCTCCAGATTGGAAACATCACCTTGAACACCAGTCACTCGCTCCCCGATTGCATTTACAGCCTCATTCAGCTCACTTTGCCTACGTCCGGTTACAAAAACATGCGCTCCTTCTGCAACAAATCGTTTAGCTGTCGCAAGACCAATTCCGCTTGTGCCTCCAGTGATAACTGCAACTTTACCTTCAAATTTCCCCACTCTTAACACCTCCTTTTATTTTGAGTACGAATAGAATGATATTAATTTTCACGACATTAAATTTGAGCAACTCCACCGTCTACGAATAACTCTATTCCATTAATATAACTACTTTCATCTGAGGCGAGGAACATCACAGCATTAGCAATTTCTTCAACGGTTCCAACCCTGCCTAGTGGAGTTATATTTTTAGCATGTTCTAGAACTGAATTAGTATTCTCAGCGAACAAGTAATCATACGCAGGCGTATGAACAAATCCAGGGCTTAGGACGTTTACACGGATTCCTGTCCCTTTTAAATCAAGGATCCAGTTACGAGCCATCTGCCTAATCGCAGCTTTTGAAGCTCCGTAAACACTGAACGCTGGATCGCCAATAGACCCCGCTGTTGAACCAGTCATGATTATAGTTCCAACGTTATCGGGAAACAAAGGCAGAGCTTTTTGAACAGTGAAAAGCGTTCCTTTAACGTTAACATCAAAAGTTTTATCGTAATGCTCTTCTGTAATTTCTCCCAATGGAAGCATATAACCAAGCCCTGCATTCGCAAAGAGTATGTCTAGATGTCCACTTTGTCTCTTAACCAAAGCATAGAGCTTGTCTAAATCCTCCAGCTTAGAAATGTCTCCTTGAACACCAGTTACATTGTTCCCAATTTGTTTTACCGCTACATCAAGCTCCGCTTGTCTGCGTCCTGTAATATATACATGAGCACCTTCTTTTGCAAACTGCGTGGCTGCTTGAAGACCAATTCCGCTTGTACCTCCTGTTACTACTGCTACTTTCCCATCAAATTTCCCCATATTCTTTTTCCCCTTTACTAACGTTTATATTGAATGATTAATCTGAAGTCGGCTTGTCTATAAATACAGTCAAGGAATGAATGGAACCATTCTCTACTACAGCAATGAAGTCTTGCCCAGTAATCACGATTGGATTCTCAGATGATTCGTACCTCCAACTAAACCTCGCTTGTTCATGATGTTCGTCTACTGTACCGGGAATAACCGTGAACACTTTTCCAGGATTTTTGGCTTGTACTTCATCAATCAGGTCATCTTGAGCGTCATGACCAACAATTACATCGGAGAAAAACGGATCAAACACCCGGCAGTTTGATGTGTAAGCTTCTTGAATATTAATTCTTCTTTTATTGGAGTCTGTTAACTCCAAATTTAAATGTGTTTATATTAATTGTTCAATTGTTGAACTCATTTACTTTTTTCCCGGATACTTTAATTAACAATGCACATTGGTTAGTATGTTTTTACATTCACTCTATAATGCAATCAGCTGATTTTTTATCTATTAAATTTATGCTTCGTGGCCACAAGAGTCATTATGGAACAAAAGTTACTAAAAAAAAAGTACTTACTTTCTGGTTATATAGTATGTAAAAAGTAATATTTAAGCCTTAATGCAGTATATGATTTATATGGAAGTTATTCCCAATCTATATTGATTGTATGAAACTTTCCTCCGGCAACGCGGTTGCATCAAAGATCGGAGCTAGCGTAAAGCAAGGTGCCTCTAAGTATATTAATCATGTCCATCCTCTTAGGTACTTCCTTTGTTTCGATGACAAGATTTACAACAGGTCTACGTCACAGTTTTACCTGCTTATATACCTATCAGCGCAGTCAGCGTTTGAAAAAGCTGACTATTTCTACTATTGTAAGATCATTTCCGTATCACATTTTCCAATATCTTATTACCAGACTTTCCTGCAACAAAACCCCATTCATTATTTTGAGCAAGACTAACAGTTCCACTTTTCCCTTGGAGAGTTTCCGCTCTTTCTTAAATGCAGTTTCATATAGCTCAATTACAATGCAACTATATGTAGAAGCAGTAATAATTATCATGAATTTGAAATGATTTAATTGGTTATAATTAAATAATTATTGCCGTTACTAAGTAGTATTAAAAGCATAAGTTACTCGGCGTCTGATTGCTCTGGATGCTGAACTATCGTTACTGTTAGTTATTCAAAGAAAATCATGTTTTGCCTGAAATCATTGATTTACAGCTTTTTTCAATTGGAGAAAGGTCGGCTTTTGTAAAATTTGTTTCAGACCGATCCATAAATAACAAACAGCGGCAGACTAAGACTTCATAACAAAGTCTTAGTCTGCCACTGTTGTCATTGAACTAACTAAACATTTTCGGTAGTTCAACCATTGGCCGTGTATTATTCATCAATGAGTTGTATATAATTCCCTTGCACGTTAGCTGAGAAGCAGCCTATAAACCTGTCAAGACGATGCGAATTAATTTATACTTTATCGTTTTACATGAATCTCATTTATTGACCATCGGTGCATGCTTAAGTCTACCGATGCTTTTGTCATACAGATACTCCAAATGGCATGCTTTGAAGAAACAAGGAATTACCCAAAGCATGTCACGCAAAGGAAATTGTTACGATAACGCGGTGATGGAGAACTTCTTTGGCATTATGAAGTCGGAGTTTCTTTATCTTAATGAATTTGAAAGTGTAGATCACTTTAAGCTAGAACTAGCACGATACATTGATTACTACAATCACAAACGCATCAAATCAAAATTAAAAGGCATGAGCCCGGTACAATACCGTGCTCACGCCCAACAGGTTGCATAAAATATTTGTCTAACTTTAGGGGGTCACTTCACTTTTGGCCGGCTGCCGCTGATTGTCCCAATGGAAAGAATTGTGGTTTCGTAGAATTATATCACAACGACTGAAGGGTATTGCACTTCCTCACCGTTCCGACTTTAAAGGCGGCCGATTTTGGCCACCTCTTGTCTAATAATGTAATGACACAAATCTGCCTACATTACTAACATAAAGTTCCTTACATTGAGTAGCTGTTTAGTAGCATCCTCATATCATAAGAGGCTTCGTTGAATCATGATTCTGATTTTAGAACCTTGCAGTGGCTCACTTTCAACTGACATATCGACATGATCGTGATAAAACAACTTCAACCTTTGATAGACATTACGTAATCCTACGCCACTTCCTTGATTAAGATTTCCTTCGTGCTCCACCACAGAGCTGCTATAAGGCTGTTGCAAGCGAGCACGTAGAGTAGCCAATTGCTCTTCATCCATTCCGACACCATTATCGCAAACCTCAATGACTAAATGATTATTTTCAAGATGTGCGCTAACGCTAATTAATCCGCCAGACATGTAGCTTCCAATCCCATGTTGGATGGAATTTTCTACAAGCGGTTGAAGAATAAATTTCATAACCGGAACCTCTCCTGCCCCGTCTGTAATCGACCACTCAACCTTAAACTGCTCCGGAAAACGAATTTCCTGGATCCTAATGAAATTACGAATATGCTCAAGTTCTACACTGAGTGGGACGATGGTATCGCCAGTGGAGATGCTATACCGAAAAATTCGGGCTAACGAGCTCACCATGATACTAACATCTGCCGCCTTATATTTCCTTGCCCTCATATCGATAGCCTGAAGGGTATTGTATAGAAAATGGGGATTGATTTGCTGCTGCAGCATCCTCAGCTCTGCTTTCGATTTAAGGGCCAGGAGTTCGTTCTCCCGGACTCGATTGATGACGTTCTCTTCCAGCAACTCTTGTATCCGGATTACCATTTGGTTAAAACTGTTAACGAGAACACCGATTTCGTCATGCTTGGAATAGAAAAGAAATTGATTAAAATTGCCCTTGCCAACGAATTGCATCATTTCGCTGAGCCGCGTCAAAGGCTTAATCATAAACTTAGATAAAAACCAGGCCATGAGGAAAGACAACATAATAATCGCTAACAAAATCATAATGTTTCTATATAATAGTTCAGTATTACGTAGCGTTAAATTATCCATCGAGGTGAAGACGAACATCGTCCAGTCCGTGTCCGGCACTTTCTGACTGACAGCTACATGATCGATGCCATCGATCTTACGGTTCCAAGACATACCGTTCGTCCCGCTTCTTCCAAATTCAGCCTGTAATTCCTTAGCAGTTGGATACAGATTTCCACGTGGGCTGTTTTCATAGACGAACCCCCCATCTCCGTTCACAATAACAAAATTAGATTGCTCAACGAAGCTTTCCACCGGAAATGAGTGGGCTTTCAGCACAAATTGAACCACACCTAATACTGTTCCATTAGGATTTACGACTGATTTAAACACACTTACTGCTTGATGCTTGAAAATGTCTCGATCCTGACTATTCCATACCGGAATACCGCTGCGCAAAAGTCTGGAATTGACATCCATTGGATCGATGTTAAGCTGACTGTAGCTGGGAAATGCCGAAGAATACACGGGCTTGCCCTTCTGATCGTACAACACGAAATAAGAAGTAATGTCGCTTAGCTCCTGATAAGAATTCATGATCGAGTCGCTTGCGCTGTTCTTTCCATTAAAGCTAGATAAGATTTTCTGCAAATGGCTGTCTGAAGCAAGATGATAAATCAGGCTTTCATAGGTGTTCATCTGCCCCCTGACATCTGCCATCATGAGGCTGCTGTTTAGCTTCACCTGTTTGGTCAATTGATCTTTAGCATATCGATAAAGGACATTTGAGCCGAAAACCCCAGAAACCAGAACCGGAATAATAACAACGATCAAATGGAGTTTGAACATTTTGTATTGCAAGGTAGAGGAAGCTGCTTGTGAGTTGTATTTAAGCTCAGCAAGGCTGATATTGGCCAATTGGGAAGTCGTAACCTGTTTATGAATGAGCTTCGACAACCGATGAAAAGGCTTTAGTGTGTGAGTCGACAGATAATGAGCCATGACGCATGCGACAATAAGACCAATCAGCGAAACGAAGACGTTCATCAGCAAAATGTGCATCTCAGGCGTATTTGTGATTGGTGCCCGCTTAGCGAACCAAAGCTTAAAACCATAGGGAGATAGTGTTGTGCTTTCCATCTCGTAACTGGAAGAACCAACTGAAAATGACCATCGTGAGCCGTCAGTCGGTGCATGCGAAAGCATATCATGAGCCATTCGTGGATTCAAATAATTGGTCCACACAAGCTCTCCGTTTCCGCTTGCAAGCGTAAAAGTGACATCTTCCTGAATGTCAGGTGCAATAATTCTCGCCGCAAAGTCCGGATTTAATGCAACGAATACAAGCGAATTACCCATGTTCGAACTGTTGCCGATAACAACTCTCCCTTCCAATTGTTCGATGAACCGATTTATCCGCATGTCTACCTCAGCATCTCCCGTACTAATTGCCCTTTTAGACAGCTGTCCTTTTCCATAATAAACAGTCAAGCCAGAGTTGCCGATCAATATGTCCGTAATGCCGGCCCGCCTTAACTCATCCAACGTTGGTGTTCCTTTCGGGAACCATGTTTGGGAACCGATAAATTTAAGGAAGCTTCGCTGACCATCATTTCCTCCAACAAGTATTATTTTCTCCAAGACATCAGACGAGATATGTAGATTGTTGATTTTCTCATTAAGCTCCTCATCCTTGCTTTCAAGATTTTTCAGTGAATCCTGATACGTAGCTAAAGATGAAGGATCCTCCGTATAGGCGGTCGACAGCATCATAGTTGCAACGGAGTTTGCCGATTTAAATGCCGATAATATATGCGATTGAGTTGTTTCGAACAAAGCTTGGTTACTGTTGTTTCTTGCTTCTAGTCCAATCTGTCGGATATTCCAATACCCGATCCAATTGAACAAAAGCTGAGATGCAATGGAAAGAATCATGGTACTCACTATGATTCTTTGCTTCTGACTCAAATGTCCCATAATCATAGCTCATCCTTCAGGAAAATGATGGAGACGGTATTCAAGAGGTGTTTTACCCGTTGCTTTTTTAAATATATCGGAGAAATATCGGGGGATTTCATAACCAACTCTCTCCCCAACTTCATATATTTTGAAGTCCGTCTCAACGAGCAGTCGTTTGGCTGCTTCAATTCGGCAATCCGTCAGGAACTGAATAAAATTGACCCCAGTTACTTGTTTGAACAGGTGGCTCAAGTAACCAGCACTCATATGCACAAAGTCCGCTACATCGACAAGTGAGAGCGACCGGTCGTAATTGTTCAGAATGTACGATTTGGCATCGTCAACCAACTTGTGGCTATTATCCATTTCCGGAGCATGCGGATAGACGTGCTCGGGCATGACTTCGATAAATGACGGCTTAGGGAAGTGACTTTGCGTTGTCGATAGGGCAACCATCTTATTCGCCTTCGAATCCATCAAAGAGAACACTCTTTCAGAGTCTTCACGAGACAAAGATAATGCATGATGATCCGAGACCTTCATCCCTGCAGTGATCGTAATCGTCGTTCGAAACAAGCCTCGAAGCCGAAAAAACTCTTTATGTATTCGATTAAGCCGATCTTCAAGCCCCTTATGGAATAATTCGGGTAAATTTTCTTCTGATTGGCTAACGGCGAGCAAATAAGCTAAACCTGATTCGTTGACCGTGTAATGATAACCTAATCCAGCATCATCCCAAAGCTCAGTCAGCATATTTTCCAGTGCAAACAGAACGAGCTGACGCTCTTTTTCCGAACGCTGGTTCAATTCTTCAAAACGCTCCAGCCTCAGGGTGCATACAGAGTACCAATCACTCTCCAGAATAATCTCCCCGACAGCGCACCCTTCCTCGACGGTATCCGCCGAAAGCGGGCGGTCTAGCAACTGCTTGAGAAAATATTTTCGTAATAGTCTTGCTGATAACTTGGCACGTCTATTCATCGTCTCTTGCTTATACTCGGCTTGCCTCTTGTCATCTAATTGTTTGGTAATTTTACCGATAACACTTTCCAGCTCGTTCTCGTCGACAGGCTTAAGCAAATAATCGACGATACCTAACTGCAATCCTTTTTTTACGTAATCGAATTCGTTATATCCAGATAGAAATACAACTTTCGTAAAAGGAAACTGTTGTGATACCCGCTCCACTAGTTCAATACCATCAAGGAACGGCATCCTGATATCGGACAAGACGATATCAACCGGCTGGCTCAACAGAAATCGATATGCTTCTAGACCATTCTCGCAAAGTCCGGCACATTCCAAATTAAGCCCTATTTCTGAACAGACGTCTTTAACACCTTCTCGCACCTCTCGTTCGTCATCTACAATCAGAAGCTTGTAGGCTGTCATTAGGCTCTCTCTCCTGTCATCTGTCTTTTTTCACATTACGAATTGTGAGCATTCGTTGACGTAAGGTTTTTGGAGGATAACATAATAAAATAATGGAGGCCGTGATCGCGAACTTTATTCATGACGTCATTCACTCATTAAAGTTGTAGCCATTTTCTCTCAGCTTATCTAAGACTTCTTGAATTTCGGTCATTGCCTCCTCGGCGGTTACAGTTCCCCTAATAACTGCCTGAATCTGGAACTGAAACTCTTGCACGATTTCCTGTGGCCAATACCAATCCAAGAAGGTGGATGTATCCGGAAGGTAGTTGTCAGTCAATTCTTTAATCAGCGGATTGGTAGACATCGGAGCATTCTTGTTGGATGGAATCGATACACCAGTCTGTGTGGATAGAATCTTTTGAATCGGTATTGAGTAATAGTATTCCATAAGTTTGGCCGCTAGGTCTTTGTGCTCCGGTACGATATTGCTGTACATAGCAAACGCGTTGCCTCCAGCCCCAGTCATTTGTACCTTAGCACCTGCCTTCACCTCGGGAAAAAATGTAATGCCAAGCTTGCCGCCTAGTGATTTACGGAAGCTGTCCAGCTCCCAGGTACCGCCGTAAAACATGGCTGCTTTACCAGCTACAAATAAAGCCTTGCCTAATTCGGAATCAGCGCCATTGACGCCCGGCTGGAAAATGCCATCCTTACCAAACTTAGCTAGCGCGTCCATAGCCTCGATATAATCAGAATCCGTGAATTTGGCTTTGCCGG
Source organism: Paenibacillus aestuarii (assembly GCF_027789125.1). GTDB lineage: Bacteria > Bacillota > Bacilli > Paenibacillales > NBRC-103111 > Paenibacillus_E > Paenibacillus_E aestuarii. Next base: position 9,826 of record NZ_JAQFVF010000036.1, on the reverse strand, counting down.
TTAGTACGGCTTCCGTCCTTTCCAAACCTTTGTTTTCGGACATTTGAAAGAACGTCTCGAAAAACCACATCGGCCACATGAATTTACTTGCTCCGCCGAATGCAATTCCTTGTATGCCATGCTTGTTTAGCTCTTTCGTCACATTCACTAAGTCTTCATAAGTAACCGGCGGTGTCAGCTTGTATTTTTGGAAAATGCCCTTATTGTAATAAACGGCACTTGTCATGGAATCTCCATAAGGATAAGCGTATATCTTTCCATTGAATGTAAATGCGTCCAGTGCTGATTTATTAAATAAAGAGTCTTTGTTCTTCAGTACATGATCAAGCGGAGCTAGGAGCCCTCTAGTGAATAGCGTTCTTACATACTGACCATTCAGGAACATGAGGTCAATCTGCGAATTGCTGTTTGCAGCAACGGAAATCTTATGAATTTGATCTGCTGATTTTGTTGTGATAAATTGTAAATCGACATTGTACGTTTTTTCGAATTCACCGAATATTTTTTCTAACGTTGATTTATCATTATAAAAATTTTTATCATCAACTGCATAGATATACAGGGTTTGTTTCTCGGAAGGTGCAGGTTTACTAACGTTTCCAGCAACGACACCCACTGTCTTCACAGGAGTTTCAGAAGTACCACTTGTCCCTGAACATGCGGAAAGTAGATTTGATAACAGTATTGACAATACACCGATGGTTAACCATTTCCTTACTTGTGCCATGGGTCCTCACCATACCTTAAGGTAGTCGTAACCGTTTTCATTTCTATCATAACGAAGGAGAGAATCGATTGGAACTTAAAATTTTCCATAACTGTGTAATTCTTTTCTCGATATTATAGCCCTCAACGACAAGCGTCAGTTATGTTCTAGTTTAAGTATAAAGACCTCCAAAGAAGGAAAATGGAGGTCTATTCGATGATATTCGCCAAGACAGCATATATTTTCTAGACCGTTGGCTAGAGCTTTAAAGCACCTTGTGTAAGACCCGATATGAAGTATCGCTGAAAGACAAGGTAAACGATAATCATCGGCAACACGGTTGCGGACAAAGCGGCAAAAACTTCGCTATAGTTGGTATCGGTAAATTGTTGAGTAAAAGCCATCATGCCGAGCGGAATGGTATAGTTTGCTGGATCCTTAATCATAACTAAGGCCAGGAAGAAATCGTTCCACACACCGATGAATGTCAAAATAACAACCGTCGCCATCCCCGGCCGTGATAAGGGGAAAACGACTTTCCAAAGAATGCTTATTCTCGATGCGCCGTCAATTTCTGCAGCCTCGTCTAATTCACGCGGGATCGAGCGAATAAATGTGGTCAGAAGGAATATAGAGAACGGCATACTACCAGCGACGTGGGGCAGAATCAATCCTAATTTCGTGTTGTAAATGTGGAGCAGCAGTTCTACTTTAAATAAGGGAATCAGGGTAATCTGAGCCGGAATCATAAGTGCGGATAAGAATATCAGCATCAATATTTTGCTGAATCGGGATTCAAAACGGGCAAACGAGTAGGCTCCCAAATAACTGACAAGGATGACTAGCACAATGGTTGCCAAAGAAACCAGGATACTGTTCCAATACGTCGTAGACAATTTGGCTATTCTCCATGCAATAGCATAGTTCTCCCATAACCATGCTTTCGGAGCCCACCATAAATTGGTATAAAATTCTCCTTGATCCTTAAGGGAGCTGAATAGCATCCATAATAACGGATACGAAGTCATAACTGAAAAGAATAACAGGATCAAGTGGGAAACGCCTTTAATCACCAGATTTTGCACTCGCATAAAATCCTCCTTCCCTCAGTATTCAAATTTTCGCATGAAACGGATTTGGATAAAGGTTACGGCTCCGATGAGAAGAAGCAGCAAATACGAAATAGCGGCCCCATAGCCGAACGAATGGAACTGAAAGGCCTGTGTATACGTATACGTCATGATCACTTCCGTGGCATGATAAGGTCCACCAGCTGTCATTACATAAATAATGTCGAATACATTAAAAGCGCCCATGGTTGCTATCGTTATATTTATAATGATAATCGGCATCATCAGAGGTAGCGTAATCTGCCTGATGTTTTGCCAGCGCGTGGCTCCATCTACCCGTGCAGCTTCGTATAAATCCGTCGGGATGCTTTGTAAACCGGCAAGGAAAAGCACCACATGATAGCCAAACCATTTCCATATATCGACGGCGATTACAGATGCTAAGGCAAATCTGGCATCACCAGTCCAAGCGATTTGTGTTTGAAATCCAAAAGCACCAAGTAGATTGTTGAACAGACCGAAAACAGGGTTATAAATCCAAGACCACAGAATCCCCACGGCAACAAAAGACAATACAATCGGAATAAATACAGCGGTACGATAAAATGTGATGCCCTTCATCTTCTGATTGAGTAAAATTGCCAGAAAGAGACCGAGAATGATTTTACCCGCAACCGTAAAAATGGCGTAATATACATTGTGCAGCAAAGCTTCCCATACAAATTTATCTTCAATCGCGCGTAGATAGTTACCGAAACCAACGAATTGGGATTCAGATATGCCGTCCCAGTTAAGCAGGCTGTAATAAAATCCTGTAATGACTGGATAGAGTGTAAATATGATAAACAGGACAGTAGCTGGGACGAGAAGAAGGATAGGAAACATCCTTCTTCTCCAAACGATCAGGTTTGTCATTAAGATCAACAACCTTTTCTATTCTTTTTTGTCAAAGTTATAACCCTTGGCTACTAGATCATCGAATGTCTTTTGAATCTCTTGCATCGCCGCCTCAGGCTCTTTTTGTCCACCGACTACGGCTTGAATATTTTGTTGAAAAGCTTTCGTAATTTCAGGTGGCCAATACCAATCCAGAAACGTCACCGTATCCTTCAAATAGTTCTTTGTCAAGTCGTCAATCACAGGATCAGTGGAGTTTGATTTTACATTGACATTGACTGCAAAAACACCATTATTATCGTTAAGCATTTGCTGTTGCAGCTTATCACTCGTCCAATAATCCAGGAACTTTTTAGCCAAAGCTTCCTTGTTGGGGTCAATCGTTGAAGAAATCGCCAAGGCTGCACCGCTTCCCCCCGTCGATTCGGCTTTGATTCCAGCTTGATCGGAGATCAGAGGAAATTTTGCAACGGCTAAATCTATCTTGCCTCCCGAGTCTTTAGCCGATTTAATAAATCCGGCAGATTCCCAACTTCCTCCATAAAACATAGCTGCTTTTCCAGTTGAAAAGATTGCTTTGGCTGCGGTAGCATCCACACCATTAACTCCGGGAATATAGGATCCGGACTTACCGATTTGCTGAAGTGCCTTCATAGCTGCTACATAATCCGCATCGGTGAATTTGGCTTTACCTCGAAGCGTATCCATGGTCCGCTCAACTGATTTATTACCGCTGGCTTGAGCGAATGTTTGAAAGAACCACATAGGCCACATATAGATGTCTTTGCCCATAAATGCGAAAGTACTCAATCCTTTTTGCTTCAGTGCCGCATTAAGCGCTTCGAGGTCCTGTAAAGACGTGGGCGGCTTGAGTCCATTAGCATCAAGAATCTTCTTGTTATAAAAAATGGCACTGGTTGACATGGAGCCGGTAGGAACTCCGAAGATCTTGCCTCCAAACGAGAACGGACTTAAGGCTGCTGTATTAAATCGATCCTTATAGGGGCTTACCTGATCCGTAATATCCTTAATCATCCCGGCTGTTGACATAAAACGAACATCTTGCCCATTCAGTCTCAAAATGTCGATCGTTTGTTTAGCGTTATGGGAAGCCATAAACGTTTCCATAAACTTATCACTTTTTGTTGTAACGACTTTTATTTTTACCTTGTTCTCGTCTTCGAAGCTTTTCCAGTACTTCCCTTCTTTGTCTACATCGATATCGACTCCAAAAAAGACAAGTTCTGAGACAGCCTTATCATTACTAGTCTTCGATTTGTCTTCCCCTGAAGCTACAGCTGGTTTATCCGTGTTTCCGCTGTTTCCACTTCCACCCGCTGACGAGCAGGCTGCCATAAAACTAATGAGGGAGATCGAAAGAAGTCCCGCTAAGCCTTTAGTGAGCTTCATAGACTGTAACCCCTTTCACACTTTTCAATTTTCGTGAAATTGCAAATATGCTGGATCACTACCTTAAGATGTTATGGCTATGATGGTAGGGCAGCATACTTACTTCGCCAACTCGCCAAACCTGGAGAAAATGGCCAAGGCTGGATCAATAGGCACTTCGGCACGTTGAACATTTTCCGGGATTTTGATCGTCGGTGTCGGCCGCAGTGTTTTTCCGGCGAATTGCGGAAGCCACTGTTTTTCGGACTCCAGCATTTCCGCAACCATATCCCGTATCTCCTTCAGCGTTAATACGGATGAAGTGAGCGGATCGAGCGCACAAGCCTGAACGACGGTCTCCGGATCGCCCGTTTTTGCAGCCAGTACCGCGAGCCGCTGCACATTGATGTTGGTCAAGTTTAATGCTGCGCATTGCGGTGGGAGTTCACCAACAATCGTGCGATGCAATCCGGTTCGATCCGCATATACAGGCCCTTCGGCACAGCATTCAGGCGGCAGGTTAGTAATCATACCGTCATTGCGGATGTTACCACTGAACTTGAAGGTTTTTCCGGTTTCGAGTGCTTCAATAATATAGGCGCAGTATTCTACACTGCGAGGTGGTAAATCATCCGATTCCTGCGACAAGATTTCTTCATCTTGATATTTGTTCGCGACATAGTTGCACCAGGTATAATACGCGCCTGATTCCCCGCCAAAGGACGGTTCATCACAGTACAAGTCCAGCGCTTTCTGATTTTTCCGGAACCATGGCACATATTCGGATAAATGGCCTGTCGATTCCGTCATGAAATAACCAAAGTGGCGGAACACTTCACCACGAACCTTCTCATTGACGTAATACTCAGGATGCTCGAACTTATCGCGAAGCAGCGGATACAGATCTTGACCTTTGTGTTCGAGCTTAATAAACCAGCCCATATGGTTAATGCCCGCGCTGACAAAATCGATCTCGCTCTTAGGCAGGTCTACATAGCCTGAAATCAGATCTAAGGTCGTTTGAACGCCATGGCAAAGTCCAACGAAATTGATGTTCGTTTCACCCAGTGCCCAGCAAATCATCGCCATTGGATTCACATAATTAAGCAGGATTGCATGGGGACATAGTTCTTCCATATCCTTTGCGACCTCAAGAACAACCGGAATACTCCGTAAAGCACGGAAAATACCGCCAGGCCCAAGTGTGTCACCAATGCACTGGTCGACACCGTATTTCAGCGGGATCTTATAGTCCAGCTCGAAGGCTTGCACGCCACCGATTTGAAAGGAACAGATGACATAATCGGCGTCCTTCAAAGCTTCACGCCGGTCTGTCGTAATCGACACTTTGGTCTTCAAACCGTTCTTTGCAATGACTTTGTCAGCGAAAGCATTCACTTGGGATGTTTTTGTCGTTGATGGGGCCATAAGAACAAATTCGGAATCTTCGAGATCCTTTGTCGCCATGATGTCTAGCATTAGAGTTTTGCAAAAAACAATACTGCCTGCGCCGATTATCGCGATTTTCCTCATAGGATTGCCCCCTTCGAATTTAGTTCATAGCGAGCCATAAAACGTATATAATCCTCAGCCAACTTGAGATCCTCAAGCGCCTCTTTCGCTAGGCATGGTGCGGGTCGCTCCCCACGGATAGCAGCAATAAAATTCTTTGCTTGGTTGCGCATGGCAGATAGATTCGGCATAATCGGCTCCAAATACGACGGCGATTCTTTGCCGTTATCACGCATAACGGTTACCTTTCCTGCGCGTTGCCGGGCAAGCGGGGCTGGTAGATCAATACGCACAAAGCCTTTTTGGAAACATACCACGATATGCTCGTGCCACTCGATCGAGGTCGAATATGGCGCCATCTCTAGCGTTACCGTAACACCGCTATCACTTTCTCCTGCTAGAAGTACACCGGATTTGTCTGCAAACGTCAGACGGTATGATTCTCCGAGCAGGAAACGGATCGCATTAACCTGGTGGATGTAATAATTTACGAATGCATCCAAATGATTGGTCTGATCTTCATTGAACTCATCTGGACCAAGCTCTTTATCGATAGCAGGAAAGGGCTCGTCGACAGAAAGAGGCTTATCGGCTCCGTTCACCCAGTCGCCTGGAGGCATCGTAACCCGGATATATTGCAGCTTGCCGAATTCTCCACTATTTTTCCACTGTTCAACCAACGATTTGGCGTATTCCATGGCGGGATCAGACCTTTTATGATATCCGACCATGTGCATGGCACCATGCTCCTCGCCCAACCTGACAAGCTCCTCGCCGGCCTTAACAGAAAGGGCTAATGGTTTTTCTGTAAATACTGGAATGCCTGCACGTAAGATGTCTGGAATAATCGCGTAATGGTGGCGAAAAGGCTGAGGTGCTACAATTGCATCAACTTCTGCGCTCTTGAGCAATTCGTTGTGATCGTTAAATACTTGTGGTACCCCGTAGCGTTTGGCCACTAATTCCGCCGTTTGTCTGCGCGGTTCAGCAAGTGCTACCACCTCGCATTCATTCTGTAGGACAACATAATTGGACAGATGCGCCATTTGACCCATTCCACCAACACCGACAAAACCAATCCTTAACTTTTTCGTCACGATCCATTACTCCTTCTTACCCAAATTTTCAAATAAAAATAGGCCTTCTTTGCCGGGAGCAACAATGTCAAGATAGCCGTTGCCAGTCAGGTCTTCAATCCACATGTAAATGCCGTTACCGGAAGCTTCGCCGGCAGCACCATAATCAATCGTATATTTTTCGAACGTGCCATTTTTGATCTTAAAATAGTAGATCCCCACCGGATCCTCCGTACCAGGATCAGTGTTATGGGCTCTATATCTTTTACCAGCAACCAGCTCGAGTTCACCGTCATTGTCCAAATCAACTAGCTGCAAATCGTGGTACTGGGAAACCGTTAAATCGATGTCATGCTTGATCCAGCTTCTGGTGCCGTCCTGCGCGATAGCCTGCTCATACCAATGCAACCCGTAATCATGAGCCTGGCCGACGATAAGATCACATAAGCCGTCTTCATTAACATCGTAGCCAAGAATGGGGATACTTGCCGATCCTAGAGAAAATTCAGGATGAAACGTCCAAGGGCCTTTCATCGGATCCTCGGGCTGCTCGAGCCATCCTCCGGTCAGAACGATATCTGTACGTCCATCCCCGTTAATGTCCGCGAACCCTAAACCGTGACCGCTCTTCTCTTCGTGAATCACCACCTTCTGGAACTTGCCAGTCCCTTTCCCGTGTTGATCACATATAAGCTTATAGAATACCTGAGGTCCACCAGGGGTATTGGGGAAAATTTCAGGCGTTCCACATCCATCAATATCAAAATAACGAATAGTTTCGATATTTGCGCTGGCTTCAATGTCTAGCGTTGCCCATTCGCCGCCGGCCGGTCCCGGATTACGTCGCCAACGGAGCGTATCTGCGAAATAAGAACCTGTAATTATGTCCATATAGCCATCTCCGTCTACATCTAAGGGGTAATCGGAGAAATCATCGTGGTAATAACCGACTTTACCAGCCTCAACTCCAGCTACGTCGCATATTTTGTGTCGTTTCACATAATCTGGACCTTCATACCAATAAGCTCCGCTAACGATATCAGGTATACCGTCGTTGTTAACATCGAATACAGCACATGCTTCGTAGGGAGTATCATCGAGCTTCCTTTTTTTGAAAACAATAGACATATCCGAGACTCACCCTCCAAGAAAGTTACTTTACTTTTACTTTGCTCAACTGACGATTTCTTTCGTTCTTGTTCTTTGGCCTCCCCCGTTTAGAATGTTCTTTACTTACATGTTCATCATAGCTGTAGACCAGACATTGTTAAATTCAGAATTTTTCAGAACGATTCAGATTTTTAGCGATGTTACAGACTAAAAGTATTAGCTGTTTAACAAATCAGGCTATAGTCGTGGGGAATATATCGCTTCAATTCTCGATTCGCAGAAGTAGAGCTAATATAAAGCAAGCACATAAATAATGTAGGTATTTCAATTTAAGAAAGAAAACAAATACGAAAAACACCATCGAATTAACCGAGGCCACTGAAAAAGTCCTTCGTATGATAAAGACACACCCTGCTCAAGTTTTTGTGAGGATGGTGTGTCTTTTCTCTGTATAATTAAGGTATTAAACCAAGTAGGTGAAAAAATGATTCAAAAACAACAATCTATGACTTTTAGCCCTTATTTGGAACTTTATAACTTGGTGGTACCGAAAGACAATATGTTACGGCAAATCAACGAACTAGTTGACTTCTCTTTTGTATATGAAGAACTGAAGGAACGTTACTGTCTAGACAACGGCCGAAATGCGATCGACCCCATCCGAATGTTCAAGTACTTGCTATTGAAGGCCATTTTTGAACTGTCCGACAACGACATCGTCGAACGTTCGAAGTACGACATGTCGTTTAAATATTTTCTTGATATGGCACCTGAAGATCCAGTGATTGACGCTAGTTCCTTAACCAAGTTTCGGACGCTGCGACTGAAAGACTCGAATTTACTTGACATGCTCGTGGGTAAAACAGTTGAAATTGCATTGGAGAAGGGCATTATTAAAAGCAAAGCCATCATTGTCGATGCTACTCATACCAAAGCCCGTTACAACCAAAAATCCCCGCGGGAAATCTTGCTGGATCGTTCACGCAAGTTAAGAAGAGCGGTCTATAAAGCTGATGAGTCGCTGAAAGCCAAGTTCCCAGTTAAGAATACCAGTAATGTACTTGAAGACGAGATCGACTATTGTCAAAAACTCATAGCTGTTCTTGAAGCTGAAGGTGGTATTTGCGAATTACCAAAAATTAAAGAACCATTGAATTTCTTGAAAGAAACAGTTGCCGATGACCTGCAACAATTACGGATTTCAGAAGATCAGGATGCAAAGGTCGGTCACAAAAGCGCGGACTCTTCGTTCTTTGGCTATAAGACCCATCTTGCCATGACCGAGGAACGAATCATAACAGCTGCCATTGTCACGACGGGTGAAAAGAATGATGGAAAGCAACTGCAATTACTCATCGAAAAAAGCAAGGCAACAGGCATGGAAATCAAGTCCGTCATCGGAGATACAGCTTACTCTGAAAAAGACAATATCGTTTATGCGAAAACCAATAATATTGAACTTATTGCAAAACTAAATCCGCTTATTACACAAGGGGCGCGTAAGAAAGAAGATGAATTTCAATTTAATAAAGATGCAGGCATGTATGTGTGCAAGGCTGGCCATATGGCGACTCAGAAGGCACGGACAGGGAAAAAGGGAGTAAACGATAACCAAAAGAATACCTACTACTTCAATATAGAAGTGTGTAAGAGGTGCCCGTTCAAAGAGGGATGCTACACCGAAGGAGCAAAAAGCAAGACCTACTCGGTGAGTATTAAGTCTAGCGAGCATACTGAACACATCGCCTTTCAGGAAAGTGAGTACTTCAAAGAAAAGGCGAAGGAACGCTACAAAATAGAGGCGAAGAACAGTGAACTAAAACATAGACACGGATATGACGTTGCGTCATCTTCGGGTCTGGTTGGCATGGAGTTACAGGGGGCGATGACGATATTTACCGTTAACTTAAAGAGAATATTGAAACTGATGAAGTGAGCAACCAGCTATAAAGGCTTTCCTAGACAGTAAAAGACGGCCCCAATACCCAAAAACTGGGAATTATGGTCGTCTTTTATTTTATGTTCTTCAGTTGTTCCGTAAAAATCACAAGTTTTTCAGTGGCCTC
>NZ_JAQFVF010000035.1 GCF_027789125.1 Paenibacillus aestuarii | reverse complement strand
GCCTTGGTGAGCCGTTACCTCACCAACTAGCTAATGCGCCGCAGGCCCATCTGTAAGCCACAGGTTGCCCCGTGTTTCATGGTTCTCTCATGCGAAAGAACCAGCTATCCGGTCTTAGCTATCGTTTCCGATAGTTATCCCAGTCTTACAGGCAGGTTGCCTACGTGTTACTCACCCGTCCGCCGCTATCCCCGAAGGGACCGCTCGACTTGCATGTATTAGGCACGCCGCCAGCGTTCGTCCTGAGCCAGGATCAAACTCTCCAAAAAGGATGAATCTGAATAGCTCATTTAAAGCTGACGAGATTGTTAATCTCTTTTAAAGTTTAGAGTCGATTGCTCGACTTGCTTCTCACTCGTTGTTCAGTTTTCAAAGAACAATTGCTTTCATTTATCGACCGCCCATTTAGCGGCGACTTTTATAATATATCACATTCAATCCGATCAATGCAAGCTTTTTTTTCGAACCTCTTAACCGCTTGTCTTGTTCAAGTCTTCGTTGAATGTGTACCGTTCTTGGCGGCGAAAGTTAATTTATCATAGAACAAGCACCCAAGTCAAGCATAAAAAAAGAATCGGAACAAAGTCCGATTCTTTGCGCTTCAATCACCGTTACAAGGGCGAATATTGCAGTTCTAACTCCGTTAACTCGTCATCTATAGGAACGGCAACTTCTTTGATGAGCCCTTTTTTGACCAGCTTATTCAATAATAGAGGAAGCTCCACGCTGATCTCAGCCAACTGCGGGTGCTGCTGCAGCTGATCTGAACCTACCGGATGCTTACCCTCAGCTAAAATATGAATTAGCGCCCCGCAGCATCGTTCCATTTTGGACATGACAGAGAACTCACAGGCAAGAAGCACGAGCTGAATTCGTTGTTTCAGCGTTTCTTTGCTCGTTGTCAATTCTTCATATAGCTTGTACACGCCCGGGTTAATCGCGCGGATCTGCCGCCATACGGTAATCTCCGGGTGGTAGCCGTCTTCAATAATCACGATGCGGGCCCAATGATGCAAAGCCTCCAGAACATTATTATACGCATCCAGCAGGTGATCATCGAGAATATACTCTTTGCTCTGCAAATACTTGCGGAGAAATAACGAGAATTCTACAAGCAGTTTATGTTCGCGCAGATCAACAGGAAATTCAAGCATTCTATGGCGAAGCCCTTCCAAGTACGTGTTATGGTCCAGAAGTATCTCCCCCTTTAACAACCAGTGAATGATATTCCGATTAACGCCTAGGCGAATCCATTGTTCCAGGGAAGCCGTATCCGTCCATCTTTCTTGTATACGTTGGTCGTCTCTTATATAATTAGTAGCATGATTGTTCAGGCTCAGGTCATTCGTAATGATAAGTAGCAGAGTATCGAAACCGTCTGTTAGCGCAGGGAGCTGCCTTGGGTTTTCAACCGCCATGACACTGATGACTCGTTGGTCATTCCGGAACTTTTGCAAAACCTGCTCTTTATCGATTCCCATGGGTATCCGTTAGCTCCTGTCTGAAATGATATTTACATCTATCATATTTCTACAACGTAGAGAGAGTTTCCTGCTGATTTCTGTGACAATTCATACAAAAAGCTGCAGACAGTTTATGGGGGGATAAGAACAAAATGCGAATGAGATCAAGTAAAGTAAACGAGTTTAGGCTATGGGGACTAGCCATGACAATGGGCGGTATGCTGCTCATGATCGTCGGACTTGCCGGCATTGTGTTTAATTGGGGAACGGCAGGCCGGATTATCGCCGTTATTTTTATGATTATCGGCATGATCAGCATGATGGTCAGTATGGGTATCTATTTCTGGGCCGGTATGCTTTCCACATCGGCAACGGTCATTGATTGCCCAGAATGCGGGAGAAGAACTAAGATGCTAGGGAAAACGGACCGCTGCATGTTCTGCAAAACGATTCTGACGGTGGATCCGCAGTATAAGTCAGATGCTGACAGCGAAGCTTCGGTCGAAGCCCACTTGCCCCATTTTCACCCGAATCGGGACCATGAACACAAGCCTCACTGATGCCATAATAAAAAGCCGCGCCTTTACAGGCCGGCTTTTATCTTTATTTTGCATTCAAAGCGTCTTGGAGAACCTTCCACATCGACGGCACTTCAAAACCTCTTCGCCAGGAGGCGAGTCCCGCGAGATTGTACTTTTTCACCAACTCCACCCTCGCCTTAAGCGATACGTCATCTTCCAGCCAGATGCGCATCAATTTGTCGCCTTCTTTGTATTCTACATAATTCTGGCCCGCTTCCGGCGAGAAGGCTGGCGTCAGCTTTTTATCTTTGATGATAGTTTGCGCGGCATCCATAGTTAATGTTTTGGAACTGACGGACGTCTTGCCGTTGTTCGGTTCCTCTGTCCACAATCGCGTATAGAAAGGCACGCCCAGGACAAGCTTATTAGGCGGCACCTTTTCGCTGTTCAATAGCGTCTCGATGGACTTTTCCGTCCAAGGGAGCGAGGATACCGAACCGGATTTGGGGCTTGTCGCCCAGTATTCGTCATAAGCCATGACCATCATATAATCCACGACTTGGGCAAGTGCAGGACGATCATAGAACATGGACCACATTTCATTGGTCGATTTAGGTGTAACGTCAATAGAGACGGCCAAACCCTGCTCATGCATGAATGGCGTTAGCTCACGGACGAATTGAACCAGATTTTCTTTATCTTTGAGATATACATTTTCAAAATCTATATTGATCCCTTGCAGCTTATAGGTTTGAGCGAAGCCCAGCAACTGTTTGATGATCTTTATCCGGCTGTCGTAAGTGGACAGCGCTTTGGATGTACGGTCAGGCTCAAAGCCATTGCTGAAAAGCGCCCACACTTGGTAGCCTCGGCCCTGCGCCCATTTGACATAAGCGGCATCGGCCTGATTCGATACCCGGCCATCGTCGTTGGCCAAGGAGAACCACGTCGGGCTGACCACCTGTAACCCCGGCATATCGGGTATTTTGGCCGTGTCCGGATTCTTCGTGATGACATGTTCCCAAGTCATATTCAACTTGCCGCTCTGCGGCTTCCAAGGTACATAGGCAGCAGGCTGTTCCTGAACCGGAATCCACTCTTCGTGATCGGCCGTAATATCCGATTTGCGCACGAAGCCGACCGGGCCGCTTTGCTGCTGGATTTTGTACCAATCCGCTTGTTCGCTCAATATTGTCACTTGCTCATTGGCTGCAATTGTTGATACGATTGGCGCTTTGATCGTCGCATCTGTTCGCAGAGGGACGCCTTCGGGCTTGAGCGATTTGCCCCAGTTAATCTTCTCCCCTTGCTTATGGAGGATCACCGCGCCCGTTGTATCAGACTCACGGATATCCAGCGGATACAACTGCCGTAATGGCTCAATCGGGACATATATGACATTATCTTTCTTCTCAACAGGGAATGACAGGGTGATCGACTTCTCATTCATGAGCGCAGAAAGTTCCGCTGTTTTGAATCGCAGCACTTTATCTGTAGTCGTAATAATGACAGAATCGCTTTCTTTTTCATAAATGATGGTGGGGTCGATCCATTTTTGAATTAATTCGAGCGGAAGTTTCAAACTCTCCTTGTCACCAATGGCAGAGACAGGATAAAACTCACCGTTATAAAACACAGGCTTCTGCAGCTCATGATATGCTGTGTCTACATGCTGGCGATTCGGCGCATATTTCTGCCATAAGTAAAAGCCAGCACCCGTAAGCAAGAGAATAAGTATGATTGTCAATAAAATCCAAAGTCTTGCGCTAGATTGTCGCTTCGGCTGAAGTTCTGTCGATGTCGGCTGCAATTCTTCACTTCCTTTTAGAAAATTACAAAGAAAAAAAACGTGTCCTGCCCCTCTTCATAACGAGAGGTCGAACACGTTTAATTATACAACATAGTAGCCTGGATTGAGGAGTTCTGCTCCAATTAGTGCTTGGTAATTCCTTCACAATCCGCGCAAATGCCATAAACTTCCAACCGATGCCCACGTACCTTGAACCCTGTCTGCTGTGCTGCGGTTTCCTCAACATCATGTAGCGGAGGGTACTCAAAATCGGTAATCTTGCCGCAAACTTCACAAAGCGCATGATAGTGATCCGTCATATCCGCATCGAAGCGGCTGGAGCTATCTCCATAAGTGAGCTCGCGAACAAGCCCTGCTTCAATAAATACTTTGAGATTGTTATATACGGTAGCTACGCTCATATTCGGAAACTTCGATTCAAGAGATTTGTAAATGTCATCTGCGGTCGGATGAGTCATGGAATCGAGTAAAAAGGATAGAATGGCGTGCCGCTGAGGTGTCATTCGAACTCCTGTTGTTTTTAACTTGGCTAAAGCCTTTTCTAAGTGTACGGTCATGAAACTCACCACCCGATGTTAGTCAGCTAATCTTTACATCATATTTTACGTGTGAAAATTAACTTTTGTCAATGACAACGGGCATGGTTACGCGATTATTCTGCTCTATTTTTACGTGATTCCAATAAAAACATAACAAAACCGGCCACAATCAACACAATCGATCCTATGTAGGAACCAAGCATTTCAAAGATCCCGGCAAACCAACGCGGCTTGGAGCTTAGCAAGAAACATAGCACGCCGACAATGACTAATAGTATGCCCATATTGTTGCCTCGGAACAGCTGCTGCAGCGGATCTTGCATCGGACCGGCTGCTTCACCGAACTCCAGGCGTCGATTGACATTATCCGTCGCTTGCAGCGCGTCAAAAATGTTATAGAAGTAGACGACCGGAATCAATAAGGCGAAAAGTGTCACCATCGGCACTTTAGACGGCTGATCCAGTGTGACCAACGTGGTGATCGTGAAAATGTCAAGAATGATCAGCATCATAAAAAACAAGCCGCGCTGCATGAAGCCCAGATAATAATGGCCTGTTCCTGGAACGAGGAGCGCCAGCAGCCCTGCTACCCATTTTCGCTTCTTTGGCATCGGATAATAGGGTGTATAGAAAGCTGGCTGACGGAGCTCGTCCTGGGCCGGAAACTGCGGCATCTCGTAATGTTGTTCGCTGCTGCTATTCACTTACAAAACCTCCTATCCGCATGTTGATTAAAATTGCAGAAACACAGACAGCTGCTCAATATATGCGGCCAAATGTGTCATCTGTGCATCCAAATGAAGAACCTTGTTCATGATGCCTGATTGGATTAATAAGATCGTAGCCGCCGCTGCAATGCAGCTGTTTACCCACTCCTTGCGCCTGCGCCGCTGCTGGGAGCCCGGCTGATCCGCAAGCTTCTCCTCGACAATGGAACGCATCACGCGATCAGTAATTGCTGGAGACGGCTCCAGCAGCGGCATTTCATCCAGCAGCTTATTTAGGGATTGCGTGAGCCGGACTTCCTCTGCGGACTTCTGTCTCATGCGCATTCACCTCCAACCATTTTTCTTTCAGCATCGCTTTTCCCCGGTAAAGTCTTGTCTCCAATGTTTTGACCGGCAATCCGGTTATTGCGGACATCTCTTGGTAGGAAAGCTGTTTATAGTGATACAGATAAAGGATCAGCCTGTACTTATCCGGAAGTCCGGCAAGCAGGAGCTGCATGCGCTGCTGCTCATCTTTTTGCAGGACGACTTCCTCCGGCTGCGCTTTGGTATCTCTCAACCAGCCTTTCATCTTGTCTAGCAAAGCGGTATAAGGCTTGCGCTTCTGCGATCGGCGGTAGTCTGTAACCAGGTTCGTCGCTATGCGATACAGCCAGGTCGTAAACTTCGCCTCACCGCGAAAATTGGCAATCGTGCGATACAGCTTCATGAAAACGTCCTGGGTTAGGTCTTCAGCAGTTTCTTTATGCTCTACCATGCGATAGATGATCGTATAGATGTAGCTCTTATGCCGTTCAATCAATACGCGATAGGCCTCAGAACGACCTTGACGAACCTGCTCCACGAGCTGTTCATCCGTCAAATTGTCCATGCCCGACCTCCCCCTTTCCGGTTGTTCTATAAGTTAGACGCTGCTCTTCGCCCAGCCCCTTCAAGCTTTGCTGCTTTTTTCGATCGTTACGCCAACAACGCCATTACATCTGTTAATTTCCTCCAAAAGGGCAGCGATAACCGCAGGCTTCGGAATCGAGACAAAAAAAGTGATCTCCATCGAGCCTGTCGGATCGAGGTTTCCTTGTTCCTGCATGGCAATTTTGCGGATATCAATATTGTTCTTGTTCAGCAAGTTCGTAATATGTCCGAGCGTCCCCGGTTGGTCGAAGGCGCGAATTTGCAGGATGCGTACCTTTTTCCCATTAAAATATTTATGCTCCACTTTGTTCAGTATCCATAGAGAAACCAGCACCATCACACAAGCCAGGACCGCCGGATAGTAAAAGCCTGCGCCAACAGCAAGGCCGATGCCTGCCACTACCCATAACGAGGCGGCTGTTGTCAGCCCTGTAATGGAACGCCCGTTGAAGATAATCGTGCCTGCGCCTAAGAAGCCGATCCCGCTGATGACCTGCGCCGCAAGTCGGGAAGGGTCGATCCGCACATTGGTTTCATTCACGAATGCACTGAAGCCATATATCGAGAGCAGCATCACGAGCGCAGAGCCGACACAAACCAAAATATGCGTGCGAAGCCCTGCGGGGTGGCTGCTGACTTCCCTTTCAATTCCGACTAATCCCCCCAGCAATACGGCCAAAAGTAGGCGAATCGTGACGTGCAGCTGATCAATGACCCAAGGATTCGTCATATCGAAAGCTCCCTTCATAACGGTGTTAACACATTGTATCCGTTTGCAATGAGATGGGAACCCGCTTATCTGGAAAAATTACTGCGATGCAGGCCTTTCAAACGTAGTGAGACTCACGCCCGGCGGAACCGTGAACACGCGGCGCGTTGTGAAGCCAAAGCTTTCGTACAGTTGAACTGCAGGCGTGTTGTCCGTACCTGTTGAAACAATAAAACGTGAAGCGCCTTGCTGCTCCTGACGGTCAATGACATTCTGAATCAATGCTCGGGCGATTCCCCGGCGAAAATAGTCCGGATGCACCATCATCCGGCAGATGGTAACGACGGTGCCTTCCCGCGAAAAAGAGATCGCACCGGCAAGCTTATTTATCTCAGCTTCACATGTGAAATAGCCGAGGAATGTTTCTTCTTTTTTTGCCTCACGGATGGAAGCGATTCCATCTTTAAGCGGAGGAATATCCCGGAATCCGATGATTTCCGCCTCAACCTGGTAAGAAGCGATTTGCAGGGACAGCAGGGCTAAAATCTCTTCATTGGTTTCCAACTCAAGCAAGTCAATTGACATATGGCAGCTCCCCCCTCGTCATTATGAAAAAAAAAGCGGCGACCTTGCAGAAAGATCGCCACTGTTATGCATTATTTGCTGTTCAGGCACTCCACAATCAACTTGTTAACGAGGCCCGGATTCGCTTTACCTTTGGTTTCTTTCATGACTTGTCCGACCAGGAAGCCGATCGCTTTTTCTTTTCCTGCTTTAAAATCGGCTACAGACTGAGGACTGTTCTCCACAACCCGCTCAACAACCGCCTTAATGGCGCCCTCGTCGCTAATTTGCACGAGACCTTGCTCTTCAACGATTTTCTGCGGGTCTTTGCCGCTTTCAATCATTTCTTTGAAGACGGTTTTAGCGATTTTGCTGGAGATCGTCCCTTTCTCGATCAGTCCGATCATTTCACCTAAGCCGCGGCCGGTTACTTTGACGTCCTGAATTTCAAGGTTATTCGCATTCAAATAACCGAGCAGATCGCCCATGATCCAGTTCGAGACCGACTTCGCGTCTTGCGTATATTGCAGACTTTCCTCGAAGAAATTGGCCAGTTTCATGGAAGATGTAATGACTTCAGCGTCATAGGCAGGCAGCCCGTATTCGCTAGCATATCGCGCTTTGCGCGCGTCCGGCAGCTCAGGGATGGATGCTTTGACTCTAGCCTTCCACTCATCGTCGATGAACAGGCTAACGAGGTCAGGATCCGGGAAATAACGGTAATCGTGAGCATCCTCTTTACCGCGCATCGTCAACGTTTTGCCTTGGGCATCATCCCAGCGGCGCGTTTCTTGCTCGACTTCACCGCCGCTGCGGAGAATGTCAGCTTGACGGAACTCCTCATACTCCAGGCCTCTTTGGACGCCGCGGAAGGAGTTCATGTTCTTCAATTCGGCTCTAATGCCGAATTTCTCTTGTCCGAAAGGACGCAAGCTGATGTTCGCATCGCAGCGCATGGAACCTTCTTCCATTTTCACATCGGAAACGTCACAATACAGCATGATCGCTCTAAGCTTCTCCAAATAAACGCGAGCTTCCTCTGGAGAACGCAGATCCGGCTCGGATACGATCTCGATGAGCGGCGTTCCGGCGCGATTAAGGTCGACCAGGGAGGCGTAACCGCCATCCACGTGCGTCAGCTTGCCCGCGTCTTCCTCCAAATGAAGGCGGGTAATGCCGATGCGCTTGGTCACGCCGCCGACTTCGATGTCGATCCAACCGTTCTCACCGATCGGCTTGTCGTATTGGGAAGTTTGGTAAGCGTCGGGAGAATCGGGATAAAAGTAATTTTTACGGTCAAATTTACTCTCGGTTGCGATTGTACAATTCAGCGCCATGGCCGCCTTCATGGCATATTCAACCGCTTGGCGGTTCAAAACCGGCAGTACGCCTGGATGGCCTAAGCAGACCGGACATGTATTCGTATTCGGAGGGGCTCCGAATGAAGTGGCGCAGCTGCAAAATATTTTGGAAGCGGTATGAAGCTCGACGTGAACTTCCAGACCGATTACCGTTTCAAATTGGGTATCCGTTGCCGTCAAAATGAAAGCCTCCTTCGTTTAACTTGCAAAACCAGGTGATGCGCAGGGAACCGAATAGGATCGGCCTACAACTGCGGGCGCTGTTTGTGGTGATCGGTGTGCTGCTCGAAGGCATGGGCTACGCGCAGCAGCGTCGCTTCGTCGAGCGCTTTGCCGATCATTTGCAGGCCGACTGGAAGACCGCCTACGAAACCGCAAGGTACGCTGATCGCAGGAATACCTGCTAAGCTGACCGGAATGGTCAAAATATCGTTCAAGTACATCGTCAGCGGGTCGCCGCTTTGCTCGCCGATTTTGAAAGCTGGCGTTGGCGCCGTTGGACCGATGATGATGTCATATTTCTCGAACACTTGTTCGAAGTCTTGTTTGATTAAAGTGCGGACTTTTTGCGCTTTGAGGTAGTACGCATCATAGTAGCCGGAGCTGAGCGCGTAGGTGCCTAGCATGATCCGGCGCTTCACTTCAGGACCGAAACCTTCGCTGCGCGACATGTTATAGACATCGAGCAAATTGCGGGCATTGTCGGAGCGAACGCCGTAGCGGATTCCGTCAAAGCGCGCCAAGTTCGAAGACGCTTCAGAGGAAGCGAGAAGATAGTAAGCTGCCACTGCGTATTCCGAGTGCGGCAGTGTCACTTCTTCCCAGGTAGCGCCCAGGCTTTCCAGCACTTTCAGCGCTTCCAGCACTTTTTCTTTGACGGCAGGGTCGACGCCCTTGCCCATGTATTCTTGAGGCACGCCGATGCGGAGGCCTTTGATATCGCCGGTTAAGGCTTTCAGGTAGTCCGGGATGTCCACTTTGGCTGAAGTGGAATCTTTAGGGTCATGGCCTGCGATCGCTTGAAGCAGGTACGCGGAGTCTTCCACGTTCTTGGTCAGGGGACCGATCTGATCAAGCGAAGATGCGAACGCGACTAAGCCGTAGCGCGATACAAGTCCATATGTCGGCTTAAGACCGACGATACCGCAGTAAGCAGCCGGCTGGCGAATCGAGCCGCCGGTGTCAGAGCCGAGCGCGAAGTAAACTTCGCCGGCAGCAACCGCTGCGGCGGAGCCTCCACTGGAGCCGCCCGGTACGTACTCCGTGTTCCACGGGTTGTGGGACGGATGGAAGGCGGAGTTCTCATTAGAACCACCCATAGCGAACTCGTCCATGTTAAGTTTGCCGATGGTAATGGTTTGTGCTGCTTTCAGCTTGCTTACGACCGTTGCGTCATAGATCGGATTATAATTGGATAAAAATTTGCTTGCACAGGTCGTTGTGAGGCCTTCTGTTACCATGTTATCTTTAATCCCGATTGGCAGACCGAATAAAGGACTGGCCGCGCCGCCAGTTGCTAGCTGCTCGTCCAATTGCTGCGCAGCTGCTCGGGCATTCTCTTCATCTAATGTAAGAAATGCGCGAACTTTGGATTCGACGTCTTGAATGCGGGCAAAGGACTGATCGACGAGATCGGCGACTTTGAGCTCTTTGCCTTGGAGTTTGGCTTGGATTTCTTGGAGGTTTAAATCAAACAAAGACAATGACGGGCACTCCCTTCTATATATGTATGGCTATTCGAGGACAGCTGGGACTTTGAACTGGCCGTCTTCTTCATCGGGCGCGTTCAGCATCACTTTGTCAATCGGCAATGAGGGGCCCGCTACATCTTCACGCATGACGTTAACCATTGGCATGGCGTGACTTGTGGGCGCTACATCATCCGTATTTAATGCGTCCAGTTGCTCTGCATATTTTAAAATGGCATTGAGCTGCTCGGTAAATTGCTCCTTCTCAGCGTCGCTCAGTTCGAGTCTAGCCAGCTTGGCGACGTGCTCGACATCCGATTTAGTAATGCTCAAGTTTCTGCACCCCTTAGTAAGCGTTTAGTCATTCTTTTCATTATATCCCAGATATATTGTGAACTCAATCCAGAAACAGGAAGTGGATGGCTCTACTACGCAAAAGACCCGCCACAGCACCTGAGCCTCACCGGCGCAAGCCGGGAATGGTTCAAGGTCTATGACGGGTCCGCCTTTGTTACTGGATAAAGCCGGAATCCATCGCTTTCGCTTTTTCCTTCAAGACATAATATTTGAGCTTGGCGGCGGCGAGGGTGGTTTCACTCTGATGCAGCTTGACTTCAAATTTGTTCAGATCATGCTTGGAGATGACTCCCACACTGTAGCGGAATTGCATGTTGGCATAATCCGCCTTCACATCGTTTAGATTGCGCTGCTCAGTCAAAACGGCCTGATAAGCATTATTGGCATCGTTATATGTAAGTTTGATTTTTTTCGTCAAATCCACAATCGTCTGCTCGTTCTTCTCCCCGCTAATCGCGATATTAACGCCCAAATACGTTTCCCCATACGTATTCTCAGTCACGGTATGATCCGAAGCCCAGACGGCCTCATCCATGTTATTGCCGGACATCTTCATCTGATACGAATTTGTGAGCAGTGTCATCGTATCGCTTTCCGCAACAGGCTCGACCTGGATCCCCTCGATATCCCGTAATATCAGCTCGGGATTATAGGAAATCCCGATATCGACCGAAAGCTGCACAAGCCCCAAGCGAAAATTGTTCGTCAACGTAACGATATCGTCTTTTTGCTTGTTGATCGCCTTCTGAACGGTCTGCACATCATCCAGCGAAGCAAGCCCTTGCTGGGCAAAAAGCTGCGCTTTCAGCAAGTCCTTTTCCATGACCGTCTCATACTCTTGCATGAAAGCAAGCTGCTTCTTCTGCCCGAGAAGCTGCGCGTACTGCGCAATCATCTGCAGGCTGATACCCGCTTTAGCTTCATCCCTTTGCAGCAGCGAGTTGCGCTGGTCGGTGCCCAGTTGGTGGGCGGCCGTGTTCATCTGCTCCCGTTGCTTGTAGATGATTTCGTTCAAGCCGCCAGCTAGCGCTCCCATGCCCTGCAGCATTTGATTCATAACGGTGTTCTGGTAAACCGTCCAAGTCACAGTCACAGGATCTGTCATAGCAGGCATGCCTGGGGTGGTCGCCAGTTCAGCCGGCGTATTCGGCACGTGCACCGGGGAGAACGATGCGGAGCCCATCGTATCTAGTTGCTCCTCCAGATCGCCTTGCTTGCTGACCTGCGCCGAATATTTCAGGTTCAGCAGCGTCAGATTGTGAGAATCTTTCAGCGCCCTTTCCAGCACATAAGGTAAGTCGATCGAAGAGACCGTGTCCAGCACATCCGTATGAACATACACGTGTTGATCCGTGTCTTCAGAATCGTCCACGACGATGTCAGCCCGAGCGGGCGCTTGAGAACTTGAAAATAACAACAAGGCTGCGGATAGGCTAAGGAGATATTTTTTCAAAGTAAACGCATCCTTTCTCTTGGTTATACCGATAAGTTCGAGCCCGAAGGAAGAACAGGCTGTGGATCCACGGCAGCTTCCTGCGATTTTTTTTTGGGAAATACAACGAACCGCGTCAGCAGCATGGCGATAAAATAGGTGAGCGTCCCGGTCAAAATCAAAGCGATGCAGTCATGCGCAATCACATGCATATCATTGCCTTTGACAAAGACGTTGCGAACACCGTCCAAATAGTAGGTGAGCGGCAGCATATGGCTGACCACTTGCAGCGCTTTAGGCATAGCCTCCATCGGCCAGGTGAAGCCCGAGAGCATGAAGGAAGGCACAGCGACCAGCATGGCCGTTTGCGTCGAGCCGAGCTGATTGCTTGAAAACAAGCTGATCAGATAGCCGATGCCGCTGACCGCCCAAGTAAAGCACAGCGTGAGCGCAAGCCCTGTCAGCAAGCTTCCGCCCATCGGCGCTTCAAAGACGTACAGCGCAACGACGAAGGCGACCGAGGTGTTAAAAAGATTAATCAAAAAGTACGGCGCCGTCTTCGCGTAGGCGATTCGCCAAGGATTTCGTTTCCACGCCTCGAACCGGCGCCAGGTGCCGCCATCTTTTTCCCGGGTTATCGTCAAGGCAATGCCTAAAAACAACACTTGTTGCAAGATCGCGCCCATCAATCCATAAAGCATAAAATCGCTATAGTTAAACGCGGAATTGTACATAATCCGGTACCGGTAAGGAATCGGCGATAGAGTGTTCATCACTTGTTCGCTCTGGAGACCTTGCTGCAGCTGGAGCTTTTTTTGCGAGTAGCCCATGCTGAAGGTCGTGATGACTTCATTCGCCCCCTTGGTAGCCGAGTTGGATATCATCATGTTGCTGCCGTCGATCAAGGTGAGCAGCGGCAACGTTTCACCGTGTTTGAGCTTGGCTTCAAACTGGGATGGGATAATGAGGCCGACTCTGGCCTCACCGCTGGCTAAAGCCCGCTTCACCTCATCCTCAGAGTGATACTCCTTCGTAATCTGAAACGACTCACTCTGTTCAAAGGCTTGAATGATTTGCCGGCTCAGCGGGCTTTGGTCTTCATCCATGACGACGGTGGCCATTTCCGTTACTTTGTGGTGCACATAGATTGAGCCAAAAAGCAGGGTATACATCAAAGGCACGATGAACAAGATGGCGAACAGACGGCGATCTTTCAAGATGTGCGTCCATTCTTCGGTTATGAGCTTGCCAATCCGCAGATCCATGCGTTCATCATCCTTCCGTTTTTCCGTTCCAGACCAGCGTCATACCGGTTGTTGCATTGTCCGGCAGCGCGCTGAATTCCACCTTGATGCCGAACGAACGGATGTCCGTCTCACTGGAAGTTTGAGTCGCTTTCTTCACGGCAAAATCCGGCGCAGCTGCGACATTCGTCACGACGCCTTCCACCTTCTCGCCGGTCGACACGAGTGTCATGCTGATTTTGCTGCCTGTTTTCAGGCCGGCGATGGCCGTTTCCGGTAAGTAAAACTTCGCCCATGGCTGTTCCGTGGATTCCAACGAGAACACCGGGAAGCCGGAACCGACCATCTCGCCGAGCTGAGCCGACTGCGACAAAATGACGCCATCGCTCGGCGCGACGAGCTCCGTATAGCTGAGATACGTCTCCGCTTCAAGCTGTGCAGCTTTGGCCTGCTGCTCGCCGGACTGCGCCGACTTGACGGCCCCTTGCGCCTGCTGCACGGCAGCGACCGCTGCAGCGACATCGCCTTGGCGCACCTGCACCGTCTCGCGATTCGCCTCCGCCAGCTTCAAGGCCGCCTTCGCCTGCTCAAGCAAAGCCTCCGCTCCGCGAATTTCTTCCTCGCGCGGTCCCTGGCTCGCCATATTGTATTGCTGCTCGGCCAGATCACGCTTCGTCTTCGCCTCCTGGTAGCTCACCTTCACCTTATCCACATCAGCTTGGGCGACGAGCCCTTGCTCCAGCATCGCGTTCATCCGGTTCAGGTTCTGCTCGGCGATCGTATACACTTCCTGCGCCGCCTGGAACTGAATCTCGGCCTGCTTCTTCTCTTCCGGGCGGGCACCGTTGTGCAGCCCGTCGACTTTGGCTTGGGCGGCGCTGACCGCAGCTTGCGCCTGCGCAACTTGCTGCTCCGCCGTATCGGCCGTGACGTTCACGCCGGCAATGCCCTGCTGGCGCTTCGCTTCCGCTGTCGCGCTCGCGCCCTGGGCTTCGGCGATCTTGCCTTGTGCGAGCGAAACCGCCGCCTTGGCCTGCGCGACTTTGGCCTCGATCTCCCCGCTCTGCAGCCGGGCGAGCACTTGGCCTTTTTTCACGCTATCCCCTTCCTTCACGAGGATTTCCGTCACTCTACCGCCAACCTTGAAGCTGGCGCTCACTTCATTCTTCTCTATGTATGCCGTCGGGTGAACCTGGTTAACAGGATCCGTTTGACTGGTCGCTTGTTTGCTCGACAATAAAAAAGCGCTCGTACCGATGACAACCGCCATCACCGAATAAATGACAGGTCTGATGAATCGCATAGCTGTACCTCCATAAATGAAAGAGAATTATGAACTAAGAAAATTGCCAAAATAAAGTTTAAGCAGCTCCGAGATCCGTTCGTCGGTCAGCGGCTCATTGTTTTTCTCCCAATCGAACACCAACGCGATATACAGCTTATACATAATGAATGCTGTCATCTTCGGATCGCAGTTTTTCATGGTGCCATTCTGAATGGCACGCGCAATATGCTGGGCGATGAAATCAACCAGCTCAGTCTCAATGCCGGCGAGGGCGTCGCGCGTAACCTGATTGCCGAATTGCTGCACTTCATGCGCAAGCTGGATGAGCAGACGCTCCTCTTTGCGCAAAACGAGGATGCCGTATATCGCGCCATGGATCCTTTCCAGCGTCGTTGCGCCTTCCGTCAGCGCTTTCTCAGCGACAGCCTTCATCTCTGCAACTAGCGACTGCACGATTTCGTGCAGCAGCTCCTCTTTATTTTCAAAAAAGGAATAAATCGTGGCTTTGCCGACTCCGGCAATTTTGGCGATCTGATCCATGGTCGTTCCTTTGTAACCGAAAAGCGAAAACGATTGTTTGGCCGATTCCATTATCAAATGTTTCTTTTGATCCATATCCATCATGTCGCACCCCAGAACTAAAATACTAATTTAGTTTTATGTTCGGTAGTTACTATACCACTCTTTCCTTTTTTTATCAACCATGACCAAAAAAGAAAAACCCGCCATCTGAAGATGACGGGCTTCTATATATAGGTTTAAATCCAGGCACGGAGGCCGACTTGTTTTATGAAATCTTCTCTGGACTGCACTTCTTTGTTCGCTTCCACTGCAGCATCCTCCAGCGGCTCGCCGTTCATAATTTTGCGAAATAGCTCCTCGTTCTTAGTAGACAGCGCGTAATCGATCAAAGCTTCTTTCTCGATCCGCTCCGCTTCCTGCTCCAGAAGCACAGATTCCAGCTCGATATCCTCTGCTGGCACGTAATGATGCTTGTTATCTTTAGGGACACGAATCACATAATCAAATACGCTATCCGCATTCCGGTCGTAAGCAATAATATATCCATATTGACCGATTGGCAGATTTTGCTCCAAGCTATCGGCAATGACAATAATTTTCTCTCCCAGGCGTAACATCGAAGTTCCCCCTCACACTATGAAGCTGTAAATGTTTACAATCTATCATCATAACTGAACTTATCAAACTATAGATTACTAAAAAAAAGTGAGTGTGTCCAATAGAAAACCATCCTGGCAAAGGCTCGTACAGCGTGCAAAATTTCTTAATTCATCCAAATGCTGATATACTGATAGTCGAACAAGATACAAGAATAAGGAGATTCGATAATGAACGGAAAAGACGGCAAGAAACCGAGGCCTTCCTTAATCGAAGGACCTATTACGAAAACGCTCATCTTGTTTTCAATGCCGATGTTAATGGGCAACATACTGCAAACTTTGAACGGTTCCATTAACTCCATGTGGATCGGCAAATTTCTAGGAGAAGGGGCCCTAGCTGCCACTTCGAATGCGAACCTTATTATGTTCTTCCTGATGAGTTCCATTTTCGGCTTTGCTATGGCTTCCGTCATTTTAATCGGCCAAAATCTAGGAGCCAAAAAGGTTGACGAAGCGAAAAGAGTCGTGGGTACAAGCACGGTCTTTTTTATGGCTTTATCCATTATTTTAGCCGTGATCGGACTGTTATTCTCTACAACCATCTTAAAATGGATGAACACGCCTGCCGATGTCATCGACATGGCCGTCACCTACACAACGATTATGTTCGCCGGCGTACCGTTTATGTTCGGCTTCAATCTAATCATGGCTTTTTTGCGCGGATCCGGAGATGCGAAAACGCCTTTTTATTTCCTGCTGCTGTCCGCTGTGCTCGACGTTATTCTCAATCCGCTGCTCATTCAAGGCATGGGACCGTTCCCGCGCATGGGCATAGCCGGGTCGGCGACGGCGACTTTTTTTGCTCAGGCTGTCAGCATTGTGGCGTTAATTATTTATTTGTATAAGAAAAAATATTTCCTGCGCATTACCCGCAACGACACGCACATGCTACGGATTAACTGGACGATTATTCGTACACTGGTGCAAAAAGGGCTGCCGATGGCCCTCAATATGATCGTCGTTTCCTTGAGCAACCTGATTCTGGTGAACCTGGTCAATTCCTTCGGCTCGGAGTCCACGGCCGCTTTCGGCGTCGCCATGCAAATCTCCAGCTATGTGCAAATGCCGGCCATGGCAATCGGCGGTGCTGTCACCTCGATGGCCGCACAAAATATCGGTGCCGGCAAATGGGACCGTGTCAAGCGCATTACTTGGGCTGGCGTTGGAATCAATATTATTCTGACCGGATTTCTAGTTATTCTGATCCATCTCTTCAATCGCGCGACAGTCGGCCTGTTCCTCCCGACGGAAGGCAAAGCGATTGATATCGGCGTACACATCAACAATATTACGCTGTGGTCATTTATTATTTTCGGCATCTTTAACGTCATTGCCGGGGTTGTCCGATCTGCAGGAGCGGTCGTGTTCCCGCTCGTCGTCGCTTTCATCGCGCTGCTGCTGATCCGCATTCCGCTCGCCACTTACATCGGCCATTCTTATGGCTTTGACGCCATTTGGTGGACGTTCCCGATCAGCTTCTCGGTCGCCGCGCTGCTGAACCTGCTGTATTATCAATTCGGCAATTGGAAAAAAGCAAAAATGATGCCAGGCTTAAGCAGGGCATAATAGCATAATAAAAAGTCTGCCTCCCCCAATAGCAGGGAAAGGCAGACTTTTTTTATGGGAATGGCATTCCTTTTATAGCTGCAGTAAATCCTTATGGATCTTGATCACGATCTTCCGGTTCGTCCGCGGCTCCGTAACGAGGCAGTTAGGACGGTGAATATCCGATGGGAAGCATACGGCAAACATCCCCGGTTTCAACACCACCTCTGTCTCGGGCTCGTCCCCATTCAATTCGTAGAAGGCGATGTCATGCGACTCGAATTTATTCTCTTTAACCGCTATATCTGCGTGCAGCTTGGTGAAGCAAATTTTTTCTTCGCCGCTGACCAAAAATTGAATATCGGTATACACAGCGTGGGATTCCGGCAGCTGCTCTTGTGCAGGTCTCGTCTCTGCCTCTTGCACATTAGCGAACATCAGTTCGCCATTCTCACCTTCCAGCGCATGCCGGCCCAGAGACGCCTCACTCAGGTTGCGCGTCAGAATATAGTCGATGCCACGCTGGACAGCTGCTGGCCACAAATGGCGTTCTTGTTTGTAGTGCTGAACATTACTCACAATCATGGTATCATGCCCTTCTCTATATGGAAAAAGACCCATGTCCCATGGGTCTATCCTTGTTGTATTAGAAATTGCTTTGCTTTGCGCCTTCCCAATCGGCCAAGAACTTGGCGATACCGGCATCTGTCAGCGGGTGCTTGATCATCGATTCGATAACTTTGTAAGGCACAGTCGCGATGTGCGAGCCGGCCAAAGCCGCTTCAATGACATGCGCGGAATGGCGAACACTAGCAGCAATAATTTCGGATTTGATGTTGTGGACTTGGAACATCTGACTGATTTCCTTGATCAGGTTCATCCCGACCTGGTTAATATCGTCCAAACGGCCGATGAACGGCGATACATAAGTCGCACCGGCACGTGCGGCAAGCAGTGCTTGTGTGGAGCTGAAGATCAAGGTGACGTTCGTCGGAATACCCAGCTGGGAAAACACATTCGTTGCTTTCAAACCGTCAGCTGTCATCGGAAGCTTAATCACGATGCTGGAGCCGAGCTCTGCCAACTTCTTGCCTTGCTCAATCATTTCGTCAGCTTTCAAAGAAATGACTTCCGCACTGATCGGCACTTCGCCGACGATGGAGACGATCTCTTTGACCGTTTCAAAAAAGTCTCTGCCTTCTTTGGCGATCAGCGAAGGATTGGTAGTAACCCCTGCTACTACGCCTAATTCGTGTGCTTTGCGAATTTCCTCTACATTGGCTGTGTCGATGAACAATTTCATGGTCGTATCCCTACCTTTTCCCCTTAATAGGCTGTTATTGGAAATACTTCTGTCTGATTTGTTGTACGATCCCTTCCACTGTAAAACCGTATTCGCGGATTACGCGATCCGCTTTGGCCGACGCGCCGAACTTGCGGATGCCGACGACAAAACCGTCTCCGCCTGTAATGTCTTCCCATCCAGCCGGATAAGCCATCTCCAGCACAACGTTGGCCTTAACTTGCGGCAGCAGAATCGATTGCTGTACTTCGAGCGGCTGCTGTTCGAACAATTCACGGCTAGGCATCGAAATAACGCGGGCCTGTATACCATCTTGCGCCAACTGCTTCTGTACGTCAAGAGCAAGGCTGACTTCAGAGCCCGTCGCAATAAGCTGCACAGCTGGGACAGTGCCCTCAGGAGCATCAGAAAGCACATAGGCGCCATACTGGATATTCGCAAAAGCGAGCTTATCCGTGCCTGGCAGCACAGGCAGGTTCTGACGGGACAGCGCGAAGACGAACGGTCCTTCCTGCGCTTGCATGACGTATTCCCAAGCCGCCGCGGTTTCGTTCGCGTCCGCAGGGCGGAACAACGTCAGATCCGGGATCATCCGCAAGGACGGGATCTGCTCAATCGGTTGGTGCGTCGGTCCGTCTTCGCCGACAGCGATGCTGTCATGCGTGAACACGTACGCCACAGGCTGTTTCATCAGCGCAGACAGACGGATCGCACCGCGCAAGTAGTCGCTGAACACGAGGAACGTACCGCCGAAGGCGCGCAGGCCGCCATGCAGCAGCATTCCGTTGAGGGCTGCGCCCATCGCGAATTCGCGGACACCGAACCAGAAGTTGCGGCCGCTGTAGTTGCTGGCGCTGAATGCGGAATTGGCATTCAGCATCGTCATGTTCGAGCTCGCGAGGTCCGCCGAGCCGCCGACCAAGTAAGGCACGCGCTGCGCAAGGGCATTGATCACTTTGCCTGAAGCCGTACGTGTCGATACGGCGCCGCTTTCCGGCGTGAAGCGCGGCACATCGGCGTTCCAATCCGCTGGCAGCTCACCGCGGGTAGCCAGTTCAAACTGCTTAGCCAGTTCTGGATAAGCTTGCTTGTAATTGTTCCACAGCTGCTCCCAGCTGTGTTCGGCTACTGCACCTTGCTCCTTATAGGCAGCAAAGTGTTCAGTCACTTCAGCCGGCACATAGAAATCCGGCTCTAACGGCCAGCCCAGCGCCAACTTCGTCAGGCGCAGCTCTTCTTTGCCCAGCGGGCTGCCGTGCGTGCCGCCGTGGCCGCCTTTGCCGGCTTTGTTCGGACTGCCGTAGCCGATCGTGGTTTTGATTTCGATCAAGGTCGGACGGCCTAGATCAGCTTTGGCTTCCGCGATGGCTGCGGAAATTGCGTCCACGTTGTTTTGTTCTTCGACGCGCAAATACTGCCAGCCGTAAGATTCGAAACGTGTGCGGACGTTTTCCGAGAAGGACATATGAAGCTCGCCGTCCAGCGAGATATCGTTGGAATCGTAAAGCACAACCAGTTTGCCGAGCTTCAAATGGCCCGCAAGCGACGCCGCCTCACTGGAAACACCCTCCATGAGGTCGCCATCACCGCAAATGGCATATGTGTAGTGGTCGACGATCGGGAAGCCTTCCCGGTTATAAACGGCCGCTTGATGCGCTTCCGCCATCGCCATGCCGACAGCCATCGCTACGCCTTGGCCGAGTGGTCCGGTTGTCGCTTCGACACCGGCTGTATGGCCATACTCCGGATGGCCCGGCGTGCGGCTGCCCCATTGGCGGAACTCTTTGATGTCGTCCAGGGACACATCATAGCCGCTCAGGTGCAGCAAGCTATACAGCAGCATGGAGCCGTGTCCGGCGGACAGCACGAACCGGTCCCGGTCCACCCATTTCGGGTTGGCCGGATTATGTTTTAAATGGCGTGTCCATAGGGAATACGCCATTGGCGCCGCCCCCATCGGCATGCCGGGGTGGCCCATGGCCGCCTTTTCGACAGCATCGATGGTCAATGTACGAATCGTATTAATGCTTAACTCTTCTATAGAAACGGATGTTTGATTCAATTTCGTTCTCCTCCATCAATTGGTTTTGTAGATCACTTGCTCTACCCTTATTATAAAAGGTGAAAGAGCATTCAAATAATTGATAGTTTCGATACTGGCTATAGATGCCGTTTATGGGTCTGCGTGCTGCCAAACCGGGATATTGCCTGATGCCACGTGATCCCGCTCCTGCTTGTAGCGGTGTTAGTGCGCTGTAGTACGTTTTTGCTCGATTGCAGTAAGCTCGTACTGATTTTAACTTGCCGGAGTCCGAATTCGCCCAATTGCACCAAGCTCGTACTGACTTTAACTTGCCGGAGTCCGAATTCGCCCAATTGCACCAAGCTCGTACTGACTTTAACTTGCTGGAGTCCGAATTCGCCCAATTGCACCAAGCTCGTACTGACTTTAACTTGCTGGAGTCCGAATTCGCCCAATTGCACCAAGCTCGCGCTGTCCTCATCACGCTATAGTCCGGTTTCGCCCAATTACTACAGCAAAATAGCGGCGATGACGCGGATTCAGACCCTGTAAGCAGGCAATTTCGGACTACGGCGAGGAATTCAGCGGTGAGGCCTCTGCAGTCCGGAAAAATCGGACTACAAAAAAGCCCCCACATAAGTGGGGGCTTTTTATTTTGCCTCAAAGGAAATCAAATGAACGGTGCCCTTCCCTTTCTCGCTGGTCACTTCGATGTTCCCCTGCATTTTTCGGATAATGCTGAATGAAACCATCGTTCCGAGGCCTGTCCCCTTATCTTTCGTCGAATAATAAGGCGTCCCCAGGCGATTGACTTGTTCCGCAGTCATGCCCACCCCCGTATCGGTGATGGAAATGATCAGCGAGCGGTTCGCGCGGCGCAGGGTGAACGTCAGTTGACCGCCATCGGGCATTGCTTCGATCCCATTTTTGCCAATGTTAATCAGCGCTTGACGCAGCTTATATTTATCCCCGAACACACTGATCACCTCGTCCGGGAGTTGCATGAGCACCTGCACGTTCTGGTAATTGGCATACGAAAGAAGGACGTTCGCCACATATTCGATCTCGTGGTTGAGATGGATCTTTTCGATCTTCTCTGGCTCCGGCTTGGCGAAAGTTAAGTAGTCGGAAATAATTTGCTGCGCCCGGTCCAGCTCGTCCAAGCAAATTGTTTTATAATACTGCCTGTTCTCGGCGGTCAAATCATGCTTGCCCATTAATTGAATGAACCCTCTAACAGAGGTCAGCGGATTTCGCACTTCATGCGCGACCGATGCCGCGATATCAC
The DNA here is from genome assembly GCF_027789125.1 of Paenibacillus aestuarii. Taxonomy (GTDB): domain Bacteria; phylum Bacillota; class Bacilli; order Paenibacillales; family NBRC-103111; genus Paenibacillus_E; species Paenibacillus_E aestuarii. The sequence goes on along the minus strand of NZ_JAQFVF010000035.1, from coordinate 36,052 downwards.
TCACGACCCTCATCTTCTCGCTTTTGATGATTTCATCGTGCAAGCGGGCATTTTTCAAGAAAAGTTCCAACAAATACACATATAAACCGGTGATGATCCCTTGCAGCGCAATCGTTTCAATCATGCCAAAAGTAGCGTATTGCTTCAGCATCCCTACATTATCCGTTAAGTAAAAATAGAAGACGAAAATGCTGACACGGACGATCAAATAGACCGCTATCGAAGATGATATTTTTTGGGCCAATGTAAATTTGTGGTATTTGAGAACGAACCAGAGAATCATGAAAAAGGTAGGAATGGCAGATATGACATACAGGATCGGATGAGCGCCGCCATTGATGAACCGGTAAAGCAGCAGAGCGGCATACAGCAAAAGTGAAGTATTCCACCCTCCGTATAACGAACCAATCGCCAGCGGTACAGCACGAAAATCGAAAGAGGTGCCTTTGATTTCTACAGGAAATGTCATCGTTAAAATAAGCGCAGGGCAAAAAACCAAAAAGGTCATCAAGCTTCGGTAGGCCTGGGTCCGATTCGTTTTGAACACGTGTACATACAACGTGATTGGAAGGAATACAAGGAAAATATTTAATAGTAAATCCCTGTAATTTTCAAACATGACTGGTACCCCTCCCCTTGCATAGATGCTCTCATCTAACAGTACCATTGAAGCAGGTGGCAAGACAATCAGGCAGGCAAAATTTATTGACCGTTTCGGTTCCCCTGCATGCTCATGCGGCGGTAAGCGCCAGGGGACGTCTGGTTCCACTGTCTGAACATCTTGCCGAAATGCTGCTCATCTGCAAAACCGCATGCATCGGCGATCGCTTTCAGCGGCTCGGCGGTAAGCGCTAAATACTTCTTGGCCTGCTCATTGCGGATGCGGTTCAAATAAGCTTTCGGCGATAGGCCAAGCTCTTTGAGAAACCATTTGCGCAGGTGCACACTGGAGATGCCGAAACTGTCCGCCAGCTGCTCGATACGCAGGTCGGTACCGTAGTGAATGTCGATCCATCTGCGGATCGAAGTACAGGCTTCCTCATAGCGGTCCAAGGGCGCGGAGAGCCGGGACAACTGCATAATGAGCGAAGCAAGCTCATACTGAATGTCCGGATGCGACGCGGGCCTGGCGGGTGACCAGTATTGCGCGATGAGTTTGATGCGCTCATTCATCAACGGAACCTGCTCCCTCGGCAGCAACTGCAAAAAAGGCAGCGACAAATCGTCCATAAGCGCCGACTGCAGGCACTGTTGCGGTTCAAAATCCACGCGGATGGCGTGGAACAAAATCATTTTGATATGAAGCGGCCGCTCTTGCGCCGACTTCATGTTCAGCTTCAGCCCCGGCTTCAAATACGCCATCACGCCCTCGCCCACTTCGTAACGCTCACCATCCGCTTGAAAGAAGCCCTCACCGGACACAATCCAATATAAACTATGAACGTCCAGCGTTTGGCGCACATCTTCCCAGCCGGGGACAGGTGCTTTATCGTAGACAAGCTGAATCGGATAGAGAATGTGGCTAGACTGCGTTAGGTCCATGCCGGCGGCCTCCTTGCTTTTTCGATTTTGACTAAAATATAAAGATTTCTTCCCTGTCTTGCTAGAAATGACTATGTTACATTAATTCTAAATTGACCAAAAAGGAGCGTCAACATGATTCGTACTTTTCACGAGCACCTGATTCGCAAAACCAGCCTCCTCGACGGGCTCTGGGACTTCGTAACCGATAGTGACAACAAGGGCGTACAGGAACAATGGCACCTCCGCTTTCCTGCACCTGAGCGCCAGCTTGTCGTTCCTTCGTGCTGGAACAATGAGATGGGGCTTTTTCAATACTTGGGAGCGGCTTGGTACCGTACCTATTTCCATACGAACGGCGACAGCACCCATGTGCGCCTTACCTGCCACGGCGTTATGCATCATGGCGACGTTTATGTGGACGGGCAGCATTTGGGCTATCATTTTGGCGGCTTTACACCGTTCTCCTATGTCATCCCGGAGCTGCCGGCCGGCCAGCATGAACTGATCATCCGTGTGGACAATACGGTGGATTGGCAAACTCTGCCAACCGACATTGCCGACTGGTTCTCCTACGGTGGTATCTACCGCTCGGTCGAATTGCAAGAGCTCAGCGATGTCTATATCGACCGCATCAAAATGGACTACACGCTCGCCGGCGAAAACGCGGATGTCAGCGTTCAGGTGAAACTGCGCTCGCTCAGCCAGAAAGCGATCTCAACGCCGGTGGCCGTCCAAGTGAACGGACAGGCTTTTGGCGCTGCGGAGGCGCTGGTGCCTGCTGGCGAAACGGTGACGTTGACGCTTAAGGAGACGCTTCGCCAAGTGAAGCGCTGGCAGATCGGCAACGCGGCGCTGTACACGTTCAGCGTTAACACGCCGAATGATGATCAGATCGACCGGATCGGTTTCCGCACGGTTGAATCACGGGGCGGGCAAGTGCTGGTCAATGGCGAAGCCGTCTACTTCCAAGGCGTAAACCGACACGAGGAGCATCCGGAATGGGGCTTCGCAATGCCGCCGAAGCTGATGTTGAAGGATCTTGATATTTTGGCGGACTTGGGCTGCAACATGGTACGGGGCTCCCACTATCCGCAAAGCAAATATTGGGTCGACCTGCTCGACGAGCGGGGACTGGCATTCTGGGAGGAAATCCCCATGTGGGGCTATTTCATGTCGCGTGAAACGCTGGCAAGTCCTCTTTTCCGTGAACGCGGCCTGCGGATGATTGAAGAAATGATCGAACGGGACTATCATAATCCGTCGATCTTGTTCTGGGGCGCACATAACGAAATTGACACGCGCACGGAGGAAGCCTACTCCCTGACCGAGGCGTTCGTGGAGAAAATCCGCAATCTGGATGCCAGCCGATTGGTGATTTATGCAACCGCCTATCCGGAGGAGGATATTGTTCTGCCTTTCTTCGACGTGATTGGCATTAACAAATATTACGGCTGGTACCAGGGCAGCACGGAAGGGTTCCGCACGATGCTCGATGATTTCCATAAACACGCTGAGACGCTTCGGGCCGGGGATCGTCCGGTGCTGATGAGCGAGTTCGGAGCTGCGGGCATTTATGGCGACACGGGCTGGGAGCCGCGGCTGTTCAGCGAAGATTATCAGGCGGAGGTATTGGAGACGGCGCTGAGCATTTTCCGCGATGATCCGAAAATCGTCGGCACGCTGATCTGGCAGTTTTCCGATATCCGCGTCGATCTTCGCAGTGATCGCAACTACTTCCGCGACCGGGCGCGGAGCTTCAACAACAAAGGCTTGGTGAACGAGTACCGTAAGCCGAAGCAGGCTTACCGTGCGGTGCGCAGCATCTACCGCAGCGGCAAATAATAAACAGCCCTCATGTGAGAACATGGGGGCTGTTTTTGTGCTGTAGTCGAGCTTAAAAAATCCGCTGCTCCCATCCGAGCAGCTTGGCAATCGCTTCTACATAATAGTAGTCGCCGTAGATCAGGGATACGTTCACATTTTGCCCAGCAGGCTTATTTCCGGTTCCTTCCAATAAAATTGCCTCATGCTCCGGCCGGTCCCATGTGCCATAATGCTGGGTCAGAGACAGCAGGATGCGCTCAGCCGACTGGCGGTACAAGTTGCCCTCGGCGCCCGGGAGGAAGGACGCGAGCTCAATGAGACCGGATGCCGCACAAGAAGCGGCTGAAGTGTCTCTCGGTTCCCCATCCAGCGAATCCGCTGCGCGGAAGTCCCAAGCAGCCACACTGTCCTCCGGCAAGCATGCCAGGAAATAGTGCGCTACACGCTGTGCCGCACGCAAATAACGTTCATCTCCCGTATAGCGGTACACGTTAGCAAGTCCATGCAGCGCCCAGGCTGCGCCACGGCTCCATGCTGATTGCGGCCCGGCGCCTTGCCCCCCGAGCGATTCAATCAATTCGCCCGTCGCCGGATCGAAGCTCAAAATATGATTCACCGACCCGTCTGCACGGACGAATTTGTCCACTACCGTATCTGCATGAGCTTTGGCGATTTGCGCAAAACGCGGGTCCTCGGACATCTCGCTGGCCCAGAACAGGATCGATAGGTTCATCGTCGAGTCGACGATCGACCAGCCGATTTTGTCCTGGTTCCACGCACGGAGGAATTGTCCCGCCAGATTAAACCGGCCTGCTAGGAAGTTCGCCGCCTGCAACCCACGGCGCAAGCCTTCCGCATCGCCAGTCAGCTTATGCTTAATGACAGCCGTCGGCAAATATTGAAAGCCCACATCGTGATGAAAATTGTTTTGGCGCACGCTGGCTTGCTCCAGCTTTTCATCCCAACTCCACGCTGCATCCTTATAATGCTCTTTGCCCGTCATGTCGTGAAGAATCCACAGAATTCCCGGCCAAAAGCCGGAAGTCCACCAGTCGATGCGCATGTCATCGTACAAGCCGTCCTCTTTGGCGACGTGCGGCGATTTGGAGCCGATCTGGCTGATCATGCGGTCGACTTTCACCTGCAGCGTTTCCCACACCTCGGGCAAAATATCGCGCAAGTTAAGGGCTGCTGGCCATGCTGCGTTTGTTTTCTTCATATATAAACCTCCATAGAGTAGTTTTAAAAGGTTTCAATGACCACGGTCCGTGTCGGCATGCCTTCACAGATCGCGCTGACCACGGATGTATACGTCCGTTTGTCTCCGCTGCCGGCAGCCAGGGAGGATGCAGGACCGCCTGCGCTGACGAAATCCCGCACGGTGATAGCGGCCGGCAAGCCGCCGTACGGATCCACATAAATGCCCGCCCGGCCACTGGCCAACTGCACGAGCCTTGATCCCCGGATCGTGCCCAGATTATCGAGCAGCTTGCCATCTCCGGCCAGGCCGAATCGGACGAAGGCAGCCGAATCCGGGCAAAAGACTCCGTTCGCATCGTACGCGCGCGCCTCCACCAGCACACGCCCGTCGGCGAGCGCTTCCGTCGTCAGCTCCAGCTGCGCCGGCTCTCCCCACGACGCCGTCTGGTAGGTGAAGCGCAGCTCGTCCGTGACGGTCACGCCGTCCCGAACCGCCACCGCCCGCAGATGGTGCTCGCCGGCGTGAAGCGCCGTCTCCCAGCGCAGGCCGGCGCACGGGAAGTTCTGCGAGTCCCGGCGCTTCACGCCAAGGCTGATGCCGTCCAAGAACAGCTCTACTTCCGCTGCGTTGGAGTAAATCTTAATCGTTTTGAGCTCGCCTTCCGCCCCCCAACGCACCGGCATCGTATGGCCGTAGATGCGCACCATCACCTTTTCCGACCAATACGATTGAAATACATAATAAGCTTCCTTCGGCGTCAAGTCGCGCTCCACGATCCCTTTCATGTTTAAGTACGGAATCGGGGAATCTGGCCGCACAGGGGTCGAGAAATCCTTAAACGACCACTGCGCTGCTCCCGTCAGCCAGTCCATGTTCTCCTGCGATTTCAAGTACCAGTCGATCATCTCGCAAAAATACGTCTCCGACCAATCGCCATCACGCGATACGCGCGGTTCGCCGCCGGTCAGCAGGTAATCGCCGTCCCGCTCATCCGTAGCGCCTTCTGACTTTTTCATCTGCTTAAAGCCTGTGAACGGCTTCTCCACATGACGCGTCGGCAAATTATCTGCGCCCCATTCCATATGGAAGAAAGAATCCACATGTTCAAAAGCGGTCAAACAACTGGCTTCATAATCCGTATAAATGCCCCGGTACCAACCCGCCCAGATGGAAGGCGAGTACACGTCGATGATGTCCTTGCAAAATTCACAGCGGCGAATCGCCGTCAAACGGCCGGCATCCAACTCATGTGCCAACGTATGCAGCTCAGCCATAAAGGCTCGAATATCCTGCTGATCAAAATAATCAAAATCGCATTCCCAATCGTTCTCATTGCCAAGCCCCCATAGAATAACTGAAGGATGGTTATAGTGCTGCTCAATCATCGCTGTCAACATATCGATGCATTGCTTGCGGTACGCCGGTCCGCCAAGACCGCCTCGACACCATGGGATTTCCTCCCAGACGAGGAGTCCGAGCTCATCGCATAAGTCAAGCACGATGCGGGATTGTTGATAATGTCCAAGCCGGATAAAATTAGCGCCCATCGCCTTGATCAGCGTCATTTCTTCACGGATCAGCGCCTCGCTCATCGCCGCTCCGACTGCCGCATGATCCTCATGGCGATGCGTACCGCGCAGCAGCAGGCGCTCCCCGTTCAGCTTGAACGGTCCATGTTTCACAAATTCAAAAGTACGAAAGCCAAAGCACTCGTTATGCGTCGTTGCTCCATCCTCACAGGTCAGCGTCACCGAACAGCTGTATAAATGCGGGGCCTCGGTCGACCAAAGGCTGGGCGCCGGCACATCGAAGCAGGCAATTTCCTGCTCACCCTGCCAGATCGGCAGTATCATTTCGGCTTGCCCGATCTGTACGCCGTCCTGCTGCTTCAAGGCAATCACCAGCTTGACGGTCTCATTCGCGCAAGACGGATTATATAGCTTGGCGTGAATCTTGACTTGCCCGCCAGCCGCCCGGCTCCCGGCAGCATCCTGCAGCGTCGTGTCCACGTGCACCTGTGCCAAAGAAACCTGCGGCACATACACCAGATTCAAATAGCGATATACGCCGCCATACAGGTTGAAATCGCTTGCATCCGATGGGATCGTTTCCAGCTCACGGCTGTTGTCGCAAGCGATGGCGACCGGTACGCGACCGGCATACCGCTCGATCTCTTTCGCCCGTGCTGCTGCGTCAGTTATATCGACCGTAAACTCGTCGTATCCGCCCAGGTGCGAGTCTACTTTTTCCGTATACACGTAAACATCTGTTCGCTGGCCTGCGCCTTCAAAATGCAGCAGCGTCCGCCCTTTGGGATAGGGATTACTGAGCTCCAGCTTGTTCCGGTACCAGCCTTGGCCCTGATAATATTTGCCGTCCGGGTCCATGACGTCGTAGCCATTGTAAGTATGCGGCAGCGTAACGAGCTTCCATGGCACGTTATAGTGATTGTGCAGCTTATCTGCGCGCCATACTTCCCAAGGACCGCCTAAGCTGCCACGATAATGCTCCCATTGCTCGTTTAACCGTTGCTTGATCATGAAGTGCTCCTCCTGTACGCCAATTGCTACCCTTATCGTATCAAAAATAACGCGCAGAAAGTTTCGCCCTCTTATGATAAAATGTTGCTATATTACGATGAGGAGATCGACCCTGCGATGAAATTAATGAATTACTTGAACCTGAATATTCATCCGGTCCAGCTCTCCTTTTTCAAAGACCGGACGCACGAATTTGAGGAAATTTATCATGCCCACCAAGGCATGGAGCTGCTTGTCGTGCACGAAGGCAACGGGCTGGCCGTCATCGATCAGCAGCTCGTCGAGCTGGCACCCGGATCGGTATTTTGCTTCCGCCCTTTCCAACTGCACCGCCTGCGCATCTATAACTTGCCGCAGGACCGCTACGTCCGCTCGATGTTCGTCCTCGAGCCGGCGGTGCTCGAAGCGGCGCTGACGACGCATCCGTCGCTGCGGGAGTTTTATCGCAAGCTGTGGAAAGATCCGCTGGCGCCGCAAGCGTTCCGCTGCTCCAGCCTGCCAGCGCTTGCGTCCATGTTCCGCCTCTACGCGCCGAGAATCGAGGCCGGGGCGGAACGCGGCACGGAGCGGCTGCTAGAGGAGCAGCTGCTCTTCCTAACGGCGTTCGTGCACCAACTTCGCGCAGATGCCGAACAAGAGCAAGCCCGCTCGCAGCTTCCAGCCTTGCCTCAGGCGCTCCCTAACAAAAGCTCTTTGACCGCCGAGCGCATGCTGGCGTGGATCGAAGAGCATTATCGGGAGCCGTTCAAGCTGAGCGAGCTCGCGCAAGCCGTGCACCTGACGCCGAACCACGTGTCGGCCGCCTTCCGGCAAGCGATCGGCAGCTCGATCACCGAATACTTGACCGCCCGGCGCATCCGGCAAGCCTGCTGGCTGCTGCGGACAACCGACATGTCGGTGCAGGAGATCGGCGAGTCGGTGGGCCTCGGCAATTTTTCGTACTTTTGCCAGCTGTTTAAGAAGCATGTGGGCTTAACGCCTTATAAGTTTAAGTTTTTATAGAAAAAAAGACCCTGCTCTTGCGCCGCAAGAGTAGGGCCTTCCGCTTCCGCTATTCAGCTTTTTTCGTGTAAGAGTGATACTTTTTCCAAACGTGGTAGCCCAGCTTTTCATAGAAAGCAACCAGTGTGGTCCAGTCGATGGCAATTTTCTCGATGCCTCTAAGCCTTAAGAAATGCACGCCGGCCTGGACAACGGCTAGACCGTACCCGCTCCCCCGGTAAGCACTGTCGATGCCGAGAGGCCCCATGCCACCGAGCTCTTCGCCGAAGAGCGGCGCCCAGTACACATTCTGCGCGATGAGCGGGGATTGCGCATCATTGATCCGGCAGAAGCCAATGACACTGCCTTCTTTTTCAAGCACGACAAACTCTCTCCCACTCCCGCCTCTGGCAAAATACTGGATCGCCTCGTACTCCCAGCGCCCCGGGAAACAGCGATGCAGGAACGTCAGCAGCTGATCCTGCTCCCCTTCTTTCAATAAACGAAAGGTAACACCGGGAAAGGATGGCAGCGCTTCTGTTTGTTCCGGCGCATACGCAGCCAGCAGATCGTGCTCGTCGCGGTTCTGATCCTCGTAGCCCCTGCGCTCAAACCATGATTTGGTATCCGTATATTCAACAGGAATTCCCGGGAAATAATGCCACGGATCGCGTCCCAGCAAAATATCTTTGGCACCGGACGCTTTCAGCGCCTGTTCCGCACGCTTCAGCAGCTCGCTTCCCATGCCCTTCCCGCGATAGTCGCTGTGCACCAGCAGCGCTTGAATCCAGCCATTTCCTAGACCGAGCACCAATTCCCCCTGCTCCTGCCAGCGCTTCGCCACGATAAAACCGACGACCTGCTCCTCGTCCAGAACGATCCAAGAGCCCGCCTGCAGCACATTGGCATCATCAAAACTGTTTTGCAGCAGTAGCTCCAGCCGCATCGGAAATTGCCCGCCAAGCTCGCGATTCCACAAATCGCAAATCTGAGGCGCCTTTTCTCTCGTCCATGGTATATAGTTGTAGTTCATGTGAATTCCTCTTTTCTGCGCTTGAATCTAGAGTGAAGTGTAGATTAAATTATGAAGCCGTGGCCGCAGTCGAAGAATATGGTCCTTACGCCCATAGTGAACGCGATTCGTCAACAAAATCACATGCAGCTGAATGTCAGGATCAAACCACAGGCTGGTGCCGGTAAACCCGGTGTGGCCATAGGAAGCCTGCGACATAAAGTCACCGCTGGACGAATAAATCAGGGGGTTTTTCAGCTGCCAGCCCAGCCCCCGAAACTCCGCATCATAAGGTGTAAAATTGTTCCTGGACAGTTCGATGGCCGCCTCGGTCAGTATCCGCTGACCTTTGTAGACGCCGCCCTGCTCAATCATCGCTGCAAAGCACGCCATGTCGTCGACTGTAGAAAAGAGTCCCGCATGGCCGCTGATCCCGCCTAGGCGCTCCGCTTTTTCATCGTGAACGATACCGCTCTTATAAGCGTTATGTTCGGCGGAAAATTCGGTAGCGGCAAAACGCTCCGGCTCATACTTCGGTAAGAAGGACGTGTCCCGCATTTCCAAAGGGTCAAAAAACTCCCGCTGCAAAAACACTTCAAACGGTTCACCTGTAATATGTTCAATAATTAGATATAACATGATCAGACCTAAATCACTGTAAACGACTTTCGTCCCAGGCTGATGCCGGGGGCTTGCCTGAGTAATCCGTTGAAGCAGCTCTTCCCTGGACGACTTCAGCGTAACGGCCATTGGCAAATCGGCAGCCAAGCCGGACGTGTGCGTCAGCAAGTGAAGAATGCGAACCGTTTCGCCTTGCTGCTGTGTAAAATCGGGCAAGAACGCATCGATCGGATCGGACAACGAGAGACGACCCTGCTCGAGCAGTTTGAGAACGGCGGGCAAGGTGGCAATGACCTTTGTCAGCGAAGCCAAGTCGAACACCGTATCCAACTGCATCGGAAGTGCCGCAGGATGTACCGCCCGATAACCGACTGCTTCCTTCAGAAGCGGCTGTCCCTGATGTGACACATAAAGAACGGCTCCGGGGATATGCTGATTGTTAACTTCTTGTTCCAAAAAAGATACAATACGCGATCGTTTGAGAGGATCCATCCTATCTGAAGCTCCTTCGCCCGGATCGACACATGCCCTGAGTGGACTTGGATCGATCGGAAGTTTGTTAACGTTTCCACTCTAAAGTATATAGATCTTGAAATTAAATTTCAATAAAATTTTAATTTATGACATATAATTTCAACGTGATGAGCGGGCTGCGCGTAGCGCGCTTGCGCGACCGGCAATGTCTATCCTGCAATTATGGCAGGATTTTAGGAGCGGCGCGAGTACTTCATGCAAAAAGGGCTGCCCCCAAGCCAAATCTGCTTGTAGAGGCAGCCCTATGCTGCTAAGAAAGACCGACCGCATCTTTCGTTTGGACTCTTGGTGTCTGACGGCGTCTCATATTGGCAATCGCCACACCGGCCAGGATCAGAACCCCGCCGCCCACTTGTGCGGTACGAATCGGATCGCCCAACACGAAGAAGCTGACGATGATCGCGATAAATGGCGGAATGTTCATAAACATCGCGCTTGTCGAAGCTCCGGCGACAGCGATGCCCTGGTTCCACCAGAAGCCGGCCAACCCTTGACCGATAACCGCTACGCTGACGAGCAGCACCCATGTCCACAGATGGTGGCTCCAGTGCATTTGCCCTTGCAGCGCTTCGAAGCCCACGGCTGGCGACATCAGAATCGTGCCGATCAGCGTGGAATAGATCGTCACTTCATACGACGTCATGCCGCTGGTCAGCTTGCGGATAAACAAGAGGCTGATCGACATGCCCAGCATCGCCAGCAGCAAGAACAAGTCGCCTTTGGAGATACCCAGTGCTTTGCCGCCATAGAGAACAATGCATACAACACCGACCAAAGCAACCAACGCGCCCAACCACTTCTGCGCGGTAACTTCTTCTTTCAAAAACAGCCGTGACAGCAGCGTCGTGGCGATCGGTGAGAGCGCGATAATGAGCGCGGCATTGCCCGCCGTTGATAATTTCAGCCCGGTGAAATAGAACAGCTGGTTAAACAGCGTGCCGAAAATACCGGCGAATAGCAGCAGCACCCACTCGCGAGTAGTTGGCCAGCGCATCGACCTGTTGACAGCCGCTACGGATAAAAGGAATAATGACATCACGACTAACCGCGTGAAAGATAACAGGATGGGCGAGAAATCTCGCAGCAAGTAAGCGCTGGCCACATAGTTGCCGCCCCATAGCAGCGACACGCCCAAAAGCTTTAAAAGTACAGTACGATCCGACATCTCTCTTAAATCTCCTTGGTTTCTATAAAATCTATTTATGATGCATGGACGTCCCTAATGCTTGCGGACGTTTGTTCGCGCGTAAGTAGGACAGGACGGTTGCCAGCGCCATAAGCCCGGCCATGAACCAGAACACAGCATGCAGCCCGGTAATAAATCCGGCCAACGCCGATTCGTTGCCATTCATCCCCACTTGCGTACCGGAAAAAATGGCCAGCATCGCTTCATGCGGGATACTGTGAGTCACGATCGGCATAGAGAACGCTATACTGAGCATCATCCCCATGTTCGTCGTCAGCGAGCGAATGCCTGAAGCCTCTCCGCGGTACTGCGCACCGGCAGCATTCATGATGCTGCTGGAGTTCGGCGAGTTGAACAGCCCCGACCCGATGCTGATAATGGTCATATACACGGCTAGGTGCCAGAAAGGCGTCGAAAGTCCTGTATCCAAGGCCAACCCTGCCATGCCAAAAATATTTAAAAACAAGCCGACGGTCGCCGGCGCCGTCTCCCCGTATTTATCGCCCAAGCTGCCTGCGAGGGGCGAGACGACCAGCATGCCGGCGGCGAGCGGAATCGTCATAATGCCGGCTACAAGCGCGTCTTTTTCCAGCGCACCCTGGAAGTAAAAAATCAGCATGAACATGATGCCCATGCGGGCAATCGCGTTCAACGTCGCCGAAATGATACCGAACGTAAACGTGCGGTTCAGGAACAGCGGCAGATGCAGCAGGGCGTTCGGATGCCGCTTCTCACAGCGGAGAAACACCGGAAACAGCGCCACGAAGAGGAGCCCGCATATCCAGACCACCGGAGACGACCAGCTTTCGATCGGGCCCCAAGTTAGCGCAATGAGCAGGCCGGTGATGGAGATCACGTAGGTGACGATACCGCCACGGTCCAAGCCCCCGCTCTTCGGCGGAGCGATCTTCTCGTCTTTTAGGCCCATCGTTTTGATTCCCCATACGACACCGAGGACGCCAAATGGCACGTTAAACCAGAACGTCCACTCCCAGCCATAAGCGGTCGTCAACCAACCGCCCAGCACCGGGCCGATAATCTGGCCGACGGCGACGACCATAATGTTGATCCCGAGCGCGCGCCCGAGCTCTTCTTTCTTGAATGCATCGGCCACGATCGCGGTGCTATTGGCCATGACCATCGCGCCGCCGACGCCTTGCAGAATGCGGAATATAATTAGCACCGGCGCATTATCGGCAAAGCCGGCCACAAGGGACACGACGGTGAACATCAGCATGCCGGCGATGTACAGCCGCTTGCGGCCAAACCGGTCGGCTAGCGAGCCGGCCATGAGTACCATCACCGTCTGCGCGACCATGTAGGAAAGCATGACCCACATCGCCTGCAGCAGCGAGGCTTGCAAGCCTTTGAGCAAATCCGGCAGGGCAATAATCAGTGTGCTGAAATTGAGCGCCGATAACAAGGAGCCCAGGCTTGTTACGGATAAGATCCACCATTTCCTCGATTGATCCATTCGGTTCTCTTCCTCTCCATAAATCACTCTCTAAATGCTCTAATTCACTGAGTCCGCTGTTTGAGCAGCTTCGCCCGCTCCAAGCGTGCGCTGAAGCCTTGGCGCATCGTCTGCAGATTGGCGATTTTCTCATCGATGTGCGTCATGATGCTTTGCAGCCGCTCTGCCGCATCGTCGAGCAGTTGATCGCGCTCCTCCTCCGAGTGCGGTTCTTCGTAATACTGAACCCGGATGTGATCCAGCTCTTCCTCGGCTTGCAGAATATCCCGGATCTCCTGCAAGGAAGCCCCCAGCACCTGCTTCAGCCGCAGAATGTGCTCAATGCGCTCCACATTCGCCTCGTCGTAGATGCGGTGCCTGCCCTCCGTCCGCGAAACGACAGGCAGCAAGCCGATTTCTTCATAATAATGGAGCGTTCGCGCTGTAATGCCGAGCCGCTCCGTGACATCTTCGATCGTATATTTCGGCAATAGGGACATTTGTCGTTCTTCTGCCTCCTTTCTTTTCCTTTTTCAGAAAAATTGACAGCTCCTCCTATCATAGCAGAAAGAACTATAATTTACGTTAACGTAAGATTAACATTAGAAAAAAAGCCTGATGCATCCATCGCATCCTAGGCTTTACCATTATTTTACCGGAACAACCCCGCCTTTAGAACTTCCATCGCCTGCGCGATCCTGTTCAGCTCGTCCTCTGTTGCCGCGCCCAGCCGCTCCAAAAATTGCTTTTCCATATGAGCAAAAGCTTCATTCATAAAGGTCTGTCCTGCCGCGGACAAGCGGATGAACTGCTTGCGCTTATCGTCAGGGGCATCATATTTCTCACACAGCCCTTTTTCACTCAATTTCTTCAGCTCGCGGCTTGTATTAGGCATGGATATATGCTTACATTCACTGATTTCGCTGGGCGTTACGGGCTGTGCCACGGCGATATATTCCAATATCCCGTATTGAACTGGGGTGATATCTCCGAGCGGTACTTGCTTCGTCAGCTCATAGGTCGTTTGATGCACAGACGTAATAAATGAAACCGCCTGATAAAACAAATCTTTTTTGTCCATGTTCTACACCTCTTCCATGCAACGATAGCAAAATATTTATCATTTGACAACTATTCAACCGAATGTTACGATTTACTTATCAAATGATAACTAAAGGAGTTGGCATTGCGATGAATATGCTCGTTATTTTTACGCATCCGAACCATCAAAGCTTAAGCTACGCATTTTTGCAACAGGTCCTTCAAGGCTGCCGCGAAAACGAGGCGATCCAGGAAGTAAAGGTGCTCGATCTCTATGAGGAAGCTTTTAACCCCGTTCTTGTCTTCAATGAAAAAAAGCGCAGAAGAGATATGCACACCGCCCCCGATCTGGCCGTTTACCGCGAGCAACTATTATGGGCCGACAAAATTGTCATGATCTACCCGATTTGGTGGGGCCGCCCTCCCGCTATGCTGCTCGGCTACATCGACCAGATGTTCGCATCAGGCTTTGCCTACCGCGACGGGCGTGGTCTGCTCCCCGAAGGGCTGCTGAAAGGCAAATCCGCCGTCTGCATCTCCACGATGAAAGGTCCCGCGCTGTATCCGCTCTTCTGGTTGAACAATGCGCATAAGGTGCTGCTGCGCAGAGCACTGTTCAGCTTCGTCGGCATCAAGCGGGTGAAGTTCTTCGAGTTCGGCCGGATGGAACAAACAGACGGGAAGCAGACCCGCAAGCTGGAAAAAGTGTACCGCTATTTCAAGTCTCTTACTGCCTGAGGGCGCCTGTTGACAAGTTCCCCAGTCGAATATGCCCCCCCAGGGACAGCTCCAGTCCGACTTTGCCCAATTAGAGCGACGACTCAGGCCCCCCAGCGCAATAAACGGCTCTCCAATTGGGCATTTCCGGACTACAGCTCCTTCCACTGTCATTCCCCTCGCCGCAATTGGGCAAATTCCAATTAGCCCCACACCCAGCCCACACCCAGCGCCAAGCGCCTACCGCCCAAAGTCGCCACTAAAAAATGTCCCCAGCCAAACGACCGGGGACACTTTCTTATATTTCTTCTACATCCAACTGGCATTCTTCCAGCTTGAGCACTTTTGTTTTGTATTTCCACTTGTAGCCCAGCCAAAATGCGAGGAAGAACGGGATGCCTATATAAGAAGCCAGCAGGAACATCCAGTCCACCTTGCCGTCCGAGAACGCACTGATGCTTTGACCGACGATAACAATCGCGCACATCACGCCAGCCACAATCGGACCGAACGGGAACCATTTGGAGCGGTAGGGAAGGTCCGCTACGTTCCGTCCTTGTGCAACGTAAGCTTTACGGAAGCGATAATGGCTAATCGCAATCCCTAGCCACGCGATGAAGCCGGACATGCCTGAAGCATTGAGCAGCCAGGTGTACACTTGACCGTCGCCGAAAAACGAGGCCAGGAAGGCTAATAGTCCAAGTGCGGCTGTCGCCAGCAAGGCGAAGACGGGGATGCCTTTTTTGTTCAACTTCCCGAACAATTTCGGCGCTTTGCCTTCTTTTGCTAATACCCACAGCATACGTGTGGATGCATACATACCCGAGTTGCCGGCGGACAATACTGAACTTAAAATGACCGCGTTCATCACCGATGCCGCTACACTTAAGCCCGCTTTTTCGAAAATAATCGTAAACGGACTTGCCGCAACGCTATCACTAGCGAGGGTATCTGTGGAATACGGGATCAGCATGCCGACCACAAAAATCGCCAAGATGTAGAACAACAGAATTCTCCAGAATACCGTACGGATCGCCCGCGGCACGTTCTTGCGCGGATCCTCCGACTCCCCGGCGGCAATACCGACGAGCTCCGTCCCTTGGAAGGAGAAGCCGGCAGCCATGCACACGCCGAGCACAGCGAGCAGTCCGCCCGAGAACGGCGCTTCGCCGGCCGTGAAGTTGCTGAACCCGACCGCTTTTCCGCCCCAGATACCGACGATCATAAGCAAGCCGATCACAATGAACACAATGACGGTAACAATTTTAATCATAGCGAACCAATATTCTGATTCTCCATAGCCTCTAACGGATAACAAATTAAGTCCGATCATCAGGGCAAGAAATAGCGCACTCCATATAAACGACGGGCTATTAGGCAGCCAAAACTTAATAATGAGCGTAGCCGCGGACAATTCCGCCGCGATCGTGATCGCCCAGTTATACCAATAGTTCCAGCCTAGCGCGAAGCCAAGCGATGGATCTACGAATTTCGTTGCGTACGTACTGAACGTACCGGATACCGGCATGTAAGTTGCCATTTCTCCTAAGCTGGTGACCAGGAAGTACACCATGATGCCGATAATGGCGTAAGCGAGCAAGGCGCCGCCCGGCCCTGCTGAATGAATGGCGCCGCCGCTGGCCAGAAACAGTCCCGTTCCGATCGATCCGCCGAGTGAAATCATCGCCATATGCCGCGATTTTAAGCCTCTGCGCAGTTTATTCTCTTTCACTTGCTGTACAGCTCCCTTTATCCAGTTTCCTTTAGCATGCCTAAAATGACCTGCTGCAAACGCAAAAAAAGCCGCCTCTCTTCATCAAGAAAGGCAGCCTTAACTCCCTCATCATTCCTGAACATCAAGATAGCACAACATACTGTTTTTGAATGAAACAGTATGACAGTTCCGCTCCTTTCGGAAACGGCCCCAGCAGACGCGGTCAGTCAACCGCGCAGCTTCGGCGATGGTGCCTTTTCATCGGAATCAACAGTCTGTACTGGACTTCCTCCGATGTACTCTTCATCATCGCAACCTCTACCTCATCAGCGTGATGAGGGTTTATATGCAATTTTCATTTTACAATATAATTGACCCTTGTTTAAAAAGCAATGGATATTTCTCCCATCCGTCAACTCAAACATTCACGCTCCACGACTTCAATGAGCTGCTTGAGCTGCTGCACGCTCTGCTCGAGTTGAAGCGAGTAATAGCGCTGCGTCGCTTTCTGCTCGATTTGAACAAGGTGGTGATCCCGCAAAATTTTCAAATGATGCGAAATCGCCGGCCGCGACAGACTAGAATGCTCCGCAATTTCGTTGACACTTAAGGACTCGCGCTCCGCCAGCAGAAGAATAATATCTTGCCGCGCCGGGTCGCTTAAGACATTAAACAGCGGAATGCAGGCTCTAAATATATCGATAGCGTTCTGTGATGACATCTGTCTATGAATTCCTCCCTTTGACAAAACCGCTGCAAGAAGCGTTACTTCGCCCCCGCTACATACTTGGCCATCTTCGCTGCCCAGCTTCTGGGCAAAAATTTGGCTGCCAGCGCCCCGGCTCTGTTCATCCCACCGGTAATGATCACGCGCTTTCCTGCCATCAGCGCCTGGTAACCCTGCTTGGCCACGATGTTCGAAGGCATCGCTGCGCTGAACATTTTCGTGCCCTCCACATTGGCAACGGCACCAAAATTCGTCTGCGTCGGCCCCGGGCAGAGCGTAGTCACGGTGATCGCTGTGCCGGCCAGCTCTTCCACAAGCGCTTCGGAAAAGGACAGCACGTACGCCTTCGTCGCGTAATAAACGCTCATCATCGGCCCTGGCTGAAATGCCGCAGTACTGGCGACGTTCATGATCCGGCCGCTGTTCCGCGCTTTCATATGCTTTAGCGCATAATAGGTTAATTCCGTAAGCGCCGCTATGTTTAGTTGGATCATATTGATCTGCTTCTGTATATCCAGTTCATCGAAAAGCCCCATTAACCCGAATCCTGCGTTATTCACCAAAACATCGACTGCAATTTGGCGTTCCTCCAGCTCAGCGAACACTTCACTTGCTGCATGCGGCGCGCTCAAATCCTTGGCAACTGTAATCACTTCCACATGCTTCAGACTGCGCTTGATATCTTCCAATTTCTGACCATCTCTCGCTACAAGCACAAGACGATACCCATCCTGGGCGAACAGCTGCACAAAGTCATAGCCCAGACCGCTTGTCGCGCCTGTAATTAGCGCCGTTTTCTGCATCGGGGTAGCCCTCCCTGAAACATTAAGTTTGTATGTTTAAACACTTAAACATTTAAACACAGAGAAAGCTTCATGTCAAACATGAAGCAGACCAGCATCTTTTATAATTCCATTGTCATAAAAATGCTGTACGGATCTTCCTCGTAATCGGCAAACGGTCCGCAATCCTGAAACCCAACGCTTGCGTACAGCGTTCTTGCCGGGGAAAAAGCTTCCATCGAACCGGTCTCCAAGCTCAGCCGTTTGTAGCCGCGCTGCTTGGCTTCCGTGATGATGTGTTCCAGAACCCGCCTGGCCACGCCTTTGCGGAGATGTGCGGTTGCAGTTCGCATGGATTTCAATTCGCCATGCTGCTCATCCAATTGTTTCAGCGCCCCGCATCCCAGCAGCTCCTCTTCTTCCCATGCGCTCCAGAACGTCACATCCGGCTGCTTCAAGCCCTCCAGGTTCAGAGCATGAATGCTTTCCGGCGGGGAATGAAGCGTCATCCCATGCAGATGCTCCGCGATCAATGCCGCTATTTGGGAACCTGTCAAATCATCCTGCTTAATGTCCATATGTTTCCCTCCACATCATGAAGATATCCTACTATTTCCCTTTATTATAGCAGAAAAATATAGACCGTCTCCCAGCTCTTCGCCAGCTGACCTAACTACAACTCTATTCTATGACGGCACGGGCACCGGCACCGGCGCGGACACGGCACCACTACCAGCGCTAATAGGTTTAGAAGTTTATAGATTGGTTAAAACTAGTACTAGATTCGTCGATAGGAGGCGATTGGGTATGAAAAATCCAATCTATATGTCGGGCACCGAACTTGCAGATAGTTTTCGCCGAATATACCAGCCGTTTTGGCTCGTAATTGCCTTTGTTGTATTAATGGGTTCTTTAACCGTATGGGGCGTACAGCAGCGGAAATATCAAGGAATCCAAGATCCCCATGATGTAATCGTGGAAACTAATAAACAGTCCCAATGAGGCCTGCGCCTTAACGGGACTGTTTCAAGTGCTGCTATTTTACTGCCTTAAACCGCCATAGAAGACTTTGAAAATCTCCATGAAGATCAGGCAGGAATATGCCTGCATACATCAGCTCATCTCCGCCATACCTCTCATCCGTTCCTTCCATCTCGTAGACGTATTCAGGATGCAAACCCTTCAACCGGAGCTGTTTCGTCGGCTCATTCGATTCTGCGAGCACCTTAAAATAAGCGACCAGCGCTTCCGACTGGTCTTCTGCAACAAACATCCAGGCCGCCTCGCTACCGTCAAACGGGCTCAAAATCCGATGAAAGCTGCCCTGTTGAACCAGCTCTCTCACTTCCTTGTACGTGGCAATTTGCAAGATGGCCAGTTCTCTTTCTTCCTCCGTGAACGCCGTCAGATCTAATTCGTAGCCAAAATTGCCGGACATCGCCACATCACCGCGCATCTTCAACGAGGTGGAACGGTGCATTTGATGATTCGGCACAGCCGAGATATGCACCCCCATGGCGCTTACGGGGTAGACCAGACTGGTCCCGTACTGAATCTTCAGGCGGGCCACCGCGTCGGTGTTGTCGCTTGTCCACGTCTGCGGCATGTAATGCAGAATGCCCGGATCGAATCTGCCGCCGCCACCGGAGCAGCTTTCGAACAAAACATGCGGGAAGGCCGCCGTAATCTCGTCCATAATGCGGTATAACCCCAGCATGTACCTATGCGCGGTCTCCTTCTGCCGGTTCGGGGCGAGCTTCGCGGAGCCGATTTCCGTCATATGGCGGTTCATGTCCCATTTGACATAAGAGATCGGCGCCCCCGCCAAAATACTTGAAACCCGGCGCACGACTTCCGCGCAGACGTCTTCTCTGCTTAAATCCAGCACAAGCTGATTTCTGCCAAGCGTCCGATCACGGCCAGGAACGTGCAAGCACCAGTCCGGATGCGCGCGGTAAAGGTCACTGTCAGGGGATACCATCTCCGGCTCAAACCATAGCCCGAACTGCAGGCCTTGTTCATTGACGCGCTTAGCCAAGTGGTCCAGACCGTGCGGAAGCTTGTCACGGTTCACGTACCAGTCGCCGAGCGAGCTGGTATCGTCGTTTCTGCGCCCGAACCAGCCGTCATCCAGCACGAACAGCTCGATGCCGAGCTCGCCTGCGGCCTTGGCGATCGCTTCGATTTTTTCTTCGCTGAAGTCAAAATAAGTCGCTTCCCAGTTGTTAATTAATACAGGTCTGCTTTGATCGCGGTAAATTCCCCGGCACAACCGGGTACGGTACAGTTTATGAAACGTTCTGGACATGCCTCCCAATCCTTCAGCGGAGTATACGAGCACAGCTTCAGGTGTCTGGAACGTCTCGCCAGGCTCAAGCAGCCAGGTAAAATCAAAAGGATTGATGCCCATCGATACCCGTGTATGATAAAAAGGGTCGACTTCAATCGTCGCGCTAAAGTTACCGCTGTAAACGAGGCTGAACCCGTAAACATCCCCGTGATCCTCGTCGGCGTTCGGCTGAAGAAGCGCAACAAACGGATTGTACTGATGGCTGCTGGCCCCTCTGCTGCTGCCGATCGATTTGCTGCCGCTTGTGACGGCTGAACGCTCGACATGCCTTTCCTTCGCCCAAGTGCCGGCCAGATGCAGCGCATCATAGTTTGCATGGGGCATATCGACACTCATACTTAACGCGCGCGCGAGCTTCAAGCTGTGATCCGAGTTATTCAGGAAACGAACCGACCGAGCCAGCGCATTATGCTGTTCAAAAACGGAGTAAAGCAGCGTCGCCTGCAAGCCGCTAATTTGGTCCTTCAGCTCGATTTCGAGCGTCCAAGCTTCGTCCTGTTGTTCGACATAAGTGGCAGGCAGTCCCGCTAACTGCGGTTTTCCTTCATAGATGCGGTAACCGGCATACCGTAAATCAGTGATGCGCGAGCCGTTCTCCAGCTCGGTTTCCAATGCAGGATGCCGGTAATCGCCCTGGCCATACGCGGGATATTCTTGCGGCAATGTGTCTAACGAAAACATTCGTTTCCCGCTTCCTGTATTCGGAGAGAAAGGACGATCGATAAACGGGGGCAGCTTGGGCGCATGCCGGCTATGCAGCTTTTTGCCCCAATACACATGCGCAAGATGGCCTGAAGGCAGAATCTGTATGATATAACTGGTTTCTTTGGCTTGTAAATGAAATTGCTTACTGGACTCCTGGTAAAAAATAGGCATAACAGAGCTCCTCCGCTCTCTTTTTAGTAGAAAGCAAGCACCAACTCATCGTTGGTGCTTGCGATAGTTTACTTCAGCATGCGGTAGATTAACGCGGCAGCTTCGGCACGCGTAGAAATGCCGCCAGGTACGAATTTATCGGCTTCGCGTCCATTAACAAGTTGGAGCGCTGCCGCCTCTTTGACATCAACGAGAGCCCATGGTGCAATGGCTGACTCATCGCTAAAGGATAC
This sequence comes from Paenibacillus aestuarii, assembly GCF_027789125.1. GTDB lineage: Bacteria > Bacillota > Bacilli > Paenibacillales > NBRC-103111 > Paenibacillus_E > Paenibacillus_E aestuarii. The sequence goes on along the minus strand of NZ_JAQFVF010000035.1, from coordinate 14,736 downwards.
GGCCGCTTTGTCATTCGGCTTCGTCCCTTTGGCGAGCGCGTATGCGCGCATCAGCATCGTAACCATTTCTTCGCGGGTGATTTGCATGTCGGGAGCAAATGCCTGATCGCTCCTGCCGCCGGCAATTCCTGCCTTCACCGCGATCGCAATAGGCTCGGCGTACCAAGCCTGCGCATTTACGTCAGCAAACTTCTGCTCGCCCGCCGCCGTTAAATGCAGCGCTCTGACAAGCAAAGCTGTGAATTCCGCACGTGTTACAGAGCGTTCCGGCTCAAAAGCAGTGTCGCTTGTTCCATTCGCAATGTGCCTCGCCGTCAGCGCTGCAATGGCTTCCGCAGCCCAGTGAGTGGACGGGACATCGGCAAATGATTTTTTGAACGCCAGAACTGCGTATTTGCTAAAATGATGAATCTCCGCCACCAGCTCGCCTTGCTCGAATCGTCCGCCGACATACTCCAGCTGTCCGTTATCAGCGATGTAGTAAATGCCGAGCAAATCCGGATTCATCGCTGCATCCGTCTTCAAGCGAATCGTCAGCGGCTGATTAAAGCTGCTTAGGCTGCTTGTCACATGACCATCTTTGGTGACCAGCGATAAGCTAAAATCAAAAATCTCGCCTGATAATTGAAGATCCGCACCGCTAAGCGTTTCTCCCTTGGCAAGGAGACTTTGGGCTTCGGTACCGGAGAGCGGCTTCACGCTCAGTTGGATCGTGCTCGTTAGCAGATCGTCGCCTGAAAGCTGATCTGCAAGCTGTGCCAGCACTTCGGCTGGAATGGTAAGCGACAGTTTATCCGATTGGATTACCAGTGGATGTCCGGCAAGAAGCTCCGCTGAGCGAGCAGGAAGCGCGACCTGCAGCACATCCGACGAAATCGGAATGGATACGCTGCCTTCAGCGTTAAGCTGCGCAAGATCCTCGGAAGTCACGAGCTGTGTGCCCGTTTGCGGTTGTTCCGGTTGCGATGGTGAGCCGCTTCCGCCACTGTTTACACTGCCGCCATTCCCTTTGTCATCTCCGGACTTCGGCAGCACGTTCACTTGAATCGCGCCTGTATCCGCCTTCGTTTGATTCGCCAGTTTCGTCACTTCCAGCACCAGATATACAGTCGTATACTTCACCGGCGGTGTAATGTTGCCATACGTGTCCAGTACCACGGTGTTACTGGAGCTCTTAATGCCGATGGTGAATCCTGGCGGCACCTGCGGCAGCGCTAACGAAAGCGCATCCTTCGCAGGTTGCGCGATGGCTGTGATCCCGGCTGCTATCTCAGCAGCTGTCGAACCCGCAGGCACGACGACAGGTATGCTGTTTGTGAGTGCTTGCGAATGGTCGGATTCTGCGGTTACTTCTAACACAAGATGAACCGTCACATCGGTATCCTGCGGCTGAATCGCTCCATACGTAGCAATGACAACCGGATCGCTTGAGCTATGAATCGCTATTGTGAATCCTGCAGGAACCGTTGGCAGGATTAACATAACGGCATCCTTCGCCGGCGGAGCAATCGACGTAATGCCGGCTGCTATTGCCAGTACGCTTCCTTCCGCTACTTGCAGCCCATCCATCGCCGAGCGCACTTCGGCTGCAGCCGCATCAATATCCGCTTGGCCGGCCGTCGGATTATTGAACACCAGATCCGCATTCGTCATTGCGGATTGCATAACTTCCCATGAACGCTCGGTATAATTGCTTGCAACAAGCGATTGAGCCGCGTTCAGGGCTTTGCCGAGCTCCGTTTTGTCTACGTTGACAAAAAGCTGAATTTCCGCCACGTTACCATGCGACCCGTTCGTACCCAGCCAACGGTAATAACGATAGCCCGTCGTATTGCTCAGGTTTTTGATGAACCAGGATGAAGACGTGCCATTCGAGATCGCATCCGTAATCGTTAACAAGTCCACATAGCCGCTGGATTGCGACGTGTTGGAACCCTGCAGCTTCGCACCGAAAATGCGGGCTGCATTCGAGCCGGTACGCGGCAGGAAGCGAATGACATTGGCCGCAACAGGCTGGCCGAAGTCCCAACCGACATAAGGCTCGCTAGTGCTATGATCGAAGAACGTGCTCGTACTGCCGTCAAAAACGTTGGTCGGCGGGTAGGAACCGCTGCTCGTCGAACCGAACACTTTGCCGTTACCATTGCCGTTCATCGTCAAATTCGTAATGGCTGACATTTGATGAAAGGCGATCAAAGAATTGTAGACAGACGAACCGCCGACTTCCGTGGCTGTCACTTGATAAGCCCCTTCCGCTGTGGCGTACAGCAATCCGCCGTTTGGATCGATCGTGGCCGCCGTGCTCGCTGAACCGTCAGCATTCGCCACCGTCCACTTCCACGTGCCCAGCGGTGCCTGCATTTGCACAAAGCGGCTTCCATATACGTCGGCTGTCACCGTATTGGCTTGAATAACAGGCACACCGCCGGACGATGTGGGCATACTGGCCACTTTGCTCATCGCTGCTTTCAAAGCCTCGTAGGCGTTATCCACATCGGCTTGCTTCGCCGCAGGATCGCTGTTCACGCTCTGAGCAGCTGCCAAAGCAGCTTGCAGATTCGCCCAATCTTCTTCCGTGTCAAAATTGTCAGCTTTCAATTTCGAGGCACTATCGATGGCGGAAACGAGCGCGCTTTTATCGACATCTTGCACGATGGTTAACGCTTTGCTCGGATCAATCGAGCGGATCGCTTCGTTTAAAGCGACGGCTGTGAAGAAAGCGGTGTCCCGGCTAATATTAAAAGTCGAATAACCGGCGTATTTATCCTTGACGCCTAATGCATTGATATAGGCCTTCTGGAAATTCTCCTGCATGCCTTCCCAGTTCGGGCTGCTCGACTTCTGGGTGAAGCCCCCGCTTCCCGTCTTGTCGCCGGCATAGGCGGATATGGACTTAGCCGCATTGATGACGGAAGCCAGCGTGGCGTCTCCGCTAAAGTCCGTACCGGATGAGGTCACGGTGACGATACTCGTAATAGGCGGCAAGCTTGGATTCGCCATACTCGTTCCCGTAACAGTGGCTGTACCGGTTCCACGCGCAATGACTAAACCATTTTTGTCAACCATCGCCACGTTCGGCTTGTCACTCTTCCACAAAATCCGTTTATCATATGCGTTAACGGGACTGATGAATGCCGTCAGCTGCAGTCTGTCCGTCGCCGACACTTTCGCTGTGGAAGCGTCCGTACTGCCTGGACCGTAAATCGTCGCTTTGCCCGGACTGACCATCGTCAGGCTTGTCGGCACTGTAGAAGCGTCAGCGACTTTGACCTTGATCGTCTGCGCCACGCCGCCATCATCTGCGCTTGTCGCCGTGACGGTAACATTGGCCACTTTATTCGCGCCTGTTCCTACCGCTTTCAGCGTAGCTGTGTGGCCATGCCCTTCCACCGTTACCACACTGCTGTCCGATGAAGACCATGTCACCATGCCGCCAGCGTTCCCGTATACAGTGGCCGTCACTACAGCACTATCACTGCCATTACCACCTTGGTAGATCAGATTGGCAGCATATTTATCCAAAGCAAGATCTGTCACATGCGACGTTGCATCCGTTATATCGTTCATTACCATATAACGGGTATCAGCATGCGCATCAAAAATAATTTTGCCGCCATGGATCGTATACGGCACTGCATCACCCAAGGTGTTGTCATTGTTGACAACTTGAATGACAGGTTTGCCGGCCGACCATGGATGGACCAGCGCGATTTGCCCCTCTCGCCGGCTGTGGATGTCCACGTAAGGAACCGTTTGCGTCGCTGCGTCAAACGTACTGGACACTTCCACATTCCCCTTGGCGCCTAAGCGCTCGAACGATACGGATCGCGACTGATCCCAATTCGGGAACACCCAGATCGTGCTCGGCATATTCGGCGTAGTATCGCTCTGCAGCAGCATCGAATTCAAGCCCTCCATGGAGGCGATCGTCTCGACAGCACCACCGCTGCCATAATAGGTCAAGTTGCTGCTTCGGAGTTTGGCTTTCAGCGCTGTCTTGAACTTGGCGAGCAGATCTGCCGCTGGCCAACCCGCTCTTGCAGCGATGGCATACACTTTGGGGAAGCCGTTATTTTGACTGCTCCAGCCGGCAAAGCCGCTCGCCGCCCAAGCGTTCATATATTCCAGCGTATTCCGCACCTTTTGCAGCAGCTCTTTGTCACCGTCCAGCATTTGCGCATTTTCGAACGGGAAGACGACACCTTCCAGCTCAACAGGCTGATCCCCGGGCTCGATCATGTCCACATGCGGCTGGTCAGGCGATTGATAATCCGTCGCGATGAGCGTAGGCACCAGATTGCCGGTATTCGCCGCATTAAAAATCCCTTTCGGCAGCATCGCCTCCGGATAGGCGGTATGTTCCATTAGATCCTGCCAACGATCGATATTCGCCTGATCCTCGTTCATTGCCGCAGCATGCGAGATGAGGAATTTGGACATGTACTTAATCGCCCCGATATCCAGATCGGGATTGATGTCAGCCGCATCCCCTTCGTGAATGGACGAGCCGATGACGGAGTAGTGGTACTGTCCATTACTATCATCCTGCTTTAATACATAAGAACTGTAGAACGTAAGCAAGTCTTTCAGGTATGGATACAGCACATCTCGCAGATAACCGTCATCCAGCGTGTATTCGTAGTAGAAAATCATCGGCACCACGGCGAACATGCCGTTCGATTTCTGATCCGTGGATCCCGAGCTAAATCCATAGGTTTTCGTTGCCGCTTTCGGGTCGGCATCGACTTGCGCTTGAGCCATGAGGTGAAACGGAGATAGCGTTCGCACATGAACAGCTCCATCGAACCCTTGATCAACCGCATTGTTGATTTGCCAAGGACGGTCATAGGCAATCACCCTGTTGTAAGGAACAGCGGTCTCGATTCTGTTCGTTGAGCCTGAAGCGTAATAATGGGCTTGTTGGTTATAATTCAGGAAGTATCTTCCGCCCCAGCCCACATTATCCGCAGGCACCCATTCGCCGTACATCGAGGCCGGGAGGTTCTGCGCATTCACTTTGCCATTCGCGCTTGTCGGTCTGTTCGAGCTACCAAGAATGTACAAAGAGCTGTAATAGTACTGGTTCAGTTCAACATCATTAAACTGGGCGTAGCTCTTCAGCCAGTAATTTTTCCACCAGTTCAGATGCTCCGCTTTCAATTGATCGATCGCGCTCTTCGACGTGTAAGCGGTAAGCCCGCTCACGGCCTTCGTCTGCACATCGGACACAGAGCCGATCTGGTCATAAGCACCGCTGCTGCTCGCGAAATAGGTCACGAGATAGACGGATGCGTTCGCGCCAACGGTGAAATCGCCGGACTCGCCGAGCGAGTTATAATACTTCCCTTTGTTACTGTCATAGTAGTCATTGGCTTCGATTTTCTCTTTGGTATTCGTGAGCGTAGTGCCTACCACCGTTGTGGCTGTCGCCATGCGGCTCCTGAAGCCCGTCGTATTGCCGGAGTTCCCCGCATTCGTATCCCGTGTTGTCCACAGGACCGGATTGGCGCCCGTCATATCGATGCCCCCTGTATAGGGGTAAGTTGTCTGCGCATCCGTTAAATCTGTCGCGCTGCCGCTTGCGTAGGCCATCGCCGGAACCCATTGCTTCGTATTCAGGGTGATGCTGTCGCTGCTTTTATTTTGAACCTCAGTGACAAATACATTGTCCGTATCAGCCGTCCACGACCGCAGCTCAATATCGGCATCATTGCCCTTATCATTCGATAGCTGCATCTGGGTAACGACTTGAGCGTTCAAAATATCTTGCTTCATCTGAAACGAAGCTGCCGACTGGCTGCCACCGCCCTGGGTCGGCCATATATCCAAGCCGCCTCCCGACAAGATGCCGGCGTTGTCCTTCACAGAACTACCCTGCGCATGCAGCGTTCCCCAGAAATCGTTCTTGGCAAAATAAAACTGCTGGGAGGTAGGAGATACACCTGCGGCAATCGCTCCAATATCGCCATTGCCCATGAGCTGCCCTGTTGTGTAGCTCCCCTTATCGACATCGCTGATATTGAGCGGAGTGGTGATCGATCCGTAAACGTTGGATAAGACATCATGAATCTCGGACCAATCGTCTTGCTGTAAATGATCGAATACCGCCTGAGGCGGTGTGAAGCCGGAAGCTGCATGCACGGTGCCGGTACCTGTTGTCAAACCGAACGTGCTTGTCACCACTAATGCAGGTACAAGCATAGTGGATATCCACTTGCGCGCTGGTCGGTGCAGAACTGAAATCATGCGTATCCTCTCCTTCATAAATCGTCATTGAATGGATGTCTCTACCCTTTGACAGCGCCGTCAACCATGCCTTTGATGAAGTATTTTTGCAGTAATAGATACACCACGGTTAATGGCATCATGCCGATCAAGCAGCCTGCGGCTACCCAATTTACATTGCTTTGGAATTGCGAGATAAATCCGGATAAAGCAACCGGAATGGTCATCATTTGCTTTTTTTGCAGGAAAAATACCGAGAATTGATAATCGTTCCAGACTTGAACGCCGATCAAAATGACGACCGTTGCCGTAATCGTCTTGAGTAACGGCATAATAATCCGGAAGAAAATCCCGAACCGGCTGCAGCCGTCAATGAGACCAGCCTCGTCCAGCTCACGGGGAACCGAGTTGATAAAGCCTGTAAATAAGAAAATCGTAATCGGCAGGGCAAATGCCACCTGCGTGAGAATAATCGCCCAGTAGCTGTTAATCCCGTGCAAATCCACCACAAGTTTATACAAAGGAACCAGGATGGTGAGCGCAGGAACAATGAGACAAGAGATGCTGAGCGTATAAATGAAGTTATTCCATTTCGTCTGATATCTTGCCAGCGGATAAGAGGCGAGCGCGCCGATGAGTACCACGAAGACGACAACGGAAATTGTGATGATACTGTTATTCAAAATAGCTCTGTTCAGCTGAGCCGCTTTCCACGACTCGGCGAAGTTTTGCAGATACAGCGTTTTGGGCAGTACCCATTTGCTGCTCGTGTCCTGGGCCGGCTTAAACGACATGCTGATCAACACATAAAAAGGAATGATGTGAATGACAAAAATCACAGCGGCAATGAAATAAGCCAGTCCGTTTCTACGCTTCTTCACATCTTCACTTCCTTTCTTCGCAGCAGGTACAGGGCGGTAAGACCAAAGAAACAGATAAAAATGAACATGACAATGCCCAGCGCTGCCGCATAACCGGCATCTTGGCGAGCAAAATACAAGTTATACATCATCGTCGATAAGGATTGCGAGGCATAGCCAGGACCTCCCTTGGTCATCGCCATGATGACGTCAAACAACTTGAGTCCGCCAATGATGTTGAGGACAATGTTGATGGTGATAGCAGGCATGAGAAGCGGAAGCGTAATGTTCTTGAACTTCGCGCCCGACTGCGCCCCATCGATATCGGCAGCCTCATAATACTCCTTCGAAATCGATTGCAGGCCGGCCAAATAAATGATCATGGCAACGCCCATGTACTGGAAGGTATTGACCAAGGTGATGATCCATACGGCGCGAGGCCCCGAAGCTAACCAATCGAGAGGCTCCAGATGAAGCAGCAGCAGTACATCATTCACAGCACCGCCGTCGTATTGGAAGAAGAAGTAGCAAATATATCCCATAATTAGCGGGCTGATAATGACGGGAAGATAGACAATGGTACGAATCAGTCCCTTGCCCCGAATCTTCTGATCGAGGAACAGGGCATACGCCAAGCCGAGGAAATTTTGCAGCAGCGTGCTTCCCAGACCGTAGATGAGCGTATTTTTCATCGTCAGCAGCACCTTTTGATCCGTAACCATCATCTTATATTTGTCCCAACCTACCCATGCATAATGCTGTGAATAACCGTCCCAATTGGTGAACGATATTTTCACCCCTTGAATCAGCGGATAAAAGATGAAAACGGCAAACAGCAGCATGGCGGGAACATACATTATATTTAGCGCAGCAGATGATTTAAACCATTGGCGCAGTAGACTCGGTTGCCCTCCTGATTTCATGTAGCTCCCATCCTTTATGAAAAGGAATAACCCGCAGACCTTATGCAGCAACATCTACGGGCTATTCTTTTTTTATTTAGCTGCTCGCAGACGATCAAATTCTTTTTTCATATTTTCCGAGAATTGACTTGGAGTAATAGCGCCTGCCAGCATATCCTGGCCGTTCTTGCACATCACATCCCACATGCCGTTCGGCAAGTACTCCCGGTCAAAGTAAGGGAACACTGGCACATCTTTGTACGTCTCAAAATCTTTCGTCAAGTCTCCGGCATCCACCGCCACGCCTTTAATTCCCGGAGGAAGCACCTGGGCTTTCGCCACTTTCGCAACATTTTCCGGCTTCGCATAGTAAGCCACGAACTTCTTCGCTGCTTCTGCGTTTGGTGTATCCTTCCAGATTCCCCACGTCGTTTTCTCTCCGCCGGCAAAAGTCGTCTTATCGCCTGCAACCGCAGCCTGGATCGGCATAAGGCCGCCTTTGACATTCGGATTCGTTTTCTTCGCTTCTTCGATGAGGAAAGGACCGTAGAAACCGAACGCCACTTTGCCCTCCGCAAACGCTTTGGCCGAATCATCGTACTTGGCTGTCAGAACGTCCTTATTCAAGTAGCCTTTTTTCTGCAAGTCAAGGAACATCTGCGGCAGTTGATCAAAGTTTTTCCAATCAAAGGAGCCATCCTTCAATTCCTTGCCAAAGCTTTTGTTACCGCTCACAAAATAGGAACTCGCCATGAAATCAAAAAATTGCCCGATTGGCCAGCTGTCAGCGCCACCGATATGAATCGGTGTCACTTTGCCACCGCTTTTGGTCTTGATGTCTTCGCAAGCCTGCAGCAGTTCTTCAATCGTGGTCGGCACCTTGATGCCGTATTGATTAAGAACATCAGCGTTATAAACAGGACCGGATTTATCCTGATCGATCGGAAGCGCATACACTTTGCCGCTCTCGTCGGTTACAGCCGGTTTGATGTTAGCATCCAGTTGGCTTACCCAAGGCTGATCTTTGAGATCGAGCAAATAGTTGCCATAGCGGATTTTCGCCCAACCATGCGTCGAGAATACGTCCGGCATCGAGTTCGACGCCATCTTAATCTTCATAATATTTTCGTACTCGGCGCCAGGGGCGCTGAATTCAACATGAATGTTCGGATTCTCTTGTTCAAAACTTTTTGCAATCCCCTGCAGCACGTTCGCAGGCTCACCGACAATATTTGTCGCAACCGTAAGGGTTACTTGCTTTCCTGTGTCGGTGCTCTTCGCCGTCGAAGCAGGCGTTCCGGGAGTCGGGCTGGCGCTGGCACTGCTGCTACTGCTGCTATCTCCGCTGCCGCATGCGCTCAGGACGGTTCCTGCAACCAGCATGACTGACAATACGGTAAACACTTTTGATTTCCTCATACATATCCCCCTCGATGAGTTTTGTATAGACCCTCTATACTTCCCCAATAATATCAGTGCTGATTACGCTTTCATATGTGCCAAATCAACAGACCATGCGCTCATTTCTACACATGCTGGATTCATTATACTTGATCAAAAATAAAGTTGACCAATCCTCCCCAAGACCGTATTCTCTTTCATAAGGGAGTGTTGCTATGACCTTTTTCCGCACATTGAGATTCAAACTCATCGGCATTTACCTGCTGTCCATCGTTACCCCGATCATTATCTTAGCTTTTGTTCTTCCATTTTTTAGCGAACGCTTGATTACCAAAGAAACCGAGAAGCTCACAACCGGAACGATCAACGCGTTGGCACTCAATATCGAGACGTATCTGGATGATTTGGAACGCCTGTCCTCTTCGCCTTATTTGAACGACGAGGTCATGCGGGCGCTGAAACTGAAAGCCAGCAACCGTTACGAGAATGCCGACGCCTACACCCGATTGCAAACGGACAGAGCTTTATCCGTCACCATGCCGAATTATTTGATCAATACGCGCAATGATATTCTGAGCACGATCACGATCTCCAACGGCAACGGCGGCGTGTACATGACCTCCCGTTCTAATTTATCCAGACTGGTGTCCGACTACCCATTTTCCACACAGGACTGGTATAAGAAAGCGCTTGAAGCCGACGGCAAGGCCGCTTTTATCAGCTCCCACCCGCAGGATTACATCGTCAACTCCAAGGCGTCCCGCGTTTTTTCCGTAGCGCGCCTGATCAAGGATCCTGATTCTCGAGAGCCTCTGGCTGTCATTCTGGCGGATGCGGATACCGTCGTCCTGGAGAAGATTACGAAGGACATCACCTTCAACGTAAGCTCCATCATTGCCGTCCTCGATGAGAATAAACGGATCATCTATGCCAATCATCCGATTCCACAGGAGATGAAGCGTCAACTTGAGCAAAGTGATACACCGGACACTATTGAAAATCCGTCTTATGTAACCGTTTCAAAAAAGCTCGCCACTTCGAATTGGAACGTCGTTGTTCTGTTAGCGAGCGCCGAAGTGAAAGCGAAAGTCCGTTGGATTTATTTCGTCGCTGTACTGCTGTCCGTCGTCAGTCTGATTGTCACTTTCTTCATGTTTCATTACTTCTCTCGCTGGATCATCACACCGTTCAAGCGCATGGTGGAAGTGATGAAAGAGGTTAAAAAGGGAAATCTGGAAGCCCGCTATTCAGTCAACAATATGGACGAAATCGGCCAGCTGGGAGAGTCGTTCAATAAAATGATCAATCAGCTGGACGAGTTGATTAATCGCGAATACAAGGCTGTTCTGGCTCAGCGCAATGCCGAGTATCGCGCACTGCAATCACAAATTCAGCCCCATTTTCTATATAACACCCTCAATGGCATCATCGGCTTGAACCGGGCCGGAGAGACGAAAAAGCTGGAGGCGGCCGTGTTCTCCCTAAGCGGCATGCTGCGCTACATTCTTGGAGATAGCCAATCAGCGACGCTCAAGGATGAATTTGAGTTTCTGCAAAAGTATGCCTTGCTGCAGCAGCTGCGATTTGATGAAAGATTAACGATGATCTTCCAATTAGACGAGGCCGCCGCCTCCTTCCCGATCCCGAAGCTTCTGCTGCAGCCAATTGTGGAAAACGCCATTATTCATGGCGTAGAGCCGTCCGATGAGCCGTGTGTCGTCCGCATCACAGCCGCCATGGAGCGGGCCGATGAACAAAGTTGCTTGCGAATCGAAATGTCTGACAACGGTGTCGGCTTCGAGGCAGCTCCTGACGACGCGCAGCAGCATATCGGGATTGCCAATGTCAAAGCCAGATTGTTAATGTCTTATGAAAAGGCTGAGTTAAATTTATCCAGCTCACCGGGGGCGGGAACCTTAGTAACCATTTTGATTCCGATATAAGGAGTGGAGAGCATGAATGTCCTCATTGCCGATGATGAAAGCCTGGTTCGATCCAGCCTGCGGAGCATGCTGAGCGAGCTGGAGCTTCCGATTCAAGTGGTTGGCGAAGCCAAAAATGGCGAGGAACTCGTGGAGCTTGCGGAGAAGCTGGCCCCCGATCTCGTCTTCGTCGATATCCGCATGCCGAAGCTGAATGGCCTCGATGCCATTCAACTCGTTAAGGACCGCTGCCCATCCACGCAATGGGTGGTGCTGACGGGCTTTGCCGAGTTCGATTATGCGAGGAACGCCTTAAAGCTGGGAGCCAAAGAATATTTGCTTAAGCCGGCGACGCCAGAAGATTTGCACAGCTGTATCCGTCGAGCTTACGAGACATATGTCGAGGATTTGGCCGCCGCCAATCGGCACTTCGAGCAGGATATCCTGCTGTTGACGACAGGGGCCAAATCCGTAGCAGATATGGACACCAGCGCTTATTATCGCAGCTTTCAATGTAGAGCGACTGTATTTTATCTCGATAGCTTCCTGAATGAAAGCAAAAAAATGGAATTAAGGGCTCGATTTGTCCATGTATTGCATCAATGCTCGGCGAGCAAACTGACGCATCGAGGTGTCCGATTCGCGATCACAACGCTGCATAATGGAAACCTTGCTTTGTTCATGGCATGGGATGCCTCTTCTTCATTAAATAGCTCCGCTGCTTTGCGTAAGGAGTTTCATCAGTGTGTCGAACACGAAGCTGCGCTTTTCAATAATAGCTCCTGCTTATTGACGGCTTATCAGACGGAGGCCAGCTCGGACTTAGGGCAAATTAGCGAGCAGCTCCGGGTTATTGAAGCTTGTTCCCCTTCCCGCAGCGTGCAGGCAGGTCGGTTCCTTCCCTACCCGGAAGTCGTCCGAATGAACAAACAGACGGAGCTTCAAGCGCTGGGCCAGCACTTGGAAACGCTGTGCAGACTGTTTACTGAGAAGGACTATGTCCATTATTCGAAGGAACACGCTTTCTTAAAGAAAGCGTTTACGGATAAGCTGCTGCATGACGCAAAAGTCGTGCAAGCGGTTTGCAATTTTCTTCAATGTGCCATTGATTTTGAAATCTCCTTCAGCCTGCGTGACGATACAGAGAAATGGTTCGCCGCCCTGCTCAGTCACGGTGAAAAAATGCTTTCTGAACGTTCCCCCGACGAGAAGCTGCAAGGAGACTGGATTCAGTTAGTTATTCAATACGTGAACCACAACTATATGAACGACATCGGCATTGGACAAATCGCTGGGGAGTTCAATGTGACCCCCAATTATTTAAGTTCATTATTTCATAAGAAGCAGGGCGTCACCTTTGTCAAATTTCTGACGGAGACGCGCATGCTGAAAGCCAAGGAGTTGCTTCTCAAGCATCCGGCGATGAAGGTGCAAGAGGCTGCTGAGAAAGTCGGCTATCATAGCACACGGCATTTTACCAAGCTGTTTAGCGAGTACTTTGGTTTTTACCCTTCAGAGCTGCGGGAACGAGCCTTACATATATAAAAGATTCATGCCTATCACCCATCACGAACTGTTAAGGTTTGGAATGGGTTTTATTTTATAGACATAATTGTGTTTTGTTCATATAATAATAGATGATTCATAAATTTGTTTACTTATCTCCTCCGACATAGGTGAGCAAAAAAAACACTACACCACAGATAGGAGTTTTTACATTGGAAGCGCAAGTGATCCGTCAAGCAAATACCAAACCTTTGCTTCGAACTATGTTTATGTTTTTGATGCCCTTGATTTTAAGCAATGCTCTGCAATCGATCGGTCAATTGGTAGGCAGTGTCGTTGTTGGACGTTATTATGGCGTAGACGCCTTAGCCGCGATTTCGTCGTTCTTCCCCTTATTTTTCCTGTTGGTATCCTTTACGATTGGGATTGGTTCCGGCAGTGCGATCTTAATCGGCCAAGCTTACGGGGAGCGCAACGAAGAAAAATTAAAAGCTGTTGTCGGCACGACGCTCACCTTCACTTTTATTTTGGGGATCGTGCTGTCGCTGTTGGGGGGGATTTTCACCTGGGATATCATGAGTTGGTTGGGTACACCGGCGAATATCATTGAGGTTAGCGTTCATTACGCGCGGATTTTGTTCTGGTCTATGCCCTTTTTATTTCTATACTTTGCTTATACGACATTCATGCGCGGAACAGGCGACTCGAAGACACCCTTTTATTCGCTTCTTGTCAGCACAGCACTTAATTTGCTCTTATTGCCCGTCCTCATCTTTGGCTGGCTTGGATTACCGGCGTTTGGCCTTTATGGAGCGGCTTACGCTTCGGTCATTTCGACCATATTCACTTTCATTTTACTGCTGTTCTATCTGCAAAAAACGAAGCATACGCTCCGGTTCGACGCCGCGACAGCGCATCATCTCAAGATGGACTTTGCCATCCTCAAATTATTGCTGCGCCTTGGGATTCCATCCAGTGTGAATATGATTCTCGTCTCGCTATCGGAGATTGCCGTTATTGCTTTCGTGAATCATTATGGTTCGAATGCTACCGCAGCATACGGCGCCGTCAATCAAGTGGCCAGTTACGTGTCCATGCCTGCGATAAGCATCGGGATTACCGTGTCTATCTTTGCTGCGCAAGCTATAGGCGCTAATCAACTGGAACGGCTGGATAAAGTGCTGCGCACCGGCCTACTGCTGAACTACTTGATCGGCGGCATTCTCATTCTACTCGTTTATCTTTTCTCGGAAAATATTTTATCCTGGTTCCTCACCAGTCAAGAAACGATCCAAATCGCGCATAGCCTGCTTATGATTACCTTATGGAGTTATCTGATTTATGGGCATGCCATGATTGTAACTTCGATTATGCGGGCCAGCGGAACCGTATTGATGCCGACGATCTTCAGCGTCATTTCGATCTGGTGTGTGGAAGTGCCGGCAGCCTTTGTGTTCTCCAATTATACCAGTCTGGGTATACAAGGAATTTGGACCGCCTATCCGATCGCGTTCTTCGTCAGCCTGGCCTTGCAGTATGCTTATTACCGCTGGTCATGGAAAAAGAAACAGATCACCCGAATCATCCACTAGGATGTCCGTGGTAAAACAAAAAAACAGCAAACTTGGATGTTTGCTGGTTTCTTCATATGAAGCGGAAGACGGGATTCGAACCCGCGACCCTCGCCTTGGCAAGGCGATGCTCTACCCCTGAGCCACTTCCGCATATGAAATTGGTGGAGGCTGATGGATTCGAACCACCGAACTCGGAGAGAGCAGATTTACAGTCTGCCGTGTTTAGCCACTTCACTAAGCCTCCGTATAATAAAAAGCCCACCAGGTGGGCATTCGCTTGGCAACGTTCTACTCTCCCAGAACCCTTCGGTTCAAGTACCATCGACGCTGGAGGGCTTAACGGTCG
>NZ_JAQFVF010000034.1 GCF_027789125.1 Paenibacillus aestuarii | reverse complement strand
CTGCCCGTTAGCCAATCATGCAGCGCGCGAAACAGCGCTGCATCACAGAGGATGAAAATGAAATCAAAAAGCCGTCAATACTGCTACTACGGCTGGGAGAAGAAGGTCGATGAACTATGGTGCGGTAGAGCCCATCCGTTAGTCTGACTCCGACGACCACGGTGCATCACAGAATGTCGCTCCCTCTTGGGAAGCACTCATGGTAGATTAATCCTATTTTGGTTGTTGCACCAGCTCCAATTTTAGTGCCGTAGGAAGGATGCTTTCAATGGAAATTCTCATTGAACGCGCATGTGGTTTGGATGTTCATAAAGACTCCATTACAGCATGTGTAATGACACCAGAAGGAAAGGAGATTTGTACGTTTTCTACTAAAACAGTCTTTTTGTTGCAATTAATCGACTGGATTAAAAAACATGGATGTACTCATGTTGCTATGGAAAGCACAGGAGTCTTTTGGAAGCCAATTGTTAACCTGCTAGAAGCTGAGGATATCGAGTTTTTAGTCGTAAATGCCCAACATATGAAGGCACTACCAGGACGTAAAACAGATGTCAAAGATGCTGAATGGATCGCCCAACTTCTACGCCATGGACTTCTAAAAGCTAGCTTCGTTCCAAACCGCGATCAACGAGAACTTCGAGAGTTAGTCCGTTATCGCCGAAGCATTATTGAAGAACGGGCCAGACAGCACAATCGAATACAAAAGGTTCTAGAAGGAGCAAACATTAAACTCGGCTCTGTTGTTTCCGATATTATGGGCGTTTCCTCTAAGGATATGCTTCGCGCTATTGCAGAAGGTGAAGATGATCCTGAGAAATTGGCAAACTTCGCTCAACGAACACTGAAAAAGAAGAAAGCAGAACTTGAGCTAGCTCTTCGAGGTTACGTAAACCCCCATCAGCGTTTAATGATCAAGACAATTCTAACTCATATTGACTTTCTGTCCGAACAAATTGAAATGTTAGATCAAGAAATTGCAAACAGGGTTAGTTCGTATCAAGAAGACGTAGAACGCTTGGACTCCATACCTGGAATTGCCCCTCGGATGGCGGAACAGATTCTAGCTGAACTCGGAACAAACATAGAGAAACAGTTTCCTAGTGCGGCTCACTTATGTTCTTGGGCTGCATTAGTGCCTGGACATAATGAGAGCGCCGGCAAACGAAAGTCTTCCAAAGGCAAAAAAGGAAACAAATATTTAAAATCTGCTTTAACAGAAGCAGCGCATTCGGTAGGTGCATCCAAAAACTATCTTGGTGCAATGTATAGGCGAACTTTAGCACGAAAAGGCAGAAAAAGAGCTGCTATTGTTGTGGCCCATGCCATGCTAAGAATCGCTTATTATTTATTGACAAGAAAAGAAATGTATGTTGATCTAGGTGAAGATTACTTTGACAAACAGAAACTCGGAGCAATTGTACGGAATTCAGTTCGAAGGCTTGAGAGCTTAGGTTATAACGTTTCGATTTCGGAAGTCTCCTGATCCCCCCATTTCATAGGCGCCGCTACACTTTAAAAAATGAAAGAGCAGCGTCTTCTTTCATGCTGCCCTTTTTCTGAGAATGCCCAATCTTTAATTTTCATGGTAGTTTAACGCCTGCTTGCTGAAAATTGATCGAGTCTTTAACCTGTCTAGATATCGGTGTCTAGAATGTAGGGAGATTTGTGTCACATGACTACAATGTAGGGAAATTTGTGCATTTTTCTATGACACAAATTCTCCTACATAAAAAAATAAAAGCTTGATTTCTTAAGCTTTTTTGCTCTGGTTTATGTAGGCACATTTGTGTCATTGGACACTAGCTGTCGATGTCAAGAATCTGTTCCGATAAATGACAAGAATTTATTCCGACATCGTCAAACATACAACTCTTGCAAATTTGTTGAGATTTGTATTCAATGGTAAAATCACCTAAAATAAATATGAGTTAAAAAAAGAGGAGGAAATTATTATGACCCATTCCTTACCGGCAGAGGTTGAAGACCGCCGCCAACCTGACCACGAGATTCACCCCCAATTTTTAACACGCTGGTCCCCACGCTCCTTCAAGGACCAGGATGTACCGGAGGATGTTTTGCTAAGCCTTTTTGAAGCGGCGCGATGGGCTCCGTCAGGCGGAAATTTGCAGCCTTGGCGCTACATTGTTGCACGTACGGCTGAAGAACGGGCCAAATTTCACCCCTTTATCGCTGCTGGAAATCGTGAATGGTGCGAGAACGCCCCTGTCCTTGCAGTTGTGATCTCTTACACACAAACAGCGAATGGAAATCTGAACTCCTCGCACGCTTTTGATGCCGGAGCTTCTTGGGGTTATCTCGCCTTAGAAGCGGCGAACCAAGGCTTAATCACACACGCCATGGGTGGTTTTGACAAAGAAGCTGCCCGGACAACACTTCAAATACCCGCTGACTACGACATTCACGCGGTCATTGCCATCGGCTATCGCGGTCCGGTCGAAGCGTTGGCGGAGAAGTTTCAAGAGCGAGAGGTACCTTCTAGCCGGAAACCGTTAAGTGATTTCGTGTTTTCAGGTGAATTCAGACAAAGTTAATCAAATTTATGAGCTGCCCTGCGTTTATAAAATAAAAGCCGCCCTTCATTTCTTCGAATCCGAAGAAAAAGGCGGCTTTCTTTTGAAATCTTAGACGGTCTTGATATACCGCCTCGTCCTCTCTCCCACAACGCTAAAAGCTTAGGACAAATCCAAGCAATGAATAAGGAAAGGACCACACCTGCAATCACATCTACTCCATAATGAATCCGTAAGTAAATGGTTGCCGCATAATATCAGATCGTGAGCCGAATGGCATGTTTGTTTGAAGTCAAGTCAAAAAAAGACAATATAAAGCCCTCGAGAATCCCCACACTGAACTCGAGGGCTTATTTTTTATCGTGAATTGAACCTAGTTAGGATCCTCATCCATATCTACGATATAATCATATACATTGGCTTGCGGAACATTTGTAAGATCCAGCTTTTTCTTCCCCTGAGC
The DNA here is from genome assembly GCF_027789125.1 of Paenibacillus aestuarii. Lineage (GTDB taxonomy): Bacteria > Bacillota > Bacilli > Paenibacillales > NBRC-103111 > Paenibacillus_E > Paenibacillus_E aestuarii. The sequence goes on along the minus strand of NZ_JAQFVF010000034.1, from coordinate 72,858 downwards.
ACCGATACTCCCCAACCACGCTTCAAAGGAGTCATCTAGTTGCTCCTCTCGATTATGATCCTCATTTACATCTGAATCAACTTCGATTTTATTATCGTCGTTAATTTGCTGGGTCATGGTTACTTCAACTCCTTCATATTGAATTGAATTAAAATCCCCAGTGAAAGTCCATTTTATACATTAGCTAGCCTTGCTAGAGCCGAGTCGGAAATATTGCTGTCTAAATATGATTCAACTATCGTGTCCGTTAGCGTAACTATCGGGCAATTTTCTAAAGACTTTAGTCTAAATTTTGGGAAGTCTTTTTTGCAATTCTAATTGTCTTATTCTGTATTCCTGCGGAGTTAAATCTTCTTGCAATAAATCTGCATTTGCATCGAAGTAGCAAAATCCTTTGGTTTTTATGACTCTTATGGATGAATAAAGTAATTCGATTAATTCATCCTCAGTAGAATAGAGCCACTCATTCGATTTGTTGAATTGATTTATAGCCACTATTTGTTCTTCAGTAAATACATCTTCCGGATTCGGTCGGTTCTCCAGAGGCGATTGAAGATATTGTTTATAATAATCTGGAATTTGAATAGACGATGGCTTTCCCAATCTTACATATGTATCAATTTTTCTTTCAGAAATAGTTCTAATATTTAAGAAAAATTTATAAGGGTATCCAGGTATGTTAAACTGGCTACGTTGAAAATTTATTTCCTCTTTTAGCCCAAGTCTTTTTTCCCTTGTGAAGGTTTGCCCCTTTTTTGAAAATCCATATTCCTTAAGTTTTACAATAGTGGTCAAATTCTTTGAAAAGTTAAATGGTTCAGCCAGAGTTATCGACTCCTAAAATATTTGAAGGCTTAATGCTTCTCCAATAATAACACACAGCTCATCCTCGTGAATTTTTGCTAAACATATCTGCCAGTTAGCTGAGCAAAATACTGCACGAGATAGCCCTTCAATATTAGATAAAACGTCCATTTATAAAAGCATATAAATTGAGCTGTTTAAATGGGAGCTGAAAGAGACTACTTTTTAGCCTTCCTAAGCCCTCTAAACAAGCAAACTAAGCCTACAAGAATTACAAGCCCTATAGACCAGGAAATAGCAAAATTATTCTGATAAACCATAATTAAACCCAAACAGAATAAAACAATTCCAATAGTGATATTAGATTTATTCAATGTAGTTTCCCTTTTTTTTTAATATTTATATTGTACTAAAGTATCCCGTTACCTTAGTCATAACTGAATATAATTTTGGCATAAAGGTCCTCAAAGTGTCATAGCATGACCATGCCTCGCCAAAAATTTTTCCTTTTCTTTATAATCCGGCATAATGCTTCCTACAAGTCTCCAAAATGATCGATCATGATTCATATGAGTGAGATGACAGAGCTCATGGATTACTACATAATCAATAACTTCAATTGGAGCCATGGCTAAACGATAGTTAAAGGTTATTTTTTTATCCGAGCTGCAGCTGCCCCACTTGGTTTTAGACTCTTCTACCTCAATCGTTTTGGGCTTTACTTTCAGTTGTGCTTGATATATTTTTATTCGTTCCCCAATAATTTTCTTGCAGCTTGCGAAATAAAACTTCTTAAGCTTAATTTTCAATTCTTCTTCATTTAGCTCATTAGTTTCGATTAACTCATGGAGAAAATAATATCTACCAAGATGAAGGAAGCTTCCTTCATCTTGATATTCTCTTGTCTTAGGGATTTCCCGAGCTTCCGCAATCTTATGCAATTGTTCCAAGATTCTTTTCCCATGCTGTTTCACAGCGCTCATAACGATCTCCTGACTAGTATTATTAGGAGCTTTAACCGTTATGAAACCTACAGAATCAATATGAATCGATATCTTTTTTCTTACTCCGTACAGAACATTAAATTTAATTGTATTATTTTCAAAGTCAATTTTCATAATCATTAACATTTCCTATTAGGTTATTTTATAAATCGTATAAAAGAAGGGGAACGAGCAAGGGGCACGGATTACTCCATGCTTCCCCTTTCACTTTCCCCTATTGTATCAAATCATTTTTCCTTTTGTTAAGTATTCTTCCGCTGAGGCGGCAATGCCGCCCTTCGTTGATCAGATCTCAACCCTCATTTCAACGCATAGTGCTTCTGAACAACGCCACCGCCGAGTGACTTAAACTCCAACAACAGCACATTCTTGTGTTGGTAGCGGTCTTTATCAATCAAAAGATTGAGCCCCTTCCCCTCCAGTACGGCAGCGAGGATCGCAGGGATTCTGTCAATAGAGCAGACAGTTAAAGTTAATGAGTGTCCGTTCAATAGCCGTTCCTGCTCCGTTCTCCAGATGACTACGGGATTTCTGACTATGCCGACCTTAAACAGTCAAGGTCTATATTTTTTGATTTTCAAAAGATTTCATGTGATTTTCCCTTTGAATGTTCAAAATGCCTGAAATTGTGCAATTCTGCTCGTTACTTAAATAAGGGAGATTTTATTTTCTTGAGAATTTCTTACTGAGTTACCTCTGTTCATATTCTCACTCTTTTCCTAATAATAAATAAAAAAACCCGACCATATCGTTGGTCGGGCTCTGGTTGTACACAAGCGGTTTACTAACATCTTTTCCTCAACTATTGCTAGATAAACCATATTTCAAAACTTTATTTGTTATTTCATAACTTTATTTGTTATTTCATAACTTTATTTGTCATTTCAAAACTTTATTGTTCATTTCAAAACTAATTTGTCATCCAACATCTGATACTCCGACATCCTCTTAAGTAAAATCGTCCTAGCATCTATCGTGAGGTCTCCGTATCCTGGTTCAAAGCGGTTTATACCTTTTCTTTGGTATCCCCAGTTCAGTCCGTAACGGATGTCCTAAGTGAGCTTGAATACCGTTCTTGTGTGATAATAAGGCTCCAGGTCGGGATAGTCACCGAAGGCAAGATTCTTCAAAGATATGTCCTCAGATACCTCGGTACAGGACCAACAACCAAATCTGGATTTTTTTCCTCCGCATGATGAGATCCCCTCGCTGGCATCTTGCATTGCTGCACCAAGTGGACACTCCTCCATACCACCCGCTGCTGAACCATAGAGATTCAACAAATGGTAGTTCGAATAATCATATGGTGCCGGGTTATGAACCAAGTAGGTAACTACATTATGTGCTGTCCAGTGCTTGATTGGCGCGGCAGTTCGGATGGAACCATGCACGACATGCGCTCCATAGAAATCATCGCCATATTCCGATTGAATACTACTTGCACGTTGAGTACTCTCGTAGGACCTACTTCCTAGCACTTGGCATACCGTTTCTCCACTTTCTACTAATTTTAGTAATGCTTTTCGGCCTGGAAGAATCTTGAGCCTATCGACGCACCACTTAAAATTTACGCTTGGAGCAATATATCCACGTCCGATTACCATAGAAAAATAGGAATTCTCTACTTCCGGTTCTACGATAATAAACTCAATATCTAAGTTAAGAGCTTCTACAGCTTTCACCTATCGGATATGCTGACGCATTAAAGGGAGATCCGCACCACCTGTATCTGCACTTAAGATAATCAAGCGAGCGCTAGATTCCGGATGCTCCATTTTATATCGAATACATTTTTGAATGATAACCGAACTATCCTTGCCTCCAGAGAAGTTGGCGCAGACTATCGTATTTTCCTTGAATATTCGTTCAATAGCCTTGTCCGTGAACTGTTCAATCTCTTCGGGTACTTTTTCTCCAACCACCAAGTCTTCTCCTGCTACAACGGCAGGCTTTTTCCGCTTTTTCTCAGGTACTACTTCTTCCCATAGAGTCAGCTGGAATGTTTCAAGTACATCCTCCAAATTCGGCCACTCTCTCGATTCTTTGATGCCGTAAGGAGCGAATGGTTGACTGAAGAACATCTCAATTAGGAACGACATATCTTCCTTATGACACCAGATCATCAGCTTATGCTTTGGCGAGGATAAATGCCAATTCTCTATGCCGGCCATTTCACTTAGGTAAGCATCCAAGAAGGCTTGAATAGGAATCTCAATTAAGAACCCCTGTTCTTTAAGATATCCAAAAAGTTCCGCACATACACCTTCGGGTTCAATCAGTTGATCCCATTTCAATCCTGAATTGTTATCAATCATTCGACGGTCCGGCAGATCGGTAACGAAATGATGCAAAGCTAGATATGTTGATTCAAACTGAAACACAGCCGTCCAATCCCGAACAATCCCCGTGAAGAATATATTCGTTCTCACGTAGGATTCTCCAAATGGAGCGGGTTACTTTATTGTGCCTGCCTTAAAGGGAACAGTCACGGAAATGGCATTCCGAGAAAGGAGAAAATGCCAAGAAGAACGTGGTCCTAAACAATTCGGTTATTCGTATATAGCAACCGCAAACCTTATTTTTAATATATTCGATCTTGCGGTCGTGACCCATAAATATTGGAGTAAAACATTGATAGGTGCATGGTGCGATGATTGTTGCAACATGCACCTAGCTTCGCTTTGAAAACACTCTTGGACAGCTGGGACTAATCCTCTAGATAGATAAAAAATGGGGGGGGAATTTGCATAATAGATCATTGTTTTATTATCAAAATTCTAATAGAATCATTTTGGAAGCGCTACAATTTCGACAAATATCGAGAGAAAGTGACCAAATTATGATCAAAGAAGGCTCACTTGTCAGTAACCTCAGCTTGTGAATCCCCAGGACTCTCAGGCATCGGAGCCCTTTATGTCGTGGTCGCCGTTGCTTCCGGATTCTTACCGGCTCATCTAATCGTTACACGCGCTCCCACCTAAATGCTAGATGGGGGCTATTCGACTATAGTTTAGGACGGTTTGCGGTTTATTAATGGGCAGAGATAATCCGCTTACCTTCTAACTAGCGTCGTCTTGACTGAAGATAGGATTTTCGATTTAGAGAGAATTATAAACTAAGAGAAGACAATTCATGTTGAAAAAGTGGAAGACTTTCCAGGATCGCGTGAAGCGCACTTTCCATGGTAGTTTATGGAAGGTTTTGAGAGGGGGTGATTAAATGACTGTTAACCTACTAATCAACCTTTTTGATAAGGATGACAGTCAAAGATTTATTTGCTTTTGTGTTTTGGTATGTTGATTAGGTAGGAGGTGCAGTTAAAGGTTTATTTTCTTTTGTGTTTAGTGTCATGTCGTTGAGAATTGTTTAAATTTACTACTAAGGAGTGACAACCATGTTTATTATTAAGCGAGACATCAAGGCTTTATACTTGCTTCTTATTGTAACCTTATTCGCGTCCACAATTATGTTCATACCAGTCTCCGAAACAAAAGCTGCTAGTAGTAGCACAGCTACTACAACTGGGGTAGCTGCAACTTACTCACTCCCGATTGTAAAAGCGAACCTGACTGCCAACCAGATCGCTCAGTTCAGCAATGTAACACTTGATCCAACTAACGTGAAATCGCCCTACGCAGATCAATTCCCCGGCGTAGTGCCCGACAGCGCGCCAAGACTGGCTAATCAAGTGGTAACAGTGAATTTCGACTATCTTGACTTGAGTTATCTCCGTATGGATTCACCTCCAGGCACATGGGTAAGTACTGGGCTTTACGCACCAGCAGGAAGTGTAATTACCGTGAACGTTCCTTTAGGTACTGATAGCTTGGATGTACAGATCGGCTCTCATACCGACAATCTAGTGGGTCTTGACACATGGAACCGACCACCGGTTGTTGTTGGAAGGCAGACTCTGCTACCAGGAATCAACAACATCGTCAGTCCATTCGGCGGGTTGATTTATTTAATCCCTACGAAGTCTAAACCGAGTACTAAGGTGGATGTATCTATCAGCGGAGCTGTTAAAGCACCTTATTTCGTGTTGGGTCAAACGACTGATACGGACTGGAAAAACACAATCAGAAACTACCAGGTTCCGTGGGCTGAACTGCAAAGCAACCGAGTGATCTTAACTGTTCCTACTTCCGATATCCTTACATTGGATAGCCCAAGTGCGCTCATGGCCAAATGGGATGAAATCATCAACAGTTATGATGCCTTAGTCGGTATATCCCCAGACCAACCGAGACCGAATCTGGGTATTAATCGTCAATTCCGTTATGTGGCGGACATTCAAATTAGCGCCGGCTGGATGCATTCCGGATACCCAATCATGTACTATCAAGGTGATACTTCCAAGCAAATCGTGGACATCAATGCCATCCAGCACGATGGCTGGGGTTTCTGGCATGAGCTTGGGCACAACTATCAACAGAATCCTTGGGAATGGTCACAGGTTGTAGAGGTTACCACAAACCTACACTCGCTACATGTTCAGCTTGAATACGGAAACCCATCTTACCTAGCGAACGGCACATATACGCCTGCACTAGCATTTGTGAATAGTACAAGTCCGACTAAAAACTTTAATGACGATACACAAATTGATGTATGGTCACGACTCGTTATGTTCTATCAGCTTAAAAACGCCTATGGTTGGGATTTCTATACAAGGCTTCATACTGCTTATCGCGCAATGGCATCTTCAGCATTGCCTACGACAGATCAGGCTAAGATAGATACTTTTGTCGTAACAGCTTCCCAAACAGCTGGCGAGAATCTGCTAGGGTTCTTTAGTCACTGGGGATTAAAGTATTCTGCAATGGCACTTAACGCAGTTAACGCTCTCGGTCTTCCTCAGCCTGCGTTGCCAATCTGGAATTTAACAGATGATAAAGGTCAGCCGCAGACTATTGCACAATCCCTAATGAGCGCAACGGCAACAAGTCAGGAAACCGCAGGTGCAAACAATGTAGCAGCTAACGTTCTCGATGGAAATTCAAGTACGATTTGGCATACGAAATGGGATTTATCTAATCCGCTGCCACAATCGATTACATTGAATCTGGGTGGTAACTACAATATCAATGCACTTAAATACTTGCCTAGACAGGACGGTAGCAACCACGGCAACATCACGGCTTATAATGTCTACACAAGCAACGATTGCGCAAACTTTACTTTGGTAACGAGTGGTACGTGGGCAGATGATGCGACCGTTAAAACAGCCAATTTCGCCCTGACGAATGCTTCTTACGTGAAGTTGGAAGCGACAGCAGGGGATGGCGGCTGGGCATCCGCATCAGAATTGAACGTCTATTACAAAATGCAGGCTGTTGCGAACTCTGCTTTGCCTTTTGTCGTCCCACATTCGAAAATGACAGCAACTGCAACTAGCTATCAAACGGGAAATGAAGCAACAAACGCTATTGATAATAATGCGTCAACGCTGTGGCATACGAAATGGGATTTATCTAATCCGCTGCCGCAGTCGATTACACTGAATCTGGGCGGTAGCTATAATGTAAGTGCACTTGAATACTTACCAAGACAAGACTGGGGTAGCAATGGCATCATCACGGCTTATAATGTCTACACAAGTACCGATGGCGTGAACTTTACAAAAGTAACGAGTGGTAGTTGGGCAAATGATGGGCTTGTAAAAACAGCCACTTTTGCACCAACGACTGCTTCATATGTGAAATTGGAGGCTACAGCAGGAGTTGGAGGTTATGCGTCAGCAGCCGAAATGAACGTCTATTACACACCCTAAACAAGTGTGTAATGAACAGAATTACCAAAAGTAAGCGTATGTACACTACTACGCAGGAAGGCAGTACGAATGTGACCATTCGTACTGCCTTTTTCTTATTTATTCAACTTTCGGTGCGACCAAGCCTAGGTTGTGAAGTTTAGCAGGTGGAAATCCTGGTTGGGAAGGCTAGAGCCCAACCACCAATAGCGAGTCTTGGACATTAAGCAGATGATACAATAGAATGATTGATTCAGGTCCTTCAACGAATACAGCTCTGTCGTATAGAAATAAAGTATGCGAAAAACTAGCTATCAAGAAAAAAATGAATATCAAACAGCCCCCACCTTGGGGTGGGAGAGAGAATTTATTTATACTGTCTCAGTCTTAGCCGGCAATGCGCTCCCTCGCATCTCATTTATAAAAATGAAAAACCATCATTCATTTTTAGAATGATGGTTTTTTGGCCGGCCGCCAGGCGGGTTATTTAATTTAATGCTTCGACAAAACTTACCTCCTGGATTCTTCCTCGTCAATCCAGCCCAACGAATCCGTCTGGATGGAACATTAAAAATCTTTATAAAATCTTTATTAGTTCTGTGTACAAATTAAGCAAACCATCTAACTTTTGGCTTAAACTGACGATTGTTTCACTAGTTAGCGAGTCTCCTGCTAGATACATATCGACTAATTGGTTCCTATAGATCTCTATTCTTTGTGTCAGCTCAGATAAGTCCAAGTCCATTCTTCCCATCTTCGTTTACATGAATGACAAGCTTTCCGCCTGAATGTTTATTGCTAAATGCAATATTTATAAGCATTTTCAATCACGGGCTGTATGATCAGCCTCGGTACGATAACTGATTCTCTGAATTTAATCCGCTCAGGGACGCAGACGTCAATTCGATCCTCGAAGCATATTTTTTGAATATTCAAGTAGGTTTGGCTATGTGCAATCTCCACTTCATCGCAATAGATTAATGGCTGCTTGCAAGCAGCTCGTATTGAATGCAGTCCCTTGCTTCTGCATGTTATCAACTCCCTTATTGTCCTGTAATATTTTGAGAAACTGCTTTCTGCATGTTTCATTATAGGTGGGGAATGATTTTCCGCTCAATATACGCATTTTTACATTACTATATTCAGTTTTACCATATTACAAAGACAACCAGCGAGATTAGGAGACGGCTTCTAGCAGGGTCAAAGAGCAAATAGTAAAAGGGCAGCCGCTGGGTTGCACGAACCCAGGAACTAACCTTTTCTTCTGTTTAATATTATGAAGTTAACATAAAATCATCATAAACTGTATTCAACTGCTCCAGTGCCTGACTCGTCTGAAAATCTCCTTCTTAGTAGCTGGGATATTTTATCAACCAATCCATCGATTCCATCCATTCGGATGAGCACCACTTTATCCACGGCTTTCCGCGCTTTGCCTGTAGTGCTTATGCAAAGGAAACCAGATAGCAGCTGCCACGAAGCAAGTGGTCCCCTGGTTATTGTGTTAATGTTCTTCTTTGTTACCTCAATTAAAACGCTGTTCAGCGAGTAATGTCGGGATTGTTACCAAGTTCTTGTCACCCATCGGGAATGTTATCAAGTTCTTGTCAATTCGTTTTGACAAGAACTTGATAACATAAAACAAAATAACCGCAATTTATGCGGCATTTAATGTTACTATGTTCTTGTCACCCGACATTATTCTAGACAAAAAAATTCCCTCAAACCATGAGTCTGAGGGAATTAGGTTCATAAGTAAGCCTGAATCGGGGGACTTTCCGCCCAGGCTCTCTGTGTCAAATTCATTTGCTATTGCTCATATTCTTTCATCGCCTTGATCAGCATCTGGAACAATTTCAGGTCTTCTTTGGCATCCTCAGGCGTCGTTTTGGGTGTCCTATTATTCACGATCACATCGTAGAAATATTCAAGTTGACACGTATACGAATCCTTGAATGTGGAACGGATCTGTCTCTCGTGATACGCTTCGCCGACCGTTTCTTTCACCTCAAGCGTCGTTGGAAGATGACGCATATATGGTGTATTGAACTGCACCTTCAATGAGCGATTGTCCCCGATCACCTCAATATGCGCATCAAATCGCCGAATATTGTCGATGCCGGTTTCATAGATGACCCGGAAATCGTCATATTCCAAGATAGCATTGATGAATCTGCCTTGATTCCATTGTGACGCCGCAATGACCCGGTTCGGAAATCCAATGATTTCTCTCATTGCAGACAGATCGTGGCTCCCCAAGCCGCATAACAAGCGGTAAGCCGAGGCTAAATCCGCAGGTACATCGCCGATCGCTTCACGAACTAACTTTCTCGCCCTGTCGGAACGGTCCTTTTTGTTGGCTTCCGAAATATCCACAGAACGGAGGACGTGACTGGATTGTTCGATAAACAAATGATTATGTCCGATAATGTCCCGAACCCGCGCATAATTGATTTTATTCAACTGTTTGACTTCTTCAACAGCACGCACAAACGCCGGCGCATACCTTCTCATATACCCGATCATGACTTTGACTCCCGTTTCATTCCGCGCTTGAATGATTTCATCGGCTTCCCGCAAAGTCAGACACATCGGCTTTTCAAGCAATACGTGCTTCTTGTTGCGAGCGGCAGAGACAGCGCAATCCGCATGATATTCATCGCTGTTGCATATCAGAACCGCATCCAGGTCAGGCTGCTGAGTTAATTCAAATGCATCCTCGTAGCGGTTAGGCACCTGATATCTGTTACCGAGTGTATCCAGCACTATGGGAGAAATATCGCAAACCGCATTGATTTCAAAACGGTCTGACAAGCCCTCCAAGACGGGTAAATGAATAATTTGGGCGACCTCGCCAAGTCCGATAATCCCAATTTTTAATCTGGTCACAGTATCCCCTTCCTTCAAAATGCGAATTACAGCTACGCAAGCATTTCTTCAACAAAGCTGTTCACCTTCTGTAACCTGACCCGGAATGCTTGATACAGCCCGTCGGCTTGCTCCCGGATCGTTTTTTGCGAACTGCTGACTTCATTTAATCCGGTAGCACGATCCACCTGCTGAATGTAATGCTCCGGCAATGAAGCCGAGCCGGTCAGAGCTCCGGCAATGCCCCCGGCAAGAGCGGCAACGCAATCCGCATCCCGGCCCAAATTAACCGCAGCAAGAATGGCCTCATGTACGTTGCCCTTCACCATTCTGACAATGCAGATCGCCTTCGTGAGCGCTTCATTAGCATAGCTCATGCCATAAGGAACCCCGCAGCCATGATAAACTTTGTCAAAGGCCTGCGCCAGCTCGCGGTAATCTTGACATTGCGCCGTACGCTTCAAACCTGCATCCAATTCATCGATAACATTGTCACGAAGATAGGAGTATTTTGACCCGTCAATTTTATGTACCAAATCGGAATAATCGCAGTATCTGTAAATATCAGCGATCACGTTGTCGATGGTTGCTCCAGGCTTAGTCGCGGAAGCGATCGCTGCAGCTGTGACCCCGGACCATCTCACCGCGTAACTTTTGGAAATTTGATAGAGCTGCGCCAATTCAAAAGCGTCGTGAATAGCACTCTTCACATCCCCTGCATTAATCAGTCCAATAGGATGACAGTAACCGGCAAAGGTATTCAATCCGGCATAATCGCTGTATCTTCCGATATCTCGTGCCGGAATCCCGCTTCTAGCAAGAGCCAGCAAGGTCGCGTCGAAAGGCTCGGCGAGCTTGTTAGCCCAATCTTGTTTCAGGTCCCTCACCCATATCGAACGCAAGTCTTCGGCATTCACTCTATCCTGTTTTTCGACAATGGCCGTGATCAGCAACTTCTGCCTTTCCACGCCTTCCTCCGTCGTCCCCGGCTCGCGCAGCCAGCCGTTATGATTGCGCTCATACGCCAGCAGCCGATCCAGAGTACCGTATGTCTCTTCGATCTCCCGATGGCTCCAACCCTGAACAGGCGCTCCCATAGCCGCTCCAACATGAGTTCCAGCGATACACCCGTAAAATTTATCCTTTAAACTAACGATTCCACTCATTGTCATTCGCTCCTCTTCTTCGTATTATTCGAAATATTGATTAGATGGCGCTCATCATTTCAGAATAAGCTTTCAATTTCTTCAGTCTCGATTGATAGGCTTGGTACAACCCTTCCGCATGCTCCTTGATCGTGCGCTGTGAATTAGTCACGACATGTAGGGTTGTGGCGTAGTCCGTTTGTTGAATCCATTCCTCGGGGAGCGACGCCGTTCCGGTTAACGCCCCGGAAATGCCAGCGGCTACCGCAGTCACGCAATCGGTATCCCGCCCCATATTGACAGCTGCGATCATAACTTCCTTGATATTTGCTTTATACATTCTAAAAATGCAAACGGCTTTCGTCACTACTTCATTCGCGTAGCTCACTTCATAAGGAATGCCTCGAATATTGTAAGATTCAAATAAAGTTTTTCTGAACTCGCGAAAATCTTGAATGTGCGCCGTACGCTTGAGCTCGCGGTCAATTTCTTTAACGACCATATCTGGGTCGCAGTTATCGTAGATGGCTCCGAGTACACTGTCTACAGTAGCGTTAGGTTTTGTCCCGGAAGCGATAGCGACGGCCGTAACCATGGCCCATTTCAGCCCTCGGCCGTTTGTGGTTTGGTACAATTGTCCAACTTCATTCACATCATTCATGGCCCCTTGCACGTCACCAGCGTTAATTAAACCAATCGGATGACACGAACGGGAAAAGCTGTTGAGTCCGGAATAATCGCAATATTTCCCGATATCCCTGGCAGGAATACCGCTTTTGGCCATTGCTAACAAAATCGCTTCGAATGGTTCTGAAATCATGCCCGCAGATTCAGGCTTAATTTTCGAAATCCACATTCTGCGGACGTCTTCGGCGGTAACGCGGTCTTGCTTCTCCATAATGGCTGAAATCATTAGTTTTTGCCGTTCTACTCCATCCTCCGTCGTTCCGGCCTCGCGCACCCACCCGTTATTGAAATGCTCATAAGATACCAACTTATCCAACATCCCGTATGTGGATTCAGTTCGCTCGAAATCCCATCCTTCTACCGGTGCGCCCATAGCGGAACCGATATGTACACCTGCTATACAGCCGTAAAACTTATCCTTTAAATTTGCTTTTTCGCTCATGCTTGATCTCTCCTCCAAATGGTTATATGAAAATGAAATCGATGCCATTTTGTTGAATTTAAAGTGAAAATATCTTTCCGCAGGCTTTTACTTTTAAACAGGCAGCATTTCCGTAAAGCACATCTACGCTCACCTGACGTTCTCCTCCCTCATCGCGCCATTGGGAGTAGGTTCCCCACGCCTTGCCGGTACTCCAGAAAGCAGTAAAGTCTTCTTGATGGATAACGGGCTCAAATTCGATACAATCTTCAGCCATATTGAACTTAAAGCCACTGAGGGAAATGAGCAGCCCCCAGCTGGACATCGATCGTACGTAATGATTCCCGCACTCCACTTCGTTCCAGGGATTCCTCCGAATGCCGTCATATCGGTCACGGACAGCTTTCACCAGCTGCAGGCCTTCTTCGATAAATCCTTCGTAGATGAGGTGAGTCGCCACCTGATACTCGATTCCCGTCCAGACTTCGTCGGAATACACTAACGGAAAGCGCGGACGACCGCCTTGTGGCCAGGAGCATAGCAGCAGCCCTTGTTCATCATTCAGCGCATATACACGCTGACAACTGACATGCTGGAAAAAGTTTTCTTTAAAGTTGTAGGTATATACAGCCTTAATTGAGCTTTTCACTTTTTCATGAGGCAGTAAATATCCAAGACCGTACAAATGAGCGTACTGCTGTCCGAGCATTTGATCCGATAAGCATCCCAAACCCAATTGATGCAGGTACTGATCCACATCTGCCAAACGCTGGACATAGTACTCCCCGTTCCACATTAAGTCATCTAGTCTCTGGGCGCTTTTCTCGTAAATTTCTCGATATCCCTTTGCTTTGTCCGTTTCTCCCAGGTAGTTCGCCATTTCCTGTGCCGCCCGCAGCGCCCCAAGGAATAAAATGCCCGTTAACGGATTGGGTCCTTGGAAATCAATATCATACGTATTATGCTGCTCCCCATCAAATACAAGGTCTCCATCCAGATCCCAATGCGTAAGCCCATACTGAAGCGTCTTCTGCACGGCAGGCCATAATTCTTTCAAAAACGCATCGTCTCCGCTTAACCTCCATTCCCGGAATACGCGCATAATTGAGCCCATTTGTCCATCTGCGGCCCCTGGCGGTGTGACATTGCCCGGCCAAATGAAGTCCGTATCGAATACGTGCATCGCGCGGTAGTTCATCTTACCGTCTGCGTGTACCTCAGACAGAAACTCCGTCCGCCTCATGCTCCGCTCCAATTCCGGAAACAGGAACGCTATGGATTGCGCGTAACTCCAAACATGCGTGCACGTTCCTTCACAGCTGCCAACGCGATCCAAGCTTCCCTCAAAACCATAAAATTTGCCATCCTTAAGCCAAAAGCATGTGGTGCTTCGTAGAACGGTAAGATTAGCAGATATCGCATCCAGAACGTAACTGGGCAGCGTGCTGGCAAACAACGCATCATGAAATTGGTACGTTTGTTTTTCTAACCGTTCGTTATGATTCAATATATAGGCTGCGACCGACCAGGAGCTGTCAAATACATGGGCATAGTAATTTTGTGTAATCTCCCGGCCCTGTTCTTTTACACGGAACTGCTCGCTCCATCCGTTAATCCGATTAGGAAAGTACCAAGCTAAAATAAACCGGAACTCCTTCGTTTCACCAGGTTCAATCGTTTCATAGGCGCCCAAAGAACCGGTATCCGTACGATGATCCTCTGAGGGCGTCGTATAACCGAGATCGGTCAATCGGCCATCGGTTGAGAAATCATTCCAAAAATCCTGGACATAATCAAAATGTTTACCACGATGCCAATCCTTCTTGCACGTCACATTACGATTTGTCGTAACAAGGGAAATATCCCCATAGGCTAAATCCGTATTGGCGTATTTCTCCGAATGCAGGAAAAGTCCGCTCATCTCATTGTGATGCTTAAATTCATTGACGTTGTGTCCCGTCTTGGATAGCTCCATTCCGCCGTAAGCGTTATACCCGATACCACCTATGGGATTGATCATGGAACCGGCAATGGTCACTTCCACGGGCCTTGGCGAAACATTCTTCACGCGATAAACCATAATGGCTGCAGGAAGTCCGGAATCCCCGGCATTAAGCGGAATAAAAGGCGTGTATGCTTCCAGTGCCACCTCCACAGGCAGCTCGGTATCCTCAAATGCTATCCGCACAATCGGGTACTCGCCGCTCATGCGTGCAGCTTGCATCCGCGGAAGCCCGCCACCCATATATGGCGAATAGCCTTGCGAGCGGCTGTGAGGCGGATGAAACTGTGACTGCAAAATCTTTGCTGTAGACGATTTCCCCTCTTCTTTCGCCCATATCGCAAAGTAAGAATTCGGCAAATTGTACCCTTTATTCGGATGATTAAAGATTTCCCAATCCTTCAACTCACCGCGACTGCCGAGAGACACATTGCCAGTACCGATCCCACCCAGTAGAAATGCAGCCTCCGTCGCTTCTCCTGTATATATTCTTTGTTGCTGGTACCGAGACTTAACCTCCTGTGACATGCTCATGGTTTGCGCTCCTTAGAAGAGCTGGCATGCTAGCTCTCGCTTCTCAAGCGTGAACTACTTGCCGGCTTTCTTCTGCTGATAAATTTTGTTAACTTCGTCGGTCCACTCTTGGCCACCACGTTTATTGAATTCATCTACGAACTTATCCCATTCAGTGAGCGAAGTTTTGCCGGTTACGAATCGCGAATACCAGTCAGCTTTCAATGCCCGCAGGTCGTTGGAATATTTGATTTCAGACTGGGTGAGCATACCGTCTGCCGCATTTTTGATCGTTTTCCATTGCAGCGCATCCCGGCGGGATTGGGCTAAATACGTCTCCACCTTCAGGAGCGGCGCTTCATTCTCAAACAAGGAATACCACTGAATCCATTTACTGTCTTGGTCAAATTGCGGCAATGTAGTTATTTTTCCATCCTTTTCCTGCCAATGCACACCTTCGACACCCGTGTAGGAGACAAGCGCACCCTTGTCGGTGTTGAAATAGTTCATGAACTTTGCCGCAGCTTCCGGATGCTTGGTAGTAGCCAATACGACTGCTCCCCGTGCAACCAGATCGACGCCTCGTAAGCCCGACTTGCCGTCTGGCCCAGTCGGCGGGGCGATTCGAAGCAGCTCGACATTCGGGTCGTTCTTTTTCATCTTGACTTCCTGTTGAGATTCCCACGTCCACCAGTTCGCCGATACACCATAGCGGTTTTTCACAAATTTGTCGTCTCTCACAGCTGAGGTTTGAGTGAACATTTCCGGATCAATCAAACCTTCTTTATACCATTGCGCAAGAACTGTTAAAGCCGCCTTTGCCTCCGGGCTTGTGGTTTGCGGAACCAGCTTGCCATTCTGTTCTATGTAATACAGATTTACTTTTGAATCACTCACCCAAGGCGCATCGCCGGCGACGACGCCAAACGCTCCAAAAATAGCGTCAAGAGAGTCAAATCCAAGACCGCTGATACCGTAAGTATCCTTGACGCCATTGCCGTCGGGATCCTTCTCAACAAAAGCCTTCAGTACATCGTGCAGTTGATCCAGCGTTGTCGGAGCCTGCAGTCCAAGCTTTTTCAGCCAATCTCCGCGAACAATAAAGTTGTAGCGCTGCTGACTAGTCCAGACCGGGATCGCCAGCAGTTTACCGTCTACAGTAAAATAATCCAGAGCCGCTTTCGGAATGTTTTTCACAACATCAGGCATCAAACTCAAATATGGCTTCAGGTCAAGGAGCGCGCCCTGCTTGGCGTAGTCAAACACTGCTTGATTTGTGGCCATCATCGCAATATCCGGCTTGTCGTTGGATGCTAGAATGACTGGCACTTGCTTCGCATAATCGGCTGAAGGCGGTGAAACCATATCAAATTTGACGCCTGAGCTTTTCTCAATTTCCGCTTTGATCAGATTCCCGTCCGGAGCCTTTTCAAACCCGCCTTTTGTATAAAGCAATTTGATTGGCCCTGCATCAGTGGATGTTGTAGGATTCACAGATTGGGCTGTAGGAGACGACGATGGCGTGCTGGTGCTGCTGCAGGCGGAAAACAGGAGTAAGGCGGATACAGCAGACATCCCTAATACCGCTTTCTTTTTGCCTTTTGACATGTCAAACCCTCCCTTAGTTTTGTTGCATATTGCAAACTGCCTTATGGCAGCAATTGCCGGATCTAGCCTTTTACGGAACCGATCATCATGCCCTTTACGAAATATCGCTGCAAGAATGGATATACGCATAAAATTGGCAGCACAGCAATTACGATTGTTGCGTTAATGAGCACGGAGCTTGGAGGAATGACGTCATTAAGCGATCCGCCCAGTGCCAAATCGGCCACATCATTCCTGACCAAAATTTCGCGCAAAATCAACTGCAATGGCCACAGCTTCCGGTCGGTGATATACAGGACGGCATCGAAAAACGCATTCCAATGAAACACAGCATAGAACAAACTTATTGTCGCTAAGGAAGGCAAAGATACCGGAAGGATGACCTTGATGAGCGTGGTTAATTCTGAGGCGCCGTCGATCCGGGCCGACTCCTCAAGCTCAATTGGAATCGCTTGAAAAAAAGATCGCATAATGATCAAATTGTAAACACTTAATGAACTTGGAATAATTAATGCCCAGAAGGTATTGGTCAAATGAAGGCCGTTAACAATCAAGAAGGTAGGAATAATGCCGCCTGAGAACAGCATTGTGAAGAAGAATATCGACATCACCTGGCCGCGTCCCGGCAAATATTGCCTTGATAGCGGATATGCCGTCAAAACCGTGAGCGCTAGGCATAAGGCAGTGCCAACCAGCGTTCTGAGAATCGTTATCACATAAGCGTCAATAATAGCCGTGCTTCCACGAAATAGCCAGGCGTAATAATCGAAAGTGAGACTGCTTGGTATCACGATGAATGCTTTGGGATTCTTGATGACATCGCTCATCGGTGTGACCGAGCTTAGCACGACGGCCACAATCGGTACCAGGGTAATCACTGTAATGACCGTTAGCAGCAACATGTTAGAGGCTCCAAAGATGTTGTCTACGTCGAAGCGAACGCGTCTTCTCTGCGGCTCGGCGGATTGCGGTTGTGATGGTTTCATCGGTTATCCTCCACTTTATTCATGAAGTAGTAGGTCGTCACTACCATTATGCAAGCTACAATGGACTTAAACATGCCTGCGGCAGCTGAAATATGAAACTTATTATCCACAAAGCCGATCCTGTACACATAGGTATCTATGATGTCTCCGACACCGTAAAGCAACGGATTATAGAGGTTAAATACTTGTTCGAACCCTACATTGAGGATACTTCCCATTTTGAGCAGCAGCATGATCATAATAATCGGCATAATGCCAGGCAGCGATATTTTCATCATGCATTGCATCCTGGTTGCTCCGTCCATTTTTGCCGCCTCATACAACTCCGATGAAACTGCCGTCAAGGCCGCAAGGTATATAATTGCATTCCAGCCCATCTCTTTCCAAATATCCGAAATGACCAGGATGCTTCTGAAATACTTCTCCTCGCTGAAGAAGAAGATCGCTTTGCCTCCCAGCAATTTAATCAACTGATTCACTGGACCCTGCTCCGAGAGAAAATTGATTAGCAGCCCCGACATGACAATCCATGACAGGAAGTGGGGCAAATATAAAATGGTCTGCACGCATCGCTTAAACATCGTCAAGCGCACTTCATTAATCAGTAAAGCCAGCAAAATAGGTACGGGAAAACCTATAACAACTTTATATGCGCTGATAATAAACGTATTTTTTACCGCCGTAATAAATTGCGGAGACTGGAATAAGAAAATAAAATTATCCAGTCCGTTGAATTTACTGCCCATCACTCCTTTAAAAACCTGGTAGTCCTGGAAGGCAATGACGAGCCCGAACATTGGAGCATAATGAAATATTGCAATATATAGCAGGCCTGGGACCAGCATCAAATACAAATACTTATAGCGGATCAGTACGTGCCACATTCGGACTATTTTTGAAGCTTTGGAGAGCTCCCTTCTAACTAACTTAGTCGAAATGTTTGCTTCTTCTATCACTCAGATCACCTCACCCTGAATCGTTCGATTTTTCAAAAGCCCTCATTTAAATCGATTTCTAAGGATCCGCTTGACACATCTTTATTGTAATCATTCCGGTTTGCCGTTTATATACACAGTTATCAATCTAAATGGGCAATTATCTAACTCCATGTACATTAAATGCTCTACTGTCATTTGATATATGAACATTCCGCTTTGCTTGCCAGACGCCTATAATAAGCTTCAAAGGCAACCACATCGTTCGAATGGAGTGATTCAATCTATGAGTGAAATGAAATGGCCAAAGCTCGAAGACGGAGACATGCTGAAGCGGCTAGCCCATCCTGAAGGCAAAGTCAAAATGGTTCTGGACACCGACGCTTTTAACGAAGTCGATGATCAATTTGCACTCGCCTATTCCCTGCTTTCACCTGCAAAGCTGGATTTGCTGGCGGTTACGGCTGCCCCCTTCTTTAACTGGAATTCAACCAGTCCGCGAGAAGGCATGGAGAAGAGCTATCATGAAATCTTCAACATTTACAAGCTAATGGATTTGGATTCACCTCCTCCGGTTTATCGAGGCTCCAATCAATACATGAGCAGTCGGGAGGAGTACGTACCGAGCGAAGCAGCGGATAAGATCATTGAGTTAGCTTTTTCAAACGGCTCCGATCCCCTCTATGTAACAGCTATTGGCGCTGTCACGAACGTGGCGTCGGCGATCGTGAAATGCCCGGAGATCATTCACAAAATCATTGTTGTCTGGCTTGGACCCAATTCTTATTGGTGGCCAACTCAAAAAATCTTCAATGTTTCGCAAGATTACCATGCCTCCAGCATCTTATTTGACAGTGGCGTGCCTCTTATCGTGCTTCCTTGTCACAGTGTGGCTTCCCACCTGCTGACAACACCTTATGAAATCGATGCCTGCTTGCGGGACAAAAATAAACTGGGGACTTATTTTAGCGATTTGATCAGAGGGCGGTTTACTCGTTTTGGTCAAGATCGTATGGGCTGGTCTAAAGTGCTTTGGGACGTCTCAGCCATTGCTTGGCTCTTGAATGAGAAATGGGTGCCATCCGCAGTCCGACGGGCTCCCATTCTAAATCCGAATTTCACATATTCGTTCGACGATACACGGCATTTTTATAAAGAAGCAATAGATATCGATCGCAGTGAAGTGTTTAAGGACATGTTTCAAAAACTTGCGCAGCAAAACTAAATTCGAAAGAAAATGACAAGGCACTCCGTATTTTATTACTGATTATTCTCAAACTTTCGAAGACGTACGGAGTGCCAGTTACCGAAAGCATCACTTTTTATTCAAATCAAGCCTATACCCATACACTCCCGATATTGTCCTGGAGTCATGCCCTCGCTTCGTTTAAAGGCACGAATAAAGCTATGGACATTATTATAGCCAACCTCATTGCTAATCTGATTAACAGTCCGATAATTGAAAGATAAGAGCCGCTTGGAATGATCGATTCGCTTTTGCGTGAGTAAGTTGTAAAAGGTATTTCCGGCATGCTGCTTAAGCAAGCGGTTGAGGTAAGTTGAGGAGCAGTGCATCGTCTCGGCAAGCTGATCCAGGCCAAAGTCTTCACTGAAATGTTTCTCGATGTAGGTGATTGCTTCACATACCGTCCGCTGGTTTTTGCCTTTGCGCTGACTGGAAGCATAATTGCCAATGAGTTGACACAAGTTCATCAAGTAGCTGCGATATTCGCAGAGGGTTTTTGATTGTTCAATAATGTGCGAATAAGGATCGTGGTCATTACCCAAAATGTGGTGGAGAGTCAAGCCAGCGTTTTGCGTTGTTTGCAGCAATGCATGCGCCAGCTGCAGATATTGAAGCCTCATGGAGTCAGTAACTGCGTTTTGTGTATCTTCCATACCTGTGTCCTTTCCGTCTAGCGACTCCAGAACCTGTTGCAGTACCCGTCTTAGCGTGGAGTTGCTCAAATGCTCTTCGAGCTCATAAAAACCAGTATGCTTTGGAGATAAAAAACGGTCGGCATCGTTCGCCGTACTTGGCTTTACGTTCCGGCTAAAAGGCAACTTGAACGCAATAGACGAATTACTTGTGAAATTCCTTAGGCTTTGCACAATCATCCCCCACTTTGCGATTTTTATATCATTCGCTTGCATGTGGTCAAAATTCCAGTTTGATTATTCAGTTTTTGTTTGGGCTTCTTTTTCCAATTGCTCCAGCTTGCCGACTCTTCGGCGAAATTGTTCTTCGTCACTGAATGTGGCCGTAATAAATGCTGATATCAAATCTTTGGCCAGCCAGGCGCCGACGATCTGTGCTCCTATGCACATGACGTTAACATCGTCATGCTCGACGCTTTGGTGCGCGGAATGATAATCATGGCAGACGGCTGCACGAATACCAGGAATTTTATTCGCTGCAATACAGGCACCTACCCCTGTCCCACACACCATAATTCCACGCACAGCCTCGCCCTTACGTACGGAATCGCATACCAGCCTGGCGATATCCGGAAAATCAACGGCATTCGGACTGTAACACCCATGATCCAGCACTTTGCATCCAATCGATTCGAGATGTGCCGCAACTGCAGCTTTAAGCGCATACCCTGCGTGGTCGCATCCTATGGCAACGATCATAAATATCCTCCTTTTAACGACTTTAATAAAATGAAAACGATGCCATTAATTACTAAAAAAAATGATGTTAGTTAGTTTCGAATTTCTTCTAAGAGCTTTGGCATCGTTGCCAATTCAGTGAAAAAAAAGAAAAGCTGCTAACACAATTCAATGTTGTAAGCACTTTCAAGCCTATAATATTTCAATTTTATAGCCCTGTCAACCTAAAATTTCTTTGTGCTTTGCTTAAAATTGTACTACATAGATTGCAAACAAATTGCTATAATGGCTGTAATGATAACGTTACCATTTTTATGTCATTTTTTACTTTCAAGGAGGGGCCAATAATGAAAAAGCCCACGATTCATGATGTTGCCTTAGAGGCAAAAGTAACACCCTCCACCGTATCCAGAGTCATGAACGATTCCAATCTCGTTAAGCCGCACACCCGACAACGGGTTTTGGAAGCTATTAAAAATCTCGGTTATATTCCCAACAATACAGCCCGCATGTTCAAATCAGGTAAAAGCCATATTCTCGGACTCGTGGTTAGTACACAACATATCAGTGAGCTCAGTTTCAACGCCGGTTTTCAGTCACTGTTTAAAGCTTTGACGGTAAAAGCTCACAGCGAAGGCTATAACATTTTGATTATTACATCAGCCAACGCCGATGCCCATTCGTATTTTGAAGTGATTAAAAATCAGGTAGCCGACGGATTTATCATATTAAGCCCGTCTGCTAACGAATCATTGCCTGCTCTTCTTGATGAAGCAGGTATTCCCTATGTATTTAACATGAAATATTCCAACAAACCGGAAGAAGATTATTATGTAACTTCGGATAATTTTGAAGGAGGCTATATCGCAGCGAAATACTTGCTCGACCTGAACCATACCGATATCCGTTTTATTGTCGGGCTAGTTAAAGGAGGCCTTATGTCTTTTAACATGGATAGAATTGCGGGGTTCAAGAAAGCCTTAGACGAGTACGGGGTGGCTTTTAGTGATGAGATGATCGTTCCCATTCCCGGTCAGATGGAGGAAAGCTATAACCTAATTCATCAATTATTTCAAACACATAAACCGACAGCGCTGATGATTTCTAACGAAATTACGACAGTCGCCGCATTAAACTACTTTTACGACCATAACTACCGGGTGCCGCAAGATGTTTCCGTCATCGGATTTGGCCCTTCCGAGTTTTTCCGCAATCTCCGTCCGAATTTGACAAGCGTCAGCTTTGACATTGCGTGGACGAGCAACGGAATTGTTGATTTGCTGCTCCAACGCATCGAGAGTAAACCTCTAACTACGGAACGGTCGAAGAAACCCGAATTGATTATTAGAGACAGTACGGCTCGCAATCATTCCACTTCGCAGAACCCTTATTCTGCGAAGTAAGCACAAGTTATTATTCCATTTTCACCTTTTGTCCCATCTCATCTGGGCAGGCACGCCTTCAATAAAAAAAGGGCTGCGCCGAAATAAATCTTTCGGTGCAGCCCTTCATTTTACCACCAAAATCCTGGACCACCGAAGCCGCCAAACGGGAACCCGCCAAAACCACCGAATGCAAAAGGTTCAGTTCCGATGGCTAAGAGATCAAACAATATCAATGGGATGATCGCTTTAACCTGTACTCTTTTACCTTTTTGTGGAGCTACAATCAATGTGTTTCCGCTAACTCTGACCAATTTGCCTGAAACGCTTGTTCCGTCTCTTTTCACTGCCATAATTTGTTTACCGACCATTTTACGAACGTCCTTTATCCGAATTTGGGATGTCACGAACGTACACCTCTTTCCGCCAACAGAGATACATTGCCATACAATATACTACTGTTTAAGTAACAGCGATTGGATACATGTCCACCCATGCATAAAAACAGTCGTTCACCTACAAATCAGGACCAGGCGGAATCGCTGCTTTCTGCTACCGGTACATTTCAAGGCACTCACGTTCATTACTTAGTTCACGGCTGCTCATAGTTGGACAACTTCTATCCACAGCAAATCTACCTTCAAACGTCTTGAACGCTTTGAACGTCCGGAGGAGTTTCGGCGTAATAGACGGGCTTCCTCATACCGCTACCCATAGATCATTGCTTTCACGTTATCAAATCCAACCATTTTGACCACCATCATTATTGTGTTAACCACCAGCATACAGATATTTAACATCACTAGACCACGACTACGGCCCCACGATGCCCACATACCCCAAGCCGCTCCGCACATCAAACCAGCGTTGAAGATAAGCATGATCCGATCTACTGCACTTTTGTGATGGATGAAGATCAAGTTAATAAGTGCGAAGATAAACAGACTGATTATGAATGACTTTGCCACTAATGTTATCAGTTTCATATTAATCATGGCTTTTCACTTCCTCTCGCTTAGAAGCTTTATACGCATTTATAGAAGCATTTAAGAAAGCTACAGGATTGTCCAATGTCAGGCAATTGTTTTAGGGCATCTATCTTTCATGACATACCCTCTCCAACTAACGAATTAATTTAAGAAAGTCCTAAAATTAGTGCGTATCTAAGATCTGGGCTTATAGATCTGGGTTGTTTACTGGCATCAGAGGCAGTTCAATTACCACAGTCGTGCCTTGATTCAGTTTACTTTGAAATGATAGTTTACCTCCGTGGCATTCAATAATTCGTTTGCATACCATCAGACCGAGGCCCGTTCCATTCGTTTTGGTAGTGACAAACGGAGCACCTAGTTGAGATAACAATTCCTCGGATATTCCCGCCCCCTGATCTTGGATGCTAACAATGATGCTTTGATTTTGCTCATTTCGAATAGTAACATATAAAACTCCCCCGTGAGTCATTGACTCTATGGCATTTTTTAAAAGATTAATTAAAACCTGTTTGATTTGGTCAGGTATACATTGAATTGCCGGCACGTCTTGATCCATTTCTATGAGTATTTGAACGTTATAGAGATACGCTTGAGGCTTCATAAAATGTACTACACTCTGCACGAGTGATTGTATGTTACATTCAATAAAATGATTTAGGTGCGGTTTTGCCAGAGTCATAAATTCATTCACTACGTAATTAATATGCTCCAACTCTTCCATCATAACATCTATGTATTCCGTATTTTTCGCCTTTAATAATTGAACAAATCCTTTTAACGACGTGAGTGGATTGCGAATATCATGAGCGATGCCCGCTGCTAATTCGCCAATGAGCGATAGCTTCTCCGATCTTATGACCATTTCTTCTGACTTTTTCCGCTGGGTAATGTCGCGAATGATCCTCAGCACCGGGCTGCGGATCTAAGTTATATATTTTAAAGGGGGTCTTAATTTTAGTATAGGCTTAATTCGTTAAGACAGCATGAAAATAAGAGTTCAATTTAATTACATTTTTGAACTAAAGTATCCCGTTAGATCAACGCAATCCCCGAACTTGAAATTATTCTGAAGACAGTTTGGAGTTACTCTATTGTAAATATCTATTGGATTTGCAGCCAAGACCCAGCATTCAACAAACTGGTGGTATCAATACCCCGTCAAGTCTCGTTTTGTAACAATGAGCCCATGCAGGAATGTAACCTGCTCTGACCGCCACTTGCTGTGACACCACATTGCTACCGTCAGTACCGTAATAAGGAATATATCCACGCCTTAAGATTTCGAGTGTTAGCATATTTACAAGCGAAACGGCAAGCCCTTTGCCTCTGTAGGGAGGCAATACATCAACCCCAATTTGCCACATTGTCTTACAGTCAGCACTTGCTCCTGCTATACCGACAATTTCACAATTAGATCTAGCCAATGTAACTAATACATCGGGACGTGGGTGATTTTCGTCATATTGTAAAGCGTTGCGAAAGCCAGCAATATCATAAAGCTTTTTAATACTACTTCTTTCAACAATCTCATATTCAAACCCATCAGGGTTAATCATAGGGCTAATTTTCCCAATATCGGAAAGAAAATATGGGCTTATACCATAAACAAACGGCATGCAAAGTGCTTCATAACGCGTCTTACCTTCAAGTTGTTCGCGGATATAAGGTAAAATATCTCTTGAAGCATTTATCACTACACTGCGTCCTGATGTGACTATCTCGATACGAGGAGTTACCCAGGGAAATGGTCGTCTATCTTTGTTTTCGCTTGCTTCAGTAAAAATAAATCCGTCCTTTAAAAAATCATCTGGCGAACAGTTATAGTCAATGGCAAGTTGACTGTAAACACTTTCCATCATTATTTTTTTATTTATCATAAATTAATCACCCAATACCTCCCTTTCCTATTAACTTATACTCCGTTGTTTGGCCTGTCCCGATCCTGTAAGTAACCTTCTTAATTAGCTGAACGGTTCTTCTCCGAATTCGGGTTAAGAAAAGCATGTAATTTCTGAACCACATCAGTAGCATCTTTTTCATTACAGGACCAATTTTGTTTTATGAACTCTATCCCTTTTGTTGTGTTCTCACTCCTTCGGGGAATGAAATGTGCATGAAAATGTGGAACACCATCAATGGTAATAAGTGAGTACACTCGTTCTGCACCGGTGACATGTTTGAGTGCTGAGTACAATTTCTTAATCAAAATCCCATATGACGCTGCTTCCTCCTCTGTCATCTCAGAAAAGTCGAGAAAGTGGCGCCTCGATTCTAAAACTATTCGCCCTAAAATGGATTGCTGTGCTGGGAAATGACAGACTTTCCAATGTTCATCTTCATAAAAATATCCACCAGGTGGTTGGTCGGTAATACCAATATGCTTAACACAAATAAAGCATGACATATGTATTCCCCCTCGAGATAGACTCGTATCATACTTAGGTAAGGATCAGTTGCCGGTCATTGTTGGCCTGCTGAGTCTTCATTCGCGTTCTCCGTTATAGTAATCAATTAACACAGAACCTCGACAGTAAATCCACCAGGCGCTTGGACATAGAACGTCCATACGTGCGATCGTTGTGGGGCTCCACATTCATCTCATCGCTCTCCTTTTATAAGAAGACGAATTGGACAAATTTATAGTTGCACATTGCGTTAATCTGCCAGTTAGTTGAGAAAAGGCAACCGATTCGTCTGGCCGGTTGCCTTGATGATATAATGATTAAACTAACGTTCCCAGTTAGCTTCACCTAGTAATGTGCAATTACTTTCTTCAATGAACACTCTAACTTTTCCCCAATTGTCAATACATCAGCTTTAGTAATATCACTCGACGATTCCAATACTTCTATTGTAAATCGAGCAAAGCCGGCCTCCCAGATATAATTTAAGTCATTTAGTGTTGTTTGCTGGTTACAACATGTGGTAATCGTTTTGAGTTCGTGAAAAGAACTTTCTGAAGCTATATCCATCTGGTTTTGCCACCATTCGATCTCAATGTTGCTTAAACAAAAAGGACAGATAATTTTCTCAAAATTTGCGCCCTGATCTATGAACCGCACCTCTTCGGTAACTATGATTTGTGCATGAAAACGTTGTATCCATTCATCGATCATTTCAATACATTTCTCAGTTGGAACATATTCTGGATCAGTCGGGATTAACTTAACAACTTCGGCAGACATCTTTTCCTCCCCTTCTACCCTAAGTCCTATTGGAAATGCATACTATTTCAATACAATCACCACATAATCCTGCCCAATAGCTTAACGAGGCCACCGATATTGCCGGCAGCCTCTTCTTTGATTTGCTTATCCCGCTAACGTTTGCTTTCATCTATCAGCCATTTTTACTAAGTTTCCAACTAACGTAAATCATTGAAGTCCGCTTCAGTAAAATCCAGCTCATTTATTAAATAAATTATCCCATTTGCCCAACAATCATCATGTTTATTAATTGCTCTGACTGATGCATTTTCGATAAATGGTATCAATATTTTTTTATTAATATCCTTCAATGTAGTAATAATCGGTCTTACCCCTGGCCATGTTAAGTCTTGAAACAATTCCATTAAGTAAGGTAATGCAGCTCTATTGTTTGGATAACCAATATTCCCCAACACAATCGCAGCGTTATCCCAGCATGATTTACTACACAATTCATTTGATTGTATAGCAAGAAGAATTACATCTTTTCCTTTCAAGTTTGATAATTTTTCGACTGCATTTTGTTGAATGTTTTCAGGCTGGTTCCAACTCAACTCCCTAATAAGCTGATGAATACCCTCCATCTAGTTCACCTTCTAACTTAAAGAAATTTCATTAAGTTGATTTCTAGCTTTGATTGAATTATCCTCCTGCCCGTTAGCTGAATTCCCAAAAGTATATATATTTTGGACTTGTCGGCAATCGGACGATATTCTTGGCCTAGATCGGCAATAGAAACATATTCTTGACATTAAGAAATGACAAGAATATGTTCCGATAAAATAAAAAAGCCGCCATTTTGGCGAATATTAATCGGACTATATTCTTGTCACTCGACATTTGCGGCCTTGTTTTGTTTTTTGTCTAATCTTAGACTGTCACTGTGTTTGTTCTACTAACGTTCTGCGTTAATTGAACAAAGGTACATTATCGTATATTGTACATACAACTCGAATTGATTCTATGAACACAAAAAAAGAAATCCCCTTAAAACTTAAAGGATTCCTCTTTTTCGGTACACTACAAGGTGATATCGAATGAGTATTCTGGGTATGGTGTGCGCTATGGTGCTATTAGTCTATTCTGTCTAGAGAAATGGGTATGGGCTGTTTCGAATGTTCGAGCCATCTTGTTCTTTTATTACTGTATTACCAAGCAAAAACTGCAAGAACGATTACAAGTAAAACATAAAGGACCAATACCACCGCAGCTGAGGAGTAGCCACTATAACCTGCACAACTTGCACCCATATTTTAATCATTCCCCTCAAGTTAATTTTCATTACGGTATAATCATACGCTCAGTACATACTTCTTGATTGGACATATGCCAGGGATTTCTTTCTGGAAGGTAAAAAACACAAAATAATCCGTTCCTCTAAAGGACGGTTTTTTGTTTAGGAAAGCGGAGGTATTCGTGGAACAATTGACCAATCCTGTCCGTTAGCAGTGCAAGCGCCGCACCACAGATGATGAAAATGGCACGGGCGTGTTTTGGAAACCAATCGTCAACTTGCTAGAAGCTGAAGGAATTGAATTTTTAGTGGTCAATGCCCAGCATATGAAAGCATTACCTGGGCGTAAAACAGATGTTAAAGATTCCGAATGGATCGCTAAACTTCTCCGCCATGGACTTCTAAAAGCCAGCTTCATTCCAAATCGAATCCAACGTGAACTTCGAGAGCTTATGCGTTACCGCAGCATCATTGAAGAGAGATCGAGACAACACAATCAAGTAGCGTGGTCAAAGGATCTGGACAAAAAACCGATTAAACGTAAATTGCTTGGCAAGGATCTCGTTCTGTACCGTGATCAAGCTGGTAACGCTAGTGCCATGCATGCCTATTGTTCGCATCGCGGTGCTGACTTGTCGCTCGGGTCATGTCGAGATGGAAAATTGGTCTGTCCGTATCATGCATGGAGATTCGATACCGACGGAAGATGTATCGAAATCCCGGCCCACCCAAATCGTCCCATTCCTGCGTTTGCCCATACATTTACCTACCCAGCCACAGAACGTGCAGGACTGCTGTGGGTGTATCCAGAAGCAAATGATAAAAGCAATGAAGAGGCGATAATACCTAGCCTTCAGATTTTTCCCGAACTTGAGGATCCACAGTATACAGCTGCCCCATATGCAGCCATATGGGAAGCACATCTTACACGAGTCATTGAAAGTGTAATCGATGTTGCACATGTTCCGATCGTACATCGTTCGACTATTGGAAAAAAATCAAAGGAAGAGATTCAAATCGACTTCGAAGCCGACGAGGACCATATCCAAGTAAGAAATGGAAACGGTTTACTTCAGTATCAATTTCCGCAGCAATGGGTTTTGACACTTCCCAACCAGACGCGCAACAAAATTTACAACTATGTTACCTTCACGCCCATGGATGAAAATAAGACGGCGATTTTTGGTTTAGTCGGGCGAAACTTTGCAAAATCTGTCCCGGGCATCAACTCAATTTTTTCCAGGTACAGCGCCAAGGTACTGGAAGAGGACCGTATGATTGTCGAAAGTCAGCATCCGAGACCAATCCCTGAGGCGTTACGTATGGAAGCGCATGTGCCTGCAGATGGCCGTCAAGTGAGGTTTCGACAGATGTGGTACGATTTTCTCACCAGAGATGAAAAGAAGATAAGACTTGATAGACTTCGTTAAAATCCAGACTATCAATAAACATCCTCGCAGCAAAAGTGCGGGGATGTAGACCACTATTGTATCGTCAAACACGGGTAAAAAAAGGTCACTAAAATTGGTATTATACGCGAAAATAAGAGATATAAAATAAGAGGAAAAGATGAACTAGACTACTACTACAAATGTTCCTACATAAACGACACAAAAGTTCGGAGACGGCTGCCTTCACCGAGGTGTATAATCCCCTTCGATACCCCTTTCGAATACATCAAAGCTGTCGCGTTTCAACCAATCGATGATTTTTCCGCCATTACCGCAAAGAAGCTGATATTCCATTTCTACTTTATTACTTGGGGAATGTGCCAAACGAATATCACGAATATGATATCGCATGCGGTCACTTTTGAGAAACACGATATCTCCTACCTCAACATCGTCTTTCGAATCGAATTCGCTAACTCCCATCTACTTGTTCTCCTTAGAAACTTTATTTTTATATCCCTGCAGCTTTTATAAATGATCCCAGGAGTCGTAAGTATAAATCCTTCTTATTTCGTGGACTCGCTCCGTATTCAAACCTGCTCTGAAGCAGTTCTCCACTTCTTGCCCTTTCTTGCATTACCCAGATTAGCACATTTTCCTATATCACTAACAGCGGTCTACCACTATAAAAACTCTTTGAAGAAATTGCTTAAAGCACGATTAAATCCTTTTTTGGGTTGATTTCTTTGTTCGTGTACTCTTCTTTGATTGCGCCTTTTTACTAATGGTTTTATTCGTTTGATTTTTCTTCTTTCCTTTTATGGTATTAACTGACGCTGCATTTTTAATTTCTTTATACTTCATTGTATTAAAACTCCAACAAGTTCTCCATTTTGAAGTGTTTTTCGATTAATATAACCGCCATTTTCAAGCTCTTTGATTCCCATCCTAATTGAACGTTCACTATCGGGCTGACTCGTTTTCTTTATTAACTCCATGGTTAGATCCTGTTCTTCGTATGTGAAAATCAAACTGAAATAAAGTCCCTTGGATTTTAGCGAAAAACAAAAATACCGCGAATGCGCGATAGTCTTAAGCCTGAATTATCGTTTATAAGAGCCTTCACAGCTGGGACAGTCCAGTCTGAATCATTCTTAAGTATTTTTGTTCTCCGGTTTTAATGTACATAAGGAAATTATATTGATTAAGTGCTTTTTTCATTAAAAGTGTCATGATTATAATACACCTCCTAGAATATAGCATAAACCTAAATCTATGTCTTTATACTAGATTCATAGAATTTCTTACCTGGCTTCAAGATATCTTACGAAGGGTAAGGTATTGCTTAAGCTGCTAGTTAGATTGGCATTGTTTTCTTGTAGTCTTTTCCTTGCTACGAGCCATCCAATTATCCTTATCGAACATCTAATTAATGTGCAACACAATTTAATAAATACTAAATTATATATAATTATAATTTAGATTCTCCCGTAATCGTACCTCTACGATAGAAGTGCTATATCTTTGGATAGAAAACTTCAATTAGACGCTTTGACGTGTCCTGTGTTAGTGTTACTCCTATATTCACACTTAACACATAGGAATAATTTGATTTTAAATTTAGAGGAGTGGAAGCACACATGATCAACATTAAAGCGCCTGAGCAGTATTGGAATGAACCTGATATTTTGTTAAAAAGCGGATCGTTGATTGCCCCTTATGGCAAGAAGGCGCTAATTATCGCCGGTCAAAAAGCGCTGAAAGCTGCAAGCCACACATTCCTTGACAGCCTGGACCAAGCCGGGATTACCTTTACAATTGCGGAGTTCAGCGGAAAGGTCACCGAAGAAGAAATCGAAGTTTATACCGCTACGGCTGCGGAGCAGCAGGCGGACGTTATTATCGGAGTCGGCGGCGGCAAGGTTCTTGATGTTTCCAAGGCGGTCGGCGGCAAGCTCCGCATTCCTGTTGTTGCCGTACCGACAGTAGCGGCGACCTGCGCTTCTTGGGCGGCAGTCTCCATCCTCTACGACGATCTGGGACGTTCCTCCGGGCACATTTTAAATGAACGCTCACCGGTATTGGTGCTGGCTGATACGCGTGTTCTGGCATCCGCACCCAAACGCTATTTAGCTTCAGGCATCGGCGATGCCATTGTGAAATGGTATGAAACCGTCGTAAACCTGAGTGATGATCCCGACGGATTGGATATCAGAATCGCGACCCAAACGGGAAAGCTTGCGCTCGAAAGGCTGCGCGTCCATGCCTTGCAGGCTTATGATACGGCCGGAAGCGGCCGAGTGACGCCCGCTCTTACGGAGACGATCGATGCCGTCATCGCGCTTGCAGGATTGGCGGGTACCGTTCAGGGTTTGACAGCCCGCGCCGCCATCGCTCATGCCATTCACAACAGCCTGACCTTTATCCCGCAAACCGGCGGCACCCTGCACGGAGAGAAGGTGGCATTCGGACTTCTCACTCAGGCGGTACTTGAACGGAGAGCGGAACAAGAAATCAATGAGCTTGCGCTATGGCTCCATAAGCTGGGCCTCCCCATTACGCTGGCAGAGCTGGGAATCAGCCAAGATCCTGCCGTCATTGCGATTCAAATAGCCAAAGGGGTTAGGCTGCGGGAAGGCGCGGCGAAAGGCTTGTCATTCGATGTCAATGAGTCCCTGCTAGCCCAAGCAATTAGGCAAGCGGATCAATGGGGCCAGCGCATCATTCAGAAAGGTTACGCAAAATTATAAAACTTACCTTACATGGAGAAGGGTGCGTTACGATCATGTTCAGATTCACCAAATTTGCCAAGCAAACTGTTATTTCCTTATTCATCGTTGTTTTAGCCGCCGGGTGCGGAAGTAAAACTGCCTCCTCAGGAGATGCGAAATCCCAGGTGACGTCTGCGGCACCGGTGTCAGGGGCCAGCGCTACTTCCCCTTCCGTCGACCTCAGCAAAGTCACTTTGCGCGTCGGACAGACAGGATGGGGAACTTTGGAGCTAGGCTTTAAAGAGGCAGGTCTCAGCGATACGCCTTACAAAGTGCAGTACAGCGTCTTCCAGGGCGGCAATCTGCAGCTCGAGGCGATGGCGGCCGGTAACCTGGATTTGGGCTCCACGAGCGAAATCCCTCCAATCTTCGCTTCCCAAGCGGCCAACGGGGGGAATTTCAAAGTCATCGCTTCTTTTGAATCTACGACGCTGAATCAGGAGCTCGTCATACCCAAAGGCTCGCCGATCAAGAGCGTTGCCGATTTGAAAGGAAAAAAGGTCGCTTTCGTAAACGCTACAACAGCCCACTACTTCTTGGTCAAAATGCTGCAAGCTTCGGGTTTGTCATGGACGGATGTCGAAGCCGTTCCCTTATCGACGTCAGACGGTTTAAGCGCACTGATCAGCGGCAAAGTCGACGCATTGGCCAGCTATGGCAACGCAATTATTTCCTCTCATCAAAACGGAGCGACGGAATTAGCCAGCGCCAAGGATATTTTATCCGGAAATTTCTTATATGAGGCTACCCCCGAAGCGATTAATGACCCGGCCAAGCATGCCGCTATCGTCGATTTTTTGGCCCGTTTGAACAAGTTTTATGCCTGGAGCCGCAGCAATCAGCAAAAGTGGGCCGAAATTACGGCGGCGAATACCAAGCAACCTGTTGAGCAAGCGTTTGATACCCTGAAAAAGGGCGAAGAACAGCGCCCATCCAAGCTCTCCGCCAACTTCGAGAAGGCGATTGCTTCCGAGCAGGATGTCGCCGATACGTTAGTCGGCGTAGGACTCTTAAAAAGCAAAGTAGACGTCAGCGCCACTTGGAGCAGGGCTTTTGAGGAAGAGCTGAAAAAAATAACGGCGCAATCCAAATAGAACAGTTAAAAGGAGCGTAGTTGCAATTGAAGGCAATAAAGGCAAAGCAGCGGTTTCATCAAGTTGCCCCCTGGATACTGCCCGTTCTGATCCTGCTCACCTGGCATTTGCTCACCAGCACCGGGCTCATCCCGGCGAATGTGCTGCCGCAGCCGCTCAAGGTGCTCAGCGTCTTTGTCAGCATGCTGAAATCCGGTGAGCTGTTCATCCATATCGGGATTAGCGCCAAGCGGGCTATAAGCGGTTTTATGATCGGCGGGAGCATCGGATTTTTGTTCGGTTTAATTAACGGCTTTTGGCGTACGGCCGAAAGATTATCCGACTCGACCATCCAGATGATCCGTACCATCCCTCATCTCTCCTTAATCCCGCTGGTCATCATCTGGTTCGGGATTGAGGAACCCGCCAAGCTGGTACTCGTAGCGCTCGGCGTATTCTTTCCGGTTTATTTAAATACGTTCCACGGCATCCGTTCGATTGATCCGGGATTAATTGAAATGGGGAAGGTATACGGGTTGAATCGCGTATCTCTATACCTTCACATCATTTTGCCCGGGGCGCTCCCTTCTATTCTTGTTGGTGTCCGTTATGCCCTCGGCATCATGTGGCTCACGCTGATCGTCGCCGAAACGGTTGCAGCCAAGTCGGGTTTAGGGTATATGGCGATGAATGCCAGAGAATTTTTCCAGATGGACGTTATCGTATTGAGCATCTTGATATATGCGCTGTTAGGAAAGCTGTCGGATAGCGCGGCCAAGCTGCTTGAAAAATGGTGGCTGCAGTGGAATCCGACTTATTCGGCAAAGTCCTGACAAAAAGGGGGAAGACAGCATGCTTCAGAAAAAAATAGGTTCCCGCATTCATCTCCTCAATGTCTCGAAGCAATTCGATCAACATCCGGTATTAACAGACGTGAATGTGACGATTGAACCTGGAGAATTTATCGCTATCGTAGGCCGGAGCGGCTGCGGCAAAAGCACGCTGCTCCGATTGATCGCCGGCCTTGACCAACCTTCTAACGGCACCATCTATCTGGACAATCAAGCTGTCGGCATAACGCATGAGGATACGCGTGTCTTGTTTCAAGAGGCGCGTCTTCTGCCATGGAAAAGAGTGCTCGATAATGTCCGCATCGGCGATGCCGGCAAGGATAAAGCAAGCGCTACGGAAGCGCTGGGCCTGGTCGGACTCTCTGAACGCGGGGGCGATTGGCCAAGTGTGCTTTCCGGCGGGCAAAAGCAACGCGTCGCCTTGGCCCGTGCATTAGTGAGCCGTCCGCGGCTCCTGCTGCTGGATGAACCGCTCGGCGCATTGGATGCCTTGACAAGAATCGAAATGCAGCAATTGATCGAGCATTTATGGTTGAAGCATGGATTTACGGTCATTCTGGTCACGCATGACGTCAGCGAAGCCGTCGCCTTGGCGGATCGGGTGCTTCTCATCGAGCAAGGGAAAATCGCGATGGATGCCATGGTTACCTTGGCGCGACCAAGAGAACGGGATTCCGGCTTCGCCCACTTTGAGAACCTGATTCTTAATCGGGTGCTGAAAAAAGATCCCCGGGATGCAGAGCTTGTACAGTCAAGAAAATTATCTTATTCCATATAACTCTTACGAAAGCAGGTGATGATGTTGACTCGACGATTAGCGTCATTCTCTTTTGCCAAACGGGTACCTTCCACGCCATCCATCGGCAGCACAACCGTAACGAAGCCGGATCACATCCATTTATCCTTCGGTTTCGCTGCGCCGCATCTATTCCCCATAGATCAGCTATCCGTCTCGGCGGCGGAAGCCGTCACACTTCATGGAAGAAAAGCGCTGCAATATTCAGGCTCCGGCGGCCCCGGAAAAATACTGAAGTGGATTCAGAATCGCTCCCTGGTTCACGGGATCAATGCGGAGCTGAATCAAATTCTGGTCACTTACGGCTCAACGCAGGGCATTGATTTAGCGACAAGAATTTTGGTCGATCCGGGAGATCATGTCTGGGTGGAGTCCCCTTCCTTCTTCAGTGCGCTTCAAGCGTTTCGGACTGCGGAAGCGGTAATCACCTCTTTTCCAATCGATGAGGATGGCGTTCGCGTCGATCTGATTGAGAACGCTCTGCTCGAAGCGAAGCGGAATCATAAGCCTATACCCAAATTGGTCTATACAATGCCGACTTACCATAATCCCGGCGGCGTGACGTTATCCGTCGAAAAAAGGAAGCGTTTGGCGGAGCTGGCCGAAACGTATAACTTTTATATTCTTGAGGACGACGCATACTCCGAATTGAATTTTACCGGGAACAAATATCCCCCTCTCTACACGCTTATTCCGGAAAGAGTCATCTATTTGAACACATTCTCTAAAATAATTGGCCCCGGTCTGCGCCTGGGCTGGTTGATCGCGGACCAGCATGTCATCGATAAAGTAAGGCTGCTGAATCTGGGCGGCAGCATCGGCGTGTTTACACAGGAAATTTTGGCACAGCTGCTTGAGAACTTTGCTTTCCAGGGGCATGTAGACAGTCTGAGCCGGCATTACCGCAAGCAGCGAGATGTCATGGCCGAGGCAATCAAGGAGAGCTTCGGGGAGCATGTATCGTTTCATTTGCCCGAGGGGGGCTTCTATATTTGGCTTCGATTTGACGATCATGTGAATACGAGCGAATTTCTGCAGGATGCCGCGAATCGGGGCGTTAGCTTCGTAGATGGGAAAAGCTTCTTCGTGAAGCCGGAAGGCTACCAATATGCCAGACTGTGCTTCAGCTATGTAAGCGAGGAACAAATTGTTCGCGGCGTAAAAATATTGGCGGACACCTATTTTGCTTATCTCAATAACCCCGTTCCTAGCTAATAGGGCGGTGACCGCATGGAAGTTCACTGGAAACGTAACCTTTTTGTTTTATGGCTGGGTTTATTTTTCAATCACTTGGCGTACACCCTTTCGGTTCCATTTTTCCCTCTTTTCCTGGAGAAGGATTCCAAGCTCCCTATTCTATTCTCGAATGACCTTGCCGGTTTCGAGCATTTAGAACACAGCATTCGGAAGTTACAGAAGATGCACAGCATGAGTGACGTCGTTGTGGGAATGGAGAGCATCGGTCACTACTGGTTCAATATTGCCAACCGTTTGGTGGAGCAAGGAATTGATGTGGCTCTTGTCAATCCAATGACAACCAAACGCAATAAGGAAAACAGAGATAACTAGTCATATTTTCACTCTCCTCCTAAGGATAAAAACAAAAGCCCCGACCAAATTGTTGGTCGGGGCCTTGGTGTCCTCGATACTACTTACGAAGGATAGTATCGCTTGCTCTAATGGTTTAATAATATCTTTCCCTCTACTATCACCAGCTAAACCTCTATTTCAAAACTTTATTTGTCATTTCAAAACTTTATTTGTCATTTCAAAACTTTATTTGACATTTCAATACATTATTGTCTATTTCATTGGTAGACGCCAGATGCAGTCTTCTTTGCGCAAACGGATCGCATCCACCCTTCTGGACTTCCACCATAAGCGAAGCAGCGCATACAGCCGTGCGATTACCATAGCCCAAGCAGCTCCGGCCAATCCCAACCCTGGGATCATCCCGAAACCGAAGATCAGCACATAATCCAGTGCGACGTGAAGCACGTTCATCAAGAGCTACTTTGAGAGGTGTTTTGGTATCCCCTGTGGCACGAAACGCAGCTGATTGAGCGGTAAACAATGCGATGAGCGGGGAGATGCCGAGCACAACTTGAAAATATGGCAAGGCGGCTTCTTCAAGCTCTCCGTACGCCCCCATGATGTGGAGCAAAGGCGATGTAAGAAAGATGGAAACGGCCGAGAGGATGAACCCCAGCGCCAAGGCGACCACATAGCCGTGCCAAACTACAGAACGTCCTCGTTCGAAATTCTTGCCTCCCACGGCTCGCGAGAGAAACACGGATAAAGCAGTGGAAACCGCAGTGAAGACACCGATATATGTAAGACTGTAAATATTCGTCACGCCGACCGCGTTAACGGCGACGATCCTAATTCGGGCGATAAACCAGGCGTCCACAACGCCCAATAGGCACTGCAAGTAGGCTTCGCCAATCGCAGGAATGGCGATAGATGCGACGCGCTTAGCGGGGGCGGGTAACATATATGACTTCACTTCACTCTCCTCATTAACTACACCTATCTTACGCCTTGTTCTGTAACTTGAAAACCGCTAATGCAAAATAACTGCCCGTAACGCCGCTGCCGGTCTAATACTTTATTTTCTCAGTCTATATCTTTATTTCCTAAGTCTAACGGTTTATTTTCCAGTCT
Organism: Paenibacillus aestuarii; assembly: GCF_027789125.1. Classification (GTDB taxonomy): domain Bacteria; phylum Bacillota; class Bacilli; order Paenibacillales; family NBRC-103111; genus Paenibacillus_E; species Paenibacillus_E aestuarii. The sequence continues at coordinate 35,157 of NZ_JAQFVF010000034.1, read as the reverse complement.
AAAACTATTTTTTCTTTTGACACAATTATGATAAGATCAATTTTTTTAGCTTTAAGCAGTAGCTCTTTGATCATGCGAGGCTCTTCCTTTTCTTGAGATGTTTAGCAAGATGCCGACGCTCGCCATGGTAATTAATAAAGACGATCCCCCATAGCTAATTAGCGGAAGAGGAACACCTGTAATAGGGATACTTCCCGTAACGCCGCCTAGATTAATAAGTGCTTGAACACCAATAAGAGATACGATTCCAATACCAATTAAAGTTCCGAACAAATCAGGACATCTCAAAGCTACTACAATACATCTCCATATAAACAAGATATACATGATTAAAAAAATAAAAGATCCAATAAAGCCGAACTCTTCTCCAATTGTTGCAAAGATAAAATCCGTATGTGCTTCAGGCAAATAAAGCATCTTCTCTACCCCTTTACCCAACCCTGCTCCCGTCCATCCCCCATGCCCAAGCGCTAATAAAGACTGAACTAATTGGTAAGAGGAGTCCTGAGAATCATTCCATGGATGAAGGTAAGCCGTGAATCTTTGAAGCCTGTAGCTCTTAGCAAGGACAATTCCAATTGCAATTGGAAGCAAGACAAGACCAATTCCAAAAAGTTGCAATAGGTTTGCCCCCCCGACAACAATCACAATGGTCGCCGCGATCAGGATCACGAGGTCTGATCCTATATCCGGTTGAAGCATGATTAGTCCCAAAACGAGTCCAACTATTATAAATAAAGGAAGTAGACCCTTTTTGAATTGCCTGATATTTTCCCCTTTTTTATTGATTAGAGCTGCAAGATAGATGATTAATCCTATTTTTGCAAACTCAGTAGGTTGAATACCAAAAGAACCGACACCAAACCAGCTTCGATGTCCGTTAATTTTTGTACCGAACATAATAACAAGCCCTAATAAAATAAGAATCAAAACAAAAATGGGACGAGACCACTTTTGAAATATTTGATAAGGTATGTTCATCACGATTAGCATTGTAAACATACCAACAAGACCCCAAATGACTTGTCTCTCCATAAAATACATATAAGAATTGAATTTCCATGAGGCTGATGCTTCACTTGAGCTAAACACCATTAAGATACCAAAGCCAACAAGTATAATCGTTAATAACATAAGTAGAAAATCAGGTCGTCCTTTTAAAAAATTCTTCAGCCTACTCGCCTCCGCTGTTCTTTCTTACTTCTATATATGATGTCGAATACAATGAATTAATGGTGTCATAAATGCTCCATAAATTATTTCAAGTCTTCATTGGGCAATTCAGTACTGTTCTCAGTGGAATAATTTTATTTCCCTATTTACGGTAGATGCGGTATTTTACTTCTGAAACATAGCTCTATTGGGGTCCCTGAGACGCTATTATCCTCTTATTACTCAGCTCACGAAATGGGGATAATTTAGTTAATCTCAAGGCAGATTCGGAAGATAACTTATAAAGAGCAATTGCATTGGATAAATGGGTTTCTTCATTAGGATCGGAAACGTGTTTGTTCATTTCTTCCATTCAACCGGCAAACTCGCCTAGGATATCTTGTAAAGAGGATTGATGAAACTTCATGAAATCTTCAGGTGCTTTCAAGTCGAGAGCATGCCCCAGAGCAGCTTTATATTTCGGAAGGTATGTTTGATTTATCTCTGTTACCAATTTTATATCATCACTTTTTTTAGAAGAAACACCATGCAAGGAAATGCCATAATTCGGAATAACGTTTAGAAGATCAATGATTCCTAGGCTATTGAGTTGTTGGACATAAGCTTGTTTCGTTAGTTCCATAGATGTAGCGTTTGAATTATTCCCAGCATTCTTGTTGGTAGCGCAAAATTTTGTTGGTTAGAGAAAACTTGAATACCCAAAAAGACCAAAGCGATCAGAAAGGAGAAGACTGAAATGAGGTACGCTCTCTCTTCCTGCGAGTATGATCTTTCATATATCGAAAAAGAAAATAAATGCTAACAACTAAAAATGTCCCAAACAAATAAATTAATGGTTTGCCGCCTCAATAAATGTCTTATGCGATCCTCTATCTATTGTTCATTGTAATCCATCACTTGATCACGTTTCTTGATCATTCACTTGAGAATGATTGGTAGGATTAGATGTAATTACGATTAAAAGAGATAAACTAAAACTGAGAATATGATTCTTGGTCGAGCCGATATTTTCAGTAATTAATATGATATTATTTGAAGATGAGAAATCTATGAATAACACATTTATTTATCTTTATTTTAGGCTATGTTAAATCTTAATGTTGATATTTCAGCATAGAAAAACCGCTCTCGGAAAAGAGCGGTTTTATGGAACTATCGTGTTAGAGGGGACGGTCTTTTATCTTTAATTCTGGGGCTTTCCATTCTTTAAATACTTGTTCCATTGGACAGAAACGAACAATACTGCATAGCGAACTCCACTCCATCTGATATCTCACCCACGTTCATATAAACTAATTACAACATTAAGCTACCATAAACTGTATCGGAAATCATTGAAGTAATCTGCCAGATAGGTGAACGAAAGGCGGCTGCCGTCCATTGCCGGCAGCCTAGTTCCTGTTGAATGTTCAACTAATAGTTCCCAGTTAGTTGAATGATCTTTTAAAATTTTAAATGGAATACGCTGGAAAATCACATTCACGCACAATCCGGCAAAGAGATTGATGTAGCGTTTGCTGAAAAGTTATTACGCGTCATCGCTTATTTAAAATCAAAGCATAAAAAACCCAGGAATTGGCGCAGACCTTCATTCCTGGGTTTTGATTTTTACAGATACTAGGGTTGGAACATTTGCCACCAAGGCGTTGTAACCATTTGCGGCGGGGTTTGGTAGTACGGGGGATAAGACGGCAATTGTTGTAGCTGTGGCGGGAAAGGTTGACCATAAACTGATATTTGGGGGTTCGTTCCGTATGTTGCCATCGGAAGGTTAGGTATCCAGTATTTGATCCCTGGAATCATAACGGCAGTACTTGGTAACGGTGCCGGTGGTATGAATAATGGCGATGGAACTGGTTGACTAGCAACTTCATGAAATTTTTGATATGCCATTCATAGTCCTCCTCTATGTGATAATCATGTTTTGAATATCATATGTGAAATTTAGGCTGTTGACATAAGATAATAGCCTATTTGCTTATGAAGAGTTCGCATTTTTTGCATGTCCGGTGAGCTGCATCTTGCTCTAGCCCCTCCTGCACAAGCGATTCTTTTGGTACACCAACTAGGTTAATGCTTCATACATTATAAGCAGCAAAAACAAGGAGGAAGTTTTAATGATCAACAATGAAATTGTGATTGAGAAGAATAATGATACCCGACAGCTTAGTCTAAAAATGTATAACTGGAACCAGATGTTTTTGAAAGACGATCCGACGAAATCGATATGGTTTTGGCTGCAAGATGCAGCACACGAGAGTGAGGGGTTACTTCACGGTTATTTATGGAATAACGATTATTCTGGTAATTTTGGTCTAGCTTTGCATGTTTGGACCCGGATGCTTTTGAGAGCAGATCGAATGAAATCGATACAGTTTTGGCCTGAGGATACAAAAAACCAGCAATTTCCGCACGGTTATATTTGGGCTGGCGATTATGCAGTTCATGGTGTTTCTCATCTGAATGTTAGCGGGAAATGGAAAACTCTTGATGGTACTTTGCAGACCTTCAGCCAATCAGGTAATAATGTTACTGGTACTGATTCTTATGGGAATACACTTACCGGTACTTTATCAGGAAATACGTTAGAAGGTCGATGGAGTAGACCCAGCGACAGTGGAAGATTCCGATATGTCTTTGCGAGTGATGGAAATTCGTACACAGGAAAATGGTCTCACGGTGATGCGGAGCCTTATATTCCATCGAATGCCACCCGGATCAGTTAGATTTCAGACAAACGAAAATAGCGATTTTCCGAGCCGTTATCCGATTGTCTCGGCTGAAGTAAACTCCCGTTAGGTTAACGAAGTTTTTTCAAGCAACGCCAAAAAAAGCGACAGATCGGTTCCATCGCCGCGTTATCGTATCTCGTTTGCTCAATAAACCATTGGTTAGTCCTTTTTTATCTTAGCTACATGCTCCAATCTAATAGTAGGATCGGTAATATTGGAGCTTTGAATAATATCATATATATTTTGAACTTCAGACTCAGTCAGCAATGCCTTAGATGAAGTAGCTTTAATCCTATTTATCTTACGACTAATAAACTCTGATAGCTCTGTATCATAAACAATTAGCTCATTGGATTCAATCTTCCTAAGTTCTGAATCAATACTTAAGCGACATCGCATAGTAAAAGAGATCATAGATATATAAAGTAAGTCAGGGAAATCAGATAGTATACGCTCAAGTGCCTTTATATGTCCAAAGTTTTGTTTTAGAGGATTGAACATGTTAAATCTATTACTAACCCTCCAATACTTATCAGACCGGCTTCCTTTAATTTCTCCGTTGTAGTTCTTGGTTTCAATGATGAATAATCCATGTGGTGAAACGACAATGTGGTCAATTTGAGAATAACCCGTACGAGATTTTAGATTTTTTATTATAATATCACTTAGGTATTTTGTGTCCTTCGGAAGTTGATCCAATTGTATATTAATTTTATATTCACCGAGTTCTCCAATTCTAGAGGAGTCAATTGATCGTTTCTTAGGTGCGTTCGATGACGAGGATTTCCTAGGAGTACTCTTGGGGGATTCCTTCTCGTTTGATGAACTGAACCATGATAGTATTTTCTTAAACATATAGAATTATCTCCTCTGTTACGAAATCTTATATGCCAAATGACTCTAACTTACTTCATCGGAATATGAGTAATCTTTTTTTAATCTTTAGCACTAATCAACTTTGCTGGACATAAGAAAAGGCAGCCGGCATGCTGTGGTCGATTGCCTTTAACTTTGATTTAGCTATCGTGTCCCGATAGTTAAATGATTAGCGTCATTTCTCCATAGGTCAGCGAAATAGAAGTAACCGTCGGGGAAATCGTCGAGATATGCCTCGTCGTCCAAGGTAATATGTGATTTTTGATTTCAACCCATTTCATTTGTAGCTCATCAGTTGAAACAGAGCGAATCTTGTTCTCAGTTTCTTGAATAAAGCAAGTCAATGCATTTTGAAATATTGCCTTACCCACGTCTTGCAACGAAGTAATCGGCATCCTCCGAAATTCTTTTATTAATTCCTGCAACTGATTATTATTCATTATCTTTTTCACCTTCAGCTTTTTGAAGACACCCCAGATAGTTGAGCGGAGCGCACCGCGCTTTCGTGCCCGTTAACTGAATAGGATATTTAACGCATGCTTACTGGAACACCTTTAATCGAGTACTCAACCTGCCAAGAGGTTTGATCCTAGAATGTAGGTAGTTTTGTGTCACAGGACTACAATGTAGGGAAATTTGTGCATTTTTCTATGACACAATTTCACCTACATAAAAAAATAAAAGCTTGATTTCTCAAGCTTTTTCACTCTGGTTTATGTAGGCAAATTTGTGTCATTGGACATCGGTTTTCACATGAAAATAAAAAAGTAAAGATGCCGGCCGCATCCCTCTACCGTCATTGCTCAGGTTTAGGATTAAATGGTGACATCTCGGTAAATTCCCACTGCATTTCAGTGGCATTATTCAATTGAACAACATTCTTAATTTCAAATCTTACCAACCTTCTCGCGCCAGGAAAAGCAGCAGTTGCCGGTTTATCCCAAATGATCTCAGAAAGACCCGTCATATGGAGTGAGTGGCCATGATCATAGTCAATAAACAAAAGACCCGATGAAGGATTCAACTGTATATTCCCCAATGTATTAAACATCGAGTTTCCCGAGTAATCGGGAAATAATAGTGTTCTTGAGTCGATAACGTGAACAAAACCTTGATTACCTCCCCTATGCGAGGCATCCATTTCTCCTCTATTATTAACACTGCCGATATAGAAGGTGTCGGCTTTCGAAATCCATTCCTCCTGTGTGCGGTTCAATTCTTCGCTTTGATGTTTTGACTTTAATAGCCTATTTTCCTTCGGTTGAAATGATCTTTTCTGAATATATTTAGGACAATTCCCGTAAATCTGCTTCGCAGTCACGATGAATTGATTTTCATGTTTAGTAACTACTCCGTTGATTCTTAGTCTAATTCGTCGATTTGTATCAATTATGAGCAGTCCGATTTGTTTTTGTTCTATAAAATGCAGTGCTAGAGGGTCGCCAGCAATTAATTTGGACTTAATTATCGCTTTATTTTCATCAAGTACTTTAATAAAACCTGGTTGTCCGGTCAACCAAGTTACCCATACATCTCCCTTACTATCCTTGGATGACAGGATCGCAAACTGCTGACTGATGAGAAAATGAATCATCCCATTCGAAAAGTGGCTGGTAATCATATTCGCGTTCTGAGCAGCTATAACGTTTTCTCCTGCCCTAAATTGAACCATCAGTTCTCCTTCATGAAATAACTCGTACATTTATACCTCCAATTGGGTCCAGAACGTCTGGGACCATGTTTCGTACTTTGTCAATCAAAAAAAGCCCCTTTTTGCTGGGCATTAGAGTGTCAAGAGAGTGATCACTTGCCTAGTATAAGTAATTTTGTTGTCAGAAGTATCTTTTACTTCATGCGCAATTAATATTTACTCCCTACATTGGGATTGAACCTCTCTAAATGCATACAAACAAAATAGCTATTTCCGCCACTTTGTCGTATGCTTTCCAACACGTGGGTTTTCAAATTTGAGAAAATAAATCGTTTAGAATCTCTGTCATACTAGGATGTGTATAAATCCTGTCCCTAAGATCCAAATACGTTTGATTCGTATCCATTGCGAGGGCAACAATATTAATGATTTCCGCGGCTTCAGCACCGAATAAAGTGCAGCCGAGAATATAACCAGTCTCTTCATCAACGATAGCTTTGAAAAGTCCACTTGTCTGTTTTAATATTCGCGCTCTTGGGGATGCAATTCCGGGCAACTTCGCAACTTTAATACGATAGCCGGCCTGGACGGCTTCTTCTTCTGTAAGGCCAACTTTAGCTAATGAAGGTGTAATAAAAACGGATGTCGGAATGTTTTTCCGATCTTTGCGGGAACGTGATTTGTCTCCGAACAAGTGACTACGAATGATACGAAAATCATCTAAAGAAATATACGTAAATTGAGGTCCACCATTTACATCTCCGATGGCCCAAATATGAGGTACATTTGTACGCAACGTATCGTCAACGATAATGAAACCTTTATCATTAACTTGCACCCCGGCTCTTTCCAGTGCCAGGTTAGCCGTATTCGGTTTTCTACCTGTTGCAAAAAGCACCGCGTCAACATCAAGTTCCTGTGTACTACCATTTTCATTCCGGATCGTTATAGTGGTCCCTTTTATGTTGTCTTGTACACTTTCCACTTTGCTTGAGAATAGAAAACGAATGCCTTTTGCTTCTAGAATACTCTGTATTTCTTTACGGATATCCTTGTCCTCTCTTTTTAGAAAATCTGCCCCTTTCTCGACCACGGTAACTTCAGTACCGAAGGTAGCATACATGGAGGCAAATTCTAAGCCGATAAATCCACTTCCCACGATAGCCATGCGACGAGGTAATTCGCTCATTTCAAGCAGCGTCGTGCTGTTATATATATGGTTGCTATCCCCTGTTGTGGTTGGCATAAATGGAATTGCGCCAGTGTTGATAAAAATATGTTTCGCCGTTATAATGAGTGACTCTCTATCCAACCTCTCAACAAGGACCTCATGAGGTGAAACAAACGATGCCTGACCAGTAATTAGGTTTATACCCGGATGATTGGCAAGATTATCATGGTTTTTGCTCCGAAGAAGGGATACCAGTTCCTCCTTGAAATTCCAGGCTTCCTTAAAAGCTCTTGCCTTAGAAGCAAAATCTGAAGTTTCCTGAGCCGAAACCTGTTCTGCCGAGTGCACTAATGCTTTTGTCGGGATACAACCAATATTGATACAGGTTCCACCGTACATGGTTGAAGATTGTTCAACAACGGTTACGGTCCATCCCTTATTTGCTAAAAAAGGAGCTAAAGTTTTTCCGCCTTTGCCAAAACCGATAATTAATGCATCTGTTTGTTGGTTAATCATGCTTTAGATACCTCCATTATTAAGGGATGAATATTGGGTGTATATAAAAATCCAAAGCCTCACTAAAAAGGCTTTGGATATTCTTTGCTGTTAATCGAAGTTCCCTTGGAAATCAACAGAATTGCACTTTTATACATATTGTAAAAGCTTTAAGTTGAAAAGATTAACCTAGTGATATACCAATTGCTGCATTATCATCAGGCATTCCAAGCCAATAACCGTAAGCAATTGCCATTTGAACAAAATGGTGTAAAACTTCTGGTGAAGGAGGGCCTGCAGGAATCTGATCAACTGGACGACCTATTTCAACAAAGAAATCTCCCATTCTGGCAGTGGAGGCAACTAACAATGTTACTGTCTCATTAGTAGAATTTCTCCACGCGTGCTTTACGTCTCCTGGAATATCAACAGTCTCACCAGCCTTAACAGAAACCCAACTATCTTTAATGAAAGCTTCGAGTTCCCCCGAGAGAACAACAAAAGTTTCACGATCTCCATGACTATGGACAGGCACTGTTACACCCGGTGGAACTTCGGCCTTCATAAGGGAATAATCTCTATTTTCCGTTAAATTCGTTAATAGTTGAACACGTGGTCCCATTACATCCAAAAATGTTGACATTGATGTAGCCTCCTAATGTAAATGAATATTTTTATGGCTGATTATTGATTTTAAACTTTAGAATGATACATTTTATCAGTGAACATCTTAAACTCCGATAAGAATTACAAAAGTAATTAACAAATTATTATATGAACTGATCTTTGACCAAATGTAATCGCATTGAGCAAGTCTATAAAGTTCAAATTTATTCAATTCAGTTTAATGTGGTGCTAATTTTCGAAATGTTTATTTTCTCTTAAATGATAATTAAAGCAACTGATATCTTTTTCTTTCAAACCTGTCTTGAATAATATTTTCAAAACGGAATTCTTTAATACCTAAGCATAGGATGATTTTCAAAGATCTGTCTCGATATTGTATTAAACGAGTTTTTGTAAATTTTTACGATTAATCCCCCTTTCTACTCCGATCGAACTTCTTTATAGTAACTCTTTCTCAGTAATTATTCAGTGAGGAAGATTACAAAGAAGTTTTCTTTTAAATCTATTTATGGTTATTTTCCGACTATATGCATCAATGTTTTGCAGTGTAACAAAAATGTTAATTATGAACAGAATAGGATTAGAAGGCATATAGCTTAGGAATCTCGGTTAGTTTGATATCCCATTTAAAGTCATTTGTGGTTAGTTTTTAGACGTTCTTTCGCCTTCTCTAGTTGAACCATGATGCTCTTTCTTCCTGTTATTATAATTCCTTCATTGGACAGCTCCTGTAAGACCAAAGAAACTGATTCTCTTGAGGCACCAATCATGTTTGCCAATTCCTGATGGGTAATCGGCATATCTATTTTTTGATACTCATTTTCTTCTATACCGAACTTCTTAGATAGTTTAGTTAGAAAAAAAAGCACCTTGCCACGAAGATCGCTTAACACTAATCTTTCCAGCACTTCATCACGATCAAGCAATCGATTGCTGAGTTCCTCTAACAATTTAAAAGCAAGTTCTGGACGCTCATTTAATAATTGCTCAAATTGATCTTGTTGTATATAACAGACGGTCGTCTCACACAAGGTTTCCATATAGTTTCCATTTGTCCCGAACGACAACATATTGATCTCACCATACAAACTACCTGCCCCTAGAATACCTACAGTATATTGCTTGCCAACCGAATTTGTTTTATACAATCGAAACATTCCATTTATAACAATAAACAATCCTTTATTTTTAATATCTGGCGTTTGTATTAAAGTATTTTTAGGAAAAACACTTATGTTTGTAATTGGCGCCATTTCATCAACTTTCTCTAGATCCTCTTGTGGTAACAACTCGAATAATCTAAATTTTGACAGCCTCCATGGTTTGATCATGTCCACTACCTAACAGCTCCTCAATTAAATGTCTAATACGATAATGGTTCATTTAGCATTAATGTATAGGCTAAGGATTAGGTGTAATTTGTATTAAGCTTAAAAAGTATCTTTTTGCCTTCGTTTTAACACTGCTAATAATGCTAATAAGATTGGAAAAATCAATGCAAGGAAGCAAAATTGAAAAAGGGTAAATTTTAGATCCATATGTAAAATGATCAAAAGTCCAGACAAGGACTGTTCATATTCCGATAAGAACGATTTAAAATATTACCAAATATTCCCTAAACTCCCAATTGAATCGTTGTAAAAATGGGAAAGTTGACGTCGTAATATAATTAAATATAATTAAATCCTAATGATCCAAGCGTCAAATATGTGATTGTAATCATATATATCCCCGATAAAATGCCGCAATTTTGTTCTCACCTTTCACTCAAATCAAATAAACATTGGACAGATATTTTATTGTTATCCAAGAGAAGTAAAAGTATGTTTTATGTCGTTACAAATCAAATACTATTGCAGCTGACATCTTCATTCATTACTACAGAACCTGCATAGAAAACCCTCAGGATGTTAAGCTTGTTGTTACTCTCTGCCGTTCCCTCCTCGTTTACTACTTTATCAATCACAGATCCTATCAACTGGCGAACCAATTGCGAAACCTGATAGGAATAATTCAGGTAATGGGTTATAAACACGAAATATGTGAGAGTAACTAGAGGCCTAGTCGAGGATTATTGGTGACACTTCAAACACTAATCCCTTTGTGTAGCATTACCGAGCATTGGCTCTGTAAAAAAGATTACAGAAGAGTAACTTCCTTCGAGGTATGATGCTCTTAAGTCAATCGACAAGGGAGGAATAACAAGCAATATAATTTCAAAAGCAAATTTATTAGTATCCGTATGCCAGTATAGATATTGCAAAATAATAAAAAGGAGTTGCTTTTTAAAATGACAAAAGTAGCTATTATTGTTCACGCAACAGAAAATGAAATGGGTAGAGCACTGCATGCACTCTTGTATGCACAAGAACTGCATGAAGCAAAAATTGAAGTTAAAGTTTATTTTGATGGCCAAGGGACAGTCTGGGTAAAAACAATGGAAGATCCTTCGCATATGTTTAATCCTCTGTATAAAGCTGTGAAAGCCACTGGCATCCTCGCAGGAGCATGCGGTTCTTGTGCAGATGCATTCGGTGTCACTCAAGATATTCAAGCAGCAGGTATCAATACGTTAGCGGAAGCAGAAGGCCATTTCAGTGTTGCTAAGTTGGTTGCTGACGGCTATCAAATTATAACTTTATAATTTCGACTTTAAGCAGATAAGCCATCTAACCGATGGCTTATCTGTCTGTATTGGAGGTACACTATATGGAGGTTATCGTTTACTCAAGTGGACATTGCGCATCATGTAAGGAAGCGATAAGTTTTTTCGAAGAACAAGGCATCGCCTACAAGCAGTTTGACGTGGAAGTAAATAAGGAACATTTTCAAGAAATGCTTCGTTTAGGCGGAATCGCAACACCGTTTATATTGATTGAAGATTCCGCTTTTCATTATTTTGATCGAGATAAAATCAAGGAGGTGCTAATGAGAACCAATGCATGACAAACTTTGGTACTTATCAAAAATTCGTATATTTGAGGCATTGCCTCCAGAAGATTTAATCGAAATTGATCAGATGGCTCCCATGACTCATTTTAATTCTATCCCAAAGGGGACAATAGTTCAGTCACCTGAAATGAATAGGGATGGTTTATTTTTCATTAAAACTGGAAAGCTTCGTATGTATAAGTTGAGCCCTGATGGTAAACAGTTTACAGCAGGTATCCTCGGTCCTGGCAATATGTTTGGTGAAATTGATGCTTTTTCTCTCGGCACACGCGGCCTTTATATTGAAACATTAGAAGAAACATTACTTTGTTCTGTTCTAAAAACACACTTTGAAAGCTTTCTGTTGAAACGACCTCAACTCGCTTTACGTTTTTTAAAAGAAATCAGCGCAAAACTTCAGGAAACGACCGAGTTATTGGAGAAACTCGCGCTTGGAAACGTTAGAGATCGTATTATTTTTTTATTGCTTAAATTGTCCGTTCAATTTGGCGTAACTGAAGAATCCTTCAAGCGTATTGATTTTAAGCTAACGCATCAAGAAATTGCAAATATGATTGGCGCAACTCGTGAATCCGTCACAAGCTCACTGAACGAGCTCGTGAAACAAGGGATCATTCGTACTGGCAGGTCAAAAATATATGTGGACCAACTCAAGGCAGAAGAGGATCTTTTGCTTGAAAAATAAGGCAACTAATACCCATATCGTGGTACACCATGAGTTAGTGCCTTGATGTGTTCTCTCATCTTTCGGTAGCTTTAATCTTCTTTCATATGTAAAAAATGATTCAGAATATAGTTTCTTCAGTCTTCTATTTTTTATAAGCTAAAAAATGCACCACTAGAATTTCCATCGATATAACCTGGGTTATTCCGATGTCCATTCTCAGGGGTGCATTTCATCTGCTAGACTTGTTTAAGCTTTAATAGTATCTAAATATTCACGAATTTGGGCTGGAGTTTTCGCAAATTTACTATGAAGATGAGCTATTTTCTCGCCATTCTTAAACACAAGCAAACTTGGAATACCTTTAACTTCATACTTATCTGCAAACTCCTCAAATTGTTCAGAATCTACCGCAAAAAACTTCTTATCCGGATAATCTTTAATAACATCGCCGATAAAACGATCCATGTTCTTGCAATCTGGGCACCAAGTTGCATCAAATTTCATGACAGTATAACCTTCATCAGTAATTTTCGCTTGAAATTGTTCTTGAGATTGAATGCGTTCCATTTTGATCACTCCCGTTTATTTATAAAATTAGTGATTTTCGATTTGTTCTAAAAATTTTTCAACATCTATAGCTGCCATAGCTCCACTACCCGCTGCTGTAATAGCTTGACGATACTTATTATCCTTTACATCTCCGCAAGCGAACACTCCCAAGACATTAGTTTCAGAGGTTCCTGGTTTAACTTTCAAATAACCGACCTCGTCTGTTTCCAATTGTCCATTTAAGAACTTTGTATTGGGAGTATGCCCGATGGTGACAAAAATGCCATCCGTATCGATGATTTCTTCCTTGCCAGTCGAATTGTTACGGACTTTTAGGCCCGTTACTTCACTATTACCTTCTACGACTTCCAGTGGTGTTTTATTTAAGCTCCACGTAATCTTATTATTTTGACGAGCACGGTCCTGCATGATTTTTGAGGCACGAAGCTCTTCTCGGCGATTCACAATGCGTACTTCAGAAGCAAACTTTGTTAAAAAATGAGCTTCTTCCATCGCTGAGTCTCCCCCACCGACAACAATAATTTTTTTGCCACGGAAGAAAAATCCATCACATGTGGCACATGTGCTAACACCACGACCAACATTTTCCTTTTCACCAGGAATACCTAGATACTTCGCAGACGCACCGGTTGAAAGAATAAGAGTTTTAGCTACTAATTCTTCACCGCCTTCAAGAAACAGTTTAAAAGGGCGTTTCGATAAATCGACGCTATTAACCCAGCCTGTACGAAACTTTGCGCCGAACCTTTCAGCTTGCTTGCGCATATTATCCATCAACTCTGGTCCCATAATTCCATCAGGAAACCCTGGGAAATTTTCAACCTCAGTGGTAGTTGTAAGCTGACCTCCTGGTTCAGGTCCCTCAATAACTAGCGGCTCCAAATTAGCGCGGGCTAGATAAATAGCTGCTGTTAATCCGGCAGGTCCTGTTCCAATCACAATTGCATTTTCCATATAATCCTCTCTTTATCAAACAGATATTCTTCTACTTTAAGAAATTAACAAGTATCACCAATAGACAAATACAGATTTAATTTCTCACGTAGAAAGCTTTTGCTTTGCAAGCCAACCATAGTCTCTAAGAGATAGCCATCTTTAAATATCATCAAAGTTGGAATACTTTTTACTCCATATGTCGTAGCGATTTCCGACTCTTCATCAATATTTATTTTCGCAACGGAAGCCGAATGTTTCATTTCACTTGCAAGTTCTTCTACGATAGGCAGTTGACGCTGACAAGGTCCACACCAAGTTGCATAGAAATCAACAAGCGTAATACCATGTTCTATTTGCCCGCGAAACGTGTCTTTTGTTAATGTCAAAGTGTCCATTTTGTTTGTTTCTCCTTTCATTGTATACTCATATTCTATCTCGAACCTTGACTTTGATCTGTAATCTATTTTACGGTGGCGAGATCTTTCTTTTCCATCAAGGGTTTCTGCTCCCGTAGAATTAAACAATCAATTCGTCTCTCCTATTTTCCCTCCAAACCAGTCTGGTATGCCTTAACTCCAAAGAACTTTTTATTTTAAACGATTTCACTCCTGCTTAGTAAATTATCCAAATATGTGTTATACAACTGTCTATACTAAGTTGAAAATTGTAACTTCTGAATAAATCTTTGAAAGTCAGAACATAAATCCTCAAAATGAATATCTTAATTCTCTACAAGAATTAATGATCTGAATGGGGATGTAATCGCTAAAGCGAATTTCAGTATTGATTGCAAGTGCGAGCTGGCCAAAGATTGAGGCTATTAAGAAAATGAAATTAACACACAACTAAAGAATTCCACTCCTTCAGGTATTAAAAGGAGCCAATAATGGCTCCTTTTTTCCACTTTTACGCCTTTGTTAAACTGAATAATTGGATGGTATATATTCGATTTTTGATTCAGCAACTATAGTTAACAATTGGATTTGCTCATTATATAGTACAGGGCCGTTTTTAATATAAAACCATATCTTATTCGTAGGTTGATCTTCAAATTCCTGAAACAAAAACAGATTCAGCTCTTGTTTCCATTTTAATATCTCTTGGATATCGATTTCGGGTGTCAGATGGACCGAAATTTTCCAGTTAGAACCCTCTTGCGTTATCGTGTAATCTAGAGGTTTTTTTCCTGTTTGGATAAATGTACGGCCACCTACCGCATGCTTTAATACCAGTTCTTCTCGCATTTCCATCCCCGCTTTATCTGATTTTTATGGTAAGTCGATAAGCATCAAAAATGTGTCTTCGTTAGCTTTTATTTTCAATTCCGAAATTGCTTCAATCCGAGCAGTATCTCCAGATTGAAGCGTAGCCTCATTCACTGAAGCATTACCCTCAATCATGAATAGGAATACTCTCCGATCTTCTCGCTCAAAAGAAATTGATTTTTCTTTCCCTATTCGACTCAGATAAATCGATAGATCTTGATGGATTTTCGCAGTATTATCTAACCCTTCTGAAGTTACAACGGGAAGTAACTTGTCTTGCATTTTATCATAATTATATTTACTGGTTTCGTAAGATGGTTTTAGTCCAAGTTGATTAGGCATAAACCAAAGCTGCAGAAATCTAGTTGATTCAGTATGTGATGCATTGAATTCAGCATGTACAATTCCTGATCCTCCGCTCATTCTCTGCACTTCACCAACTGATGTAATCTCTGTATTACCAAGATTATCCTCATGTCTGACTGCTCCTTGCAGAACTATTGTAACAATTTCCATATCACTGTGAGGGTGGGCGCCAAAACCTTTACCTGGAGCGACTTCATCATCATTACATACTCGCATAACACTAAATGCCGTGTTGGAAGGATCAAAGTACTCACCGAAGGAGAAACTCAATTTACTGTTGAGCCAACCATTATTTACTTGATAACGCGTTTCTGAAGGAAAAACTTGTATCATAACTGCCTCCTTGTTTGATCACTAATTGTAAACCCAATTAATTTACAAAATTTATACTGTATAAAAAACACTGCATCCTTAATTTGTTATACTTGGTTCAATATAATACATACCCTAATTGCTTCTTTGCTGCTGAAATAAGTTAATACTTCAAGTAACTGTCCTGAATTAATAATAATATGAATGATTTATGAATTCTGTAATGTAAATAACAAAACGATTTGTTGTGAAGAAACTAAAATAGTCAAAGTGTTCTGATTTCAGCATCCGACCGTTAGGCAAGCCAATACCAATATCTCTTAACAACTTTGGCACTTATAAAAGGGTTAAACAAGATTGCTTACTTGTATTGTCAGACTAGGCAAGATCGAGTCGGTATAATAAAGATTTTCTATCAGGATAATCGTATTGAATTGGCAATTCATCCTTGTTAATTTGAATAAATCCATTTTTCTCATAAAAGCTATGTGATCTCTTTGCTATAGAAGGAGTATCCAGCAAAATTGTTTTAGTTCCCTGCGCTTTAGCGTATTCTGTAAGTACATTAAACAGTTTTTGCCCAATAGAATGTTCTTTACCTCGATAGTGTTCATATACAAAAAACTTCTTTAAAACGGAAATCTCATTGGAAAGATTCAATAACCCTATTGAGCCAATGACTTTTTCCTTATTGTCTAGAGCAACCCAAAATTGTCCCCCAATATTTAAGTAGTGAGCTTCAATATCTAATAAATCCGGTTGTTCTTCGAGCGTAATATTCAGGTCGTTTTCAACGTTTTGAACATGAAGTATTAAATTAATAACTTCTTCTCTAAACCGTTGATTATATACTGAAATCATTGTAAATCCCTCCTATAGGATACTCTTATATAAGTAATCAGTAATAGTGGTTCCCGGGTTGGTATGCTACAATCGCAAGGGCCGTAAAGCAGTTTTGCCTCCGGCCCTCGATTGTAATACCTACATATGATTTTAAGTAAACTCAACTAGGTACTGGAAGTTTAGTTCAGTTCTTGGAAAGAAACATACACTTTCCATGAGTAGTTTTAATTAAGGTAAATCAACTAGCATGAACCTTGTATGATCGGCAGCAATAAGTTGCAGTGCTGATGTACTCGTTATTCTGGCGGAATCTCTTTTATTAAGAAGTTCTTTTTCATTTAACCATAATGAACCTTCAATAATAAAGACAAAAATACGCCGTCCTTCTGCTTGCTCATAATTCAATACCTCGCCTGCTTCAAGATCAGATAAATAAATCGTGAGATCTTGATGAATATGCGATACATTGGTCGATGAATTTTTAGAAACAACCGGTAATAGTATGTTTTTCATGAGCGAAGGATCGTATTGAGTTGTTTGATATGAAGGTGTTAAGTTATTTTCCTCCGGGTCAAACCACATTTGAAGGAAATTTACAGTATCTTCTCCCGGATTCATCTCAGAATGAATGATTCCTGTTCCCGCAGTCATACGCTGCACACCGCCAAATGTGGTCACAGCTGTATGCCCGGTGCTGTCTTGATGCTGCAATTCCCCTTCCAGAACAATAGATACGATTTCCATATTCCGGTGAGGGTGCATACCAAACCCGCTTCCACTTACTACAAAGTCATCATTTAAAACTCGCATAGGGCCGAACGACACTGTTTTTGGATCATAATAATCCGCAAACGAAAAACTTAAGTTGCTAGTTAACCACCCTAAGTCAGCACGATGCCGTGATGATGCTGGAAACACTTCAATCATAGTATCACCTGCTTCTAGAAGATTTTGGCTAGTTTTAGTGCTTGTTCGAGTGCTTTTTCTTTAATTTCAGGTACTCTGTTAGCTGATGCACCTACACCCTCTATATAAATGACTTCAACTGAAGGAATACCAATGAATGCCGCAATTGCTGTCAGATAGCGATGACTAAATTCGAAGGATGAGAACGGCCCTTCCGAGAGGACGCTACCGGATGCTTGAATATGCAGCAGCTTTTTGTCAGATGCTAAACCTATAAGTTTTCCTTCATCAGAGAATTTAAATGTTTTCCCTGCTATGCATATTGCGTCAATGTATGTTTTTAATACAGGAGGAAACAAAAAATTCCAGACTGGATTAGCGACGACAATTTTATCTGCTTCCAGAAATTGATCAACTAATTCATTTAAGCGTGAGACTTTCATTTTTGATTCTGTACTTAATTGATCGAAGGAAGCACCACTTCTTAATAGTCCCCATCCATTTAGGACATCTGCATCAATTTGTGGAATATCCATTTTATATAAATCCAGATGAATGACTTCATCTTTTGGATTCGCTTCACGATATGCTTGAATAAATTCATTTCCTACAGACAAGCTGTGGGATACACTCTCATTTAAAGGATGTGCTGTTACGTACAGTACGGTTGACATGTTAATCACTCCTAGTGGTTGCTTGATAATAAAAAATAATATAATTTTCGTATTCTATATTTGTTCGCGAACAAATGCTATTATGAATCAAAATAACTTTTTTGGAAAGAACACACCTTTTTGTTACATAGTAACTAAAAAGTAATAATTGTTTATTAGCAGTTGTTATTAACATGAAAACTTACTATTGAGATTTAGAGATTTCTTTGGATGTAATTGGAGGTAAATGGAAGACATAAATCGCTTGAGCCTATGTTGAAAGCGTTTTGAGTATGGGGGGTAATTATGCAGAAAAAGTACTTGCTGTATACAGATTAGGATTAATGATAATATAACCAAAACATGTTCTGGTATTTTTCATTTAAAAAACTAAGTATACTCCAGATTATAATTTCTAATAATAATGTTATTAGAACACATACAAAACTTTATTTAACTTCATTTTGCTTAATTGCCGCAACATTTTCCATTTGTGATTTTGCATTATTTTGCCTCAAATATTACTTTTTAGTTACTATGTAACCAAAAAGTCTGTACTTCTCGCATTAATACTTTTGGTCCATAATGACTCTTGTGGCCACGAAAACATTAAATTATTTAAAATATAAGGAGCGGGCGATTATGTCCACTAATACAAATCAAATTATTCTCAATATTCGTTTTAAAATAAAACCAGGGAAAAAAGAATCATTTCGTGACAGTTTGTTTTCAATGATTAACAACTTTAGAAATGAGCCTACTTTCGTAAATGCAATCGTATCTGATGATCTAGATAATCCCAATGATCTTGTTATTTATGAGATTTGGCAAGGTACTAGAGAAAACTGGATACAAGAAGAACTTCCGAAGCCTTACCGTAGTGAGTATGAAGGTGCACTTTCAAGCCTCATTGAGGATAGAATAATAAGTTGGCTTGAACCTGTCGGGGAATGGGGCAGCAAGCTGACTAGCACGACTCGTTAAAATATTAATAAAATTAGCAATAATGACTGCCAAAATGCTGTAGTGTAAATATTGAGCAATGGGAGATATAACGAATGGCGACCACAATCAATGATCTAATACACAAACACATCGATAATGTTTGGAGCGAGATCGATCCCAAGAAAAGAAGAATCGCAATCTCTGAGGTGTATTCTGAGTACTGTCGGGTGTATGATCCATTTTTTGAAGATGTAATTGTTGGACATGATGCTCTCATGGGGCTGATCGATGAGGTACAAGCTAAAAACCCTGGTTTTAAATTCACTATAATTCCTAAATCTATAGACGAGCACCATGGTCAAGTGAGATTTAACTGGTTTTACGGACCACCCGAAGAACCAAGCAAGATCACTGGTCAAGATTTTATTCTCGTTGAAGATGGTAAAATCATTTCCCTAACTTTATTCATTGATGCACCGTCTTCATAAAATACTAACAGTTATTGCAGTATTAATCATGGCAACTGAAAAAAATGATAATGGCCACCAGATTCAATCTGGTGGCCTGTTTTGCAAATGCTAGCTGGACTTCTCGCTAATATGTGGATTCGAAAATTTCAACAACAAAGAAAAAGGTATACATTTGAATCAAATTTCCATTTCGCAAAAACTGAAGATTTCTCTTTTAAGAACAGAATAAGATTAAGAAGCCAAGTTTCAAGTATTTAATTGCAATCGTTAATCATTGCGATCGTTTATCAAATTTACATAAGAATAAGCACTAATATCGGTTTTGTCATGGTTATTTTCTTTTCAGTTGGTTAACATACTAAATGATATTATGAATCATATGAAGTAATATGAAAAGTACACACTTTTTTTGTTACATAGTAACCAAAGAGTTACAATTAAAATGGGAAGGTGTTATATCAAATATGAAAACATATTATTGCGACTTAGAGATTTCGTTGGACGTTATTGGAGGTAAGTGGAAGGGGCTTATTTTGTACCATTTGATAAAAGGTCCAAAGCGAACAAGCGAGTTAAAAAAACTTATTCAAAGCATTTCTCAAAAAATGCTAATTCAAACACTTCGTGAATTAGAAACTGACGGTCTTATTCGCAGGGAGACGTATAAACAAGTACCTCCTAAAGTTGAATATTCAACTACTGAACTTGGTCAGTCGCTCGAGCCTATGCTAAGAGCACTTTGCTCCTGGGGGGGCGATTATGCAGAAAAAACATTCTCTGAGGATGAGTATCAAATTCTATCCGTAGAATAATGTTAATCTTAGTTTCAAATATATCTATTGGAATATTGATTCAATTCATTTTATGGGTATTCATAATTGTTGACCTTTTAACACTTAAAATGACAGTCCTGTGAACACTGGTTTTGGTGTTTACAGGACTGTTTAAATTCAGGCTTTCACAGCACTACTGTGTTTACGGGAAATCGCGGTGACAACTTATATATGAGCTTTCTTGGCACACTGCTAATAGTTCCTTTGCTAGCCGTGAGAACTAAATCTAGGCTGGAACACCCGTTCATTTTGTTACTAAGTTGTACTACCATCTTAATTCTTATCTAAATTCAAAATTTGGACCTCACCTTTAGCAAAGGTTTCTTCAACATAATTTTGCCCCCATTGGCAAAGCAATCTCAATGCAGGCTCAAGTGATTGTCCGAGTTCTGTTACAGAATATTCGACTCTAGGAGGGACTTGTTGGTAAATCGTCCGAGTAATAATTCTATCTGTCTCTAATTCTCGAAGTGTTTGGATGAGCATTTTTTGAGTAATACCTTGAACTAGTCGCTTTAATTCACTCGTTCGTTTCGGTGTTTTCGTCAAATGATACAAAATTTGTGTTTTCCATTTTCCCCCGAGTATTTGCATCGCCACTTCAATGTCACAATAATAAATTTTCATACTCAATAGCTCCTTATACTCTATAATATGTCCCCAATCATGATTTTTTCGCCTTCACTTTCTGATTCAAACGAAAGCTCAAGAAGGTTACAAATGAAGCAGCTAAGGCAAAGATTCCTCCTACCCATGAGACATGAATTAGTCCCATGTTAGTAACAACCAAACCACCAATAGCAGATCCGATAGCAATACCAAAATTTATGGATACAGGGGTCAATGATGCAGCTAAATCCCTTGCTGCTGGAAAATGCTTCTCTGCTAACTCAACAAAATAAATTTGACTTGTAGATCCTTGGACAAAAACAACCAATGACATCAATAAGATACTAATCATCGCAGAATAAATTGAAAAAGCTGTTAAATACAAGGATGCGAGAATTAAAGCTTGGAATATAAAAATGTATCTCAGCTTACTTACTCCATTTTTTGACGCTATTTTCCCACCGATCATATTACTAATAACTGAAAAAATACCATATATCAGAAGGACCAAGCTAACGTATTCTAATGGAATGGACAATACTTCATTTATAATCGCTGTTAGATACGTGTACACAATAAATGTTGCCGCAATACTCAATGTTGGAATGAAGAAGGCCAAAATAAATTGCGGATGAATAAATAGACCAATTTGATTTTTAATAGAGCTTTCCACTCCAACTATATTTCTTGGAATGATGCTCATAGAAATAACAAGTGTAATAACACCTAATACTGATGTAGTCCAGAATGTCATATGCCATCCGTATACTTGTCCAATATATGTGCCTAAGGGAACTCCAATGACGCTAGAAAAGGTGAATCCTGAGAATATCATGGAGAGGGCGAATCCCTTCTTTTCATTTGGAATCTTATCATTTGTTCCAATATTTAGCGCATATGCAACCAAGACACCTTCAGCAATTGCTGTAAGAATTCGAGATAAAAATAATACTTCATAATTGTAGGATAATGCACTAAGGACATTGGCAATAATAAAGAAAGATATCAACATTAACATTAGGGGATATTTATTAAAGCGGCTCAATAGCGAAGTTAATATTGGTGTACCGATGGCAAAAGCGACTGCAAACCCAGATACTAATGTTCCAACTGCTGCAATTGTACTATGAAGATCGGTTGCAATCTCATTTAATAATCCTACAATGGCAAATTCACTGGTCCCCAATACAAAGGTTAATAAAAACAAACTAAATATCAAAAATTTCTGTTGTTTAGATAATTCACTTTTATTCATTATTTACTCCCCCAATCATATTATTGAAAAATCTTCGTACCCCGGTGTTTTTGCGCCCCTTATAATATGTTAAGAACATCTTACAAACGACTTTATGAATTAAAAGTAACAATAGTAAAAGTACCCACTTATTTGTTATATAGTAACTTATAAGTAATTATTGTATTAATGAGTAAGCTAAAGCCTTGTATATCGCGGTTTTCACATTTTCATGTGAAATATTGGATAACCCATTTAATGATCTGCATTCTTACCTCGAACAGTCCGTTCCTTCCTAGGTCAATTTGAAAAGGAGCAAGTCGAGCTACTATTCTTTCTTTAAAAGTGGATAAATTATGGAACAAAAGCTGAATCTATTTGCTAATATTAACTTCGCCTAAGATTTATTTTCTCCATGACAGTGGAAACGCAGATGATCATGGCAACAAGAATTCAATACTTCCGGATCTTATTCGGAATGAATTTTGCAAATTTTGTATTAGGGATGCTCCAATAATCTACTGACCGATTCGTCTCCCGCTTTCTGTACCGCTTTGAGTGGATACCTAGACGAACGAGTAATGATAATCTCCCGTTCATTCGCTATTTTGTAGTCACTCTATATACAGTACATAATTCTTTAGTTTTTAGATTACATATGCTCTACAGCTTCGACTGTCGTCCATGACTCGCTACATAATAAGCCGAAATTCACTTTGCCCGCATTATAAGCTTCCATACCTGGTGCCGCGGTAGCATCGTGAATTACGGCGACCTCAAATCCTTGCTCCACGAGCTCACGCATATGGGCATCCACACAAATGTTCGAATTCATGCCTGAGATCATTACTTTACTAATTCCACGTTTACGCAGATGCAGAACAAGATCATTCGATTCAGGTCCGAAGATTTTGTGGGGACTTGTAACGACATTCTCCTCGTCTTCGATATAAGGTTTAAATGCTTCATAAAAATCAGCTTGTGAAGAATTCGGTACTCTTTTTGAGGTCCGTCGACATTAAACTTTTTCAAATTATGCATCATTTGTTCGCCAACGCTGACGAACTCACATTTATGATCATGTGGATAATATCAATTCCGTTAACATTTTCATGGCAAGCAGAGGACGTGCCGCTAAGAAATCTTCAAAATCTTGTTTGGACACCGAACATATTAACGTTTCCTCCATGGTTTCGATATAAAGCCCTTTCGTCCCAAAAGAGAATGTGTCGATCTCGCCGAAGACATTGCCTTTGCCTAGAATCACTATTGTAAATTGCTTCCCTTCCAAATTCGTGCGATATACTCGCAATTTACATTCTTTAAGAAAAAACAGTCTATCTTTAGCGGTTTCAGGCGTCTGTATTAGGCTTCCTTTTGGGATAGCATTAAAATGGGTCATGAGCGAAATATGATCAAGCTCCGTCAATTCATCAGGGGTCAATACGTCAAATATGCTCATTTTCGACAAATATGAGCGTTTATCTAACATCACTGCTTGGCTACCTCCTTCAGATGGGACAACGAAAATTCTTGTAAAAAAGAGCCACCTAATCGCCTCCACTTTAATTATGTCCGGCGTAGCTGGATATCTGTTTAGTAAAAATACAATAAGAACCGCCCTGATTTTCCCCTTTGTTTTCGGTTTCATCTACTTGATGATTGATTTCTTTGGCTGTTACTCGATTCCAATGATCGTGCTTGTCCTGCTTTGGGGTATTATCACCACCATCGGCCTGAACTTTTCTCAATTATGGATTACATCCATCGCAACCGATGCGCCTCAGTTTTCCAATGGTTTATTTGTCTCATTTAGTAATTTAGGAATCACACTCGGTACGTTTATTGGGGGGTTGTTCATCACTGATTTAGGACTTAAACAGATCGCCTGGAGTGGTATCATGCTTCTGGGGATTGGAGTGATTATGATTGTGTGGAGAGTCCGATGCTATGATTTGAAGAAGAGCCTGATCAACTAGTACTCGTTATTTATAAACTATAATTTTAGCGTAGAAAATTTCGTGCCTGTAGTTCGATCTCTGTACGCGCGAAATTGTTGGTTGGCGACTTGGCGACCGTATGACAACGGCGCTTGTTTTGAATGCCTTGGACGAGGCCTACGTAAACAAACAACCCAAAGCTGAGCTACTTCACCATTCAGATCGTGGATCCCAGTATACCTCTGAAGAGTACCGAAACCAGCTAAAGACATACGTAATGATTGCCAGTATGAGTCGAAAAGGAAATTGCTATGACAACGCCTGCATCGAATCCTTCCACAGCAGCAAGCCTATGAAGAGATTTACCGGTATATTGAGTTCTTTTACAACCACAAGCGGATCCACGGCTCGTTAGGCTACATGTCTCCCGCTCGGTTCGCAGCTCAGTTTGATAAGAGAAAAAAGTCTAAGCTTGTATCCACTTTCTTGACAGAGGTCCAAACCGCATGGTTAGCTGTAAGGTACATTACATTATCCCCATCATAAGGACTTCACTTCTCTTCTCCTCTTAATCAAAGTCATAACCAGTAACAAGACCGGAAAGGCAATACAGGGCAGTAATGAGGAAAGCGGATAAATCTTTATGCCGTACGTAAAGTGATCTGCAGTGCGAATAAAGCTTTTTGAAGTATGTACGAAGCATAGGAGCCCCATCGCTACCACAAAAGGTTTCATCTTTGAAATACCGAAAACATGGCCAGCCACAAGCGTAAACACATATTGCATGACCACCATATAGACCAAGGTAAGGACCGTCCATAGACCCACCAATAGAACTTCAATCCGCTCTAGATACTCTCCGAACTTTACCATTTGAATCGTCGCAAAGAACGGATACGTCGAAGTCTGCACATAGTTAAATCCCAGAGAGCTTAAAGTCAGATAGGAAATCATAATTAAATAAATACTTGTCATCAATATTGCGATTGTGCAGGAAGAGAAAATTTTCTTAATATTTTCAACGCGCGACATGAGAAATCCAAACGTAATCACTTGCGAGAAGGTAAAGGTAAACAAATGCATGCTTCCGACCACCCTATTCGGCAACGAACTCTTGAGTTGAGGTAGAAAAGGATTGGTTTGGATTTCCGGAATGATAAACAAGCACGTGACAAGAAAACCGAGCAAAAAGAACGGTAAGATGACCAGGTTTGTACGCGCAATAGTGCCGAGGCCGATGTACACAGCATAGGTTGAACAAGCCGCATACAAAAATATTAGATAATCCGAATTCGTATTTGGCAAAATTACCGTGGTATAAAACATGGATACCGCCCTGAAACCTCCCGATACGGTTTCCAAGTTATTGAGCAGATATACACAGAGCAGCACTTTGCTGAACCATCTTCCCAGCAACTTGTCGCAAATCTCGGTCAAATTAAGGTTCGGGAACTGACGTTGAACAAACGAAATAATCCAGAGCAACGCGATCCCGGCTGCAGTATTGAAAAGGTTCGCGATCCATACATCCTGTTTCATCAGCTTGGATTCGGTTAAAAACATGCTTTCGAAACCGGCGATAAATCCGAATAGTAAGAACCCTAATTGAAGATGAGTTATTTTCTCCTTCACAATCATTTGACCCACCTTTTCACTTATTAACACTCAATAGATGATTGAAGATGTACCGGAAGAGCGGAGTATATAAGCCGTTGTACAGCTTTTCGACCGTTGGCCACCTTTTCCCGATGTATGGAGCGTTATAACCCGCAATGAAACCGCAAAGAAATAACATAATTACAGCATCGGATATCTTTCCTCGTTTACGCAACAGGACAAAATATACAACGCCATAACAAAGGGAGCCAACAAAAATAGCTATATTAAACATTTACGACTCCTCCTTTATGAATGTAGTCATGCCGGATTTTTCAAACAGAACGGTGACGTGAACTTGAATCGGAATCATGGGGTAAAGAGTCTCCCAATCCTTTTGCATTGTTTTCCATGCTATCGAGTGATACTGACTGTAATAATCGGAGAATCCAAGAACATCTATTTTCAATTTTTTTTGAAAAAACGCCAAACTCTTTTTTATTTTCTTCTCCAAATGACTGGAGGCCGCTTGCTCCATTTGTGAAATAACACTCGAATCACCGACATCGGAATCTTTGTTCAAATCCTCCACAGAAGCAGTGTATTTCAGATACACACTCATTTGGGGTCTTCCATTCTGAATATCGCCATGGATTTCCAAATCTTTTTCATGGAATAATGCTGAAAATACCGAACCGTTCTTCGAATGAATGACATCATTGAATTCAATATCTTTCCATACTTTCCTTTTCGATAATGAATTAAGAATCAATACGTCGTTACCCTCCACCCACCCTGCAAATTTCTGTTTGTATATAACTGCCCCCCCGGTCACAATGAGAAACTCTTTTTTATTTGTCTCTGATGATTTTATCTTTATTCTGGCTGCCACGAACCCCCGAGTAGGATTCTCGAATAAATCCATAAAATCTTTAATCGTTAACGCTACATCTTGACCGGACAGCTTATTATTACGGACTTGACCCAGCAAGTCGTTGGATAACAAATCACCGGACTCTGTACCGAGCTTAAGTTTATCGGAAGCTTGCCCTGGCGCGATGATTGGATATGCCGTAAGCCGAAATTCTCTTTTCCTCGACAGGTAGTCCATCACCTCAAAAAGAGAATGTTTTGCCGCGCTCTCGCTGATTATAAAAAATTTATTATGCTGGAAGATTAAATTCTTTCCGACTTGTGAACGCATTTTTCTTGCAGCATCTAATGGCGTTTTACCTGTAGCGCTTGAAACCCATTGGGTAAGTGCCGAAGTCTTTTCCTGGCTTGTATTTGAGGGCATGACGCAAAAGGCGCTAAACGAATATTTATTCGTTTCGACATCGTAATCGATTGCAGCTGCTGTAACCAAAGCAATATCGCTGATTTCGTTTACGTCTGTCGAGCAACCTGTTATCGAAAGCAAGCATAGTGCAGCTAAAAAAAAGCTTACCCCTCTTTTTAGACTAATCCCATTCCTTCGCGTGAGAATAGTGAGTTTGTCTATTGGGTACATCGAGTTCACTCCTTTCGCGTTTCAATCTTGCTCTGTATCTGACTGGGGGCAAAAAGATTTTTTTTATTGAATTCTTATAACCTTCTGAACCGATCGGATCAAGATACAGAACGCCACAAAACCGTAGGGAGCAAACGTGGAAAATGACAATAAACATTCCTATGGATAATCCGAACATCCCAGTAAGTGCCGTCAGGAACATTAACGGGAAACGCAACAAGCGAAGTGCGATAGCCGTACTGTAGTAAGGGATTGTAAAGGAAGCAATTCCCGTCATCGCAACGACAATTACCATTGGACGAGAAACTATCCCGGATTGAACGGCCGCTTCCCCGATGATTAGCGCTCCTACGATACTGACGGATTGTCCCATAATGCGAGGAAGACGCATACTCGCTTCCCGCAGCACTTCGAAAGCGACCTCCATGATCAAAGCCTCAATGAAGGTAGGAAATGGAATCCCCGCCTTTGCAGATAGAAACGTCATTAACAAAGGCGTCGGAATCATCTCAAGATGGAACGTAGTCAATGCTATATAGAATGAAGGACCGATTAATGAAACAATCAAAGTGATAAGTCGAATAATACGTAAAAAATTAGCAAAGTAAAACCGTTCAAATTGGTCCTCGCTGGGATGAAGCATTTCAAAAAACGTGCTCGGGGCAATAAGGGCATTCGGCGTACCATCCGTCATAATGACAATCTTGCCCCTATTCATCGCCGTGACGACCCGATCAGGTCTTTCCGTATTCAGTAATTGCGGGAATGGCGAAAACGTGCTGTCTTGGATCCACTCTTCAATCTGCATGCTGTCCGATAGCACGTCTAATTGAATGGCATCCATCCGTTGTCTGAGCTCGTTCAACACTTGGGAATCGGTTCTGTCGGCAAGATAGAGAAGCATCACTTTCGTTTGGCTGTCTTTCCCGATCACAAACGATTTCGCTTTCAATTGCGGCGACTTTATCCGCCGCAACACCATACCCAAGTTTTTTTGTAAGTCCTCAGTGAAGGCTTCGCGCGGGCCACGAATGTTAAGTTCAACCTGCGGTTCGTCTATCGCTCGCGTTTCGAAGCCCGGTAATTTCATGGCGTAAGCCTCAACATGCCCATCGATGATTAATACGAAATTGGCATCTGCGATATGGTTTATGATTTCTTCGATTTCTACGAGAATGGTGACATCACCCAGTGTATGTAACGAATCCAATATGACTTCTCCAACGGGCCCACTGTTTTCCCGTAAATCCATATTCATTTTCCGAATGATTAATTGGTTTAATCGCTTTTCATCTACGAGCGGATTCAAATAGATGACCACGGCTTCATCGTTGGCATCTGAGTTACCTATATTTTGGAACGTGAACAATTCGTTTCCGGTATAAAGGCGCTTTAGCTCTTTCAAATTTATGCTGGCTGATGCATGCAATGATTCCATTTACCATTCTCCCCTTCTTATCCCCCAGTATGTCCTTAATATGGAATATGATTCGCCGCTGAGACAGTGTAAAAACACAAAAACCTGTTCAGTATATCGAACAGGTTCTCCATCAAAACCATTGAAGAATGAAATCAGCACGTATCTCCAATTCCTGAATAGCGGAGGATGGTCTGCTTCAGATTTTCTTTATTTTGAAAGCCGAGTATTGTTTCTACTTGGTATCCGTCCTTAAATAGCATGAAAGTCGGAGTGTTCATTATGCCATATGCTGAGGCAAGTTCTCCTTCTTGTTCAATATCAACTTGAACAAGTGTTGCCTGATGTCTTACTTCATCGGCTAGCTCTTCTAAGATAGGAAGCTGTTGTTTGCAAGTTTCACATTCGGATTTAAAAAGCCCACTAGTGTAAAACGGAAGTTGTGGACTTTGCCAAAGCTGATTTGTAATTTAGCATACAGACCATTCGTAAGGTTCCCGATATAATCTGAAGTATTCCCGGGAAACAAACAAAAATGAAGTCTAAAGGAGTAATTATTTATTATGAACGCAATAGAACAAAGCGTAATTATTGCACGCTTTCAATTAAAGCCGAACTCAGACAAACAAGCTTTTTTTGATAATCTAAAGCCATTGTTTGATATAATGTCAAAAGAACCGACATTTGTAAATGGAATTGTTCATGAGAATGTCGACAATCCGGATGAAATTGTATTTTACGAAATTTGGAACTGTTCGAAAGAAACTTGGCTGGCAGAAGAGGAATCGAAGGCTTACCGTCAGGGTCCTTATACTAAGGCAGCAGAGTTTTTATTGAGAAGAGAGCTTAGCTTCTACACACCAACAGCTGAGTGGGGAACTACGATTACTGTAGGCAAGCATTTTTCTTGAAGCAAAGGAATTAAGCTCTTAAATATTTAATAAAATCCCCTCCAGTTCATGCTGAGTTCACAAGGAACTCAACATGAACTGGGGGGGATTGTTTTTTATGGCAACACGATGCAAGACCACTTCTATTGAAAATACCCTGGGTATTAATACCTGGGCTCATTCGCTGAGCTATGTTATGATCATCCTCACCGCGAACAGCAGCAAGGTGCCGCACATGATGCGAATCAGCAGCACGCTGCTGATTCGTCGAGAGATGCGTGCCCCGATCCAGCCACCAAGCAGCGCTCCTGGGGCCAGAGACAATACAAGCAGCCAATCCCATTCACCGCGGATCAGATGCATGCCGCTGCCGAACAATGCCGAGACGAAGATAACGGCCATCGAGGTAGCCGTAGCCATATGCGGCGGGAAGCGGAACAAAAGTAGCATGGTGGGAATAAGTAAAATACCACCACCAATGCCGAGCAATCCGGCAATCAAGCCGACAGCCCCACCAATTAACAGTGCCGGTAACACGTTATAACCGTATTCTTGCTCCACACCAGCGGCATCTGTGTATTTCCGCACATAGCGCCAGTTACCTTTATAAGGTTTGATTCGTTTTCGAAACAGAATTAAAATGACCATGAAAAGCATGAAATATCCGAAGGCTCGCCGGAATATTACTGGATCGAACAGTGAGGTCAGGCTAGCACCTAATACTGATAATGGACCGCTCGAGAGCGAAAAGAATAGCGCACTGCGAAGGTCGACTTTGCCCTCCTTCACAAACGTTAGCGTCGATGTAAACGATGTAAACACGAGCGCACCGAGCGATACACCAACTGCCAGCGACGTGTCTATGTTCTTGCTAAGCATGGATGGGCCGAGCAGGAGCAACGCGGGCACGATTACAACCCCACCGCCTAAACCCACAATTGCACCAAATGTCGAAGCGATTAAACCAAGCATGAACATCACTAGCATCGCAGGGACATCCCACGACATTATTATTGGATACACTTACTTGCACCTCGTGAAACTCTCGATTTTTTAACGATTGACCGTTTTGGGTTTCCTCTCAAGTCATACAAAATCCATTATAGCGATCGCAGCGGCGCTTTATACGCTTTACTAGTGTTTACTTTACCCGAAGTCTCCGGTAACTCCAATAAAACCGCAATATTCGTCCCTCGATTACGAACAAAAATACTCTTCTCCTTGTTCTTGTTTGAACGTTATTGTCGAGCCTGCTTTCAGCTTACTTAAATAAACCGTCATCTCTTGGTGTAATTTAGCGACTGTGTTTTCCATTGCATTGCTGGATGCGATCGGCAATAAACGCCCTGAGAGCACTTCAACTTCAAAACTCGTCGCCTCATAGGACGGAGTTAGACCTCATTGTTCAGGCTCGAACCATAATTGAAGGAAGGATACATAGTCGGTTTTAGATGGATTATGTTCCATATGCACTACCCCAGTACCGGCAGACATGCGTTGTATACTGCCAAAATTCGTAGTCCTCACATTTCCTAGGCTGTCCTCGTGCCGAAGTTCCCCTTAAGAACTATTGATAATATCTCCATGTCGCTATGAGGATGTGGCCCAAACCCACGCTTAGGTGAAATGATATCATCATTCAAGACGCGCATGGGTCCAAAAGACGAATTTCCTTCATCGAAATCATTCCCGAACGAAAAACTATGACATCCTCTTAGCCAACCAAGGTCAAATGAGTTTCTAGAATCTGCCGTACACACGGTTATCATTTATCATCGACTCCTTATTCCTTATTTCAAATTATAGGGGGAGGTTGAACATCCCAATAATAAAAACCAGGCAAAGAAATAAACTCCTCTGCCTGATTTGAATTTAATCATGAGGTTCGGATGCACGCTTTAATGATTTAATCAGATTTGAGCCATGCCGCCGTCAACGAAAAGTTCGATGCCGTTTACATAGCTGCTTTCCTCCGAGGCCAGAAACATGACGGCACTCGCGATCTCGTCCGTCTTTCCTACACGTCTCATCGGAACGTTATCCTTGGCGGAAGCAAAGACTTGATCCAGCGCTTCGCCAAACAAATCGTCATAAGCAGGCGAGTGGATCATACCAGGACTCAGAACATTTAACCGTATTCCGGTGCCTTTCAAGTCCATGATCCAGTTCCTCGCCATCTGACGAAGAGCTGCCTTGGATCCTCCGTAGACGCTAAATCCTGCATCGCCGATCGTGCCCGCTGTTGAACCTGTCAAGATGATCGAGCCTGTACTGTTTGGAAACAGCGGCAGTGCTTTTTGGATGGTAAACAAGGTTCCCTTCACATTAACATCGAAAGTCAGATGGTACTGCTCTTCCGTAATATGACCCAGAGGCAGAATACTGCCAAGGCCAGCGTTTGCGAATAGAAAATCCAGGTGTCCTTTCTCCTGCTTCACTTCATCAAAGAGCTTGTTCAAATCGCTCAGATTAGAGATGTCACCTTGAATGCCGGTTACTCTCTTCCCAATTAATTTGACCGCCGCATCCAATTCGCTTCGCCGGCGGCCAGATACTTTAGCTTTCCGCCAACCTAGTTATTTATGCGGTATTAGATATTAATTAGAATACACTCAATGAACAAGAAACGGATAAATCCCAATAATAAGTACATAGTATACAAATATATAATGATTCCAAATGAAAAAGGAGCGAATTATGAGTAAAACAATTCGGTGGCTTCTCTTGTTTTTGTTCCAAAGCAGTCTTTGCTTTTATGCACTTCAACAGCCTGTTATAGCTTCAGAATCAGCACCTCAACAAACAAATGCAGGTATGAGGATAGATTCAATCACAACTGCTTTAGTATTTACAGATCCGCAAAATGATTATCTCAGCCCCAAGGGTGTTGCTTGGAATTTAATGAAAGAAAGCATTGCAAAAAATCACACCATTGAGAACATTGAGTTGCTTCTAAAAACAGCAAAAGAAAATAAGTATAAAGTATTTATTTCTCCGCATTATTATTATCCATATGACCAGAAATGGTTGTTTGGAGGAGTTATGGAAGATTGGACGCATGCTAATAAAATGTTTCAAAGAAAAGGTCCTTTAACTCTCGAAGGATTCGAGGGTTCAGGTGCTGATTTTTTTGAAAGTTTTAAACCCCTACTCAAAGAAACTAACGCAGTTATTACAAGTCCTCACAAGATTTACGGTCCCGAATCGAATGACTTAGTCTTACAACTACGAAAAGCAGGAATTACTCGTGTTCTTCTTGGAGGAATGGCAGCAAACTTGTGCGTTGAATCTCATTTACGAGAACTTGTTGAGCAAGGATTTGAAGTTGCGGTGATTTATGATGCAACTGCCGCTCCAATAATGGATGGGGACATGGTTGCTAAAACTAATTTTAAAATGATTGCCAGTGCGAGTTGGCCAACTAGTGAGGTAGTACAGAAAATGAAATCCACGAAACCAAGAAATCAATAGATTCTCCAAATGTAAATGAGGGTTCCCTAGCCGTTAAGCTAGGGAAATTCACCCTCTTTTAGTTATTACGCACACAATAAATGAAAACAAAATTAATTCTCACTTTTATTTTTTTCTTTTTTTGGCTCGAAGAAACATAAGAATTCCCATGAAACCACCCATAAATCCGCTTAATACACCACTCATCGCATTACCCAATGCATTTCCAAACACTGTCGTAGGTAAAGGTAAAACGAAATAGTTCATGAGAAAACTCATAATCGCACCCATAAAACATCCAACAAGACCTTGTTTAATAGCTTCATTCATGATTATCTACATCTCCTTTATAATATCGATTGGTGGAATATTAAATGATTCTTTAAATATTTGAGTATATCTCTTGCAAATGCTATTTCTAACTTTTATATGATAACTCTTTCAAAGTAATCATTCTGTAAGATAGATTACCTAACAAAAAATGATTAGTACCTTGAACGCGTATATTGGCATAGACTTGAGGCTGAAAAAATGAGCAAATTTATATGGGTGATATTCTGCATAAAAAAACGGCTCCGATGAAATCGAAGCCGTTATCACTTTCTATTTAAAATGTTTTCGCTAATTCACGAGCTTTACGGATAGCTTTATCTTTTATCACTTGTGTTTGATCAGAAGCTGCTCCCATGCCTTCAACAAAAATCGCTTCAAAGTTTGGAACGCCTAGGAATTTCATAATGACATCCAAATGACGATGCCCCATTTCGAAACTCTCCATCTCCGAGCCAGGTGACAACAAACTTCCGCTTGCTTGGATATGAACTGCTTTTTTAAGGTCTAATAAGCCAACTGGACCTTTGTCTGGAACATACTTAAAAGTTTTACCTGCAACACAGATAGCATCAATATATGCCTTTAACACTGGAGGATACGAAAAATTCCATGTTGGGTTTACAAATACATACTTATCCGCTGCAATAAACTGTTCGACTAATTCGTTCAAACGTTCAACTTTAGCTTTTTCAGCATGGGTTAAGTCTACGCCGTCAGCCAGCTTTCTCCATCCATTAAACACATCGGAATCAATGTCCGGAATAATCGCATTATAGAGATCAAGATGAACTACTTCATCAGAAGGATGTGATTGAAGATAACTTTCAATAAATTCGGCCCCTACCGCCAAGCTATATGAAGTATCTTGGTTATTGGGATGAGCTGTGATATATAACACTTTCTCTTTCTTTTCTTTAGCCTTTGAAGAACCGAATATTTTTTTCATAAATTGGATCATTGTTTGATAAACTCCTTCAACTTAGAATGTTTTTGCCAGCTTCCAAGCTTGTACGATAGCATCCTCTTTAATTTGACGGGCTTGATCCGGAGCCGCGGCCATACCTTCCACAAATACAGTCTCTAAGCTGGGTACTCCAATGAATTTCATAATAACTTCTAAATGACGGTGACCAATTTCAAAATCTGCGAAAGCTGAACCAGGGGATAATACACTGCCACTTGCTTGAATATGAATTGCTTTTTTGCTTTCGAGAAGGCCGATAGGACCATTTTCTGTATACTTAAAAGTCTTTCCTGCAACACAAATTGCATCAACATAAGCTTTCATCACAGGAGGAAATGAGAAGTTCCATGTCGGATTTACGAATACATATTTATCTGCTGCAACAAATTGATCCACCAACTCGGCGAGTCTGCCAATTTTAGATTGCTCTGCATTCGTTAATTGTTCGAATGTTGTACCCGAACCCAGTTTCCCCCAGGCACTAAATACGTCTGCATCAAGGCGCGGGATATCCATTTTGAATAGATCAAGATGTAAGATTTCGTCATTCGGATTAGCAGCTCTGTAAGCCTCGAGAAATTGCTTTCCTACCGCCAAGCTATAAGATGCCTCAGTCTCGTTCGGATGCGCTGTAATATACAATAAAGTTGACATAATAAATTTTCCTTCTTTCATCTATAATTTTGGGATTCATATTCCTTTTTAAAAAGCAGAATTCTATTAGAAAATGAGTATCAATCCATTATCAATAAAATTAAAGCACCTTACATT